>JBGUPJ010000001.1:0-5672 GCA_045130235.1 Bacteroidales bacterium
CGCTGTGAAGGTGGCGGTATAATCTCCAGAGACGGTGAGTGTCTCTTCGTTCCACTCATATTCGCCACATGCCGTCACATCAATCTCGTTCTCCACCGGCTGGTTGACGGTCAAATGCAACGTGACGGTGCTGTCGCAGCCGTTGGCCGCGGTGAAGGTAGCGGTGTAGTCTCCGGAGGTGGTAATCGTCAGGCCGTTCCACTCATATTCGCCACATGCCGTCACATCAATCTCGTTCTCCACCGGCTGGTTGATGGTCAAATGCAATGTCACGGTGCTGTCGCATGTACCCGGACGCTCAATGGTAATGCTGTGCTCGAAAACTCCGACTTCTTCAGCAAGGATGTCAAAGCCATAGCCAGTGTAATAGGTGTTCAAGCATACTTGATCTGTGATTTCTGTCGCTGCGACATCCCCCACTGTGAGGTGCAGTCGCACGATGCTGTCACATCCTGTGGTGCTTGTCAGACTCTGCTGATAATCGCCCGATGCCGATTCGTTGAAACCGTTCTGTGTGTATGTTTCCCCACTGCATATTTGCACGTAGAGGTCTGTGGTATCGGAAGAGTTGACGGTCAAATGCAGCGTGACGGTGCTGTCACATCCCGCCACATTTGTCAAAACGTCAGTGTAGTCGCCGCTCTCGGAGAGGTTGGTGTAGCCGTGCCAGCTGAAGCTGCCGCAAGCGGTGGCGGAGGTGTCGCCCGCTGTGGCGTTGTTGATGGTCAAATGCAGCGTGACGGTGCTGTCACATCCCGCCGCATTTGTCAAAACGTCGGTGTAGTCGCCGCTCTCGGAGAGGTTGGCGTAGCCGTGCCAGCTGAAGCTGCCGCAAGCGGTGGCGGTGGTGTCGCCCGCGGTGGCGGGGAGGATGTTGACCGTCAGCGTCACGGTGCTATCTCCCCCAAGATGACTTGTAAAGTGGAAATTGAAAACGGAAAGGTCAAGCGTGCCCACATCGAAGGTGGTGTCGATGTCGCCGTTGATATAATGGTACGGCAGGTCGTTCTCGCAGATGTCGACTTCAATAGGTACTATCACTGGTTCTACCGCCGAATTGATGTTCACAACCAGTTTTTTTGTGAAACTGTTGCCGCTGGCATTGAAGATTTGCGTGGTGGTGTTATTCAGCCTGATATAGCCATTGATAATGCCATCACCATAACTGTCAAGTACTTCGAGACGATAACAGCCTCCTGTCGGGAGGTTGAGGTTAAAGGTGTGTAAGGTGTTGTTGGTGAAGCTGGTCGACTGTTGGATGATGGTGTTGGATTCGTCATAAAGGTAGAATGAGGTCTCACTGGCGTACTGGTCGGTCATGATCTCAAGTACTATCGGTCCTTCGTCGATCGCCATATTTTTTTTGATGGTGAGGGTGGCATTATTACCATTAAAGGGTTGACCATTGGCATTCACAATTCTCACATTGACTACCTGATTGGTATTGAGGGTGATAGGACTTGAAGGAAGTTCGATGTCTGTTCCTGATAGGGAAGGAATATTGCCAGTCCAGCTGTGGGTCATGGTGGCGCTGCCAGCCACGCTGTATTCGAAGGTGAGCGAAGTGATAGCATTACTACCCAGGTTCCTTACGGAAGCAGCGATTTCGGCATTGCTGGAACATTCAGTTTCATTCAAATAGGTGAGACCGCTCAATTCAGGAGCAAGTTCCGGCATGTTGATGATCTCCATTTCTACCTCACAGCCAGTGAGAATTTCTTGCTGCCCTTGCGCTACAAAGGCAATGAATTGCAGGTCTTCCAAATTTGCAGCGATGGCATTGGGGGAACCGAGTGTTTCGGGAATGGTATAGGTATAGGCTTTTTGTACAAAAGATCCGAACGTTGTGGTTGGAATATCGTCCCCCCATTGTCCTGTGATTAAGTGGCGTAACATGTGCATGTGGCGATATTGATCGCCGACCACTTGTGCCGGGTTGTAGGTGGAACCTCCGCTTTGCTGTCCTATGACATTGTCTTGGAGAATGGCCACGTTCAGCTTGTTGGTGCTATTGGCTTCATTATCGGTGTAGAATAACTGTACAGTGATGTTCACGGTGCGTGTGTTCCAATCAAGGGTACCACGTGCCGCAATGTTGACGGGTGAACTTTGTGCCATGATTTGCGCCGCGGCTGAATTCCAGGAGCTTCGATTAAGAGCCGTGATGTCATCGGAGAAGACATGGCGATTGACGGTTCCAGACGGGTATCCTGTCAAGCCCGTCTGATCTTTAAGCGCTTCACCGAATTGGGTGGTGTAGGTGTTGGAGGCCAAATTGCCAGCGTGAATGTTAATGGGGAATACACGCCCGGGGTACGTTTCGGCAAGCTGGTTGGCGATTCGATGTCCATCCGGACAATATTGGCAATAAACTCCTGTGTATTCTTCCAATATTACATTTTTGTAGCTGGGCGTGGCGGAGACAAAGGGTGTGAAATCGCCCGTATTCACGGTAACGGTTACGCTTGCGGTACCTGTACAGCCATATTCATTGGTTCCTGTCACGGTGTAGGTAGTGGTGGTGTTGGGGAAAATGGTGTTGGCCGAGGAGGTGATGCCATCGCTCCACAAGTAACTGACAGCACCTGATACAAAAAGGGTGGTGCTTTCTCCAAAGTCAATTTCAGTATTTCCGCTAATCACAAGGTTCACCGTGTTGCAAGCGGTGGTGAAGGATTTCTGTTCCCCGTAGTTGGTGCCTCCACTGTTGGTGGCGTAGGCGCGCACGTAATAGGTGGTGTTCGGGGTGAGGCCTGTTATGGAACTGGTGAAGAGGCCTGTGCCACTCCCGTCGGTGGTGTGGTTGCCGCTCACAGTCGGGTTGTGCGAGGTGCTCCAGCATACGCCTCGTGCAGTAACGGCCGCACCGCCCGCCGAGGTTACATCGCCGCCGCAAGTGGCAGAAGTAGAGGTGATATTGGAGATGTCGCTGGTGGTAACTATCGGGAACGGAACCGCAGGCGGGGTCACCGTTACCGTGGCGTCTTCTGAACATACGCTTCCCCATACCGCCGAAACAGTGTATGTGCATGTGCTGTTCAAGGGAGTTTCATCTGTGTAATAGGTTTCTGTCGTACTGCCAAGCAAGTCGGTCTGACGATAAATATCAAAACGGAGTCCCTCGCTGGAAACCTTCTCTAATACTCCCTTGATGGGAAAGTTGTATGAGTAGGTCATCCATGAAAAACTTCCCGTCCCATCATCTTCCCCACTTATTAACCCTAACACATTTCCCTTTCTTGCAATGGGAGCATTGGTGCCGCGCCGAATGACGTAAGACCCTCCGTTACCACCTGAAGTATAAGCAATTACACCTATCCAAAGTTCTTGCGAAGCATCTACAATCACAGGACTACCTAACGTTACGTTATTCCAACCATAATTGTTGATGCCTGACATGGGAACCACCTGATTGACTACCTGCTCCCCCGATGTGAAGGCGCTGCCACTGTCATTGCCCCCTTTGTACACCACAATTCGATAGGAGTCCGCATAAGAACTTCCCACAAACGACACATGGGTCAACTGGTAGTGATGGTATGGACTAAGGTCAGCGGTCTCAAAACGATGAACCATACAGTAGGTCATGTCGCTTCCGTACGAAGAGACGTAGCCAGACAGTGTGGAGTCCCATGAGATGGTGGTGGATGCTGGACTGCCGTTTTCGTATGCCACCGGACTATCCCACAACAGGATCACGCTCACTCCCGTATGGGTGCCTGAAAGATTTTCAGGAGGCAGACAGGTGGCCGCTATAGCGGTTCCAAACAATGTTACATTTTCTGTGATACCACCCGACGTCAGCGTCATGGTGTGGGTGAAATTCCCGATTCCAGCAGGGGTGAATTTCACGTACAGCGTTCCGCCTGCTGCCGGCAGCAAGGCGCTTGTCTGGAAATGGGTGCCGTCGGTGCTGACGGTAAACCCATTGCCTGCCACTATGGAGACGTTGCCAGCTAAGTCATGGCCTCTCACCTCCAAAGTCTGAACATCACTCTCTGTTCCAATGTATGCGGTGAAGGCCATCGTTTCAGAAGAACAACGCATGAATGACCCTGTTGCACTGATGCCGATGACTGCAGCCTGGGAGGAGGAGAAATCGTAGCTTGAGGGATTCAATGCCGATAGACTGAAATAACCGTCGCAATATCCCCCCCATCCCCAGTTGATATGGAAATTATTGCTGTTGTCATAGCCATCACAAATGAAGGCATGTCCGCCGGCACTTCCCGATCCTGAATAGATAACGGGTCGTGAGTTGTTCAGCTCGTTTTTGATGATATTCTCCCACTCGCTGTCCGAGTAACTGTATCGATAAATGTATGTTCCCGGATTATCGTATGCGAAAAAGTTGTAAAGTGCGTCTGGGACATCTCCAGTGAACGCCCCGCTTTCGTTGGCGCCATATCCCATCTCCACTGCTACGCCGCAATGGTACATCAGAGTCGCCACCTCGTTAATCTGGGCAGTGGGAGTGACAGATGTCAGGACATCGGGCATGTTGTTGTAGTTATAGGTGGCGCTACTGTAATCCACCGACAAGGTTCCGTAGTTGCTTTCGTAACTGTGACTATTGATGCCCCTCGCCGGCCACTGCCAGTAACGGATGACCTGCGCCGTTGCCGTCGCCACACACCCCGTGACCGCATGCCCCGAGCTGGAGTTGATGTCGGCAGGACAGAAATTGTTGTAGTACGGGGATTGCGCCCATGTGGTCTGTATCAGCGGACTGACTGCAGCGCGCGAGAATGGCAAGCTCTCGTTGCGGATCAGCAGCTGCCATTTCTGACTTGCATCAACGGTGGCTGGAAGCTGATGGCTGATGCAATACGCAATCTCCTGACGGTATCTTTCCAAAAAAGCAGACACATTTTCTGGCACATTGTTGGGGTTGAACCGTGAGTGGGTGGAATATCCCAAGATGGGGGTGACACAATCGTCGGCGGCCACAATGACAAAACCTGATCCTCCCATGTTGACCACGTAAAAGCATGGTGTTGAAGAGTTTTCATTTCGGGTTTGGCCTATTGCAATGTCTGAAGCAACGGCTTGATAAGCGATTTGCGGCATGTTCCCTCGTGTGGGTTGCCAGTCGGAAACAGACCGGTAGAAGGTCTGTGCCACCGCTTTGGCTTGCGTCGTGTCAATCGGATTGGCCGACACACGAACCAGCGAACAAGTCAGGTACAACGTTGCTATCAAGGCAACAAGGAAGCTCTTTTTCAAAGTTTTCATGGGATTCCGTCAGGGGACTTCGATGAATAACAGTATTCCTTACACACCTTCAGACCTTGCGAAGCCCATTGAACAAACCCTGAAAATGTGAGTTTGCAAATTTACTGAATTTTTTAAATTTTCTTCAGACAGGGAATTTATTTCTGAAAATAATTTAATATATTGATTATTAATAAATTAAGAATTTAATAATCAAAAAAAGGAAGACACTATCCGTTTATGCAACGTTAATTTATCTGTTATTTTTGTCATTTTTAAAAGATGTCAGGATGAGCCTCTATAAATTTGACAATTATAGTAGCCAGCCTTGCCGTAGCAAAACACTATTCCTTCACCACCTTCCGCACCGTCATCACCTTGCCGCCATTCACCAATCTCACGAAATAAATGCCCGTGGCATAACGGGACAGGTCGATTTGCACGGTCTGTACGGACGC
>JBGUPJ010000002.1:0-2218 GCA_045130235.1 Bacteroidales bacterium
CAAATACGAACAAATCTGCTTTCCTTTCATGGTGAAATCAATTTACGGCTACAATATTATATCGGCGGCAAAAATACACATATTTTAGTAACATTTATCCCTTCACACCCAAAATGTGAACCCTCACAGCATTTTTTTTCTTGTGAAAGATGGTTGTTCATTTTCTTTTCGATTGCAAAAAGAAAATGAGACCCAAACCGCGAGTAAGCGAGCAAAAAGAAAGCTTGCTTACTTTTTCGAGCGAGAGCGGTTTATCTAAAAGAAATGCGCTTTGCCGCTGCGCAAATTCCGGCTAAAATCGGGGCTCGTTCGCTAAACGGCGAAAAACTTGATGAGCTTCATTTCATTGCGCTCATCTTCGGACAGTTCGCCGTTCTTCACGCTCACTTCCCCCGATTTCTTCACGCCTCCATTTGCAAGGCGGCGGAGAACCGATACCGCACCGCATTTATCTCGCATTTCGGAGAAATGCACTCTCAATAACCCCAGACAAGCGAACAAAGTGAGTGCAGTCTGGGGAGGGGAAACGCCACACTGCAAACCGCGGCACGCCGACAGAACAAAAGAACCTGTCAGGGTGTATGCCGCGGAAGAATAATGAACAGTTCTTAAGATTCCTAATCATAAAAATCCTCAAAACCATAGGAAGCCACTAACTTCGCTGTTAGTGGCTTCTTTTATTTGGATTTCTTTATTCGGACATCCTTCGCCGACACCCACCCTAAGATGTAGTCTGCCTTGGGTAACTTGTGTTTGGAGTTGTGGGGAACTACCTCCATGATCACAAACAACCACTTTTCCCCATCCACCATTTCAGTGGTAAGCACTTGCCCGGTGTCGCCTTTGCGGAAATACCAGTTGAATTGATTGCGGAGAGAACCAGAATCGGTTGTATTGGGCAGCAAAACGACTGAATTTCGTTGAATGACGAGTTTTTCTTTTTCGCCCTTGTAAATCCATGGAAACACTCCTCCATTTTGCCAATACACCCAGCATCCGAATCGTCCATTGGAATTTTGGTCGTAGGTGTAAAGGTATCCATGACGATCTTCGCAACAACCATTCACCAAAATCTGTATGAAGGTATAGTCGGGAAACTCCTCCCAATGGACAATGTCGCCTTCTCGACTGAAAATGATCTCAAAACCATTTTTTCGTTGCAAAGCGATAAGGATGTATGGCTGGAAGTTACAGATGCCCACCATCCCATAGAAAACAAAATCCTGCTTTCCATCGTGGTTAATGTCTGCCAGAAAAGAGTGGGCGGCCAACTCCTCATCCGACATTCCGCAAACTTTATCCAATGCCGCAATTTGTGGAGCAGTATTTTCTATCTGGGGAATGAACTTCAGTTTGGCTTCCACCTCGGACGAAGTGTTCTGAGTAGGGAGCGAATCATGGAATCCTCTAAAAGCCCAAATGGGCAGACCTCTAAAAGTTGGGGCAGTGGCTATCGGTTGCGCCTGCATAGAGGAGCCAACCAGCAACAAGGCGATAAAAAGGAATAGGACTGCGGGTTTCATGGTGTTTTTGGGGTTGTTTTTACTGTAACGTGAAGGTGATGGGAAGCTGGAAATATGAGGGGCACGGCTGCCCATTGTTCTCCCCAGGCTTCCATTTCGGCATGGCTCTCACTACCCGGATGGCCTCTTCGTCAAGCGCCTTGCATACACTACGCAGCACGGTTATCGCAGAGATGCTGCCATCTTTCTCCACCACGAATTCAAGTATCACCACCCCCTGCTGTTTTTGCTCAAGAGCCTCTTTCGGATAGTGACAGTTTTCTGCGAGAAATATCCGTAATGCATCCGTACCGCCGGGGAACTCAGCTCTTACTTGTGGGATGGGGTGTAAATATTCTTCATCTGCGAATCCCACCAACATCAACTCATCATCGATGCTATCCTGCGGGTTTACATTTTGGGCCGAAGCCGCCGCCATGCCGGAAAGAGCCAGTCCCATCGCCACTCCCACGATGGCCACTTTCTGGGAAAGACTCTGCCGTTGTAAGAGTTCCCGTTCCAGTTGCCGCACCTCCGCCTCGCAGCGTGGACACGTGCCGGGGCATTCCCCCTCGAAGGTACAATCCGGAATTTCCAAGTCAATGCCGTTGGCCGCCGCCACCTCGCGTCGCACCGACTTCAAATACGAACAAATCTGCTTTCCTTTCATGGTGAAATCAATTTACGGCTACAATATTATATCGGCGGCAAAAATA
>JBGUPJ010000003.1:0-12675 GCA_045130235.1 Bacteroidales bacterium
GGAAGCCGTGAACGTGCTGTATTCCTCATTGTCCGCGCTGATCTCCCAACCCTGCGTGCTTACTGCAGAGCCGTTGGCCGTCACTTCGGGCGCTGTCAGGGTGAGGGCACTGCCGTTGCATACTGCGGCGGGTGCCGTGATGTTAGCAACAGTCGGGATGTTGTTCACGGTGATCTTCGCCATGTTGCTGTAGGATGTTCCGCAATCGTTGGTTGCAAAGTAGCGGATGTACCAGCCGTCCTGTTCAGCGGTCACTGACGTGGAGGCCGTGAACTCGCTATACTCCTCACCGTCCTCGCTGATCTCCCAGCCTTGCGTGCTCACTTCGGAGCCGTTGGCCGTAACAGCCGGAGCCGTCAGGTTGAGGGTGCTGCCATCGCATACTGCTTCGGGTGCCGTGAGTTCGGCAACAGTCGGAACGTTGTTCACGGAGATCTTCGCCGTGTTGCTGTAGGATGTTCCGCAATCGTTGGTTGCAAAGTAGCGGATGTACCAGCCGTCCTGTGCTGCATTTGCGTTGGAGCCGCTGGTGAAGCTGCTCCAGTTGGTTGCGCCGTCCTCGCTGATCTCCCAACCTTCTTCGCTCACCTCGGAACCATTGGCTGTCACTTCGGGAGCTGCCAGGTTGAGAACGCTGCCGTCGCATACTGCATCGGGTGCCGTGATGTTGTCAACAGTCGGAACGTAGTTCACCGTAATCTGGACAGCGTTGCTGTAGGATGTTCCGCAATCGTTGGTAGCCGTGTAACGGAGGTAGTAGCCGTTCTGTTCGTATGTCATCAGTGTGGAGGCCGAGAACGTGCTGTATTCCTCATTGTCCGCGCTGATCTCCCAGCCCTGCGTGCTCACTGCGGAGCCGTTGGCAGTCACTTGAGGAGCCGTCAGGTTGAGGGCACTGCCCGCACATACCGCGGCGGGTGCCGTGATGTCGGCAACCGTCGGAACGTTGTTCACGGTGATCTTCACCATGTTGCTGTAGCTCGTTCCGCAGTCGTTGGTCGCATAGTAGCGGATGTAGTAGCCGTCCTGACTGAAGGTGACGTTGGAGCCGTTGGTGAAGGCAGCCCAATCGGACTGGTCTGCGGAGATCTGCCATCCCTGTTCGCTGACCGTGGAGCCATTGTCGGTGACGGTCGGGAGAGTCATGGTGAGGGCGTTTCCGGCGCAGACTGCCGCAGGAGCGGTGATGTCGGTCACGCTCGGAACGTCGTTCACGGTAATCTGAACGGCATTGCTGGTGGCGTTTTCGCTGCCATTGGTGGCGAAATATCTGATGTAGTAACCGTTCTGACTGAAGGTGACAGCCGTGGCCGGGTTGAATGCCTCGTATGTGCCGTTCTCGGTGGCGGCTATCTGCCATCCCTGTTCGGTGATGGTGGAGCCGTGGGCATTGACATTTGGAGTGGCGAGGGTGAGCGTGTGGCCAGCACACACCGGGTCGGGTGTGTCGATGTCGGCGATTTCAGGTGCACCTGAAATGGTGATCTGTACCGCATTGCTGGTAACGGTGCCGCAATTATTGGTTGCAAAATATCTAATATAGTAGCCGTTCTGCTCAGTGGTCACCGGTGTCGACGGGTCGAAACTGCTGTAGGTGCCGTTTGCTGTCGCGCTAATCTGCCATCCCTGTGAGCTGGCGTCCGTGACTTCTGGAGCAGTGAGCAAGAGCACATCGCCAGAAACGACGGCCGCGGGTGCGGAGATGTTGGCCACAGAGGGCAGCGGATACACCGAAATCTGCACTGCGTTGCTGGATGCGGAACCACATTCGTTAGAAACAGAATATCTGATATAATAACCATTCTGACTGTAAGTTACATTAGCAGTCGGGTCGAATAAGGTGTGGGGGCCTTCTTCAGTGGAAGAAATCTCCCATCCTTGAGTAAGGATGCTTGCACCATTGAGAACGATAGTGGGTTCATCCAGTTCGAGAGCAGTATTGTGACAAACTGGATTGGGCGTGGTAATCGTGATACTCGGGGTACTACCCACAGTAACCGTAGCCACTTCTGAAGGACATAAATTGTTGTTCCACTCAAGGATAGAGATTCGGGCATAGCCGTTGCCGGTATGGCCGGTTTCAGAAGTGCCGTCGGGAGCGAGGAATGTTTCGCTACCTGCAATGGTCTGGGCGTTTTCCAAATAATAGGAACTGTTCAGCAGACAGCCATTGGGATAGTTCTCGGCGGTAGCGGAAGTATATACGTATCCGCTTCCGCCGCCAGCGCCACCATCAGGTGTGGACGCGCCGCCGCCGTACCAGCCGCCGCCACCACCATTGGAATAGCCTGCGCCTTCAGAATAGCCTCCCACGCCGAATCCGCCGGCGTAGATAGTGCCGCCCCATGAGTTCTCAGTTCCTGCGGCACCACCAGCCACCTGAGTTCCGCCTTGACCGTAACGGCCTGCGGTATTTCCGCTACCTGTTCCACCCGTTAAGCCGCCGCCGTATGAAGCCGTAGCTCCATTGCCGGAGATACCGGTTTCATAACCGCCGCCGCCACCTCCAGCCACTATCACACGGGAATAGAGGGAGGTGCTGTTTACACGGATGTCGGTAGCTCCACCGCCAGAGGTCATAGTACGAGAGTAGGAAGAGGAACCAAGACCGCCACCATTAAATCCGCCGGCCACAGGGTTGCCGCTTCTGCCTTGTCCACCTACATATACATTCAGTGTTGTGCCTTGTGTCACTTCCAATTCGCCTACTGAATAGCCTCCGCGTCCGCCTTCGGTATATCCGGATACAGTGCCACCTTGCGCACCCCATACTTCAAGCTGCAAACGGCTGACTCCTCTCGGTACGGTATAGCTCTGTCCAGCACCCGTATATTCGAAACTGATGGGAGTGGGATCGATGTGCGATACACAACGCACATAGTATGTGGTGGAAGCATTTACTGAAGGCGTATAAACCGTGCCCGTAAATTCAATATCGCTGAAGTCGGAGGTTGTGCTCCACTGGTAGTCGTAACCCTCTACAGGATTGGTGATTTCCAAACGGGTAGGCATTCCGACACAGGCATCTGATGCCGCTATCACCGGAGCAGACATGCGCTCCACGGTGATGGTCACAGGTACCAGCACAGAGGGACAAAGGTCGGAAGAAACAGCCATATCCGTAATGGTTATGCGGGCAAAACCATTGCCGGCGTGACCGGTTTCCATTGTTCCATCAGGTGCGAGGAAGGATTGGTTGCCAGCAAGTGTCTGTGCATCTAACAAATTGCCAATATAGCCAGAACCACCTGCGCCATACGCTGAATAACCATTGTTCGCGTAGCAGCCGCCACCGTACCAGCCACCGCCGCCACAAGCGCCCATGGCATGGCTCGTGTGTCCGCCAGACGTTGATGCTCCATAACCGAATCCGCCAGAATATAGGGTGACCCAACTACTAGCGTCATTGATGTAGGCTTGTCCAGCTTCAGACTGTGTGCCGCCATAAGTGCCCACACCAGCAGTGCCGCCTCCAGCAGTTCCGGCAGCACCTTCAGCGCCACCGCCACCGCCGGCCACAATCAAGCGACCGTTATAAGAATCAGCTGTACGAACATACCGATTATATTCATCCAAAGTACACTCACCACCAACAGTGGAGATATCTGTTGCTCCACCACCTGTTCCCAGATGGTTCCCTGTGCCGCCGCTGCTGTATGAGTTCGTCACACCTCCACCGCCGTTCCAACCGCCAAGAACATCATAGGAACCGGTATTTCCAGCTCCTCCTACATAAACATATAAGGTCTGTCCAGCTGACACATCAATTTTTCCGACAGAATATCCACCATTTCCACCCAATTGTGAATGAGCAGTGGATGAACCACCCTGTGCACCCCATACTTCGAGTTGCACTTGATTTACACCTGCGGGAACTTCCCATGACTGTTCACTGCCGGTGTAACTGAACTCAATGGGGTCGGAGCTGACAGGGACATCCACCGTCCGCAGATAATAAGTGGTGCTATTCTCCAATTCAGGAGTAGTGAACACACTGCCCTCATAGACCAAGTTCTGACCTTCCGCGTCGGAGTACCAGCGGTAAACAATGTTGCCTTCCTCCGATGAGGATGCAGTCAACGTGGCGCTCTGTCCGCAGAACACCGTTTGATTGCCAGTGAAGGTAGGAGCCGCCATTGGCGGGTTGATGATAAGGGTAGCCGTGGTTGTGCCGCTGTTGCCGCATGCGTCGCGGAACTCACGGGTCATTTCAAATGTACCCGAACCAAGGGTAGTACGATCATTTTCGGTGAGGGTATAACTTGCCTCATTACTCCATACAGTCGTGATACTGCCGATGGTCCATTGGTATTCCACATTACCACCACCAATAGCCGGAGCTGTGGAGGTAATGATAATCTCTGGATCAAGTTGGCAGACTTCCACTTTGGAGATGAGACCGGCATCGGAACTGGTCAAGTTCGTCACGCTCACATTGGCAGTTCCAACGCAACCGTAGTCATCTGTACCGCTCACACTATATTCACCAAGACCCACGGTGAAGTCGGCCGTTGCAGGACCATTCGTCCAAGCATAACTTTCTGCACCGGAAGCGGTGAGCGTGATGGTTCCATCACCACACACCATCGGATTCTCAGGTGACACCTCAATGGTCGGGTTCACATGCACGGTGTAATCCAAAATGGTGGGACAACCATGATCTTCGTCAGTCACTGACACCGTGTAGGTAGTGGTTTGTGTGGGTGAAACGGTGAGGGTGTTCCTATCGCCCTCCACAGGACTGCCATTGGCAGCCCAATGATATTCGCCTCCCATGGGGCTGAAAGTGTAGAGCGTTCCAGGAACAATATTAGTAAGTTGGGATGCGCTTACGCTATTGGTAGTTGCAGTGCTTGTTATTGCTTCGTTTTGACCTGTCGGGGTGACGCTCAAAAACGATATGCCACCATTGTTACTGTTAATGCCGATGCCACTACCATCGCTACTTAAATTCACAGTGCTACCATAGTGAATCTCAATAACATTGGTTCTTTCATAAAGTCTGATTTGATATGTGTAGCTTCCACTTGAGCTGAGCCTGCTACCTTGGGTATGGAAAACAAACACCCTGTTCGGTGCAGTTCCAAGGGTTTGGGCGTACATAACATTTCCGTTAATGTCGTTCCAAAGCGCCGCAATGGCAGGACAATAGGAGGTTGAATTTAAGGAACTTCCCAGACTGCTACTTGACAAGGCATTACCCAAAATAATATGTCCGTTGGTAGTGAGTAAAGCTTGGGTATATTCTGTTCCACAATAAGTGAATGGGAATCCAAGATTGACGATGGTGTATGCATCATCACCAGTAGAAATACTGGTTGATGAAGAGGCGAGGGGTTCAAAAGTGCGATTGCTCACATGGAATGTGTATTCAGCAGCGTTGTCGGGCATACTGTTGAGCAATTCTGCTGTCAGGGTTACTTCGGTACCGGGCAGCTGGCATTCGCCATTATCGGAGCCGGAAAGGATAGCGTCCGGAGCGTCCACGGAAATGGTGATGGGTTCTGATGCCACCTGGCAGGTGCCGTTGGTTGCTGTAATTGAGTAGGTTGTGGTAAATCCTGGAGTTACTTCACGGATATTCTCTTGGGTGGTGATGCCATCACTCCATTCGTAAGAGCTAATGTCTGAAGAAGGATCTTGGGCGGTCAACACCACGGCAGCGTCGCCGTCGCAATAGCTATTGGAAGAAGACTCAAAAGAAAAGGTCGGTGCAGAAACTGGCGTAAGTGTGACTGTGGTCACTGCTGACGGGCAATAATCGGTAGCCATGTCCAACAAAGTTATACGCGCATAACCATTGCCTGTATGACCGATTTCGTCAGTGCCATCAGGTGCGGGAAAAGATTGGTCCCCAGCGATTAATAGGGCATCGGAAAGTTGGCTGCTGGTATAGCCAGAACCGCCACCGCCGGCGGCATTGATTGCACCGCCAGAACCGCCGCCGTACCAGCCGCCTCCGCCTCCGCCTCCTGACCAGCCGCCAGTGTTACCTGTCTGATTACCGCCCTGACCGAAGGAACCGGAAGATGAATAGGATGAGGTAGTACCTCCTGCGCCACCGGCAACCTGAGTGCCGCCGTTGCCGCCAGTATAACTAGAGCTGACATTTGTCCCAATTGTTCCACTGAGACCACCGCCTACGCCTCCATAGGCGTATGGATAACTGCTAGAGGTGCCTGAACCACCGCCGGCGCCCGCAACAACTAATACTGCGGAACTGTTATTGGAGAGTGATGAAAGCAGACCTTGAACTGTAGCGATGTGGGTTGCGCCACCACCAGCTGCCGAAACATAGTTACCATCGCCACCGGCTGTCGAACCACCTCCATTGTAACCACCAAAACATGTGAAGGCAGATGTGGTGGAAGAGTTAGTGCCCTTGCCGCCCACATAAACATATAAAGACTGATAGGGGGTAACGTTCAGGGTCCCTTTTGCATATCCGCCATTTCCTCCTGGCGTTAAATAGGAGTCGTTATAGCTGGCATCACCGCCCTGTGCGCCCCACACTTCAAGCTGAACTTGGGAGACACCTGCGGGAATCGTATAAGTTTGTTCCGCCCCCGTGTAATCAAAATCAATCACATCATCTTCACTGCCGACCACGCTGCGCACATAGTAGGTGGTTTGCGCATCTACTGTGGGAGTGAATGTGGCACCCGTGAATTCAATTACACTAAAATCATTCGTGGTGCTCCATTGGTATAGGTATCCTTCAACGGGGTTGGTTACCACTAATTCGGAAGGTTCGCCAATACAAGCCGAACGCACCTCCACCACTGGAGCTGGCATTTGGCTTACTGTGATGGTCACGGGCATCAGCTCGGAGTTGCAGCTCAAATGGCGAATTTCAATATCCGTAATGGTGATGCGGGCATGGCCGTGACCGGCATGACCCGTTTCAGATGTCCCATCAGGAGCGGAGAACGAGGTATTACCTGCAATAGTCTGTGCATCTGTTAGATAGTAGGAAGCAGGGATATTGTATCCTGAAGGAGCGTAGGAAGCTGTGGCTTCACTCCACACATAGCCTGAACCGCCACAACCGCCCTGACTGTCGCTGCCATTATCGCTTGTCGGGATGGTTTGCGTACCACCACCACAGCCGCCGCCATACCAGCCGCCGCCGCCGGCACCGCCATCGTATTGGGTACTGGCACCAATACCGAAAGCATATCCTGTGCCACCACCTGTCTGCGTACCGCCGGTGGTGCCTGAAGAAGAACCTGTGATACCGGTAGTACCGCCACCTGCACCGCCCTGTTCGGCGTCTTCACCGCCGCCACCGCCGCCGCCGGCCACGATGATGCGGTCATAAAGGGTGTTGTCATTCAAGCGGATGTCGGTGGCACCACCACCGCCACTTGCAGGATCACCGCTGCCAGATGTGTAGCTATAGCCGCCGCCGTTCCAGCCGCCGTCGGCTCTGCCTACGCCATCTCCTGTCGTTCCGCCGTGGCCGCCTACATAAATATATAAGGTTTCTGTGCCATTGGTGGGCATTGTTCCGTAGGAGTACCCGCCATTACCACCATAACCGGCCTGTGTATTGGAAGTGAACGGTTGACCGCCGCCTTGTGCACCCCATACCTCAAGCTTTAGCTCACGAACATCGCTGGGTACGGCCCACGTCTGCTCTGCACCTGTGTATTCAAAGTCAATGGGTTCGGTGCTGGTGGGTAAATCCACCGTCTGCAAGTAGTAGGTGGTGGTGTTCTCCAATACAGGAGTGGTGAACACATTGCCCTCGTAAACCAAGTTTTGTCCCTGCGGGTCAGAGTACCAGCGATAAACAATATTACCCTCCACGGGGGAGGTTGCTGTCAGTGTGGTAGCATGACCACAGTATAACTCGCGTTCGCCTGTCACCGTAGGAGCTGTCATCGGCGGTTCGATGGAGAGTGTGCCAGTGGTTGTCCCCGTATTGCCGCATGCATCACGGAACTCACGGGTCACATTGAAAGTGCCAGTGCCCAGCGTGGCGCTGTCGGCAGTGGTAAGGGTGTAGCTCGGATCCTCGCTCCATCCCGTAGTAATACTGCCGATCGTCCAGCGATATTCCACGTTGCCGCCGCCAGAGGCGGGAGCGGTGGAGACAAGGGTGATTGTAGTAGCGTTATCATCCCAGCACGCTTCAGTGTTAGCGATTGTGCCAGGATGGGGAGCAGCCAAAGAGGTCACCTCCACTGTGGTAGTAGCGTAGCACCCGTCATTGTTGGTGGCTGTCACTATATAACTACCTGCGGGCACAGTGGTGGCTGCCGTCTGCGCACCATTATTCCATGCGTAGTTGTCGGCACCCGAAGCGGTGAGGGTGACAGTGCTACCGGGGCATACCATCGGGTTCTCGGGTGTCACCTCCACAGTGGGATTTACGTGTACGGTATAGTTTAGAATGGCATCACAGGTGTAATCATTGCCAGAAACCGTAACGGTGTAGGTTGTGGTTTGTTCGGGATTGACGGTGATGGAAACTTCGGTTTCGCCGGTGGACCAAGCGTAGGTGAGTTCGTAGCCTGCGCTTATCGTGGCTTCCCAGCCCAAGCCAGTGCTGCTTTGGTCTGAAGTGAACCGTATGGTCAGGCTTCCCGAATTGGCTGTGTAGAGCGAACTGGTCGGAACATTATATAATAAACCGCTATATAATAATGTACTTGATGTATTGACCCCGTCATACAAGTATAGGTTGTCGCAACAGCTCTCAGCTCCTTGGGTTGAAAAGACTATGCTAACTGGACCTCCGTCAGCTGAAGTGAAAGTTTGGGTGTAATCTTCATAATTGCTATAATTGGAGGATGAACCGTTGTGGTCATAATAGCTGAAGGAACATCCGGATTGGAGTATGACAGTTCCGTTGTTCATATTCAATGAGGCGGGACATTCTCCACCAAGCCCTCCCGCTGAGAGGGTTACTTCGGTTCCGGGCTGCAGGCATTCACCATTGTCGGTGCCGACAAGGATCGTTTCGGGTGCGTCCACCATGATGGTGGTGGATTGCTCGGCATGACATCCGCCAGAAGTAAAGGCAGTGACAGTATAGGTGGTCGTCATACCCGGAGTGACCGAATGGGAGGTCTCCGTCCCGATATACCCGTCGCTCCACTCATAGCGCACAATGTCGTTCGAGGGATTGTTGATGGATAGTGTCACAGGAGTCTGGTTACAAGAACTCTGTGAGGATGTTGATAAGCTGAACGTCGGCAACTGTTGCAGGCTAACAGGCACGGTGCATATTGCCGACTGGCATGATGGGGTCAGCCCATTAAAGGTGACACGGGCAAAGCCGTTGCCAGTATGACCAGTTTCAGATGTGCCGTCTGGAGCAAGGAATGTTTCGCTGCCTGCAATGGTCTGTGCATCTGATAGATAGTAGGAAACTGTGACATTATAGCCGACAGGAGCATAGGAAGATGTAGCTGATGTCCACACGTAGCCGGAACCGCCACAACCGCCATTGGCGTCGCTACTATTATCGCTTGATGGGATGGTTTGCGTACCGCCGCTACAGCCGCCGCCATACCATCCGCCGCCGCCAGCGCCGCCATCGTATTGGGTGCTGGCACCGATTCCGAAAGCAGAGCCTGTGCCACCACCTGTCTGCGTGCCACCGGTAGCGCCTGAAGAAGAACCTGTAATACCGGTAGTACCGCCGCCAGCACCGCCCTGTTCGCCATCTTCACCACCGCCACCGCCGCCACCGGCCACGATGATGCGGTCATAAAGGGTGTTTCCATTCAAGCGGATGTCAGTGGCACCACCACCGCCACTTGCAGGATCACCATTGCTGGATGTGTAGCTGCATCCACCGCCGTTCCAGCCGCCGTCGGCTCTGCCTACGCCATCTCCTGTCGTTCCGCCGTGGCCGCCAACATAAATATATAAGGTTTCTGTGCCATTGGTGGGCATTGTTCCGTAGGAGTACCCGCCATTACCACCATAACCGGCCTGCGTATTGGAGGTGAACGGTTGGCCACCACCTTGTGCGCCCCATACTTCGAGGGTGATTGAACTGGCGTTCGTAGGAACGGGGATTACCTGCTCAGCCCCCGTATATTCGAAATTGTGAACGGGAATTAGAGAGCCCTGGTAGCAACACACATACAAAGTAGTGCTGCTTTGCAGATTGGGAAGGGTATAAGTTGTGCCTTCATACAGCGGGGTGCCAGAGCAAGAAGAGTTGTCCCACCAGCCGTAGTTGAGACCTGGCAAAGCATTGGTGACGGTGAGGATAGCATCTTCCCCGAGACAGTTGTTCGCCACCTCCACAACTGGAGCCGTGGGTATTGAACCTGCTGAAATTGTATAAGAAACCACAGTTGAATAATTAACCACTTCAGGAATAATATAGCTGATGCGGGCGTAGCCATCGCCACTATGACCAGTTTCGTTCCCGCCATTAGGAGCGGGGAAAGAAGTGTTACCCGCGATGGTCTGGGCATTAGTGAGGCTATTGCTGACATAGCCGCTGCCACCACCACCTGACTGATTTTCAGATGATCCGCCATATCCTCCATACCAGCCGCCGCCGCCACCACCACATTCACCACTGGAGTAAGAGCATTGCGCGGCGTATAAGAATGCACTGCCTGATGATTGTGTTCCTGCAGAGCATGATCCAGCAGTACCAGATGTTCCTCCTCCACAGCCACCATTTCCGTTATCGGATGCGCCGCCACCTCCACCTGCAACAATGAGCACGGGATCAGTATTGGAAGAGAAGGATGAGAGAACACCGCTTGAGGTAGCTATGTGGGTGGCACCACCACCGCCTGCGCCGTTGTGGCTCGTTCCTGACCATGCACGACCAGCCCCACCACCATTATAACCTCCTGATAACAATGAACTACTACTATAATTTCCATTGTCTGTAGTCCCCTGGCCGCCGACACAAACATATAATGTGCCACTTGGCGATGTCAGAGTTCCGACAGAATAGCCACCAGCACCACCATTGTATGTCGTGTAGGCATTGCCGCCCTGCGCTCCCCAAACTTCCAATGTCAAGGATGGTATGCCGGAAGGAACTGAGTATGTCTGTACCGTTCCGGTATATTCAAAAGTCTCACTTCCAGAACTTGCCGGTGTCACCACTTGTACTGCCTTACAGTATATGGTGATGGGCTGAGCACCAACCGTGAAAGTGTAGGTGGTGCCAACACCAACCAGTTGGGTGCATTCGGCATCTGAATACCAACGGTATTCATCCGCATTGCCGTTTGCTGTCAAGGTCACCGCCTGTCCGCAGACCAAGTTGTTCAAGTCAGCGTCCGCCGTGATGGTCGGCTGCGCGACTTGCGCCTTCAGCCCAACAGACATGAAAAGCACAGATAAAAAGAATAGGGCAACTGCCAACATACCATGCTGACGGCAAGATGTGTTACCGGAAATCGAAAGGGTAGAGCTCGCTTTCATAAAATTGCAGTTTTTATTATTGTTTATTTGTTGATTCGTTTTCAGTTTTCAGTTTTCAATTTTCAATTTTCAATTCTCAATCTTCATCTTATCAACGGTTTGTTGTTGAAATCTTAGTGTTTTAGAGTTGTTGTAATATATTGTAAATCTGTATGTTATATCATTATTTAATGCTAATTTTTCACTATACAAAAAGAAGTGCAAAGTTACTAAATTTATGCCAACGATATTTTGCTTTTGGCGACTTGTGCGGATTTTTCAGCGAATGCACAGCAAGGGGTAGGAGGGCAAGTTCGTTAGCAAGCAGTATGCACCTTTGAATACATGGGATGTGTCTGTTCTGACTTCGTCGTTCTTCCGCGGCATGCTCACTGTTAGGTTCTATCGTTCTGCCGGTGTGCCGCGGTTTGAGGTGTGGCGTTTCCCCCTCCCCAGACTGCACTCACTTTGTTCGCTTGTCTGGGGTTACTGAAATTGTGTGCCTTGGGCACACGAGGGCCGCACAGTGACATCCCTACCAGGACGTACGCGGTGCGTCCGTACTGACAGCGCTACGTTGCGATATATCAGAAGATTTAATGATAAACCTGGCAGGTTCACTCCCTCGCCGCCTTGCAAATGGAGGCGTGAAGAAATCGGTGCGAACGAGCGTTAAGAACGGCGAATTGTCTGAAGCACCGCGGAACGAAGTGGAGCGATGCAAGTTTTTCGCCGTTTAGCGAGAGAGTGCCGATTTTAGCCGGAATTTGCACAGCGGCAAAGCGCATTTCTTTTCGTCTATTTTCTTTGGGCGCGAGCAAAGAAAATAGACAACCTTCTCGCACAACAATTCGAAGTGCTATCCCTTAGCAAAAAAAAGAGGATGACCTTGCGGTCACCCTCTTTAGGATTGGAATAGTTATACTCAATTACTGTCTCGTGACGACGAACTTCTTTGAGAACACCTTGTCGCTGTTGCGGACATTGATGAAGTAGACGCCCTGCGCGAGGTCGGCCACGCTGAGGGTCAGCACCTCCTCGCCGCTGGTGATGTCGGCGCTGAAGGTGCGCACCACCTTGCCGCGCGCGTCGGTGACGGAGACGCTGGTGGCGCCCTCCATGCCGAGGGTCACGATGTTGAGCTGGTCGCTGGCGGGGTTCGGGTAGACGCTGACGGAAGCGCCGCCGTCGAACAGGTCGAAGTCAGCGGGCGCGCCGGCGGTCGGGGCCGCGCTGCCCATATCCCTCACGATGATGGTGAAGTTGCGCGCCGCGATGACC
>JBGUPJ010000004.1:0-93406 GCA_045130235.1 Bacteroidales bacterium
TGCATGTGCCCAACGCCTTCACCCCGAACGGCGATGGTCAGAACGACCTTTTCCTGCCGGTGTTCAACCACCCTGAACGGTTGGAGAGCTACAGCCTGCAGGTTTACGACCGCTGGGGACGGCTGCTGTTCAGCGCCGACAATCCCTATCAGGGCTGGAACTGCAGTGAGTGCCCCGCCGGGGTGTACGTGTGGCGCATGGAGTACAAGGCCGCCAGCGAGGGCAGCAAGATCCTGACCGGCAGCGTGACAGTGGTGCGGTGAGGTGAAAACGGAAAATGAAAAGGTGAAATTTTTCAGCCTTTTCGTGATCTATTTGCCAATAATGTTGTATCTTTGCGCTCTTTTTTTGAAGGCAACAAAAATTTATAAGATATGACATTACAGGAATTCCAAAACGATCTGAGACAGGGCATTCCGGCAACTTTGCCCGCCCCGAAGCCGTACGACACCACCGTCAACCACGCGCCGAAACGCAAGGATATTCTGACCCCTGCGGAGAAAAAACTGGCGCTCCGCAACGCGCTCCGCTACTTCGACCCGTCGCTGCACGCGGTGCTGGCACCCGAATTTGCAGAGGAACTGCACAAATACGGCCGCATCTATATGTATCGTTTCCGTCCGGACTACGACATGTACGCCCGTCCGATTGAGGATTACCCGGCCCGCTGCAAACAGGCAGCCGCCATCATGCTGATGATTCAGAACAACCTCGATCCCGCGGTTGCCCAGCACCCGCACGAGCTTATCACCTACGGTGGCAACGGCGCCGTGTTCCAGAACTGGGCTCAGTACCGCCTTGTGATGAAATATCTTTCCGAGATGACCGACGAGCAGACCCTCGTGATGTACTCCGGTCACCCGCTGGGCTTGTTCCCCTCCCACAAGGACGCCCCCCGCGTGGTGGTTACCAACGGTATGGTCATTCCCAACTACTCGAAACCTGACCATTGGGAGAAATTCAACGCGCTGGGTGTCAGTCAGTACGGACAGATGACGGCTGGTTCCTATATGTATATCGGACCGCAGGGCATCGTGCACGGCACTACCATCACGGTGCTGAATGCGGCTCGCAAGATTGGTGGCGGCACCGCTGGCAAGCTCTTCATCACCGCCGGTTTGGGTGGTATGTCGGGTGCGCAGCCGAAGGCCGGCGACATCGCTGGTGTGGTCTCCATCACCGCCGAAATCAACCCCGCCGCCACGCAGAAACGCTTCCAGCAGGGCTGGGTGGACGAGGTGCACGAGAACCTCGACGAACTCTTCGCCGCCGTGAACGCCGCCCGCGCCCAGAAGATCGCCCGCTCGTTCGCCTATCAGGGCAACGTGGTGGACCTCTGGGAATATTGCGCCGAAAAAGGCATTCAAGTAGATCTCGGTTCCGACCAGACCTCCCTCCACAACCCGTGGGCTGGCGGTTACTATCCTGTCGGACAGAGCTTTGAGGAGTCGAAGGCGATGATGGCCGACGATCCCGCCCGTTTCAAAGAGGCTGTGCAGGCCAGCTTGCGCCGCCATGTGGCCGCTATCAACAAGCTGACTGCCAAGGGAATGTACTTCTTCGATTACGGCAACGCCTTCCTGTTGGAAAGCAGCCGCGCCGGTGCCGACGTGCTGAAAGCCGACGGCTCCTTCCGCTATCCCTCATACGTTCAGGATATTATGGGTCCCATGTGCTTCGACTACGGCTTCGGTCCGTTCCGCTGGGTGTGCGCATCCGGCAAGCCCGAAGACCTGGCCGTCACCGACGAGCTGGCTTTGCAGGTGCTGCGTAACCTCAGCGCCCACGCTCCGGCAGAGATCCGCCAGCAGATGCAGGACAATATCACCTGGATCGAGGGTGCGCAGGCCAACCACTTGGTGGTGGGCTCGCAGGCACGTATCCTCTATGCCGACGAGGCTGGCCGCGTGCATATCGCCCTCGCCTTCAACAAGGCCATCCGCGAAGGCCGCCTGAGCGGACCGGTGGTGCTGGGCCGCGACCATCACGACGTGTCGGGTACCGACAGCCCGTTCCGTGAGACATCCAACATCTACGACGGTTCGAGCTTCACGGCGGATATGGCCGTGCAGAACGTCATCGGCGACTCGTTCCGCGGCGCTACGTGGGTGAGCATTCACAACGGTGGCGGCGTTGGCTGGGGCGAGGTCATCAACGGTGGCTTCGGCATGGTGCTGGACGGTAGCGAAGACGCTGACCGCCGCATCCAGTCGATGCTCTACTGGGATGTCAACAACGGCATCTCCCGTCGCGCATGGGCCCGCAACGATGGTGCGCTGTTCGCCATCAAACGCGCCATGGCCTTGAACCCGAATCTGAAAGTCACCCTTCCCAACATCGCCGACGACGCTGTGTTGGACAAAGCTTTGGGTGAATAAATTGACTGTCTAACAAAACTTTATAAAAATTATGGCTAAATTAGCAGTGGTCGCTTTTGGTGGAAATGCATTATTGAGAAGCGGCCAAAAAGGTACTTACCAGGAACAACTTCAGAATGTGGCCCAGACGTGCAACTCACTTTTGGGTTTGTTGAAACAAGATTATAATATTGTCATCGGACACGGTAATGGACCGCAGGTGGGCAACGTGATGTTGCAGCACGAGGCCGGCAACAAGAGCTTCGACCTCCCCATCATGCCGATGGACTTCTGCGTGTCGGAGACGCAAGGCTCGATTGGTTATCTGATTGAGCAGGCTTTCCGCAATCTTTTCGCCAAAGAAGGCCTCCAGAAAAATGTGGTCACGTTGGTGACGCAGGTGGAGGTGAATGGTGAGGACCCGATGTTCAAGAACCCCACGAAGCCGGTGGGACCGTACTATACCGAGGAAGAGGCCGAGGAGTATGCCGCTGAAACGGGCGCCATTTTCCGTGAGGATCCGAAAGGCAACGGCTGGCGCAAGGTAGTGGCTTCCCCGAAGCCACTGAAAGTGAGCAATATCAACATTGTGAAGCAGTTGGCTGAGGCCGGCAATGTGGTCGTGACCGTGGGTGGCGGCGGCATTCCGGTGATTGTGAAAGACGGTCTCATCCATGGCGTGGAGGCCGTGATTGACAAGGACTTGGCGTCAGCCCTCACGGCTGTAGAGATCGGTGCCGACGAATTCTACATCCTCACCGATGTGCCGAAAGTGTATCTCAACTTCAAGAAACCCAACGAGAAGGCGCTCGACACCATCACCGTGGCGGAGGCGAAGCAGTACTTGGCGGAAGGACATTTCACCGAAGGTTCGATGGCACCGAAGATCCGGGCGGCCATTTACTTCGTGGAGAGTGGCGGTGCCGAGTGCATCATCACCGAAGCCGGACAGCTTGGAAATCCCGCGTGTGGTACGAGAATTGTGAGATAAATCTCCGAAAAATTCACCACCGCAATGTTGCTTGATGCGTTGTTATAATCGTTAATTATTGATTATCAATAAATTAATAATAATTAAAAAAGAGTTGCAGATTTAAAATAAAGTTGTAATTTTGCAGCTCGAAAAACGGAGTCCCAGTAGCTCAGCAGGTAGAGCACATCCCTTTTAAGGATGGGGTCCTGGGTTCGAATCCCAGCTGAGACACAGAAAGGCGGTTAACCCCGCCTTTTTTTATTGTTTTATATTTCTATTTATTATTGAAAATCAATAACTTGTAAGTTGCTGATGCGTTTTTATTCGGCATTTATTCGAATAAAGATAAACAACAACAAGGTAAATCCCCATAGCGATGAGCCGCCATAGCTGATGAACGGTAGGGGGATGCCGATGACTGGAATAAGTCCGATAGTCATGCCGATGTTGATGATGAGATGGAAGAAAAGAACCGAAGCCACCCCGTAACCATATACCCGTACAAAAGTACTCTTGTGCCGTTCCGCTAATTGTATAATGCGAATAATTAGGGTTAAAAAGAGGGCAAAAATGGCAATACTACCGATGAATCCCCACTCTTCGCCGATGCCGCAGAAAATAAAGTCAGTGCTCTGTTCTGGCACAAAGTTGAGTTTGGTCTGCGTGCCGTTGAGATAACCCTTCCCGGAAAAGCCCCCTGAACCAATGGCAATCTTCGACTGGTTGAGATTGAAGTCTGCCCCTTTGGGGTCAATGCTTTTCCCAAAAATAGTGTCAATGCGCTGTCTTTGATGAGGTTGCAAAACATTGGTGTAGGCCACATTAACGGCGAATACTAAAGCGACAAAACCTGCGAAGATACCGACATTGCGGAACAGCTTTTTCTTATTACCCCTAATAAAAAAGCATGAGATGCTGAGTACTACCAGCAGAAAAGCGATGGTATAAAGCTCGTTCCACATCAGCGTGAAAACAAAGGTCATCATGGTGAGGATGCCCATCAGCATCAACCATGAGTTGAACCCCTCACGGTAGAACATGATAAGGAAGGCAAAGAAAACCAGTGCTGATCCTGTGTCTTT
The DNA here is from genome assembly GCA_045130235.1 of Bacteroidales bacterium. Classification (GTDB taxonomy): domain Bacteria; phylum Bacteroidota; class Bacteroidia; order Bacteroidales; family WCHB1-69; genus UBA1756. The sequence continues at coordinate 4,413 of JBGUPJ010000004.1, forward strand.
TTGTAAGATGGCGATGCCCGCAGGTACCAAGATAAAGATGAACGCGATAAGCCAAATGTGCCGTCGCTCATTGTCGGTTTTCCCTTCATGGAAAAACTTTGCCAAAGCCAATGCGGTGGCAAATTTCGCGAATTCGATGGGTTGGATGCTGAATGCGCCTATTTTAATCCATGCTTTAGCTCCATTGATGTCGGTGCCGATGAATAGCACCGATAGTATCAACAATATGAATATCAAGTAGATAACATAGGCGTGGCTGTAGAAGAATTTTCCGTCAACGATAAGGATGGAGATGGCGAATACGGCCGATATAATAATCCAGATGAGCTGTCGTCCGTAGTTTTGTTCGAGGTTGAAGAGGGTGAACTCGTCGTGTGGGTTGTAGGAGGAGGAGTAGATGGTAAGCCACCCCACGATGACCAACGCCACGTAGATGAGGATGAGGATTGGGTCGATACCCTTGGAGGTTGTTGACGGATGGTCAGTTAGCATTTTTAGATTTGGTATAACTGATATTATGGGATAGCACTGCTTTTTCCTTTTCTGTCTGTTTAACTTCTCGGAAGAGATACATTTCTGTCATCAGGCTGGCGATACGGGCTGCCAGCACGCCGCCCCAGCCGCCGTTCTCCACCAGCACGAATATGGCGATCTTGGGCTGATCCGCCGGTGCGAAGCAGGCGAACACTGAGTGGTCGGCGCCATGCGGGTTTTGCGCTGTTCCGGTTTTGCCCGCCATCTCAACCCCTTCCACCTGCGCCAATCGGCCTGTACCACTGCTGATGACCAGCTTCATTCCGTCAATGATGGGCTCAAAATAGGGTCGGTCGATGCCGCAGTCCATCCGCTCCGAATAGCGGGTGTTGGGGTTGTCTTTCGAGCCGATGGCTTTCACTACGTGGGGTTTGTAGTAATAGCCCCGGTTGGCGATGATGGCCACAAGATTGGCCATCTGCAATGGGGTACTGCCCACCTCTCCCTGTCCGATGGCCATGGAAATAACAGAGTTGCCGTTCCAATGACCATTGTACCGTTTGTCGAAGTACTCCACACTCGGAATGATACCTTTCGACTCGTACGGCAGGTCGGTATTGAATTTCTGCCCGAAGCCTAATTGGTTGATATGGTCTTTCCAGACCTGGTAACCTTCTTGTATGGTGTGAAATTTGCTGTTGCTGATGGTGTTGTAGAAAGCGCGGCAGAAATAGGCATTGCATGAGCATCTCACCGCATCCACGAGGTCGGAGCCGGCATGGCTGTGACATTTCAGCCGGTTTCCACCATACGAGTAGCCTCCGCCGCAGCTGTAGTAGGTGTAGCGGTTGATGACGCCCTCCTGCTGAGCGATGAGTCCGTTAGCGAGTTTGAAGGTGGAGCCGGGCGGGTAACAGGCTTTCAGTGCCCGGTTGAACAGCGGTGTGTTGTCAAGGTCCTGGTTGAGAGCCGCATAGTTCTTGCCGCGGTCTTTGCCTACCAACAGGTTGGGGTCGTAGGAGGGCATGGAGACGATGCAGAGAATTTCACCTGTCGATGGCTCAATGGCCACGATGCTGCCTTTCTTTCCTTGCAACAGCTTCTCGCCATACTCCTGCAACTTCAGGTCAAGGGTGCTCCACAAGTTCTGTCCTGCCACCGCGGCGATGTCAGCCGCACCGTCCTTGTATGCTCCCTGCTCACGGTTGTTCACATCCACCAATACCATCCGCTTCCCCTTCTTTCCGCGGAGTTCCTCTTCGTACGACTTCTCAATGCCGCTGATGCCGATGTAATCTCCCAGCTGATAGTAGTTGTCCGAGGTGAGCTGCTGGTCGGTCACCTCCCCAATATAGCCGAGAATGTGTGCCGCAATAGGGGCGGGATAGGAACGTAAAATTCTATTCTGCACGAAAAAGCCAGGAAATTTGTGCATCTTTTCCTGAAGTACGCCGTAGTCCTCTTTCTTCATCTGTTGTTTGATGATGGAGGGCAGCAATGGCGAATAGATACGCGCCTTCTCCAATTTTTGACATAGCTCCTCTTTGGTGATGTCAATCGAGCGGCATAGGTCCATCGTGTCAAACGGTTTAACATCCTTAGGAATGACCATCAGGTCGTAAGCGGCCTCATTATAGACCAATAGCGAGTCGTTGCGGTCGTAAATGAGTCCGCGGGGTGGCGTAATGGTGACCTCGCGGATGGCGTTGCGCTCAGCAGCCTCCTTGTAACTTTTGTCCACCACCTGTATGCTGAATAGCTTGACCACGCATGCGCTGGCTATCAGTAGCATACAACCGATGATGATGATTTTTCGTTGTTGTGAAAGGGGATTCATGGCTTATTTATTGCGTTGTCTTAATTCTTGGACAAGGTTGCGGAAAGGTTCCTTCTTTTTGTCGTCCCCTATCTCAATTTTTTCAAGATTGTCGAGCGCCTTCTGAAGATAAATTTCTATCTGTTGTTCCGTTTTTTGCGGTGTATGGGTTTGGTTGTAAATGTCTTTCACCGATTCGAATTTCTCTTGGTCGTCAAAATGGGTAGAAGAGAAATAGTGGAGAAGCCGTTCTCTTTGTTCGGGTTCGGCCTCCTGTAATGCACTGAGGTACAAGTAGGTTTTTTTGTTTTCTCGAATGTCTCCCCCGATTTTCTTACCAAAAACAGTCTTGTCGCCATAGACGTCGAGAAGGTCGTCTTTGAGCTGGAAGGCCAGCCCGAGCTGTATGCCGTATTCGTAGATAAGTTGCTGATTTTCAATACTTGTTTTGGATACAATGGCACCGGCTTGAAGGCATCCGGCCAGCAGAACCGCCGTCTTATATCGAATCATGTTGATGTAGTCGTCGAGGGTTACTTGGTCGGAGGTTTCGAAGTCGAGGTCTTTCTGCTGTCCCTCGCAGATTTCCACGGAGGTACGGGCGAGCAGTTTCGATAAGTCAAGGGTGATCTGTGATGCGGTCGGGGTGTCTAAAATGGTTTGTAATGCGAGGGTGGCGAGGGCGTCGCCCGCAAGGATGGCGATGTTGCCGTTCCATTTGCGATATACGGTCGGCTGTCCGCGCCGGATGGGGGCGTCGTCCATGATGTCATCGTGGATGAGGGTGAAGTTGTGCAGCATCTCGAAGGCTGCGGCTGGATAGAGGGCAGTCGCCTCATCGCCGCCGAATAGCTCGGCCGACATCAGCACCAACCGGGGGCGAAGTCGCTTTCCTCCTTGCGACAAGGTGTAGAATATGGGTTCGTATAGGTTTTTGGGTTCTTTGTCTAATGTTATGCTTTTGAAGAAATTAGTTAGTTGATCCATGTCGCTGGTTTTGTGATGGTTATATTTTAGTATTCGATGTAAAATTTGTCGGCAGAACGAATGTCTTGAATGGGCACGAGTTCCTCCTCATGGCAGTTTCGGATGGTGTCGTAGTGAACTTGCTCGAAGTTGCGTTTGTGGTAATTGGTCACTTCGTCAACATAAAAGTTATTGGTAATCAGGTATTTTTGTTCTTTTTGACCGAGGGTGTAGGTGAGAGTTACCCCAAATTCCATTGGGGAGGTTTCGCGGGTGAAGTAGGTGGTGTGGATCAATTCGCGTGAGGGACAAAGCTCCACATCGCAAAATTCCAGGATATGACTTTCAATGTCGGGACAGTTGAAATAACGGTAACTGTGCGGGGGAATGGAGACCACTGCGCCCGAAAAGGACAGCTTGCGATCCGTAATGGAAAGCTGTAGAAAGTCGGAGACATGGCCGTTTCTGGACAAGAAACACTCGTCGAGATGGAGGTGCATGGTTTGGTCGGAGGTGTTGTAAAGCGCGAACGACATTGAGCCGTGGTCCTGCCAAAAGTCGTATGAAACCCTGCAATGACTGCCCACGTACCGGATTTCGTGAGGCGTAGTGGCGTAATTGTCAACACTCTTCACATGATAGACTTGATAGAACGAAGCGCAGCTGGTCAGCAATATGGCCGCGGCCAGGTAAACTGCGTATAGTAATCGTTTCATTTTGAGGGATTTTTCGGTTAAAAAAGCGTTGGCAAAGATACAACTTTGCATTGAAAATCGGGACGGCTTCCGTGCTTCTTTGGAAAAAAATTTTTGAGAAAGATTTTCTTTTGTGTCGTTTGAAATATTAATTTACAATTAACAATGGAAATTCTTCCAAAAATGAGTTTTTCACTTTGAAATTTTTTTTCATAATCTACTAATATTATTTTTAAATCTTTGATTATTAAACAAATAAAAATTTACTATTCATTTAAAAATGAAGATAAATTGTTGTATCTTTGTAATATTAAAATATAGTAATAATAAGTTAATGTAATAATAATTTTTTAATAATGTTGGGTCGATATTCAAGGTTGATGGATGCGAGGGATGCTTCCTTGGTCAGGTGGGTGTGCGATGAGGCTGGTGTGGATGCGTTGTTTGTGGTGCAGGAGAAGGTGCGTGGACGTGCTGTCGGGTTGGGGTGTGATGGGTGCTGGGTGAGCTTGGAGGTGGGGGAGGGTGAACAATTGGGGTGTTGGTTAGAGGAGTGGGTGGAACGATACCGTCCCCGACTGTTCGGCTTGTATGCGCGCATCCGGCAGCTCTTCCCGGGTGTGCGCAAGGTGATTGTTTTGGGAGAGCTGTTTGGCGGAGAGTACCCGCACCGTGCTGTGGCGCACTATAAGGGGAGTGTGCCGGTGCGGAAGGGGGTGTGTTATGCTCCAGACTATGGGTTTTACGCCTTTGACATTGTTGTGGAGGAAAATGTTGGTGGTGGTTCCCCACCGCGCTATCTCTCGCTATCCGTTTGCAACCGGCTCTTCGAGAGCCTCGGCTTCTTTCATGCCCGCACGCTCTTCCAAGGCCGGCTCGAAGAGTGCCTGCGCTATCCTAACTGTTTCCCCACCCATCTGCCCGATTGGCTCGACCTTCCGCCTATTCGCAACAACTGGTGCGCAGGTACTGTTATCCGTCCGGTGACACCGCTGTATGCCCCCAACGGTGAACGTGTGCTGCTCAAAAACAACAACTCCCGACATCTGTCTGAGCCCCCCTCCTCTGGCCCTTCCACCACCATCTCGCCACCGATGCAGAATGTGCAAACTGGCGTTCAATCAAGGGTGGGTGCTGATGGGTTCCCCATCAGTCTCGAATGCGCCGATATGCTCGCAGAACTGCGTGCGCTTTTCAATCCCGACCTGCTCTGCCGTGTGCGGAAAGAGTTGGCCAGGACGCCATCGTTGCAGCAGGACTTAAGAGTGTCGGGACATCTGCGGCGTGAGGTGCTGGAACAGTTTTTTCAGCTGAATCTCAATCGTTTTGACGCTTTGCCCGCCCGCGAGCGGCAATACATCACCCGCACACTATGCCACCTGTCTGATCGACTGGCACGTGATGCTCTGAAACAAGAAGAATAGTAGGGTTGACGGGATCTTTTTAACCTTCGGTGATTTTTGTACTGCCCTGCCCGATCTTTGCCGCCATCCTTTGTCCGGCTTCGTAAGCCTGCTGCAAATCCTGTTCCCAGTGCTCGGCACGCCAACGCTCCTTGTTCTCCTTGGGAAAACTGGCCATGGCATAGCGGTCGTAGTCCTTCACCTGGTAGGTGTTGCAGGCGGCAATTCTTTCGGGCTTCTCGCCATAGAAACCACCTAACAGCATTTCCAACGACTGAAGGTTCCGGCGTTCTGCGGAGATGTCGTTCATGGTGTAGATGATAGCAGTAGGAATGCGCTTGGGTGGGTGCATGCTATAATCGTCGTAGGAGAGCCACGGGAAGGTAAGTCTTTCAATAAAACACTCCATCTGTCCCGTCACGCGGCTGTAATAGATGGGCGACGCAAAAACCACCCCATCGGCGTAGGCAGTTTCGTGAAGCGTCTCCGTCAAACCATCCTTGTAGGCGCATACATCACGAAAGGGTGTGATTTTCAACTTACAAGCCAGACAGCTGTAGCACCCCTTGTAGTCGATGTCGTACAGGAACACGTGCCTTACGTCAATACCTTCGTCTATCGACTTGACCCCATGGGTGAAAGCTTTGATCATGGCCGCAGTATTCATGTTTTTTCTGGGGCCGCCATCGATAATTACAATTTTTTTCATTCCTAAATGTTGACCAATTTTCATTAGGTACTTTGATGGTGCAAAAGTACTTAAATTTTCGATTCCACAAGCGACCTTCGCATGTTTTTCCCAATAAATTGACTGCCGAAAAACGGCATATAATCTATGCGAATTTTGTTGTATCTTTGCACTCTAAAATTTTGCCTGTTTTTATAAAAGAAAAATCTTTAATTTCTTAATATCAATGAAAAAATTATTCCTCTTGATGGCATTGGCAACTTGCTGTATTTCAGCGGTCAATGCTCAAAACACATTGTATGTGAAACCCGATGCCGCCAGCAATGCCTGGAACGGGATGAGCGAGATGGTGTACACCAATCTGCAGGATGCTATCGACGCTGCACAGGCAGGCGACCAGATTTGGGTGGCCGCCGGCACCTACGTGCCCACCAGCAACTTCCCCAACGGCAACGAAAACCGCTGCAAGTCCTTCGTGCTGAAAAGCGGTGTGGCCCTCTATGGCGGTTTTGTCGGCACCGAGACCGACCTTTCACAGCGTGAAACCGAAGAGCTGCCGTTCTATTTCACCAACCCTACCGTCCTCAGCGGCGAAATCAGCAGCACGCCTACCGTCTTTACCGACAATGCCTATCATGTGGTGTATGCCGCTACCGCCAGCGACTTTGTCCTGGATGGCTTCACCATCATGGGCGGCTATGGCAACCGCAATGCCTATAACAACGAGCAGCGTGGTGCGGGCATCTTCATGGGAGGAAGCACCGAGACGAACCATTCCACCAATAGCGTTGTGCGCAACTGCCTGTTCTACCAGAATACGGCTAACCTCAACGGAGGTGCCGCCTATGTGCCTTATACCAACCGCATAGAAAACTGCGCCTTTTCCAACAACTCGGTGGTTGCGGCCAACTCCGGCGGAGGTGCGGTGTTTTTCGACAATTGTTCCTACCTTGACACGGTGGCCCTCAACTGCTATTTTATGGATAACAGCTGCGCCGCTACTTCAGCGGTCAGCGCCACCTCGCGCTATGGCGGCGGTGCGGTGAGCAGCGGCAACAACTGCCTCTTCTACAGATGCTTTTTCATCAGCAACAGCTGTACCAACCCTGGCGGCGCCGTTTATTTCGGCAACAGCAACCAGTTCCACTACTGCACCATCGTCGGCAACTCTGCCACGAGAGGAGGCGCCCTGTTCGGCAACACCGCCTCCAGTCTGCTGACCTCCAACTGTCTGATTATGAACAATGCGGCCTCCACCGAAGCGGGCGCTATCTATACCACCGGCAGCAGCAGCCGTAGCGTCAACTGCACCTTCGCCGGCAATACCGCCCCCACCAATACGGTCATCGGCGCGGGCAGCGGCTTCACCCTCTTCAATAGCATTCTGTGGAACAACGGCAGCGATGCCAACAACCTCTTCACCTCCAATCTCAACTGCCAATACTCCGCTGTGGAAGGAATGCTCCCCGACGGCACCGGCAATCTCAACCTCGCCACCGCCGACTTCGCCTTCCAGTCGCCCAGCACCCTCGTGGGTCTGCCTACCGATGAAGACCAGCTCGAAGCTATACTCATGGCCGACTTCTCGTTGCAGGGCAGCTCGCTCTGCCGCGATGCCGGCAGCACCGCCACCCTCAGCCTCTCCGGCTACCAGTTCCCGGAAGTTGACTTCGCCGGCGAGCCGCGTATCAACGGTGCCCTCATCGACCTCGGCTGCTACGAAATCCAGTGCGACGACGCAGAACTCACCTTCTCCATCAATGTCATCGACACCGTGTATAGCAGCGAAATCCCCGGCACGGGCATCATCCATATCGAGATCGCTATCGACAACTACAATGCCGACAACCAGTACCAGATTACTGTGCAGGATGCCGACATAAGCGAGCCGATGACCAACGGCAGCTACACCCTGAGCCTCAACTTCCCCGAGGTGGTCACCTTCACCATCGTGAGAACCGATGAAATCGGCTGCACCTACTCGGTGGACAGCACCATCGACACCTACAACGACTCTATCTTCAACGGCATCCACGAGAATGGGCTGGCCAACGTCGTTGTTTATCCCAACCCCGCTGGCAACCAAGTCACCGTGCAGTGCCTTAGCAGCTACGAGGGCGGCGAGTGGCAGCTGTTCGACCTTAACGGCCGTTGCATCCTGAGCCAGACCGTCACCACCGAAACGATGAGTCTCAACCTTACCCAGTGTCCCGCTGGCGTGTATCTGCTCCGTAGAGTGAATGGTGATGGTAAGGTGTTGGGAACTACTCGTTTAATAAAACGATAAGCCATGGATACTATTAGACAGCAAAAGACCTCCCAGCTCATCAAGAAAGAGCTCGCCGAGATTTTCCTCTTCGACGGGCCGAGCGTGTACGACTGTATGATCACCGTCACCAAGACGAGCGTCACGAAAGATCTCTCCATCGCCCGCTCCTACCTCAGCATCTTCAACGCCGAGGATAATGAGGCGGTGCTGAAGGCGGTGCGCGCCAACACGAAGGAGATTCGCTACCGGCTGGGACAGAAAATCCACAACCAGGTGCGTATCATCCCTCAGCTGGAGTTCTTCATTGATGACTCTTTGGATTATATCGAAAATATCGAAAGATTGCTGAAACAGTGATAGTTAAATAACGTACAGACCGTGTCCACCCGCAAATTCAGAACGGCCCTTTTCATCGCATGGCGGCATCTTTTCTCCAAGAAGAAGCATAGCCTTGTGAACATCATCGCCATCATTTCGGCGCTGGGTGTGATGGCGGGTGCGGCGGCTCTCATCATCGTGCTTTCGGCCTACAACGGGCTCGAGCAGCTGGTGGAGGATTCTTTCAACAATTTTAATCCTGACTTCAAAATTACTGCGAAAGAAGGCAAGTCTTTCGATGTCAGCACTTTCCCTATCGAAAAACTGCAAAGGTTAGAAGGCGTGAAGGCCGCCGAGCAGGTGGTGTCGGATATGGTGCTGATAGAGTATGCCGACAAGCAGTATCTCATTAATTTGAAGGGAGTTGAGGAGACTTATGTGGAGCATTTGGTGGAACGGAAAAAGGATCTGCTGATTGATGGCAGTTTCGACTTTTCGGCCGACACCACCCAATGGAGCGAGGAGCAGAGTGTGCTCTGGGAGAGTGGGGATTACGGGGTGATGGGCTCGCGGGCGGCCGGCACCTTGCGGCTCAACCTCAACAGTCCGGAACTCATCAAGCTCTACTACCCGCAGCGGAAGCACAAGGCCCTCGCTCGCGAGCGCGACCTGCTGAAACGCTACTTGGTGCCGGGCGGCGTGTTCGAGTCGCAGACCGAGTACGACGACAAGTTCCTCTTCTGCTCCATCGACTTCGCCCGCAGCCTGATGAGCTACGATCAGGAAGTGACCTCGGTGGAGGTGTTTCTGAAGGACCCTAGCCAGGCCGACAAACTCCAGAAACAGGTACGGGAGATAGTAGGGGAGAAGTTCGAAGTGAAAAACCGCTACGAACAGGAAGACCTTCTTTTCAAAACGATGAAGACCGAGAAAATTGTCATCTTCGTCATCCTCGCCTTCATCCTGCTGATTGCCATCTTCAACATTATCGGTACCCTCGCCATGATGATCATTGAAAAGCGCGAAGATACCATCGAACTGAACTATCTCGGTGCTGACAAATCGCTGATACGCAGAATTTTTGTGCTGGAGGGTATGATCATTTCCTTCTGTGGCGGTTTGGTGGGAATGTTGTTGGGATGGTTGATTTGCATTTTACAAACTACTCTCCATTTGGTGAAAATTGGTGGTGGTGATAGTGGTTATATTATTGATTATTACCCTGTTAAAATGGAAATGATGGACTTCTGCATCGTTTTTGCCACCATCTTTCTCATCAGTCTGCTCGCCTCACTGCTCCCCACCCTTAGGTTAAATCTCAAATCTCAAACCCATGAATCGTAAAGTTTTGATATTCACGATAGTGATAGCCAGCCTGATGGTGTGGTCATCGCCTCTTTCGGCGCAGATTCCTGTCGGCAGCTTCCGTACACATCTCTCCTATTTCGGCGTTCACTCCGTGACCGCCTCCCCCGACTACGTCTATGCCGCCTCCGAAAATGGGGTGCTTTTTTACGACCGCGCCACCCAAACTATCGATACTTGGACCAAGGTGGAAGGTTTGACCGAGACAGGCATTTCCAGCGTCTTTTATGATGAGGAATCTCGCTATCTGATTGTGGTTTACAACGATGCCAATCTCGATTTCATCCGCGATGGCCAACTTACCAATCTCCCTGACATCTACAACAAGCCTATGACGGGCGAGAAAACTGTCAATTTTATTCTTCCATACAACCATCTGCTCTATCTCGGCTGCTCCTTCGGTATCGTCATCATTGACCCCACCACGCTGTTGATTCAGGACACATGGTACACGCAAGCAGGTGCCGCTTCGCGGCGTATTAATTCAATGCAAGTATTCAATAATCAATTTTTTATACTGACCGATAACGGAATTTACCATACCCCAGTGGCTTCACACTCGCAAGCCGATTTCTCCACTTGGCAAAGGGTGTATGGCTTGCCGATGGGCGATTACCAGCATAGTTGTGTGTTCGATGGCCGCCTCTATGTTACCTGCCAGTTTGAAGAAGAAGGCGATACGCTGTTGATGTTCGATGGCAATGCTTGGCTCCCCTCACAGATAGATGTCACTCCCATTCGTGCGTTGGATGTTTCTGATGATCAGTTGCTTGTGGCCTCTTGGAGTTTTGCTAATCTCTATGATGCATCCGAGCAAATGATGGGTTACTTTGGCTACGAAGGGGCCTATCAGTGGCAGAACGTGCAGGATGCTTGTCTGGATGGCAACCTGATTTGGTTTGCCGATGCCAACAACGGTCTGATGCAGATGTCGCAGGACTGGAGCGTGGTGAAACTGCACGAAATCAATGGTCCTTACTCGGCAGCGGCCTATCGTATGGACTATTGTGATGGTAAACTGGTGATGGTGCCGGGAGCAGTGTCATCTACTGGAGGTAAGATTTACTTGAATCCAGATCTCTCTTGTTTTGCTAACGAACAGTGGACCAATGCTTTCCAAATGCACAATCCGGCCCTTGAGGGTTCTTACGACTTGGTGACAGTCGCTATTAACCCGCAAAACAGCAGTGAGGTGTATGCTGGACTATTTGGTGGTGGTTTGGTGAAATATCGCGACTATACCGTGGAAAAGGTCTTCAATCGCTCGAACAGCAGTCTCGTTTCTTACGACAGCACCGAAGCGTATGTCTCCGGATTGTGTTTTGATGGATATGGAAATCTTTGGATTTCAAATAGTTATTCTTCCCGCCCATTGATGGTGCTGAAGGCCGATGGTACTTGGAAAACGTTCCCCCTCTCGGCTTACATTTCGGGCTATACTACTTGGTTGTCCGACATTATGGTGGATATGCGGGGGTGGAAGTGGATTACCTTTCCCCGAGCCAACACCATTGTGGTTCTGGATGATAATCGGACCATTGACGATGTGACCGATGACCATACCATGTCGGTGAATATGAATGCTGCCGCCAATATCAATACCTCTTCGGTAAATTGTGTGGTGGAGGATAAAAAAGGGGAGATTTGGATAGGATGTAATTTGGGTATCAAGGTGATTTATAATCCTTCGCAAATCTTTTCTGGGGGAGTCTATCCGCAAAATATTCTGGTAGAGCAGATTAACTATGTGCAGAATCTGTTTGAGTTTGAGGAGGTTACCGCTATTGCGGTGGATGATGCCAACCGCAAGTGGGTGGGTACGGCTAAGTCGGGAGTTTTCCTTATTTCGCCGAATGGCGACAAGCAGCTGTTGCATTTCAACACCGACAACTCCCCGATGCTCTCCAACCGCATCAATCATATCACCATCCAGCGGCAAACTGGCGAAGTCTTCTTCGCTACCGCCAATGGCATCGTTTCCTACCGTGGAACCGCCACAGAAGGCGCTGAGGACTACAGCGAGGTGACGGTTTTCCCGAACCCGGTGCGCGAAACTTACAACGGAGTAATTACCGTCAGCGGTCTCAAGGAGAACTCCTTCTGCAAGGTAGTTGATGCGGCGGGCAACTTGGTGTGGCAGGATTATGCCAACGGCGGCACCTTCACGTGGAACGGCCGCGATTTCAACGGCAAGCGTCCCGCCACAGGCGTCTATTTTGTGTTCGCCTCCGATAAAGACGGAAAAAAGAAAACGGTCGCTAAGATTCTGTTCATCCACTAACGCCCTTTTTCGCAAAGGTAACCTAATTTATATAGGTCAAACAACCGGATTCTCGGTCGGGCGGAGTACAGGTTTTTTATGATAATTTTTTTGGAAATTTTATAAAAAATACGATACAACCAAACTATCCGTAACTGTTTCAATTTCTGATAGGTACGTAGTAAGGAAACACTTTTTTCTAATGAATGGGTGGGCTTGACAAGCTCTGCAATGATCAGCAGATTGTCGATGCTGTTTTCGGTCTGTTGCAGAAATGTTTTGGTGGGACATACCACCTCGTGGCGAAGCGTGTTGTCGATATGCTTCACGATGATGCCGTGGTCTTCCAACTCCAATCCGAAAAGAGTATCCTCGTGTCCGTATCCTTGTAAGGTTTCGTTGAATTTTACCTTTTCAAATATTTTCTTTTTAATCAAGAAGTTAAAGGTTGAAAAACTTTCGTTGGGATGTTGGTTTCTTTCTGCGGCGGGGCGCACTTCCCGGGCGTGTCCGTAGCTCCAACGCAATATGCAATCCTTGCGGGGACGGCGCTTCCGGTATTCGTAGCCACCCGACACCACATCGGCAGGCAGCGCGGAAAGATATTTTTTTAGATAGTCTTTGTGTGAAACGCGCGTGTCGCAGTCCATGAACAACAGATACTCGTAGCGGGCCTTTTCCGCGAGGGTGTTCCGAACTTTTGACCGGCCAAGGTTGATATAACTCTGAAGGTAAGTTACATGCTCCGTGTAGTCCAAATGTGCGTTCTTGAGCTGAAAGTCGTAATCTGAAGCATCGTCCAGCAGCAAAATCTCGAAGGGAACACCTAACTGGGAGGCCTGTTTGTGCAGGTCTTTCACCAGCTGGTTCACGTCCCAGTTGTGGATGGCGATGCAGATAGAAAGCATGGTTACAGCATCGTGTCGATGAGGTTCCCGTCTTCGATGCAGATGGTGCGCGAGGTGAACTTGTCGATCATGGTGAAGTTGTGGGTGCTCATCAGCACGGTGGTGCCTTGCTCGCGGTTGATGTCGTGCAGCAGCTGGAAGATTTCCTCTGCAGTGATGGGGTCGAGGTTGCCGGTCGGTTCGTCAGCGAGGATGACCTCCGGATGGTTGATAAGCGCCCGGGCGATGCAGACACGCTGCTGCTCGCCACCCGACAGTTGGAACGGGTACTTGAAGTCTTTGGTTTCCAAATGCACCAGCTTCAGCACCTCTTTCACTCGCTCTTCCATTTCGTTGCTGTTCTTCCATCCTGTGGCTTTCATCGCATAGATGAGATTCTCTTTGACGGTCTTGTCCACGAGTAACTGGTAGTCCTGAAAGATGACCCCCAGTTTGCGGCGCAAGAAAGGTATTTTGCGGTTTTTGATGGTCTTGAGGTCAAAACCTGCGCAGGAGGCCTCCCCGCTCTTTACGGGCAATTCGGCCAACAACACTTTCAGGATGGATGATTTGCCGCTGCCGGTCTTTCCCACCAAATATACAAACTCGCCTTCATGGATGGTGAAAGACACTTTGGAAAGTACCAGAATTTTTTTCTGATAGATGTCCACGTCCTTCAGCATGATAGCGGTTCCGCGTTCGGCGTTTTCTTGAGGAATAGGAGCGGTTTCCTCTACGGTGGGCTCTTGGCACAATTCAGCGTTGCTGAGGATGTCGTCCTGAATGGAATCGTTTTGTGGGATTTCGTTTTCTGGCATGATGGCTGGGGATTAAATGTCAATATTGGCGTAACGGGCGTTCTTCTCGATAAATTCGCGGCGCGGGGGCACCTCGTCGCCCATCAGCATGGAGAAGATGTAGTCGGCCTCCATAGCGTTCTCGATCGTGACCTGGCGGAGGGTGCGGTGCGCCGGGTCCATGGTGGTGGACCACAACTGCTCATCGTTCATTTCACCCAAACCTTTGTAACGCTGCACGTTGATCTTGGCATCGCTATTGCCGCCATTCAACTCGGCAATAATGCTGTCGCGCTCCTCGTCGGTCCAGGCGTAACGCTCTTTGGCACCGCGTTTGACGAGGTAAAGGGGCGGCATGGCAATGTAAACATGGCCTCTCTCGATGAGTTCGCGCATGTGGCGGAAGAAGAAGGTCAGAATCAAGGTGGCAATGTGGCTTCCGTCCACATCGGCATCGGTCATGATGATCACCTTGTGGTAACGGAGCTTCTCCAGGTTCAGCGCCTTGTGGTCTTCATCGGTGCCGATGGATACACCAAGGGCGGTGTAGATATTCTGGATTTCCTTGCTGTCGAGGGCTTTGTGATGGGGAGCTTTTTCCACATTCAGAATTTTGCCTCGCAAGGGCAGGATGGCCTGGAAATGGGAGTCACGGCCCTGCTTGGCGGTACCGCCTGCAGAATCACCCTCTACGAGGTAAAGCTCGCACTCTTCGGCTATCTTCGAGGAGCAGTCCGACAGCTTGCCGGGCAGACCGCCGCCGCTGAAGGCCGACTTGCGCTGTACCAGCTCGCGGGCGCGACGGGCTGCATGGCGCGCCGTTGCCGCCAGAATGACCTTGTCCACAATCTCTTTCGCATCCTTCGGATGTTCCTCCAGATAGAAGTTCAGCATCTCGCTCACCATCGAGCTTACAATGCCGTCCACCTCGCTGTTGCCCAACTTCGTCTTCGTCTGTCCCTCAAACTGCGGCTCGGCCACTTTCACCGAGATGATGGCGGTGAGACCTTCACGGAAGTCATCGCCCGAAATCTCTATCTTTTGCTTCTCTACTTTCTCCAACATCTTGTTATTCACCGCGTAACGCTTCAGCGTGGTGGTGAGGGCACGGCGGAAACCCGTCAGGTGCGTACCACCTTCAATGGTGTTGATGTTGTTGACGTAGGAGTGGATGTTCTCTGAAAAACCATCGTTGTACTGCATCACGACCTCAATCGGCACACCGTTCTTCTCGCCTTCAATGTAGATGGGGGCCTCCATGATTTTGGTGCGCCCGCTGTCCAAAAAGCGGATGAAATCCTTCAAACCCTCTTCGGAGTAGAAGGTCTCGTGCTTGAACTCGCCATTGTCCTCCTTTTCGCGCTCATCTGTCAATGTGATGGTGATGCGCTTGTTGAGGAATGCCAATTCCTTCAAACGGGCGGCGAGGATGTCGTATTTGTATTCAGTGACGTTGAAAATGGTCTCATCAGGGGTGAAGGTGATGCGGGTGCCGCGATAGTCGGTCTTCTCCGTCTCTTTCACGCTGTAAAGGGGCTTGCCGTAAGCGTATTCCTGAACGAAGTGGATGCCGTTGCGGTACACGTCAGCCTTCAGGTGCTTCGACAGCGCGTTGACGCAGGATACACCCACGCCGTGCAGACCGCCGGAAACCTTGTAGGAGTCCTTGTTGAATTTGCCTCCGGCGTGCAACACCGTCAACACCACCTCCAAAGCGGAACGGTGCTCCTTCTCGTGCATGTCGGTCGGGATACCACGGCCATTGTCCAACACGGAAATCGAGTTGTCTGGCAGTATGGTGACGTCAATCTTGGTACAGTGCCCAGCCAACGCCTCGTCGATGGAATTGTCCACCACTTCATATACCAAATGGTGCAAACCACGCTCCCCAACATCACCAATATACATGGCCGGACGCTTGCGTACAGCCTCCAACCCTTCCAACACTTGGATGTGGTCCGCATTGTAATCTTCAACCTGCATTTTTCTTTCTTCTAATTCGCTCATATTCAGTATTATAGATTTTTTTTATAACACTGCAAAGGTACAAAAAAAATCTCACTTTTTCGCCATTTTTGAGACAAAAAAAGTGAGAAATTTTAACACTCTAAAATGAGGGATCAATTGCCCAAATCCGACATGAATTTGATCTTCATAATTCGGATTTCCTCCATCGTATATTCACCCTCTCCCAACTCCTCAAGTGCCTCATCTACAGAGTCTGACTCGGCATTGTGGAAGTAGTCGAGGATCTCTTCCTGATGGTAAGGCTCGATATACTCATTGATGTAATAGTCGATGTTGATTTTGGCGCCCGAGGCCACGATGCTCTCAATCTCCGTCAGCAGCTCGTCCATGTCCAAACCCTTGGCGATGGCGATGTCTTCGAAATTGATTCTCCGGTCGATGTTCTGGATAATATAGACCTTAAGGGCTGATTTGTTCACGACCGATTTTACCACGAAGTCCTGCGGACGTTCAATCTCGTTCTCCTCCACGTACTTTTTGATGAGTTCGATGAACTCATGCCCGTACTTTTGTGCTTTTCCAGTGCCTACGCCGCTGATGTGCGTCATCTCTTCGATGCTGGTGGGATATTGGGTGCACATGTCCTCCAACGAGGTGTCCTGGAAGATGACGAACGGAGGGATGTTCTCCCGCTGCGCGATGGTCTTGCGGAGGTCTTTTAACAGCGAGAAAAGGATGTTGTCGATGGCTTCGCCCTTGTTGGGAATCATCTCTTCGTCCACCTCCTCATCCTGCTCTTCGGTGGCAGGTTTGGTGATCATGATAGAGTAAGGATTGCGCATGTAGCGTTCGCCCTTCTCCGTCACCTTCAGCAGACCATAGTTCTCCACATCTTTCACCACCAACTCGTCGAAGATGGCCAGTCGGATGACATTCGACCAGAACTTGGCATCGTATTCCTCGCCTTCACCAAACTGTTTTAGTTTGTTGTGTTTGAATTTGGTGATGGAGGTGGTCTTGTTGCCCGTGAGAATATCCACGATATGGTCCTCCTTGAACTGCTGCTTCACCGTCTGGATGACTTCGATGGCCAGCTGTATCTGTTCGGAAGCGTTCATTTTGGGCTTGGGATGACAACAGTTGTCGCAGTTGTGACAGTTGTCCTCCTCGTATTTCTCACCAAAATAGTGGAGCAGGTGTTTCCGGCGGCAGCTTGTGGATTCGGCATAGGCGGAGGTCTCTGCCAACAGCTGTTTCACAATCTCCTGCTCGGCCACAGCCTTCTTGGTGGAGAATTTCTCCAACTTGTATAGGTCTTTGTAATCATAGAAGGCGATGCATTTTCCCTCTCCTTCATCGCGTCCCGCTCGACCGGTCTCCTGATAGTAGCCTTCCAAACTCTTCGGCATGTCATAGTGGATCACAAAACGCACATCCGGCTTGTCAATGCCCATGCCGAAAGCGATGGTGGCCACTATCACATCGCACTTCTCCATCAAAAAGGCATCCTGGTTTTCCACGCGGGTCTTGGAGTCCAAGCCAGCATGATAGGGGAGTGCGCGTATTTTATTGACTTGTAGGAAGTTGGCAAAATCTTCCACTTTCTTTCTGCTCAAGCAGTAAATGATGCCCGATTTGCCAGGGTTGTCTTTGATGAATTTGACAATCTCTTTGTCGATATTCTTGGTCTTCTCCCTGATTTCATAATAGAGATTCGGACGGTTGAAGGAGGATATGAAAACCTTGGCTTTGTCCATGCCGAGGTTTTTCTGAATATCGTTCTGCACCTTCGGGGTGGCGGTGGCCGTCAGCGCGATGACCGGCACCTTTGCGCCGATTGAATCGATGATGTTGCGGATGCGGCGGTACTCGGGACGAAAGTCGTGACCCCATTCCGAGATACAGTGCGCCTCATCAATGGCGTAGAAAGAGATGTTGATGGCTTTGAAGAAATCCACATTCTCCTCTTTGGTGAGCGATTCCGGTGCCACATAGAGCAGCTTGGTTTTACCGTTCAGCAGGTCTTCGCGCACGGTGTTGATCTCTGATTTGGAGAGGGAGGAGTTGAGGAAGTGCGCCACACCGCTTTCCGTGCTGTAGTTGCGGATGGCATCCACCTGGTTCTTCATCAGCGCGATGAGCGGCGAGATGATGATGGCCGTGCCTTCGCTCATGAGCGCCGGCAGCTGATAGCACATCGACTTGCCTCCGCCAGTCGGCATGATGACAAAACAGTCGTTGCCGTCCATCAGCGATTTGATGATTTCGAGCTGGTTACCTTTAAACTGACTAAATCCGAAGATTTTCTTCAGCATTTTTTTGATGTCCTTCTCGGTGTACTTCTGCATGATTGTCTTTGGATTAAAACGCAAACAGACCCGATGGAGTGACTGATTGCGAACACGCCTGACAGCCATTGTCCATCAGATTGACAAAGTTATAAATATTTATTGAAATGGAAGTCTATTTGCGCAAAAAATATCAAAAATTTTTATTCTTCAATAAAAATTCTGATACATAATTAGTTACACCATTTTCAAGGGAGTGAAATTCGTGGTTGCACCCGCTTTCTTTGATTTTTTCCATCCGTGCTTCGGTGAAATATTGGTATTTGTCACGAATATCTTCAGGAATATCTACATATTCGATGACGGGTTCGTGACCCATGGCATGGAAGGTGGCGGTGGCGAGGTCGAGGAAGGTGCGGGCCTTGCCGGTTCCGAGGTTGAAAATGCCGTTCGGATGGGAGTTGCGGCTGAACCAGTAGAGCACATCCACCACATCTTTCACGTAGATGAAGTCGCGACGCTGCTGGCCGTCGGCATAGTCGGGACGGTGCGAGCGGAACAGTTTCACCTTGCCCGTTTCGTTGATTTGGTGGAATGAGTGGAAAATGACAGAGGCCATCCGTCCCTTATGGTACTCGTTGGGACCATACACGTTGAAGAACTTGAAGCCGGCCCAGAGCGGGGGCGTCTTCCCCTGCTTCAGAATCCACTTGTCGATCTCGTTTTTCGATTTTCCGTAGGGGTTGAGAGGCTGCAACTGCGGAATGATGGATTCGTCATCCACATAACCCCGTTCTCCTCCTCCATAAGTGGCTGCTGATGAAGCGTATAACAGCGGGATGCGATATTGTGTGGCTAATGACCACATCTCTTGGGTATAACCCACGTTCAGCCGTTCGAAAACCGAGTAGTCCATCTCCGTGGTATCGGTGCGGGCGCCGAGGTGGATGATGCAGGTGATGTGGTGGGCATTGGCGTGTGCCCATGCGAAAAAGTCGTCGCGGTGAATTTTGTCGGCGTACTGCTTGTCCTGCCAGTTGGCCTTCTTGCTCTCTTTAGAGAAGTCGTCCACGAGGATGAGGTCGTGGTGGTTTTCGTGGTTGAGTTTGCTGGCCATGCAGCTTCCGATGAAGCCGGCCGCGCCTGTGATGACGATCATGATAGGATGGGTTTATATTTAAAATATGTCGAGACGCGAATTTCGCGTCTCGACGGTTGTTTTGGATAAAAGTTTCAGATTAACGGGTGGTGCCACCGCCGGAGGGAGTGCCCAGACGGGCCATGGCGCAGCGGAAGCCGATGTATTTGGTGGACTCGTCCTCCTCGAGGTAACGGCGCTGGCCGGGAGCTGCGTAGTACTGCGGGTCAATCCAGGAACCGCCTTTATACACTCTGGAGTGGTCGCCGACCATGGAGTACTCGAATGCGGTGAGCATATCTTTCGGGTACATGGTGGTGGTAGCATCGCTGGCATCCTTTTTCCAGTCCTCGGTTTCGATCTGGGAAGCCCAGTCACCGTCGAGGTAGTTGATGTTGTCAGCGGCGCGGTAGTTTCTTCTTCTGTCATTCTTGAAGTCGGAAACGGGCACCATCGGGATTTTACCCACGCTGTCGCGATCTTCCACCATGCCGGAACCATCGTCCAACAGTTTCATGGTTTCATAGTAGTTACCTCTGAAGGGGTTGTATTCATACACTTCGTCGTGAGAGGTCTGTCTGTAAACGTCCATCACCCATTCTGCGACGTTGCCGCCCATGTTGTAGAGGCCGAAATCGTTGGGCCAGTAGGAGTTGACGGGGGCTGGGCCGTCGGAAGCGTCGTTCAGGTAGCCGGCCACACCCATGAGGTCACCGCGGCCGCGGCGGGTGTTGGCAACGAAGTCACCATAGTAGCGCTTGTCGTCGGTACGGGTGTAGTGACCGTTCCACGGATAGAGCTTTCTCTCCAGCACACGCTCGTTGAGGGTGTTGCCGATGAGGGCGTAGGCGGCGTACTCCCATTCAGCCTCGGTGGGGAGGCGGTAGCGGGGCAGCAGGATACCGTCTTCCATCTTCACGTTGCGGTAGTCGCCAGTGGAGATGTTGGTGAGGCGGTTGTCGGTCTCCATCTCGTAGGAGTCATACACCAGGTATGCGTCGGTGCTGAAGTAGAGTTCCGGTGACGGGTCGGGGTTCCAGTCGATGAAGCCGAGGTCCACGAGGATCTGCTCGTTGACGCGGTCGGTACGCCAAGCGGCGTAGTTGGTGGCCTGCAGCCAGTTCACACCGACAACCGGATAGTGGTTGTAAGCGGGATAGCGGAAATAGTATTCCACCTCTTTCTCGGCGTAAGCTAACTTCTCGCGCCATACGTTTTCATCGGGGCGGGCCTCGTCAACGATGGTCTTGAGGTCGGCGGGGAGGAACACACGTTCGAGCCAGTAGAGATATTCGCGGTAGTCGAGGTTGCTGATCTCGCACTCATCCATATAGAAGGAGGAGATGGTGACGCGGCGCGGGTTGCTGCCCCATTCGTACATGACATCCTCTTCCACACGGCCGAAGGTGAAAGTACCACCTTCAATCAGCACGAGGCCGGGGCCGGTAGCCTGTTCAACGAACGGATACACCTCAAAGCCGCCGTTTTCCGCGTTGTTGTATTCCCAGCCTGTGGTGGAGGAGTATTCCTTCTTGCAGGAGCTGAACAGCAGGGCTGTAGCAGCAATCAGCAGTAAACCGGAAATTTTGCTCATCTTCTTCATTGCTTCAAAATTTTATAGTTCTAACGATGTTTTTTCAATAATATTATTTGAATGATGATTAGAAAGTGGGGCAGACCAAATCTTTCATCACTTTCTTTCTTTCAGGACACGGCAGCAGCAGCTGGAGAGAAACTTCGTGTGCGCCACCGGAAAGGTTGGCAAGTTTCGACACCGTAAGGTCGTAGGAGTAGGCCACGCGAATGCGATCGTGCTGCAAACCGAACATAAAGATAACGGCATCGGGGTTGCGGAAGCTCTGGCGGTACCAGATACCGACGGCGAAGGGGTAGTAGTTGAGGTAAAAACCGTAGTTCAGCTGATGGAACTCCATCTGGTGTTGGTAGATGATGTTCGGACTGATGGAGATGTCGCCGAAGGAACGGCTCTTGCGGCTACGGCGTTTCAGGTCGAAATAACCTCCCACGTGGGCGGTCCACTTGATAGGCAGACGGCTCACCGAGATGAAACCTTCGTACGGACGGGTGACGTGGTTGACAGCCAGACCGAAGTAGAAGTTCTTGGTGTAACCGATGAAACCGGCGGAGAAGTCGGCGATGGCCTTCGACTGCTTGGCGGGCGCCGTCTCGTTGGTCTCATACACAAAACCGTATTTGGGGTCGATCATATCGCCGAAGGTCAGCTTGTCCCAATTCAGAGATTTCTGCTGGAAGGTGGCCTGCAAAGCGAAGCGCATGCTGAACTTGCGCGAAACTTTCAACTTGTAAGAATAAATGATACTGGCTGCGTAGGTGTTGATGGTGCCTTGCCCCTGGTGGTCGCCCATGAACAGCACACCGATACCGCCAGCCAACTTGTCAAAGTGCTGGTCGTAGGAGGCGGAGTAGGTGAGGTAGGTGCCATGGATGTTGGGCCACTGGTCGCGGAAATGTGCCGTGATACGCGGGCATACATTCGTGCCGGCAAACGCAGGGTTCAAGTAAAGAGGATTGGCATAGAATTGGGAAAAGTGCGGATCTTGTGCCGAAACTTTCGTGCCGCTGACCAACGCCAGCAACAGGAGCCCCATAACGCAGATGATCTTTTTCATATCCAGTGTTTTATTCTAATTCAGATATTTTGGCATACTATAGTTAAAGTCGCAAAAATACAATTTTATTGTTTAACTTACGTGGTTTTCTCTAAAAAGTTATCAACATTTTTTATTTTTTGCAATTTTATAAAATGCCATTCGTTTAATTGATGCTTTTCTCGTAACATTATATAACGATATATGAAAAAAAATTCTTGGGTCATTTTAGGAATATTTAGTTTGATTTTATTTCAAATTATTGATATTCAGGCTCAAAAAATTCAAAAAAATATTTCTATCCAGTGGCTTTCTCCCATTTCTTACCAAACCGATAGGGAGGAGACTTTGACTTTTATGGTTTTTATGGGTTCGGTGGAAGATGCGGAGTTCCCGGTCATTCCCGCCTATTACGACCATTTTCCCGTGAGCGCAGATTTCGCAGAGTATTCCGTTACGGCCAGCAACGCCGTTTACCAACCACTTTCAGAAGAGGAAAAGGCATTGATACCAAGGGATTTCCGTCGTTCAGAAATCGAATATAAAGTAACGACGGTTTACGAGAAGATGAAGCCCTATGCGGCGGTTTCCTTTACTCCCGTCCGTGTCAATGGAGGTCGTTACGAGAAGCTGGTTTCGGTATCGCTTTCTATTGAGGGAAAGAATGCCCGTAAAGGCGGCCTTCCCACCCGCGCCTACGCCGACCACTCGGTGCTGCGCAGCGGCAACTGGTACCGCGTTACCGTCGCCAAGACGGGTGTTTATAAGGTGACCTACAATGACTTGTCAGCGTTGGGCGTGTCGCTCTCGCATCTTTCGTCCGACAACATCTCCATCTTCGGCAACGGCGGGGGTATGCTGCCCGAGCCGAATGCGAACAGCCGTCCCGACGACCTGTTGGAACTTCCCATTGAGATGCACGACGGCGGAGACCATTCTTTCGATGCCGGCGACTATTTCCTGTTCTACGCCGAAGGACCGCACAGTTGGAACCTCTCTTCCAATCAATGCACCCATCAATTTAATCTGTATTCCACCACCGCTTCATACTTTATTAATGTGGATGAAGGAGTGGGACAAAAGTTGCGTGTGGAAACGGAGGATAACGCCGCGCTGACGCCGACGGCAACGGTCTCTACCTATACGGCTTACGGTTTCTATGAGGAGGACAAGTACAATTTCGGCGAGGGTGGCCGCAACTGGGTGGGCGACAAGTTTGATGTCACCACCACGCGGAATTACACGCTTTCGCTGCCTTCCTCACCAGTAGGGCCTCTGCGGCTGACGGTGGTGGCAGCCGCCACCTCGGCACGCGTGTCCTCTTTTCAGGTGAAGGTCAATAACCAGTCCATCGGTTCGGTTAGCGTTCCCGCGACCCCCACTGGTTACCTTGCCTATTATGGCGACCGTACCTTTAACTTTACTACATCTGGCGGTACTACCGATGTGGAACTTATTTATAATAAGCCAGTTTCCTCTTCGGTGGGATTCCTCGACTATCTGGAATGGCAGGTTGATTGCCAACTGCGGGCGGGGAGCGGCCAAACGCCGTTCTGCAACTTACAGACCATGGGTGCAAATGCCGTCACCCGCTATACGGTAGCCAATTTCTCGTCCAGCATGAAAGTGTGGGATGTTTCGTTGATCAACCAGACCCGTAACATGGCGGGTACGCTGTCGGGAGGTGCCTTCGCTTTCAACGCGCCTACCTCGACGTTGCGGCGGTTTGTGATTTTCAGCGAGAGCGCCTGTTACAGCGTGACACCGGCGGGGCGGGTGGACAACCAGGACCTGCATGGCACCAGCTTGGTGGATATGGTCATCGTGGCGCATCCTGACTTCCGGTCGCAGGCCGAACGGCTGGCCGATTTCCGCCGCTCCAATGACGGCCTTTCGGTGAAGGTGGTCACTCCGCAGCAGGTGTATAACGAGTTTTCCAGCGGTGAGCAGGATGTGTGCGCTATCCGCGACTATATGCGGATGATTTACGAGCGTACTGCTGCCGCACAGCCCCAATATCTGTTGCTTTTCGGCCGTCCCTCTTACGACTATCGTGGCATAGAGGGGGATTGTAAGTTGTATGTTCCCAATTTCCAATGCACATCGGATGCCCATGAGGAGCATTTTAAAGCCAATGATGACTTTTTTGGTTTGTTGGATGCGAACGAGGGGACGAATAGCTTGGGTCCCACCATTGATGTTGCGGTGGGACGTTTCCCCGTGTCCACTTCCTCTCAGGCGAAGCTTGCGGTGGACAAGACCATCGAGTACGCCTCGAGGAGTGTGCTGGGAGAGAACACCCCCACCAGCAATTTCGGCGACTGGAAGAATGTGGCGACTTTTGTGGCTGATGATGAGGAAGGCGGCGGTCATCTGGTAACGGCGGATGCTGCTGCGCGTATTGCCGATACCACCAATCAGAATTTGAATATAGAGAAGGTTTATCTGGATGCGTATCAGCAGGTTACCTATTCGTCATCGGCTCGCTATCCGGAGGTGACGGTCGATATTAACAACCGTATGAATAAGGGTTGTCTGCTGTTCACCTACGTGGGGCATGGCGGCAAGAATGGTTGGGCCCACGAGCGTATCATCGAGCTGACCGACATCAGCCGGTGGGCCAATCGTTACAACCAGCCTTGGATGATGACCATGACGTGTGAGTTCGGTTGGTACGACCGCTCGTTGGTGTCGCCGGCCGAGATGGCGTTTCTGAACAGCGGCGGCGGTGTGTCGGCCATGATTACCACCTCGCGTGTGGCGTTCTCGGGAGCCAATCATACGTATATCACGAACTGGTTCGATAACCTTTTCCGCAATGGGGTGGACGCGCCGCTCACCATTGGCGAAAGCAACCGTGCGGCCAAAAATGCAGGAAGTGGCAATTATAGCTCCTTTAACATGATATATGTAATGGGAGACCCTGCCATGAAACTGGCGGTGCCGCGTTATACGGTAGTCACCGACTCCATCAACGGGGTGGCGGTGGCCGATTTCACCGACACGCTCAAGGCCTTGTCAAGGGTGCGCATCAGCGGCCATGTGGAGGATGCGGAAGGACACCTCCTGCCTGATTTTTCCGGCGCGGTTTACCCTTCTGTTTACGATAAAAAAGTAATCAGTCATACCTTACAGAACGACCCTGGCAGCACCTACAAAGAGTTTGAGGTCCAGAAGAATATCCTTTTCAAGGGGAATGTCACGGTGGCCGACGGGCGGTTCGGTTTTTCATTTATCTTGCCCAAAGATATCAACTATGCCTACGGCAATGGCAAACTGAGCTATTATGCTTGTAGCCGCGAGGCCGATGCGACTGGCGCTTACCGTGAGGTGCTGATTGGCGGCATGAGCGACGAGACCATCGACGATAACAATGGGCCGGAGATGGATCTCTACATGAACGACGAGAAGTTTGTGAACGGCGGCACGGTGAACTCTTCGCCCACGCTGCTGGTGAAGCTGAAAGACGAGTATGGCATCAACACCACGGGCAACGGCATCGGTCACGACCTGGTGGCGATGCTCGACAACGGCAACCAGATTGTGCTCAACAACTACTACGAGGCCGCCCGCGACAGTTTCAACTGCGGCACGGTACGCTATCCTTTAGAGAATTTGGAACTCGGCACGCACAAACTGAAAGTGCGCGCTTGGGACATCCTCAATAACGTGACCGAACGAGAGTTGGAGTTTGTGGTGGTGTCGGATGAGGGCTTAACGCTCGACCATGTGCTCAACTATCCCAATCCTTTCACTACGAGAACCTCCTTCTATTTCGAGCACAACCGTCCGGGTGAGGTGTTAGATGTGATGGTGACGGTTTATACCATCTCGGGGAAGGTGGTGCGCACGCTCGAATCCACGCAGTGTACGCAGGGCTTCCGCAGCGACCCCATCGTGTGGGACGGTCTTGACGACTTCGGCGACAAGATTGGCAAGGGCACCTACCTGTACCGGCTACGGGTGCGCACCGCTGGCGGCGAGCAGGCCGAAAAGATTGAGAAGATTGTGATTCTGTAAATAGGACCAAGATTTTTGTTAGAAAAAAATCGTATTTTTGCCGCCGCTATCATTAAGCATGACAAGATTATTATAAATTATTATAAAACATTAAAAATCAATTTATTATGGCATTTAATCTTAGAAACAGAAGCTTTTTGAAATTGTTAGATTTCACCCCGAAAGAGATTCAATATCTGCTGGATCTGGCCCGCGACCTGAAACGCGCTAAATATGCCGGCACCGAGCAGCCCACCATGAAGGGCAAGAACATCGCCCTGATTTTCGAGAAGACCTCCACCCGTACCCGTTGCGCTTTTGAAGTGGCCGCTTACGACCAGGGCGCACACGTGACTTACCTCGGTCCCTCCGGTTCACAGATCGGTGTGAAGGAATCGATGGCTGACACCGCCCGCGTGCTCGGTCGCATGTTCGACGGTATCGAATACCGTGGTTTCAAGCAGGATACCGTTGAGGAACTGGCCCGCCACGCTGGCGTGCCCGTATGGAACGGCCTTACCAACGAGTTCCACCCCACCCAGATTCTCGCCGACTTCCTCACTATGAGCGAGCATGTTGACAAACCCCTCAACCAGGTGACCTACGCTTACCTCGGCGATGCCCGCTTCAACATGGGTAACTCCCTGATGGTGGGTGGTGCCAAGATGGGTATGGATGTGCGCATCGTGGCTCCCAAGAAACTCCAGCCCAGCAAGGAACTCATCGACACCTGCAAGAAAATCGCCAAAGAAACCGGTGCCAAGATCACCGTCACCGACGATGTGAAGAAGGGTGTGAAAGGCTGCGACTTCCTCTATACCGACGTTTGGGTATCGATGGGTGAGCCCGCCGAAGTGTGGAAAGAGCGTATCGATATGCTGAAACCTTATCAGGTGAACAAAGAGACGATGGCTCTCACCGGCAACCCGAAATGCAAATTCATGCACTGTCTGCCCGCATACCACAACCTCGAAACCCAGGTGGGTCGCGACGTTCACAAACAGTTCGGTCTGGACGGCATCGAAGTCACTGAGGATGTTTTCGAGTCAGAGGCTTCCATCGTTTTCGACGAGGCTGAGAACCGTATGCACACCATCAAGGCTGTGATGGTGGCCACCTTAGGTGACTAAAACATTTATTGAAACTCAACTTTAATCAATATTATAATGAAAAAAATCACTGTCATTTTCTTCGCATTGCTGATGGGAGGCGTATTCAGCTTGTCTGCACAAAGCAAAGCCGACGCTATCTGCGGATATTTCTTTGCCAAAGACCCTTTCTCCAAAGAGGGCAGTCAGGTGAAGATTTATAAAGCCAGTAACGGAACTTACGAGGGTATTATCTGCTGGGTGGAGAATCCCGCCAAGAAGAAATACCTTAACTACAAGTTTCTCACCGGTTTCACCTACAACGAACAGAAGCAGGAATGGCAGAACGGCACGATTCATCATCCGGGGAATGGCAAGACCTACAACTGCTTCGTCACGATGAGCGGCGACGACATCCGAATACGAGGCTATGTGGGGGTGTCGCTATTGGGCACCACCATGACGTGGACGCGTGAATCGAAACAGCGAACCCAAGATTAACCTTCAACGCCCCGCCGTTATGACGGGGCGTTTTTTCATCATCAAGACAAAAGATTATGGCAGAAAAAATATTAATTCGCAAAGCACAATTAGCAGACAACCACGGATTTCGCACGGTGGATGTGCTGGTGGAGGACGGCCGTATCGCACAGATGGCTGACACGTTGCCGGCACCTGACGACGCACGCCTCATCGATGCGGAAGGGCTGTTGTTGAGCTATGGTTTTTGCGACCTGCACGTGCATTTTCGCGAGCCCGGACAGGAGGCGAAGGAGACCATCCGCACCGGCTCGATGGCGGCGGCACACGGCGGCTACACCACCGTTTGCACCATGCCGAACCTCTCGCCCGCTCCCGACGCCCCCGACACGCTCGCCATCGAGCTGCAGCGTATCCACGACACCGCTGTGGTGGAGGTGCTGCCCTACGCCACGCTGACGCGCCAGCGCGCCGGCAAGGAGCCTGTTGACATGGCGGCGCTGAAGCACCAGGCCGTGGCTTTCTCCGACGACGGCAGCGGCATCCAGACCGACGAGGTGATGCGTGCCCTGATGCGGCAAGCCGCCAAGGAGGGTGTCATCATTGCGGCACACTGCGAGGACAACACGCTGCTGCACGGCGGCTACATCCACGATGGCGACTATGCCCGCCGCCATGGGCACCGCGGCATCTGCTCCGAAAGCGAGTGGGGCCAGATTGCCCGCGACCTGGCCATCGCCCTCGAGACGGGCTGCCGCTACCATGTCTGCCACATCTCCACCAAGGAGAGCGTCGAGCTGATCCGCCGCTACAAGGCACTCGGCGCGAAGGTGACCTGCGAGACAGGTCCGCACTACCTTACCCTCTGCGATGAGGACCTGCGTGAGGAGGGACGCTACAAGATGAACCCGCCGCTGCGCAGTGACGCCGACCGCGCCGAGCTGATTGCCGGCCTACAAGACGGCACCATCGACGCCATCGCCACCGACCACGCCCCCCACACTGCCGAGGAGAAAAGCCGCGGACTGGAGAAGAGCCCCTTCGGTATCGTGGGCCTCGAGACAGCCTTCCCCATCCTATACACCCACCTCGTGCTGCCCGGCATCATCACCTTGCCGAAGCTTATCGACCTGCTGTGCCAGCGACCGCGGAAAATCTTCGGTATCGGTGGCAGCTTGCTGCCCGGTGAGCCCGCCGACCTTACCCTCTTCGACCTCAACCAAGAGTACACCATCCGCTCCGCCGACTTCCTGTCGATGGGCAAGGCCACCCCGTTCGAGGGTTGGACGGTGAAAGGCCGCTGTGTGATGACGTTGAAAGACGGAAAGGTGGTGTATGACGAAGAAATCGGGCGGAGCGAGCGTGAAATATCCGAAATTGTGACTATCTTTGCACCTCCAAATCAAACAAACCGCTATGCTGCAAAAAGGAACCAAAGCCCCTTATTTTGAGGGGGTTGACGAAAACGGAAATTCCGTCAAACTGACCGACTTCGCTGGAAAAAAGTTGGTGTTATATTTCTATCCCAAGGACAGCACGCCCGGCTGCACGGCCGAAGCCTGCGATCTGCGCGACAATTACAATCGTTTTCTTGCGCTGGGTTACAGCGTGTTAGGGGTGAGCCGCGACAGTGCCGCCTCGCACCAGAAGTTCATCGCCAAGTACGAACTGCCGTTCCACCTCATCGCCGACACCGACCTCACCATCCTGAAGGCCTACGAGGCGTGGGGCGAGAAGAAAATGTACGGCAAGGTGACGGAGGGCACGCTGCGCACCACCTACGTCATCGATGAAAACGGCGTGATTGTAGAGGCCATCGGCAAGGTGGACACCAAGAACCACACCTCGCAGATACTGAAGTAGTTAGTTTCAATTTTACACCTAAAACAACCGAGTTGTTTATTTTTGATGAGGGCGGCCCGGCTCCCTGCGGTCGCCGTCGGGCTATCCGCTTTACTCGCTGCGCTCGTGTTCGCTCCTATCCCTGCCGCAAGCGATAGGTTACAGCGTGTTGATTTTCTGGTAGGCCAGCCGTTCGTCGCCGTTGGCGAGGAGGATGATGCCGCAGTAGGAGAAGCCGTGTTTGAGGATGTTGTGCTGCATGATGCGGTTGTCGCGGTGCGTGTCGATGCGGATGTTGCGGTCGCGGGAGAAGGCGAACTCCATAATGGTGTCGAAGATGCCGTGCGTTTCCGGAAAGCTGGCAATGCGGTGGATGACGTGGTAGGGCTGGCTGTTGTCGAGCCACTGCCCGTGGTAGATAGTGCCGTAGGTGGGCTCGGGCGAGGGCAGGAAGGCGAAGTAGGCCACGATGCGACCGTTGTCCTCCACCACGAAGGCGCCGTCTCGCTCCACATCTGCTTGCACCGCCTCCAGCGACGGGTACCCGTTGACCCATTGCTTCGTGTTGCCGTCGGCCACCATGATGCCCTTGGCGGCTGCGAAAACCTCAAGGATTCTCTCAGCGTCTTGCGGCAGTCTCGCGGGGCGGATGGGGAGGGAGTGGGGCATAGGGATTTGGATTTTAAATTTCCTCCAATCCCAACTCCTTCAAAAACACGTTGAGTTTACCACGTGATTCCTCAATTTTCGCATCTGTTTCGTGTAGTTGCTTGGTAACGACTTCAAGATCAACCAGTTCTTCTTCCTTCGACAGGTTGACATAGCGTGTGATATTGAGGTTGTAATCGTTTTCCTTGATTTCCGCCAATGAAACCAAGCGCGAGAAACGCGGTTCCTCTTTGCGGAATTGATAGGTCTCCACAATCTTTTCCACATCCTCGTCGCGAAGGTAGTTCTGGCGTTTGCCTTTCTCGTAATGATCCTCACCGCTGGCGTTGATGAACAGAATTTTGTCGTTCTTGCGGCATTTCTTCAACACAAGAATGCAGACTGGAATGCCCGTGGAATAGAACAAGTTGGCGGGCAGGCCAATGACGGCATCGATGTTATCATCTTCAAGCAGTTTCTTGCGGATGACTTCCTCCTTACCGCCACGGAACAACACACCGTGAGGCAGAATGATGGCCATCGTGCCGTTGTCGCTCAAAAAGTGGAAACCATGCAACAAGAAAGCAAAGTCGGCGGCGGACTTGGGTGCAACACCATAACGACTAAAACGGAAATCCTTGGCGGTTTCTTCCGTCGGGTCCCAGCGCAGGCTGAAAGGCGGATTAGCGACCACCGCATCAAATTGCATCTTCTTGGCGGGATTCTGCTCGTTGAGAATGTCCCAATCGTTGGCAAGTGAATCGCCGTGATGGATTTCAAACTCCGTGTCCTTCACGCCGTGAAGCAACATGTTCATTCGGGCAAGGTTGTAGGTAGTGATGTTTTTCTCTTGACCGTAAATCTTGCCGATGGCGTAGTCTTTCATCTCGCGGCGCACATTCAGCAACAGCGAACCCGAACCGCATGCAAAATCCAGCACCTTGTCAATGCGTTTCTTCTTGCCCGTGGCGGGGTCTTGGCAGTCGAGGGTAACAATGCGTGAAAGGATGGTTGAAATCATCTGCGGGGTGTAGAACTCGCCTGCTTTCTGTCCCGAACCTGCCGCAAACTGACCTATCAAGTATTCGTAGGCATCACCCAAATCATCGGAATCAGAAGAAGTCTCTGCAAGGCCGTCGGCGATGGTCTTGATGACTTTGCACAAAAGTGCGTTGCGTTCGGTATAGTTCTTACCCAATTTCTCCGAATTCAGGTTGATTTCAGAGAATAGGCCTTTGAACGAACTTTCAAACGACTCGTTTTCAATGTATTTGAATCCTTCTTGCAAAGTGGTAAGCAAATCATTGCTTTGCGTGCGGGCGAGTTCCACAATGTTATCCCAAAGATATTGTGGCTCAATCACATAATGGATTTTGCGCCGCATTTGTCGTTCAAACAACAGTGTATCGTTGGGATTTTCTTTATACCATACTTGCAAAGCTGTATAATCTGAGCCTAATTCCTTTTGTGCTGATGTTATATAGTTGTCCGACAGATACTTCCAAAATAGGAACGACAGCATATAATCACGAAAGTCATCCGCCATCATTGCTCCGCGCAGATTATTAGCAATGCTCCAAAGGGTTTTGCCGAGTTCTTGTTGGTTATTCTGTGTCATCGTTTACTTCTTTTTTAAAATAGGAGTATTTGAATTCGGCTTCTTAATTGGCTCATTCATTTTAATCATTAACGGCATAGGAAAATCAACTCCAATTAATAATGCTTCACCCTCGCCTAAACTAGGCAAAAAAGACAAGACATTCTTATTAGCTGATGACGAAGCGTTTTCTATGGATTTCTTATCTTGTTCGTTTATTAATCTGTGAACAATAAAGGTTCCCATTTGACTTAATGTTCCAATTGGTATGTCCCTAGGCATTTGAGTTGCGAGGCACAAAAAAAGTCCATATTTACGACATTCCTTTGCTATATTATCAATATTTTGTAAATAAAACGAAGTATCGTCATCAGCACTGATTCGTTTATTAAGAAACTGATGAGCTTCATCTATACATAATATTATAGGATTTTCCTTAAACTCAAATTTCCTCGATTTTCTCAACAAATGCGCTGCAATAAAATCTACTATTATTTCTCGTATTGCGAAATCATACGACAATCTTTCGAATCCAATTCTTAAGATATTCTTAGAATTATCTTGTAAAAAAGCATCAACTAATGAGATTATTTCGCTCTTCCCATCTCGATTTTCAATTCCTAATGCACCTTTTATCGTCTCATTTTGCAGGAACATATTAATTCGCGAAATCAAATGAGAACAATAACCCAATTTAAAATCATCGGCTTCATATGTATTTGTGCGGCTTTGTTTAACACATTCATTCTTAATCTGAATAGGTAATTGGGAAATATCAAAATCGCAGCCTGCAAAATCTTTTATATTATCAGCCACGATTTGGTTTAAATCATTTATTCTTTTCCCAATTTTTACACCATCTTGCAACTTTCCAAGGCGTACTAATTTCAAGGTATTAATTGCTTCACACAAAGCGTTCGAAGTATTTGGAGAATGTTCTCTAAACAAAAAACAGAACTCACTATTATTCAAACTTTTAAACGAAAAATAAGCATTATCTCCGACAACGCACCCATCATCTTCGATTCCTTCATACTCCCCTGTGGCATCGATAAGAATAATCTTCGTGTCTGTTTTCTCTTTAACCTCTTCTATCAACTTAGCCACAGTCCAACTTTTCCCGCCTCCGGTAGTTCCAACAATTGCACAATGCCGACCAAACAAAGCATTCAATGAAACACTACATGGAGAATCATTAGAAGTAAGCTTCCCGATTTCAGCATAAACACTTGTGTCCGCATCGTTTTTCTTTCTTCCAAATTCCTTGACATAATTACTTATCTGTTCATCCGAACATGCATACACTTTTGCTCCAATGTTTGGATACTTTGAAACCGTTTTTATTGTTTTTTGGGGCTCAAACAAATTAAACACAAGCAACAATTCAGCTTTCCCAGATGGATGGAATTTCGTTGAATCTTGATGTATGGCTTTTTCGCTAATCTCTTTTCGTTCACTGTCTGGTAAATCAAGTTCAATAATACGAGCAAGAAAACCGTATTCATCTCCCTCAATTACAATAAAATTGCCAACACTATCACCTGCGAACAATGAGCCTTGGTAAATAAACTGGCCTAACAAATGCGATGATGGAAAATGAATCCTCACATACTGCGGAGTCACTTCATTAATATAGCCCAAGAAATATTCATTATCGAATGTTTTCATTGTTTAAAGCATTTAGTTCTTCTTTATACGTTTCATTCTCGGGATATTTTTGAGTAAAATCTTTAAATTTATCAAAAATAATTGTCACATTTCTTTTAATTGTTTCAAGTGCATCCCCATAGAAGAAGTCTTTCAAATTCTTTTGATCTATTGAACCGGTTCCATTATAATCAACTATTACCAATTGGAAACTGGGATTTTGTTCAACCGCTTCAAGAATAGCACTTTGTATATGCTTATCTTTGAAGCCAAAACCGACGATAATCAACAAAACATTCTCTTTTCTCAATGCTTGTTGAAAGCGAGACATCATCTCAAAATAGGGTTGCTCGTATGAACTTTCGTATTTATCCGAAGCTGGATATATTATTAATGGATCTTCTGGAGTTTCTCTTTTTTGGACAATCCTATTATTATCTTTTTCCCATGTCAATGAGCCATGCAACTTATATAAGTGAAAAACCTTGGGAACAAAACTTTCCTCATTTTTCAAACGAGAACGTTCTCTATTAACAAAATCATAATCAAAATAACGGCCTGAAAACACACGGGGTTGAGTATATGAGAAACCGTCGACAATTGTAAATCCTGCATTATTAGCAGCTTGTTCAAATAATGTATCATAATTAGTTGTAAACAACTGGACTCTTGAATCGCTGGGTTTTCTCGCAGTGATTTTGTTCAAAAAAGTTTGGTGCGGTGCATCTGATTGTAATGTCAACTTACAATTTTCTGCAATTTTGTTTTTCAATCTCATTATTTTTGCTTCAAAATCAGCACCTTTCTCGTTTGCTTTGTTGAATAAAATAAGATAAGACAATAAGTTTTCTATATCTCCATAATTTAATTCTTCCTCTTTTTCATTTTTAAGATTATAGAAAGTCTTCCCCTCAAGGTTGTCAATGTCAGTTATAAAAGCTTCTATTTCTGCCTTACATGCATCCCATAACTGCTGTCTAGTTTTACCTCTATGAGACTTGTCAGTTCCTGCATCATTATCTAACGAAGTTCCAGCAGCAGCCAAAACTACAATGTTTTGATAGTGTTTTTGGAAAAAAGAATTGTAAAACTCTTCTTGCTTTGCCTTTGCAAAATCTTCAGATGATGTAAATTCTCCAAAATCTTCTTTTTTAATCTCTTTACCGCCTATCAAACACTTCTCATCATCATAAGCTATTGTTTGTTTTTGACTAATTACTATGTATTTCATTTCGTTTGCCATATTTTTCTTTTTTATTAATTCATAAACATCCGCTGCATCAATCCCTTTTTGTATTGTCCCAGCAAGGCAACCTTTTCCGCATAGGCATTAATTTGGTCATCCATTGTGGAAAGACACGAAGCGATTTTGCGCTGCTCGGGAAAAGAGGGCAAAGTAATACTTACATTATCAAAAAAATCATTTGTTGAAATGTTCAGTAATCCATGATTTCTTGCGCCTTCTTGGGCAATTTGACCGATTTCCATATCAATCAGACCTGTATCAAAATAATATTCAGCATAACTAGCATCAATATCTGAATCCATTTTTCTAAAGCAAATGTATAAAGGTGAAACCACACCTTTTTCGTATAAGCGCAACGATTTTATGGCGCCATACGGATGTCCTTGGGAACGGCTTTTATTATATGCAAAATCTCCTTTACTAATAAGAAAATAGTTGGAAACATCGGTGGAAGCAATGTTCTTACTGAAATAATCATATTGGCTGACCAATCCATATTGGGCTGATATGGTCAAGACATTTTGATTGTTCTCTTTGTTTCGTTCTGTAATCCTCATAAAACACTCTCCCAATTTCTTTTCCTCCCATTCTTTTTCGTTGTAAAACTCTGGGAATCTTAATTTTGGCTTTTTTAAATTATTGATTATCAGTAATTTACACCCCCCCCCGTTGAGGATGCAAACAAATTCTGCATCAAACCTTTCTTGTAGGCTTTTAGTTGTTCGAGTTTGCCGTTGGTTGAGGTTATCATTTCATCTGCCGCAGAAAGGCAGGCTGCTATGCGCTGCTGTTCGGCGAGAGGGGGAAATGGAATCGTGATTGCAGAGAACTGCTGATAGCTAACCATTTTTCCATCTCTAATGCCTTCCAGGTTACGATTCAGATCTTGAATGAAACGAGTTGATTTAAAATAATACCGATAAAACTCGTTACAAACCCTATCGTTTTTTCTCCTCAAAACAATATATGCTGGGCTACACAATCCTTTGTAATACGAGTATTCAATACCTCCTTGAAAAGATCTCAAACTGATAATAAAATCACCAATTTCAACAACTTTATATCCTGCAATGCTCTTATCGCTGACAATAACATTGTAATCGATCATATCTCTTGGCACCGCACCTTGGTCTTGGGTAATTGCCAATACTGGCAAATCAGAATTGTGATTCTTATTCACAATTGGTTCAAACAATTCATTTCCATTAACAAAATCCCATTCCCCTGCATTGGCGAAATCGGTGAAGCGGAGGGTGGGGATGTTGTTGTATGTGGGTTTGGTGGTCATAACATTGAATTTTGAAAGGAAAAAACGTTATACCCGACCATATAAAATGGGAAACGCCCCTCAAGTATGCTGCCAAAGGCGCGCCTGAAGGGCTTATTATCAAAGTGTTGCATTAAAGAGAACTTTTCTCTTAATGAGGCTGCAAAAGTACAACTTTTTTCAATATGAAAAACTTTTTTTGTCATTTTTTTTACTTTTTCCATATTTTTTCTTCCTGCCAATTGTCTGGAAAGCCCATGTGTTGCAATGGGACAAAACCCTTATATTCCTCAATTAAACCATAGAGTTTTTCCTTGAAACTCGAATTCGGACAAGCTGTTTGTAGCAAATAATTAAGCATACAAAGGAAATAGTATGTCTTTTTCCTTTTCACCGTATTCGGATTGCTTATCCAAACATGCGTCTTGGAAAAGTCTAATCGTTCGGGCACAATATTGAAATCACGATTCCACAATCGTGCATGATGCGCGCACAAGTTTCTAACATAATTGATGGTATGCAACCAAGAACAGAATTGTCTTGGAGGTATGCCATAAAAACTTGCTATGCCAACAAGGTCACTTCTCAATTTCAAACTTGAGCATATCCTAGACAAATGATTGAAATACATAATCTCTACACTCATCCACGATGGTGGAGTTGGCGGAGTGTCATAAGTATCCCTATAATGTTGGATGAAAACTTCCGCCTTATTGCTGTGCAGTTGTTCGGCAATATGCCTACTCAATTCCGTATGGACATTGATCTCAATATCTTTTCCATCCTTGTCCTTTTTGTGTATGACATTGAAAATGTTAGGATTATCCTGCCAATGGGAACCGTACTTATGGCTTAACTGATAGATAATTTGTGTCCTTATTGAAATCTCCAATCGCTCAATGGCATCAAACACCAATAGCCTTAACTTCCTGTCAAACAAATACAAATAATATACATCGTCCCAAGTCTTGCCTTCAATAAAATGGTCAGTATAACACTCGTCCTTGATTTCTTTACAAGGCAACATATAGGCACTTAAACGATAATAACTAATGTTTGATAGATGTCGAATTGCCCTTTCTTCGTTAGGAATCAATAATCCTCTCGATTTCAGTAACTCGACCTGCTGGTGATAGGTTAATGGTGGTTTGGTATACTCTCTCATATCGCTCCTTTCAAATTATTCATTCCTCATACGCCTTCAATCCCGAAATCTCTTGCCCAGGCACCAAACGTTTCAGCAACGGCACGAGGTCGTTCATTAGTTCGGTTTCCTTGCGTGTGCGGTCACGCCAACCTAAATCAAGGGGTTCAAGCAAGTCGTTCAATTTTTCGCCATCGAAAATCTTGCGATCTACAATGTCGTTCACAAAAGCCTGCAACGAGGCCACACTCAAACCATGTTTTTCAGCAATGGCCATCAATTCTTTGGCATATTTCTCCGTCTTGAAGACCTCGTATCCATCCTTGATTTCATCAACTGTTCGGCCATTCACGCCATCGAGACTGTCAATGTAGGCGATAATGTCCTCGCGGTCGTCAAGCAAATTGGCACTCGAACGAATCAAATTAACCAATTCCTCTTTGGTCATCTTCCACTTGGCCGGCTGTCCCATGCACTTGGAAATCAATTCCATGATATAGTCGTAATCGATCATGGCCGAAGCAAACAAGACAAACTCAAAATCGAGTTCCTCTACCTCATTCGGGACAGCGGTACCAGTTTTCTCTCGTCGCGTTTTCAGTTCGCGGGCAATGTCAAGATACGCCCCACGGAAGGCACGCAAATCATCCTCCGTAAAACCATAAGGGGCTTGTGCCTCTGCCGCAACAATTGGGGCATTCTCGTCCTCAACTTCCACGAGGTCAGTATATTGGTCGAGTTGTGTTTTGAGTCGCTGTACTTCCTTGAAGCATACGATGAAACCTGCCTTGGCATCATCACCTTTCAGATTGAACACTTCTTCGGCCTTGAAATCCAGATGATGGAGCGTCATAAAATCGCGCAAACCACCCACCGCATCAAGGTATTTCTTCTTGATGACCGAAGCAGGTTCCACCAACCAAATCTGTCTTGCTTCTTCCTTCTTCTCACCAGAGAACAAAGCGATGGCGGTATCAACAGCCTCTTGTTGACCACGGAAGTCAAGAATGTTTCCGTAAGGCTTGCTGTCGTTTAGGATACGGTTGGTGCGCGAAAAGGCCTGCACCAAACCGTGGTATTTCAAGTTCTTGTCCACATAAAGCGTGTTCAGATACTTGGAATCGAAGCCCGTCAGCAGCATATCCACCACAATCGTGATGTCTATTTTGTTCTCATGGGCATAGTCCTTATTACTATATTGCTGGTTCTTGATGCGCTGCTGCACATCCTGATAGTAGGCATCAAACTCGGTCACAGAATGGTTGGTGCCGAACTGCTTGTTGTAATCGTCAATGATGGTCGTCAATGCGGCCTTCTTCTGGTCGGGTTCTTGCTCGTTGTCTTTTTGTTCCTGCGGTAGGTCCTCTTGAATCTGCTGAATGTCACGATTACCCTCGGCGGGCGGCGAGAACACGCAAGCAATGTTCAAAGGCTCGTAAGTATTATCCATCTCCAACTTTTGTGCTTGCACCTCCTTGAACAGATGATAATACTCAATGGCCTCATTGATGGAACCCGTAGCAAGGATGGCATTGAAACGCCCGTCAGCGGTGGCTGCACGATGCTTGCCCAAAATAGTACGCACGACTGCCGATTTCTTCACCGTTTCGCCCACCATGTCTGACTTTTCGGGCTTAAAGTAATCCACATGGAAACGCAGCACATTCCTGTCCTCAATGGCATTAGTAATAGTGTAGGCGTGCAGTTCCTTCTGAAAGACATCTTTCGTGGTCTTGTATCTGGCTTCTTCACCAGTTATTTGAGTATAGGTGGCATTCTCTTCAAAAATAGGAGTTCCCGTAAACCCAAATAACTGCGCTTTCGGGAAAAACTCCTTGATGGCTTTGTGATTGTCGCCGAATTGTGAACGATGGCACTCATCAAAGATAAATATAACACGTTTGTCTCTCAACGGTTTGAGCCTTTCCTGATAGTTGCGGCGGTTTTGCGGGTCAAGGGCAATACCCAACTTCTGAATAGTCGTCACTATTATTTTATCGGCATAGTCTTCGGAAAGCATACGGCGGACAAGTGCATCTGTGTTGGTGTTTTCCTCCACACAACCCTCTTGGAACTTGTTGAATTCCTCGCGCGTTTGCTTATCGAGGTCTTTACGGTCCACCACAAAAAGGCATTTCTCAATTTCAGGATTGTCCTTCAATAGCGTTGAAGCCTTGAACGAAGTGAGTGTTTTTCCGCTACCCGTGGTGTGCCAAATGTAGCCGTTGCCACGGTTCTCGTTGATGCAACTGACAATCGCCTTTACCGCATAGATCTGATATGGGCGCATCATCAGCACCTTCCGTTCACAAGCCACCAAAACCATATAGCGACTAATCATCTCGCCTAAGCGGCACTTTTGCAAGAAAGCATCCGAAAAAGCCTCCAAACCTGTTATCTTCTGGTTTTTCTCGTCAGCCCATTGATACACAGGCAGATATTTTTCCTCAGCATTGAAGTTGAAATGCTCCTTGTTATTATTGGCGAAATAATAGGTATTATGCTGATTGCTCACAATGAACATTTGCATGAAACACAGCAGCGAATTGGTGTAGCCGTTGCCGGCATCGTTCTTGTAGTCCACAATTTGCTGCATGGCGCGGCGCGGACTGACATCCAAAGTCTTCAACTCAATCTGCACGACTGGCAAACCGTTGATGAGCAAAATGACATCATAGCGCTGAAAACTGTTCCGTGTGTTCATGCGCAACTGGTGAATCACCTCGTAATCGTTCTTACACCAATCTTTGATGTTCACCAACATATACTGTAGCGGCGTTCCATCTTCACGCATGAAAGTATTGCGTTCACGCAATCGTTTCGAAGCGTTGAACACATCCGAATCCGTAATTTCCTCCAACAAACGCGCAAATTCATTGTCAGTCAAATGACAACGATTCAAAGCTTGGAACTTCTCACGGAAATTCCGCTCAAGCGAATTCCTGTCATGAATGTCATCACGATAAACATATTTCAGGTTCTCGCTTAAATATCGGATAAACTGGTCTTCTATTTGTTTTTCAAGCGCCATAACTTTCGATTTACATCCATTCTTTCCGTTCTGTGAAAGGGTATACTACTCCATGTTAAATCAGCTTGCAAAGATACAACTTCTTTGCAAGATTTTATGGGGTGTCTTGTAACAAATTTTTATAATGCGAAAACAATATAGTGAAATTGTGCCAATTCGATTGGCACAAATGTCAATAGATTTTCTTCTCACCCCTCACACTCTCCATCATTGACCCACTGCTTCGTGTTGCCGTCTACTGCGAATAACATTGGCATCATTTTGTGGGCAGCGATTTGATGTTGTCAAGAAAATCTTTCTCCACTTGGCTTAGCGTATGCTGCTGGTATTTTTCTTGGCCGAATTGACTCGATAGCCGATGGAGATAATCATATCAAGATTATAGTAGTCGATCAGTTCCTCAACCTCGCCTCGCTTACCTCTATTTATGACAGTTGCAATTTTTGCAACCGTCATCTCTTGTTTTAGCTCTCCTTCCTTGAAAACGTTGGCAATGTGACGGCTAATGCCCGATTTGTCAACTCCAAAAAGCTGCGCCATTGCCTTCTGTGTCGCCCAGATCGTTTCGTCCTTTACCACAACCTGAATCACTCCTTCTTCTTCAGGAAGTTGGTATAATATGAATTGTGTTTCGTTGCTCGTCATATTGCATTCTGTCGTTTGAGATTCTTGGATGACTGCCAATCAGCCCGCAAAGATACAATATATTTATTAGAATACGGGTTTCTATATCCATTTTTTTAAGTATTTTTGCAGCGGCAAATTGATGGTTTGCGACTCTTTTTTCCGAAGTATAACATTCGGAGTGATTGTACTAAAATATTATTCTAAGATGAAGAAAACCCGTCTGAGTGTCAATGTGAATAAGATTGCAACCTTGCGCAATGCGCGGGGCGGCAACATGCCCGACCTGTTGAAGGTAGCGGCCGACTGCGAGCGTTTTGGCGCAGAAGGCATCACCGTTCATCCCCGTCCCGACGGACGGCACATCCGTTATGATGACGTTTACAACCTGAAAAAACAGGTTCGCACAGAGTTCAATATCGAAGGCTACCCTTCTGATTCTTTCAACGAGCTGGTACACAACGTTGTTCCCACCCAGGTCACGTTGGTTCCTGATGCTCCTGATGCACTCACTTCCAATGCCGGCTGGAACACCCGCGACCACTGCAGCCAGTTGCGCGAACTGGTGGACTTCTACCATCGCGACGGTATCCGGGTGTCGATTTTTGTGGATGCCGATGTGGAGATGGTGAAATGGGCCGCCAAGACCGGCACCGACCGCATCGAGCTTTACACCGAAAGCTATGCGCGCCTCTATCCCGACAACCCCGAAGCCGCCATCCGCGATTTTGTTGCCGCCGCACAAGAGGCACAACGGCAAGGCCTCGGCCTTAATGCCGGCCACGACCTCTCGTTGGTCAACCTCAAGTACTTCGCCACCCACATTCCCGACCTGCTGGAGGTGTCTATCGGTCACGCTCTGATTTGCGATGCCCTCTATCTCGGTCTGGAAAATACCATCCAACAATATCTACAACAGCTTGATATTTAATTAGATGGATAGGAAGCTGAATGTACTGCACCTGTTAAGCTGGTTTCCCACCCCTTCCGATCCTTACGCTGGCAATTTCTGTTTGAAGCAGATCCAATCGGTGTCGGATGCGGTGAACTCTGTCGTACTGTCCTGCTATCTGGATGACCAGATGGAGGAGAAACGCCGTGTGGAGGTGGTGGAGTATGCCAATTTCAAACACGTGTATGTGCATGTGCGCCGCACACGTTGGGAATGGTGGAACAAGTTCCTGCTTTTTTCCGCCTACCACTATGGTTTCCGCTACATCCGCCGTCATTTTTTCACTCCTGACCTCATCCACCAGCATGTGACATTGCCACTCGGACGCATCACCTACTTGTGGAGTCGGTGGAACGAACTTCCCTATGTGCTCACCGAGCACTGGACCATTTATCAGCCTCAGAATCGCGACATGATGACTCCCAGGACTTTACGCACCATTTGCACGATTGCCAACCGAGCCAAGCGTATCATGCCGGTGAGCGAGGATTTGGCGCACAATATGCAGGACTATGGCATCACCGCACCCTTCAGGGTGATTCCCAATGTGGTGGATACGCAGCTGTTTGTGCCGAGAAGCAGATACAACGACGGCAAAAAGCATATCCTGCACGTCTCTACCTTGCGCGAGGATGCGAAGAATATCTCTGGGATGCTGCGGGTGATAGCCCAGCTCGCCGAGCGGCGCCGCGACTTTGTGCTGGACATTGTACATGACTACCCGCGCCCCGACCTCGAACATTTTGTGAAAGGTAATCATCTGGAGGATGTGGTGGTGTTTCACGGCCGGAAAAGCGAGAGTGAAATTGCCGAATATTTCGGTCGTGCCGACTTCTTTCTCCTCTTTTCCAATTTTGAGAACCTCCCGTGCGTGCTCATCGAAGCCTTCTCCTGCGGCCTGCCGGTGGTGACCACCAACGTGGGCGGAATCAGCGAAATAGTGGACGAGAGCCGCGGACGGTTGCTGCCCGCCGGCGATGAACAACAGCTATTGAAAGATGTGGAGTATATGCTCGACCACCATCAGGACTACGACCCTGCCGCCATCCGACAATATGCCGAAGAGCATTTTTCAAAACCAGTGGTGGGGAAACAAATCGCGGAGATCTATCACAGCGTAATGACCGTCATCGAATAGGGGGGAAAGCCCGGCTACGGTCGGCTAAAAGGCCATCCCCCACAGATGAGAACTCAGATTCTTAACTATTTTACCACCAGCATCTTCTGCGACATCTGTCGACCGTTGCGGTCGATGGCGCGCACCACGTACAGTCCGGCAGGAAGATCCTCCACCGAGAAGGTTACGTTCTGCTGTCCGTTGGCGGCCACACGTTTCACCTCGCGTCCCATCACACCATACACCTTCACCTCCATCAGTCTGTCGGCCTCTACGGTCACGTGATCATGGGTGGGGTTGGGGTAAAGGAGGAAGCCTTGTGGGTTGGGCAGCGGCCGGATGTTGATGTAATCGAGCGGCTCGCCCCAAAGCGAGATATTATCGAATGAGTTGCTCCCTTGGTTGTAGGCACCGTCAACAGTAAGTCGCAGAAACACAGAATCTTTGTCGTTCACATCAAGGGTGCGCAGGTCGATTTCGCGCATCAGCCACACGGAGGTGGAATATACATCGCCAAAATCGTCGATGGTGTTGGAAGTATCGGGAATTGGGGCGAACAGCTCGCCGTCGAGGCTCCACTCCCAGGTGTGGGTTTCGAAGCCGGTGCTGCTGCGCTTATCCACAAAGGTCAGCACGATTTCCTTCCAGTTTTTGGTGGAGAATGCGAGCACTATTGACTGTCCGTTGGCGGTTCCCGTCTTGAGGGTCAGCGACTTGCC
Organism: Bacteroidales bacterium; assembly: GCA_045130235.1. GTDB lineage: Bacteria > Bacteroidota > Bacteroidia > Bacteroidales > WCHB1-69 > UBA1756. The sequence goes on from JBGUPJ010000004.1 coordinate 47,776, forward strand.
TTTGTAGGCGGAGGCACGCGGGTCGCCGCCCAGATCGCCGGTATTGTTACCTAATTGATAATCATCGAAATACGTGGATCCATGGGTGCTGTCGGCGTAGATGAAACAGTGGTTGTAGATCTCCGGGAAGCCCTCGTCGGTGTTGGCGGGCACTACCAGCGGTGCTTCGGGCTCAAAATCGTCAAAGCTCCACAAGGCCAGCAACGTGCGGGGCAGTTTGCAGGCGCTGTAATCGGAATGATAGTCGCCGTTCAGCAGCGGGTGTGAAGTGGCCTTCACATAGTAGCCGTCAGAAGAGAGTATATTGCTGATATAGAGAGAATAGCGGAAATTACGGGTAAGAGGTTTCGCCAATGTCAGCACAACCTGCCGCGTGGCAGACTGATACGAAGCGGAGGCCACTTCCCAGCCTCGTGAAAAGGCGTAGTGGGTAATGTCTTCAGCCGTCGTCGCATTCAGCTCCTTCGAGAAGGTCACCACCACGTGGCTCGCATCCTGTAGGGTAACATCGGTGACCACCGGCCGCAGGGCGTCTTCCGCCCCCACAGCGCCAAAGGTGTTGTACAGCGAGTCGCTGCCCCACAGCAGTTCCACCAGCTCGGGATGGTCGATCAGCGGATTTCTATTATCTTGGAAACGGTTGAAAATAATGTTGTTACGATTAATTTCCTTCTGACTGACAGGGTCAGCAGCCGCCCAGCGTTTCAGCAGCTCCAATGCCCACGGCTTGAACTGCGATTTCAGTGTCATCTCTGATTCGCCAAAGGTCTCATCCTCATTCATATAACGGATGGAAATATATAATAAGGCGCGGGCCACATCGCCCTTGAACTCATCGGCCGGCTCAAATACTATGGTACTTTCCACAGAAGGGTCGCAGGTGGCGTAATTCGCATATCCCCAGCGAGTTCCGTTTTGCGAAATCTTGCGCGGCTGATACACATCACCATAGGGTGAGTTGTTGTGATAGCTCGAATTCACGTAGTGGTCGGTGGGGAAAACATGGTGCAGGTCGGAGCAGATAGGAAATGGATCGTTGTCGGCACAACTGTACGTGAAATCCGGATTGAACCAATTCTGGCAGAAAAGATGCTCGAAACTATACACATCGCATTGCGAGGTGGTGCCAGTGCCAGTAGCTGTGGAGGGGATGTGGCAGCAGGGGTAAGAATAGATGTCATATACGTAATTGTCGGGGGTGACATCCATATACCGGGTGGCATCGGTGCTGCCGAAATCGAGCACAAAGTGGTTGTCAATAATCTGACTTAAAGCGTATTGTAGCTCACGCCCTTTCTTTCCCAAAGCACTGTCGTAATAGTCATCGGGAGCCTGTGCGTGTGTCGAGAAGGTAAGTACGGCGCAGAATAAAAAGAATGAAACGATAATTCTTTTCATGATCTTAAATTTTAAACGGGGCAAAAGTAAGAAAAAAAATTGAATATGCAACTGACTATAAAAAAGTTCCGCCGCTTGCATCGCAAGCGGCGGAACTATCAAATCGTCAGTAAAAAATTACCACGAAAGGCCGATCACAAATCGCACACTGTTATCACTAGCTACCCATGTGAATGAGCTGGCACCGTATGTCAAATGGCTGGGATTCAGAATGCAACCAGCCATCAGGTCATCGGAATCCAAATCACCGTCTTTGTCGTAGAATTTGATATAATGTTCATTAACGTTGTAGCTGAGCGTAGTATTGACTCCCGTCCAAGTGTGCGGCAGATCGGATGAGCCTAAGTCTTCCACGCTGTTGCTGGTATAAACCACTTGGTTGTTGGCATTATAAATCTTGAAATAGATGTCGGGGTCGCCACCGCCAAAGAGTCCGGTGTCCCATGAGCCGTTGTTACCATCCAGCATCGGGATGTTCTCCAAACGCAGCCAGGTGATGGTGAAATTGGTAGGCGTGTACGGGTCAACTCCGCCGCCGCCGCCACCTGCCGGATTGATATAGATGTGTTTGCCTTCCACTTTATAATCGCCATTTTTGCTATAGGCATAGAGTCTCAATTCGTAGTCGCCTGTTTCATAGCAATTGAAGACAGGTGATTCGGAATATGAGGTGACCACATCTCCGTAAGGAGTTTCCAGCTCCCACTTATAGGAAACAGCATTCACCGATAAGTTGAGGGTGGAGAGTTGAACATAGTAAACGTCATAGTCGTAGTCGTACTTGGTTTCTGTGACATACGAGAAATTGACAACGGCCTCTTTATGGCAGGAGGTCAGAATGACGGCGAGCACGCCGATGAACAAAAGTGTTTTTTTCATGATTAAATGGTTGGATGTTTATTTATTGTTGATTGCGATATTCTTTGGGGGTCTTTTCTCTCTTGAAATGCATCCGGTAAGTGTATCGGCTCCAATAAACATGATCATCTTCTTCGTCATACTCCTCATAATAATCAGTAAGAACCAAATCCATTTCTTTATGGGAGAAATTCTCAATGTTAAAAGTTTCATCATTTATCACAATTTTTCCATCAACATAAGCCCACTTATTCTCATATCTGCCGTCTTCATCATAGCAAACCAAAACTCCATCTTTTTGGAAATCATAATAAAGATTCGCCTCCACAGCCTCACTATCGGTTCCATAATCACCTGAATCGCTTTCATACGACTCTTGTAAAAGCACAAGTTTCCAAGAACCTATAATATTCCGTTCGCTCTCTTTGTTACATGCTGTAAACACAAACATGAGCATTGCAATGCCCAAAAATAAAACTTTTTTCATAATTTAATTGTTTGATTATTAATTATTTGGTTGTTAATTCTCTTTGAAAGTATATCTGAATGACAAATTTAATGCCCAGTCGAAGTATTGTGCTGTGTAATCAGGGCTGAACAACAGACCGAAGCCGGGACGAAAGTCAACTTGTAGAGAGAGGGGGGCATCAAACACATATTCAAGACCAAGAAACAGATTCCACCCGGCCTTACCATGTGAGCCATAAATGGAGTAAAATCCATAGTCGCTGGTATAATAGTAATATACGTTGCGGCTTCCAAAATGCCATCCGTATGATGAGCCTCCACCAATCATGCCGTACAGGCCCTTTACAAAATGCCCTTGGCGCATAAAATTCACATTGAGTTCAAGGGTGATAGGAGTGCCATAGTAGTATCCGCTCCGTGTGATCCACCAGCCATTATTGAAATCCACATACTGATGAGCGCCGACCGCTTCGGTAAGCCGTACACCCAGGTCAAAGATGATGGAGAATTTGGGAGCAGGAAACAATTTATAGGAGATGCCGTTCAAACTTCCACCCACAATTCCCAAACTATGTTTGTAAGGTCTTTCCACATCTCTTTCCATTTGTTGCTTCTTCTTTTGTTGGGACTGCTGAATCGCAGGAAGTCCATTGGGAAATGTGTTCGGGTGTTCCTCGCAATAAAAAACATTACTTCCCACAGAACTTTGAGTCAACAAATTTTCGCTTCCATTATCTTCCATAGGGTTGACATCCGCTTGCGCATTGGCGGAAAAACTGATAAAGGTCAAAAGTCCACTCAGAAACAGACACATCAAAATTTTCGATCTCATCATTTTTAATGTTTGAATGTTTTCTAAGCCCGATCCCCAAAGGCAATTTTCCTGTTTTACCATTTTAAACATATAAAAAAGCGCGGGAATCTGAACCACTGCTCATCCCGCAAATCAGGCTCTCGCATTGCCTTCCCGCTGAAGATAAGCAATGCCGAAGCCCACGCTATGTGTATATTTGTATAAAAATATACGCGAACCATGGACATTGAAACATTGCTCTATCGTGCAGCGGGGATAGAATTTGCGAGATTCGATTTGCCGCAGATAAAGCGTTGACTCAACGCCTTTTCAATATGTCTGATGCCCGCCTTCCGCCCGTTCGAGCTTCGGAACGAACAACGCAGCAAAATTACAAAAAATTTCCCACAAAATTGCAATTACGTGGATAATTGTTGTATTTTTGCAGCTCAATTTGCAAATTCATCTATCAATATGAAAAAAATAAGCGCGATTTTCTTCTTGGCCGTATTGGTAATCCTCGCTGTTTCCTGCAAACGCGACTGCGTGTGTACCGGCGTACACCCCAGCACCGAAGAGGCCAACGAGACCCACAACTATGGCAAAATGACCAAGGAAGAGTGCCAGGACAAACAATTCCGCATGAACAAGGACACCGCTTTCACCACCAACAAAACGTGGGTTTGCGAGCAATAATCCTTACTGTTTTTCCGTCACGTAGTCCACAATCTTGCTTTCCTCCACCCCACGGTAGCTGAAGGCATCAATAACCTTGCCGTTGCGTACCACCATATACGTAGGGAAGGTGCCATACACCAAATCCACTGCCAGTTTGGGGTGTACTCGGTAAACATCATGTTTCCAACATTTCGTGAGCCGAAGGAAACGGGCACAATGTTGGTCATTCACCCCCCATACCCACATCACCAAATGATCATCAGGCAATTTATTGCGCTCGAAAATATTGTGTACAAACTCGCAACTCTGTTTGCAGTATTTGCACCCCGCACTTACCACAGGCACAATATAGGTGCCCTTTCCCAGCAGACAATATGACGTGTCGGTCTTGAACGTAACTGTATCTTTCTCAGCATCGTAGCGGATACTCTCATAATGCAGATAAACTAACGAATCGGTTTGGGTTTGCTCGTACACGGGAGTGGCCACAAGGTCATTTTCAGAAAATATCTTGTTGTATATGGCCGTTGGCGGAAACAACACGAAAGTGGCGGCAAGAATGATGAGTCCTGTCACCGCGTAGATGATGATTTTAGCCAGTTTTGAATACTGTTTCTCAGCCAGAAAAACATCCCTGTCAGGTACAAGTCTAAAACGGAACTCTTCTTTCTCTTCCTCATTTTTCACCCACCCCACGCACAGGCTCCGCTCGCAACGGCCGTACACCAGCATGAAGATCCCCATCACCACCAGGTTCTTGAAGATGGAAACCACGGGTTTCACCTCGATAATGTCGCCGAAGCAGTGACAGTTGTCGTCGTTGCGGAAAATGGCGGTATAAACCAGGAAAAGAGTGAAGGCGGCCATCAGTCCCATGGAGGTCCACCATACCAGCTTGTATCGCAGTTTCAGGATGAGCATCACGCCCAACAGCATCTCGAAGCCGATGAGCAGCCGGCAGGCAATCTCTGTCAGCACGAATGGAAATAGCTGAAAACTATATACATACATCACGAAGGTGTCGAGTGAGAACACTTTCATGACGGCACTCACGATGAAGAAGATACCGAGCAGTATGCGGATGGAATTTTGGGAAATGAAAAAGGCTTTTCTCATAGTTTCTGCGTTAAAAAGTGGGAATGGCACTGATGAGGGTGCGCGTATAATCGGTTTGGGGGTTGCGATACACTTCGTCGGCATCGTTCATCTCCACGATGACGCCGTTCTGCATCACCGCCATGCGGTCCGACATGAACTTGACGACGGAAAGGTCGTGGGAGATAAAGATATAGGTGAACTTGAACTCCTGTTTGAGTTCGTTGAGGAGGTTGAGCACCTGCGCCTGCACCGACACGTCGAGGGCCGACACCGACTCGTCGCAGATGATGAAGCGGGGGTTGACGGCGAGGGCGCGGGCGATGGAGATGCGCTGCCGCTGGCCGCCCGAGAACTCGTGCGGGTAGCGATAGAAGTGGCTCTCGTTGAGTCCCACCCGCTCCAGCAGGGCGACGGCCTTCTCGCGCCGCTCGCGCTGGTTGGCGTACAGATGGTGGAACTGCATCGGCTCCATGATGGTATCGCCTACTGTAAGTCTTTGGTTTAATGATGAATAGGGGTCTTGTAAAATAATCTGCAAATCTTTTCTGAACACCCGCATCTGTCGCTGCGACAGCTTCGTGAGGTCCTGCCCCTTGTAGAAAATCCGCCCCTCGTCGGGTTCGATGAGCCTCAACAGGGTGCGCCCCAGCGTGGTCTTTCCACAACCCGACTCGCCCACCAATCCGAGCGTCTCGCCCTCGTAGATGTCGAGCGAGATGTCTTTCAACGCATACACATACTCCCTTTTGGAGAAAAGATGTTCTTTGCGGAGCGGGTATTTTTTGGAGAGATGCTCGAGACGGATGAGCGGCTCGCCCTGATAGAGCAGTTTATGACGTTCGGCACGCTCCTTTGCAGTGACAATGGGGAAGGTTTCGTTGGGAGAGGGAAGTCCGTTGTCGTGTGCCTGCAGGAAGTCGCTGACCGTCGGCAGTCTATGGAGCCGCTTGTCGAGTGACGGGCGGCAGGCGATAAGCCCTTGTGTATAAGGATGTTTCGGATTCTCAAAAATCTCTTTCACCGTCCCTTTCTCCACCACTTCTCCGTGGAACAGCACGGCCACGTCGTCGGCGATCTGGGCTACCACGCCGAGGTCGTGGGTGATGAAGATGACGCTGATATTGTGTTTGGCCTGCAGTTTTTTCAGCAGTTCGAGGATGCCCTTCTGCACGGTAACGTCGAGCGCGGTGGTGGGCTCATCGGCAATCAGGATGTCGGGGTTGCAGCTGAGGGCCATGGCGATCATCACGCGCTGTTTCTGGCCTCCGGAAAGTTCATGCGGATAGGCAGTGAAGATCTTTTCGGGACGGGGCAGCATCACTTCGCGGAACAGTTCGAGCACCCGCTCGCGGGCCTCTTTTTTGGAGAGGGTGGTGTGCAGCAGGAGGGCTTCCGTGATCTGCTCACCGCAGCGGATGACGGGGTTCAGCGAGGTCATCGGCTCCTGGAAAATCATCGCGATGCGGGCGCCGCGCACCTTGCGCAACTCCTTCTCCGACAGACTAAAGATACTGACATCCTGATTGTTGCGACTGTCGTGAAAGACAATCTCACCGCCGGTCACGCGCATGATCTTCGGACTGATGAGGCGCATCACCGACAGGGCGGTCACCGACTTGCCGGAGCCCGACTCGCCCACGATGCCGAGGGTTTTGCCCTTCGGCAGCTCCAACGACACGTGGTGCAGAATGTGTTTCCACTCCTCATCATTTTTGAGGTCGAGGGAAAAGTCGCGGATGGTCAGTACGTTAGGGTTCATCTTTAAGTTTTTATAACTCCACTATGGTTACGCCGTAGCCGCCCAATTCAAGGGCTTCATCAGTGAAGCTGATGACATCGCGGCGGCGGGAGAGTTGTTCACGGACAATTTTTCGGAGGATGCCGTTGCCTTTGCCGTGCAGGATGCGCACCTGATGGACGCTCAGCAGAACGGCCTCGTCGATATAGGGTTCCAGCATCGAAACGGCCTCGTCGGCGCGGGCACCCCGCAGGTCGAGTGTCGGGTTGAAGCTGGCTATTTTTTGATTCATCAGCTCGCTCAAAGAGCCCGTACCCACGATTTTCATGCCATGTTTCTTCACATCCTTGGCCTCTTTCTTGCTGATTTTGGTAAGTTTTTTGAGTGATGTGCGGAACGACACCGAGTTGAAATCCACCACCACGTCCTGTCCGTTGATGCTCGATACCTCTCCAACGGTTTGTATATCAACAATAAACACCGAATCGCCGACATGGATTTCCTTGTCTTCGGGCTTCTTTTCGGTTTTGGGTTGGAGCGGACGGGTATATTTCAGCGGCACGGCGGGTTTGGGACCCTCGTGTTTCTCAAACTGGTCGATGTCCTCGCGCATCTTCTCCTTGGCTTTCTCGGCTTCCTTGCGAATGACACGGGTTTTCACAGGGTCGGCCTTGGCTTCCACAATATCCCGTATCGTCTTTTCAATCAGTTTATTAGCATTATCAACAATCGATATCGCCTGATTTTTGGCTTTTTGTAAAATCTCCTTGCGATGTTTCTCCAACTCGCCAAATTTCTCGCCATATTCGGTCACCATTTTGGCTAATTGGTCATCGGCGGAGCGTACCATTTTCAGTTTCTCGTCGATTTCGAGTTTCGCAACCTCAATCTCCTGCAATTTCCGTTCATAGTCGATCTGCGCCGTGCCCGACTTGGCGATGGCATTGTCGATGATAGACTGCGGGAAGCCAATTTTCTGGGCGATTTCGTAGGTGAACGAGCTGCCCGGGTTGCCCACTTTCAGCAGGTAGAGCGGACGCAGCTGCTGCGTATCGAACAGCATGGCTCCGTTCACCGAGGCGGGGTGCGTGTCAGGAAACAGCTTGAGGTTGCCGTAGTGGGTGGTTACAACGCCGAAAGCACCGCTCTCGTAAAATTCCTCCAACACTGCCTCGGCCATCGCCGCACCCAACGTGGGCTCCGTACCCGAACCGAACTCATCGATCAGAAACAGAGAATTATCGTTCAGATTCTCCAGCATCACCTTCAGATTGCGGAGGTGCGAGCTATAGGTACTCAGGTCGTTTTCTATCGACTGTTCATCACCCATATCAATGAAAAAATCGGTAAAGATACCCATCTCCGACTGTTCGTCGGCGGGGATAAGCATTCCGCATTGCAGCATATACTGCAATAGTCCTATCGTTTTGAGGCACACTGATTTACCACCCGCATTCGGACCTGAGATGATGAGGATGCGCTGGTCGTGGTGCAGTTTCACTGTCAGCCGCTCAACCTCTTTACCTAACGTCCTGAATTTGAGGAAAAGAAGAGGGTGAAATGCTTTGTGAAGATGAAGAAGAGGAGCGGTTTCGAGATGGGGCATGCCCGCGCCGAGGTCGATGGCGAAGAGGGCTTTGGCGCGCACGAAATCGATATGACCGACAAGGTCGTGGTAGCTGCGGAGGTTGGGGATGGAGGCACGGATTTCGTCGGTGAGCTGGGTGAGGATGCGGATGAGCTCGCGTTTCTCAGCATTGATGAGGTCGCGCAGTTCGTTGTTGGCGGCGAACACCTCGGTAGGCTCGATGAATACCGTCTGCCCGGTGGCCGACTCGTCGTGGATGAACCCTTGGAGGCGGCGTTTGAACTGCGCCTGCACGGGGATGCAGAGTCGCCCGTCGCGGATGGTCATCTCGGCATCCTCCTTGGCGATACCGTCCTGTTTGGCCTGCACCAGCAGTTTGCGGATGCGGTGGTCGGCATCGTTGGAGATGCGGATGATGGCGCTTTTGATACGCCGCAACTCGGGCGAAGCGTCGTCGCGGAGGTTGCCTTTGGGGTCGAGGATGCGGTTGATGGAGGCGAGCAGCTCCTTTTCGAGCAGCACCTCCTCGCAGCAGTGCCACAGGTGCGGGTACTTGCCGTCGTCGTGGCGCGCACGGAAATAGACCACCACATTCACCACTGTTTGAAGCAACGCCCGCAGATCGGCCAGCTCATCCAATTCGATGAAGGTGCCATCGATGGCAATGCGCGATAGCACCGGCAGCAGGTCGTGGCACTCTTGCAGCGGGAAGGGGTCATCGAGCAAGATGAGTTGCTTGAACTCGTTGGTTTCCAGTAGATTATTCTCCACTTCTGTTCTATCCACGCCACACTGCATAGCCTCCACCTCGCGGCGGCCCATCGCGCTGACACAACGGGCGGCAAGAAGCTGTCGAATCTGGTCGAAACCTATTTTCTCTTCAAAAGTGGCTGGATAAAACACGAGTATGCGGTTCTTATTTTCAATCTGCAAAAGTATAACATTTTTTTCATTTTATTTACAAAAAAAAGCACCGACAGTCAGCCGGTGCTTTTTCATATCTAATTTAAGATAGTGGCTAATGATTAGCGGCGGGGACCACCCTCGCGGCGCGGACCGTGGCCGCCTTCACGACGGGGACCAGCACCACCTTCGCGGCGGGGTCCACGCGGACGTGCTTCGGGCTCCTTATAGCCTTCCGGCTTCGGCAGCAGGGCGCGGCGCGACAGTTTCAGTTTGCCGGTCTTCTCCTCAATGCCGATGAGCTTCACCTGCACGATGTCACCCACCTTGAGGTAGTTCTCGAGGTTGTCCACACGCTTCCAGTCGTACTCGGAAATGTGCATCAGACCATCCTTGCCAGGAAGGATTTCGATGAAGGCACCGAACTCGAGAATGCTCTTCACAGGACCTTCGTAAACCTTGCCTTCTTCCGGAACTGCCGTAATGAGCTTGATACGCTCCATAGCAGCATTGATGTCGTCCACATTAGCAGCGGCGATGTCGATGATACCGAAGTCGCCCACCTCCTCGATGTTGATGACGGTGTTGGTTTCACGCTGCATCTCCTGGATAACCTTGCCGCCAGGTCCGATGACCGCGCCGATGAACTCGCGCGGGATCTGCATCTGGACGATACGCGGAACGAACGGACGGTAGTCTTCGCGCGGCTCCGGAATGGCCTGATGCATCTTGTCCAGAATATACAGACGGCCTTGACGGGCCTGCTCAAGAGCCTGTGCCATCGTCTCGGAAGAGAGGCCGTTGACCTTGATATCCATCTGGCAGGCGGTGATACCATCAGCGGTACCGCAAACCTTGAAGTCCATGTCGCCGAGGTGGTCCTCATCGCCGAGGATGTCGGAGAGGATGGCGTAATTGCCCGTTTTCTCATCGGTAATCAAACCCATAGCGATACCTGCGACCGGTTTTTTCATCTTCACACCGCAGTCGTACAGGGCGAGGGTGCCGGCGCAGACGGTAGCCATGGAGGAGCTTCCGTTCGACTCGAGGATGTCGCTCACGAGGCGGACGGTATAGGGGAAGCTCGGATCATCGAAAGGAATCATCGGCTTAAGGGCGCGATGGGCCAGGTTGCCGTGACCGATCTCGCGGCGGCCGGTGCTGCGGATGGGCTTCACCTCGCCGACAGAGAAGGGCGGGAAGTTGTAGTGCAGGATGAAGCGGCTGCTGCCTTCCACGATGGCGCCGTCGATGGTCTGCTCGTCGAGCTTGGTGCCGAGGGTGCAGGACATCAGCGACTGGGTTTCACCGCGGGTGAAGATGGCGGAGCCGTGAGCTGACGGCAGGTAGCCGGTCTCAATCCAGATGGGACGGATCTGGTCGAGCTGACGGCCGTCGAGACGGATACGCTCATCCAGAATCATATTACGCATGGCGTGGTACTGCACGTCGTGGTAGTAGCGGGCTACCATGTATTTCTTCTCTTCGCGTTCCTCTTCGGGAATGGTTTCCATGAACTCGTCGAAGATCTGGTCGAAAGCGTCGTTGCGCTCATGTTTGCCCATGAACGATTTGGCGATGGCGTAAACCTTGTCGTAGGTTTCGCGGTTGACGCGCTCGCGGAGCTCTTCGTCGTTGGTCTCGTGGCAGTATTCGCGTTTCGGGTTAGCTTTTTCCACCTGGGCGGCGAGGTCGAGCTGGGCTTGGCACTGCACCTTGATGGCGGCATGGGCAGCGTTGAGGGCCTCTACCATGTCGGCTTCGGAGATTTCCTTCATTTCACCTTCCACCATCATGATGTTGTCGATGGTGGCGGCCACGATCATGTCGATGTCGGAGCGTTCCATATCTTCCACGGTGGGGTTGATGACCATCTTGCCATCCACACGTCCCACGCGCACTTCGGAGATGGGGCCTTCCCACGGGATGTTGGAAACGGCGAGAGCGGTAGAGGCGGCGAGGCCTGCGAGGGCGTCGGGCAGGTTGTTGCGGTCGCCGGAGATGAGGGTGACGAGCACCTGCGTCTCAGCGTGGAAGTTGTCGGGGAAAAGCGGACGGAGGGCGCGGTCCACGAGGCGGGCGATGAGGATCTCATACTCGCTGGGACGGCCTTCGCGTTTGAAGAAACCGCCGGGGAAGCGACCCACGGCGCCGTATTTCTCCTGATATTCAACCTGCAAAGGCATGAAGTCGGTGTTTTCCACTGCGTCTTTCTTGCAGCACACGGTGGCGAGCAACATGGTGTCGCCCATTCTTACAACGGCAGATCCGTCGGCCTGCTTGGCGAGGATGCCGGTTTCGATGGTCACTTCACGACCATCGGGGAGCTGGAAGGTTTGCCGAGCTCCTAAGGGTTTATTGGAATTATACATAATTTTTCGTTTTAATAATTACAAAACAACCACGCCGTGCGGGTAGGATGAGTCCACAGCAGTGATTGCTTTTTGAATGAAAAGTTCGTGATTCAAAAAAAGGCAATTGCAGGAATTGCCTTTTTTTGAAGCGTTGGAGATTATTTTCTCAAACCTAATTTCTTCACAATAGCTCTGTAGCGCTCGATGTCCTGCTCTTTCAGATAGGCGAGCATTTTCTTTCTCTTACCGACGAGCTGCATCAGTGCGCGCTTGGTACCGAGGTCTTTGTGGTTCTCTTTCATGTGTTCGGTGAGGTGCTTGATTCTGTAGGTGAACAGAGCAACCTGGCTTTCCGGTGAACCGGAATCGAACTCGTTCTTACCGTTTTCTTTGAAGATGTCTTTCTTTACTTCAGATGTCAAATACATAATTTTCTTCTCTTTTTTAAATTTTCTAACGTCTTATTTTTCGGGGTGCAAAAGTACAACATTTTTTTAAGATGGCTCACCTCTTTTTCTTATTTTTTTTGAAAAAAACAAAACACCGAAAAATCACAAAAAAATCTTACTTTTGCAAACTCAAAAAGTTGGATTATGATCAGGAATTTTTTGGAGACAATAGGCGAGTATTTCATCTTCTTGAAGAAGGTGTTCTCGAAGCCGCCGCGCACCTCGGAATTTTTCCGCAAGGTGGTGGATGAGATGAATGCGATGGGCGTTGGCTCGTTGCTGATTGTGTGCATCGTGGCGGTCTGTATGGGTAGCGTTATCACCACGCAGACGGCGTTACAGATTGAGAGTCCGTGGATTCCGAAGTGGACGCTCGGCTTCACGGTGCGCACCTCGGTGGTGATGGAACTGTGTCCGACCATCATCACGTTGCTGTTGGTGGGCAACTTGGGGTCGCGTATCACCTCCGAGATTGGCAGTATGCGGGTTACAGAGCAGATTGATGCGTTGGAGGTGATGGGTATCAACCCGGCCTCTTTCCTCATTCTGCCCAAGATCACCGCCGCGCTTTTTGTCATTCCGATTCTCACCATCATCGCCATCTTCTTCGCCCTTGTGGGCGGCTACATCACCGTTATTGTCACGCACGTATCCTCCCCCTACGAGTTTTACGACGGACTCACCTCCTATTTCCGCATGTACGACTTGGTGTATGTGATGACCAAGACCACCATCTTTGCCTTTGTGCTGTCGTCGGTCTCTTCGTTCTTCGGCTATCGCATTGAGGGCGGTGCGCTGGAGTTGGGTAAGGCCAACGTGAACGGCATCGTGGTGTCGTCGTTCATCATCCTCGTGCTGAACCTGGTGATTACCTCAATTATGCTGTAAAAAGCAGACTGTTCTCTTTTATTGGGCAGAACGACCCCAGAAGTCGAAAAAGTTGAACCACTGTTCGGGGTGTTTTTTGAGCGTATCTTCCAATGAATGAACATATTGCTGTGCGATGAATTGGCTGCGGGCGCGCAAGTTCATCGAAGGGTCGGGCTGCGGCAGGAGGTTCACATACCCCTGATAGTGAGCGTGGCGAAGTTTCGCCGACGACAGGGTCACAACAGGCACCTGCATCTGCGCCGCCAGCAGGAACGAGCCATACGGCAGCTTGGCAGGATGCCCGAAGAAATCCACCTCCAAGGTTTTGGAACTGCCAAAAATGCGGTCGCAAAGTAAAATCACCACCTCCCCACGGTCCAACGCAGTCTTGATGGCGAAGATGTGGTTGAGGTCGTCGCTGACAGGTATGTCGTTGACATTGTGTTGGCTGAACGATTTCCGTCGCTGACCCTGAAGGCTCTCATTCTCTCCTCCAAAGATCACCACATTAAGGGTTTTGGTGTCTTGGCTGAAAAAATGCCCCATCAGCTCCAGGTTGCCCACGTGCGAGCCGGCCACGATGAACCCGCCTGGCTGCGAGAGCATCTCCTCGAACAGCTGGCGGTTGGTGACCTCCACCTTAAACTGGTCGCCCCGTCCGGCCATGATGGCGAAACGATCCAACACCACCTTGCCGAAGATAAAGTGGTTGTGTACCGTCATCCAAAAAGATTTCCACTTTGTAAAGTGATGAATCTCATTAAAATACCAAAAAATATTGCCGAATGCCTTATGGTTGATGACGCAATAAAACGGCACCACAGGGTACAAGAATGGATACAGCCATTTCACCTTCACCTTCTTTAAAAAAGAAAAAAGAAAACGCTGGCCGAAATTGCCTCCACCCGTCTTACCGCTCCATTGGCGGTTGCCCTGTGACGAAGAATCAGCCATTACTGGAGCTTGCCTTCCACGTAATCATAGAACTGCACCAGCGTCTTCACATCCTTCATCTCCTCGGGCTTGATCTTGATTTTGAAATGGCGCTCCACAATGACGGAAATATCTACGAAGTCCAAGCTGTCAATCTTCAGATCTTCTTTCAACAACGCCTCATCCTTCAGCAAAGCGGCATCAATCTCCAATTCTTCAGTCAAAAATTCATTGACTACGCGAATGATTTCTTCTCTATTCATATTATTTAATATTAGTAATGACAATTTTTTGTGAAACTCCCCCACAATTCACAATATAAGTACCCGAAGAGGGAAGGGGGATGGCGATATCCGGATTGGAATGATAACGCTTAATTACCCGTCCGGTGCTATCATATATGACGGTGAGATAGGGACCCAAATAATCGATAAATAGTTCCCCGTTGGCAATTCTGATACCGATAGCGTCCTCTTCAGAAACGGGTTCTTCAATGGTTACCGTTCCCGGTTCAGTAGGACCAGCGTTGAATGCCACATCTTTGATTTCCCATGCGGGATAATCAATGCCATCGGGTACTTCATAGAAGAAAGCCAATGTAACAGCCCCTTGACCGAGGTAGCTGGATGGGATGGAAATGGTGTTGGTTTGCCAGTTCCAGCTGGTGACGGGCCAGTTCGGAATGGTCAGCTGCGCCCACGTAGCATCATACAAATTACCTGTATAGTCTTTGGAAATCAATAATTTGCAAAAATAGGGCCATGCTGACAAATTCCCATATCCCAGCGTGTGGGTGAAAGTGAACGTGGCCGACCGCATGTTGGTGAGGTCGAAAGTGGGACCGACCAGCCAATCGGTGTTGGCACCAGTATTATAACCGCTGATATAGGCGCATTCGTAATTGGAATAGCCGTACCAATAGCTGTTCCCAAGCACATTCACTGGTTCGAAGCAACCCATCGATGCGGCAAAACTTTCAAAGTAATGCAGGGTGTCGCCGTCGGCCACAGGATCCGAATCCAGCGTCAGGCCGATGATGATGGGGTCGTGGTCGGAGTAGCGATACATGGTGGTGTCGTCCCCATAATTATAATGTAGCTGATATGGCTCATCGGCGTTGATATGGTAGGGCGCAATCCCTGTGATTTGTTCCGCCATGGTAGCACTGGCAAGGGCGTGGTCAAGATATTCCACCTCATCGTTGAAGGTGTAGCTATAATCAGTCGGAGCATACCTACTTACCATATTTTCATAACCGTACTCTTCCAATAGGCGCACGGGTTCTTCCATTGTGCCACAATTTAAGTCGCCCAAAATCAGAATATCTGCGTCGCCATAATAGTTGTTCTGCAATTCGGCAGACAAGAAGTCAATGAGATATGCGGCCTCTTCAACACGGGCTTCATTGTAATAATTGTTGGTGCTATCACCTCCTGATTTTGATTTGAAATGATTGACACACAATATAAAACGCTCGCCCGTCGCAATTTCCTCGAAGCATTGTACCAGCTCGCGCCGGTAGTCGCCCGCCCGCATCACGTATTCCGAGTTGCTGGGATGGTAGGGATGCCCAAGGTGAAGTATGGGGCGCAACTTGTCGGTACGGTAAATCATGCCCACCTTGATGTAGGTGCTGGTCACGCTGTCGAAATCCTCCACAGCGGCATAGCGTCCCGGGGCAGTACAGGCGTTCAGTCCCTCCACAAGCCGGTCGAGTGCTTCGCGTCCCTGCTGTAGCTCCTCCAGCGCATAAAGGTCGGCATCGATGTTGGCCAGTGCCTTCACCGTTTTCAGGTGCTGCCGTTCAAACTCCTCGTCGCTTCCCGCCCCATAGGTGCCGTCCCATACCGGACAGTAGTACTCGAGGTTGGATTCGCAGACGACCAGTCGCGCGTTGCCCACGTCGGGACGTTGCGTCGGCCGCTCGTTATTGTCAAAGCTTTGAGGCCCGTCGATGCGGATGTTGCGCTCTCCTGTACTCAAAACAACAGCCTGCAGCTGCTCAATGGTAGCTCCCAACCGTATCGTGTTGACATCCAGGTTGTAGCAGCGGGCGCTGATGATGGCTGTAGCGTGGCTTGCGGCTATCGAGTCATACTCCGCGCTGCCCTGTACCGCACACTCCTCCGGCTGGCGCAGACGTTCGTACGACAGGTACAAATACGAATAACTGCTATTGGAATAGCGTCCTACCACATGGAGGGTTTGATCAAACATTACGGTTTGACCGGCATAGGGTTGCAACGACTGTCCGTTGAACACCACGTGGGTGGTTTGCCCCCAGCAGGTGGCGGAGAGCAGAAAGATGAACCATAAGAACGCATACTTTTTTATCATCTTTCGTGAAATTTTGTGGGATTTATTTGATAAATATTGGATTACTCTTCTTCTTGAGTTTTCTCCTCCAGCATCATCTCCGATTTTTTCACCACCAGTCCTTCCGAAAGGTCGTCGTAGTCCACGATAAGGGTGGCGGCTTCGAGGCCTTCGTTTTGCAGAATCTCTTCGGCGAGGATGTCCTCCACATGTTTTTGGATGGCGCGTTTCAGCGGACGGGCACCATAGTTGGAGTCCCAGCCCTCCTTGACGAGGAAGTCGGTAGCTTTGTCGGTGATGGTGACGTTGAGCCCCATCATGCCGACACGCTGGAGCAACTTGTTGAGTTCCAGTTTGATGATTTTCTTCACATCATCTTCTTGCAAACTATTGAAGAAAATGGTGTCATCAATACGGTTGAGAAATTCGGGCGGGAACTGTGCTTTGAGGGCGCCTTCGAGAATCTTCTGGGCTTTCTTGTCCTTGCCGGCCTGTGTGGCGGAGGTGTTGAAACCGAGATTCTGTCCGAAGTCTTTGAGTTCGCGCGACCCCACGTTGGAGGTCATGATGATGATGGTGTTTTTGAAATCGACCTTGCGGCCCATGCCGTCGGTCAGCATACCATCATCAAATACTTGTAACATAATGTTATACACATCCCGATGGGCCTTCTCTACCTCATCCAGCAGGACGATGGAATAGGGCTTGCGGCGGATCTTCTCGGTGAGTTGTCCGCCCTCTTCGTAGCCCACGTAGCCGGGAGGCGCACCGATGAGGCGCGAGATGGTATGTTTCTCCATATACTCGCTCATGTCGATACGGACCATCGCATCGGGCGAGTCGAAAAGATAGGAAGCCAGTACTTTGGCGAGATAGGTCTTGCCAACTCCTGTAGGACCGAGGAAGATGAACGTGCCGATGGGCTTGTTGGGGTCTTTGAGACCAGCACGGTTGCGGCGGATGGCCTTGGCAATCTTCACGATAGCCTCATCCTGCCCGATAACACTGCCTTGCAGTTCGTCGGCCATGCGGAGCAGTTTTTCGCTCTCGCTCTTGGCGATGCGCTGCACCGGCACGCCGGTCATCATGGCCACCACCTCCGCTACATTCTCTTCGTTCACCTCGTAGCGCAGCTCTTCGGTTTCCGACTCCCAGTTTTTGCGCATGGACTTCAGTTCTTCCTGCAACTCCTTGATCTGGTCGCGGAACTGGCCTGCTTCGATGTAGCGTTTCTCCTTCTTGGCCTGCTCTTTCTGAGCCTCCAAGTCGGCAATTTTCTTCTCGGTGTCAAGGAAGACAGGCGGCACATGCACGTTCATGATATGCACGCGGGCACCGGCCTCGTCGAGCGCGTCGATGGCCTTGTCGGGCAGACAGCGGTCGGTGACGTAGCGGGTGGTGAGCTGCACGCAGGCCTTGATGGCCTCGTCGGTGTAGTTCACGCCGTGGTGCTCCTCGTATTTTCCTTTGATGTTGTTGAGAATCTCGATGGTTTCTTCCGGCGTGGTGGGTTCGAGCAGAATCTTTTGGAAGCGACGTTCCAGTGCGCCGTCCTTTTCGATATACTGGCGGTACTCATCGAGCGTGGTGGCGCCTATGCACTGCACCTCTCCTCTGGCGAGGGCGGGCTTGAACATGTTGGAGGCATCGAGGCTCCCCGGTGCGCCGCCAGCGCCCACCATCGTGTGTAACTCATCGATAAACAGGATGATGTCGGGATTTTTCTCCAGCTCGGTGATGATGGTCTGCATACGCTCCTCGAACTGTCCGCGGTACTTGGTACCGGCCACTAATGAGGTCATGTCGAGGGCGATGATGCGCTTGTTGAGCAGCGTGCGCGACACGCGTCCCTCGTTGATGCGGATGGCGAGGCCTTCGGCGAGGGCCGACTTGCCCACGCCCGGTTCCCCGATGAGCACGGGGTTGTTCTTTTTGCGGCGGCTGAGAATCTGGGCGATACGCTCCAGCTCCTTCTCGCGCCCCACAATCGGGTCGAGTTTGCCCTCGCGGGCGTACTGGGTCAGGTCCTTGCCGAAGTTGTCGAGCAGCGGCGTGCCTTTGCCCTTGTCCCGTTTCTGGGTGTAGCGACTATCCTCATCATCGTCCTCTCCGTCGGGAGTGGAGTATCGCGAACCGCCACGCAGCTTACTGCCGAGACCGTCATCCTTGCGCAGCTTGGCAAGGAAGGCGTTGTAGGTGATGCCGTAGTTGTTGAGGATGCTCCGGACAACATTGGCGGCCGGTCCCGACTTGAGGATGGCCAAGATGAAGAACTGCGGCTCCATCAGGGGGGAGAGCAGCGAGCGGGTATGCAGTTCCGCCGAGCGCAACAGATTCTGTGTCTGTGTGTTGTAGGTCAGCGTTTCCGGACTCTGTCCGTCGCTTTCGCCTTCATTTTCCACAAACATGCTCTCCAAGTCGAAACATACCTTCTCGATGTTGAAGCCGAAGTCGGCGAGCAGCTGTTTGCTCAGCGTGTCGTCGGGGTACTTCAAGATGGCGTAAAAGATATGTTCGCAGCCGATGTGGCTAAATTGGTACTGGCGGGCCACCTGTGCGGCGCTCTCCAGTACCTTTGTCATTTCTTCGGAATAATTGGCCATAGATTAGGACGTGGCTGTAGTGTTATTTGTTTTTCTGTGCAAATTCGTAGCCGGCTTTGAGGCAGGCGAGGTTGGTGTTGACGACGGCTTCGCCCTTGCGGGAGAAGATGGTGCGCACGGCGTCCTCAATCTCGCTGTACTCCATCTTGAGGAACGGAGCGGCGGCGCCGAGGATGACCATGTTGGCGGAACGTGCACTGCCGAGGTCTTTCGCGATCTGGTCGGCGTTGATGACCACCTTGTTGGGCAGCTTGTCGAGTTCAGCCTTCAGAGCGGCCTCTTCGGGATAGTTGGGGATGTTGATGAAGGGCTGGTCGTTGGTGATGACCCAGCCGCCTTCAGCCAGCCAGGGGAGGTAGCGGAGCGACTCCATCGGCTCTACAGCGATGATCATGTCGGCCTTGCCCATGGGGATGAGGTCGGAAGCGATTTCGTGGTCGGCCAAGCGGAAATGCGACTGCACGTCACCGCCGCGCTGGCTCATGCCGTGTACCTCGGCCTGTTTCAGGTACAAACCTTTCTTTACGGCTGCTACGCCGATGGTGGAGGCGATGGAGAGGATTCCCTGACCGCCGACACCTGCTAAGATGATATCTATTTTCATGATTTGGTTTTCTTTTTTTGTGATGTGATTATAGACAATGCATGCGATGTGATTAGAGACAATGCATGCATTGTGACTATAGACAATGCATGCATTGTCTTTACGTTTATTTTTTGGATTGGGCTTTCATTCTGCGGCTCAGGGTCTGGATGCATTCGCGGGTGGGCACGATGACGGAAACTCCCTGGTAGGCCAGCTCTTCTTTGATGACCTGCACGTTGGCATCATGGTTGTTTTTCAACGGGGTGATGATGCGGATGTGCTCTTCGGCCACGCCGAGACCTTTGCAGATGCTGCCGATACGACCGAGTGCATGGCTGTCCTGACCGCCGGTCATACCGGTGGTGCTGTTGTCGAGAATCATCACTGTGATGGGGGTGTTCTCGTAGATGCAGTCGAGCAGGGAGGTCATACCGCTGTGGGTGAAGGTGGAGTCGCCGATGACGGCCACCACGGGGCTCATGCCGGAGTCGGCGGCACCCTTGGCCATGGTGATGGAAGCACCCATGTCGAGGGTGGTGTAGATGGCCTTGTAGGGCGGCAGTGCGCCGAGGGTGTAGCAACCGATGTCGGCGAACACCTTGCCGGGGCCGTGTTCCTTCATCGCCTCGTTGAGGGCGAGGTAGGTGTCGATATGCGGACAGCCGTTGCAGAGCGCGGGCGGACGCGGAGCCACGATGGAGGGAACGGGTGAGCCGTAGCTTTCGGACAGGCCGAGGGCCTTGGCCACGAGGTTCGGGTTGAGCTCGCCATCGCGCGGCAGGGTGCCGTCCATACGGCCCTTGATGTTGCCGGTACGGTTGAGCAAACCGCGGAGGTGGTCCTCAATCAGCGGGTAACCCTCTTCCACCACCAGTACGCTCTCGCACTCGTCTACCATTTTGGCGATAAGGTTGGTGGGAGCGGGGTACTGCGAAACTTTCAGTACGGGGTAGGGGCAGGTGGTGCCCACGTAGTTCTCCATCACGTAGTTGTAACCGATACCGGAGGCGATGATACCCATTTTCTTGTCGGCGCCATCGGTGTAGCGGTTGTATTGTGATTTCTCGGACTCCATCTCGAAGTCGGGCTGTTTCTCGAGCAGGGCGCGGTAGTGGTTGCGGGCGTTGGCGGGCAGTAGCACAAACTGTTTCGGGTTGCTGCACACGTTGAGCTCGTTCTGTTTGCGGGCTTCGCGACGTTCCACACCGGCGCGGGAGTGAGCCAGACGTGTGGTCACACGCAGCAGGACGGGGGTATGATATTTCTCGGAAAGGTCGAAAGCGTCATACACCATGTTGTAGGCTTCCTGCTGGTTGGAGGGTTCCATGACCGGGATGAGGGCGAACTTGCCGTAGTAGCGGGAGTCCTGCTCATCCTGTGAAGAGTGCATCGACGGGTCGTCGGCCACCACCACCACAAGACCGCCGTTGGCGCCGGTGATGGAGGAGTTCATGAACGGGTCAGCGGCCACGTTCAGACCGACATGCTTCATGCAGACCATGGCGCGCTTGCCGGCGTACGACATGCCGACAGCCGACTCCATGGCGGTCTTCTCGTTGCCTGCCCAGATGCGGTGGACATTGCCTTCCACAGCCTGTTTGGAGTTCTGAATGTACTCAGTGATTTCGGTGGAGGGGGTTCCCGGGTATGCATATACTCCGGACAAGCCCGCGTCAAGTGCGCCTTGCGCGATTGCCTCAACTCCTAATAAAAGTGTTTTAGCCATAAGAATTGTTTTTATATAATTATTTGATTTATAAATATTTAATAATAATTGACAATTTCTATTTCAGGGTGCAAAGTTACAAAAAAATTTTGTATTTTTGTCGCCTCTTTTGCGGTTGTGGCGGAATTGGTAGACGCGCTAGACTTAGGATCTAGTTCCGAAAGGAGTAGGGGTTCGATTCCCCTCATCCGCACTCTTTCCTTTATTGCATTTTAATTGGCAATACCCCATTCCCCAGAATCCACCTATTTCAACATCTATCAAGGAAAAACTATTTGTTGGCCTTCTCCTCTTCGTTGTTATACCATTCCAAATAGGCCTCGGTATATTTCTTACCTGAGTTCAGAAGATCCGATTTTTTCTCATCCGAAATATCGAAATCTACAGAGCCAATCCCCAGTGTGTCGATGTAGATAGTGCGCTGCCAGTCATCGCTGTGCAGGTGTACATTATTCTGGAAATCAATCAATGTGGTCACCAAAGCTTTGGTATAGTCGAGAAAATTTTTAATCTCCTTGCATTCCGCTACACCCTGACCGAGGTACATCGAAATTTCATCCTGCGAATCCAACCGGAACCCCAGCGTCTCCTTATTATACACATATTCTGTTTTAGCCTTGCTTTTTTGCAGACTCTTCACATTAATTATATCGTAATATTCGGTACGCCTCATGTTGTTCTCATCGGCAATGAAGTCTATCTGGTCAAAGGTTTTGATGGGATAGTTCTCCAGGAGGCCACCATCCACGTAAACATGCTGTTTGTTTTTTCCGCCTCTTATTGAGGCAAAAAACAACGGGATGGACATGGAGATTCGGGCGGCGTCGGCCACCTTCATCTGAGGGGTAGTTTTATGGCTGAACACTTCCGTAAGGCCAGTGGAGAGGTTGGCTCCCACCAGATAGATTTCGCGGTATTTCTTCGTTTTAGCCAGGTCGCCAAAAGTAATCTCACCGTTGCCGGTTTTCCTTTGGATAAGGTCGGCCATCGTTTTGCGGAAGAAGTCGCCTTTATACCAGCCGTACTCCTTCAGCAGCCGCGTGGTATTGGCCAGGAAAAAGCTCGATTTGTCCATGAAATTATTGAAATCGAGGTGCCACAACACATCCTTCACCTCCTCGGCGGAGTATTTCAACCCGACCAAAACCGCCACCATGGCGCCGGCCGACGTGCCCGCCACCCGCTCAATGTTATTCAAAATTCCCTCTTTGTCAAGCACTTCCATAGCGCCCACGTAGGCGATGCCTTTCACACCACCGCCTTCAAAAACCAAATTCTTAAAATGATACGACATAATGAAACTATTTTTTTGCAAAAATACGCAAAATAATTCATGTCACCACATCCCAGTTTTACAATAGAAACAATCTTCTTCCCATTTCATCGGGTTTTGAACCATATATTGCACAATGTTCTGGTATGCGGTTGTATTTCTGATGATGTGTTCGTAATAATTGCGTTGCCATGGCGAATGTCCCATGCGGTGTGTCACCCCAATTTTAATTCCCCGCACCACCGATCCCACGGTTCGGGATGTGCCTGTCGGACGTGTCGATGCCAATGCCATGGATGTATTGGATGGTCGTTGTAGGGGCGAATAATTATTCGCCCCTACGATGTGATTGCAAATTTCAATAATACCGTGTATATGATTGGGCATGATTACATATTCCCGTACAACAACATGCGGAAAATGACAAGGGATTTCTTGCCAACACAAATCCACAATTTCGCCAATTTCAGACAAAAACATCATGCCATTACGAATCTGTCCGAAAAGACATTCCCGGTTTCGGGTGCAGATAGTCAAGAAATAAAATCCGTTTTGTGAATAATCGTATCCAGGTAGGCGAATAGAATGACGGTGATGTTGTTTCATTGCGGCAAAGATTGATAAGGCCGCAAAGATACTATAAACGCGATGCCATTTTCAAGGGTTTCGCAAAAATTACAAAAAAATCCCCCCGAAATTCGGAGGGATTTTTTCAAGAATCGTAATGAAACGATTAGATGATGCCCTGAGCAAGCATAGCTTTTGCAACGCGCATGAAACCGGCGATGTTAGCACCCTTCACATAGTTGATGGTGCCGTCAGCCTGCTTACCATATTCAACGCACATATCATAGATGTCGTTCATGATCTTGTGCAGTTTCTGGTCAACTTCAGGAGCAGTCCAGTTGATGTGACCAGCGTTCTGGCAGATTTCGAGACCAGAGGTAGCAACACCACCAGCGTTCACAGCCTTACCAGGTCCGAAGGGGATCTTAGCGCCCTGGAAAGCGGCGATAGCACCGGGCTGGCAACCCATGTTGGAAACTTCAGCCACATACTTCACGCCATTGGCGATGAGTTCTTTAGCGTCAGCTTCTGCGAGCTCGTTCTGGAAAGCGCACGGGCAAGCGATGTCGCACTTCACGCTCCAAGCTTTCTTACCAGCAGTGAATTTGGCTTTTCCGGGGAACTTGGTGGCCATATCCTCAACTTTGTTGCGGTTGGAAGCACGCATCTCGAGCATATAGTCGATCATTTCCTTGTTGATACCTTCGGGAAGTTCGCAAACGCCGTCGGGACCGGAGAGGGCCACAACCTTTGCGCCGAGTTCGGTAGCCTTGATGGCAGCACCCCAAGCCACGTTGCCGAAGCCGGAGAGAGCGATTCTCTTGCCTTCCATCTTGTCACCTTTTTCTTTCACCATTCTCTCTACATAGTAGATAGCGCCGAAACCGGTAGCTTCGGGACGGATGAGGGAACCACCCCAACCGTAGCTCTTACCAGTGAGAGCGCCGGTGCTGTGCTCGCGAGCGATTTTCTTGTAAGCGCCATAGAGGTAGCCGATTTCACGACCGCCAACACCTACGTCACCAGCAGGGCTGTCCTGATCGGGACCGATGTTGCGCCACAACTCATACATGAAGGCCTGGCAGAAACGCATGATTTCTTCGTCGGTTTTGCCAACGGGATCGAAATCAGAACCGCCCTTACCACCGCCGAGAGGCAGGTTGGTCAGAGAGTTTTTGAAGATCTGCTCGAAACCTAAGAATTTCAGCATGGAAACGTTCACAGCCTTGTGGAAACGGAGACCGCCTTTGTATGCACCAAGAGCGGCGTTGTACTGCACGCGATAACCGAGGTTGGTCTGGACTTCGCCATTGCGGTCAACCCAAGTCACACGGAAAGTGAAGATACGATCGGGCTCAACCAAGCGCTCGACGATCTTAGCTTTCTCGAATTCAGGATGCTGGTTGTAAACTTCCTCGATGGATTCGAGAACTTCTTGAACCGCCTGCAAATACTCATTTTCACCAGGATGTTTGGCCTCCAGGTTAGCCATGATTTTTTTAACTTCCATAATATAACTTTTTTAAGTTGTTAGAATTTGTTCCGATAACGGGCTGCAAAATTATTACTATTTTTTGAATTATTATCCTTTCTGAAAAATTATTTTTTTGTGATGATTTTTTTTGTAATTTTGCCGCCGATTTTATGGTGAGAAATCCTTTGTGGATTTCGAGAGGGAAGCAGGTGAAATTCCTGCACAGTACCCGCTGCTGTAATCTCCACAATGCCCCAGGCAAAGGTCACTGTCGCACCGCGATGGGAAGACGCCTGAAGGCGGAGTAAGTCAGAAAACCTGCCATAACATCTATCACGGTAAGCTCCGGGCATTGGGCTGCTGCCAACGGGTCACCTCCGCTGTGCTTCGTATGCCTTCCCCGGTCTTCCATCGGGAGGATTTTCTATTTTCCTCCAACTTGAACTAATAATATAGTATGATGAAGAAAGGGCATACAACAAAACAAAAAAATCAAAGTCGTTTCAGCGCAAAACTGAAAGGGATGCTCATAATGGGAATGGTGGCCGTAGTCGCACTGACCGGCTGCGAAAAACCCAAACCACCCCAGCCCGATCCAGTGGATCCCATTGAGGCCGCCGCCTCCGGCATCTATGTGCTGTGCGAGGGACTGATGGACATGAACAACACTACCCTCACCTTCTACAACTTCCTTACCAACGACATCGACAACAACTACTTTTTAACCCAAAACGGCCGCGGACTCGGCGACACGGGCAACGACCTCAAAGCCTACGGCTCGAAAATGTACTGCGTGGTGAATGTTTCCGAGACGGTGGAAATTATGGAACTGAAGAGCGCCAAGTCACTGAAACAGATTTCGTTGTCGGGCAAACAGCCCCGCCGTATCGCCTTCGCCGACGGCTACGCCTACGTTTGCTGCTTCGATGGCGACGTGGTGAAAATCGACACCGCCACCATGACCGTGACCGCCACCGCACAGGCCGGCAGCAACCCCGACGGCATCTGCACCGCCAATGGCAAGCTGTATGTGGCCAACTCCGGCGGACTCAACTACCCCAACTATGGCAACACCGTCAGCGTGTTCGACCTCACCACCTTCTCCCACCTCAAAGACATTACCGTGGTCATCAACCCCACCCGCATCGCTGCCGACAGTCAGGGCGATGTGTATGTGGTGTCGAACGGCAACTACACCTCCGTTCCGATGACTTTCCAACGTATTGATTCACAAACCGATGAGGTGGTACAGACCTTCGACTTCGCTGTCACCAATTTCGCCATCTGCAACAACTTATGCTATTTCTACCATTATGATTATGGTACTGAACAATGTTCGGTAAAAGTGATGGATGTGATGACGGAACAGATTATCAACGAGCATTTTATCGCCGATGGGACTGAGCTTCGCACACCTTACGGCATCGCTGTCAATCCCGAAAACGGCGACGTTTATCTCACCGACGCTTACCAATATACTACCAATGGGGATGTGTACTGCTTCGGCAGCAACGGGCAGAAAAAGTTCCAGTTTGAGGCCGGCCTCAACCCCAACAATATTATTTTTCTAAAAGCTAACTAACATTCATACAATAATTTAAATATCAAAATTATGAAAAAAATTCTATTAATTTTGCTTGCTTTTGCAAGTCTCACTCTCTCCGCTCAGAACGAGCAGATGAGAGAGATGATGCGCACTACGCAAAACTCACGTGCGGTGCGTGATGTTCCTGCCAGCGACATCCAATACTGGGTGGGACATGGCAGCAATGCGGTAGTTGCCACCTTCTTCTTCTGCGCCGATGAACCCATCGGTATCGCCTACGGCTACCGTTTCGACGGCACTGCCACCATTGGCGATATGCTCAATGCCATTACTGAGGCAGACGAGAATTTTTCCTGCGAAATCTCCAGCTGGATTGAATCCGTCAGCTACAACGATGGCGAGCACGACTGCGTAATAGAAAGTGGTATGTTGATGTACACCGTCAACGGCAACTACGCCAGCGGATATACCGACGAAATCTCCGACGGTGACTATTTTGAGTTGACCGAATGGGGCGATTGCGAGCTTCCCACCGACAACATTTTCTATCCGGTAAACCCGAATGCTGATGCTACCATCTCCGCTGATGAGATTGAATACTGGATTGGCGAAGGTGAAAACGAAGCCATCCTTATCGTGCAATGGTGCGACCCCGAAATCGCTTTTGCATGGGGTTATCGCTTTGATGGCGAGGTGAATGTTCAAACCATGTTGGATGACATCACTGCCGAAGACAGCCGCATCACTTACGAAGGCGATGCCAGTGTAGTGAACCAGATTTATTACAATGATGATGACTACAGCTTGGCTTTGGTCGGATGGTACTGGATGTACAATATGAACGGCTGGATGGCTGGTTGGGGTTACACTGATCAAACTATCACTGACGGTGACGTGGTGAAATGGGGCGATACAGAGTGTGCCACCGAAGTGGGTGACATGGCTGATTGGGAAAACTTTACCTACATCTGGACCACCGAAGTTACTCCTGTTTCCAATCCGAACGGCGATGAATTGGAGGACGCTACCATCGATGCCGATGAGATTACCTATTGGGTAGGTGAAGGCGAGAATGAAGTTGTGGTGGCCATCACTTGGTGCGAAGAGACCGAAACCGCTTTGGCTTGGGGCTATCGCTTCGATGGCGAGGCTACCCTTTTCGAGGCTTTGACCGCTATTGCTAACGATGATGATCGTTTGACCGTTGTGGGTACTGCCCCTAGCGACATTCAATATGAAGATGATGAATATAGTCTGAACATGACTGGCGACTATCCGATGCACAGCATCAACGGAGTGATGGGTCAGAATTATATGGGTTCAGAACCCATTCATGATGGCGATTTTGCTAAAATCGGTGGCTACGATTGCTCTGAAATGTCGAGTGACTGGACCACAATTACTTGGAGCACTCCTATTGAGCCCGCTACCGATCCGAACGCCCCCGAAGAGGTGGTGGATGCCACTATCTCCGCTGATGAAGTCGAGTATTGGCTGGGTGAAGGTGAGAACCAAGTGGTGGTCGCCATCAGCTGGTGCAGCAACACCCAGGCCGCTCTGGCATGGGGCTACCGCTTCCATGGTGATGCCACCGTATTTGACGCGCTGACCGCTATTGCTGCTGCCGACAGCCGTCTGGCAGTGGTCGGTACCGCTCCCACCAACATCACCTATCAGGATGGTACTCTTGACCTGACCATGTGTCCCAACCCGAGCGCTCAGTGGACCGATCCCGACTATGATGTTCCGATGCACAGTGTGAACGGAGCGATGGGTCAGAACGCCATGTCCGCCGAACCAATCCACGATAATGATTTCGTAAAGATTGGCGGTATGGCTTGCGGCATTTTCTCTGATGACTGGAGCACTATCTCATGGACCACTACCATCAATCCCGCCACCGCTCCCACTGAAGTGGGTCCGAGCGACGAGACCTTCGACGGTATCGTGGGTACGGAAGGCTGCCAGGGCATCCATTGCCAAGATCCCGCCATCCTCGGCTGGGCTACCACCTGCACCATTGAACGCGGCCGCCAGAACATCACCACTCCCGGTGTTTTCGTCACCTACGGTACTGAATCCGACGGTGTTGGTGCTGCTACCGAAGCTACTGGCGATGTGGTTAGCTTAGGCGACTATGGTATTGCCGTCCTCACCTTCGACATTCCGATCCAGAACGGTGACGGTTACGATTTCGCCGTGTTTGAGAACTCTCTGAACGACTCCTTCCTTGAAATGGCCTTTGTGGAGGTGAGCTCCGACGGTGTGAACTACTTCCGTTTCCCCGCTATCTCCAACTCCGACACCACTGTTCAGGTGGACAACGGCGGCAGCGTGGATGCCACCCTCATCCACAACCTCGCCGGTAAATATCGCGCTGGCTGGGGTACTCCTTTCGATCTGGAAGAACTCGCCGGCAACGATGATCTCGACATCAACAACATCACCCACATCCGTCTCGTGGACGTGGTGGGTTGCGTTGCACCGCGCTATGCTACCCGCGACAGCCGCGGCCACATCATCAACGATCCCTATCCGACTCCCTTCCACTCCAGCGGTTTCGACCTTGACGGCGTTTGCGTGCTCAACGGTTGGAGACCCAATGGCGTTGAAGAGAACACGATGGTGAACCATACGCTTACGGTATATCCCAACCCGTGCCACAGCACCCTCACCCTCAACACCGAAGCCCATGACGTGGTCATGCTCTTCAACATGCAGGGCGCACTGCTGCAGCGCGTAGTGGCTACCGACAATACGACTACCTTGAATATGCAAGACCTGCCCGCCGGCATGTACATCGTGCGCTGCGGCAACCAGTCGGCCAAGGTTGTCAAACAGTAAATCAGACTTTACGACTGATTGATTAGGACGCTTTTAGCGGGTTGTGCTCTAAACGGGTGCAATCCGCTAAATTTTTTCAAAATCGGTATCAAAAAAGTTTATCATCTTTTGAAAAAAAAATTGATGTATATGTAAATTATTTTGTATTTTTGCAGCACTATGAAAAAGACAACTACCTTAGACTTGATAATGGAGTCAGAGAAAACGACGCTCTATTCCATTTGCTTTGAAAAAGATGGCACTACCGAATTTGAGAAATTCGTTGCAGAATTTGAAATGAATGCTCAATATAATTCTGATTACCAAAGAATTATTGCAGCACTACAAGTGATATTGGAGAAGGGGGCATTAGAAAGATTTTTCCGTCCTGAAGGAAAAATGAAAGACAATGTGCAAGCCATTCCCATTACGGGCGGAAAGTTAAGACTTTATTGTCTTAGAATCTCTGAAAAAATCATCATACTTGGGAATGGAGGCGTAAAAACCACTAAAACATACCAAGAAGATCCTAAATTATATGGTTATGTTTTAGATTTACAAAAATTTGAAAAAATTCTCAAGGAAAATATTGATAAAGGGTACATCAGCGTGAATGAAAAAGAACTTTGTGGAATTGACAACACCACCTTCGAAATATGAAAAACAAACAAGAATGGTTCAAGTCTAAAGTAGAGCAGGTCTCACCAGAAATCATGTCTGAAATGCAATTGTCAGCGGAAATCATTGCACGTATTGACAGCATCCTCAAACAAAAGAATATGACGCAAAAGGATTTAGCGCAGAAGATGGGAAAAAGCGAAGCCATGATCTGTCGCTGGACTACAGGATTTCCAAACTTCACTCTGCGAACAATTGCGCAGATTTCAGTTGCCCTTGGAGAACCCCTCATCAAACCAGCTGACTAACTATTAACACTATACTCTAAAATGGGGACTCCTAACGATGATTTTTTCTTTGAAAAATCACATGAGATCTTGCAGCCCAATCGAACGATGAGAGAAAAGACCAGAACGGATTTTAGACTTGCAGCTGCCTTGCTGTGCGCCCTGCTCCTACTATGCGGCACGATGGTGCGGGCACAGCAGCAGGACACTGTCTATCAGCTCGATCCCATACAGGTGACCGGCCAGAACACCGTGCCCGCCGTGCAGAGTATCGCACCGGTGCAGAGCATGGATGCCGAAAGGTTGGAGTCCATGCCCGCCGTGCAGGTCAGCGACGTGCTGAAACTCTTCTCCGGCGTGGTCATCAAGGACTACGGCGGTGTGGGCGGCATGAAAACCGTGTCGGTGCGCGGCTTCGGCAGTCAGCACACGGCGGTGTGCTACGACGGCATCGTGGTGAGCGACTGCCAGACTGGCCAGATCGACCTGTCGAAATTCTCGCTGCAAAATACGGGCAACGTGGAGCTGGTGACCGGCTCCGACAACAGCATCTTCGTGCCCGCACGCGCCGCCGCCAGCGCCAGCACCATCACCCTCAACACCAAAGTACCCCCCCATCCACTCAACCGCCCCATACAGCGCAGTGAGCTTCCCGTGAACGTCGATTTCCGCTTTACCGGCGGCTCCTTCGGTCTCATCAACCCCTCGCTCATCATCGAAAATCGTATTCTTCCCCGCGCCAAAGAACGCTATCCTTATATCGCTTCTTCATTTAATATCAATTATTTACAATCTGAAGGCAATTATCCTTTTGTCCTGTATTACGGTAACCAGGGCGACAGCACCTCCGTGGAGCGCCGCAGCAACTCCGATGTCCATATCTTCAATGTGGAGGAGAATCTCTTCGTGGACTTCAGTCCCCAGTCGCAAATGAAGGTCAAGCTCTACTACTACCAGTCGGAGCGGGGCCTGCCCGGTGCTGTCATCTTCTATAAGCAAGGCAACAGTCAGCGGTTGTACGACCAGAATGCCTTCGGACAGGTGCATTTCGAGCACCGCTTCCACCGGCCGTGGTCGTACCAGCTCAACGCTAAATTCAACTTCGCCCTGCAACGTTATATCGACACTAACTACCTCAACGAAGCGGGGTATCTGCATAACCTTTACATCCAGCGCGAGTATTACCTGTCGAACGTGGTGCTCTACCAGCCGCACAAAATCATCTCGCTGTCGTTGGCCAACGACCTGATTTACGGGAACATGAGTGCCAACCTGCACGATTTTGCCACACCGAGCCGTTTCCAGTCGCTGACCGTGCTGGCGGCGAAGGTGACGGCACGGCACATCAATGCGCATGCCCGTTTGTTGCACACCGGGGTGGTCAACCGTGTCAAGGTGGGCGAGTCTTCCGGCAACCTGAGCCGCTTCTCGCCGTCGGCGGGCATCTCCTACCAGCCGCTGCTCAGCGAAGAGCTCCACCTCCGCCTTTTCTACCAGAACATCTTCCGTCTTCCCACCTTCAACGACCTGTATTACACCGAAGTAGGAAACCGCAACCTGAAACCCGAGAACACGCACCAGCTGGATTTTGGAGTCACCTACGGCAAGCTTTTCCACTGGAACAGATTAACCGAAACAGAAGAAACCAGCGAGCACTACAAGCACTCCCTTACGCTTAGTTTCACCGCCGACGGATATTACAACCGCGTAAAAGACAAGATTGTGGCCATCCCCAGCAAGAATCTTTTCGTATGGACCATGCTCAATTTCGGCGAGGTGGAGATGGGCGGAGTGGATGCCAACGCCACATTCCGATACGAATACGGATGCTCCAAGTGGTTCAAAGGAGTTTCTGTATCAGGAAGTTATTCATTGCAGCACGCGGTTGACAAAACCGATCCGACGGGCAAGACCTACGGGCATCAGATTCCTTACACGCCGTTGCATTCGGGTTCGGTGGCGGCGAGTGTGCAGATGCAGTATGTGGAGGTGGGTTACACCCTGGTGGCGGCCGGCAAGCGCTACACGCTGCAGCAGAATGTGCCCACCAACGAGTTGCAGCCCTACACCGACCACAGCCTGTCGCTGACAGCGCGCTTGCCGATGGTGGTGAACCGCTGTGTGGGGCGTGTGGGACGGCGCTACATCATCGAGTTAGGGCTCAAGGCCGAGCTGTTGAATCTGGCGGACCGCCACTACGAAATCATCCGCAACTACCCGATGCAGGGCCGCAGTTTCCGATTGACGGGGTGGGTGAAGTTCTGATACTGCGAGATTTCATCTGCAAAACAATCTTTTATCATGATTTTTCTTTGGGCGGCCCGGCTCCCTACGGTCGCCGTCGGGCTTTCCGCTCTACTTCGCTTCGCTCGTGCCCGCTCCAATCCCTGCCGCGACCGCAACCCGTAACGTTACAGAAATTTTCGTAATAGAGATGGAAGGGCGCTACTCGCTGTAGTTATGGTCGATCACGATGCTCAGTTCCACGTCGGGCAGCAGGGGCTGTAGCTCGGCGATGAGTTGGCGGCAGAAGGCCTGCTCGTCGCGGACGGAAAGGT
The DNA here is from genome assembly GCA_045130235.1 of Bacteroidales bacterium. Classification (GTDB taxonomy): domain Bacteria; phylum Bacteroidota; class Bacteroidia; order Bacteroidales; family WCHB1-69; genus UBA1756. The sequence goes on from JBGUPJ010000004.1 coordinate 80,281, forward strand.
CGGGAACGACATCCACGGTGACCAAGTTCTCTTTCTCGAAATAGTAGAATCCGTGCACCTGCACGATGTCTTTATGCTGTGTAAGCGCGCGCACAACGGCATTCTGCAGCTCCGTGCGCTTGTTTTCGCCGGTGGCCACGGCATACACTCCCACCGTCATGATGATGCCGTGCTGCTGGTACATCTTGACGGCAATGCTGCGCGTGAGACCGTGAAGGCGATAGGCATCCATCGTGTCGTCCACGCTGATGTGCAGCGAGCCGATCATCACCTCGGGGCCGTAGTTGTGCAGGATAAGGTCGTACACGCCGTGCACCCCCTCAAATTGGCCAACAAGCCCACGGCGGCCTTGAACGCTGCCAGCAGCACATTGGCCGCAATACCCACAATGCTGGTGCGGATGATTTTCTGGGAACGGGTGCCCGTTTTGCCCGCAATTTCAGTATCAGACGTAGTCACTCAGTTTTATTAATCATTTTTTTTGCAAAAAAACAAAATCTGGTAGTTTGCCTTCCGGTTCGTTGTACTCAAAGCTGTTGCATATTTGCGTTACGGTGTATTGTTCCTATGTGGTTTTCACAACACTGCCGCTACTTTTCTGATTCCTTTCACAAAACTTCTCCCGGATGCGTCGGGAATGCTCCATAACCTAAATTTCCCATTTTTTTCAAATTTAAAAATTGGGGGGTGTTCATACTCATGGGGATTTTATTATTGCAAACTTAGTTAGATATCAGTACCCGAATACCTTCTCAGCCTCTTTCATTTTCTCGCGGATGGCCACGTTGAAAGGACAGCGGCCCTCGCACTGGCCACACTGGACGCACTCGCTGGCATGATGCTTCAGTGCCTTGTATTCGGCTGCCAGCTCGGGAGTTACCTTGCCGGCCTGTTGGGCCTTGTCGAGCAGCTGGTTCACCTTGGCAATGTCGATGCCCGCCGGACAGGGGGCACAGTGCTTGCAGTAGGTGCAGTTGCCGTCATCCACCTGCGCCGTCTGTTTGCTGAGGGCGGCATTGTAGTCCTTCTCCTCGTCGGTGGCCTTCACGTAGTGCAGGTATTCGTCCACTTTGCTGGCACTGTCGATGCTGCAAAGCACCACCTTCACACAGGGCTTGGCCAGCACGTATGCGGAGCACTGGTCGCGGGTGAGTGCCACTTTCAGGGGCGACTTCTCCGCATCCAGCAAGCGGTCGCCGCCGCCGAAGGTCTTCATCACCGTGATGGCAATGTCATGCTGGGCGCAGTAATCGTACAGCTCCACCCGCACCGGGTCGATGCCGGGCAGCATGTTGTCGAAGGTCTTGGGATCCCACGGGTTATTGCCCGACTGCACGCGGTCGAAGGCGGGGTTGAGGCTGAACATGATCACCTCCACCAGCCCGCTCTTGGCGATGGCCAGGGCTACTTCGGCGTTGTGGCTGCTCACACCGATGTGTTTGATTTTACCCTGCTTCTTCAGCTCCTGCACATATTGCAGATAGGGACTTCCCTGCATCTCCTGCCAATCCTCCATCTTGTCCACGATGTGGATCATGCCGATGTCGATATAGTCGGTGTGCAGGCGCGTCAGCAGGTCCTCGAAGCCGATTTTGCATTTTTCAACGTCGCGGGTGCGCTCGTATTTGCCTTCGTCATTCCAAAAACATCCCACGTGTCCCTGGATGATCATCTCTTGGCGGCGGTCGCCGAGACCGTAACCAATGTTGCTGCGAACCTTGGGGTTGGGATCATATATATCCATATAGTTCATGCCATGGTCGAGGGCGTAGGTGACGAGCTCGCGGGAAGTTACGGAGTCGATCTCCTCGAAGCCGCCGCAACCCAGCCCAATGACACCCACACGCAAGCCGGTGCTGCCCAGTGTGCGGTACTCCATGTCGGGGTTCTCCTTGAAAGTGGTTTCTTTTTTCGGTTGCTCTGTTTCTTTTTTATTACTACAAGAAAAAAGCAGGCAGGCCATGCAAAGGAGCATGAGCGTGCGGAAAAGGGTGTTGTTTCTATTCATTATGGTGAAATTTTTAGGGTGCGAAAATACGAAAAAATTACCGAATCCGAGAAATCCGAAAAAAAAGTCTATCTTTGCAACCGGAATTATCAAACCAATCTTTGCAACTTTATTTTACCATGAAAAAAAGAACAATCCTGCTTTCATTCTGTATATGCGCGCTATCTCTTGCCATCCAGGGCCAGTCCACGCGCACTGAGTTTGTCTATGAGGAGCCCTATCCGCAGAAGGAATTTTTCCTCATCCATCAAAGCATAGAGATTACCTTGAATGGGCGGGTGAAGAAAGTGGAACAGACCTCCAATGTCAGAAAGGTTACGTTTATACCAGGTGGAAGGGTCGCATACGTCGGAGACTATTGTCTGTACACATTCGACACATTGGGCAACATAAAGAAATACGTTGAAAAAAGACTTGAACTTGATGACACGGTGGGCATTCCTGTTTCCAAAGAAAAAGCTCTTCCTATTGAATTTTTTACTGCAAAAAAAGACAATCAAACCACTGGTCCATACAAAATGGAAGAAGAGAAGTATTCATTTAAAGACGGCAGATTGGTTTCAATCAAAAAAGACTATCAAACCACTGAACTTGAATATGATGAACAGGGGAAGCTTGTCCGTATGACAGAGTATTATTTCCTTTCATACCGCACTACCCATTTTAACCTGAATGAGAACGGCCAACTTGTCTCCATTTCATCTTCAAGATCAAAGAAAGACAATCAAACAACGGATGTGTTTTGTTATGATGCACAAGGGAATTGTGTTGTCCATTCAAAAAGATTTGATAACGGTTGGAGAAGGGACATCTATGAATATGATGAATCCGGCAATAGGATTTTTGAAGGCAGATGCGAGAAGTTCAATAAAAAAAATCTTTGCGACTGCAAGGAATCATATTTCAATCATGGATATGAATATGACGATCAGCATCATGTAACACGAGACTATTTAATTGGTGACTGGAAACCTAGAGGGTGGGATTATTATTACCAATATGACTCGGTCGGAAGGGAGATTGAATTTAAGATATACGAAACCAACGGGAAAGAGAGAACTTTCAGGGCCCATATTGTTTCGTCATACGATTCCATAGGCAGGATAGTCAGTAAAGAGGCGCTGTCTGGGACATTCTTTATCAATGAAGCTTTTGCACGCTACACCCGTAACGCTATACATCAAACATGGGAGTATGACACGTACGGTAACCTTTTGTTGGAGAATGTCTATCAGGATGAGAGTGGTCCGTTCAGGGTGTTGAAATACACGTATGAATATGATGGTCACGGCAACTGGATCAAGCGTTGCCGTTATGAAGGCGACAGCGAGGATGTTTTAGAACTCACCGAAACGTTAGAAAGGGTGATTAGCTACTATTAGCACCTGACAAAGTAGTTGTTGAATCATTCTCTTTCCGCGGCATCACTTGTAGTGTCCTTCTGTACCTGCCGCCCGTGCCGCGGGGTGAATGCGGGAGAATATTCCCCTTCTACATAGAAGGGGAACTTTTTCACTATTGGCCGTCGCCATCGCACGATGTAGCAAACCGTTTCAGGGCGGCTTCATCCAGTCGCTGCACCGTCCACTCGTCCATCGGGATGGCGCCGATGCTTCTGTAAACCTTCAGCGCGGGGTGGTTCCAGTCGAGGCAGATCCACTCCATGCGGCCGCAGTTGCGCTCCACGGCAAGGTTGGCCAAGTACTTGAGCAAAGCCTTCCCGTAGCCCCTTCCGCGTTTCTCGGGAAGGATGAAAAGGTCTTCCAGATACAGTCCCTTGCGCCCCACGAAGGTGGAGAAGTTGTGGAAAAACAGGGCGAAGCCGACCACCTCGCCGTCCTCTTCGGCAAAGACCACCTCGGCGGAACGTTCCTCAAACAGGGAGTGGCGCAGGGTGGCCTCGTCGGCAACCACCTCATCGGCACATTTCTCATATACCGCGAGTTTCTTGATGAACTCAAGCACTAAGCCGGCCTCCTCGGGCCGCGCCGGACGGATATTGAAAGGAGCATTCATAACAGGAATTTGCGACGGCAAAGGTACGACTTTTCTTTGATTATTTTAAAATTATTTTCCAATAGAAATATTTTATAAAGGAAAATATTTTATTTTTGCGCTTTCAAATTTTGTAAAATCATTTTAACCAAAACAATATGAAACATGTGATCATTGGCGGTGTGGCAGGCGGTGCCACCGCGGCAGCCCGTATCCGCCGGGCCGACGAATCGGCGGAAATCATCCTTCTGGAAAAGGGGAAATACATCTCTTACGCCAACTGCGGCCTCCCGTACTATATCGGCGGCGTGATTGCCGACCGCGACAAACTTTTTGTGCAAACGCCCGAAGGTTTCGGCCAACGTTTCAACATCGACGTGCGCGTGGAGAACGAAGTCACTGCCATTGACACGGCAGCCAAAATGGTGACCGTGCAGAAAGCCGACGGCACCTCTTACACAGAAAGTTACGACAAGCTGCTCCTTTCGCCGGGCTCCACCCCCGTGGTGCCTCCCTTGAAAGGGGTTGACTCGGAAGGCATCTTCACCCTCCGCAACGTGGACGACACCGACCGCATCAAGCAGTACCTCACCACCCACAAGGTGCAGGATGCCGTGGTGGTGGGCGGCGGCTTTATCGGTCTGGAGATGGCAGAGAACCTGCAACATGCCGGCGCAAGAGTCTCCATCGTGGAGATGGCCGACCAGGTGATGGCCCCCGTTGACTTCTCCATCGCCTCGCACGTGCACCGCCACCTGATGGACCAAGGTGTCGGCCTGTGGCTGAAAACCGGCGTCTCGCACTTCGAGCAGGAAGAGGGTCGTCTGCGCGTCTGCTTCACCGACGGCGGAAGCATCATGGCCGACATGGTGCTGCTCTCCGTGGGTGTGCGCGCCAACACGAAGCTGGCCACCCAAGCCGGCATCGAGCTCGGGGAACGCGGCATCAAGGTAGATAGCTACCTGCAGACCTCCGCTGCCGACGTGTACGCAGTGGGCGACGCCATCGAGTTCACCCACCCGCTCACCGGCCAGCCGTGGCTGAATTTCCTCGCCAACCCCGCCAACCGACAAGGCCGCATCGTGGCCGACAACATGGTGTTCGGCAACCACACCGAGTACGAAGGCGCCATCGGCACCTCCATCGCCAAGGTGTTCGACCTCACCGTGGGCGCCACCGGACTCCCCGCCAAACGACTGCAACAGCTGGGCATCGCCTTCGAGCAGTCCACCACCTCTTCCGCCGCCCACGCCGGCTACTACCCGGGAGCCTTCCAACTGACCACCAAGCTGACCTTCGACCCGCTAAGCGGCAAGCTCTACGGCGCGCAGTGTGTGGGCCACGAGGGCGTGGACAAGCGCATCGACCAGGTGGCGCTCCTCATCAAGAACGGCGGCACCATCTACGATTTGATCAAGTTGGAGCACGCCTATGCGCCGCCGTTCTCCGCAGCCAAAGACCCCATCGCCATTGCGGGCTACACCGCCGCCAACATCATCAGCGGCTCCATGCCCGTCATCCACTGGCGCGAACTGAAGGAGATGGATCTGAGCGGCACCACGCTGATTGACGTGCGCACCGCCGACGAGTACAGCTTGGGCACCATCCGCAACGCCATCAACATCCCCGTGGACGAGCTGCGCAGCCGTATCCACGAGATACCCGCCGACAAGCCCATCATCGTATTCTGCGCCATCGGGCTGCGCGGCTACATCGCCCTGAAGATCCTCACGGGCCGAAACTTCAAGAACGTGCGCAACCTCTCCGGCGGCTACAAGACCTACGCCTTGGCCACCCAAACCATCAGCCATGAAACCAACCTTTCCCAACCAACCGAAACAAAAATGAACGAGACCAATAACGCAAATTCCTGCGAAAAAACCATCACAGTGGACGCGTGCGGCCTGCAGTGCCCCGGCCCGATTTTGAAACTGAAGAAGAACATGGACACGATGGCCGCGGGCCAGCTCATCGAGGTGAAAGCCACCGACCCGGGTTTCCCGAGAGACGCCGAGGCATGGTGCCAGTCCACCGGCAACCGCTTCCTGTCGAAGACCAACGACAACGGCTACTATACGGTGACCATTGAGAAAGGCGGTGCACAGCCGGCCATGCCCACTGCGGGCGGCGCCGTGCCGAAGAACAAAACCCTCATCATGTTCAGCGACGACCTCGACCGCGCCCTCGCCACCTTCGTGCTGGCCAACGGCGCCGCCGCCACCGGCCACAAAGTCTCCATCTTCTTCACTTTCTGGGGATTGAGTGTCATCAAGAAAGAGAAGAAGCCCTCCGTTACAAAAGACTTTTTCGGACGGATGTTCTCGTGGATGCTGCCGTCGGATTCACGCAAGCTGAAACTTTCGAAGATGAGCATGTGCGGCATCGGCGACAAGATGATGCGCAACATCATGCGGAAGAAAAACATCAGCCAACTGGAGGAACTCCGCCAGCAGGCCATGGACAGCGGCGTGGAATTCATCGCCTGCCAGATGTCGATGGACATGATGGGCGTGAAACAGGAGGAACTCATCGACGGCGTGACCATCGGCGGCGTGGCCACCTACATGAACCGCGCCGAGGACGCTTGCGTGAACCTGTTTATCTAATTCACTATGGACAAGCAGATTATATGCCGGCTGCGCGACATCAATCGCGCCATCGCCGAACTGGAACGGCAGTTTTCGCAGCAGTTTGATGTGAACATCAACGAGGCGATGCTGTTGTGTACCCTGAAGGAAAAGTGTGAACTTTCATCGGGTGCCATTGCCGAGGCATTGGGGCTTTCCGCCTCCAATGCCTCCAAGGTAATCGCATCTTCTGAAAAGAAAAATCTGATTTCCAGAAATTTATGCAAAGAAGACAAGCGTCAGATGTTCTTCTCCCTCACTTCCATCGGGAAAGAAAAAATCGAAACGATGCGGAATGAACAGATTGATTTACCGGACATTTTAAAAGAAATCATGTAAAATGCATTAATATTATAGCTTTTTACCAATTTTGTTTTCTATCGATGCCCGAGAATTTTTTTGTATTTTTGCGCTATTAATTTTAGAATTATTCATCCCTTAAAACATTCAGATTTATGAAAAAGTACCAATGCACCATTTGCAAGTATGAGTACGACCCCGCACAGGGCGATCCCACCCAGGGCATAGCACCCGGAACGCCGTTTGAGCAGCTGCCCGCCGACTGGAAATGTCCGCGCTGCAAGCAGGGCAAGGAGAAGTTCGCCGCCGTTGAAGAGGCGCCCGCTGCCAATCCCTACGCCGGCACACAGACCGAGAAGAACCTGCACGCCGCCTTCGCCGGAGAGAGCGAGGCCCGCAACAAATACACCTATTTCGCCTCGAAGGCCAAGAAGGAGGGTTATGAGCAGATTGCCGCCCTTTTCCTTCAGACTGCCGAAAACGAGAAGGAGCATGCCAAACTGTGGTTCAAGGAGTTGAACGGCATCGGCAACACCGCCGAGAACTTGGCCGCCGCCGCTGCCGGCGAGAACTACGAGTGGACCGACATGTACGAAGGTTTTGCCCGCACCGCCGAAGAAGAGGGTTTCCCGGAACTGGCGGCCAAATTCCGCGGAGTGGCTGCGATTGAGAAGCACCACGAGGAACGCTATCGCGCCCTGCTGCACAATGTGGAGGCCCGCGAGGTCTTCGCCCGCAGCGAGGTGAAGGTGTGGGAATGCCGCAACTGCGGTCACATCGTCGTCGGCACACAGGCACCCGAGGTCTGCCCCGTCTGCAACCATCCGCAAGCCTTCTTCGAAATCAACCAACAGAACTACTAAGCCTCGCAGGGCGATCGGACGGCAGGAAGGGATTTCAATCCCTTCCTGCAATGCCGATATTATATATTGAGCCCCGTAGGGGCGACAGGAAAAAAATCAGTCCCCAAATGCGTATTGTTCATCGTATTGCACATTGTACGCATTAAGGAATGTTTTGTACTCCTTCTCAAACGATTGTTTTCGGTGATGCGCCTCCTGGTTGCGGATATATCGAATCGTATTTTCCAATATGGATGGACTGACAGAGAATGCGCCGTACCCCACCTGCCACATAAAGCTTTCATAATAGGGGTCGATAGTTTTCATCCATTTGCTGCTTTTGGCCTTGACGACACGGACAAAGTCGGCCAGTGACATGGTCTTTGGCAAAGATGAGAGGATATGGACATGATTGGTTACTCCGCCGACTTCGATGGGTGCGCCGCCGATACTTCTGATGATGCCGCCAATATATGCGAATATTTGCGGGAGGTCTTCTTTGCGCATCCCGATGCCTCTGCTCTTGACGTGGAACACGATGTGTACGTTGAGTTTTACTAGAGTATGTGCCATATTGTTGCTGTGTATGTGTAGAGTGTGTCAGTTGGGAGGTGCCTTTGTATGCGCAGGGGTTACGCTTCGCCATCCACTGCCGGTTGGGAGGTGCTTTTGTATGCGCAGGGGTTACGCTTCGCTTCACCCCTGCTTATGGTCTGGCGCCCCTGCGGGGCTGGGTGATAGGAGTTGCCAGACCCTACGGGGCGATTTTTGCGGGTGCAAAGATACAACTTTTTCTTCGTTAATTGTGAATTTTAGGAAATTATTTTCCCAAGCCCCGTAGGGGCGAACATCTGGAGGCAGGGGTGTAACCCCTGCCGGAGGTACAACCCCACCAGTGGTACGGGCTATACCCGAGACGCCACCTCCCTCGCCGTCCTCGCGAACTCGAAGAGCGACTGGGGCAGATGGCAGTAGCCCGTGGGGTTCTTGTCGAGATAGTCCTGATGGTACTCCTCGGCGGTGAAGAACCGCTCCAGCGGCTGCTTCTCCACGGCCAGCGGCTGGTCGTAGCGCTGCTGCTCCTCGGTGTACACCTTGTCGATAACGGGCAGGTCGGCGGCATCGGTGTAGTAGATGCCTGTGCGGTAGCGCGTCCCCTCGTCGTGGCCCTGCCTGTTCAGACTTACAGGGTCGATGGCCTTGAAGAACATCCGAAGCAGGAACTCCAAACTCACCACCTCGGGGTTGTACCGCACCATCACCGTTTCGGCATAGCCCGTTTCATCGGTATAGACCTCCTGGTACGTCGGGTGGTCGGTGTGGCCGTTGGCGAAGCCCACCTCGGTTCCCACCACCCCTTCAATCTGCTTGAAAAAATGCTCCGTTCCCCAAAAACAGCCCCCGGCAAGGTATATCTCTTTCGTGTTTGTATTCATCGGTTGTATTTTTAGTTTTGTACAGGGATTACCGCAGCACCATATCCGCCAGCTTGATGTCGGGATGGTGGTACCGGAACTCCTTTTTCACTGCTTTGCCGTTGATTTCCACCGCAAGGTGCGGACAGAAATGCACGCAGGCAAGGCACGCGGTGCAACGGTCGCCGATCTGTGCCGTTGCGGACGCATGCGACGTTGCGGACGCATGCAATGCGTCCCCACATACCATCACGATGTTGTCCTGCGGACAGATTTTGGCGCAGATGCCGCACCCCACGCATTGCTCGGCATTCACGTTCGGGCGGGTCACCTTCTGGGTTTTGGCGGCAACGGACGGGCGGCTGAGCAGCCAGCCGAAGGGGTCGAAACCGCTGAAGTGCAGACCGTGCTGCTCGGTGGCGACATCTTGTATGATCTGCTCCAACCGCGAGCGGTACCGATCGAACTTCCATGCCTGCTGGTTAGGATCGCGGCCGAAGGCGAGGGCGCTGCTGTCGGGCACGCGGATTTTGTGGCAGTAGGCCACCTTCACGCCCTGTTTGCACAATAGCCGGCGCACCGTCCACACGGCGTTGTTGGTCTGTGCCCCGCAGGTGATGACGACATACACGTAGGCCTCCGCGCTGAGATGCAACTGCGGCACCAGCTCGCGCACGGCAATGGGGGCGTCGAGCCAGTAGGTGGGAAACACCAACCCGATGCGCTTCTCACCGGTGAGGTCCTTGCCCGCTGCCTCCCGCAGCGGCACTACCTGCTCGCCTGTCTTGTTGGAAATCTGTCGGGCGACGGCGAGACTGTTGCCCGAACCGGAGAAATAGAGGATCATATTATTATAACACTTGTTTTTTTGACAGCGCAAAGATACAATGTATTATCCAATAATCAGCACCCCACTCCCGAGAAAAGTGAAAGGTTTTGCATTTGAAAAAAATTGTAATTTTGCCCCGTTGTATTTTCAGATTCTGTTGAAGGGACTTGCAGGAGCTGGAAGTATGACTGAAAATGATCAAAAATAGAAGTCCCCATAAATTGCTATGAAATCTCGGATATTATTGATAATCAGCAGTATCTATATACTGTTACTCCCCTTGTGTTCCGGACAAAGTGTGGAACTTTTCAACACCTCCAACTCAAAATTGGTAGATGACGACATTCAAGCTGTAGTGGTGGATCACTATGGCAACAAATGGCTGGGCACCTTGAAGCATGGCCTGATTCGTTTCAATGACACGACAGTCACTGTTTTCAACAAAGAAAACTCTGTTATCAAAGGTGATCGCGTCACCTTGTTGTTCGTGGACTCCAAGGGGAATCTATGGGTTCCCTTTTCCAATCCCGAAAGTGGCATCGCCATGTATGACGGCAATAGCTGGAAGGTTTTCGGACTAAACGATATTGGTTCAATTATTGACGTGCGCGACATCCGCGAAGTGCAGGATGGGAGCATTTGGTTCGCCTTCCCTGGCAAAGTGGAGAGATACAAAGACGGGAACTGGTACGAACTGGATATTCCCTATGACAATATTCTTTGCATGGATATTCGGGAAGATGGCACCATTGCTGTGGGGTGTGACATTCAGTTGCTTATTGGTTTTAATGGAAAATGGAAAAAATATACGGAAAAGAACTCCGAGCTGCAGCTGGGAACCATTCGTGGTTTAAAATTTAGTCCCGACGGGAGCCTGATGATTGGCTATGGTGGCGGCTTCGGTGACGGTGGTCTCTCCATATTAAGCAGTGATCGCAAAACATGGACGCACTACAACAAATCCAACTCCCATATTCCCGACCACACAATCCGCGACATCGAGTACGATGGTAAAACCTATTGGATGGCATCCAACAACGGTTTGGTAACGATGAACGGCACCTCCTTGTCAGCTATTTTCTTTAGAGAAGGGATGTTTAAAAACGTCATTCACGACATTTCTCTTGAAGGAAACATTGTATGGATTGCCACCAATTTCGGCCTCATCAAATATGAACCCTAATAATATTTCACAACTCGACTATTCCCACCAAAAAATCACACCTGTGCTCCATCAATCACAAACAGATAAGCAAATCAACAATTTCCCCCTCACCATGTCCCATCACTTTTCCATTCTCCGTTCTCCGTTTTCCATTTTTTAGTAATTTTGCCACGTTGTAGTTTCAGATTCTGTTGAAGGGACTTGCAGGAGCTGGAAGTATGACAATAAATGATTCAAAATAGAACCCCCAACAACCAATACACACATCACATGAAACGAATATTTGTATCGCTAATTTTGCTTTGTGCATGCCTAACAATTGTACATGCACAAGAAGAGCATGACGAAACAACGACGCGCTGTCTTATTCTCTCCAGCCATATTAACGATTGGAGGGCAGATTATTTTGAGGATGCAAGGTTCAACGATTCCGTGATTGCAGCTGCTTTGGAAGGTTTGTCCATCTGCGAAAAAGAATCAAATTTTGAACAAGAATTTACATTTAGAATAGTAGAAGCCTACGTGCGTGCCAAGAGATATGATGATGCTCTGGAGATAGCACAAGAACACCACAAAATCATCGAAGCATTTTACCCCTTTCACTACAATATGTTATACGATGAGGTAATGGTAGTGAAATATCACTATGCAGGAAATATGGAACAACGCAATTATTACATTGGTAGGATGATTTCTGCTCTCGAGCCATACATAAAAAAGCACAGAAGAAGGATGGATTTCTTATGCCGCATTGACAATTTCAGAGAAATGACTTCAAAATATCATAAAGAAATCACATTGTTGCACTATAATGCCGATTATTATTACTTGCGGTTACTGATTGATCCTGCGACAACACAACAAGAGATTGTCAAGAAAAAGTATTCTCAAGAATTTTGTGACGACTTAAAAAAAATGCAATGTATACTTTTTTTTGATTGTAATTCAAGCATAGTACCCGAACAATAAACACCACCTTTCCATTCTCCGTTCTCCGTTTTCCATTTTTTAGTAATTTTGTCCCGTTGTATTTTCAGATTCTGATGAAGGGACTTGCAGGAGCTGGAAGTATGACTGAAAATGATCAAAAATAGAAGTCCCCTTCATTTTACCATGAAAAGAAAGATTCTTGCAGCAGCCTTTTTCACAATGATTGGCCTCATGGGCACCTTGAACGCACAAGCGCCTTATAAACACAGCATCGGCGCCACCGTCGGCAATATGCAGGCCATTTCGTACAAGACCTTTGTAACCGACCATTTCGCCATTCAGGTGGACTTGGGCACCAAAATTCTTTGTACCAACGGTGAATATCCTCCTATAACTAACGGTGAACGTCAGATTAGACAAAAGTGGGAAGGATGGAATTTTTGGGATTTAGAGCTAAATCCCAATTTTATGTATGAGGGCCATTTTGTTGCAGGACTTTACGGTTTCGCCGGCGGTGGCGTGAGTTTGGGATATTCTTGGAGACATTGGAACCCCGGAATGGCAGCATATTATACTGGATGGATTGATTATTATCCTCCCTACCGAGCCCGTTGGGATAGAGGCAAATTCGGTGTCAATGCCATGCTGGGATTGGAATATAAGCTGAATATCCCTCTCGCCCTGCAGTTCGACTTCCGTCCCGGCTACGGAATGTTCTTCAATGATGTCCGCAACAACGAATGGCACTTCTTTGACTGGAGTGTGAATGCAGGTGTGCGGTACACCTTTTAGCATAACATTTGTTGGGAGCGTTCTTCCTAAATTGTTGGATATGAATTTATTATTGTAGGGCTGCCATATTATGACAGCCCTACATAATCCATTAAAAATCAACCTACCTATTCATCAACCGACTCTCACCCCAATTGTACTGCGGGTAGGCCTTCTTGAGGTCGTTGTAGGAGTCCTTCACGCCGCTGCCGCCGCTGGTGGCGAACACGTTGAGCACCTTGCC
>JBGUPJ010000005.1:0-3581 GCA_045130235.1 Bacteroidales bacterium
TCCTTCACCACCTTCCGCACCGCCATCACCTTGCCGCCATTCACCCATCTCACAAGATAAATGCCCGTGGCATAACGGGACAGGTCGATTTGCGTCGTCTGTAGAGACGCGCCATGGCACGTCTCTACGGTTTGCAACAACCGCCCATACACATCCAACACCTGTATTTCACCATCCCCTAATTGTACATTGTTCATTGTAAATTGTACATTGACCATCCCCGTGGTGGGGTTGGGGTAAAGGGTGATATCCACCATGCCGTTCTCATTAATCCCGTTTGTGTCGCAAGGATTCACCGTCAAATGCAGCGTCACCACACTGTCACACCCACTTGCCGCCGTGAAGGTTGCCGTGTAGTCTCCCGAAGCCGTCAGCGTCTCCCCATTCCACTCATATTCGTCGCATGCCGTCACATTGGTCTCATTCTCCACCGACTGATTCACCGTCAAATGCAACGTCACCACACTATCGCAACCATTCGCCGCTGTGAAGGTAGCGGTATAATCTCCGGAAGCCGTCAGCGTCTCCCCATTCCACTCATATTCGTCGCATGCCGTCACATCAATCTCATTCTCCACCGACTGATTCACCGTCAAATGCAACGTCACCACACTGTCGCACCCATTGGTTGCAGTCAAGGTAGCGGTATAATCCCCTGATGCCGTCAGCGTCTCCCCATTCCACTCATATTCGTCACATGCTGTCACATCGGTCTCATTCTCCACAGGATGGTTCACCGTCAAATGCAACGTCACCACTGAATCGCACCCATTCGCCGCCGTAAAGGTAACCGAATAATCTCCGGAAGCCGTCAGCGTCTCGCCCTGCCACTCATATTCGTCACATGCTGTCCTATAAGTCTCATTCTCCATCGGCTGGTTCACAATCAGGTGCAGCGTCACGGTGCTGTCCGCCTGCAATGCGGTGACAAAGTGCTGCTGGTAAGTGCCCGATGCGGTATAGGTATGGTTGTTCCAGGTGTAGCTTGCGCAGGCAGTGTCGTAAATATCGGTGTAGATGGGTGCCAGCCGCGTGGTGAAATGCCATACCGCCGACCATGCCGTGGTGTCCACCGCACTCATCTCGCGTACCCGCCAGTAGTAGAGGGTGTTCTCCTCCAAATTGTAGAGGGTGGCCTGACTCGTGCCCACCGGCACGGTCCCTTCCATCAGGTCGGCGGAGGTGAAGTCGGGCGTTTTATCATACTGGTAATGATAGAGGGTGCCGCCCTGAATGTAGTCCCAGTCCAGCGTAACCGATGCCTCCACGTTGGTGGTGCCGTTGGCCGGCGCTACCAGCGCAAGGGGTCCCGGCGTGGTGAAACGCCACGTGGCGCTCCAGTCGGAGGTGTCGAGGGTGGTGTATTCGCGTACTCGCCAGTAGTAGGTCTCGCCGAAGCGCAAGGGATTGGTAAGTTCTATTTCGCTGGTGCCCACGGCAATACGACCGCTCACCAGATCCGGTGTGTTGAAGTTGGCGCTGAGGTCGTACTGGTACTCATAATAATCGCCGTCTTGGATGTAGTCCCAGTCCAAGGTGGGCTTGACGGTGCGGTTGAGGGTGCTGCCGTCGTTTGGCGATACCAGCGCGAGGCTGTTGGCCGTGGTGAAATGCCACACATTCGACCAGCTGGAGGTGTCGCTGCCCACACGGATGCGCACCCGCCAGTAGTAGGTCTCGCCGTAACGCAACTGGTTGAGCTGTTTTTCGGAAGTTCCTACTGCGATGGTGCCGCTCTGCAACTCCGGTGAGTTGAACTGCGGGGTCACATCGCACTCGTAGTCATAGTAATCGCATGAGGAAATCGGATTCCAGTCAATGGTCGGGCGCAGCCGCACGGCAGTGGCGTTGTTGGAGGGGGAAACCAGCGTGGGCACGCCGCCGCTGGTGGTGAAATGCCACACGGTGGACCATTCGGAGGTGTCCACTGCGCTCATCTCGCGCACCCGCCAGTAGTAGGTAGTACCCAAGCGCAAGTATCTGACAGTGAGCTCGCTCGTGCCTACCGCAACGGTTCCCACTCGCAGACTGGGCGAGTCGAATGTGGCACAGGTGTCGTACTGGCACTCATAAATAGTACCGCCGTTGATGTAGTCCCAGTCCAAGGTGACGGTGGTGGAATTCACGGTGGCGTTGTTGGAAGGAGATACCAATGTCAGTGCAGCCGGCGTGTTGAAACTCCATGTTGCGCTCCACGGGGTGGTGTCGATGGTGGTGTATTCGCGCACGCGCCAGTAGTAGGTCTCGCCAAAACGAAGAGGATCGGTGAGCGCTATTTCGCTGGTGCCTACGGCAACCTGTCCGCTCACCAACGTCGGTGAGTTGAAATCGGGACTCAGGTCGTACTGGTATTCGTAGTAGTCGCCATCGTTGATGTAGTCCCAGTCCAAGGTGGTGGTGAGGGCGTGGTAGATGTTGCTGCCGTTGGAGGGGGAAGTCAGCGCAATGGTGCCGGCGGTGGTGAAGCGCCACACGGTGGACCAGCTGGAGGTATCGCTGTTCAGGCGGATGCGCACACGCCAGTAGTAGGTGGTGCCGTAACGCAGCTGGTTGATGCGTATGCTGGTGGTGCCGGAGGCCACAGAGCCGCTTTGCAGTTCAGGGGAGTTGAAGTTGGGGGTGGTGTCGCACTCGTAGTCGTAGTAGTTGCAGCTGGAAACGCTGTTCCACTGGAGGGTCGGACGGAGCCGTATCGCGGTGGAACCGTTGGAGGGCGAGGACAGTGTGGGGATGCTGCCGCCTGTGGTGAAACTCCACACGGTGGACCAACTGGAGGTGTCGCTGTCGTCGCTGTTCGTGATGCGTGCATGCCAATAGTAGGTAGTGCCCAACTTCAGGGGTCCGATGGAGGTACTGTAGGTGGTTTTCACCGTGCTGCCGCAAAGGGGCGAGCTGAAGGTGGCGGTGGTGTCCCACTCGAAGATATATTTCCCCACGCCCGAGAGGGAAGTGCACTGCAATGTGGGGGTTACTGAACTGGAATAGACATATCCGTCGCTGGGCGATGACAAGGTGGGTGCTCCACAGGTGGTGAAGTTCCACACCTCCGACCATGCCGAAGTGTCAGTGCTGTTATTGTTGATTGAGCATACCCTCCAGTAGTAAGTGGTGGCGAATTTCAGTCTATTCAAATTCAAACCATTATTGGATGAACTCAAAGAATATTCTTCGTAGGTTGCGAAATCAGCGTCTTCACTCCATTGCATCAAATAGCCGCCTGCGCCTGAAATAGTGTTGTAATACGCAGTCGGTTTAATGATGGTGAGGGTGGAGCCGTTGGTGGGACTGGAAAGCGTGGGAATACCATTTGTGGTAGTAAAATGCCATACCTCTGACCATGCCGAAGTGTCAGTGCTGTTATTGTTGATGGCACAAACCCTCCAGTAGTAGGTGGTAGCGAACTTCAGTCTATTCAAAGTCAAACCATTATTGGATGAGCTCAACGAATACTCCTCGTAGGTTGCGAAATCAGGGTCTTCGCCCCATTGCATCAAATAGCCGCCTGCGCCTGAAATAGTGTTGTAATACAAAGTCGGCCTAATGACGGTGCTGGTGGAACCGTTGGAGGGAGAGGAAAGCGT
>JBGUPJ010000006.1:0-5250 GCA_045130235.1 Bacteroidales bacterium
TTTTAGCCGGAATTTGCACAGCGGCAAAGCGCATTTCTTTTGGTTCGTTTTCTTTGTGCAATCGCAAAGAAAATGAACATAACCGAAGAGAGCCAACCACCCTGCAGGATGTGTCAATGCTGTATGGCTGCTGAAAGATCTTTAAACTTTTCCCATCCCCCACCCCGTTCTTCCGCGGCATACCTGCCGCCCGGTACTATCTTTCTGCCTGCGTGCCGCGGTAGGCTGCACACGGGTCATCGCCCCTCCCCAGACGGCGCCCGCTGCGCGGCCTTGTCTGAGGTTACGAATGTGTAGTCCCTCCGGGACGAGGACAATTGCAGCCGCCATAACATTACGGATAGATACGCGATAAATCGCGCATCTGCAACAATTGATTCATATACAACGGGTCGGAAACAAACAACGTGGGGCTGCCATTGTATGACAGCCCTACAAACGCCATAGTATGCCAGCCCTACTACCACCTGAGCGAAAGCGCCACGCCGGCATGAGGGGGCGCCGCATAAAATCCTTACCCAACTCGATAAGGGAACAATCTACGAGACCATAACAGGCACTACAGCAGCTCATCCGCCAGCTCCTCGAAGCTCAGACCGCCGAAGTTGCCGGAGCTCATCAGCAGGTAGGCCGTGCCCGCCTCGCGGTGCGCCAACAAAAAGGTGTGCAATGCCTCTGTGTCGGTGAAAACTTCGAGGTCGGTGCGGCCAAAAGCTTCGTAAACCATCTCTTTTGTAATGGGAGGTAACTTCTTGTGCTCCACAGCCTTCGGGTCGAAAAAGATGACCGGAACGTCGGCCGCATCCATCACGTGCTGATACTGCGCCAAAAACGCCTGCGACAGACTGCTGAAGGTATGCAGCTCCATACAGGCCACCAGCCGGCGGTCGGGATACTGCTCGCGCACAGCACCTATCGTGGCCTTCAACTTGGAGGGCGAATGGGCGAAATCTTTGTAAACCACTCCCCTGTCGTTGCGCTTCACCAGCTCCAACCGCTTCGAGGCCCCCTTGAAGGTACGGATGGCCTCGTAGAACTGCTCGTCGGTCACCCCCACCTCACGGCACGCCAACCGCGCCGCATTGAGGTTCGCCATGTTGTGCTTGCCGAAAATCTGCATCGGCACCTCACCACCAGCGGTCTGCAAATAGGTCACCCCGTCGCGTATCACATACGGATGTACTGTATAAGGTTCTTTTTTTACGCCTTCAATCTCTTCACCCAGCATTCTAACATTCTCATCATCATTACAATAGATAAACGTATGGTCTATCATCTTGGCAAAGGTGCGAAACGTGTCCACATACTCGGGGAACGTCGGGAAAACATTGATATGATCCCACGCTATGCCGCTGATAATGCCCACGTTAGGCTTGTAAAGGTGAAATTTGGAACGGCGGTCAATCGGCGAGGTGAGGTACTCATCGCCCTCCATCACCATAATCTTCGCCTCATGCGACAACTTTACCATCACCTCAAAACCCGCCAACTGCGCCCCCACCATGTAGTCGCAATCCACATGATGATACTGCAGCACATGCAAAATCATTGCCGTAATGGTGGTCTTGCCATGACTGCCGCCCACCACAATACGAAGCTTGTCCTTGCTCTGCTCGTACAGAAATTCGGGATAGGAATAAACCCTGATACCCAGCTCGTTAGCACGAATCAGCTCGGGATTGTCCAAGCGGGCGTGCATTCCTAGGATGACCGCATCGAGGTCGGGCGTAATCTTGGCGGGATTCCAGCCGATGGCATCCGGAAGAAGTCCATATTTCTCCAAACGGCCTTTGGCGGGATTGAAAATCTCGTCGTCGGAGCCGGTAATGGTGTAACCTTTCTGGTGAAGGGCGATGGCCAGATTGTGCATGGCGCTGCCGCCGATGGCAATAAAATGTATTTTCATATTACTATTAGTTGCGATTCACTGCATTCAAATCCTCAAAAGCGATCTGGAGGCGCTTCACCATGGAAACCTCACCCTCGCGGAGGCATTTGCGCGGATCGTAATACTTCTTGTTGGGCTTGTCGTCGCCTTCGGGGTTACCGATCTGTCCTTGCAAGTAAGCCTCATTCTTCTTGTAGTAGTTCATGATGCCTTCCCAGAAAGCCCACTGCGTGTCGGTGTCGATGTTCATCTTCACCACACCATACTCGATGGCCTCTTTGATTTTGGCCGGCTCGCTGCCGCTACCGCCATGGAACACGAAGTTGACAGGGTTGGGCTGCGTGTTGTACTTCTTCTGGATATATTCCTGTGAGTTGTGCAGGATGATGGGTTCCAGCTTCACGTTACCCGGTTTGTACACGCCATGCACGTTGCCGAATGAGGCAGCGATGGTGAAGTTAGGACTGATTTTGCTGAGCTCCTCGTAGGCGTAAGCCACATCCTCGGGCTGCGTGTAAAGACGTGCGCTGTCGATGCCCGTATTGTCAACGCCATCCTCCTCGCCGCCGGTGATGCCGAGCTCAATTTCGAGCACCATCTCCATCTTGGACATGCGAGCGAGATACTTCTTGCAAATCTCAATGTTCTCTTTCAGAGGCTCTTCCGAAAGGTCGAGCATGTGGGAGCTGAAGAGCGGTTTGCCGTGTTCTTTGTAGAACTTTTCACCGGCATCCAACAAGCCATCCACCCAAGGAAGGAGTTTCTTGGCGGCATGGTCGGTATGGATAATAACCGGAACACCATAATATTCAGCCACTTGATGAATATGCATAGCACCGGAAACAGCACCGATAATAGCGGCACGTTCTCCATCGTTCGGGATGGTCTTGCCGGCAAAGAAGACGGAACCACCGTTGGAGAACTGAATCATGACGGGCGAATTGGCCACCTTAGCGGCTTCTAACACAGCGTTTACTGAGTTGGTGCCGACCACATTAACAGCAGGGATGGCGAATTTTTCAGCCTTAGCAATTCTGAAGATTTCTTGGAGCGCTTTCCCGTAAACCACGCCGGGAGCGACTTTGGATAAAATTTTCTCTGACATATTTTATTGATTTATAAATTATTTTAACGAAAATAAAGCGGTTGCAAATTTACATCTTTTCAAAAGAAAAGCAAACATCTCAAAAAAATCTTTTCACCTTTCCAACAAAAAATTTTTTGTGTAAATTTGCCGTTTGTAAACTAATCCTCGTAGATATGAGTAATAACGTAGATATCAGAGAATTGAACGAAAGAATAGAACGTGAAAGTTCGTTCGTAGAGCTCATCAATAGTGAAATGAGCAATGTGATTGTGGGACAGAAGCTGATGGTGGAAAAGTTGATGATCGGGCTTTTGGCCAACGGACACATTCTGCTCGAAGGCGCGCCGGGACTTGCCAAGACATTGGCCATCAAATCATTGGCCAATATCATCCAGGCCAAATTCAGCCGTATTCAGTTCACTCCCGACCTTTTGCCCGCCGATGTTATCGGTACTATGATATATAGTCAGAAAAAGGAGGAGTTTGTGGTGAAACACGGTCCCATTTTCGCCAATCTCATTTTGGCCGATGAGATCAACCGTGCTCCCGCCAAGGTGCAGAGTGCGTTGTTAGAGGCCATGCAGGAGCGGCAGGTCACTATCGGCGAGGCCACCTACAAGCTCGACGAGCCATTCCTCGTGCTGGCCACCCAGAACCCCATCGAGCAGGAGGGCACCTACCCCCTGCCCGAAGCCCAGGTGGACCGTTTCATGCTGAAAGTGATCGTGGATTATCCCAAGCAGGACGAAGAGCAACGCATTCTGCGCCAGCATCTTGAAGCCGTTTATCCCACCACCCACACCTTGCTGAAACCCGAAGACATCCTCAAAGCACGGCAGGTGGTAAAGGAGGTGTATCTGGATGAAAAGATCGGGCAGTACATCACCTCCATCGTCTTCGCCACCCGCTACCCCGAACAGTATGGTCTGGACAAGTTCAAGCCAATGATCAACTTCGGAGCCTCACCGCGTGCCACCATCAATTTGGCGTTGGCCGCACAAGCCCTCGCCTTCATCAAACGCCGCGGCTATGTGATTCCGGAAGACATCCGCGCGCTGGCTTACGACGTGCTGCGCCACCGTATCGGACTCACCTACGAGGCCGAAGCCGAAAACATCACCACCACCGACATCATCAGCGCGGTGCTGAACACCGTGGAAGTGCCTTAGAAATTGAGAATTGAGAATTGAAAATTGAAAGGTTGGAAACTTCGGAGCTGATCAAGAAAGTACGCCGCATTGAAATCAAGACCAAGGCGATGAGCCAGCAGATTTTCGCTGGGCAGTACCATAGTGCCTTCAAGGGAAGGGGCATGGCGTTCAGCGAGGTACGGCAGTACAACTACGGTGACGATGTGCGTTTCATCGACTGGAACGTCACGGCCCGTTTCAACACCCCATACGTGAAGATTTTTGAGGAGGAACGTGAGATGACCGTGATGCTGCTGATTGACGTGAGCGGTTCCAACCTATACGGCACCCGCCAGCAGTTCAAGTCAGAATTGATCACTGAGATTTCCGCAGTACTTTCGTTTTCAGCCATTTATAACAACGACAAAGTAGGTGTGATTTTCTTCAGTAACGAAGTGGAGAAGTTCATCCCGCCGGCGAAGGGCAAGTCGCACATCCTGCGCATCATCCGCGAGCTCCTCACCTACCGTTCCACCTCCAACCAAACCAACATTGCCGAAGCGTTGCGATTTCTCACCAACGTGAGCAAGCGCAAGACCACCGCTTTCCTCCTGTCGGACTTCATCGACAACGACTACGAGCAGGCCTTGCGCATCGCTGCCAGTCGCCACGACATTGTGGCGTTAGACATTGTGGACCGGGGCGAAACAGTTTTGCCGAATGTGGGTATTGTGGAACTACAGGATCCCGAAACGGGCGCGCGTGTATGGACCGACACGGCCAGCAAGAAAGTGCGGAATGCCTACGCGCAGTGGTGGAACAGCCTCAATAACAATACGTTAAATACCCTACGAAAAGCCGGGGTTGACCACACGCAATTGTTCACCGACACCGACTACGTGCCCGCCCTGCTGGAGCTGTTCAGAAGGAGGAACTGAGGGGGGGATTACGCTTCGCCGCTGCCTTCCACAAGAGCGCGCAGGCGTGCCAGTTCCGCCTCCATCTGCTTCATTTTCTCGTCGTTTTCTCGCCGCACCGAATGGCGGAGCTTGAACATGGCGAGATTCAGTTCGAAGGAGGTCTCGGTGCTTTTTTTCGGAAGCATGTCGGCGATGATGTCTTCCACCAGTTGTCCGCCACGATGC
>JBGUPJ010000007.1:0-6943 GCA_045130235.1 Bacteroidales bacterium
TATTATTGTTTTGGCACTTGTCGTTGGCTTCGCCTTCGAATCTCATGCACAAATTCTGTATCGCATTTCTGGCAATGGCCTTGAAACACCTAGCTATATTGTCGGCACTTACCATTTGGCACCTGCTTCGTTCGCTGATAGCATTCCAGGTATGCGTCAGGCCATAGAAGAAACTACTCAAGTATGTGGTGAATTGGATATGATGGATGTTTTCAAACCTGAGAATGCCGCACGCATGTTGCAGTCGCAGATGTTGCCAGAAGGGGTCACACTGTCCTCGCTACTCACTTCCGAACAGCGTATGCGTCTGAATGCTTTGTTGCTTGAGGTATTGGGAACGAATCTGGATGATGAGGCTTATGCCGCTCAAGTGGAGAAGATGAAGCCTGTGGCCCTCTCCACCACGCTTTCCCTAGCATCCTACATGAAGAAGACGCAGTCATTCAACCCCATGGAACTGCTTGACAGCTATTTTCAGGTGCTTGCCTTACAAAACGGCAAAAGCGTCAAAGGATTCGAAACTGTCGATTTCCCAATGGGTGTACTTTATGGTGCAGAACTACCAAAGCAGGTGGATGACCTTATGTGTATGGTGGACCACTTTGAGGAGAGCACAAAACTGGTCGATCGGATCACGGATGCCTATTTCTCGCAAGATCTTCAACAGTTAGAAGCGGTATTAGAGGAAGAATATAATGGTGAATGTGGTGGTTCCCCAGAGGATGAGGCTACCTTGATTGATAACCGTAACCGCAACTGGATCAAAATGATGCCTGAAATAATGGCAGAACAGCCCACTCTCTTTGCCGTCGGCGCCGGACACCTCTGCGGGGAGCAAGGCGTACTGAAACTTCTCGAAGGATTAGGCTATATCGTCGAAGGTGTAAAATAGCGGAAAAGAAAAAAATCGAAAAAAAACTCTCTTTTTTCTTGGCAGTATCAAAAAAAGACGTACTTTTGCAGTGTCTTATTAAACTAATACACTAATGCTATGGTATATAACGTGTGGATTGTCAGGAAGAGACGGGAGAGGGCTTTATTTTTGCCAAGATGTAACAAAAACAAGTTTTATCCGTATTATTTGTACTACTCTTATCTTATCTGCCAGGCGCACCTAATTAATATATAACAGCGATGATACGATTGGAAAAAATAAACAAGACATACTTTGGCGCTCAGCCCCTTCATGTGCTGAAAGGCATCGACTTGGAGGTCGGCGAGGGCGAAATGGTTAGTGTCATGGGCGCTTCGGGATCGGGCAAATCGACCTTGCTCAACATTTTGGGCATTCTCGACAACTATGACTCAGGCGACTATCACCTTGACGGAAAGCTGGTGAAGGACCTCAACGAGAACGAGGCCGCCGAACTGCGCAACCGCACCATCGGTTTCATTTTCCAGTCGTTCAACCTTATCCCCTTCAAGACTGCGATGGAAAATGTGGCTTTGCCTTTGTATTACCAAAACGTGAACCGCAAGAAACGTAACCAATTGGCAATGGACTACTTGGAAAGATTCGGCCTGAAGGAATGGGCCGACCACTATCCCAACGAACTTTCGGGCGGACAGAAGCAACGCGTCTCGATGGCACGCGCCTTGGTTACCCAGCCCAAGATCATCCTCGCCGACGAACCTACGGGTGCCTTGGACAGCAAGACCTCCGCCGAGGTGATGCAAATCCTGCGCGAGGTGAACCAAGGCGGCATCACCATGGTTATCGTCACCCACGAACGAGGCATCGCCCTCCGTACCAACAAGATCATTCACCTGAAAGACGGTGTCATTGAGAACATCGAAACCAATAATCCCGACCTGATTGATTTTAACCAAGAGATTAAGTGATGGACTTCTGGCGAGAGATATTCATGGCCTTGGGCCGCAACAAGTTGAGGACGACCCTCACAGGATTTGCCATCTCGTGGGGCATCTTTATCCTCATCGTGTTGCTTGCTGCCGGCAACGGCATCATCAACGGCATCAGTGCAGAGTTCAGCGGCCAATCCAAAAACACTTATATGATTTATGGTGGCGAGACCTCAAAGCCTTACAAGGGGCATGGTACCAATCGCTCCATCTGGTTCAATGACAAGGATATACGGTTTTTAGAAACTGGATTCAGAAATGTGGAACAAGTTTCGCCTCGTATCTATTTAAACGGCTTTGCCACCTTCAACGATCAGTCGGGCAGCATTTTCTTACAAGGAGTAAAACCTGTTTTCAAGGAAATCAACACAGTAAAGATGTTGGAAGGACGCTTTGTCGATGAACTGGACGAGAAAAACAGCGAAAAGTATATCGTCATCGACAAGTCGTTGCGAGATAAACTCTTTGATGAAGAAGTCTCTCCTCTTGGCCAATTTGTCATCGTCAATGGTATAGCCTTCAAAATCGTCGGCGTTTGGGAGGGATATGGTGGCTCCGATGGCGGCAGCGGTTACGTCCCCTTTTCCACCTTGAAGAAAATCACCAATCAGCGTCATTACTATATGCTGCATTTCACCACGAAAGGTTTGGAAACCAAGGAGGACAACGAGGCGTACACCGACTATCTGAGAACCCAACTGGCACACCTGCATGAGTTCGATCCCGACGACCAAGCTGCCGTTTACATTCGTAGCTCACAGGAGGAATACCGTCAAACCATGAAGATTCTCCACACGTTGGAACTTTTCATCTGGATCATCGGATTCGCCATGCTCATTTCGGGAATCGTGGGCGTGAGCAACATCATGCGCATCACCGTGAAGGAACGGACCAACGAAATCGGCATCCGCAAGGCACTCGGAGCCAAGTCGCGATCGATACTGGCCTCCATCGTCACCGAGTCGATGATCATCACCACCATTTTCGGCTACATTGGGATGTGGTTCGGCATGGTGGCTGCTGAAGTCGGGGGCACCATCTTGAGCAAGGCTCAGGAGGGCAAATCCATCTCATTGAACATCGTTCCGGCCATCGACATCCGCATTGTACTGATGGCTACTGCCTTGCTCATCGTGTGTGGCGTGCTGGCAGGCTTCTTCCCAGCCCGCAATGCCGTGAGAATCAAACCTATTGAAGCCATGAATTACCGATAAAAACCACGCATCATGTTCGACTTCGACGGCATACACGAGATTTGGCAGACCATCACGCGCAACAAGACCCGCAGCTTGTTGACCGCTTTCGGTGTGTTCTGGGGCATCTTCCTTCTTGTCATCCTCACCTCAACGGGAAACGGCTTCGAGAACGGGCTGATGCGGCAGGTGGAAGGTGTGACGCCGAACACTGGATTCTTTTTCACTGATGCAACCAGCGAACCTTACAAAGGCTACCAGAAAGGCAGGCGTTGGTCGATGCAATTGGCTGATTTGGAGGCCGTCAGGGAGGCTTTTCCTTGCATCAAGGCCATCTCGCCCGAGGCCAGCGTGTGGTCGAGTGAGGACAAGAATGTGATTTACGGCAGTCGCGGGGGAAGTTTCACCGTCAAGGGTGTGATGCCTGAATATAACGAGATTGAAAAGTCGAAGATTTTGAGGGGACGCTTCATCAACGATACCGACATCGCAGCTCGCCGCAAGGTGTGCCTCATAGGAAAGAAAGTGTATGAGACTTTGTTTGAGAAAGGCGAAAACCCTCTTGGTAAAATGCTGAAAGTTAACGGTATCTATTTTCAAGTGGTGGGCGTGGTGCGCTCCTACACTGATAATGTCAACATCAACGGCAGCATCGACGAGTCGGTCATCCTTCCTTTCGATACCATGCGGCATGTGTATGGCATCGGCGACAAGATTAATTTCTTTGCCTTCGTAGCCGACGACGACACGCCCGTCCCAAGCATAGAAGAAGACATCAAGCAGCTCATCAAGCAGCGGCACGACATAGCGCCTACTGACAAAGAAGCCATCGAGTCGTTCAACCTCACAGAGATTTTCAAGGCTTTCAAAGGCTTGTTCTTCGGCATTCACATCCTCATTTGGATTGTGGGCTTGGGCACTCTGATGTCGGGCATTATAGGCGTGAGCAACATCATGTTGGTGACGGTAAAGGAACGCACCCGCGAGATTGGTGTGCGACGCGCCCTTGGCGCCAAGCCCAAGAACATCATCGGACAAGTGTTATCGGAGAGTCTATTATTGACCACATTGGCGGGTTTGGTGGGATTGTGCCTTGGTGTGAGCATCATGGCAGTGGTGGCCATGGTAATGGCCAACAACCCTTCGGACAACACCATGTTCCAAGACCCCAACCTCGGTTTCGGTGCAGCCGTGGCTGCCACCGTCATCGTCATTATATCTGGCCTCCTCGCCGGCGTGTTGCCTGCTTGGAGAGCCATCCAAATTAAAGCAATTGATGCCATTAGGGAAGAATAACAACAAATAATATCCACTATGAAAAAATTCTTTAAAATCTTGTTTTTCATCTTGTTAGGAGTTGGCGTTGTCTGGACTTTCGTCTATCTGTACAAGAAATCGAGACCACAGGAAACTGAATACGAAATCGAGGTGGCCAAAATCGACACCATTCAGAAAACCACTGTTGTCACTGGACAAATCGACCCGCGCGATGAGGTGGCCATGAAGCCACAAGTGTCAGGTATCATCTCCGAAATCCTAAAAGAACCTGGTCAGCAGGTACAGCAGGGTGAAGTCATCGCCGTGGTGAAGGTCATCCCCGACGTGAGCAATCTCGCCGCTGCCGAGTCGCAAGTGCGAGTGGCCAAGATGAACCTAGACAACGTGGAAAAGACCTTCCTGCGTCAGGAAAACCTGAAAGCCAAAGGCTTGATTTCCATCGAGGAATTCGAAAAGTCGCAACTTGACTACCAGCAGGCCAAGGAGAGTTACAGCAACGCTCAAGACCAGCTGAACATCATCAAAGAGGGCATCTCGAAAAGCGCGACGGGATACAGCAACACGAAAATCAAGGCTACGATTTCAGGCATGATTCTCGACATCCCCGTTAAGGTGGGCAACTCGGTCATCAACTCCAACACCTTCAACGATGGCACTACCATCGCAACCATCGCCAATATGAAGGACATGGTGTTCAAGGGTAAACTCGACGAGACTGAGGTGGGCAAAATCCACGAAGGAATGCCCATGACCCTCACCATTGGAGCCATGAACGACCGCAAGTTTGACGCCATGCTCGAATACATCGCGCCCAAAGGCACACAGGAAAGCGGTGCCGTCTTCTTCGAGATGAGAGCCCGTACCATCTTGCCAGATGATGCGTTTGTCCGTGCCGGTTATTCCGCCAACGCCGAAATCATCCTCGACAGGGAAGAAGGCGCCGTGACTGTGCCCGAAAGCTGCATCAGCTACGAGGACGGCGAAACCTACGTGTATCGCTGCACCAAGGAAGACGTTCCGCAACAATTTGAGAAGCAAGCTGTTAAAGTCGGCCTTTCCGATGGCGTGAATATTGTCGTCAAGGAAGGACTGCAGGTGGGCGACAAAATCCGTGGAAACGAAAAAACCGAAGAAAAATGAAACGCACATTTTTAATGACGCTCATGATAGCGACCATGCTCAGTGTCCAAGCCCAAAAGGTGTGGACGCTTGACGAGTGCATCAACTATGCCCTTGAGCACAACCTCGACCTGAAAAAGACCCAATTGGCACGGCAGCAGGCTGAATACCAATTTAAAGCCAGTAAAAACGCTTGGCTTCCCACTTTGAGTGCCAATGCAGGCGAATATTTTGGCTTTGGTCAATCGCCTTCATATACAGGTGTTTACGTGTCTGATAATTCCTCTTCGGCTTCGTTTGGTGCCAATCTTTCATTGCCGCTGTTTCAAGGTTTGGGTCTCTATAATACCGCCAAAGCCGATGCCTTGAATCTGCAAGCCAGCGAGATGGACCAGGAAGCGGCCCAACTCAACCTCAAACTCAACGTGATGGCGATTTACATGCAAGTGCTTTACGGCAAGGAACAGGTGGAAATCGCACGCAGACAAAAGGAACTCTCCGCTGAGCAGTTGCAAAAGACCCAACAACTTTTTGAAAGCGGTCGCCTGGCCGAGGCCGATGTCTACGAAAGCCAGGCTCAGCTCGCCTTAGACCAAGCCACACTCACTCAGGCAGAGACCGATTTGGCATTGAGTCTGCTCACTTTGACGCAAGTTCTTGAAATTGAAGACAGCGAGGGCTTTGAAATCAGCGAGCCGGAAGCATTCTTCGCCAATCAGGAATTGCTTTCTTACACACCGCAATCCACCATTGCATACGCTTTGCAGAACCAACCCGCTATGGAAGCCGCCCGCCTGCGTTTGCAAAAGAGTCATTACGACCTGAAAGCCAGTAAGTCGGCATGGCTTCCCACGTTGGGTTTCTACGCGGGCTATTCCAACGGACTTTACCGTTATTTCTCCGAAAACTATCCCAACACGCCCGTCAACGAGCAGCTGAAACGCAACAGCAGGACGCAACTTGGCGTTTCGCTCAACGTCCCGATCTTCAACGGAATGAAGACGAAATATCGCGTGAAGATGACAGAACTTTCCATCGCAGACGAACAGCTCAACCTCGAAAACACTGAGAAAACACTGCGCAAGGAAATCCAGCAAGCCTACGGCAACGCCAAGGCCGCTGAACAGAAAATGACCGCCATGGAAAACAGTTTGGAGGCTTCGCGCATCGCCTACGAATACGCCAATGCAGGTTTCGAGATGGGGAAAAAGACCCTTTTGGAACTCAATGAAAGCAAAACCAGATACTACAAAGCAGAATCTGATTTGTTGCAAGCGCGTTACGAATATCTTTACCGTTGCAAAATCATTGAGTATTATAGGAATGTGAAATAATAATTCGAATCAATCATCGTTAGTCAATTATATTAATAAACACAAACTTCAATTATTCAACTTAAAAGAGCTATGAACAAACGTTTTTATATCCTTTTTGCACTCATAGGGTGCTTCGTTTTGTCAGGAATGGCACAAAGCAAAGTGACGGGAACC
>JBGUPJ010000008.1:0-129979 GCA_045130235.1 Bacteroidales bacterium
CCTGCTGGAGATGGTGCTGCAGTGTGGGGCATCTTCCGGCCGGCAGATACAGGCTTACAAGTATAACACGGCCACGCAGTCTTTTTCACTGGTGTGGGATATGGTTCCCGATGAAGACAGCTTCTCAAACAGCTTCACGGCCTTCGACTTCAATCAGGACGGGCTTCTGGAACTGGTCATCTGCGATCAGTCGACCCTGAAGATAGTGAACGGCAGCGGACAGAGCCACCTTACGCATAACGACACAGTGCCGATGTATGTGCTGAACACGTTCCCGTACACGGAGACCACCATCATGCAGTATCCGGTGATTGCGGATGTGGACAATGACGGGAGTGCGGAGCTGGTGTCGGTGGGAAGCTCGATGCTGAACATCCTCAAATCGTCGGGGCAGCCGTGGGCACCGGCACGCCCCGTCTGGAACCAATACCTTTATAATGTGACAAATGTCAACCGGGACCTGACCATTCCGTCGCATCTGTTCAACAATGCCACCTCCTTCACCGACCCCGACAATATCGTGCGGCGGCCGTTCAACAACTTCCTGCAACAAGGCACCCAATTGGACCAGTACGGACGGCCCTATTTCCCGGGCGAAATTACCGAAGTGGATTACAGCGCCAGCATCTGTTCAGGAGGTGTCTATACAGATGAATTTTTTGCCATTTCCTCCGACACGCTTTCAGTAGGGGAGAACGAATTTCAGAGAACCATCGAACATGAAGATGAGTGCGACAGTGTCGTAACGTTGCATCTAACGCTTTCTGAACCAGGTTTTTCTGAAATTACAGACACCATCTGCCGCGGACAAGGCTACCAACAGCACGGATTCCACATCCCCGAGAGCAGCACCCTGAACGGCGGCGAACTGTCGGAAACGCTCACCCTGACCAACCAGGCCGGCTGCGACAGCACCGTCACTCTGCGCCTTACCCTGCTGGACGGTGAGCTGCACATCCTTCCTCCCGAGGAAGACTTCTGCAAGAGCTACTCGGCGCAGCTAACTGTGGCGACCTCGCTCGACCGCATCCGCTGGAGCACGGGTGAAGAGACCCAGGAGATTGTCGTCACTCGTCCCGGAACGTACTCTGTAGAAGCCATTTCTGGTCATTGTACCGCCGCTGATGCCATTACCATAGCCGCCTGCGACTTCGACCTCTTCCTGCCTAATGCCATCACTCCGTCGAAAGACGAGGGCACCAACGACTATTTCTGCCTCCCCGAACAAACAGCCCGCCAGCTGGAGGAGTTTGAGATCCATATCTACAACCGCTGGGGCGGACTGGTCTATCACTCCACCACGCCCTATTTCCGCTGGGACGGTACCGAGAACGGGAATCTATTTCCCAACAACATATACAGTTACGTCATTCTGTGCAAGCCCGTGGGACATACGCGCTTTATACGTACGGGGACGATAGTGGTGCTGTGAGAATGAGAGGGGAGTAGAAAAATGAAAGCTGAGAATTGAAAACGGAAAATGGAAAAGTAGTGTTTTTTTATTACGAAAAAAGTCGTAACGAAAAAATGCGTAATAAAGAAACTACATTGTACCTCTCACGGATTGGACAGGCTGCTCGTAAAATAGCTTTTTACGAGCAAATTTACGAGTAAATTACATATATTTAAGTTGTAAAATACTGATATATAAATTGATGACTGTTGGTGTTTACGAGCAAATTTACGAGCAAATCACTTCCCTGAACTTACTATTTCTCATACCTCGTGCGCTCTGTATCCTGTAGTTTGGCTCCGCCCGTGCCGCACGGCCGCATTGCCGGCGCCCCCCTTACCCGGCGGGAGGGACTGGCGCGATTGGCGTTAATGAGTTGGTTGTTACCATTTGAGGAGGAAGATGATGAAAATGTAGTATCTTTGCGCTGACAAGTTTTGGGAGTTGGGGTGAGGGGTGAGGCGGTAAGGGCGGCTGGTAGAAGGTGGGGGGAGTTGAAAATTGAAAACTGAGAATTGAAAACGGAAAGGTGGGCGGCAAGGGATGAGGGAGAAAGAGGAAACAGACCGACTCTTCATTAATTTCAAGTTGTATATTTAGATGGTAGGTTTTATTACAAAACAGTCTAGGCATGCTGCAAGTTCGCATTCGCTACGCTATAGTGTAGCGATAACGTTGCTGTCGCTGTTGTCTGTCGGAATGGGTAGCGCCCAGACCGACTACATGCCCGACAACATGGACTCGGTGGGGTGTGTGATTACTCCTGAGCCGCAGTCGTGGGCAATCGTGCAGGGCCGTACCAGCGAGTTCCTTTCGCACATGTACGCCCTGCCTTTCGTCGGGGACATCGACAATGACGGAAGGTCTGAGGTCGTCACCGCTGGTGTCCAAACACCTTTCAACTCCTCATCCATCGTCATTTATGACGACCAGCTTCAGCATCTTGCCACTATCAGTACTCCGGAAATGTATTCGTACGCTGGTTACCCGTTGGCCCTCGCGGATGTGGACAGGGATGGATTTGGTGAGATTTTCGTCCATACGCGTAGCGGCTACCTCTATTGTTACCGATATGATGGCAATGATGTTACTACCGTTTGGACTTCCAGCACCCCAACATCCATGGAAGCCACTGCCGCCATTCTCATCATCGCAGACATCAATGGGGACGAACACCCTGTAATATGGGCGCTCAACAAAATTTACAATGCTGTCACAGGCGTTGAACTGCTCACCCTGCCGGAAGTCATTGGAAAGTACTACGGCGGCAATCCATCCGGCGCAGCCATGCCCGTCTTTGCTGATTTTGACAATGATGGTGTTCTTGAATTTGCAGGTGGAAATAAGGTCTATAAACTGCATATCAGCGATTACAATAGTACAGTTGGCAATTCTGCCGAATTGTGGAAGACCATTTCCGGTAATGGCATAGGTGATGGTGTCACCTCTTTCGCCGACATTGACTTGGACGGCTATCTGGATATGGTGGTGGTATGGGACGACTATATGTATGCATGGAAACCATTTACGGGAATCGGAAGCGAGCCCACCCTCATTTCAATTTGTCCGTACACGGCTATCCATCCAGCATCACGTGCGCTCATTGCCGATGTGGACAATGACGGCTATCCCGAAATCCTTTTTTCATACGCTTATGGGATGACGGCATACCGGTATAACCCTGCCACTCGATCGCTGCAGCAGATGTGGCAGCAGCCTACCAGCGATGACTCCGGCTGCACCTCCATGACTGCTTTCGACTTTAATCTGGATGGCAATGTGGAGGTTGTGTATCGTGATATGACGCATCTTCGTATCCTCAACGGTGCTACAGGTGAAGACCAAACCCGCTTCGACTGCATGGCTCCCACTGCCACGGAATGCCCTGTGGTAGTTGACCTTGACCGGGACGGACAGACAGAAATTATCGTCTCCTACAACCACTATGTCGTTGACAACGACCCAAGCACACAACTTATAGTCTTTCATGCTCCTGCCAACACCACGTGGGCACCCGCCCGCTATGTCTGGAATCAGCACGCCTACAATACCGTCAACGTCAACAACGACCTCACCATACCGACCACCAATTTCAATCCCGCCACCGCCTTCACCGGTCCAGACAACATCGTGAGGCGGCCGTTCAA
Source organism: Bacteroidales bacterium (assembly GCA_045130235.1). Classification (GTDB taxonomy): domain Bacteria; phylum Bacteroidota; class Bacteroidia; order Bacteroidales; family WCHB1-69; genus UBA1756. The sequence continues at coordinate 3,601 of JBGUPJ010000008.1, forward strand.
CAACTTCCTGCAACAAAGCACACAATTGGATCAGTACGGGAGGCCCTATTTCCCTGGCACGCCTACCGAACTCGACCTCACTGCCAGCCTCTGCATGGGCGAATCCTACATCGATGACTTTTTCAGCATCTCGTCCGACACGCTATCGGTAGGGGAGTACGAGTTTCAACGTGTCATCGAACACGAAGATGAGTGCGATAGTATCATAACACTGCAGATAACAGTTTCTATGCCAAGCTCTACCGAAATCTCCGACACCATCTGCCGTGGACAAGGCTACCACCAGCACGGATTCCACATCCCTGAAAGCAGCACCCTGAACGGCGGCGAACTGACCGAGTCGCTTGTGCTTCACAACCAAGCTGGCTGCGACAGCATCGTCACGTTGCGCCTTACCCTGCTGGACGGCGAGGTGCACATCCTTCCTCCCACGGAGGACTTCTGCAAGAGCTACTCGGCACAACTGGCAGTGGCGACGTCGTTCGACCGCATCCGCTGGAGCACGGGCGAGGAGACGCAGGAGATTGTGGTCACCCGTCCGGGAACTTATTCTGTAGAAGCCATTTCTGGGCATTGCACCGCCGAGGATGCCATCACCATCGCCGCCTGCGACTTCTACCTCTTCCTGCCCAGCGCCATCACCCCATCGAAAGACGAGGGTACCAACGACTACTTCTGCCTACTCGAGCAAACAGCCCAACAGTTGGAGGAGTTCGAAATTCATATCTACAACCGCTGGGGCGGACTGGTCTATCACTCCACCACGCCCTATTTCCGCTGGGACGGTACCGAGAACGGGAAGTTATTTCCTAACAACATATATAGTTACGTCATTCGGTGCAAGCCCGTGGGACATACGCGCTTTATACGTACGGGGACGATAGTGGTGCTGTGAGAATGAGAGGGGAGTTGAAAATTGAAAACTGAGAATTGAAAACGGAAAATGGAAAAGTAGTATTTTTTTATTACGAAAAAAGTCGTAACGAAAAAATGCGTAATAGGGGACAAGTGCTATATGATGGGGGTATTGCCGACTGCCACATCAAAAATCGGCCGACTGCCACATCAAAATTGGATGAAGATACCGAGTTTTTAGAAATCATTCGTGTTTATTTCCTTGTGTAATAATAAATTGGCATAGAGGATTAAGTGGAAGGTGGAGGAAACGAGGAAATTGAAAATTGAGAACTGAAAACGGAAAAAAGTTGTAATTTTGCAAGTTGATTTTTTGTGTTTGAAAGTTAAATAGTTTGATCAATGCTAAACAATAAAACTGTACTTATTACCGGAGGTACCGGCTCTTTTGGAAAGAAATTCGTTGAGGTGATTCTGCGGGATTACCCCAATGTGAAAAAAATCATCATTTATTCTCGTGATGAACTGAAACAGTACGAGTTAAAGCTCAAATATCCGGAAAGCAAATATCCGATGATGCGCTTTTTCATCGGGGATGTGCGGGATTTGGAGCGTCTCACCCGTGCATGTGAGGGAGTGGATGTGATTATTCACGCTGCCGCTATCAAACAGGTGGATACTGCGGAATACAATCCCGAGGAGTGCATCAAAACCAATGTGCATGGTGCGCAAAATGTTATTAAAGCGGCATTGGCATGCGGAGTTCATGATGTGGTGGCCCTTTCCACCGATAAGGCTTGCGCCCCCATCAATCTGTATGGCGCTACGAAACTGACCTCTGACAAACTTTTCACTGCGGCCAATAATATTCGCGGATCCAAGGATATTCGTTTCTCTGTGGTGCGTTATGGAAATGTCATGGGTTCCCGTGGTTCTGTGATACCGTTCTTCATCCGCAAGCGTGATGAGGGTGCTGCTGCAATTCCGATTACGGATATGCGCATGACACGTTTCAACATCTCTCTGGAAGCCGGTGTTGCCATGGTGATGTACGCTATTGGTCACCATCTGGGCGGAGAGATTTTTGTTCCGAAAATCCCGTCCTATCATATCAAGGACGTAGCCACCGCTATCGCACCGAATATTCCTCAGGTGGAGGTTGGTATCCGTCCCGGTGAGAAATTGCACGAGGAAATGATCACAGTAACCGATGCTTTGGACACCATTGACTTGGGCAAGTATTATGTGATTATGCCTTCCGTATCATTCATGCATTCGAGAGAAGACTTTATTAAACATCACAACGCTGTTCCGGTTCCGGATGGATTCCATTACAGTTCCGACAGCAACACGGAATGGGAAACCGTGGAAACCATGCGGGAGAAAATACGGCAGTTTGTGGATCCTAACTTTGAAGTAAAATGATAGACCATCCCATCTCATACGGCCACCAGTACATCAGCGATGAGGACATCCAAGCTGTGGTGGAAACCCTCAAGTCCGACTATCTGACGCAAGGTCCGAAAATCGGGGAGTTTGAGCAAAACTTTGCAAACTATTTAGGATGCCAATACGCCTGTATGGTGAGCAATGGTACAGCCGCTCTCCATCTTTGTGCGATGGCTTTGGGCATTCAACCTGGCGACAAGGTCATTACTACTCCCATTACCTTTGTGGCTTCTGCCAATGGCTTCCGTTATCAAGGGGCAGAGATTGTCTTCTGCGACATTGATGCAAAGACATTTCTCATGGATTTGGATAAGCTGGAGCAGATTCTCAAAGTATCGCCAAAGGGTACATATAAAGCCGTTGTGCCAGTGGACTTTGCCGGTTATCCCATTGATGAGGAACGTTTAAGAAAACTTGCGGATGAGTATGGTTTCGCCATCGTGGTGGATGCTTGCCATGCACCAGGAGGCAGTTATATCGACAGCAAAGGGGGAAAGCAGATGGTGGGCAATTGCCATTATGCCGATCTTACCTGTTTCTCTTTCCATCCTGTGAAGCACATTGCCACAGGTGAAGGCGGTGCTGTAACTACCAACCGCAAAGATTTGTATGAAAAAGTGGCTTTATACCGCACGCACGGCATCACCAAGAATCCTGATTTGTTGACGCAGAATGATGGTGGTTGGTATTATGAAATGCAGGATTTGGGCTATAATTACCGCATCACGGATTTTCAGGCTGCATTGGGTGTTTCCCAACTGAAACGTCTGGACTGGAGCATCCAACGCAGAAACGAAATAGCCCAGAGATATGATGAGGCATTCAAGGGAACATCCGTCAAGACTCCTTATCGTGCTGAAAACATCACCCATGCATTTCATCTGTACATCATTCAGGTGGATGCCGACAAACGCAAGGGTCTGTACGATTACCTGCGTGCCAATAAGGTTTTTGCCCAGGTGCTCTACATCCCAGCACATACCATGCCCTACTACAAGCAATTTGGATGGAAAGCTGGCGACATGCCGGTGGCAGAAGAATATTATCGCCACTGTTTGGCACTGCCCATGTATCCGACCTTAACGGAAGAGGAGCAGGAATATGTGATTGAAAAAGTAAAGGAATACATGTTGTCATGAAAAACCTTTGCATTATTCCGGCCCGTGGCGGCAGCAAACGCATCCCGAGGAAAAACATCAAACCTTTTCTTGGCAAGCCGATTATTGCCTATTCCATTGAGGCTGCTCTGAAATCGGGATTGTTCGCGGAGGTGATGGTTTCCACTGATGATGAAGAGATTGCCGATGTAGCTAAACAATACGGTGCAAAAGTGCCTTTCATGCGTTCTGCTGAAACTGCCAGTGACTTTGCCTCTACTGCCGATGTTTTAAAAGAGGTTATTGCCAATTATAAAGAATTGGGTAAGGAGTTTGACAACTTCTGCTGCTTTTATGCTACGGCTCCATTGGTGCAGAGCAAGGATGTCACATCTGCCTTTGAACGATTGCAGCAGAGCGACTTTTCCTGCGTCTATCCTGTGGTGCAATTCAGTTACCCCATCTGGCGTTGTCTTGATATTGCTGAAGATGGTACAATGAAACGCCATTGGCCAGAATACGAGAACAGCCGTAGTCAGGATTTACCCAAAGAGTACCACGACACGGGCACTTTTTACTGGTATAAAACGAAGGAATGGTTGACTGGAGATGTGAAGATTGGTGGGATTATTGTGGATGAAACCTCCATACAGGATATTGATACAGAAACGGATTGGAAGTTGGCGGAGATGAAGTATAAATTATTGAAAAGAAAGTAATGCCCTCATATATCTGCCTACACCAACAAGACCAGCACCTTGGCAATTTCTCCATTGTCCCGCTTCGCTATGAGGACCGGTTCCTCATCATGAAGTGGCGTAATGAGCAGATTTATCATTTGCGTCAGGCTCATCCCTTAACCGAAAATGACCAGCAGCGCTATTTCGACAACGTTGTCTCCAAGCTATATGGCAACCCTAAACCCGACCAAATTCTGTTTTCTTATCTGGAAAACGGTACCTGCATTGGTTATGGTGGTTTGGTGCATATCAACTGGATTGACCAAAATGCGGAAATCTCCTTCATAATGGACACAAGTTTGGAGGCAGAGCACTTTGCAGAGCATTGGAGCAACTATTTAACTATGTTGAAATCTGTGGCCTTTGATGACTTGGGCCTGCACAAGATTTACACGTATGCCTTTGACTTACGGCCGCATCTTTATACCATGTTAGAGGCAAATGGTTTTGCTCGGGAAGCCGCGCTCAAAGAACATTGCTTTTTCAATGGAGCATATAAAGACGTATTGATTCATTCATTATGGAATGATCTCTACGATGTGATTGACTATGTGGATTGTACCCCTGAACAACAACATGATATTCTCGCTCTGCGAAATCGTGATGATGTGCGTGTGTGGATGGTGAATCCGGAAGTGATTCTAGAGGAGAATCACTTCAAATTTGTTGAGAATCTGCGAGGTAATGCAAATCGGCTCTATTTTGCTGTTTATAAAAATGGCAGTTTGCTGGGAACCTATAACCTTACCAATGAAGGAGACGGAATTTGGGAACGAGGCATCATTGCCAACCCTTCCACTCAGGGTTCCGGACAAACAGAGAAATGGGAACGGCAGATATTAAGTGGTTTGTCCCGATACAATGTAAAAACTGTTTCAGCCAAGGTAAAACAGGATAATTTGCGGTCTATCAAGTATCACGAGAAATTGGGCTATAAGGAGCAGAGTCGGGACAATGAGTACATTTATTATAAAATGGAATTACAATGAGCAAAACCTTTATCATAGCCGAACTTTCTGCCAATCATAACGGCAGTAAAAAAGTTGCTCTTGACAGCATTCGGTCAGCCAAAGCAGCCGGTGCGGATGCCATTAAGATACAGACCTACACAGCGGACACTTTGACGCTGAATTGCGACAAGCCCGATTTTCGTCTGGGTAAAGGACTTTGGGAAGGGGAAACATTTTATACACTTTACCAAAAAGCTTACACCCCTTGGGAATGGCACGAGGAAATATTCCGTGTAGCCAAAGATGAAGGTCTTATTTGTTTCTCCACACCCTTTGACAAGACAGCAGTGGATTTGCTGGAAGGTTTGGATAATCCTATTTACAAGATTGCCTCGTTTGAGATTACAGACATTCCTTTGATTCAATATATTGCCTCCAAACACAAGCCGGTGATTCTCAGTACAGGCATTGCGATGGAAGAGGATATACAATTGGCGTTGGATACCTTGCGGGCAGGTGGTTGTACGGATATTACCCTGCTGAAATGCACTTCGGCATACCCAGCCCCCATTGAGGATGCCAATCTGCTGACCATTCCCGATATGAAGCAGCGTTTTGGGTGCAAAGTGGGGTTGAGCGATCATACTGAAGGCTACACTGTTCCTATGGCCGCGGTGGCTTTGGGCGCTGAAGTGGTTGAGAAACACTTTATCATCGACCGCTCCATTGGTGGCCCCGACAGTGCTTTTTCCATGGAGGCGGATGAATTCAAACTCATGGTGGAGAATATCCGAAAAGTGGAAGCGGCTTTAGGTAGTGTGAGTTATCCCACCGACCCGTCAAAGATTAAGGGCCGCGAGTTCTGCCGTTCGTTGTATGTGGCAAAGGACATCAAAGCGGGGGAGGTGATCACAGAGAAAAATGTTAGGAGCGTAAGACCCGGATATGGGTTGCATCCGCAATATCTATCTGACCTTATCGGGCGTAAAGTAAAGTGCGATTTGAAGGTAGGGGATAGGATGAGTTGGAAAGTTGTGGAGTAAAAGTCCCTATCCACGGCTACTGGATCGACATCGGCAACAAAGACGAATATGCCAAAGCGCAGGATATCGTGAAGCATTTATAACAGTTTTCTTTTGTGAAAATAGCTATCGATTTTGGGAAATCCTTTTGAAGGTTTGTGATGATGTGAAGAGTCATTATATTGTTTCTTAATGGCACTAAATTATCGAATCACGATAAATGTTTTTTTTGTATCTTTGCAAAAAGAAATTTTATAGTAATAATGAAAATAAAACATCTAAAAATTGAAAATTTCAGGGCGATTGATTATTTGGATATTGATACTTCTGAACATATCAATGCTTTTATAGGTGATAATGGGGCTGGTAAATCTACGGTGCTTGACGCTATTGTGATTTTGTATTCGTGGCTGAATGCAAAGTTTTCATCTCGTCTTGGGAGAGGGAGAATTATTCGCAGAGAAGACATCCGAACGGAATCAAAGTATTGCTTTCTTCGTATTGACGTAGAAGATAGGGGTAAAATGTTCAGTTGGTCTCTGCTGAAAGGTGATGTTCCAGGCAAAGATATAGAGAAACGCACAGATCTTCGAGAGTTGGATTCATTGGTTCAGCACATTCGCGAGTATCAAGAAGATGATCAATCTGTGTTTTGTGTATATGGTGTTAACCGAAATATATCTACAGTTACGATTAATAAGCGTTTATATGGCAAAAAAGAGGAATCTTCTATACGAAATTCTTTTGCGAATACTAGCTGGAAGCCATTCTTCAACTGGTATTATGAACGTGAAAATGAGGAGAACCGAATGAGGGCCCGATTCAATAAGCAGTACCATGATGAGTCTCTTGATACAGTCAGACATTGCCTTGAGGAAGTGTTTCCTGAATACAGAAATCTTCGTATTGAAGACCGCCCCACACGCTTTGTGATAGAAAAAAAAGGTAATGAAATAAACTTCGAGCGTCTTTCGGATGGTGAGAAATGCTACATCACACTTGTTCTTGATATTGCTCGACGACTCTCTATGCAGAACGATGGACAGAGTCCTGCTTTGGATGGCGAACAGATCATTTTGATAGATGAACTGGATTTGCATCTGCATCCTTCTTGGCAGCTTCAGGTGGCAAGCAATTTGGAACAAAAATTTCCAAATTGCCAATTTTTTGTCACCTCACATTCCCCTCTGGTACTATCAAGTTTGGGAGAACAGGATAACTTGGTGGTGTTACGCGATGGAGGCGAGGTGGAATTATCTGACATCCCGTATGGAGACAATGGGGATTACATTTTGAAGCGTTTCTTTGGATTGAGGTCTGTGCGATTGCCGCAAGTTCAGGCCGAGATTGATAGTATCTCTGATGAATTGAGCAAGCTGAAACCCGATGTCAATGAAATAGAACGCAAGCTTGATGAACTGAAAATGAAAGGCGTCCAATTTGAGGAATCGATTAAGATGCGCCTCCAGTTGGCACAGAAAAAGAAAGAGATTCATGAGAAAGATAAATAAAGGAGAACCTATTTCCTCATTCACGGAGTTTGTGAATCACCATCATCCGACTCGGTGGGAAGATGCTAAAGGTGTGAGCCGTGCATGGCGTGAATACATATTGGAGAAGGAGCAGAACCAATTAAGTGGATATACAGAAGAGCCTCTTCATATTGACAAATCGCACATAGACCACTTCCGTAAGCAATCAATATTCAACACCATCGCTTTCATCTTTGACTGGAATAATCTCATCGTAGACAGCATTGATGAGACATATGGTGCTAAATATAAGGATAATGTTGTAAAGACCTCGAGAGAAAATGAGAGACTGATCAATCCTGCAACTGAAGACGCAAGTCGTTTCTTCAAATACCAGATTAATGGCAATATGGATGTCGCTGATGGATTGTGCAAAGAAGATATTAGTCGTGCCGAATATACTATTAGTGCTTTTAACCTGAATGAAAGTAGTTTGGTTGAACGCAGACGAATCATAATGAATACCATTATTGATTCATACAATGATTTGGACGATGAAGCCATACTTGAAGCTCTTAAAACTGAAGGATTTACAAGTGTGGTTGAACAGTTGTTAAAAGAACGTAAACAAAGGAAGTAAATCGTATGATGACAAAAAAAAGAGAAATGGCCGAATGGATTTTGGATTTCTTCAGGAGAGCCAAAATTGATGCAGGGCACATTGTTATGATGCGTAATATTCAGAATAGGCTTCATGAACTTAATCCAAAGGAACGGGACTTGTTCGTTCCTGTTGCCAATGAATTGATAAAGAATGGTTATTTTACATACGAGGAAGGAACCCCTCAGTGCTTGCGTCTGACGGAAAAGGGGAGTGGTTATATATACAATCCTTCTGCCGAGCTTGATTGCTGTTATGAGGAGAAGTATTCTTTGGCACAGGCTCAATACATTGAAAATTGGCATCAGAGTTTTGTAACATATACAAGTCAGTTGCGGAACGTGGTTATCGCACTGATGGCGAGTCCGGTGGCTACAGAAGCTGATAAACATAGATTGGAATTGTGTCGGTTAATACTTGATGGGAAGGATGTCGCTTGGATTGAGAAATGTTTGGCAAATGCAATTATTAGCAAGGAATTGTTGGATAAGATTGAGAAATTGAATAAGGATTTGTTGGATGTTGCTTCGGAACAGCTTACTACGGATGCTATTGTGAAGGTTTTTTTGCGCCAGTTAGTCTATCTTAAGATTGAGCAGGATAAAAAAGCGGAAGAAATGCGGTTGGGTATGCTCAAAATACCAGTGAAGTAAAATAAAAACACTTGTCCGGTTACGAAAAGAGTGAAAAATATTATAAGGGGAATCCGGATATATACAGTCGTTTAGGGGCAGACCAGGGACTTCTCATTGCGCGACAGAATGCTAAAAAGTTTTCTGCATTTGACCTTGCCAACTGTCAAACTTGTGGAATAACCGAAATGGACAAGTTGTTTGATTATTTTGATGGGTTGTGATTCTGTGATTATCGGGACTTGTGTTCAACATGCGTGTGTATAATGAGGAGTTTAAGGCGGGGTAAAAATCATAATCAATGAGTGCATGATTGATAGAATTCTTCTCAGATTTACACAATTACACAAGGTGATGTTGGGGATATTATTTTTATAACAATATGGTATAAAGAATGAAAGTAATAAGTTGATTAATGAATGCTTTTTTTAAAACATTTAAAGCAAAACAAGGCGATTGCGTATTCCTTGTCCTAAAGGATGAGGAACGCAGTTGCCATATTATGATTGATTGTGGGCATTACACTGATGAAATAAAACAATTTGTTGAGCAGAATCTTCAAAAACGTATAGACCTTCTTATTGCCACTCATATTGACAATGATCATATTGATGGCTTAGTCGAAATGCTAGAAGAAACGCCAGATGTGACCATCAATAAAATAATATATAATTGTAATCAACTTTTGACAGGTCGGATTTCACATCCCAAAACGGATACAATAAAAAAAACTATAGAAACACTTAAGGGCTATTTGCCGTCAAAAGAGTCGAAAGAAAAAGGGAAAGTTAAAGCCGATAAGGCGACAACTTTAGCTGAAACAATAGCCAAAAAACAGTCATGGTGGCAAGTTTGGCAAAAAGACGAGTATGTTACAATAGATTCACCAAATATTCCACTTGGTGGGAACTTTGGTGAACTGGTTGTGCTATCACCTACAATGGGTCAGATCGAAAAACTAAACAAAGATTTCAAGGTAGAATATACGAGGCTTACAAAAACACTGATAGAACAAGGTGAACATTTTGACGGGCAGGAAACTCTTTTTGAACTTATGGTTCGCGTGATAGCAATGAAACGCGACAACTATCAAGTGAACCAATCTGTTAAAACAGGAGCCAAAACATTACCTTGGACAGAGGAACAATTAAAAAACGCATACGATTATTCCCCTAAAAATGTCTCAAAAGAAAATAAGGCATCGATGGCATTTATGTGGGAAGGAGGGGAGAGAAAAATCCTATTAATGGGTGATGCCGAACCAGATGTTGTCAGTGAGTGTATGGCAGAGTTATATGGAAAAAGGCTGCACTATGTGGATGCCATCAAAGTTTCACATCATGGTAGCAAACATAGTACTAGCATAGGCTTGATGAATGTTGTGGATAGTGACCACTATTTCTTTACAGGTGGTAATCTTACAGACAAGCCTTCTCTAGAAGCGGTAATGAAAATAGTTAAACGTGGTGATGATACAGTGAGGACTTTGCATTTCAACAATAGAGATAACAACATTGTAAAAACACTACGCTCAGAAAAGTGTGAAACCGTGCGCCAAATGTATCATTTTGAAATTGCTGATAAGAATGAGCTTGAGTTTGAATATTGATTTATATGGTGGCAAATCAGTATTGCCAGTCACATGCGGTAGTTGTCGTGGCACTGCTTTTTATATTGGAGAGCGGCGTTTTTTGACAGCTTGGCATGTGGTGTCGGAAGCTTTTTCATTACAGGAAGATATCTATTTGTCAATTGGAGACGATGTTTTGACTTGTCGTTTGATTCAACTTGGGCAAATGGATGTCGCGTTATTGGAATGTGATATCGATTTACAGGATATCGAGCCGATAGGTTTGCTGAAATCAGATTTCAGACCAGGTGTTGATTTGGAAATAATTGGATATCCTCAGGAAATAGGAAATGGCATTGATTATTTTGGTGTAAATGTTAGAAACCTTAAGGAATTAAAAGACAAAAGCAAAGGATTTGATGTTATGGTTATTCGAACTGACGCTTTTGGTTTACATTCTTATTCGGGCTTTTCTGGTTCTCCGGTGTTGAACAGAAAGGGTATTGCTGTTGGTGTGGTCACAGATCAAATGTATAATACTTTAGGCTATACTTCATTTGAGGTAATTGCTGATGAATTATTGGCTAAACATGTAAAATATTCCAGCAATGCCGATCAATTTGATACACGAGATATAGGTATCGGTACGTGTATGGATTTGGCCGACGAGGCATGCCGACGGATGAAGAGCAGATATACGGTAAAACATGTCGAAGATAAAGAACTGGAAACACGATTGGAGGTCTTTTGTGGGTATGATGCTAATAGATGGGAAGTAATGTTCCGTGATGGTTTGCAAGAATGGTATCAAAAAACAGGTGTTACATACAAAGCCGCTGTTGACAAACTCTCATCTTTAAAAGCGTTTATGGGGGGTGGTGAATTGTCGTACGGATGTTTTAATGATATTGACTTCCTTTTGAATAGGCGTAGGTCAGAAAAAACCAATGACTATTTTATTACTGGCAAATTTAAGAAAGAACTATCAGAACTATCCGATTTGATGGAAATGGCGCAAGAGGCAAAGAATTTGTCGGAGGAGCGTTTTATGTATGTGCACGGCGATGCTGGTAGCGGTAAGACGCAACACATGTGCCATTTTGTTTATAGGATGAGCGGCTATATTAATGTGTATTTGCTCTTTGGTACAGATTTTGAGTCGGATAAATCTGTTAAATATAGTATCTGTAAGACTCTTCATTGGGATGATGAAAATGCTTTGGAAAAGTTGAATGATGAAATGTTAAAGAGAAACAGATACGCCACGTTAATTGTGGATGCCCTAAATGAAGGTGCAGGGACATTTATGTGGTTGAATCTATTGCCCAGTTTGATAAATGAAATTAAACGATATGATCGTTTAAAGCTTGTAGTTACGGTAAGGACTATGGATCCGAACGATAGTCTTAACAAACAGTTTGAAAAGGGTTGGGTGTCTTTGAAGACCAATGGTTTCTCGGATATTCATAAGGCAATTGCTACATATTTTGATGATGCTGGTATTCATGAAACTGCCGATGATTATTTGTATGTGAAAGAGTTTCAGAGACCTCTTTTCCTGAAGATTTTTTGTCAAGTTTATCACCAACTTCCTCCTAAGTATCGTAAAGATTTGAATATCCTTTATCTGTATAGTCTATATTATAGAAAAAGGAATACGGACGTGTCAAAGCTTGCTGATGAAGATCCAGTTCAGATGGTAACTCCCAAAATAATGAGGCAAATCGGTGATATGTCGTTATTTTCGTATGGTTGTGGTGATGTGCCAAGGGAGGAGGCTATTGCAATTAGCAATAGAATGTGCCCCAATAGGCTTTGGTCAAACAATCTTTATCATGCCCTTCTGCAAGAGAACTTGATAATGGAATATTGGTTAAATAACAAACCGATGACAACCTTCGAGTATGACAGTATGGGTGACTATATGAGAGCACACTGCATATTAATGGCAAATAATGGTGAGGATTATAGATGCTTGGGCACTCTGATGAGTTTTGTGAAAAGACTTGAAGATAGGGAGGTAGACCAGAATGAAAAAAAGCATATTAGAAACACCGTAATGGCTTTTCTTTCTGTGTGGAATCCTAAAAATGATATTTGGAAAAATCAAATATTTACAAAAGGTGCTTTAACTCATGTCCTTTTGGATAGCCTGGGGTTGCGAAATATGAAGTCTGCCAATTCTACTTTGCCACAGGATATGGCGGCTGAAATAGTAATGAATAACGATAAGTATATAAATCCCGAATATTTGTTGGATAATTTTACTCTATATAAAGGTCATTTGGTGGAACCTGTTCATAAGAGGCTAATGGATATGGAAATGGTGCAGAGGGATGAGAATTGGACAATCATGGTGAACCAGATGCAGGATAATTATTCATACTATTTTAAGATACGTCAGACGGAGGTGGGGGATAATGAGGAAGATGTAAGGGCTTTTTTAAGGCTATTATGCTGGTTTCTGACAGCATCACATCCACAATTAAGATATTACGTTACTCGGTTGATTTCTGGGATGTTGTCTTCATATAGCCAATTGTGTAAGGAACTAATTGAAGCGTTTTATAATTGCAATGACCCCTACGTTTTAAGGGGCGTTTATAGTGCCATATATGGGGTGCTACTGGTAGAAAGGGATAAAGATTTAAACCATCAGGTGGCTCAAGTGGTATACGAGAAACTATATAACAATCAAGTACATGTGCCGGAAGAGATTGAGGTAAGGAATTGGACGTTAAAGATACTTGAACTTAACCATCTTTATAATCCGAAAGATGCATATTGGACTGCAATCGTTCCTCCTTTTCGTAGGGAAGTTAATTTGATGGCCGTACCTGATGGTGAGGATGTTTACAATAAAGAATATTTTGGAAATGGAGGTGGCGCATTGAAGCTGCACCATTCATTGTTTGAATGGGATTTTAATCGTTATATTATTGGAACTAACTCAAATAACGCTTCTAGAACTTATTTTAAGGAAGACGTTGGTGTGTGTCTGTCGGATATTACAGAAGCTGTGGCTTATAGGATAAAAAAGGTTTACGGCTATTCTGTTAAGTTGTCAATATACGATGATATGGTGTCATGGGATGATAGAAGCAATCGTATGAGTGAAAGAATTGGTAAGAAGTATCAATGGATAGCACTTGGCGAGGTGAAAGCATATTTGTCTGACACTTGCAAAATGAAGAAGGATTGGTGGGGTGACAAACCTCCTGTAAAAGTGCCCTATCCATGGTACGACAGAGATAAAACCAAATTTGATCCCACACTTGGTTTAACAGACAATAGAAGCTATTTGGATCAGGAATTGTTTGAGGCTATGAAGGATGATGATTTGATGAAGGGTGACGGAAAGGATTGGTTGGAAAGCAGGATGTTGGTGCCGAAGCCTAGGTTAATTGTTGAAGACAAAGAAGGCAAACAATGGGTTAATATAGTTGGATACCAGAAAAGTGAACAAGAAAAAGATGATGAGAAACGGGATACGTTTATTTTCATCAATCCTTGCTTGGTGAAAAAAGAGTATGCTGACCAATTTGAAGAATGGGCTAAAGGTCAATGTTTTTACGGCAGATGGATGCCAGAAGATACGGGCCGTGATGATTATTTATGGAATGAGTTTCCTTGGTCTGATAGCTATAAATCTTTAGATTTGAGTGATAAAGATGATATTATCAGCAGTGGTGCAGTTGCGCCTTGTAAAGTGATGTTGCCTTATGCCACGCAGCTACAGGAACATCGGGAAGGTATAGATGACGATGAGGAGTTTGAAGGCATGATTTATATGCCGAGTAAGGATATGTTTGAACATTTCGATTTGCATACCGCGGAACGAGGAGTTACCAGAGATAGTGATGGTAATGTAGTAGCATTGTGTAGAAATATACAAGATGATATTTTTGACACGTTGGTTATTAAGCGTGAACTTCTGAACCAATATCTTGAAACCAAGGGCCTAACGTTGTTCTATTGTATGTTGGCCGAAAAGAGGCTGAAGTTAGAACCGAATCAGTTCTTCATGCAATGCTTGAGTTGTTGTATGAAATACGTGCAAGATGATGTTCCTTCCGTGGTTCAATCGATGAAAGATGAGAGGGACTTCCCGAAACCAGAAGTTGAAGAGGATGACGATGAGTTTATAGAAGGTTTGTCGCCAGAGCTTTTGAAGATGATTAAGAAAGAGGGTGGCCGAGAAGTAATATTAGAACTGTTTAAAGATTATGACGAAATGCAGAAGAAATTCAATGATCGGTAAGAAGAAAACGATTCATAAGAGAATAACAGATTTTTTTTCTGGGACAACCCCACAAACTGGGAAAACACAACATTTAATAACCTACCAATAGTAAAAACACTACCCACCTATGAAATACACCATCTTTACACAATTCGTCCCGTGTTTCTACTCGCCATGGGATTATGCCAGAGTATTGGACAGCACCATTGATATTGCAAACGAAGGCCACGATGTTAGCTTGGTTTATTGCGATGGAAAAGCCATTTGCAATTGTCGGGATAATATGTCATCCAATCCCCGTATTTGTAAATTATGTAATAAATATAGGAGGATTTTGTATGAAAGGTTGCCTAAATCTGTGAAACTGATAGCCCTTTCAGACTATTCGGCCTTTTTGCATACTGATTATAATGTTTCATTTAATTCTATTGCAGAGCTGAAAAAGCTGGATTACAAGGGTGTGAAGATAGGATATGCAGCATTTTCGTCGTATCTTACGCAAACAAGAAACCTCACACCTCTTCTGGATGATGATTTCATGAATTATTTCACGCTTTCTTTGAAAATTTGTTGCCAATACACTGATATTGTGGAGCGTATTATTGAAGACACGAAGCCTGATGTGTTAGCTTGCTATAATTCCCGGTTTATCTATGCTCGTCCTGTCATTGACTTGGCGGTGAAACAGGGAATCCCACATATTAGTTTCGAAGATACCGTGAACACTAGGAGTGAGAAAGTTAAAGTCGCTTTTAATACTGTGGCGCACAATGTTGATGAAATCACTGAATTGATAGAATCGTATTGGAATTCTGACAAACTCTCCATAGAAGAAAAGACTAAAATGTCTGAAAGTTTCTTCTATAATCGGAAGCACTCCATCGCATCGGGTGATAAATTGTATGTAAAGGACCAGTCTTTGGGAATGCTGCCATATGATTGGAATAAAGAGTTGCATAACATATTGATTCTGAATAGTTCGGAGGACGAGTTTGCTTCTTTGGGTGAAGAGTTTGAAGGGAAATCGCTTTTTGAATCACAATATGAGGGGATCAAACACTTGATTTCAGAGTTTAAGGATGTGGATGGCTATCATTTTTATCTTAGGGTGCATCCTAATTTGAAAAATGTTCATTATAAGTATCATACGGCATTGTATGAGCTTTTTGAGGGTAGCAGAAATTTTACCATTATTCCTGCTAATTCGCCCATTAGCACCTATTCTCTAATAGATAACTGTGATAAGGTTGTTGTATTTGGCTCAACAACAGGTCCTGAAGCTGTATATTGGGGAAAACCCACGATACTTTTGTCGTATTGCGCCTACTCAAATTTGAATATTTGTTATACCCCTAAAAATATTCCCGAACTGCGTGAATTCATATTGGATAAAACGCTCCCTGCTAAAGATAAATTAGGTGCGATTAAGTATGGCTATTATCGATGGAATGATGAAAATCCACCTCTTGAACATTACCATTGTGAAGATAAAATAGTTAATGTTTTGAATAAGAGTTTTAAGGTGAGTGTTTTTAACTATGGTTGTCTAAAGCAGTTACGGCTTATCCTTATTCAGATACTTGGAAAGAAATTGTATTATAAATCTCTTTCTTTGCCTACAAAAGAAGCATAATATTTATCAAATTTTGCAGTTATTACCCTCATGAAATTATATATCAACCCTAACATTCAGAATACTCCCCGTGTTTTCCCCAAACAGGGAAGGGCTGCGTATCATTGTTATGATGCCAACGAGAATGCCGAAGGCCTTCCTGCAGATTTTGTGGAGGAGGTGAAAAAGGAGATTACTCCGGAATTTTTGGCTCGCTACCCGGAGCCCGAACGTTTCTTAAAAAAGTACGCCGATTATATTGGTGTGGATTTTGAAAATGTATATGGCACCAATGGCTCTGACCACGGAATACGTGTGTTGCTTGAGACTTTTGGAGAGCCGGGGAAAGAGGTGGTTACCGTTTCTCCAACTTTTGAAATCTATTGGGTTTGCTGCAGCCTGTTGGGCCTCGTTCACAAACCAGTGACGTATAACAGTGATTTTACCATCTCCATCGAGCAGATATTGGAGGCCATCACTGATGATACCAGGATAGTTGTGCTGCTGAACCCGAACAGTCCAATTGGGAATTTGTATTCGGAAGAGGAGGTGGGAAAAGTGATTGCCCGTGCCAAGGAGGTCGGCAGCATTGTGATTCTGGATGAGGCTTACCACTATTTTTATGAGAAAACATTCTTGAAGTTCGCACTTGAGAATGACAATGTGCTTCTTCTGCGTACCTTCTCCAAGTTGATGTCTATCGCAGGTTGCAGATTGGGGGTCGTGGTAGGGTCTCCGGAACTTATCCACTATGTGAAAAATTCAAGGCTGGCATACGAGATGAATTCTGTTGGTCTTCTTTTTGGTGAACGTTTGCTGGAGCATCCCGAAATAATCAGTAGCCTGATAGAAAAAGAGAAGGCAGGGAAAAATTATCTGATGGAGCAGTTGGCTGCCCACGGCTATTGGTTCATGGATTGTCATGGCAACTATGTCCTCATGCGTCCGAAGCACGATGCACACGAAATTGCATATAGACTTGAGTCGCAGAAACAGGTTCTGGTGCATGCGTATGGAAACGCGTTGATGAAAGATCTGTTGCGGGTTACCATTGGCTCAGAACGTGCCATGGACTTTTTTATGCAATCCTTGCTGGAAGTGGACCAATAAATCATACAACTATGAAAAAAGTAATCACATACGGAACTTACGATCTGCTGCATTACGGACATATCCGCTTGCTGGAGCGGGCCAAGGAGCTGGGCGACTATCTGATTGTGGGCGTTACCGCCGACGCTTTCGACCGCGCCCGTGGGAAAATCAATGTCAAACAAACCCTGATGGAACGCATCGAGGCCGTGAAGGCTCTCGGTATCGCCGATGAGATTATTGTGGAAGAGTATGAGGGACAGAAAATTGATGATATTCAGCGGTTTGGAGTGGATATTTTCACGGTGGGCTCCGACTGGGTCGGGAAGTTCGACTACCTGAAGGAGTATTGCCAAGTGGTGTATCTCGATCGCACCGAGGGCGTGTCCAGCACCGAGCTGCGGGCAAAAAACAGCCTTACCCGTCTGGGCTTCATCGGCAATGCCCCCTTCCGGGATAAAATCATCAACGAGTGCCGCTTCGTCAATGGGGTGGAGGTGGTGCCGCCGTCCGACCTCCCGATTGAGGATTTGATGGAGAAGGTGGATGCCGTCTTCATTTTGTCGCATCCCTCTGAGCACTACCAGCATGTGAAATACGCGCTGGAACACGGCAAACACGTAATGGTGGAGTCGCCAGTGGCCATCGGCGCACAGCAGGCCCAAGAGCTGTTCCAGCTGGCCAATGAGAAGGGCCTTGTCCTGATGGAGTCCATCAAAACCGCCTATGCGTTGGCCTATTCGCGGCTGTTGTTGTTGGTTAAGGGTGGCCGTATCGGCAATGTGGTTTCGGTGGATGTGACCTGCACCAGCCTGCGCGAGCAGACGGAGCCGGTGGCACGCCCATGGAGCAGCTTGTGCGCGTGGGGACCAACCGCCCTGCTGCCTGTTTTTCAGATATTAGGCACCGACTATAAGGAGAAACATATTGTGCAGCGGCGTTCCGATGCGGATGCTACGTTTGACTTGTTTACGAAAATCGATTTCCGATACGATAAGGCCGTGGCCACAGTCAAAGTGGGCAAGGGTGTGAAGTCGGAAGGTGAGTTAATCGTTTCTGGTACAAAAGGTTATATTTATGTTCCTGCCCCGTGGTGGAAAACCGACTATTTTGAAATCCGCTACGAGAATGCGGAGGAAAACCGGCGCTTTTTCTATCAGTTGGACGGAGAGGGGATACGCTATGAGCTGGTGGCTTTCGTTAAGAATATTGAGACACGGAAAATTATGCATTACCTTTCCGAAGAGGTGTCCATCGCTATTGCGGGCATCATGGAAGATGGTCAGGACATAAATGTGCAGTTAATTTAAGGAGTTTTTCTTTTAACATAATCAACACGAAATGAGAAAGTTAGTAGTTAAAATTTTAGAAAAGTTAGGGTTGTATCGCTGGGCTGTGAAGTATGTGAATCGGATAGAGCATTACAAGATGGCGCGGGCAGTTCGCAAACATGGTTTAGACACTTTGATCAGTATGGACGAGGCTTTTACAGAAATGGGTGCTCAGATGTTTCTGATTTACGGGACCCTGCTCGGAGCCTACCGCGATCATAATTTTATCCCCTACGATTTCGATTTGGATGTTGGGGTAATGGAGGATCAGCTTCCTGAAAATTACAGAGATGCTATTCTCAAACGTGGTTTCCGCCTCAGATGCCAGAATTACGTGAAAGAGAACGGCCGTGTGATTGTGGAGACATACGAAAAGGATGGAGTGGGAATTGATGTATATTTTACGCGGTCGGTGGATGAACAAACCTTTGGGATTTTTAGTCCAAGGAAGCATGAATTTAAGGAGTGGCGTACTGCCAATGCCACAGACGGATTCCCTGTGGAGTGTCAATTTGTGGATAAGTGCGATTTCGTCAGAACCGATTTCCTCGGCCACAAATTTTATTTCCCTGAAAAGGTGGCCGATTGGTTAAAAGATATATACACAGAAACTTATATGACTCCTATCAAGAATTTTGATGATATGACTCCCAAACGCCGTATGATTTATCCGGTTGAATTCCGTTCTTATAGGCGGTTTGAAATTGAATAGTTCTTGAAAATGTATCAATGAAAAAGCCAGCCTCTTCAGCTGGCTTTTTTTGTTTTAGCGTTGAAGTATGGTGTACCATCGGTCGGTTTCGGAGTACTCCTTCTCTTTGTTGAAGTGAGGTAGAAATCCTTGTTCGGTGATGGTGAAACCTGCCTTGAGAAAGGCCTTGTATAAGTCATTGTATTCATCTGGGGTGCGGTAGATGGAGCTATACTCAGAATGCATGGCATCCGACCAGAATTCATTCAGGGTAAGGCGTTTTTCTATGGCGACCGTTTCAGTCAGGTATAAAATGGCATGGTCATCGATGAGATTGATGAAGTTAGCGATGCACTCCTCGATTTCTGAATCGTTGATATACATGCATACGCCGGCAATGATACCACGGTCGAATTTCTTCCCAGTTATTTTTTCTCCGATTTGTTGGAATGAGCAGGGAATGAAATCAGCATTGGGGAAGTTGAGCCGTTGCTGAGCTTGGGCAATCATCTCGGAAGAGAAGTCGCAGCCGCAGTAGTATTGGCAGTGGGGGATGACCGCTTCGCCCCAACGTCCGATGCCGCAGCCGATGTCAATGAACGAATTGTCGCCCGTAAGATTCAGTTTGGGGAGAACGGTCTTTTTCTCAAACTCGTCCCATTGGCGGGCGTACTCGGGATTCTGGTCGCCGAGCAGCACAGAGGTATAGCCCTCTTTGATTCTGGAGGCTCTTTCATCGAAAAGTTTTTGTACGCTGGTGCCATTGATGTCGGTGGCGGTTCCGTAAATTCTGTTTTTGTTTTCCATGCTATTGTGTTGATTTATGGTTCTAAATCTTTGTTATTTGTCACATGAATTTTGACATATAGCTCGTCATTATCCCTCCAGCACCTGTCTGAACTTCTCCACCACCGCCTCCTCGGAGTATTTCTCCAAAAACATCTGCCGTGAGTAGGCATTGAAGCGGGGACGAGGATGCTGCTCGAAATCTTGGATGCGGGCGATGAACTCCTCCGCCGTGTTGCACTTGCCGCCCACCTTGTCGTAGTCAACATCGTAGCCCACAAATGCCTCGTCGGTGGCGATGATGTTCTTTCCGTACATCAGGCTTTCGCAGGTCTTCACCTTCATGCCGCTGCCTTTGAAGATGGGCAGAATCATCATGTCGGCCTCCTCGAAGTAGGGGAGAAGGTCGGGGGCATCGCTGATCACTTCGATGTCTTTTAGTAAGGGCTCTTCCTCCTTCAGACGGGCCATGCCCTTTCCCACCACTTTCATTTTCACGTTCACGTGCGGCAACACATTTTGCACAAACCAAAGTATACCTTCGTTGTTGGGCGGAAAGTATGCTCCGAGAAACAGGCAAAGGGGCTGTGGACGCGTCATCTCCGAAGAATACTGTTCCTGCTGGTATCTGTCCTTGAAAGCCATGGGGATCAGTACATCTGCTTTTCTGCTATAACGTTGAAACAGCTCGGCGCTGTCGCGTGAGTTGAACGCAATGGTTTTGTCGGAATATTGGCAGGCGAAACGGTCGTTCGCATCGATACAGCGCAATATTAAGCCTTTCCCTAATTTGTTCCCTAATTTCGCTTCAAAATAGGGAACCTCTACGTTGTGGAAAAAGGAGATCACCCTGCCCTTGTAGCCTGACTGTTTTAGTTTTTTGGCCACTATGCCGAACACACTGCGATCTATATAAACTACATCGTAGGATTGGGCTATGTTAGTAATCTCTCGTACACGTTTGGGAGTGAGTCCAAAATAGTAGTTGAAGGGGAAATGTAGGGCTCCTTTTACATAATCTGCGACAGTTTTCTTTTTGCTTTCGTCATGAATATAGTAGGTGGTGATGTGGTCTCCGCCTACAAGTTTCGACAGTGCATTGTAGTTCCGCTGGCTGGCTTGTTCGCCGCCCTCCAAGATGTTCTTCGATTTTTTATAGCGGATGAAGAGGATGTTCATAATGCAAAAAAAAAAAGTAGTTGCGACAAGCTTATTTATGCTGCCGTCTTGTCATCTTTTCTCTTTCTCACGGCACGGTATATTCCCCATCCTGCTGCTCCTAAAATCGACAGGTAAATGATGTATATGCAGGTCTTCTGCACTTTGCCCCACTTCTCCACCGTGTCGGGTCGGAATTCGAAACGGATGTGGTGCTTTCCGGCCGGCACGTTCATGGCGCGCAGGGTGTAGTTGGCACGGAAATGGTCGGCGGGCTCGCCGTCAATGTAGGCTTTCCATCCGTAGGGATAGTAGACTTCGGAGAAAACCACGGTGCCTTTTTGCTTTGCCGTGTAGTCGTATTCCACATAGTCGGGCGCATATTTTGTGAGTTGGATGGTAGCACTGCTGTCGTGGTGCGGACAGAAATCCTTTACGAAATCCTTGAATTGCACATCCGTCACCAAAGTGTTGTGCAGGTTAATTGTATTGAGCGCATCCGATTCTTCGTTGGGGGTGTTGGTTACCACCACGGAATCCACAAACCATGCGTTGCCGAAGGCGTTGGGGTTCTCCACCACCATCGGCTGCTCATTTCCCATCACCGCATATTTCATGTTCAGCATGTTGAGAACCGGATAGTCGGTGGTGTCGCTGAGGGGCAAAAACCATTTTTGGCCATCCAGAGTGCGCATGGATTTGAGCATGGGATTCGTTTCTTCTGAGATATGGGCATCAATCAGATCCTGGTAGCGACGCAGTTTGGCGGCGTGGTAACCTCCAATGGATTTGAAGCGGTAGGAGGTTCGGGAATCGTTGAACGGGCCATTCGGGTTGGTGAGGTTATAGACGCGGTAGCTTTTGTGGGTGGGGAAGCTTGGGTCACCCTTTTCACCTTCGCGTGCCATAATATCTGTCTCCCACGGCTGTTCAGCAAAATAACCTTTATCCTGCTTGGCATTGACGAAGTTATCGTCATTGAAGAATTTGCGGTCGATAGACCACATATCTACTAATACCAATACGCCTAAAATGGTTACAAAGTAACCGAATTTGAGTTTTTCGGAGGCATAGAGCCAAACCAGTAGGGCACCTAACACTACGAACAGGAAAGAGCGTAAGGCGCTGGCACGGTAAATGGCGGCGCGTTCGGCTACAATGGCAGAAGAGAGCCATTCGGGCCAGTTGGCGAAAATGGCCTCGTCGCGTCCCCAGGTGAAGTTCATAAAGTAGCTGGCAAACAGGGCGATAATGCAAAAACCAGCTGTTATGCCGGCGGCAATGTAGATGTTGCGAAGCATCTTCTTTGGGTCATAGGTGCCATCCGCTTTCCGATCCATGATTTCTTTAAGTGCCAAAAATCCCAACAACGGGATGGTGATTTCAGCCACCACGAGGATGGACTCCACGGCTCGGAATTTGGTGTACATGGGGAAAAACTTGGCAAAGAGCTCGGTAAGCCACATGAAATTGGAACCCCATGATAGCATAATGGAGAAGAGTGTTGCTACTAATAGTGCCCACTTATACGGTCCTTTCACAATCAACAACCCCAGAATAAAGAGAAAGCAGACAATGGCACCGACGTACACGGGGCCGGAGGTGCCTTCGTCGCCACCCCAGTAGGTGGGCATACCCTTACAGTATTCTGCGGCCTGTTTTTTCGACATGCCGTTTTGTACCATTGCCTTGTAAACTTTGGAGTTCTTGCCCACATCGTATGCGGAGGCGTAACCGCGTGATCCGGGGATGAGTAGGGTGGAGGTCTCCCCAATGCCGTAGCTGTATTGGGTCATATATTCGAGGTTCAGACCCTTGGCATCCGTTTCGGCATCAGACTTTGGAGTCTCTTCTTTTGCTAATTCAGAATGGCCGCCACGCATGGTTTCCTTGGCATATTCCCGATTGGCCATGATGGAAGCGGATTGCGCACCCACACCGATACCAAAGGCAAGAACAAAAAATGCACAGCCTAAAAACAGGTCTTTCCATCGTTTCTCGATAATATGGGTGATGATTTCTGAAATAAACAGAACCCCAAGTAACATGAAGATGTAGTATGCCATTTGTGGGTGCGGGGTGATGGCAAATGAAGAATAGATGAGGGTTAGCAAGATACCTGCTATGTAGTGCTTGTGGAAAATCAGGTAGAATCCTCCAACAATCACAGGAAGTGCAGCCAATGATATCGCTTTGGTCACATGTCCCGCTGGAATGATAAGGAAAAAATAGGAGGACATTGCAATGGCAATAGCTCCTACAATAGAAAGCCATTCATTCACTTTGAAAGATCTGAGCAGAATGAAGAATCCAAGGAAATAGGCTAAAAGAAGTCCAAGTGTTTCCGGAAAATACAGTTTGGAAACATTCCAAAAACTGACTTTGACAGAGGGGGTTGGGTAAGTGCCACCGCCCGTTTGATAGGCGGGCATCCCGCAAAACATGGAGCCTGTCCACCAACTATAGTTTCCTTCGTCATTGTATAGTTTTGTTTCATGTCGCATCCCCTGCCAGCTTTTGGTATCACCGGCATTGATGATTTTGCCGTCCAACATAGGAGAGGCATAGATGAGGGTGAGAATGATGAAAATAGCCAAAGCCGCCAAGTAGGGCAGGATTTTCTTGAAGATTTCTTTATTCATATTCAGTGATTTATACTCTGATTTTTCAATTTGCAAATTTACCCAAAAATATTCAAACTGCAATCATTTCTTCTTTTTTGTGGATATTTACTACCGCTCCGTAAATCCATATCCGAAACGGTTGATAATCGACTCGTTGTTGCGCCAGTCCTTCAGCACTTTCACCGACAGGTCAAGAAAGACATGCTGCCCGATGAAATCCTCCAGTTCAGCCCGAGCATCCATGCCAAGCTTCTTGATGGCCTGCCCGCCCTTCCCGATGACGATGGCCTTCTGCGTCTCGCGCTCCACATACAGGGTCGCCATGATGCGCACCATGTCGTCGGATTCTTTGTACTCATCCACCACAACTTCCACACTATAAGGTATTTCCTTCTTGTAGTTCAACAATATCTTTTCGCGGATAATCTCCGAAACAAAGAAACGCATCGGACGGTCTGTGAGCTGGTCTTTCGGGAAATAGGGTTCGTGAACCGGCAGCTTCTCGGTGATTTTCGCCAGCAACTGGTCAATATTCTGCGACTGTAAAGCCGAAATCACCACGGATTCTGCTTGCGGCAAAATCTTTTTCCAAAACATTTCCGATTCCGCCACTTGCTCCGATGTGCATCTGTCTATTTTGTTGATTACTAAAATAATAGGAATATCAATTTTCTGAAGTTGCTGCATGATGTCCGCATCGTAGTGGGTCTCGCCGCACTCCACCAAGTAGAGAATCACATCGGCGTCTTGCAGCGACTGGGTCACAAATTTCATCATCATCTCTTGCATCTTGTACGATGGGGTGAGAATGCCGGGCAGGTCGGAGTAGATGATCTGGTAGTTGTCGCCATCAACGATGCCCTTGATGCGGTGGCGGGTGGTCTGCGCTTTCGCCGTAATGATGGAAAGCTTTTCTCCGACCAGCTGGTTCATGAGGGTGCTTTTCCCCACATTGGGGTTGCCAATCAGGTTGACAAATCCGGCGCGATGTTCTGTTTGTGGTTCTGGCATGATGTTGAATTTATTTTTCGGGGACGCGATGTGCTGCGTCTCTACCTTGTCGTTTTAGGGAATATTGGTGTAAAATATCGAGGAATTGTTGCAGAAATTCCTGGTATTCATTGTCTTGCAATGCCGCCTGCTCGTAATTCTTCACCACGCTGTTCCATTGGCTGGGCTGTACCAGCGGGATGTTGTGCTCCGCTTTGATGCGGGCAATCTCTTCCACCAGCGACATTCGTTTGGCCAGCAGCTGACTGATTTGGGTGTCGATGTTGTGGATGAGGTTGCGTTGTTGCTGTAGCAGTTGGTCGGTATTGCTTTGTGAGGTTTTGAATGTCAGTGAGTTAAGAATGGAAGAAAGTTCTTCTGGGGTGATTTGCTGGTCGGCGTCGCTGAGGGCCTGTTCGGGGTGGCAGTGTGTTTCTACCATCAGTCCGTTGAAGCCGTAGTCGATGGCGATTTGGGCTATTTGGCGCAGGTATTGCTGCTGTCCGGAGATGTGGGAGGGGTCGCAGAGCAGGGGGATGTCGGGGCGTGCCACCCGGAAGGCGATGGGAATCTCCCAGAGGGGGGCGTTGCGCAGGGCGTTCTCGTGCTCCACGGCAAACCCGCGGTGGACGGCCATCACGCGGCTGGCCCCCGTCTTCTCGAACCGTTCCACATTACCGAGCCACAACTTGAGGTCGGGGATGGCGGGGTTCTTGACGAGGACGGTGCTGCCGGTTCCTTTCAAACTGTCGGCGAGCTCTTGTACGGCAAAGGGGTTCACAGCCGTGCGGGCACCCACCCAGAAGGCGTTGATGCCGTGCTGAAGGCAGCTTTCAACGTGCTGTGGCTGTGCTACTTCCACGCAGATGGGAAAGCCGTACCGGCGGCTAACTTCCTGTAGCCAGGGCAGCGCCTCCGCGCCAGCCCCGCAGAAGTCGGCTCCGCTGCTGCGCGGTTTCCAAACCCCTGCCCGGAAATAGGTGACGGGGCAGGGGAGCGCATCCGCCATGCGGTGAAGCCGCTCCGCCGTCTCCAACAGCTGCGCTTCGCTCTCCGCGGCACAGGGACCAGCAATCAAATACCGAAAAAGTCCTGCCCCGCTATTCGCCATACATCTTTCGGTAGTAATCCTGATAGCTGCCCGAGGTGACGTTGTCGAGCCATTTTTCGTTGGCCAGGTACCAGTCAACGGTTTTTTCGAAGCCTTCCGCAAATTTGATGCTGGGCTCCCAACCCAATTCGGCGCGCAACTTGCTGGCATCTATGGCGTAACGCAGGTCGTGGCCGGCACGGTCGGTGACGTAGGTGATGAGCTGAAGGGAAGTGCCCTCCGGACGGCCTAACTTGCGGTCCATGATCTCAATTAACTTTTTGATGAGGTCGATGTTGCGCCACTCGTTGTTACCGCCGATGTTGTAGGTCTCGCCTGTTCTTCCTTTGTGGAAAATCAGGTCGATGGCGCGTGCGTGATCCACCACGTAGAGCCAGTCGCGCACGTTGATGCCTTTGCCGTAAACAGGCAGCGCCTTGTTGTGCTTTATATTATTGATAAACAGTGGAATGAGTTTTTCAGGAAACTGGTTGGGACCATAGTTGTTGGAGCAGTTGGAGATGACGGTCGGCAGGCCGTAGGTGTCGTGGTAGGCGCGCACAAAATGGTCGGAGCTGGCCTTGGCCGCTGAGTACGGACTGTGCGGCGAGTAGGGGGTGGTCTCTTTGAAGGAGCCGGTGTCTCCCAATGCCCCATACACCTCATCGGTGGAGATATGGTAGAAACGCTTGCCTTCGTAGTTGTCTTTCCAGATATTCTTGGCGGCGTTCAGCAGGTTCACGGTGCCCACCACGTTGGTGAAGATGAACTCCATGGGGTTGGCGATGGAGCGGTCCACATGCGACTCGGCGGCGAGGTGGATGACACCGTCGTAGCGCTCCTGCTCAAACAGGTGGGTGATGAACTCCGCATCCACGATGTCGCCCTTCACGAAACGGTAGTTAGGCTTCTGGTCAATGTCGGTCAGGTTTTCGAGATTGCCTGCGTAGGTGAGCTTGTCGAGATTGTGGATTTCCACATCGGGGTATTGGTTGACAAAGAGTCTGACCACATGGGAGCCGATGAAGCCGGCACCGCCGGTAATGAGAATTTTTTTCATAATTTATTTCGATTTTTGAAATGGATTTTGAGATGTCAAATCATATTGAAAAGCGGATAATAGGAGTTGGAATCCGCAGATAAAGGTGAGCACGGCGATCATAATCGTGCCCAGAGGAGCGGCAACGCCTGCTGAGGCAAATTGTACCCATCGGATGATGCCGAAGATGAGTCCGAAGAGAAAGGAGAGACTTCCGGCCGCAAAATAGAGGGAGCCGAGGTTGAAATCATACACATAGTAACTCAACCATATTCTGCGCAACCATCGCAAACATAATTTAGGAGGGAATGTCAGCAGAGATTTCATCACCGACAAATTGGATTTTTCTTCCCCGTAAATCGCTGGCATAGAGATTTCTTTGATTTTTGCCCCTGTGTAGTAAAGCTCGCAAATCAACGAACTTTCAAAGAAGAAGCGGGGAGCAATCCAGCTCATATCCAGTCTTTGAAGCGTCTCTTTATTGATGGCGATAAATCCATTGGTGGGATCGGAAATATGCCAGTATCCCGAGCCCACTTTCACTAAGAAGCTCATGCCAAAATTTCCAATTTTGCGGATGAGAGGCATTTTTCGCAGGGCCAATTTGTCATAGAAACGATTCCCCTTTACGAAGTCATAATCGTCATTCTCAATCATTTGCACCATTTCGTTAATGCGAGAGCTATCCATCTGCCCGTCGCCATCCAGCTTGATGGCGATGTCGCATCCTCGGCGCAAAGCTTCCTGAAAGCCAGCGACCATCGCACCGCCTACCCCCATGTTTTTCTCATTCCGAACAACGGCGATTCGGCCATCTTGCTGCGCCAGTTGTTCCAGCACTTTCCCGGTTTCATCGGGCGAACAATCATCCACCAAAATGATTTCAGTTACACATTCGGGCAGCTCTTTCACCACCTTTTCAATGTGCGAAGCCACTTTATAACAAGGTATTACAACGGTTATCTTACTCATCTCAACGGTCTCCTTTCATTGCTTTCTCATAATCGGGCAATTCTATATAATCCCAATAATCGGCTGGCTGTTTGGTCTTCCATAAGGTGTGAAAATAGGCTTTCTTTGTCATGCCTTCATAATGAATGACTTCATTGTAATATTGTATGGTGTGAAAGACAGATTGAAACGACAGAAACAATACAATGGTATATACGGGAATGCGAATAGAATTGCGCTTTTCTGCTATCCAAGCGATAAAGCCCGCAACGGGTACGGCTAAAAAAGCATAACTTTCTACAAATGAGCGCATCCCATAACTTCCGCCGTACCACCAGCACCACCAGGAAGAGATCACATAAACATTGATGACGAAGAAAATAATCAATGGCCAAAACAGTCCTCGTTGTTTTTTCCACAAAGCATAGAATCCCACCAAAGCAACCAGTAGCACAGGTGTATAAATAAATAGTCCTTTTCGGAAGCCGAACAGCACCTCTATGATTTTAGGTGAATTCCAAAAGAAACGCTCGGCTCCGTACGAATAGTAAATCCATTGTCCTGTGATTTCTTTCCAATACAACAATTGCGGAAGCATCACAAACCCTATCATCGCCACCACGATGAGAAAGTGGTACCAATGCTTCTCATACAGCTTGATTCTGTCTGGAATATCTTTCCAATTTTTTATTCCAAATAATAGAAAAACAAGTACCACCAATCCATTGGAGGGTCTCACCATAACAATCAAGCCAAATACGAGTCCGATGAGCAAGGCTTTCCACCAAGATGCTTTTTCATACCATCTGTCTGTCAGATAGAGGAATGCAGCAAAAAGGAAGAAACTGTAACTGTGCGACATAGGGGCTTCGTAGGTGGCATACCAAAGCAGCGTCGTTGCCAGTCCCATGATGGCTAAGGTCACAGCTGCCACTTTGTCGCGATAATATCGTAAGAGGAATCGTTGCAGGACCAGTAGCCCTAGCCAGGCGAACAGTGCCCCGCTCAACAGGATGGCGATGGCGTATGGCTTTGAAAAACCATCCGCGGGATACCCCAAGGGCTCTGCTACGGCATTCGCAACTGCGAAAAATGGGGCATAAAAAATCGAAATGCCCAGCGTGGTTTTGATGACAAATTTGCCATTATCTATATAATCGGGCCAATATTTATTGAAATAAGGATACTGGTCTTCCCATTCTGAAAAAGCGATGTCGCGGTCGATGAAGTAGGCCGGAAGGTAAGAATAATAGGATTTCACATCCCAGTCGAATACCCTGTGGGGAGAAGAGAACTTATTGGGAGTCAGTGTGATAATAAGATAGATAAGGGCAATGAAGAGAAGCACTCCCCAGCTAAAGAAATTTCTTTTGCTGGCATAATCTCCTTTGTGACTTTGGAATACCTCTTTCTCCACAGCTGGTCTTTAAGTTTGAAAACGCAAAAGTACGCAAATTTTTTATCACGGTACGCTACAATTGTAAAAAATGTAGTATTTTTGCAGCCGTAAACAATCAAATTATCAAACTATGGCTTACAAAATTTCTGATTCTTGCGTAGCATGTGGTACATGTGCTGGCGAATGCCCGGTCGGAGCTATTTCCGAAGGCGACATCTACAAAATCAATCCCGATGAATGCATCGAGTGTGGTGCTTGCGCTGCCGCTTGCCCGACAGGTGCTATCGCTCTTGACGAGTAGTCGCTTGCTTGGCGAAAAGAAAAAAGAGGGGCTTCCATTGGAAGCCCCTCTTTTTTCTTTCTGCCATACCGGATCTTAATCGTGTTCTTCCGGCAGCTCGGCGAGGTCGTTCTCGTCATTTGTGACCACGTTTTCATCGGGACCGCTTGTGGTGGCCTTATTCCCGTTATCAATCACGTTGACAAGGTCTTTGACGCGGATTTTCCCATCGACTTGGATCACCTTGAAAATCACGGTCTTCACAATCAGCTGACCTCCATCTGAGGGGGTGAAAGAGATATCAGCAGTTACCTGGTCGCCCTCAATCTTGGCGATTTTGAACTCCTTGCCCGTAAAAGCTTCCTGTAATTTCTGCTTTTTGTTAGCGTCGAGTTTGTCGTAGCCCTCCACAAATTCGGCGAGCGTTTTCTCTGTGGTGCCATTTTTCTTGAGGCTGCTGAACATGTTCTCTACACCTTTTTTGACATCATCTTCTTTTAACTGTTGCTGGCATGCGGCAAAAATCACCGCTAAAACAACCAGCGTCATCATTTTTATTGTTTTCATATTGAATAATTTTGGATTTCTATCGCTGCAAAGATACTATGAATTTTCTGACAGAGTAAGTCTTGTTTTGAAATTTTAAGATTTATTATAATTTCAATGAGGCCTTCACTTTTTCGATTTTGGCATTGAGTTCATTAGAAGTTTTTTCAAAAGATTGCAAATCAGATAATTCTTCTTTCACCCCGAAATAGAATTTGATTTTCGGCTCGGTGCCGGAAGGTCTGACGGTGATCTTGGTGCCGTCGGCGGTGAAAAACTGCAGCACGTCTGACTTCGGCAGGGTGATGGGCGATGTGGTGCCGTTCTGACAGTCTTGTGCGATGCTCTGTTTGTAGTCCATCATGCGTACGACGGGCGAGCCGTTTACCTCTTTCGGCGGCTGGTTGCGGAAGTCGCTCATCATCTGTTGGATTTCCGCCGCGCCGGCCTGTCCCTTGCGGGTGATGGAGAGCAGCGACTCTTTGTAGAAGCCGTATTGCAGGTAGAGCTCTTGCAGCTGACGGTACAGACTCTTGCCGCTGTCGGCCAGCACGGCCGCCATCTCCGCAATCATGCAGCAGGCCGACACCGCATCCTTATCGCGCACGAAGTCGCCGACCAGATAGCCATAGCTCTCCTCGCCGCCCACGATAAACTGCTTGTCCGGACTGTTCTGAATCTGCTCGGCGATGTATTTGAAACCGGTCAGCACGTCGGGACACTCCACGCCGAAGGAGGCGGAGATGTCGCGAATCAGCTCGGTAGTCACGATGGTCTTCACGGTGAACTCTTTGCCGGTGAGCTTGCCGCTGTTTTTCCATTGCGAAAGGATGTAATATACTAACAGTGAGCCAGTCATGTTGCCGTTCAGGAGAATCATCTGTCCATGGTCGTCGCGCACGGCAATGCCCACACGGTCGGCATCGGGGTCGGTGGCGAGCACCAGGTCGGCCTGTATCTCATCGGCCTTGCGCATGGCCAGCTCCATGGCGGTGCGCTCCTCGGGGTTGGGGGATGCCACCGTCGGGAAGTTGCCGTCGGGCGTTTTCTGCGACTCCAGCACGGTGACATTGGTGAAACCGTACATCTCCAAGGCCTTGGGTACCATGGTGATGCCTGTTCCGTGAAGCGGCGTATAGACAATCTTGAGGTCGTGCTGGCGCTGGATGGCCTCCGGATTCAGCGTCAGCGCTTTGATGCGTGCCAGATATACATCGTCCACCTCGCGGCCGATGATGCGGATGCGGTCGTCGCCACCCTCCCAGAGGATCTGGTCGTAGGAGGTTACGGCATTTACCTCATCGATGATGCCATGGTCGTGCGGGGGTACAATCTGTCCGCCATCGCCCCAATACACCTTGTAGCCGTTGTACTCCTTAGGGTTGTGCGAGGCAGTCACCATCACGCCGGCATGACAGTGCAGGTGGCGTACGGCAAAGGAGAGCTCAGGCGTGGGGCGCAGGTCCTCGAAGAGGTAGCAAAGGATACCGTTGGCGGCCATCACGCGGGCGGTCACCTCAGCGAAGAAGCGGCTGTTGTTGCGCGAGTCGTGCGAAACCACCACCTTCAGCTCCGTGCCAGGAAGGCTCTTTTTCAAGTAGTTGGCTAAACCCTGGGTGGCTGCGCCCACCGTGTAACGGTTCATGCGGTTGGTGCCCACGCCCATGATGCCGCGCAGGCCGCCGGTGCCAAACTCCAGCGTACGGTAGAAACTCTCGTTGAGCTCGTTCGGGTCCTCATTGATGAGCCGCTGCACCTCATCGCGCGTCTCTTTATCGAAATAGTCTGATAACCAAGTTTTTGCTTTCTCAATAATGTCAGTATTCATATCCAATATTTTTCAATTTTCAACTTTCAATTTTCAATTCTCAGTTTTCAATTTTCAGAGTTTTATCTCCTCAAAATTCTTACCAAACACGCTCTGCACCTTTGAGATGGAGATGAAGGCCGTGTTGTCCACCTCTTTGATGATGCGGATGATGTTGGCGCGGTCGGTGCGGTGCGAGACGATGAGCAGCACTTCGGTGTCCTGATGGTTGTAGCTGCCCGTTCCTTTCAGGAAGGTGGCGCCACGATGCAGCTCGTTGTTGATGCGTTCTGCGATTTCGTGGTTTTTCTTCGAGAATACCATGAACTGGAAGGTCTGACGATAACCGTCGATGACGAGGTCGGAGACGATGATATAGACAAACAGCACTACGGCGCTATATACCAGCAGTACGGGATTGTGGGTGGTGAGGATGGATGAGAGAACGATGAAAATGTTGAGGTATAGGCT
The DNA here is from genome assembly GCA_045130235.1 of Bacteroidales bacterium. Taxonomy (GTDB): domain Bacteria; phylum Bacteroidota; class Bacteroidia; order Bacteroidales; family WCHB1-69; genus UBA1756. The sequence goes on from JBGUPJ010000008.1 coordinate 36,156, forward strand.
GGTACGGCCGTAAGAAACGCGTCGGTATTTGGCAATCATCAGCACGATGATGTCGGTGCCGCCAGTGTTGCCTCCATTGGTGAGGGCGATGCCGATGCCGAGTCCCGACAGCGCGGCGCCGATCATGGCGCACATGAAGGGGTCATCGGGGATGATGGGGTGCCCGTAAAAGTTCAGAAGGAAGTCGTACAGCGACTGTCCGACCTGCAGCAGCAGGGAGAGCAGCACCGAGCAGATGAGCGTGTCGATGCAGAACCTGCGGCCGAGGATTTTCCATGCGATGCCAATCAGGATGAGGTTGAGCACCAAAGCGGAAACAGAGACGGGGATCTTGTCGCATGCGAAATAGATGATGGCCGAGATACCGCTGATGCCGCCGCCGGTGATCTGGTGGGGGATAAGGAAGAAGGTCCAGCCGAAGGCGAAGACGGCGAGACCGATAAAGACGAACAGGTATTTCTCAGCTTCCTGCAGGAATTTTTTGGTGTTGGGTTTCATGTCAGTATGTTTTTTCGGCGATGAGACAAGTGGTGGTGTCGGTATGTGCAGGCACGTTCTCGCAGCCGCAGTGGCGGTCGCGGCGGTGCGGTCGTGCCCCCTGAATCTTGGGCGCGCACGATTCCATGACCAAGGTGGTCAGAAAGATACCTGTGAGGAGTAGCGGCAGAGATGCAATCGGCTTCATGATGATGAAATTTAGATTTGCAGCCGCAAAAGTACGACTTTTTCATCAAATAATCACGATGGCCTATAATTTCGGAAAAATGATTATCTTTGCGGCTGGAATTCGCAGATGAGATGAGAAGAAGAATATTATGCTCAATAGTGTCATATAACATATTGTAAAACAAAGAATTATACACTAATTAAACTTCAAGATGATGAAAGAAGATTTTAATCTCACACCGACTACCGCCGATTCTATCGAGCACACATTAAGCGAAGATGACTATAAATTGCTTCTTGAGCACTTGGCTGCCGACATCAAAAGTACCAGAATTTCCATTGCCAGACGGATTAATGGCTCTGTTATGCAGCTCTATTGGAAAATTGGGCAGCAACTTTCGGAACGCACTGTCGCGGAGGGATATGGGAGCGCCATTATTAAGAGACTTTCTGCAGACTTGAAAGCAGAGTTCCCCAATATGGGTTTTTCACCCCGTAATTTATGGGATATGAAGCGTTTTTACGAACGCTTTTCCGCGACTGATCAAAAACTGCAACAACTTGTCGCAGTTTTGCCATGGGGACACAACCTTTTATTAATGAATAAGTTATCATCTCCAGATGCCATTTTATACTATGCTAATGAAGCAGTAAAACAGGGTTGGACTCGAAATGTCCTGCTAAACTATATCAAGGCTGATGCATACGGACAAAGCAAATTGCTGAAACAGCATAATTTTGCGACGGTTTTACCAGATAATTTACAAGAGCAAGCTGACGAAATCCTAAAAAGCCGTTATAATCTTGCTTTTCTTGGAGTGGAACAGCCCTTGAAAGAACTGGAAGTAGAGAAACTGCTGGTTGAAAAAATCCGGTTTCTCATTCTTGAGTTGGGGAATGGCTATTCATTTATTGGCAACCAGTACAGGTTGGAACTTAATGGGAAAGAATATTTTGTGGATATGCTGTTTTTCAACCGATGCACGAAATCGCTCGTGGCTATTGAATTGAAAATTGGAGATTTTAAGCCTGAATATGTGAGCAAGATGGGATTTTATCTTTCGCTGTTGGACAAAAATGTGCGCTTGGAGGGTGAAAATCCTTCCATCGGGATTATATTGTGCGCTGATAAGGATAATGATGAAGTGGAAATTGCGTTGCAAACCGCCAATGCACCCATCGGTGTGGCAGAGTACCAGCTTAATTTCCCCGAACAAAAAATAAAGGAATTGATTAGAAACGAAATTAAAAACCAAAACAATATTATAAAAGAAGAATTATAAATAACATATTATAAACCAAAGCATTAGCTATTATTTCGCGTTTAGCCAAGAGCCTCGGAAACTATTTGGAAATAAACACTCAGAAATAATATCTGGCAGTCTTTCAGAATGGAAGACTTTACGAGTAGATTAATGCAATGCTTGTGCCGAATAGGTGCAGGCAACTTGTTTACTCGTAGAGGTTTCCGTCCGAGGCCGCCTCTCAGCTAAACGCAATAAGGGGCTTGCACCTTTCTTTTTGCGTTGCGGATAATGGAAATGCGATAACTGTTATCCGTATGGCCAACCAAAATCTGAATGCGGCAAAAAACGCGAAAAAGGACGAGTTTTATACACAACTTGTTGATATTGAGAATGAATTAAAGCATTACAAAGCTCATTTCAAAGGTAAAACCGTGCTGTGCAACTGCGATGACCCGCGAATAAGCAATTTCTTCCACTATTTCAGTTACCATTTTGAGCAGTTGGGACTGAAAAAGCTCATCACCACCTGCTACAAAAACCAGAATCGCGATTTGTTCTCACAAAATGATTCAGAAAGAGCCATTTGGTTAGAATATTTCGGCGACAAGAACAACAACCGCGTGCCCGATCCCGAAGAGATTGGTATTCACTATTTGAATGGAGATGGCGATTTCCGTTCACAGGAATGTATTGAGTTGCTGAAAGAGGCCGACATTGTGGTGACCAATCCACCATTTTCTCTTTTCCGTGAATATGTGGCACAATTGATGAAGTATGAGAAGAAGTTTGTAATTGTTGGACATCAAAATGCCATCACATACAAAGAAATTTTTCCATTGATAAAAGAAAATAAAATCTGGTTGGGGTATGGTTTCAAAGGTGGTGCTGGACATTTTATCAGTAAATACGAAGACACTGCCACGGCTGGGGACCATCGTGAAGGAATGATTCGTGTTTCGGGTGTGAACTGGTTCACAAATTTGGAAATACCGAAACGAAATGAGGATTTAATTTTATACAAATCGTATAATTCCGAAGAATACCCGACATACGATAATTATGATATTATAAATGTAAACAAAACCTCAGAAATCCCAATGGATTATGATGGGGTAATGGGCGTGCCAATTACATTTTTGGATAAATACAATCCGGAACAATTTGAAATAATTAACTGTAACAACTATAGAAAATCGGATAAAGTACCATATAAAGAGCATGGATTGATCAAAGACAAAGAGGGTGCGATTAATGGAAAACCAACATACGTACGCATCCCTATTCGCCGTCGGCAACGGGCGGATGACGTTGTAGAGACGTGCCATGGCGCGTCTCTACGGACGGAACAACCCCACCCCTATCCACAATCCGACCCCGCCCTGCCGATGGCCGCCGAACCGGATGCGGAATACGGGGTGAAATCAAAATTGTAGAGACGTGCAAGGTCGTGAAAATGGTGGAACCGTGCCGTGTCGCGAAAATTGTAGAGACGTGCCATGGCGCGTCTCTACGGACGGGAAAATAACCCAAACATTTAGGAATGAAATTAATTTAATTAAAAAAATCTATAAAATTAACAAAATAATGGTATCTTTGCCGCTCTAACTAAAAATCTACTGTACTATGCTCGACGAGATGTTTATGAACAAATATCGCATTGCCTCTACCCGTGCCCAATGGCACGATTACAACGGCGGCGAGTATTTTGTAACTATTTGTACCCATGGCAGGGAACATTATTTTGGGGAAATTTCTGGTGGACAAATGAATTTGTCGGAAATTGGGAATTATGCGAATGCCGTCATTCAAAAAATACCAACACACAATCATTATGCGGAAATCCCATTATATGTGATAATGCCCAATCACATACATTTAATTGTTATAATTGATGGTGGAAATGGTGGAACCGTGCCGTGTCGCGAAAATTGTAGAGACGTGCCATGGCGCGTCTCTACGGACGGGAAAAATACAACCATGCAGGATATTTGTAATCGTCAGGGGAAATTGTCAACCGCCATCGGCGGGATGAAACAATCCGTTACACGTTTCGCCCGAAAACACAATATCGCATTCGCATGGCAACCACGTTTTCATGACCATATTATACGTGATACGAATGAAATGAATGATATTGCCGATTATATTGAAAATAATGTGGCAAAATGGCAAAACGACATATTTAACGTGTAGAGACGTGCCATGGCGCGTCTCTACAAACGAAATAAACCATAATAAAATTGACACCATGCAAATCCAACTGCACCGCATCACCGTCCGCGAACTGACCGCGGGCTACCAAGACAACAACGAGAATGGCGTGCGTGCCTACGGCGGCCGCCTCGATGTGCGCCCACCCTACCAGCGCGAATTTGTCTATAAGGAGAAACAGCGCGACGCCGTCATCGACACCCTTACGCAGGGATTTCCCCTGAACGTGATGTACTGGGCCGTGCGCGATGATGGCACCTACGAAATTATCGACGGCCAGCAGCGCACCATCTCCATCTGTCAGTATGTGAACGGCGATTTCGCCTTTATGTTCCGCTACTTCCACAACCTCCAGCCCGACGAGCAGAAACAGATTCTCGATTACGAACTGCAAGTCTATATCTGTAGCGGCTCCGACAGCGAGAAGCTCAAGTGGTTCAAAACCATCAATATAGCGGGCGAGGAATTGACCGAACAGGAACTTCGCAACGCCGTGTATGCCGGCAGCTGGGTGAGCGATGCCAAACGCTACTTCAGCAAGAACGGCGCACCTGCGGCCAAAATCGGCAGCGACTACCTCACAGGGTCCGCCATCCGGCAAGACTACCTCGAAACCGCCATCTCGTGGATGTCGGACGGCAATATCGAGGTGTATATGGCCACCCATCAGCACGATGCGAGTGCGGCACCGCTGTGGCAGTTCTTCCAAGCCGTCATCACGTGGATAGAAACCTCATTCCGCCCCAACCGTGAGCGCAAGAAAATCATGAAGGGCGTGGATTGGGGAATGCTCTACAAGCAGTTTAAGGATGAAGTGTTTGATTATCAAAAGATTGATGAGGAGGTAAAACGCCTCGTCTTAGATGATGATGTAACGAAGAAGACGGGCATCTACCCCTATATTCTCACCCGCAAGGAAAAGTATCTGTCCATTCGGGCGTTCACCGACGCGCAGAAGTTGGCGGCCTACGAGCGGCAGGGCGGCATCTGCGCCGATTGCGGCAAACACTTCGACCTCTCGCAGATGGAGGCCGACCACATCACGCCGTGGCACGACGGTGGCCGCACTATTGCCGACAACTGTCAGATGCTGTGCCGCGAGTGCAACCGAAGGAAGAGCGGGAAGTGAGGGGAAGGAATGAACAATGTACAATGAACAATGAACAATGAACAATGAACAATGTACAATGTGCAATTGGGAGGTGAGAATTGAGAGGTGAGAATGTTCAGCGGTGAGCTGTACGCTACAGTTTCATTTTCTTGTCGATCTCGTCGATGTCGGCGTGCATCTTCTTGTCGGTCTCATACAGGTCGGCGATGACGCGGCAGGCGTGCAGCACGGTGGCATGGTCCTTGTTGCCGCAGCTCTTGCCGATGGTGCTGAGCGGCAGCTTGGTGTATTTCTTGGCAAAGTACATGCAGATCTGACGGGGCTGGGCTACCTCGCGGCGTCGGGTGGAGGTGTTGATGGTGTCCACCGCGATGTTGAAGTAGTCGGCCACGGTGCGCTGGATGAACTCGATGGAGATCTCGCGCGCGGTGCTGCGTACATACTTGTCAATCATCTCCTTGGCAAGGTCGATGGTGATTTCGCGATGGTTGATCGACGACTGTGCGAGGATGGTAATCATGGCACCCTCCAGCTCGCGCACGTTGGCCGTGACACGCAAGGCCAAGTATTCGGTGACATCCGGCGGGAACTCAATGCCCTGGTTCTCCAACTTCTTGTTGAGGATGGCGACACGCGTCTCGAAATCGGGCGGAGTGAGCTCGGCCACTAGGCTCCATTTCAATCGGTACAGCACGCGAGTCTCAAAACCGGTGATGTCGGCGGGCGACTTGTCGGCTGTGATGATAATCTGCTTTTTTCTCTGTTGTAAATAGTTGAAAATATGGAAGAAAGCTTCTTGTGTTTTCTCCTTTTCGGCCAAAAACTGGATGTCATCGATGATGAGCACATCCACATTTTGGTAAAAATAGATGAAGTCGTTGCGGTTGTTGCTGCGGCACGCCTCCAAAAACTGCTGCATGAAGAGGTCGGAGCTGACATATAGCACCACCTTGTCGGGGAAGTTGGCTTTGATTTCCAAGCCGATAGCGTGTACGAGGTGGGTTTTGCCGAGACCTGTGTCGGAGTAGATGAAGAAGGGGTTGTAGGGGGTGGAGCCAGGGGCCGCGCTGGCAATGGCCTTGCCGGCCAAATAGGCGAACTGGTTGCACTTGCCCTCCACAAAGTTGTCGAAATTCAGCGAATCAACCAGGTTGCTCGGAATGCTGAGCGCTTTCAGGCCGGGCAGAAGGTCAGGGTTGGGATTGCCCTCTCCGGTACTCATGTAAGGGTTGCGAGGCATCCGTGGCGGGTTCTGCACGTTGGTGACAGGACTTGACGGCACCGTCACCGTGATGGGGTTGTCATCAATGGGCTTCGCCACGGGAATCTGATATTTCAGACGTGCCTTCTCGCCTAACTCTTTGCGGATGGCCGTGCGGATCACTTTCTGAGCGCTCTTCTCCAACCACTCAAAACATGCTTGGCTCGGCAGAGCAACAGTGAGACAGTTGCCCTGTAACGACACTGACTTGATGGGAGCGAACCACATCTTATAAGTGTTGTCAGATACACAATCTTTGATGAAGTTGAGGCAGTTTTGCCAAATGAGCTGGTGGTCAGGTGTCGGTTGTTGTGTCATACTATTGATTACTAAAGTCGAAAATAATAAAATCTTGAAAATTAAGGCGTTGATGGAAGCTTCCTGCGCCAAATTTCTTGGTGCAAAAGTGAACAAAAAAAAGTGAACAAAAAATTGTTTTTGCTATTGTTTTTTATCTTTTTCTGTATATAGAAGAATGGGCATTCCCGAAGATTTTTTGTCAAAAAATAATCATTAAATTATTGTTAAAACACCCATCTAACAGAAAATCAAAAAGTTGAATTTTTACTGTCCCGACATCATCAAAAATGCCTTGATGAAGCCGTCGAGGTCGCCGTCCAAAACGGCATTTACGTTCGAAGTTTCGTACTGCGTGCGCAGGTCTTTCACCATCTTGTAAGGCTGCATCACATAACTGCGGATCTGAGAACCCCACTCGATGCGCTTCTTGCTGCTCTCAATCTCGTTGAGTTTCGCGCGCTTCTTCTCCAGCTCAATCTGATATAGCTGCGATTTGAGCATCTGCAAGGCCTTCTCGCGGTTCTGCGCCTGAAAGCGCGTCTCCTGGCACTCCACGATGATGCCCGATGGCGCGTGGTGCAAACGCACCGCCGTCTCCACCTTGTTCACATTCTGTCCGCCAGGACCACTACTGCGGTAGGTATCCCACGTGAGGTCCGCCGGATTGATTTCTATATTAATATCTTCATTGACAATAGGATAGGCATATACCGACGCAAAAGAGGTGTGCCTTCTTGCGGCCGAGTCGAACGGAGAGATGCGCACCAACCGGTGGACGCCGCTCTCGCTTTTCAGATAGCCGTAGCCGTAGGGGCCGTCCAGCTCGATGGTGGCCGACTTGATGCCGGCGACATCCCCTTCCTGTCTATCTAACAACTTGACACTGTATTTGTTGCGTTCAGCCCATCGCATATACATGCGCAGCAGCATCTCTGCCCAGTCGCAGCTCTCGGTGCCGCCCGCACCCGAATTGATGGTCAGGATGACGTTCAGCACGTCCTCTTCGTTGCGCATCATGTTGCGGAACTCCAACTTCTCGATGGCTTGTGTGGCGGTACGGAGACTCTCTTCCACTTCCGCTTCGGTGGCATCGCCCTCGTTGAAAAAGTCGAAGGTCATCGCGCACTCTTCGTACTTCTCCTCCGCATTCTTAAAATCGGTAATCCAAGATTTCACCAGACTGATTTCCTTGAACAGTTTCTCTGCCGCTTTGGGGTCGTCCCAAAACTCAGGCTGGTGCGTCACTTCTTCCTTTTCAGCTACAAAATTTTTCTTCCCTTCGATGTCAAGACATTTTCTTAACTCGTTGATTCTCTTCGATAAATCCTTAATTTCTTCGCTAATAATCATGGTAGAAAGTTTAGTTGTTTTCGTCCTGTTTAAGGGCATCCCACAGCATATCTTTCAATTCAGTGAGATTTTTTCTAGTAACCGAGGAGATGAAGATGGTGGGGGAGGGGAGTTTCAGTTTTTTCTGTATCTTTTTGATTTCATCCTCCGGCATCAGGTCGCACTTGGTGATGGCGATGAGCTGTTTTTTATCTACTAGCTCCGGATTGTAGGCTTTGAGTTCATTATATAATATATGGTACTCTTTGACGATGTCTTCGGTGATGATGGGGATGAGGAAAAGGAGGATGGAGTTGCGTTCGATATGGCGCAGGAAGCGCAGTCCGATGCCTTTTCCTTCAGACGCGCCCTCGATGATGCCGGGGATGTCGGCGATGACGAACGACTGGTAGTCGCGGTAGGCTACCATGCCGAGGTTGGGCTTGAGGGTGGTGAAGGGGTAGTCGGCGATTTTGGGTTTGGCGTTGGATAGCATGGAGATGAGGGTGGATTTGCCGGCGTTGGGGAATCCTACGAGGCCCACATCGGCCAGCACTTTGAGCTCGAGCGTCACCCACTGCTCGTAGCCCTCTTCGCCGGGCTGCGCGAAACGCGGGGTCTGGCGGGTCGCACTCTTGAAATGCACGTTACCTTGTCCGCCGCGGCCGCCCTTCATGATGATGATCTCCTGCCCGTCTTCGAGCACTTCGCCAAGTTGTTCGCCGCTTTCCTGACTGCGGGCGATGGTGCCGAGGGGCACTTCGATGACGGCGTTCTTGCCATTCTTGCCGAAGCAGAGGTTGGCGGAGCCGTTGCCGCCGTCTTCCGCGAAGATGTGCTTGGTGTAGCGGAGGTGGAGCAGCGTCCACAGGTTGCGGTTGCCGCGCAGGATGATGTCGCCGCCCTTGCCGCCGTCACCTCCGTCGGGACCCGCCTTGGGGTCTTGGGCCGTGCGGGCGAGGTGTGCCGAGCCTGCCCCGCCATTGCCGGAGCGGCAGAAAATATTGACTAAGTCGATGAAGTTTTCGCTGGCCATAATGCTGTGTAATAAAGGGTTAGTGCAAGTCGGCACCAATCAGGTGCATAAATTCCTGACGGGTATTCCATTGTGTCAGGAACGCGCCCGTGAATTCTGAGGTGGTGGTCACTGAGTTCTGCTTCTGGATGCCGCGCATCGACATGCAGAGGTGCTGCGCCTCAATCACGACGGCCACACCCTTCGGGTGCAAAACCTCCTCGAGGCAGCTTTTGATCTGCGAGGTGAGGCGCTCCTGCAGTTGCAATCTGCGCGCAAAAGCCTCCACCACACGCGGTATCTTGCTGAGTCCCACGATGGTACCGTTGGGGATGTAGCCCACATGAGCCTTCCCGAAGAAGGGCAGCAGGTGGTGCTCGCACAAAGAGTAAATCTCAATGTCTTTCACGACCACAATCTGGCTGTAGTCCTCTTTGAAGAGCGCGCTCTCCAAGATGGCTTTCGGATCCATCTCGTAGCCGTGGGTGAGAAACTTCATGGCCTTGGCCGCACGCTCGGGAGTCTTTACCAATCCTTCACGGTATGGATTCTCGTGGATGTTGGTCAGTAATCCTTTATAAAGTCCCGACAGCTCTTGTATCTCGTCGGATTTGAAAACTTCTTGTTTTTCGTAAGATTTCATGCGCTTCAAAAATTATTCGTTCATGTTGGCCAAAAACTCCTCGTTGGTTTTGGTGAACTGCATCTTGTCTTTGACAAATTCCATAGCCTCCAGCGGGGTCATGTCGGCGAGGTGGCTACGCAGCACCCATACGCGCTGGAGCGTGCCGGCGGCTTGTAGCAGGTCGTCGCGGCGCGTGCTCGACGACACGATATCCACAGCAGGGTAGATGCGTTTGTTGGAGAGTCGGCGGTCGAGCTGGAGCTCCATGTTGCCCGTTCCCTTGAACTCCTCGAAGATGACCTCGTCCATGCGGGAGCCGGTGTCGATGAGGGCAGTGGCGATGATGGTGAGTGAGCCACCATTTTCGATGTTACGGGCCGCGCCGAAGAAACGCTTGGGCTTCTGGAGTGCGTTGGCCTCCACACCGCCCGACAGCACCTTGCCGGATGCGGGCGACACGGTGTTGTAGGCGCGTGCCAGTCGCGTGATGGAGTCGAGCAGGATGCAGACGTCGCGGTTGCATTCCACCATTCGCTTGGCTTTCTCCAACACGATGTTGGCAATCTTCACGTGGCGGTCGGCGGGCTCGTCGAAGGTGGACGAGATGACCTCCGCATTCACGCTGCGCTGCATGTCGGTAACCTCCTCAGGACGCTCGTCGATGAGCAGGATGATGAGGTATATTTCGGGATGGTTGTAGGCGATGGCGTTGGCGACCTCCTTCAGCAACACGGTCTTACCGGTTTTCGGCTGTGCCACAATCAGTCCGCGCTGGCCCTTGCCGATGGGGGCGAAGAGGTCGATGACACGGGTGGAGATGTTGTCGCCGGGGTGGCCGGTGAGTTTGATTTTCTCGTTCGGGAACATCGGCGTGAGGTAGTCGAACGGGATGCGGTCGCGGATGGCTTCCGGCGGCAGCCCGTTGATTTTCTCCACCTTCACCATCGGGAAATATTTCTCTCCCTCTCTCGGCGGACGGATAAGTCCCTGAACGGTGTCGCCGTTCTTGAGACCGAACTGCTTGATCTGAGCAGCTGATATGAAGATGTCGTCGGGTGAGTTCAGGTAGTTGTAGTCGGATGAGCGCAGAAAACCGCAAGCGTCGCTGACCACTTCCAGCACACCCTCTGCGGTGACGCAGCCTTCGTATTGCGAGTGGGCCACCATCTCCCATTGGGCATGGGCGGCCTTCAACGAGAGGTCTTCGTTATGATAAGGCTTATTGGGATTTTTCCCCTTCTTGGAATGGCTCTTTTGGGGGAAGTTCCCTGTGCGACGGTTGTCGTCGCCGGGCTCGTTCTTGGCTTCTTGCTGGGGGGCATTGTTGGTCGGTTCTGACTTCTCGACCGGTATTTCTGCCGCTTCGGTCGGTTTGCTGTCGCTGGGTGCGTCTGCTTTAACCTCAACAGTAGGCTGTGCCTCTTCGCTCTTGGGTTTGCGGCCTCGGCGGGGCTTTTTCGCAGGCTCCTCTGCCGGTTTTTCTGCTGTTTCCGTGACAGCAGTCGAATGGCCCTCCATCAGCTGCATCTGGTCGATCTGCTCGGCCATCCGCTGGGGCTCATCCGCTGGTATTTCCGTCTTTTTGGGGGCGGTGTCAGCAGTTTTTCTCCTCCTTTTCGGAGCGGGAGCGGGCTCTGCGGGCGCAGAAGGCGCAGCAGCTGTCGTGAACTGGAAGGTGTCGCCGACATGAGCGGAGATGTAGTCGTCTTCCGGGGTCGGTGCGACACTCATGGTGGGCATCGGCAGCTCTTCAGAAACCGCCTCTTTGCGAGTGTCCTCTTCTGAAATAGATGCTAAAGAGTTGACTTTCTTTTCATTGGATGTTGCGACAGGACTTTTGTCAGCAACAATGCGCCTTCTTTTAGGCTTTTTCTCTTCTGAGTTAATCATAAAAATAGTAATGGTGATTTGAGTACTTTTTTTAACGTAATGAAAGTCGTTGAAAAAGGATTTCTATGTCGTTAGAAATCGGCGGCAAAAATACGATTTTTTTCTGAAATACCAAGAAAATGTTAGAATTTGTTAGAATTTCTAAAATTCAGACCTAATGTTGGAAAAGGGCGTCGCTCATGACCAGCCGCACGTATGCGCCGTAATTGAAATGGAAATCTTTGTAACCATTAAGCCCCACTTTCCCGAAAGAAACGTAGAAGCATGGGTCTACTGAAACGCCCTTGTTGAAGGCGAACTTGATGCCGGCAGCCCCCATAAAACCGAAGCCTGCCCCGCCATACCGGGTGTCCAACTCCTGCATGCCTGCCCCGGGTATGTAGGTCTGCCCGCCATATACATCCAACAGATTGTAAGTCTTGTTTTCGATAACGGCATCGAAACTCTTCACCCTCACGAAGTTAAACTGCGCACCCAGTTCGATGAATGGTTTTACCACTTTGTTAACATGAAAGGTGTAAGAGCCCGTGAGGTCGAAAAAAGAACGGTTCTCCTTGCCCACGATGCCATACAGCAGATAGTCGTTGCTCTCGTTGCCGGGCACCAGGTTGGGAAATCTCACGCTGAAGACATCCTGCGCTACCAGACGGGCAAAACTGTAGTATAGCGTCATACGCCAGTGCTCGTCGAAACGGTACGAAATGCCCAGTGTGACCGACATGGCCGGCTTGTAGTGCATGTTTTCAGGGTAATCGCTGATCCAGAGGCTGTCGTTGGGAGAGATGAAGTTGTTGTTGTCGGCGATGAGTCGGGTGATCTGGTCCTTCCATAGGTATTTGTTGCCATAAATGTAGTTGAGGTTGTTCTCATTTTCGGGTTTTCCACTGTAATACCCAGCTGGGCCTTTCCCACCAAAATAGATGCCGCCTGCTATGATGAAGTCGGCTCCAGGACCGGCAATATTCATTTCATTATCATCCTCTTGGGCTTGCAACTGAGGGGTAAAACCAGTTATCAATCCTATAAGTAATACTAAAATGAAGCTTTTTTTCAGCATGAGGATAGCTTATTTGGAAAGGAGTTCGTTTTTGCGGGAATGCTTTCTTTCAATAATGATGAACAGCACCAATGCTGCCAATGCGATGGCCGCCCCGATGCCGTAACCCGCCGGGCGCGGAATCACCGTCCCGAATCCGCCGTCAGCCGCCTTGGCCACAAAGAGGAAACAGCCGGTCACCATGGTCATGAACAGGGCGGGGATGAGGGTGATGAGGTACCACAGCTTGCCTTTGTTCCGAATCAGATAAACCGATATGGCCCAAAGAGTTACGGTGGCTAACACCTGGTTGGCCCATGCGAAATAACGCCAAATCATCTGGAAGCCGTTGGCATCGGAAATGCTGTAAACCAATATGCCGGCAGTGACGGCAAACATCGGGATGGCCACCAACAACCGGTTCTTGATGGGCTTCTGGTCGTAGTGCAGGAAGTCGGCGATGATGAGGCGGGCGGACCGCAAGGCCGTGTCGCCCGAGGTCACTGCCGCGCTGATGACGCCCAAGATGCAGATGGTGGCGATGGCCGGCGCAAACCACGTGTTGGCAATCACCCCCACGATGGCGGCACCGCTCTTGCCCGCCACATTCACCACGCTGTCGGGACCGAAGAAGTAGGCTGCCGCCGCCGCCCATATCAGGGCGACAATGCCTTCCGTGATCATCGCACCGTAGAAAATCGGCCGTCCCTGCTTCTCGTTCACCATGCAACGCGCCATCAGCGGCGACTGCGTGGCGTGGAAGCCCGAAATGGCACCGCACGCAATGCTGATGAACATCATCGGGAAGATGGGGTTGTTGGCCGCATCAGGGTGACGGTTCTCCATGCCGCTCCAAATCTCAGGGATTTCAGGTTTGTACATAAAGAAGGCCACGAGGATGGCCACCGCCATGCCCAGCAGCAGGATGCCGAAAATCGGGTAGATCTTGCCAATCAATTTATCGATGGGTAACAGTGTGGCAATTAGATAGTAAGCTAAAATAATGCCAATCCAAATATAGGGATTCCAGCCCTGCGTGAAGTGTGCGTTGATGAGGGTGGCGGGGGTGCTGACGAACACCACGCCGACCAGAATCATCAGGATGATGGTGAAGCCCCGCATCACCTGCTTGGCGCCGTTACCGAGGTAGGTGCCGTGGATCTCGGGCAGACTGCAGCCCTTGTTGCGCAGCGAAATCATGCCCGCCAGATAGTCGTGCACCGCACCGGCGAAGATGCTGCCGAGCACAATCCACAGGAACGAGGCCGTGCCGAACTGCGCCCCCATGATGGCCCCGATGATCGGACCCACGCCGGCAATGTTCAAAAACTGGATGAGGAAGATGCGCCACGGCTTCATCGGCACATAGTCCACCCCGTCGGCCATGGTAGTGGCCGGCGTAGGACGGTTTTTGTCGATGCCGAAAACCTTCTCTACCAATTTCCCATAAATGAAATATCCTGCAATCAGTAACGCTAAAGCAATGAAAAATGTGATCATCGTCAGGTTGTTTTTGAAGCTGCAAAAGTACAAAAATGTTGCCAAATCATCACATCCATTATGAAAATTATGATGTTAGTAAAAAACAAAGTCGCCAACCTCTTTTCCAAGATATTTTCGTATCTTTGCAACTTTGTAATAATATAGGTATGAAGTGTTGTCTCTGGTTCGGTTTGCTGATGTTGCTGTCGGTGGTGCTTTGCGCCCAGCCGACTGTAAATCCGAACGGCTACAACGTCTTCTATTATCCTAACGGCGTGAAATCCAGCGAGGGAACGATGGTCAACGGCCAGCCCGACGGCTGGTGGAAATCCTACAACGAGAAGGGAATCCTGGTGTCGGAAGGCAACCGGCACAACGGACTGCTCGACAGTGTGTGGACTTTCTACACCGAAAAGGGAAGTCCCGCCCTCCAGATCAGTTACCGCGACGGCGTGAAACAGGGGCCCCGCATCCAGTATTCCACCGATGAATATGTGGTGGAAGATTGGGACGCCGACACTCTGCTGAGTCCGGTGCGCACCTACACCGCCGACCATCACCTCAAAATCGAAACTCCCTACCTCGAAGGCAAGCCCCACGGCATGGCCATGGAATACGACACCGCCGGCAACATCATCAAGCTGATGTATTATCACCGCGGCATCCTCACCAAACGAGAGAGCGTGAACCGCACCGACAAGTTCGGCTTCAAACAGGGCAAGTGGAAATACTTCTGGCCCAACGGCAACCTGCGGCTCGAAGGCGAGTATGTGAACGACAAACGGCACGGCTACTTCAAGGAGTACGACGAGGAGGGCAACTTCCTCACCGTGCAGAAATATGAGAACGACTACCTCGTGGCCGACGCGCAGGAAACCAAGCAGTTGGACCTGAAGGTGGCGTATCACTCCAACGGACAGCCTTCCATCATGGCCACTTACTACAATGGCAAGGCAGAGGGCCTGCGCCGCGAGTTCGACACGGAAGGCAATGTCATCAAAGGCTACGTTTTCTCCAATGGCCTGATGCTGGCCGAGGGTATCACCGACATGGAAGGACGGCGGCAGGGCAAGTGGAAGGAGTTTTACCCGACTGGTGAACTGAAATCGGAGGGTACTTACAAGAACTCCAACCGCACGGGCAAATGGAAGTTCTATCTGCCCAACAAGACCGTGGAGGTGGAAGGCGCTTACAACAACAAGGGCCAGCAGGACGGCGAGTGGCGCTGGTATTATGCCAACGGTCAGCTGATGCGTGAGGCGCAGTACGATGCGGGCACACTCGACGGTGAGTTTATGGAGTACGATGAGGAGGGTACGGAGGTCACCAAAGGCAACTTCGTGGAAGGCAGCGAGGAGGGCCACTGGATGTACCGCCGTAACAAGGCCATCGAGGAGGGCGACTACTACGACGGGATGCGTACCGGCCTTTGGAAAAGCTGGTACGAGGAGGGTATTATCTGTTCTGAAATTGAGTATGATCAGGATTTGATGAATGGGAAATATACTATTTACTATGAAAATCACGTTATAAAAAGAACGGGCCGCTGTGTGAACGGCGAACGTGACGGCATTTGGTATGAGTACGAGGACACTGGTGAACTGGTGCTCACCACCCAATATAAAGATGGAAAAGAGTTGAGATGGAATAACTATAAAATAGAATATTGATGATGAAAAAACAGATATACCTTTTTTTGATGTTGGTGCTGAGCGCCTCGATGGGATGGGCGCAGGTTGACAGTGCGCAGATGGCCGCTCAAAGGGCAGAAGAGGAAGAGATTCAGCGTTCGCAAAGCCAGCTCTCCGCCAAAATGGACAAGATGCTCGACACATGGTATGTGGCTCACGCCAATGCCAATGCCCGCAGCGTCATCAACTCCTATAGCGACACTAACACCGTGTCGGATGCCAATTGCGACTCTATATACAAACTGCGACTCAGCCGTCTCCACTCGGTGGTGCAGATCGGCTACAACTCATCTGTGCGCAGCTATATCAATCTTTATGCGAATACACGCCAGCGCTCTTCATCCGTCATTCTGGGTCTCGCCCAGTACTATTATCCTCGTATGGCGGCCATCTTCGACAAGTACGACGTGCCGGAAGAACTGATGTACCTCACCATCATCGAGTCCAGCCTCAACCCCACAGCGGTGTCACCAGCCGGCGCTACCGGAATCTGGCAGTTTATGTACCAGACCGGCAAGATGTACGGACTGGAGGTCAACACCTTCATCGATGACCGCCGCGACCCGATGAAAGCCACCGATGCCGCAGCCCGACATCTGCGCGACCTCTATAACATCTTCAACGATTGGGGTTTGGCCATATCGGCCTATAACTGTGGCGCCAACAATGTGCGTAGGGCTATCACCCGTTCGGGCGGCAAGAACAACTTCTGGGAGGTCCGCTCTTTCCTGCCTCGTGAAACCCAGAACTACTTCCCCGCATACATCGGCGCATACTATATGATGAAATATTACAAGGTGCATGGCATCACTCCCGCCGACATCCGCATCCCCCTTGATGTGGACACACTCATGGTGCATAAGGAGGTGCATTTCGAGCAGATTGCCCATGTGCTGAACATTGATGTGGAAGAAATCAAAGCGTTGAATCCGCAATATAAGCGCAATGTTATTCCTGCCTTCTCCGAATCATTCCCCTTGTGCCTCCGTCGCCGCGACCTCGACCGCTTTGAACAACTCCAGGATTCGATTTGCAAGTATGAGTACGATACCTACTTCGGTCCTCTTCAGGTCTATGTGAGCACCTATACGGGCAAACCCAACGACAACGCCACTACCAAAAAGAAATATCATACGGTGCGAAGCGGCGAGAGCATTTCCAAAATCGCCAATAAGTACGGCATCTCTGTCAACGAGCTCAAGCGCATGAACCATCTCAAGAGCAATTATCTGAAGGTGGGACAAAAGCTGGTGGTGGGCTATACCTACGTGGCTCCAGCCAAGACCGATACCCCTGCCACTCCTACCGACTCTACTGCCACCGCCAACACATCACCTCAAACTGGCGGCTCAAGCAGCGCATCGTCGGGCTCTTCATCCCACAGTTCTTCTAACGGGAACTCCTCTTCCACTGGCGATATCACCTACACGGTCAAATCCGGCGATACCCTCTCAAAAATTGCCAGTAAGTATGGAGTCACCGTCAAGAGACTCGCGGACTATAACCACCTGTCCAACATCAACAGCATTCGCGTTGGCCAAAAACTGAAAATCCCTAAAAAATAGTACCGGCCGTGTCACGTCTCCCCCTTATCACGCTGCTCGCACTCTTGCTGTTGATAACTGGCTGTGCCAAGATTGTGACTCCTGTGGGCGGCCCCAAGGATGTCACTCCGCCGTCGGTCACCAAGGAACATCCCGCCAACGGCACCACCAACTTCAAGGGCAACTCCTTCAAAGTATCTTTCAACGAGTATGTCACGTTGAACAATACGTTGGAGAATGTGCTCATATCGCCGCCTCCCGCCACATCACCCACCTATACGATTTCGGGTAAAACACTGACAGTCAAGTTTCAAGATACACTTCTGCCCAACCAGACCTACAACATCAGTTTCGCCAACTGCATCCAAGATTTTACCGAGGGGAATCCGCTGCCGCTATACAGCTATGCCTTCTCCACAGGGCCTGCCGTTGATTCCATGATGGTGGAGGGAAAGGTGGTGGACGCCATCACCATGAAGCCCTCATCCAACTGCTTTGTGTTCGCCTACCTCAACGATGTGGACTCACTGCCGATGACCACCCGCCCGCAGTTTATCACCAAAACCATGACCGACGGCTCTTTCCAAATCAAGAACCTGAAAGCAGGTAGCTATAAGATTTTTGTGTTGGATGACGAGGATAACAATCTGATGTACAGCCAACCCACGGAGTCGATCGCCTTCTCGCCTGAACTTTATGAGGCGGTGCCGATTCAGAAGGATACGCTTACGGTCGCCGACTCGATTGCCAGTGACTCCGTACAGGTGTCTGCCGACACCATTGTGCCCATGCCTTTGCTGCGCCTCTTTAAGGCCAAGTTGCCGCAGAAATTGCAGAAGTCGCAAAACAAGGAGAAAGGGAAGTATGAGTTCGTCTTCAGTGAGAAGGTCGCTGATGTTCAGCTGCAGGGCATCGACACCACCATAGAATTCTTCACTTATACAGGTCACGACAGCCTCGTTCTTTACATGAAGTCGGAGCTGACCGACACGTTGCAACTGATTTGTATGATGGGGGATACGCTGGTCGATACGCTCGAATTGCATCCTTTTAAGGAGAAGGAGGCACGTGCGGGCCGCCGAAACCGCGAGGAAAAAGCTCCTGCTCTCTCTGTTACGGTCTCCAATAAAGGGGAGCTCTACCAACCGCTCACGCTCAATTTCCCCTATCCGGTGCAACCGTGCGACTCGGTGCGCGTGCGTCTTGTGGCCAAAAAGAAATATGCCGGCAACGATACCAACTATCTGTGGATCTCCATCCCCGACACTTTCGCCATGTCGGTCAGCATCCCCTTCACCTACGAGGAGAAAGTGCCTTATGAGCTGATGATTCGGGATTCGGTGTTTACTGGCTATAACGGGTGCTGCAACGATACGTTGGTCGCCAACTTTACCGCCAAGACCGAAAAGGACTACGGCACATTGAAGATGCAGTATAAGGTGCCGGCTAATGGCGTGAGCTACGTGGCCACGCTGCTTTCCGAAAAGGGAGCTGAACTCAGAAGCGATAGGGTCTCTCCCAACGAGGTGGTGGTGTACGACCGCCTGCCTGCCGGGAAGTACAAAGTGCGCCTTTTGGAGGATAATAATGGGAATGGAGTTTGGGACACAGGAGATTATAAGCAGAAACTTCTTCCAGAAAGAGTGGAATTTTTCACTCAAAGCGTTATGGTGCGCGGCTATTGGGAACTGGAAGAGAGCTTCGAATGGAGCGACAAGTGACACTTTTTGTTATCCAGTTCACTCAAATGGTGTTCTTTTTGTAAATGTAGTGAAGCCGGATCTGTCGTTTTGTTTTCATCCGCAATAAATTTTCTTCAAATATTTCTTAAAAATGATGACAATGATACTATTTTTCATGTATTTTTGCCGTTGAAATTTTTAGAATAATTTTGAAGATGAAAACCAAGTACATCGACTTAATTTCTCAAACTTTTGAGTTCCCTCAAGAGCAATTTGAGGTGGAAGATAATGAATTGATATTCAATGGTGTGCCGTTGATGGACATCATCAAGCAATATGGTACACCATTGAAAATCACCTATCTGCCTAAAATTTCAGAGAACATTCAACGCGCCCGCCGCTGGTTCAATGTGGCCATCGCCAAGGCCGATTATCAAGCAGATTACCACTATTGCTATTGTACCAAAAGCTCCCATTTCGAGTTTGTGCTGTCGGAGGTGCTTAAGAATGATGTCCATATTGAGACCTCTTCCGCTTTCGACCTGAATTTGATTGAGGTGTTGGAGGAACAAAAAATGTTCGACAAAGAGAATTTCATTCTTTGTAATGGTTTTAAAAAACAGCAGTATATCGACAATATCGCGATGATGTTGGATAAGGGATACGTCAACACGATCCCGATTCTGGATAATATACATGAACTGGATATGTTGGATGCCGCAGTAAACACCAAATGTAAGATCGGTATCCGTATTGCAGCCGAGGAAGAGCCGCGATTTGAGTTCTATACCTCCCGCCTCGGAGTGCGTTACAATGATATTATTCCGCTTTATTTGAATAAGATTAAGAATAATCCGAAGTTCGAGCTGAAGATGCTCCATTTCTTCATCAACACGGGTATTCAGGATACGGCTTACTATTGGAATGAGTTGTCGAAGTGCATCAGTTTGTATTGCGACTTGAAGAAAATCTGTCCCGAACTCGACTCCCTCGACATCGGTGGCGGTTTCCCGATTAAGACCAGCCTCTCATTCGAGTACGATTACGAGTATATGGCGGAAGAGATTGTGGCGCAGATCAAGAACATCTGCAATCGCGAAGGGGTTCCAGAACCTGACATTTTCACGGAATTCGGTTCCTACACCGTGGGCGAGGCCAGCGCTGTGCTGTTTTCTATTCTCCAGCAGAAACGTCAGAACGACAGGGAGTTATGGGATATGATTGACAGCTCGTTTATGACGACCTTGCCCGATACGTGGGCTATCGACCAGCAGTTTATCATCCTCGCCGTCAACAACTGGGACAAGGAGTATGAGCGTGTGTTCCTCGGCGGCCTCACTTGCGACAGCCAGGACTTTTACAACTCGGAGGCATCCCTCAACGCGGTCTTCCTCCCCAAAATACGGGCCAGTCTGCCCACGCAAGAGAGCAACGACTACTTCGATGAGGATCCGCAATACATCGGACTGTTCAACACGGGTGCCTATCAGGAGTCGGTGGGCGGCTACGGCGGTGTGCAGCACTGCCTTACCCCCGCACCCAAACATATCATCATTTACCGTGATGAAGAAGGCGAAATTTGTACCAAGCTGTTTGCTAAAGAGCAGAGTTACAAGTCGATGCTGAAAATCTTAGGATATTAAAAATTGAAAACTGAGAATTGAAAACTGAAAATTACTCTTAAACTCTTTACTCTTAACTCTTAACTCTTAACTCTTAACTTTCAACTCATTATGAACTACCTGACCGTTGAGAATCTATCGAAAACCTACGGCGAGAAGCTGCTCTTCCATGACATCACTTTCGGACTGGAAAAGGGTCAGAAAAGTGCGCTGATTGCCAAGAATGGAACGGGAAAATCTACTCTGCTCAACATCATCGCCGGACTGGAACAGCCGGATGCCGGACAGGTGGTGGTGCGCAAAGATATCACGGTGTCGTATCTGCCCCAGATGGACGATTTCGCCGATGAGGTGTCGGTGTTGGATGCGATTTTTGACTCTCAAACTCCAGAAATACAAGTTATTAGAGAATACGAAATTTGTCTTGCCCTGATGAATCAGGCGAATGCCACGGGTGAGGTTTCTCCGGAATTGGAGCAGCGGATGCACCGCGCCATCGAAGAGGTGGAACGGCTGCACGCCTGGGATTTTGAGAGCAAAGTGAAGGAAATCCTCTCCCGCTTCGGCATCGAGGATGTCTTCAAGCCGGTGGGTACGCTTTCGGGAGGTCAGCGCAAAAAGACCGCTCTTGCCAAAACGCTTATCGCCGATACCGACTTGCTGATTCTCGATGAGCCTACCAATCATCTTGATATTGAGATGATTGAGTGGATGGAAAACTACCTCACCCGTGCCAATGTCACCTTGTTGATGGTGACGCACGACCGCCATTTTCTCGACCAGGTGTGTAACGACATTTTCGAAATTGAAAATGGAAATCTCTATCATTATCGGGAAAAATATGACTATTATTTGGAGAAAAAGGCGGAGCGAATTGCCGTGGAGAATGCCGAATACGACAAGCTGAAACAGCTTTATCTCAAAGAGTTGGAGTGGGTACATACCTCCCCGCAGGCACGTACCTCCAAGTCGCGGGCCCGCATACAGGGTTTTGAGGCCCTGAAGGAGTCGGTGAGCCGGAAAGTGGAGAAACCCGCCGAGAGTTTTCATGTGGAGACCGAACGGTTGGGTAATAAGATTTTGGAAATCAATAATTTGGATTTTTCCTTTGGAGATAAAGTCCTGTTGGATGATTTCTCCTATGTATTTAAAAGAGGGGAGAAGTGCGGCATTGTGGGAAAGAACGGAACAGGTAAATCCACCTTTTTGAAACTTATTGTCGGACAGCTGAAGCCGACGGCAGGCAAGATCGTGGCGGGACAGACCATTCATTTCGGCTACTATTCGCAAGAGGGAATGCAGATTAAGGGCAACCGCCGAATCATCGACATTGTGAAGGAGTATGCTGAGGTAATTCGCACAGAAACAGGGAATTATATCGGCGTCTCGCAGTTCCTTAATCACTTCGGATTCAAGTACGAACAGCAATACACCTATTTCGATGACCTCAGCGGCGGCGAGAAACGCAAACTCTATCTGCTCATCACGCTGATGCGGAATCCCAACTTTCTCATCTTGGATGAGCCCACCAACGATTTCGACATCGACACGCTTAACAAACTCGAGGATTTTCTCTATTATTATAAAGGATGTGTGTTGATTGTTTCGCACGACCGTTGGTTCATGAACAAGCTGGTTGATCACATCTTTGTTTTCAATGGAGATGGGAAGGTAAAGGATTTCTATGGCAATTATACCGATTATAAATTGGCCAGAGATAAAGAGTTGCGGATTGAAAAGCGAGTGGAGAAGTTGCAGAAGCAGGCGGAGGTGAAAGAAACTACTTCGGTGAAAAAAGACAAATCCAACAAACTTACTTATAAAGAAAAATTGGAATTTGACTCACTCGGATTGGAAATTGAGACGTTGGAAGCCGAGAAAAAAGAGCTTTTGGAGAAGATGAACTCGGGTAATGGAACGGCTGATGAGTTGATAGAATGGAGCAATCGTTATCAGGAAGTATCCACTTTGATTGACGATAAGTCGATGCGCTGGCTGGAACTGAGTGAGAAAGAGGTTTGATTAAATAATTGAAAATTAATATATTATGAAATGCTTAATTATCGGAGGTGTGGCAGGTGGTGCTACCACTGCTGCCCGTTTGCGTCGTATGGACGAGGATGCCCAGATCGTTATCTTTGAAAAGGGTCCCTATATTTCGTATGCCAATTGCGGCTTACCTTATTATATTGGTGGCGTGATTTCGGAAAGAAATGCACTTTTCCTTCAAACACCCACCTCTTTCGGTAATCGTTTTGATGCCGATGTGCGCGTATCTACCGAAGTTACTTCTATCGACAAAGTGCAAAAGAAAGTAACTTGTGTGAATCTGAAAACGGGTAAGACGTATGAGGAATCGTACGACAAACTCGTGCTGGCCCCTGGTACTACCGCTGTCAAGCCGCCTATTCCGGGCATTGATGCAGCCAATATTTTCACGCTCCGCGATGTGAACGACACCGACGCTATCCGTACCTATTTGGATGGTTTGTCCAAACCTGCTCGTGTAGTCGTGGTAGGTGCCGGTTTTATCGGAATGGAGATGGCCGAAAATTTGGTGCATTCGGGCTGTCAGGTCACGTTGGTGGAGAAAGCCTCGCAGATTCTGCCTCCTGTGGATTGGGAGGTGGCGGCTGAAGTGCAGCAGGAGGTGACTCGCAACGGAGTGCGGTTGATCGTGAATGACAGCGTTTCCGCCTTCGTTCAGAATGGCAATGCCACGCAGGTTCAGCTGTTGAGCGGCGAAGTGCTGGAAGCTGACATGGTGCTGGTGAGTGTGGGCGTGAAACCGCTTACCACGCTGGCCGTGAATGCCGGTCTCGAAACCGGTGAGTTGGGCGGCATCAAAGTAAACGAGTATATGCAGACTTCCGACCCCGACATTTATGCGGTGGGTGATGCGGTGGAGACGGTGAACCCGCTGACGGGCCAGCCGCAACTTTGTTTCCTCGCTGGTCCCGCCAACAAGCAGGCGCGTATTTGTGCCAATAATATGGTAGAAGGTAATATCCACCGTTATAGTGGCAGTATCGGTACGGGCATCGCGAAAGTTTTTGGTATGACGGTCGGCCGTACGGGACTGTCGGAAAGACAGTTGCAAATGCTGAATCTTCCCTATAAGGTGTCGGTAACCCACACGGGCGACCATGCCACCTATTATCCTGGTAGCCACCCCGTGACCATCAAGCTGCTGTTTGCTCCCTACACGGGCCAGTTGCTGGGGGCATCGGTGTGTGGCGCGGCAGGCGTTGACAAGCGCCTCGATGTGCTGGCTTCCACCATCGCCCACTGCGGTACCGTTTACGACCTCACCGACTTCGACCACGCCTACGCGCCGCCTTTCTCTTCGCCCAAAGACCCCGTGATTGTGGCGGGCTATGTGGCCGAGAATATCCTTGCCGAAAAGGTGAAGATGATACAGTGGCACGAACTCAAGGAGAAGCTGGCCCACCGCCAGCCCGATGATTTCATCCTGCTGGATGTACGCAGTCTGCTGGAAAACCGCGCCGGCACCATCGAGGGGGCGGAGAACTACCCGCTGGATGAACTTCGCGAGTATGCCGAGGATATGGATCCGGAACAGCCGGTGGTGATTTTCTGTGCCATCGGGTTGCGCGGTTATATCGCCTGCCGCATCCTCATGCAGATGGGCTTCCAGAAGGTGTACAACCTCGCTGGTGGCTACAAGACATGGAAGGCTTGCTCGGGTGAATAGTCATCCTTTTTGAAATTGATGATATTTGATCATGAAAAGAATAGTGTTTTTGGTAATGGCCTGTTGCTGCGTGCTGATAGGCTTCGCACAAACGGTCACCCTCACCTTTTCGGGGCGTGACGCACAGAACCATTATGTGCAACTCAATCAGGTGACTGTCACCAACGTCACCCGCGGCTGGCAGGAAACCCTCGTCTGGCCCGACAACATTTTGACCATGCAGAACGGCACGGGCATTGATGATGCCGTAGAGACGTGCCATGGCGCGTCTCTACAATTATCGCAAAACAACCCTAACCCATTCATCGGCACCACCCACGTGAACCTGATGGTGGCCGATGCGGGGATGGTGACATTGGAAATTGTGGATGGTAACGGACGTATCGTAGGGGCGAATAATCATTCGCCCCTACCGATGGGTGTAAATCAATTCCGTGTCACCCTGTCGCACGCCGGCACCTATATCCTTACCGCCCGCCAGAACGGGGAATCATCATCCATTAAAATGGTGTGCCACGGCGGCGGCAACGGCAATCGTATTGAATATATGGGTACCCATGTAGAGACGCGGTGCACCACGTCTCTACAGACGCGCCGTGGCACGTCTCTACAACCCAAAATCATCACCACAAATCCCTTCCAATACGGCGACCAGATGGAATATGTGGGCACTGCTACCATCAATGGCGCTGTGTGCGAAAGCCATACCATCAGTCAGGCGCAGCAGGGCTCTGAGAGCTTCCAGCTGCAGTTTGATGCTACGTTGCCTGCGCCGGTGGATGGGCAGCCCTGTCCCAGCACGCCCACACTCACCGACATTGACGGCAACATTTACTACACCTGGCAGATGGGAAGCCAGTGCTGGATGAAGGAAAACCTTCGCACCACCCGTTTTGCCAACGGCACGCCGATGGCATTGGGCAGCGAGCATTCCACCACAGAGCCCCTCTACTATTATCCCGACAACAATGCCGCCAATGCCGATCCTTACGGACTGCTCTATAACTGGACAGCGGTGATGAACGGCGCGGCTTCTTCGAATGTTTCCCCCAGCAACGTGCAGGGCGTTTGTCCTGACGGTTGGCACGTGCCCAGCAGCGCCGAGTGGGCGACCTTAACCAGTTATGTATCAGGAAGAAGCCAGTACTGGTGTGATGGTGAAAGCGAGAACATCGCCAAGGCGCTGGCATGCAATAGTGGCTGGAACACCAATGCGGTGATGGATTGTGCGGTGGGCCTCAACCAGTCGAGCAACGACGCAAGCCATTTCAGCGGAATGCCTACGGGCGCCTTCGTGAGCTCTGGTATTGCCAACTTCGGCAAGTTCGCCATGTTCTGGACCTGCACGGCCGTTGACAGCAATGCGGAATCTTACTATCTGGCCTACAGTACTGCCACGGTGGGACATCCGACCGGCGGATACGAAACCACCTACGGCATGGGTGTGCGCTGTGTGCGCGATGAGGGCAACGGCGGTGGCGGCGGTTCCAACAGCAGCGACCTCAACTCTTGTCCTGTGGCCTCTCCCAATGCCAACGAAACCGCTACGGGCGGCCGTATCACCGAACTCAGAGATTACGACAACAACAGTTACCGCGTGGTGAAGATAGGCAACCAGTGCTGGATGAAAGACAATCTTCGCACCAAGCACTATGCCGATGGAACCTCCATTTCGCAAGGCTCTAACTCCATGTTCGCCCTCACCACCAGCATCAGTTATTATTTCTATCCTGATGGAAATACTTCTAATGCAGCTGTTTATGGATTGTTATATAACTGGAAAGCGGCCATCCGCACCATTTCCAACGCCTCCACCTCCAATCCGAGCGGGGTGCAGGGTGTGTGTCCCAATGGGTGGCACCTGCCCAGCGAGGCTGAATACACCCAGATGACCGACTACGTGCAGTCGCAGAGCGAGTATGTGTGCAACCCGAATTACGAGAACTATGTGGCTCCCGCCTTTGCCAGCAACGAAGGATGGATGAGTTCGGGCATCAGTTGCGCACCCGGCAACAACCTGGCCGCCAACAATGCCACGGGCTTCAGCGCGATGCCAGCCGGACAGTGGGCACAGGATCCGTCAGGTATCACCCAGTACGCCTCCTTCTGGGGCGCAAGTGGTGACAGCAGTACCGCCTACAGTTGGAATCTCATGGTTAATCATCCCTACCCGGTGGTCTCATACGACATGTCGGAATGGGCCTACTCGGTAAGGTGCGTGAGAAACTAACTGACTGAGATACTGTTGGTTTTTTATACTTGCATTCTCGAAGTATTCACCTTTCAATTCTCAATCATATTCCGTATATTTGCATTTAAAAATAATCCGTAAATAAAAAGAATAATATGTTGAATAATAAATGGTTACATATTTTGTTGCTTTGTTTTTCTGTGGCTTGGGTAGTGGGGTTGAGTGGATGTGGCAAGAAAGAGGCTGCGAAGGAGAAAGTTTCGCATGAACAAAAAACTGCGCAGTTGGATGTGCTTCCTGATACTCTCACGGTGTTGCAGGACACTGTCTCTGAAGTTGATGAAAGCGTTGCTGATGAGATATTTTCTGATTATTATATCCGGAAGGAGTCAACGGATTATATTTATTTGGATATCTGTGTCAAGCTATATCCGGAGATGCCAGTACTGAGTGATTCGCTGATCAAATTTATCAAACCTTTAGAATCGTCAACACGAGAATTTGGCAAGTTTTTTAAGAGCACGTGTGAGAATGAACCCGATGAGGACTGGGGAATTCCTCCGCACTTGGAGTTGAGTAGTTCTGATTTTAAAATTGGGCAGTTTCTGGATGTAAAGGTCACAGGGACGGAATTCTCTGGATGGAATGGGCAGAGCTTTCCAGTTGAAGCCAATTTGATATATGATGTGAAGAAACAGAAGATTTTGTCCAAGGAGGATGTGCTTGACTTTTCACACAAACGGGAAATTAATTTGCTGATACAGAAACATTGTGACCCAAAGTGGCTAGAATGTTATAAAGAAAGTTTGGGCGAATTTGAGTTCATAAGTGGGCATCACTTGAGTAAAGTCAACTTGGATATGGCCGATTATGTAAGGCTCACGGATAAGGGAATGGTTTTCTTTTATGATATTTGTAAGATTGCGTGGAGAGGTTGTTGGCAGTTGGAATCGCTTGTCCCCTATGAGGAGTTGAAGCCCTATATGAAAATCGATCTTTGACGAGCGTATTGCCTTTTTACATGTTAGTTGCAGATTAATTCCGTATCTTTGCACCTGAATCAAAACCCAAAAACAATGAAAAGAATAGGTGTGCTTTTATCCACTTTGGCCATTATGTTGATGGGCTTCGGCAACAGTGAGGTTAAGGTGAGTAATACTGAAAACAGGAGTCTGGCTGAAGATAATGACGAAGTTTCTTCAAGTGAGGAGGTATCAGGGGCTGACGAAATCTCTCAGTTGGTGCCCGCCGGTTATGTGGACTTGGGCTTGAGTGTGTATTGGAAAAACAGCAACGAATGGAACAGTGCAGACGACCATGGCTTCTACACTTACGATGATGCAAAGAAAAAGTTCGGAAAGAGTTTGCCCACAAAGGCGCAGTTTGAGGAGTTGGAAAAGAAGTGTACATGGACATGGAATGACAGCAAGAAGGGCTATGATGTCAAAGGTCCCAATGGCAACTCCATCTTTCTTCCCGCTGCGGGCTACCGCAAGTGCGGTGGCGATGTGGCCGACGTCCGGACGTACGGCGACTATTGGTCGTCCACACCCGACGGTACACAGCTCGCGTGGTACCTCGACTTCGATTCGGGCGACCACTACGTGTACAGCAACCTCCGCTGCATCGGCCTGTCCGTGCGGCTTGTCCAAGGTAAGTGATGGCACGCGCCAGAGCGCAATCACAAGCCATTGAAATATGGGTTGTGGGTCCCGTCACCGCAGCTGTTCGCGTCTTTACTCCTCACCCTTCAATTGTACATTGTCAATTGTTAATTCTCAATTGTCACTTCTCAATTGTCACTTTTCAATTTTCAATTGTCCGCCACCTCCAGCCACTTCCATTCGGTGTCTTCAATCTGCTTCTGTATTTCCTGATATTTCTGGTATAGCTCGCCCGACGCAATCTGTTCGGCGTAAAGTTCCGGCTGCGCTAACTGTGCCTCCAACTCGGCTTTCTTCTTGTTCAGTTCCTCCAACTCGGCCTCCAACTTCTTCACTTGATTGTTGCGCTTGCGCTCGGCAGCATCCTGCGCCTTTTTCTGCTCGTATTGCGCTTTGTTGCTGATGTTTTTTACTTTACCGCTTTCGTCCTGTACGGTGTTTCGCATCTGCAACGATTGGAACGAGTCGATTTTCTTCTTCTCCAAAAAGTCATACACATCGCCAAGGTAGGTCTTGATGCCGTGGTCGCGGAACTCGACCACCTTGCTGCTGAGGCCTTGCAGGAAGTCACGGTCGTGCGACACGAGAATCATGCTGCCCTCGTATTGCAGCAGGGCATTCTTGAGCACATCTTTCGACTGCATGTCGAGGTGGTTGGTGGGCTCGTCAAGGATGAGCAGGTTGAAGGGAGAGAGCAGCAGTTTGGCCAATGCCAGCCGCGACTTCTCGCCGCCCGACAGCACCGACACGCGCTTCTCGGTATCTTCGGTGCTGAAGAGGAAACTGCCCAAAATGGTGCGGATTTTGGGACGGATGTCGCCTACGGCCACTTCGTCGATGGTTTCAAAAACCGTCTTGTTGGGATTGAGCATCAGCGCTTGGTTCTGCGCATAGTAGCCGATCACCACCTGGTGCCCTAATTTGACGGTTCCTTTCTGCGGGGCCAGCTCGCCCACGATAGCTTTCACCATGGTGGATTTGCCTTCGCCGTTTCGGCCCACAAAGGCGATTTTTTCGCCACGTTCCAGATGGAAGTCGATGTCTTTCAGCACTTCCAGATCACCGTAGCCCAGCGTGAGATGTTCGGTCTCCACGGTCACGCGGCCAGAGTGCGGAGCGGGCGGAAAACGGAACGAGATGTGCGAATTGTCGATGTCATCCACCTCAATCTTCTCCATCTTGTCCAGCAGCTTGATGCGGCTCTGCACCTGCTTGGCTTTGGTGGCCTTGTAGCGGAATCGTTCGATGAATTTCTCTATCTGCGCAATCTCTTTCTGCTGGTTTTCGTAAGCATTCTGTTGTGCTTCAATACGTTCCAAGCGCTGTTGAACGTACTCCGAGTAACTGCACTTATAGTCTTGTATATTGCCGAAAGTGATTTCGATGGTGCGGTTGGTGACGCGGTCAAGGAAGGCGCGGTCGTGCGATACGAGGATGAGCGCACCGCTGTAGTTGGCCAAGTAATCCTCCAACCACTGTATGGATTCGATGTCGAGGTGGTTGGTGGGCTCGTCGAGCAGGATGATTTCAGGTTGCTGGAGCAGAATTTTGGCCAACGATACTCGCATCTGCCACCCGTTGCTGAACTCCTTCATGGGACGGGTGAAGTCTTTTTTGCGGAAGCCCAAACCGATGAGCACCTTTTCGGCATCGCCCTCCATGGTGGTGCCGCCTATCTGGTGAAAACGGTCGTTGAGGTCGGAAAGCTGTTGGGCGAGATGGGTGTATTGTTCAGATTCATAGTCGGTTCTGTCGGAAAGCTCTTGGGTGATGCGGTGGATACGGCTCTCCAATTCACGCTGTTCTACAAAGGCGGTCAAGGTCTCGTCCCAGATGGTGGTGTCGTATTGCCCGTGAAGTTCCTGCGGCAGGTAGCCAGTGCGGTGTCCCGCCGTCACGGTGATTTCACCCGACTCGGGCGCTTGGATGCGGTGCAGAATCTTCAGCAAGGTCGATTTGCCCGCCCCGTTCTTTCCTACCAGCCCGATGCGGTCGTGGTCGCCCACCACAAACGACACATTCTTAAATAAATAGTCGCCCGTGAAATTTACCGAAAGGTTGTTGATGGCTATCATGCTAATCTCTCAAATCTCTCAAATCTCTCAAATCTACAAATTCCCCTTCGCATACCCTCTAATCTGCTGAATCATAGATAGAAGTCCGTTGGAGCGGGTAGGGGAGAGGTGCTCCTTGATACCGATCTTGTCGATGTAGCCGAGGTCGCTCGCCAGAATCTCCTGCGGGGTGTGTCCCGACAGCACCCGGATGAGCAGGTTGATGATGCCCTTCGTGATGATGGCGTCGCTGTCGGCGCGGAAAAACAGTTTCCCATCGCTCATCTCCGCATGGAGCCAAACCTGCGACTGACAGCCGGGAATCAGGTGCGCATCATCCTTATATTGTGGGTCGATGAGGGGCAGACTTCTCCCCATCTCTATAATATAATTGTATTTATCCATCCAGTCATCGAACAACTCAAATTCTTCAATGATTTCGCTTTCCGCTTCTGCAATACTGCTCATTCTTGTGTTTTTGTAAATTATTGATTATAAATATTTTATAGTGTATTTTCTAAAATGTAAAATGGGTTTGCAAAATTACAAAAAACTCATAAAAAAGTCGTACTTTTGCCCCGTCAAAAATTAATTTGAATTATGAAAAAACTTTGTATTATTTGTTTCTTTATGGTTGCTCTGACTGCTTGGGCGCAAAGTCCGCTGTTGAAAACCGTAGACTTCCCGGATGCTTCCGTGCCAGAGCTTCGCACTGAGGGGCTGCTCACTTCGCATTGGACGCAAGATTTTCCATACAACCAGCTCTGTCCGAGAGACCCTGAGAACGACTATTCCTATAGTTATGCCGGATGTCCAGCTATCGCTATGGGACAGATTATCAATTATTTGCGAACCACGCAAGACACCCGTTTTGACGATAACGATGACTACGCACATAGTTATGCTGGTCGCAGTTATATCATTGATGAGGACTGGGAAACGTTGCAATTTCCGTCGTTCCCGCAGCTGAACGAAATGTTGGATTCTATCGATGCCACTTTCCTGCGCGGCGAGGAGCTGCCCGACATATTGTCCGCTGCCTTGGTTTTTGCATGTGGCACGGCTTGCAGGCAGGTCTATACGTCGCAAGGCTCCGGCACGTTTGCTGTGAATCAGGCGTATGAAGCCTACCGCCGCTTTGGCTTTACTGATTGCCAGCTGTTTACGGAGGCCGATTCAACGATGTATGCGACCTTGATCTCCAATCTGGAAGCCGGTTATCCCGCCCATCTGGCCGTTGAAAATCCGCAGGGAACCGTTGGCCACAATGTCGTGGTGGATGCCTACCGTGAAATTGATGGAAAGTTCCACATGAACTTCGGCTATGGTGGCTCTCAGGATGGCTGGTACAGCATTCCTGATCCGAATTTTTATTACGGAATGACCAAGCTGGAAGGTATTGTTTTGAATATCATTCCCACGCAGACCTCGGTTCAAGAAAGTTCCATCCATCAGCCCTTGCATGTCTATCCCAACCCCGCCACCGACCTGCTCTACTTGGAAAACATTCCCGCGCAATCTGAAGAATTTTCTATCTTTAATACTTTGGGGCAAACGGTGATGACGGGTACTACCAACGGCACCCTTTCTGTCTCGGGATTGGGAAAAGGTCTTTATTTTGTACAAGTCAAGGGCGACAATTGGCAAAAAACGGCTAAGTTTGTGGTGAAATAGGAGCAGCTTTGCTGCCTATCATTTCCCATTCTGGCTTGCCGAATATCAATACCATCGTATGAGTTTTATCGCATATTTATCCCAAAAAATTGTAGAGAAAATTTCTGATAATCAGAAAATTATGGTTGTATTGCCCAACCAGAGGGCACGGCGGCGCCTCCTGTTAGAGTTGGCAAGTCGCATTGAACATCCCGTCTTTGCCCCCACCATCGTCACGATGGACGAACTGGTGCACAGCCTTACACCCCTCACCCTGGCCGACACCTCACAGCAGCTGATCGAACTCTTCCGCGTGTATCGTGAGTGCGACTTCCGCAACGACGACTCCTTCATCACTTTCATGAATTGGTCGCGCACTTTTCTGAAAGATATTGACGAAATCGACCAGTACAACGGCGATGCGCGGCTCATTTTCTCCAATATCGCTGACCTCAAAGAACTCGACCTCTTCGGACAGCATGAGCTTACGGAAAATCAGCGCAAATACCTCGATTTTTACCGGCATCTCTATGATTTGTATGAGCGCTTTCGTGCCCATCTTTACCAAAATCATCTGGGTTATAATGGAATGATTTATAGGGATGTAGCGGAAAATGCGGCGCAATATTTACAGGGGTTTGAGTATGATGATGTGATGTTTGCAGGCCTCTTGGCCCTTGCTCCCACCGAGCAGAAATTGGCCCGTGAAATTCGCAACCATGCGAAAGTGGATTTCATCTTCGATTTGGACCATTTTTATTATGATAACAACCATCTCGGCATCCACAAGATGGTGCAGGAGGTGGCTGCCACCACGCAAATCCAGAAGATTGAGCAGGTGAGTGACGATTACCGGGAAATTCCCAAGAACATCACCATCACGGCGGCCTCGCAGACCATGGGACAAGTGTTTGCCGCCGTGCAGATTTTGGAGCAGATGCCCCCTGAACAACTTGAGCGTACTGCCGTCGTCCTTGCCGACGAGTCGCTGCTGGTGCCGTTTGTGCATGCTTATGGACAGGACAAGTGCAACATCACCATGCGCTATCCTGTAAAGCATACGGCCGCCTTCCACCTCTTCCAAGACCTGGTGGCCGCTGCACAGAACTATCGCCGCCTCAACCACAAGGATGCCAGTGGATTTTCCGGCTATTACCACAAGGATATTATCGCCCTTATCGGCAATCCGGTGTTGGCACAAGCTTTTTTCTCTGGTCAGTGGACGGCCCAAAATGCAATGGATGAGGTGGTTAATATCAATAAGGCCTTCCTTACCCCAGCCCATCTTAGCAATGTGCTGAAATTCGACTTCCCCGATTTGTCGAAAGAGGGTCGCGACTTTTTGAATGAGATCATCATTTTCATCCAAAACACGATTCAACAATTGGAAAGTGAGGATGATAATATGGATAGGGAAGTTCTGAAATTGTTGGCGCAAGAACTGAAAAAAGTGGATGAGCTGGTCGCCGGTTTTCAAGATTTTCCCTTGGATTTCCGCACCCTCACCACCTTTATCAACGAGCAGGTGAGTGCGCTGGGACTGCCCTTTATGAGCAATCCCAACAAAGGTCTTCAGGTAATGGGAGTGCTGGAAACCAGGATGTTGGACTTTGATACGGTCATCATGCTTTCTGTGAATGAGGGCTGTGTCCCGACGGGCAAGTCCACCGACTCCATGCTGCTTTTCGGGGTGAAAAAGTTTTTCGGGCTGCCCACCTACGAGCATCACGACACGGCGTATGCCTACCACTTCTTCCGTCTCTTGCAGCGGGCTGCCCACATTCACCTGATTTACAATGCCGACACGTCCACCTCGGCCAACGAAGAGAGCCGCTTTGTACGGCAGTTGGAGTATGAATCTCAACATCAGCATCTTACAGATATTATTAAGATGCAACGCCGGCAGATCTCTGTGCCACCCAAACTCTCCGCACAGGGCAATGTTATTTCCATCGCCAAGACCAAGTCTGACATTGACACTCTGAAAAATATGACCTACTCGGTCAGCACCTTGTCCACCTACATCAACTGTCCGTTGCAGTTTTATTTGAGTAAGGTGGCACAGATTGAGGTGCCCCGCACCATTGACGAGAATGTGGAGCAGAGCGTGGTGGGCAAGGTCATCCATGCGGTGCTGGAGCAAGCAGCCAAAGAGTTGAAGACCGCTGCCAAATCGAAACAGAAGGGCATTATTCAAAAGTATCAGGATCTTGTTGAAAAGGATTCCATTTATCTGCGTGATTTGTTTTGGGAAAGTGAGGAGGTGCAGGGGCAGGACCTGACACAGGGAAAACTGTTCATCGCCGTGGAAGTGGTGAAACGGCAGTTGAAAAGCTATTTAAAGGAATGGCTTAAGGAACTTTCCAATCCCGATCTTCATGTCAAGATTGTGGAGCCGGAGATGAGGTTGGAGTACGAGTTCTCGGTGGATGAGGTGAGGAAATTCAAGATGGAAGGCTTCGCCGATTTGGTGGAGAAGCGCAACGGCAAGACGGCCATTTTGGATTATAAGACAGGGAAAATCCACGAGCTGTGCTTTTCCAACATGGATGACTTGTTTGGCAATCCCAAGTACAAGCAATTGTTTCAGTTGATTACCTATGCTTATTTGTATTGGAAGTTAGAAGATGTTGAACCACAGGATATTACTTGTGCGTTGGTGAGCTTCCAGTCGTTGATGACGGGCGACGCTTTCCTGATGGGTCCCCAAAAAACCAAGTCATCTGGAAAGGGGAAAGTCCCGTTGGAAATGACGACAGCATTTCTTGAGCTTTATGAAGAGAATCTGAAAAAACTCTTCCTCGGTATCGTGAATGAAAAACTTCCGTTTGAGCAGACGACCGAATTAGACCATTGCAAATGGTGCGACTACCGTGCCGTCTGTGGGAGGTGATGATTGTAAAAAAGAGATGCAATGAATTGCATCTCAACTTTTCAATTCTCAGTTTTCAATTTTCAATTTCCTTAGTCCAGCTTCAGCACGGCGAGGAAGGCCGACTGCGGCACTTCCACGTTGCCGATCTGGCGCATGCGCTTCTTGCCCTGTTTCTGCTTCTCCAACAGTTTGCGCTTACGGGTGATATCGCCGCCGTAACACTTGGCAGTCACATCCTTACGCACCTGCTTCACCGTTTCTCTCGCAATAATCTTAGATCCGATGGCTGCTTGGATGGCGATGTCGAACTGCTGTCTCGGGATGAGCTCTTTCAGCTTTTCACATATCTTTCGCCCAAAAGGATAAGCATTGTCCACATGAGTCAGCGATGAGAGAGCATCCACTGAATCTCCGTTAAGCAGAATGTCCAGTTTCACTAGATGAGCTGGTTTATAGCTGGAAATATGATAGTCGAAAGAGGCGTACCCTTTAGAAATGCTCTTCAGCTTGTCGTAAAAGTCGAAGACGATTTCGCCCAGCGGCAGGTCGAAGGTGAGTTCCACACGGTTGGAGGCGATATAGACTTGGTTGAGCAGCGTGCCACGTTTGTCAAGACAAAGCTTGATGATGGGGCCGATGAAGTCGTCCTTGCTGATGATCTGTGCCCGGATGTAGGGCTCCTCCACGTGGTCGATCATGGTGGGAGCGGGCATGCCAGAAGGATTGTGAACCTCGATGAGTTCGCCTTTGGTGGTATAAAGGTTGTAGGAGACGTTGGGCACGGTGGCAATCACGTCCATGTTGAACTCGCGGTCGAGACGCTCCTGCACGATTTCCATGTGCAGCAGTCCGAGGAAGCCGCAGCGGAAACCGAAGCCGAGTGCTGCCGACGATTCGGGCACGAAGGTGAGTGAGGCGTCGTTGAGCTGGAGTTTCTCCAACGAGGCACGCAGCTCCTCGTACTGGTCGGCATCGGTGGGATATACGCCGGCGAAGAGCATGGGTTTTACTTCCTGGAATCCTGCCACCGCCTCTGTACAGGGACGTTCCACCTGCGTTACGGTGTCGCCCACGCGCACCTCCTTCGAGGTCTTGATGCCGGAAATGATGTAGCCCACATCGCCGGCCTTCATCACATGGCGCGGCTCCTGCGTCATGCGCAGCACGCCAATCTCATCGGCATCGTACTCCTTGCCGGTGGACAAGAACTTAAGCTTGTCGCCTGTGTGCATGGTGCCGTTGAAGATACGGAAATAGGAGATAATGCCTCTGTATGAGTTGAATACGGAGTCGAAGATGAGGGCCTGCAGGGGAGCGTCGGGGTCACCTTTCGGGGCGGGGATGCGCTCGATGATGGCGGCCAACAGTTCCTCCACACCCAGTCCGGTCTTACCGCTGGTCTCAATGATTTCCGACTCGTCGCAACCGATCAGGTCAATAATCTGGTCTTTCACCTCTGCCGGCATGGCGGCGGGCATGTCCATCTTGTTGAGTACGGGAATGATTTCAAGGTTGTTGTCGATAGCCAAATATAGGTTCGAGATAGTTTGTGCCTGAACCCCTTGTGTGGCATCCACCAGCAGCAGTGCGCCTTCGCACGCCGCGATGGAACGGGACACCTCGTAAGAGAAGTCCACGTGACCGGGAGTGTCAATAAGGTTCAGCACATAATGCTCACCCTTGTATTGGTAATCCATCTGGATGGCGTGGCTCTTGATGGTGATGCCTCGCTCGCGTTCCAATGCCATGTCGTCCAACACCTGGTCTTGGAAATCGCGTTCGTTCACCGTTCCAGTGAATTGCAGCATTCGGTCTGCTAAGGTGCTTTTTCCATGGTCAATATGGGCGATGATGCAGAAGTTGCGGATGTTTTTCATATATATATTATAGTGCGGGGTAGTAGATTAGCGTACAACCGTTACCGTGCCGGTAAATTCTTTCGGGGTGGCGTCCATGGTGCTGGTTTGGATGACGTACACGTAGCTGGCGCATGGAACGGGTTTGCCGTGCTGGTCGCGGCCGTCCCAACCTTGTGTCAGTGAGTTTGTTCTGAACAGGAGGCGTCCGTTGCGGTCAAATACCATACACACGTAGTTGCTCTCATCCACACCTTCGCCTTGTGGCAGCCAGATTTCGTTGATGCCGTCGCCATCGGGAGTGAAAGCGTTGGGCACATAGAAATAGAACGGTTTTTGGATGGATACCATGCGGGTCACGGAGTCCATACAGCCAAAGTCGGAGGTTACCCACTGGGTCACGGTGTAGATACCGGAATGTGTATAGGTGTGAATCGGACTTTGGTCGATGGAGGTGTTGGAGTTGGACCATTGGTCGCCGAAGTCGTAGAGCCAATTGGCGCCGCCTTCAGAGAAGTCAAGGAATTGCACATCGGCGACTCCGTCTTCAATGTAAGTGAGGAAACGTTCGGGGGCGAATGCTGCTTGCGGGATGGGGTGTACTATAACCTGCGTCTCGCCGCTTGACGAGCATCCTACCTCATCGGAGACGGTCAAAGAGTAGGTGGTGGTAACTTGCGGATATACGGTGATAGACTGTGTGGTAGCGCCATTGCTCCAACGGTATTGTGCGTAGTCGTTGGCCGTGATGATGAACCGTTCGCCGGCGCAAGCGTCGCCCGGATCCAGCGTGAAGGTGGGCGGGTCGATGGAAGCCACAGCATATACCGTGACACTATCGCTGCGTGAGCATCCGTTATCGTAGGTCACTGTCACCGTGTAGGTTGTGACGACATCTTCCGGTACAAGGGTGAATCTCGGAACCGTGTCACCGGTGTTCCACACGTAGGAAATCGGAGTCTCGGTGAATGCTTCGATGGTCACTTCCTCGTTCGGACAGAGGGTGTCCTTCGATGCCACCACTGTCAGGATGGGCATGGCATTGTTGACGGTCACATGGCAGCGGTTGACGATGTCGAAGTAGTCGCCGTTGCAGGCCGTGTATTGCAGACGGGCGGTATAGTCGGTGCTTTCAGTGGGTGTCACGGTCAGCAGGTCTCCGTAGCCGAGGATGGTTCCGTTGGCCGAGGTGTCCTGTCCCTGGTACCAGGTTACAGTGTAGCTGGGTTGTCCGGTCGGCATGAAACGCCAAGCCTCTTCGTGAGCGGTCCACGGACCGGTATTACGGCCGGGAGGCGTGATGCCACGCGAGCAGTCAGAATTCTGGAGGCCGATGACACCGTTGCCGTCGTTCCAGCTGGTGCAGGTTGGCGCATCGCGTAAGTAGATATCAATAACGTTTGTACCTTCGTATAATACGATCATGGAGGTGAAGGTTCTGATTTCGGTGCAGGAGAAGAGTTTGATGTTGTTGAAACTCAACACATAGCTTCTGCAAGGATATTCACCCAAGATGCCCTCGAAGATACCGCCGTCACCAGTGGAAGCAACATAGTCGCTGGTGGAGGGGTAGATGTCGCGGTAGCAAGCAAAGATAGTGTTGGGGAAAAGAGCGGCATCGGGAATCGATTCGTCGTATGACCATGCGCAGCTTCCGCCCGCCACACTGGTGTTAAAGGTGGCCACAGAATTAGCGCCAGCCACGATCTGGGTGTAGGTGTTGCCGTAGTAGCAGAAGGTGAAGGGCAGGTTCACCACCTCGCTCCAAGTATCATCGGAGGCGTTGGCGAAGATGCGGGTACCGGCCGTGTAGCCGTAAGGCGGGTTGTAGGGGATGGAGAATACAAAGTAGTCGTCGGCCTCCACGGCAGTAGCCATGACGTTGGCGCTGAGGGTCACGTCAGGCTGCGTGGCGCAGTCGATGTTGATTTCCACATTGTTGGTTCCCAACTCTGCGGGGGAGACGCTCGGGCATCCTTCAGCGGCGCAGTCCATCACGGCCACGGTCACGCTGGCGATGAGTTCGCAGCAGGAGGGATCGGTAGGTGTGGCGGTCACCGTGTAGCTGGTGGTGATGGTCGGCTGGTCGTTGATGGTAGTGCCGGTGGCACCGTTGCTCCATGCGTAGGTGTAGCTGCTGCAAGAGCCTTCCACCTGCAAGTTGGCGGTGATGGTGACAGGCTCGGTGCTGCCGGCGCAGAAACCGGCGGGTGTGGCCTGCACGTTAAGACGGGTGCCCGACACTTCAGCGGTCACACGCACGGTCTTGGCACATCCTTCTCCATCAGTCACACGTACGCGATAGACGGTAGTCTCCGACGGGGTGGCGG
Source organism: Bacteroidales bacterium (assembly GCA_045130235.1). GTDB lineage: Bacteria > Bacteroidota > Bacteroidia > Bacteroidales > WCHB1-69 > UBA1756. The sequence continues at coordinate 75,206 of JBGUPJ010000008.1, forward strand.
TCACCGTAGGACCGTTGGTGGTGTTGAGCGAACCAGCAGGCGACCAGGTGAAGGTGTAGCCGCCGCCGCTGCCGCCCGTGGCAGACGCCGTGAAGTCAACGCTTTCGCCCTGGCACAAGATGACACTGGCGGGCGTTACCGTCACTACAGGCTGGTCGCACGGGATACAGGCCTGGATGCAGACATTGTCAACGGCCGCAGGACTGTAGTTCTGTACAGAACCGTCGTTATGCCACATGAAATAGAGCAGCATATATTGTCCGGAATAGGTCTCGTGGTCGAGGATGATTTCGGTATGATGCCACTGGTCGTTGTAGTTGTTGTAGGTGTTGAAATAGGCTGTGTATGAGGACGAATATGCATCGGGATTGTTGATGCGGGTGGAGCCGGCGGGCTGGGTCGTACTACCAGCGGTCACGGTAGCCTCTTCTCCGATGAAAATCGACATGTAGTCGCAGGAGCTCTCGCCGCCGCACTTCCAGTCGAAACTCAGCACAAAGTCGTCGTCGCATTCGGGGAATTCAATCTCTTTGTATGCCCAAACGGTGGAGGCGGTGTTGGTGTAAGAGTTGGGCGGTGTGGCCGCTGTCGGCGAGTTCGACACGTACAGGGCGTACTGGCCGCCGTTGTTGGTGCCAGTGCCAGTCACCCACTGGTTGGTCTGGCTGCCGTTCACGAGCGTCCATTCGGCACGGCCCGTCGCAGTCTCGAAGTCGTTGCAGTCCTGGTTGCAGTCGCCCACCTGCACAGTGTGAGAAGCGGTGAGGATGCAGCAGTCTCCGCCAACCGGGGTGGCGGTCACGGTATAGGTGGTGTTCTGCTGGGGGACATCGGTGGATACAGCCCCGCTTGGACCGTTGCTCCATGCGTAGGTGTAGTTGGTACAGCTACCGTTCACATTCAGCACGGCGTTGAGGGTGACGGGGTCGGTGCCGCGGCAATAGACGGCCGGCGACTGGGTGATTTCAAGCGTGGTGCCGGAAATCTCCACGGGGATGCGCACCGTCTTGGCGCAGTCCTCACTGTCGGTAACGCGCAGCGAGTAGGTGGTGGTGGCCGTCGGCGTAGCGGTGGTAGTGGCCGTGTTGGTGGAGCTCAGGCCCGTGGCCGGCGTCCACTCGTAGGTGTAGCCGTGGCCGCTGCCTCCTGTAACGGTGGCATGGAAGGTGACGCTCTCACCCTGGCACAGCAGCGCTGACTCGGGGGTGACATTCACCACCGGCTGGTTGCAGGGCTCGCACGACTGGATGCACACGTTGTCAACGCCAGCGGGCGGCATGGTCTGTACCGAACCGTCGTTGTGCCACATGAAGTATAGGCGCATGATCTGGCCCGAATAGGTTGCACTGCTAAGTTGTGTCTCGAAATGCTGCCATGTGCTGGCCAAATTGAATTTGACCGATGAGGTGGTCGGGTTGTTGAGCTGGGTTGCGCCAGTAGGTGCGGTGGACGAGCCGGCAGTGACAGTGGCCGGTGCGCCGATATAGACGTACATGTAGTCGCAGCAACTCTCGCCGTAGGCGATCCAGTCGAAGGCCAGGACGAAATCATCATCGCATTCCGGAAATTCTATGTCTTTGTATGCCCAAACGTAGGTGCTGGTGTTGGTATAAGAGTGGGCTGGAGTGGCGGAAGTGGGGGCGTTAGTGACGTAAAGTGAGTACTGTCCGCCGTTGTTGACGCCGGTGTTCATCACCCACTGGTTGGTCTGGCTGCCGTTCACGAGGGTCCACTCGGCGCGGTCGGCGGTGGTCTCGAAGCCGTTGCAGTTGTTCACGCAGTTGGTGGGGTTGATGGTGAAAGAAGCTGTGGAGCTGCAGCAGCCTTCCGAGTTGGCGGTGACGGTGTAAGTGGTCTGTGTGGTGGGGGAAACCGTGATGGTCTGTCCGGTCGCACCGTTGCTCCAGTTGTAGGTGTAGTTGGTGCAAGCGTCGCACGACACGATGGCCTGCCAGCCGTCATACTGCACACTTCCATCGGAGGTGAACTTCACCGTCAGCGAGTTGCTGGTGGAGGTATAGCTCACGTTGCCGTTGACAGTGCTCAGCAGGCCGTAATGAAGCTGCGTGCCTCCCGTTCCGACGCCTTCGTACACGTAAATGTAGTCGCAGCAGCTTTCGCCGTTGGCCGACAGGAAGGTGATGGTCACAGGACTTCCATTGCTGGAGGTAAAGGTGTGGATGTAGTTTTCCGATGAACTGTAGCTTCCGCTGGGGCCGCCAGAGTCATAAAAACAGATCGACTCGCCGCAGGTGACGGTGGTGGTCGTGTTGTTGATGTTGACCGAGGTGGCGCAAGCACCGGGATCCGCACCGTTGATCGATGCGGTCAGCGTGACCTGATCTCCCGTACACACAATTCCAGTGGGTCCTGAAATGTTGACGGTGCATTGTCCAAACGCGCTGCCGATGTAAGCGGCCAAAATGATGAGGAGGGCTGTAAGTGTCTTTCTCATTGATTTATTATTTATTTTTTTTATTGATTATCAATTATTTATAAAATGATTTTTTGAAAAATATACGCTAAAGACTGCAATACTTCCAATTAAAAAATCATCGGTGCAAAATTACTACTTATTTTTTATATAAAGTTCGCTTATCCTTACAAAATCACTGAAAAATTGTTGCCTTTATTCTAAAAAAATCCCGTATTTTTGCACCCTCAATTCTAATGATGAAGGTTTTAGTCGTTTTGCCCCGTTTCCCGTACCCTCTTGAGAAGGGCGACAAGCTCCGCGCATACCATCAGCTGCGGGTGCTATCGCGTTATCATGAGCTTTATGTGGTAACGCTTTGCGAGCATTGGCCATCAGAGGAGTCGATGGCAAAAATCCGCCCCTTCTGCCAAGAGCTGCATGCGGTGAAACTGACTTGGGCAAGCCGACTTTGGCACTCCGTTGGTGCGCTTTTTAAGGGACTTCCCTTCCAATGTGGTTACTTTTACAATCGCAAGGCGCAGTGTGCCGTCAATGAGCTGGTCGCCCGTGTGCACCCCGACCGCATCTTCTGCCAGCTGATCCGCGTGGCCGAATATGTGAAGCATTTTGATATTCGTAAAATTCTTGATTATCAAGATGTTCTGTCTAAAGGAATGCAGCGTCGAGCCCAAAGTGCTCCCTTCTGGAAACGATGGTTTTTCAAGGCAGAATATCGTCGCCTCTGTCGCTATGAAGCGGAGGTTTTTTCGCTTTTTGATGAAAAAGTCATCATCACCGAGGTTGACCGCGACCTCATCCCTCACGAACAGAGCCGCCAGATTCATGTGGTGGCCAACGGCGTTGATTTCGACTATTACCAGCATCGCGATTGCGAGAAAAATTACGACCTGATTTTTGCCGGTAACATGAGCTATGCCCCCAATGTGGAGGCCGCCAACTATCTGGTACACGAGGTGATGCCGCTGCTTTGGCAGGAAAATCCCAACCTCACCGTCGCCCTTTGCGGTGCTTCGCCCGCACCCGCCGTCCGCGCCCTCCAGAGTCGCCGCGTTATCGTGACCGGCTGGGTGGACAGCATGGCCGACTATTATGCACAGTCGCGGGTGTTTATCGCCCCTATGCACCTCGGCACCGGTCTGCAAAACAAGCTGTTAGAGGCTATGTCGATGAAATTGCCCTGCGTCACTTCCACCCTCGCAGGCAAACCCCTCAAGGGTGTAGAAAACGGTAAGGAAATCCTCATCTGCAACACCACCACAGGCTTCGCCGATGCTGTGAAAGCTCTGCTCGAAAATGGCGAAATGTACAACACCATCGCCGAAAATGGCTACCAGTTTGTGAGGTCCAACTACAACTGGGAGCGCGTCAACGAGCAACTCGCTCAAATCATTGCGAGATAAACCTTTCAATTTTCAATTCTCAATTTTCAAATTTTTCGTAAATTTGCCGCTTCATTTTACATCTATGAAAAAGGCCGATTACGTATTTGAAACCAGCTGGGAAATTTGTAACAAAGTAGGTGGTATATACACAGTTCTGTCCACCAAGGCGCTCACTGCCGTCAACCATTTCCATAACAATTATATCTGCATCGGACCCGACATTTCGCACGAGTCGGGTGGCAACTGCGATTTTGAGGAGTCGCAAGACTTGTACCGCTCTTGGCGCGAGACAGCCGTCCGCTCCGGACTGCGTATCCGCGTGGGTCGCTGGCGTGTGGCGGGCAGTCCTATCGTTGTGCTGGTGGACTTTACGCCTTTTTTTGAAAAGAAAAATGAGATTCTCACCGACTTCTGGCTCAACTACAAACTCGACTCTATCAGCGGACAGTGGGACTATGTGGAGCCGCTGCTGTTCGGCTACGCTGCCGGCAAGGTGATTGAGAGTTTCTACCAGTACCATTGCTCAGCCATGGACCACATTGTGGCTCATTTCCATGAGTGGATGACCGGTGGCGGCATCTTGTACCTCAAGTCCGCATGTCCGCAGGTGGCCACGGTGTTCACCACGCACGCCACTGTGTTGGGGCGCTGCATCGCTGGCAACGGACTGCCACTCTACGGCGACCTCCAGCAGTACGACCCGCAGGGCACCGCCAACCGCTTCGGGGTGCAGTCGAAATTCTCGTTGGAGTCGCTGTCGGCCAGCCATGCCGATGCCTACAGTACCGTGAGCGAGATCACCGACCAGGAGTGCGCTGCCTTCTTTGAGAAACCTGCCGATGTCATCACCATCAACGGTTTTGAGAACGACTTTGTGCCGCAAGGGGAGGTGTATGTTCAGAAACGTGCTGCCGCCCGAGCCAAACTGTTTCAGGTGGCCTCCTGCCTGCTTCAGCAACCCATCAGCAACGATGCACTGCTGCTGCTCAACAGCGGTCGCTATGAGTTTCATAACAAAGGTATCGACCTGTTTGTCAGAACGATGGCCGAACTGGAGGAACAGTACCCGCAGCGCGAGATCGTCGCCTTCATCATGGTGCCTGCCGGCACCAGCGGCCTCCGCACCGAACTCATCAAACGCATGGAAGAGCATACTTCCATCGACGACGACAGCCATGCCGCCCTGCGCGACTACTCCACACATCCGCTCCACGATCCCTATAACGACCCGATTATCAAAGAATTGAACCGGTTGAATGTGGACAATGCCCCCGCCTCCAAGGTGAAGGTGATCTTCGTGCCGGTATATCTCGATGGCCGCGACGGCGTGTTCAACCTTTCGTATTACGACACGCTCATCGGCTTCGACATGACCCTGTTTCCGTCGTATTACGAGCCGTGGGGTTACACGCCGTTGGAAAGCGTGGCATTCGGCATCCCCACCATCACCACCTCGCTGGCTGGTTTCGGAGCATGGGTGAAGACCAATTTCGCTCAGCAGCAGGGTGTTACCGTATGCCATCGCACCGATACCAACGAAGAGGAGGTGTGCCGCCAGATGGTGGATGCCGTCCTGCAATTCTCCATTTTGGATGCCAAAGCGAAAGAGCAGGCCGCTGCCGATGCCAAGGCCATCGCTGCAAAGGCATTGTGGAGCAATTTATATGAAAATTATGAAAATGTTTATGATAAAGCATTGAAAAAGAGTGCTTTAAGATATGAATTTTATAAAGATAAAATGTCACATTTTGCCATCAATACCGAACCCGAACAGAACGAGCAGCCCAACTGGAAGCGTGTCACCATCAAATCCAACCTCCCCGATAATCTGGTGAAGCTTGAGGCTTTGGCCAACAATTTGTGGTGGAGCTGGAATTATGAGGCTCGCGAATTGTTTGAGGAGATTGCCGGTCCCGAATGCTGGGCCGAGTACAACCAGAATCCCGTTCACATGTTGCAGATGCTGCCGCTGGATGTGCTGCAAAAGTTCAGCCGTAATGTGCAGTTTGTGCAGAAATTGGATAGGGTTTATGCTGATTTTCAGAATTATATGAACGAACCCTGTACAAGGTCTGAAAAGAAAGTGGCCTATTTCAGTATGGAGTTCGGCATTAGCAACGAGTTGAAGATCTATTCCGGTGGTTTGGGTATGCTGGCGGGTGATTACCTCAAGGAGGCCAGCGACTGTAATGTGAACATGGTGGCAGTGGGTTTGTTGTACCGCTGCGGTTATTTCGTGCAGCAGATTTCGCCGAATGGCGAGCAGATCAACCTCTACCCGCAGCAGAGTTTCTCCAAGCTGCCCATTCATCCCGTGCGCGATGCCGAGGGCAACTGGGTGACCGTGACGATGGCGCTGCCTGGCCGTCAGCTCTATGCCAGAATCTGGCGTGTTGATGTGGGGAGAATCAAGTTATATCTTCTTGATACAGATTTAGATAAGAATAATCCTGACGACCGCAAGATTACCGCCAACCTTTATGGCGGCGATTGGGAAAACCGTCTCAAACAGGAGTTCCTGTTGGGTATCGGCGGTGTGCGGCTGCTGGATGCGGTAGGGGAGAAGCCCGAGATTTTCCACCTCAACGAGGGACACGCCTCCTTCCTTTCGCTGGAGCGTACCCGTATGTTGATGGAGCGCGAGCATCTGTCGTTCCCCGAGGCCATGGAGCTGGTGAAAGCCTCCTCGCTGTTCACCACCCACACGCCCGTTCCCGCCGGTCACGATGCCTTCAGCGAGGACATGATGCGCGTCTATTTCTCGCGCTTCCCCGACCTGTTCAACATTAGCTGGCAGCAGTTCATGGGACTGGGGCGCAAGCGCGCCTCCAATGCCGAGGAGAAGTTCTCGATGAGCATCCTCGCCTGCCGTTTCTGTCAGGAGGTCAATGGCGTGAGCTGCATCCATGGCCGCGTCACCCGCGACATGTTCGAGTATCTTTACGACGGCCGTTTCTCCGACGAGCTGCACATCGGCTATGTCACCAACGGCGTGCATTACCCCACTTGGGCGCACAAGCGTTGGCAGCAGTTCCACCAGCAGTTGCTGGCCAAAGATTTCAAGAAAGACATCTCCAACGAAGAGCTGTGGAGCAAGATTTACGAGGCCTCCGACAAGGAGATTTGGAACCTCAAGGAGGAGCTGCGTAAAGAACTGATTAAGAGTGTTAAAGAATTGGTAGAAAGTCAGATGCGTCGCCGCAACGATCCGCCTGCGTTGATTATGAAGACCGTGAAGGCCATCCGCGACGATGTGCTTACCGTGGGTTTCGCCCGCCGTTTCGCCACCTACAAGCGCGCCCATCTGCTCTTCACCAACGAGGAGAGACTGTACGCGCTGCTCAACAATCCGCAGCATCCGATGCAGTTCATCTTCGCCGGCAAGGCGCACCCGCACGACAAGGCTGGCCAGGACCTTATCCGTCGCATCATCGACTTTTCGAGAAGACCTGAATATATTGGCAAGATAATCTTTGTGGAGAATTACGACATGGTGCTGGCCAAGAAGCTGATTTCGGGCTGCGATGTGTGGCTCAACACGCCGACGCGTCCGTTGGAGGCCAGCGGCACCAGCGGCGAGAAGGCCGTGATGAACGGCGTGCTCAACTTCAGCGTGTTGGACGGCTGGTGGGCAGAAGGCTACGTGCAGGGTGCTGGATGGGCTGTAGATGAGCAGATTACCTATGCCGATGTGCATCGTCAGGACGAACTCGATGCCGCCAACATCTATGCCATCTTCGAGGAGCAGATTGCGCCCGCCTTCTACTGTCGCACCGAAGGTATCCCGTTGGAGTGGACCGGCATGATGAAGAACTGCTTTGCGAAAATTTCGCCCCATTTCACCATGAAGCGCCAGCTTGACGACTATTACCAGCAGTTTTACAGCAAGTTGGAGAAGCGCAGCGAGATGCTGACTGCTGGCGACGGCGAGAAACTGAAGGAGCTGGTACAGTGGAAGAACCGTGTGCTTTCGGCATGGGGCAACGTGCGTTTCCTGCAAAATAACCTGCCCTCCGACCCCGACAGCACTTTCTACCTTGGCACCACCCGCGAGATTTATGCCGAGGTGGAGCTGGGCACATTGCAGCCTGAGGAGGTGAAGTTGGAGATTGTGTTCACCCGCAGCAAAGAGGGCCGGATGCGGCTTTTCAGCAAATACGCTTTCAAACTCGACAGTTACCAGAATGGGGTGGCCCGTTTTGTGTGTCCGTTGGATGCCAAGGTGGCGGGCGTGTGGAACTGGGCGTTACGGCTCATTCCGCAGCACCCGCTGTTGCCGCACGACATGGATCTCTCCCTCGTGAAGTGGGGATGAGATGGTTTTTTTCGCGTTGTCCGCACCGTTCGCAGGACATATATTTTTTTCAGCCAAAATTGTCATTTTTCGCCCGAAATTTTGTAATTTTGCGAATCATTTTAAATCCATTTTTCAATGAATACCATTACAGTCGGCGATCGGAAATTTGTTAAGTATATTTCTGAAAATGAAATAGATAAAGCGGTTGAAAGAGTGGCCGCAGAAGTCAACGAAGAATACAAAAACGACATCCCTGTTATTCTTCTTGTCCTTAACGGCTCCGTAATCTTCGGCTCCGACCTGCTGAAACAGCTCGACTTCCAGTGCCGACTCTGCTGCGTCAAGGTCAGCTCCTACGCCGGAACCAAAAGTACCGAAAAGGTGAAAAATCTTATCGGTCTTACAGAAAATGTTGAAAATAAGCGTGTTCTGGTTATTGAGGATATTATCGACACCGGCAACACCTACGAGTACATTGAGGCCATGCTGCGCGAAGCGCACGCTAAGGATGTCAAAATCGCTACGCTCACCTACAAGCCCGACTCATACCGCAAATCATTGCCCATCGACTTCATCGGTATCGAAATTCCTAACAAGTTCATCTTGGGTAGAGGGATGGATTACGACGGTTTGGGACGCAACCTGCGCGACATCTACCAAGTAGTGGAGGAATAATCAAACAATTACCATAATGAAAAAATTCAATATCGTCATGCTAGGTGCCCCCGGCTCCGGCAAAGGCACGCAGGCCAAAATCATGGCCGAGAAGTTCAACCTCGCCCACGTCTCCACCGGCGACCTCTTCCGCAAAAATATCGCCAACAGCACTCCGCTCGGCGTGGAGGCCCAGTCGTATATCAACCGCGGCGCCCTCTGTCCCGACTCGCTGACCATCAACATGTTGCATGATTGTCTTGAACAGATGCCCGAAATCATCGGCTCCATCCTCGACGGCGTGCCACGCACCATCCAGCAGGCCGAGATGCTCGACGGTGTAGGTCACGAAAAAAATCTTCCTATCTCATTGGTTATTAACCTGAATGTCGATGAGGAGGAGATCATCAAGCGTATGCTCAACCGCGCCCGACTCGAAGGCCGCAGCGACGATACCCCGGAAATCATCGAGAAGCGCATCGCCAACTATTTCGCACAGACCAAGCCGCTGGAGGATTACTATGCCGCCAAAGGTCTGCTGCGCCACATCAACGGCATGGATACGGTGGAAAATATCTCGGAAGAGATTTGCCGTATCATCGCCGAAGAGATGGAAAAATAAGGTTAGTTTTTTCCGACTGTCAAAGTGATCGTGTATCCGCCTTTTGAGGGTGGAGTGTTGCTCTTTTGTGCGGTTTTGGAGGTCGTGTAGGTGATGTTCACCGTGGGCGCTTGCGGTGCGGGTGCCAGCCGGAAGTGTATGTTGAGTTTGCAGTTGGCCTTCAGCCGGAAGCCTCTGTTGTGCGCCTTGCCGTACTGTAGCATGTTCACAATCCGCAAAGCCTCCTCGTTGCACGACGGGCACAACCCCTTGATGATGGTGGCATTCTGCACCTCTCCCTCGTCGCTCACCTGGTAGGCGACGGCCACGATGCCCTCAATTCGTTGCTTCATGGCATCTTCAGGATATTGGAGATGAGCCGCCACAAATGCGTCCAACGCCTTCCGCCCGCCCGGATACTCGGGCTTCTCCATGAACTTTTTCGCCTTTTTCGACTTCTTCTCTTCCATTTTTATCGCCAATTGCTGCACGTACAACTCCTTTTTATCGCAGTTGTTGTACTATTTGTTTAATAATTATAGATTTGCAAAAGTAGAAAAATTTTCTGTAAAATGCTGGGGTATGAAAAAAAATCGTATTTTTGCAGCCTCAAAACAGCGGGGTGTGGCGCAGTTGGTAGCGCGCTACGTTCGGGACGTAGAGGCCGCAAGTTCGAGTCTTGTCACCCCGACTTTTTTTTGAGCCTCATTTCCAAAGTAAATGCTTAACAACAAGATCATTTCCATTATCAAACCTTATAAATGGAAATTGCTGCTTGTTGTTTTCGTCAACCTCATCTCCATCCTTTTCTCCATCCTTACCATGATGCTCATTGAGCCGTTGGTGAAGCTGATTTTCCAAGGCGAACTCAGCGGATTGAGTGTGATAGGGGAGAAGCTGATGAAACTGGTCGGCCTTTTTGCCGATTTGAATGCCCCGCGTCGTTCGCTCACCGCCATCATCATCTTTGTGGTGGTGCTTTTTCTGCTTAAAAATTTCTTCCTCGTCCTTACCCAGTGGATCTTAGCCCCTGTGCGCAGCGATGTCATCCGCACACTCCGAAACCGCATGTACCATAAGGTGCTGATGCTGCCCCTCTCGTTTTTCTCCGGACAGAAGAAAGGCGATGTGATTTCACGCGCGGTCAATGACACGCAGGAGGTCGAATTTACGGTGTTGAGCGCCTTCCAGACCCTGATTTCAGCCTTGCTTACCGTACTCATCTACGTGGTCGCCCTCTTCACCATCAGCTACCAGCTCAGTCTGTTCGTGATGGTGTTGCTGCCGATTGCTGGTATATTTATTTCTTTGATTAGTAGGTCTTTGCGAAAGAAAAGCAAGGAAATGAAGGTGCAACAGGGACTGATGCTTGCCCATGTGGAGGAGACGATCGCTGGCCTTCGTATCATCAAGGGATTCAATGCGCAGGGCCATGCCGAAAAACTCTTTACCCAAACCAGTGAGAATTTGGCTGACCTTACGCGGCGCGTCACCCGCCGTGGCGACCTCGCCTCCCCGATGAGCGAGTTCCTCGGCGTTACAGCGGTGATGATTATCCTCGTGTTCGGTGGCTCGCTGGTGCTCAGCGGCAGTACCACCCTCAGCGCCCCCATGTTCATCACTTACATCGCCCTCTTCGCCATGATTGTCAACCCCGCCAAAAACATCGGGACGGCCATGGCTAAATACCACCGCGGACAGGCGGTTCTCGACCGCATCTATGAGGTGTTGGATGCCGAGGAGGTGATCAAGAGTCCGGCCGATGCTACGCAGCTGCGCTCTTTCGAGAAGGAAATTCGCATCGATGATGTGTCGTTTTCGTACGGCACTGCCGATGTGCTGCAACATATCAACCTCACTATCGGGAAGGGACAGATGGTGGCGGTGGTCGGCGCTTCTGGCGCGGGCAAATCCACCCTCGCAGACCTGCTGCCCCGCTTCTACGATGTGACCGGCGGCAGCATCTCCATCGATGGAACGGACATCCGTCATTGCGATCTGGACTCGCTGCGTTCGCTGTTCTCTATTGTCAGTCAGGATGTTGTGCTTTTCAACGATACGGTGGCTAACAACATTGCCTTCGGTCGTGAGAAGGTGAGTGAGGAGGAAATCTGGGAGGCCGCCCGCGTGGCCAACGCCGCCGATTTCATCGCCGCCCTGCCCGAAGGCCTCCACACCGCCCTCGGTGACCGCGGCCTCAACCTGTCGGGCGGACAGCGCCAGCGTATCAGCATCGCCCGTGCCGTGCTGCGCAACACCCCGATTCTGATTCTCGATGAGGCCACTTCCGCCATGGATACCGAGTCGGAACGCCTCGTGCAGGAAGCCCTCGACCGTGTGATGCAGAACCGCACCACCCTCGTCATCGCCCACCGCCTTTCTACCGTCCGCAACACCGACAAGATCATCGTGCTCGACGGCGGCCGCATCGTGGAACAGGGTACTCATGAGGAACTCATGCAGCTCGGGGGCAAATATTCAAAATTAGCAGAAGTAAATAAGTATCAATAATATGGCTAAACATAAACTCCAGCGTTTTGCAGAAAACGAAACTTTCACCAATCTTTTCCAACACCAGAACTATGATGTCCGCAACGACGCTTTCCCTCTGAAAGGGAAGTGGGGGCAGGACTATTTCCATAACGACCACCCGATAGTGGTGGAGGTGGGTTGCGGCCGTGGCGAATATACTGTGGCCATGTCGCGCGCCTTCCCCGACAAGAACTTTGTGGGCATGGACCGCAAGGGTGCCCGTCTATGGCGAGGCTGCAAGGATGCCACCCTCGAAAACCTCACCAATGCCGCTTTCATCCGTGGCCAGATTGATGATATTGACCGCTATTTCGCCCCCGGAGAGGTCTCCGAAATTTGGGTCACCTTCCCCGACCCGCAGCCCAAGAAAGCCCGTCGCCGGCTCGTCTCCCCCAACTTTGTGGAACGCTACCGCCATGTGTGGGGCGAAACCGGTGTGCTGCACCTGAAAACCGACAGCCGTCTGCTGTACGAGTACCTGCTGGAAACTGCCGCCGAAGAGAACTGGCGCATTACCGACAACATCGAGAACGTGTATGCGCAGACTGGTTATCCCTTCCTGACGGAAATCCAGACTTTCTACGAGAAAAAATGGTTGGAAGAGGGAAGCCTTATCTCCTATATACGGATTGAGGTGGACAATCGTAACTAATCAATTTTCAGTCTGTTGTGTAAAAGACCGCAGGTGTACTGCTGGATGACCGCTTTCATGAGCGTTTCGTACTCGCTAAACTGAGGGATGGCATCGGAGTTGATGGCTCTGCTCCCTTGTTCTTTTTCCAAATCCCAAATTCTCAATATCTTATCTCCATCAAACTCAATAAGATAGTGGGAAATGTAAAATTGGTAAGTGTCGGAAAGACAGTTGATGGCAAAGCGTGGTGTGGAACTGTCAAACACGTTGTTGCCGAATGAAACGAAGGACCCGCTGAAGCCGCAGTAGCCGAAAATGGAGGGCATAATGTCTAATTGCTGCATCATCTCATCGGAGTGGAAAATCTCCTGCTGCGCTGGGTGGAAGAAAATCATCGGGATAGAATAGCGATGCTTTTGGTAGTCCACCTCGTCCGCACCGTCGAAGTTGGTGTGGTCGGCAGTGATGACAAACAGGGTGTTTTGATACCAATCTGTTTGTGAGACTTTGGCGAAAAACTGTCGCAATGCCTCATCGGCGTAAGCCACTGTATGCTGCATCGGAAAGTCGCCTTGGGTCACCTTGTTGTCGTATTCGGCAGGTACTTTGAACGGATGGTGCGAAGAGAGGGTGAAGATGGTGGCGAAAAAGCGTCCGTCGATCTGATCCAGCTGGTCGGCGACATAGTTCAGGTACGGCACATCCGGCAGCCCCCAGCAACCGTCGAAGTCGCGCTTGCTGTTGGGGTACTCGTCCATCCCATAGTAGTGGTCAACCCCTTCGATGTGGCTCATACGGTCGAAACTCATGGTGCCATTGAGGCCTCCATGGTAAAAATGGGTTGACATTCCCTGCTTTTTGAGCACAGGCAGTGGGTAGCTGACATAATTGGTCGCATATTGCGTCTGGCAGAAGGGTTTGGCCATCAGTGAGGGGATTCCGCCCAAAATAGAGGAGACGGCTTCGATGGAATGCTGTCCGTTGGCCATGCCGCGGAAAGTGATGCTTTGTCTCGCCAAACTGTCCAAAAACGGTGTGTAACCAGCCAACGATTGGGGTTCGTCGGCCATGTAAGAGCTGTATTCGCTGGAGATTCCTTCCAAAATGATGACTACAACATTGTCTGTTTGCTGTGGTATAAAATACTGATTGTCAAATGTTTCTCTTTTTACAGGAAATTCTCGGTCACATACTTCATCTGAAAAATACCTGTGTTCAACCAGCTTTTCGCTTTGTATGGTGTTGATGAGAGAAAAGGGTGAATTGAGAATTAGAGCTGCATATTCCACGCCACCGTATTCACCTGCGGAAGCTATGGTGAGCGGGCGTAATTGAAATCCTCCTCGCGCACCCAGCACCATGGCACTCAGCAGGAACACTCTGATGACAATTTGTACAATGATGGCTTTCCCTTTTTGTACAAATTCTTTATAATCAATAAATTTTGAATAATATACAATCGCCATCATCAACAGCACAAAACCGAGGAAGATGAAAATCATATAGTAATAGTCGCGGAGAAACACCGGCAGCAGTGATCCGAAGTTTCCAGTCTCACCGATAAAACTGAAAATGTCGAAAGTCATTCGGCGCATAGAAAAAGGATAGTAGCACGTGTCAATCAGGTTGGCAAGTATGGCGATGAGATTGATGACAATGAAATAGATGTTGCCAATCTTACGGCATTTTGGGGTGCCTACAAACTTAAAGGGCAAGAGCAGTAGCAGAAAATAGGGCGCATTAAAGATAATGATGGACACCAAATCGAAGCGGATGCCAGCAAAAAAATAGAATGCTCTCGCTTCAGGGAAATGCGGAAGGTTGAACAGGAAGAAAACCAGTCGGCACAGACTGTAAACAACTATCAAGCACGTAGTTAAATATGCAATATGCAGTAGGGGAGAGTGCAGATAGGTCTTTTTTTGTAAGAATGGTTGAAGGAAAGCGGGTGTCTTCATGGTCTGTTGGGTTGGGTATAACGTGGGCGTAAAGCTTCCATTTCTTCAATGAACTTTACAAAATTTTCGGGGATGAGCACCTCGTCCTCATTCGACAGGCGGTACTCTTTGGCATAGTCCAGAAACTTGAAGGCCAGATCGGGATGTTTTCGCTCCCATGCTACTTTCGCAATGGTGAGATATGATTCGTAAATTCCTGATTTTGACCGAATAAGGCCATGGTAATAATCATCATTGCAATAGGAGGAAGGTAAGTCGTGACAAAAAGTTTCCAAGGTTTCAAACAACTCCAATGCGTCGGCCTCGTGCCCGGCTTTCACCAATGCATCGCCAGTTTCATAAAGATCTTGGTAAAAAATGAGGTTGAAATCCGATAGCGCATTTTCCTGTTCGCGGTTCAGGGGAGCTTCATGGTAGAGAATGCGCAGGGTGGCGAGGCACTCGTCGTAATGTTTCTGCGCAAAGTCGAGTTGCAGTTTCAGAATGAGCGCGTCGGCTTCCGTTCGGTTGAATTGCAACGACCGGTCGAGATAGTACTCGCACATCGCGGTGTCGCGGTAGGCAAGCTCCTCCAGAGCTTTGTTATAGAAGAGAGTGTCCACCCGCCGGCGCTGCACCTCCAGCCGCTCGTTCAGTTCCTGCAGTTTGTACTCCAATGCCTTGCTCTGATGTAGGGTGGAAAAAAAGTCGATCTGTGGACAGAAATGCAAGTTGGGGAGAAATTCATCCTGGAAAATCTTTATGGAATCGAGCATCTCCTGAACGAAAATGTAGTGCAACGAAATGATTTCTGGATCTTCTGTGTTGATATGGGAACTTCGTTCTTCAATGCGCTGTGTGAATCCCTTTGCCTTATCGCAGTCAATGCTTTGTGCCGACGCACAAAAAAAAGCCATTGCACAAAATAGGGCAATACACGTTCGGATGATGAGGGAGGATAGACGCATTATTACGACAGCAGTAAATCTTTGATGACCTGTTCGAGTTGTTGTTTCGACATTGCACCATCAATTCTCTTGGGCTGCTGACCGGGCTTTACGAAGATAAGCACCGGGAGACTTTGAACTTTAAAAATGGCAGCCACATTAGGACATTTGTCAACATCGACTTTGTAAATGGCAATTTTGTCGGAATATTGTTGTGCAAAATCCACCAGATAGGGGGCTATTTCGGCGCAATATCTGCACCATCCGGCCGAAAAGTTGATGATGGAGGGACGTTTGCATTTGAAACCGTAACGGGCTCCGTCAAATTCACATACCTCTTCCTCAAATCGTTTCTCATCCACCACCTGTACCTTCGAGTAGTCAATTTCTGCTTTCGGCTGTCCTATCGTATTGGGCGTTTCAGCCTTTTCTTCTGTGGACTGCTCTTTGACAGTTTCTGTCTTTGTCTTTGCGGTGGATTCCCCTTCCTGTTTCTTGCTGCAGCTGAAATTGAGCAGGATAACGATGGATAAGATGATAGTGAAAAGGCGTGACGCAGTCTTCATGGAAACCTATTTGGCCTGGTTCTGGGCGGCGCGGGCACGGATCATCGCACCGGTCTTGTTCTTGCCCACCCGCACGTTGTCGAGAAGCGGACGGTTGGCGGGACAGGTGAACTGGCAGCATCCGCATTCGATGCAGTTCATGATGCCCTCTTTCTCGCAGTCCTCGAAGCGCATGTTTTCTGAAAGGGCGTGCAGGCGGTACGGTTCCAGCCCCATAGGACAGGCCTCCACGCACTTGCCGCAGCGGATACAGTTGCTGATCGGGCCGCGCTTGGCGTCCTTCTCGCGGATGAACAGCAGGCTCGACATCCCCTTGACGGCGTATGCGCCGAGGTTGGTGATGGCCTTGCCCATCATCGGACCGCCGGAGATGATCTTGCCGGTGTCTTCCGGAATGCCCACAGCGTCCATCACAGCTTGGATGGGCGTGCCGAGACGGAGGTGGAAGTTGCGGCACTTGTCGGCGGGTACCGACTTGCCCGAAACCGTGGTGAAGGTCTGCACGATGGGCATGTTCTTCTGCACGGCCTGGTAGATGGCGTAGGTGGTGGTGAGGTTGTTGACGATACAGCCTACTGAAATCGGGAGCGCGCCGTTGGGTACGCTGCGGCCTGTGATGGCCTTGATAAGCTGTTTCTCAGCACCTTGCGGGTATTTGATGCGGAGGGGCTGCACCTTGATTTTCGGATGCCCCTTGGCGGCCTCCACCAGTCTGGCGGTGGCTTCCGGCTTGTTGTCCTCGATGCCGATGATGGCCTGGTCGGCGCCCGATGCGATGAGGGCGGCCTCAATGCCGATGATACACTCCTCGGCATGCTCAATGGCCATACGGTTGTCGGTGGAGATGTAAGGCTCGCACTCGGCGGAGTTGATGATAAGGTACTCGCATTTCTGCTCGGGCTTGAGCATGTATTTGATGTGGGTGGGGAAGCAGGCGCCGCCGAGTCCCACAATGCCTTTGTCCTTCATGCGGGCGATAATCTCGTCCTTGCTGAGCTTGATCTCGCTTACGATGTCGGGAGTGGTGTCGATGTCCTCCATCCATTCGTCGCCCTCGCGGTCGATGACGATGGCGGGCTTCTTATAACCGCTGATGTCGGCAATCATGTCCACGCGATTCACTGTTCCGGAGATGGGGGAGTGGATGTTGGCGCTCACAAAGCCGCTGGGCTCTCCAATGAGCTGTCCCACCTTCACTTTGTCGCCTTTCTGTACGATGGGTTTGGAAGGAGCGCCGAGGTGCTGCGTCATATATACAACAGCCTGATCGGGGAGCGGGAACTCCTCAATGCACTGGTTGTGAGCAATTTTGTTGGCCTCCGGGTGTACACCTCCCATGTGGAAGGTTTTCTTACCCAGGGCTTTCACTTCTTGTTTGAGTTCGTTTGAAATTTCGGTGGACATATCGTTGGTTTTATTGTCTCTTTTAATATTGAATAATAAATGATGATGGGTAAAAAGATGACCGATTAGGCCTGTGCGGCGGGTGCGTCAACGGCCGCTTTCTCAGCGGGCTTCTCTGCCGGTTTGGCTGCCGGAGCTGGGAAGTTGACCGCCACAATGGCGTTCTTTGGACATTCGGCCACGCATTTCTTGCACATCTTGCACTTGGTGAAGTCGATGTAGGCGAGGTTGTTCTCCACGGTGATAGCCTCGAAGGGGCACACCTTGGCGCACTTGCCGCAGCCGATACAGGCGGCCTTGCAGTTCTTCATGGCCACCGCACCCTTCTCCTTGTTGTTGCATGCCACATACACGCGGCGGTTCTTGGGACCTTTGTGGCGAATCTCGATGACGGTACGCGGACAGGTCTTGGCGCACACGCCGCAGCCCACGCACTTCTCCTCATCCACCACAGGCAGTTTCGTCGCCGGGTCGATGGTGATGGCCCCGAAGTTGCAGGCCTTCACGCAGTCGCCGCAGCCGAGACAGCCGTTGGGACAGAGGCCTTCGCCGGCGTACAGACTGTTGGCGAAGAAGCAGGAGATCTCGGAGTCATAGCTCACCTTGGCGGGCGAGTTCTCGCACGAACCCTGGCAGCGCACTACCGCCACTTTCGGGGTGCTGTCGGCTGCCTCGATGCCGAGGATGGCGGCAATCTGGTCGTTCTTCTCTTTCGGTGTTCCGGGACAGCTGCATCCTTCCATGGTGCCGCGTGCCACCATCGTCTCCGCCAGGTTGCGGCAGCCTGCAAAGCCGCATCCGCCGCAGTTGGCGCCGGGCAGCAGGTCGCAAATCAGGTCGATGCGGGGGTCTTCCTCAACATGGAACTTCTTGGCAATGAAGAATAAAACAATAGCGGCCACAATGCCGACAATGCCTAAAATCAGCGCGGCTTTCCATAGCACACTCCAATCTACTGCAAGTAAAACACTCATTTTTTTATCTTTTTAGTCTTTTAAATTTCAGAAAGCAAAAATACTACTTTTTTTCTTTGTCTGTGTGCCTTTGGAGGATTTTTTTTCAGATTTCTCCTCATTGTGGGCGTCAAGCCCTATTCCCTAACCACCTTGACCGTCTCAACTCCTTCGTTGGAGATGATTCGTAATAGATAAGTGCCAGAAGAATAGTTAGATAGGTCAACCGAAAACTCTGTTTCACCTATGCTCTGCTGGAAGAGCATTTTCCCGAATAGGTCAAATACTTGCACTTCCACCATAGACTGTCCTTCCGTTTGTACGTGTACGATACCACTGGTGGGATTGGGGTATGCCATGACTTTTCTCTCGCTATTCTCACCAATAGCTTGGGGCAATTCCGGACCACGAATGCCGATGATGATGGCGTGATTGCTGTTGAAACCGTATGAACTGCAGTTGGTTAGTGCATAGTAGCCGTTCTGCTGTCCGCCCCATCCCCAGTTGAAATGGAAATAGTTGTCGTCGCGGTAGCCGTCGCAAGTCCATACATGCCCACCATAGTTCCCACTTCCTCCATACATGAAGGGGGCACCTTCGTCAAGCTCGTTTTTCAAATAATTGAGCCATGTGGTGGTGGAAAGATTCCCGCGTTCAATGTATTGTATGGTAGTGGGATAGCGAAAGTAGGTGGAAAGAGCCGACACAATACGGTTGGAGTTGGCCACACTCGCCTCCGGTCCGTAATTCATATTCACCGACACGCCGCAATGGTACAGCAAAGTGGCAACGGCTTCAACACAGCTGTCAGGATGAAATACAACAGAGAGTTTGTCGGGCATGTTCTCGTAATGGTAGGTGGTGGCTCCAAAGTTGGCCGAAAGAGTGCCATAATTGCTGCTGTAAGAATGACTTCCGGTGCCGGTGGTCGGGAATCTCCAGTAGCGCATCACCTGTCCCATGACAATCGCGCCACACCCTACCGCCACATGGCCGCCATAGACTGAGTTGCCCGTGGTATCAGCGGGACAGAGGTTGTTGTAATATTTCGTCTGGTTCCACTGGTTGTTGCCAAGCAACGGCCCTACGACCACCTCTCCATCTTTGGGTGAAAGGACATTGCCAGAAAGTAATGCTTCCCATTGTTGGGTGATAGCTGTGTTGTTATATAATTGGTTATCAATAATATATTGAATTTCTTCAGTGTAACCATCCATGAAAAATTGAATATGGGCTGGGATGTTTTCGGTGACAAAGGTGCCTTCATCTGAAAAGGCCAGAATAGGTTGCACACGGTCGTCGCCCGCTACGATAACAAAGCCGTCCGGCTGAAAATTCACGACGTAGAAACTGGGGGCAGTGCCATTCTCTCCACGTAGCAGGGGAGCGGTGTAAGCCACTGTGGGAGTGAGCGATTCGGGTGCGTGGTGGTATTTTTGAGCAAAAAAGTGGGAGGCAACGGTACAGGCTGTAGTGGCATCCACCGACTTAGCGGATAGGCTGCCCGACAATAGGGTTGCCAATAGGAATGTTATGCAGATTCTCAATTTCATCATCTAATTTTTTTTATAAATTGTTGTATATAAATGTTTTGGAATAACACTATTTCAAGTAAATCGCTCGTAGCTTCTCTTCCTCGCGCTCCCAGCAGTACTGTTCAGCCGCCCGCTCCGTCGCTACCTTGCAGGAGGCATACAACTCTTTGTCGTTCAACAACTTGTTGATGGCCGTCGCGATGGCCTCCGGCGTATGCTCCGGCACCACCAGCCCCACGCCGCTCCCTCTCACTACCGCCGCCATCTCCGGCAGGTCGCTCACCACACACGGAATCCCCGCCTTGATGTAGTCGAACAGCTTGTTGGGCAGACAATACCGGTAGTTGAGATTGGTGTCCTTTTCCAACGAACAGCCAAGGTCGCACAAAGCCGTGTAGTTGGCCAACTCTGTCGGTGTCACTCTGGGAATAAAATGTACTCTGCCTTCCAGCATCTCTCTGTTAGTTAACTCTTTGAGCTGCAACACTACATCCCCATTGCCGATGATGAGCAGTTGCGCGTCGGGAACCATTTTCATCGCCAAAATCAGCTCTTCGGCGCCGCGGTCGCGGTTGATGGCTCCCTGCATCACAATCAGCTTGCAGTTGGTCGGCAGTCTCAGCTCTTCACGGGTTTTGGTGATGGGATATCGCTGTCGAGTGGGCACGTTGCGTACCACATTCACCTTCTCCTTTCGCGGATATTCTTGGTCGTAAAGATGTGCTATAGAATTACATACGGTCATCACGTCGGTAAGATGCGGGAAGCAGCGTTTCTCGATGCGCCGCCAGAATTTCTGCACGCGTGGCCGTCCGTTCAACTCTGGCACCCCGCAGAAATATTCGTGACTGTCGTACACCAGTCTCTTCCGTTTCAGTCTGCTGATGAGAAAGTTGGGATAAAGCGTGTCTAAGTCATTGGATACCAGTATGTCGCAACGATGAAACAGCAGGAAAAAGAAGAGCCGGAAATTCAGTTCCGCGTAGAAAAGAAATCCCTTTTTGAACAACAGACGCAGCCGCTGTGTGGCGTAGATGCGTGGTTGTAGGGCAGGGGAGTTGGGCAGTTTTCTTCCCACCAGCAAGACGTTAAACCCCATGTTAACCAGCGAGTTGCATACTTTATCTACCCGTTGGTCGCTGTAGAGGTCGTTGCTGACAGAAACTATAACGCGTTGCAAATCTTAATGATGGTTGAGACGGCGATCCAGTTCTTGTGCCACGTATGAGGCCACGTCGTCGGCGTAAGAGCCGCTGCCGAAACCGGCGTCGTAGCCCAGTTCCTGTGCCAACTCGTGCGAGATACGCGGGCCGCCGCATACCAGGATGACCTTGTCGCGCAAACCTTCGGCCTCGAGCATCTCCACCAGCTCGGTGAGGTTCTTGATGTGAACATCCTTCTGTGTAACGGTTTGCGACACCAAAAGCACGTCAGCCTTCATCTCGATAGCCTTTGCGATGAACTCCTCATTCGGCACCTGACTTCCCATGTTGAGCGTTTCAAACATTTCGTAACGCTCTATGCCATAGTGACCTGCGTAGCCTTTCATGTTCATGATAGCGTCGATACCGACGGTGTGGGCATCGGTGCCGGTGCTGGCGCCGATGGCGATGATTTTGCGCCCGATATGTTCGCGGATGTACTCGTCGGTCTCGTGCATATCCATCACCGTGGATTCCACCTTGGGAACGTGGATGGCGGTATAATCTACCGTGTGTACGGTGGAACCATAGCAGTTAAAGAAGGTGAAACCTTCGGTCAACTCTTTGTAAAACACCACCAACGGGTTTTCAAAACCCATCTTTTTCAGCATCTGTTTGGCAGCTTCCACGGCCTCGTCGCCGCAAGGAACGGGCAGCGTGAAACTCAACTGCACCTTGCCGTCATTCATGGTGTCGCCGTAGGGCTTTACTTTCGTTAAGTCTAACGTCTGATCAAAATCTTTTTGATCCATCGAATACAATCCACCGCTCATTTTCTTTCGTATTTTATTATGAAATAATGATTTTAAAATTAGCCTGCAAAATTACAAAAAAATGAAATATGATGGCAGTTTGCTGCGAAAATTCTAATTTTCACCCGAAGCAAAGCGCACAATCATGTCTTCGGCGTAGGTTTGCGAGATGGGTATGCCGTTGATATTGTGCTCCATATCAAGGAAAAAGCCATCGCTTTCTTTCCGCACCAGCTGCACTTTTCGCAAATTGACAATGTAACTGCGATGGCAGCGGGCGAAGCTGTGCGGGGTTAATTGTTCCTCCACTTTTTTGAATGTGCTGCGCAGCAAAAGACGTTCCACTTTGTCATTCTTTAAATAATAAACAATGGTATAGTTGGAGGCCGCTTCCGCATAAAGCAGGTTTTCCTGACGGATGGAGAGTTTGAGTTCGTCTTTGGCGTCGCGCAGGTTGATGGTGGTATCGTTGGCGTAGATGGAGAGAGGTTCCTCAATGGAGAATGTGTCACTTTTTTTCATTGAGGAGAGTAAATCGTTGATTTTTATGTTTTTAATCTTTAGTGCAAAATAGAGATAAGAAAAGGCGTAGGGTAGAATGAGCATCGAGGGGATGAAGACGAAGGCACCCCGCAGGATTTCGTAAAACGAGCGGGTGTCGTGGGCGACAAATATAGCGAATGTGGAATAGGCGAGGGCCAGGAAAACTACTTCTGCCACTAACCATATAATATATGAAAAGAGGGAGAGAACTTTTTTGCCGTATAAAAGGCACATCATGCAGCGGCTTCCCAATAGCAGCAGTGTTGCCGCGATGATGATGATGGCAGAGTAGAGGAACTCTCTCGGCTGGGAGATGCCTTGTGGGATGAACTGGAAAATGGCAATGGGGTTATAGACGCACACGAAGACGATGGAGAAGAGCGCGACAAATGCAAGAATCTTGACGTTAGTTGATATTTTCAGTAAATAGGAGGGAATATCCCTGTTCATTTTCGTGTCATTTTTGGGGCTGCAAAAATACTATTTTTTTTGAAATGCGCAATTTGTTCCAAAAATTCGTCCCAAAATGAAAAAATTCGTCCCAAAATGAAAAAATTCGTCCCAACGACGGGTGTGATGTCACTTAAAAATCAAAATAATGAAAAAAAGTCGTTCTTTTGCCGCCGATTTCATTAACCATTATCTAAATCATTTTACTTATGCAAGAGATTTCAAGATTGTTCGACATCCTGACCCGTTATGAAGAGGTGCATCCGGAGCAGAGTGTCGCATTGGCCGCCAAGCGCGACGGCGTTTGGAAGACCTTTTCTCCGAAAGAGTACAGAACCATTACCGACAATATTAGTTATGCGCTCATGAATCTGGGTATCCAGCCCGGCGACCGTGTGGGGCTGATTTCCACCAACCGTCCCGAGTGGAACATGATTGACATGGCCATCATGCAGATTGGTGCCATGACGGTGCCGATTTACCCCACCATCAGCGAGGCCGACTATCGCCATATCATCTCCCATTCGGGAATGCGTATCGTGATTTTGGAAGGCGCTGAGGTGATGAACAAGATCAAAGCCATCCGTTCCGACTGTCCGGAGCTGGAACGTATCTATACTTTCATCGACCGTCAGGAGTTTCCGTACCTCGACCAGCTGATTGCGCTGGGAGCGGAGAACCAGCAGCCCGAAGAGTTACAGCGTCGCCGCGATGCCGTCAAGCCGGAGGATTGCTCCACCATCATGTACACCTCCGGCACCACTGGCGCGCCGAAGGGGGTGATGCTGTCGCATGCCAACATTGTGAACCAGCTGCTCAACCTCCGTCAGACTCCCGCTCCGTGGAGCAAGCGCGCTTTCAGCTTCCTGCCGCTCTGCCACGCTTACGAGCGAATGCTGGTGTTCTTGTACCAATATCTCGGAATGTCAGTGTATTATGCTCAGAATTTGGGTACGATTGCTGAGAATATCAAGGAGGTGAATCCCACCATGATGTCGGCTGTGCCGCGCGTGCTGGAGAAATTCTCCGACAAGATTTGGAGCACCAGCAAGAATATGAAACCCATCCCGAAGGCCATCTTCCGCTGGGCGTTCCGTCTGGCCGAACAGTATCGCATTCAGGATTCGGAGCGCACGTGGTGGTACAACTTCCGCCATAAAATCGCCGACAAACTCATCTATTCCAAGATTCGTAAAGGAATTGGTGGCAATTTCGACATCATCGTGTCGGGTGCTGCCAGCATCCAGCCGCGTCTGGCCTCTTTCTTCTCCGCCATCGGTATGCCGGTGTTTGAAGGCTATGGCGCTACGGAGACCTCTCCCGTGATTGCGGTGAGCAGCCGTCTGCCGTACGCCCGCGAGGCCGGTACGGTGGGCTTCCCGCTGCCTGGTGTTGAGGTGAAGGTGGCTGAAAATGGCGAGGTGCTCTGTCGCGGTCATAATGTGATGATGGGCTATTATAAAGATGAGGAGCGCACCCGCGAGGTCATCGACGCCGACGGTTGGTTTCATACCGGCGACCTCGGCCGCTGGACCGAACACAACCAGCTGGTGATCACCGGCCGTTTGAAGAGCCTCTTCAAGACCTCTTTCGGCAAATATGTTAATCCTCAGATGATTGAGGAGAAGTTCTGCGAATCTCCCTTCATTGAAAATATGGTAGTGGTGGGTGAAAACCGCAAGTTTGCCGCCGCCATCATCTCTCCCGACTTTGAGTTCTTGAAGGGATGGTGCCAGCGTCACGATGTGGAATACACCACTCCCGAGGAAATCGTGAAGAACGAGGTGATTGTCAAGCGTTTCGCCCGCGTGGTGGATGAATATAACCAACTGTTCGGCGAGACCGAGAAGGTGAAGAAGTTTGAGTTGGCTCCCGAGTCCTGGACGATGAAGAACGGTCTTATCACCCCGACGCTGAAAGTGAAGCGCCATGTGGTGCAAGTCTATTATAAGGATGTGATTGAGAGATTGTTCCAGTAAGATTCTCTCAGTCATTATTAGACAATACTTGCCACTTTTTCAAGATTTTGTAAAGTCCCATGAACAAAAGTTGAAAAATGACGATGCAAAATTATGTTTTTTTTGAAATATAGCTCAAGCCCCCAAAACAAATTCTTAGTAATGGCTCTTCTCATCTGACATTATTGAGGAGCATATCAAATAGTGCTATCGTTTTATTGGTGGGTCACAATGATTTTCCCTGTTTTCTGATAATGGTTGGTGGTGAAGGAGCAGAGATAGACGCCCGCCGGCCACCCGTTGCAGCTCACTATTATTGTGCTTTCTCCTGATAACTTACGGCTGTACATCAGCCGTCCCGTGGCATCGGTCACTACGAGTTGCCCTTCAGCTTCATTCACTATAGTGAAGCGGTCGTGTGCGGGATTGGGTATAACTTTTAATGATTTAAGAGTTTGTGCTGTAGGATATTGTATGATGTTGATGGGCGGTGGTGTGGTGCCTGCAAAATGTGTCACGCCGCCGGCATAGTTGCCGATGACCATATCGGGATAGCCGTCGCCGTTGAGGTCTGTAGCAGCCGGCACAGTGCGCAGACCCTCGCGGTTGTAGGTGTGCCAATCGGCTCCGGTCCCGCTCCATGCCAGTTCGTCACGTGTGAAGGTACCCGTAAGATTGTTGTCGATATTCTTGTAATAGAAGATGTTGCCCTGTTCAGTGCCTACTACGAGGACAGTTTCATCATTGCGGTTTCGGAAAAAACACGGGGCACAAAAGCCGAAGTAGGAGGTTTCCGCATCGCGTACGTCAACCCCGCCCAATGTGTCGGTAACCCATTGGAAATTGCAGATATCTGTATTGGAAATGTTGTGAAGATATGCGATGCGTCCGCGACGGTTGCCCACCAGCAGGTCGGTATGGCCATCGTAGTCAAGGTCGAAGAGCTGCGGCTTGGCGTAGTCGCCGAAGTCGTAGCTGATGAAGTCGTTATTGGGGGCTTCGAAGTCGGGGAGGGTGGGGGGCAGGTTGCGGTTGCTGAACAGGAGGATACTCCCGTCGCTGGTGCCGCACAGCAGGTCGGTGGTGCCGTTGCCGTCGAGGTCGCCGAACGCAGGGTGCAGTGCGAGATAGCCGTACTGCCGCAAACCGCCGAAATCGTCGGTCACCCACTCGAAGGAAGGTTCTGTCTCCGTGCCGCTGTTGTGATAATAGGTGATGGAAGATACGAAGGTGGAGGTGAGAAATCCGTTGACCAGCACCGATCCCTCGTATCGGCCGTAGTTACCGATGAACAGATCGGCAAGTCCGTCGCCGTCCCAGTCGTAGAAAACCGGTGCGGCGCCACTACCCACGTCAATCATCTCATTTTGTAAAAAGTTCTCTGTAAATTTCTCATACTGAGAATGTTCATTGATGTGATATCCCCACACGCTGTTCTCATCCTGCGACTTGTTCAGTACCGGGTCGGAGGGGGAGGCGAGCAGTTCCTCTACGCCGTCGTTGTCGATGTCCACGAAGCTGAGCACCGGCATCGAGTAGAGTCGCACGGGCTGTTGCGGGTTGGGAAACAGCGTGTCGATGGCCACCATCAGCGCGTCCTCCAGCGTGCCGCCGTTCTGCAAAAACACAAGGTTGGGGTAGTCGATATCGCCGAGCACCATGTCGGGCAGTCCGTTGCCGGTGAGGTCGCGCACCACGATGGTGGAGCCGACGTGCCGGGTGGGCTCTCCCTTCCGTCCGCAACTGCTGTTGAGCTGGATGCTGTTGTCCTCGCCACCTTCCTCAAAATGTCCCCAGCATTCGTCTTCTAACCTGAAATCCAGATGGTTGCAATCGCCGTAGCTCTCCACCGAATAATTCCGATGAAGATGAACATATTTTCCTAATAACCAAAAGTTTAAGATGTCCAAATCACCATCCCCATCCACATCTTCGATGGCTAAATAGTCGTCGGGCGAGGCATATAGGTTGGTGAGCTGTCCATACTGCTCTGATTGCAACTGCGTGGCCACACATTCAAATTCCAATTGTGTTCCTATAGTTATATTATGGTATATGGTAATGCCGGCGGTGCCGTAAGTAAAGATGTCGAGTCGGCCGTCGGTATCGTAGTCGCGGAAGATCACCCAGTCGTGCAGGGTAGGGAAGTGCTGGGCATATTCTAAAGTCAGGGTATAACTGCAGCTGTCCTCAATGCCGTCGTTGATGAAGGTTAGCAGGCGGTTGCCGTGCTTTTCAAACAGAATAAGATCCGGATAACTGTCACCGTTAAGGTCGAAGGGCGAGCAACTTACCGAGTTGATGCCTCCGCCCCAAGGACATGAAAAAATCCGGCTGTTTTGTTGAACAGTCGGTTGCTGTGTTCGGGTGAAACCGAAATCGTAAAGACATTGGGGACGCGCCATTGTGCCGGACAGCACGAGGACGTAGAGTACTGCTACACGGAGAAATCTCTCCATATTAGTAGTGGAAAGTCTTTTTACGTTTGCTTTTGACGACGTAAGACGTGTTGATGGGTCGGGAGCTTTTCGACTTGGCCTGGGTTCTTTTCTTGTAGGCTTTGCTGCGCTTGCTCTGCATTTTTTTGTTTTTAGAGATCTTTCTCACATTGCGATAAGCAGGCTTGCAGTTCTCCGCCATAATGCCGGAAGAGCAGAAAATCAAGAGGATAAGAAGTATAAAATATTTTTTGATTTTCATATCGGTTGATTGGTTTGATTTCGTCAGGCAAAAATACAAATTTTTCTTTTCAACTTACGCATGTTTATAAAAATTGTTACAAAAAATTATTTATTGGATGATAGCTGCATAATTCTTGACTTTGTATTGCACAAGATACAACTTTTTCGTCGTATTTTTGCAGGCTCAAATTTTGTGATGATGATACAGGACGAAATGACCCATCTGCTGCATAACCCGCAGCAGGCCCCACTGACCGATTTTTTTCAGAATCACGGGAAACGACTGCACCTTTCCGGTCTTGCCGGCTCGTCGCTACCCTTGTCCATAGCTCCTCTCTTACAGAACCTTACCACCAACCAGCTCTTCGTTCTTCCCGACCGCGAAAGCTCTGCCTTCTTCTACCACGACCTCGAAAAACTGCTCGCCGACGTGAGCCGTCCCCTCGAAGAGAAACAGGTTCACTACTTCCCCGCCTCCTACCGCCGTCCGTACGACTTTGAGGAGGTGGACAACGCCAACATCAAACTTCGCTCTGAAATTATCAACAAATTGCTCTACCAGCAGGGCCACAACATCATCGTGACCTACCCCGAGGCCATTGCCGAAAAGCTTATCTCCACCCGCTTCCTCAAAAACAACTCCTACACCGTGAAGAAGGGCGAGACGCTGCCTCTCGACATCTTCATCAACTTCCTTTACGAATACCAATACCAACAAGAAGATTTCGTGTTTGAGCCCGGACAGTTCGCCTGGCGCGGTGCCATCTTCGACATCTTTTCTTACTCTGAAGAATACCCCTATCGTATTGAACTTTCGGGAGATACGGTAGAGTCTATCCGTCTGTTCGACACCAACACCCAGCTTTCCATCCGCGAGATGGACCACCTCCACATCATGCCACTCGCCTCGTCGCTCGAAACGGAAGAGCAGCGCGTGAGCTTCTTCGAGTTCCTGCAACCCGAAGACCGCATCTGGGTGAAAAAGTGCGGCGACATCAAGTCCACCATCCAGCGCAACTACAAAAAGGTGGTAGAAGAGTTCGAGAAGACCGACTCGCCCATCGGCCACGTGCTGCCGGAAGAACTCTATATTGAGGGCGACACGTTCATCGACCAGGTGCTGCAACACGACTTTGTGGAGATTGAGTCGGACTATTTTCGTGAGTATGAGCAAAATATAGACTTCGATATCCGTCCGCAGAACGCCTTCAGCAAGAATTTCGACCTGTTGCTCAACGAGTGGATCGACAACCTCGAGCACGGCTATCACACCGTCTTCCTCACCGAAAATGAGCAGCAGAGGGCTCGTATGGCGCACATCATGAACGACATGCTGGCGGCCTACAACCTTCAAAATAAAACGGAATATACCGTAGATCAACTCTTTACCTCCTATCCCTTCATCCTGCACGAAGGCTTCCGCGATGAGGAGGGTAAGCTATGCGTTTATACCGACCATCAGATTTTCGAGAAGTACCACCGCTTCGTCATCCGCGACCGCTACAAACGCAGCGAGGCCTTCACCCTCAAGGAAATTTACGACCTGCAGCCCGGCGACTACGTGGTACATATCGACCATGGTATCGGCGTGTATGAGGGACTGGCCAAGATGGAGGTGAATGGTGTGGAGCAGGAGGCCATCCAGCTGCGCTACAAAGATGGTGACCAGCTGTTTATCAGCATTCACTCGCTGCATAAGATTACCAAATACGTCGGCAAAGACGGCACGCCGCCCACTCTGCACCGTCTCGGTTCGGGTACGTGGGAGAAGATGAAAGAGCGCACCAAGCGGCGTGTAAAGGAGTTAGCCGTCGATCTCATCAAGTTGTATGCGCAGCGCAAGGCGCAGAAGGGGTTCGCCTTCTCGGCCGACAACTACCTGCAAACCGAGTTGGAGGCCTCCTTCATCTACGAGGACACGCCCGACCAGGTGAAGGCCATGCACGACATCAAGAAAGATATGGAGTCGGAGTGCCCGATGGACCGTCTGCTGTGTGGCGATGTGGGGTTTGGCAAGACCGAGCTGGCCATCCGTGCCGCCTTCAAGGCCGTGTGCGACAGCAAGCAGGTGGCCGTGCTGGTGCCCACCACCGTACTGGCGCTGCAGCACTTCACCACCTTCTCGGAACGGTTGCAGCACATGCCTTGCCGTGTGGGCTACATCAACCGGTTCCGCAGTGCGAAGCAGATCCGCGAGACGCTGAAAGACCTCAAAGAGGGCAAGATCGACATCCTCATCGGTACGCATAGAATTTTGGGTAAAGATGTGGTTTTTAAGGATTTGGGATTATTGATTATTGATGAGGAACAGAAATTCGGGGTGGCGGCGAAAGAGAAGCTGCGCGAGCTGAAGGTGACAGTGGACACGCTGACAATGTCGGCCACGCCGATACCGCGCACGTTGCAGTTCTCGATGATGGGTGCCCGCGACATCTCGGTCATCATGACGCCGCCGGCCAACCGCTACCCGATACAGACGGAGGTGCACACCTTCGACGAGGAGATCATCCGCGATGCCATCCGCTACGAGTTGCAGCGCGGCGGGCAGGTGTTTGTGGTACACAACAAGGTGCAGAACATCATGGAGGTGGCGGGGCTGGTGAAGCGGCTCGTGCCCGACGCGCGCGTGGCCATCGGTCACGGTCAGATGGAGGGCAAGGAGCTGGAGCAGGTGATGATGGACTTCATCGACGGGCGTTACGACGTGCTGGTGGCGACCACCATTGTGGAGTCGGGGCTCGACATTACCAACGCTAACACCATGATTATCAACGATGCGCAGAATTTCGCCCTCAACGTGCTGCACCAGCTGCGCGGGCGGGTGGGGCGCAACAACAAGAAGGCGTTCTGCTATATGCTCACGAAGCCGATGGACACCCTCAACGACCAGGCACGGAAGCGCCTGAAGGCCATTGAGGACTACTCCGAAATTGGCAGCGGCTTCCAAATTGCCATGCGCGACATGGACATCCGCGGGGCGGGCGACGTGCTGGGGGCCGACCAGAGCGGTTTCATCGCCGACATAGGCTTCGAGACCTATCAGAAAATCCTCAACGAGGCCATCCTCGAACTGCAGGAGCAGGGACCGATGGAGGAGGGCACCAACACGCCATTGGTACAGCGCGAGTGCATGCTCGAAACCGACCTCGGACTGCTCTTCCCCAGCGACTACATCGCCAGTCTGAGCGAGCGAATGAGCCTCTACAAGGAACTCGACCACATCCGCACTGACGAGGAGCTGGAGAAATTCCGCAGCAAGTTGTTGGACATGTTTGGCGCGTTGCCGAAAGCCACGCAGGAGTTGCTCAAGACCATCCCGCTGCGCCGCATCGCCGCCGACCTCTATTTCGAGAAGATTGTGCTCAAGAAAAAGCTGATGGTTTGTCATTTCATCGACAACAGCGAGTCGCCCTTCTACCAGTCGGCCCTTTTCGACAACATCCTCTCATTCATGCAGCGCAATTTTCCCAAGACACAAATCAAAGAAACGAACAAAAAATTGACACTTGTCATCCAAAATGTTCCCACCATCGAGCAGGCTTTGGCATGGATAGAGCGTATGCAGAAGGAGTGTGTGGTGTCAGAATAAATTATCTATCAATATTTTATAAAAATTTTTATAGAAAAATTTAAAATTAAAAGAGGGTGTTGTGGGAAATGAAAAAAGTTGTATTTTTGCACCCTCTTTCAGCGAGAGAATGTCTCCTTAGCTCAGCTGGTAGAGCAATTGACTCTTAATCAATGGGCCCAGGGTTCGAGTCCCTGAGGGGACACTCAGAAAAGCACTCCAAACCAATCGTTTGGGGTGCTTTTTTTATGGCCTAATTTCTGATGGACAGCTGAATGCTATCACCGATTTACCGACATTTATGCCATCACCTTCATCATCTGCTCCAGATAGTGCTGGTCTATTTCGTCGAAAGTCCCGAATTCGGTGCTGTCGATGTCAAGTACGGCGATGATGCTGTCGTTAAGGAATAGGGGCACCACAATCTCGCTGTTGGAGGCTGACGAGCAGGCGATGTGTCCGGCAAACTCATGTACATCCGGCACGATGACGGTCTCTCCACGCTGCCAAGCGGTGCCGCAGACGCCTCTTCCGTAAGCGATGCGGATACAGGCTATCGGTCCTTGGAACGGGCCGAGTACCAGCTCATTACCCACCACACGGTAAAAGCCGGTCCACCAAAATCCGAATTCTTCGTGCAACGCCGCTGCCACATTCGCCATTTTGGCAATCATGTCGGTTTCATCTGCCACCAGCGACTCTATTTGCGGCAAAAGGTTTTGGTATTTCTCGGTTTTGGTCATGGTCTTCATTTTGTTTCTTTCAGAATTGTCTTTCTAGATGAAAAACGTTGGCAAAGGTACACATTATTTTAAAATCTGCTCTTAAATTAGGGGTGGATTTTTGGTGAAAAAAGTCGAAAAATCATCTTTGTGAATAGTTTTTGTCTTGCAAAATTCTATCAGTAAGACTTTTGTGTTATCCTTTTGTGGCTGTGCATTTCTTGATAAATTTATGTTGGAGATGCAGTAAAATTTTGTAAATTTGCCAACTTTATATTGTTCATAACTTATCCCAATTTCGATTATCATCAAAATTCAATAATATGAAGAAAGTCTTAACATTTTTTGTCATAATGATGATGACAATTGCGGCGACCTTCGCGCAGGCTCCGCAGAAAATGAGCTACCAGGCAGTGGTACGCAACGCCAACAATGTGCTGGTGACCAACCAAAATGTATCGGTGCAAGTCTCCATTTTAACGGGTTCGCCGCAGGGTGCAACAGTCTATATGGAAACCCATCAGGTGACCACCAATGTCAACGGTCTGATGACCTTGGAGATTGGCGGTGGCACTGTGGTGAGCGGCGACTTCGCCACAATAGATTGGGGTAACGGCCCCTTCTTTTTGAAGACAGAGACCGACCCAAATGGGGGTACTAACTACACCATTGAGGGCGTTCAGCAGCTGATGAGTGTGCCGTATGCGCTGTATGCGGCCACCGCCGCCAATGCGCCCGCCGGTCCACAAGGTCCACAGGGTGAGCAAGGTCCGCAGGGTGAAACAGGCCCCGCCGGTCCACAGGGAGAACAAGGCCCGCAAGGTGAGACTGGTCCTGCCGGTCCACAGGGAGAACAGGGCCCGCAAGGTGAAACTGGTCCCGCCGGTCCGCAAGGACCGCAAGGTGAACAAGGTCCGCAGGGTGAGACTGGTCCTGCCGGTCCACAGGGAGAACAAGGTCCTCAGGGCGAGACTGGTCCTGCCGGTCCACAAGGTCCGCAGGGTGAGACTGGTCCTGCCGGTCCACAAGGACCGCAAGGCGAACAAGGGCCTCAGGGTGAGACTGGTCCTGCCGGTCCGCAAGGTGAACCTGGTGTGGGCATTCCGCAAACCCTTACCATCAACGGCACTGCGCTGACCATCTCTGACGGTAATACGGTGACACTGCCGACTATCGGCGGCACCAACGGATTGTCAGCCTACGAAGTATGGTTGAACAATGGCAATACAGGTACCGAGGAAGATTTCCTTGCTTCTTTAGTGGGTGCTACCGGCCCGCAAGGTGATACCGGTGAAACGGGTCCACAAGGTCTGCAAGGTGAACAAGGCCCGCAGGGTGAGACTGGCCCCGCTGGTCCACAGGGACCACAAGGTGAACCTGGTGTGGGCATTCCGCAAACCCTTACCATCAACGGCACCTCACTGACGATCTCTGACGGAAATACGGTGACACTGCCGACTATCGGCGGCACCAACGGCTTGTCAGCCTACGAGGTTTGGTTGAACAATGGCAATACAGGTACCGAGGAAGATTTCCTTGCTTCTTTGGTGGGTGCTACCGGCCCACAAGGTCCGCAGGGTGAGACCGGTGAAACTGGTCCTGCTGGTCCCCAAGGACCGCAAGGTGAACCCGGGGTGGGCATTCCGCAAACCCTTACCATCAACGGCACCGCGCTGACCATTTCTGACGGAAACACGGTGACGCTCCCGACTATCGGCGGCACCAACGGTCTGTCAGCTTACGAGGTTTGGCTGAACAACGGCAACACAGGTACCGAGGAAGATTTCCTTGCTTCTTTGGTAGGCGCTACGGGTCCTCAAGGTCCGCAAGGTGAGACCGGTGCTACTGGTCCTCAGGGTCCGCAAGGCGAACAAGGTTTACAAGGCGAGCAAGGTCCTCAGGGTGAACAAGGTCCGCAAGGCGAACAAGGACCACAAGGCGAACAAGGCCCGCAGGGTGAACAAGGTCTGCAAGGCGAAGCTGGATTCTCTCCGATTGTCACCACCTCCACGGGCGGGGGCAGTACTACGGTGACCATCACCGATGCCAACACCACTTCTGAGTTTACCGTGACCAATGGCGCTACAGGCCCGCAGGGCGAGCAAGGCCCAGTAGGTCCGCAGGGCGAGACGGGTGCCACGGGTCCGCAAGGTCCTGCCGGCCCGCAGGGTGAGCAGGGTGAGCCCGGCGTGGGCATCCCGCAAACGCTCTCCATCAACGGCAACAACCTCACCATCTCCGATGGAAATACGGTGGAACTTCCTGCCGGTTTCAGCGGCGACTACAACGACCTCGAAGGCATTCCGGAGATGCCGGAAGTGCCGGAGAATGTGTCCGCATTTAACAATGATGCGGGATATTTGGCTTCCGGCAGCGATGTGAGCGAATTGAACAACGATGCCGGTTACCTCACGGCGGGCGACATCTGCACCGCTGCTTCCGACTGCGGTTTTGCCACCCAGCAGCAATTACAAGATTTGTTAGATGCGATCAACGACCGTTTGGACAGTCTCACCAACCTTTATAACGCATTGAGACCTATGGTGAGAACCAACACCGTGATGGCTGTGGAAGAGGGCATTGTATCGGCCTCCGGTACGGTGATGTCTTCTGCCAGTCCGGTGACGGCGGCTGGCTTCTGCTGGAACACCACTGGCGATCCGACCATCGCCGACAGTCACACCTCCGATGTGCATGCCATCACCACCTTCACCCGCACGCTCCGCAACTTCACGCCGGGCGTGACCTACTACGTGCGCGCTTACGCCACTTCCGACATCGGTACCGGCTACGGCGAAGTGAGAACGGTGATCACTCAGAGCTTTACCTGCGGCACCTCCTCATTGCGTGATGTGGATGGCAATGAATACGAGACCGTCCTGATTGGCAGTCAGTGCTGGATGGCTGAAAACCTCCGCACCACCCGCTTTGCCAACGGCGGTTCCATTTCTGTCGGCTCACTCAGCTCCAACAGCTATACCACGCCGTTCTATTTCGATCCGCTTGAATTGGATTACCATACAGAATTCAGTATCACCGATTTCGGCTATCTCTATAACTGGACAGCCGCAATGAATGATGAGCAAAGCAGCGACGCCAACCCGAGCGGCGTGCAGGGTATCTGTCCCGTGGGCTGGCACTTGCCGAGCGAGGCCGAATGGCAGGTTATCCGCGAGGAGGATTTACCTAATATGAATATCCAGTTGGCTGGCTACTTCACTGCTGGCAGTATTATGGATTTCAACATGAACGCACACTACTGGACCGCCACTGGCACGATGATGGGTTACGATGCCACTGGTTTCTCGGTAGATGGTTATAGCCAACCTCTGTCGAATATGTACAGCACTTCTGACGGGTTGTCGGTGCGCTGCATTCGCGATAACAACTCCCTGCCTCCGGCGCAGCTCCCCACCGTGGGAACCACAACCGCAACGGAAGTCTCCAGCAACTCTGCCAATGCCGGTGGTAATGTGACCGCTGATGGCGGTGCGGATGTCACTGCCCGTGGCGTGTGCTGGAGCACCTCCAACCCGCCCACCGTGGCCGACAGCCACACCAGCGACGGAACCGGCACGGGCGCGTTCACCTCGAATATCACCTCATTGGATCCGAGTACTACATATTATTATTGTGCATACGCCACCAACGGAGTGGGTACGGCCTACGGCGAGGTGAAACAGCTGACCACCGAAGCCGCCGACCTGCCAAGCGTGACCACCGTCTCCTGCTCGATGCGGGGCGACAACAATGTGGTGGTAGGCGGTAATGTGACCTCTGATGGCGGCGCTACCGTCACAGAACGAGGCATCTGCTGGGGTCTCTCCCAAGACCCGACCATCGGTGTGGATAGCAGCCGCGTGTTTGGCGACGGCACGGGTGCTTTCACCGCCGTGCTGACCAACCTTGAGCCAGGAATGACCTATTATTATCGTGCTTACGCCATCAACGCCGTCGGCACCGTTTATGGACAGAATGATACCGCCTCCACCCGCCAGACCATGAGCTGTGGCTATGTGACGGATGTGGATGGCAACGAATACAATACCGTACAGATTGGAACCCAGTGCTGGATGCGCGAGAACCTCCGCACCACAAAGTATGCCGACAATACGACGATTGCTTTGGGCACGGGAACTTCTTCCGAAACGGCCTATCGTTACAATCCGAACAACAGCGCCGCCAATGTGGCGCAGTATGGCTATCTGTACAACCGCAAGGCACTCTTGCGCGAAAGCAACCCCACTAGCAGCAGTCCGAGCCAGATTCAGGGCGTTTGTCCTACCGGCTGGCACGTGCCCTCATTGGCCGAATGGAACCAGATGGTCAACTATGTGAAAAATGCCGGCGACTACAACTGCAACGGCGTTACCAACAACATTGCCAGCGCGTTGGCTTCCAACATGGGATGGACGGTTGTTGAAAGCAGCTGCGCAGTGGGCAACGAGGCTGCCTCCAACAACGGCACTGGCTTTGCGGCCGTTCCCGCCGGCGTAGTGATGCCGCTTTCCAGCAATGCCTCCTACCAGAACTTCCAGCAGCAGGCTGGTTTCTGGACCGCTACGGGTAGCGCCTCCAACGGCAGCTATGTCAGCATGATGTACTCATCAGCGGTTACTTCCACTACTTCCAACAGTGTGGCCGCCGCCATGTCGGTGCGCTGCGTGAAGGATGACGCTCCCACCGCACCTTCCATCCGCACTCTCAACATCAGCCAGCGAACCAGCGCCTCCGCACATGTGAGCGGACGTCTGAGCTACAACGGTGGCAGCGCTGTCACCGAATACGGTATCTGCTACACCACCGACGCCAATCAGGATCCGACCATCAGCGACAGCAAGGTAGTGGGCTCGATTATGTCGGGCAACGACTACGAGTGCACGCTTTCAGGTCTGACCGCAGGAACCACGTACTATGTGCGCGCCTACGCCACCAACGCTATCGGCACCGGCTACGGCGA
This sequence comes from Bacteroidales bacterium, assembly GCA_045130235.1. Classification (GTDB taxonomy): domain Bacteria; phylum Bacteroidota; class Bacteroidia; order Bacteroidales; family WCHB1-69; genus UBA1756. Next base: position 111,921 of record JBGUPJ010000008.1, read on the forward strand.
GAAGAAGAGTTTCAGCACGTTAGGAACTGGACCGAGCATTTCCGCCACGGTGAACGTGAGCAATATTACCGATACTTCTGCCTACTTAGAGGCACAATGCTCCGCCGATGGTGGCAGCCCGGTGACGGCCAAAGGTTTCTGCTTGAACACTACGGGCAATCCGACCATTGCGGATGAACTGATACTTGACCTCGGTGCCGGTACAGGCAGCCTCAGCGGTACGATGAACAACCTTGAACCTAATACCACCTACTACGTGCGTGCTTTTGCCACCAATGCCACTACCACTTCTTACAGCAATGTAGCCACCTTCACCACTGCTACCAACTTCGGTCGTCCTTGCGAAGGACGTGAGACTGTACCCTTTTTCAATGCCCAGTACAACACTGTGCAGATGGGCAGCCAATGCTGGTTGGCCTCGAACCTGCGCGTTGAAGGCGAAGCGATGATTCCTGGTGGCGTGGCAGAAGAGATGTATGGAGCAACCGGATTATTGTATGCCTATTCAGATTTTATGAGAGGAAATGGCACCTCCACTACGGGCAAGGTGCAAGGTATCTGTCCCAATGGCTGGCATCTGCCCACTCCTGAAGAGTTTGAAGGATTGAAGAGCTATATGCAAAGCGAGAGTGCCTTCCATTGTAGCGGTAGTTCCAACATTGCCAAAGCACTTGCCTACAAGGGCCAGACCAATGTTTGGACCAGCAGTGCGGTTGAATGCACGCCTGGCAATGACCAAAACACGAACAACCTTTCCGGCTTCGGAGCATTTCCCGCAGGACGTTACTATGGAACTTTGGAAAATGCTGGTTCCAACGCCTACTTTGCCACCAGCACCGAAGGAACCGCATACCGTATCGCCTACAACTCCCCCACCTTTGATGTTGTTCAAAGCAACTCGGTGGGTCGTGTGTCTGTGCGCTGCATCTTGGGTGAAACGCCGCCGTCGGTGAGGACTTCTGAAGCTACGAACGTGAATCACCGCAATGCCACAGTAGCACTTAACTTGATATCCAATGGATTAGAGAATAGCTCAGCACCCATCTCATTGTGCGGTGTGGTGTTGTCCACCACAACAAGTACGCCCACGACCAATAGCGCCGGTTGTACCACCCTTACGGCAGACAACAACGGCATTGGTTACCACGAAATCAGCTGTGGAAACGGTTTGCAATCAGGTACCACGTACTACTACCGTGCGTATGCCACCAACGCCAAGGGCACCCAGTATGGCGAAACGATGACCTTCACCACACTGACCACTCCCACGGTCACCACGCAACCGGCGACGAATGTCACCAAGACCTCTTTCACTGGAGGCGGTAGCATCAGCAATCCGGATAGCATGAATGTCACCGATATGTACATTCTGTATCGGTTGCAAGGTGCGAACAACTGGACCTCGATTTCCGTTATGGATGTCAATGACGGAGTCTTCTCAGGCAATGTTACAGGACTGCAAACCTCCCTCACCTACCAGTACAGGGCCAGAATCCAGGTAATGTTAGGCGAGACACCGACCAACATTGACGGCGAAATCGTTACGGTGGTTCTTCCCTCTGCTCCCACGGTACAGACCGTCAGCTGCGAACAGCTGAATCCGGGTTCTTTGCGTTACCAGTTGAACGGAAACATCACCGACAACGGACACTCCAACATCGTACAATACGGCTTCGTTTGGAGCCTCCTGCTCAACAACCAGCCCACGCTTGGAACCTCTGGCTGCAATAGCATCGACCAGACAACCAACTCATCGGCCTCACCTTTCGGCGAATTTTCCATCACCACCAACGCATTCAACAATGCCGGTTTGCTCTACTACATCCGCGCATACGCCATCAACGAGGTGGATACCACCTACGGTGAAACAATCATGCTGATACCCTTCGTATGCGGAGCAAGCACAGTGAATGACTTTAACGGAAATACGTATCACACGGTACAGGTTGGCAACCAGTGCTGGATGAAGGAGAATCTGCGCAGTACCTATCGCAGTGAAAATGGGTCCAACGATTTTATCGCCCATGGCGGCGGTTGGCCTTCTTCCTATACCACATTATCTTCCGCCACTACTCCTTATTGGTACAACCCCTATAACGAAGACAACCGTATTCAGTCAGATGATTATGGAATTCTGTACAACTGGGCTGCGGTCATCAACTATGACACAGAGAATCCCAGTGGTGCGCAGGGAATTTGTCCTAACGGCTGGCACGTGCCCACGTATGCTGAATGGACTCAAATGTTGAATTATGTAAGAAGCCAGAATGAATTTGTGTGCAATTACGACAGTGACAATATTGCTAAAGCATTGGCTTCCAATAATTATTGGATGAGTAATGCCAATATGAACAACAATCAATGCGCGGTGGGTTACGACCTGTCAACCAACAATGCCACAGGTTTCTCCGCTGTTCCGGCAGGAAATTTTGCCTCTCAAATCTCGAATGTGAATCAGGCTGCAACATTCTGGACCTCAACCCAATACGATAATTCTAGCGCGGTAGGAGTTCAGATCAACTATGGCTCTGAAACCGTTCTTGTTCAAGGATGGAACAAGGCGTTTGGCTACTCTGTGCGTTGTGTGAAGGATTGAGGATGTGGGGATATGAGTATGTGAGTATTAGATAATATGATAACATTTAAAAATATGAAAAGAGAATTGTTTTTGATGATGTGCGGCGGGTTGTTCTGTTTGGGGACGGCCGTGGCACAGAATGCGGTGGTGCCGGCGGGCGGCACCGCCTCGGGAAACGGCGGCAGCGTAACCTATACCGTCGGTCAGATTGCCGTGCAGACCAACAGCGACGGCACCGCCTCCATCAGCGAGGGTGTGCAACAACCCTACGAAATCTCGGTGGTGGGCGTGGACGAATACCCGGGCATCACGCTCAATGCGGTGCTCTATCCGAACCCGACACAAGGCAATTTGCAATTAGTAATGAGCAATGAGCAATTGCAAATGGTGAATGGTCAATGGGAAGTGAAAGCGTTTGACACAAATGGCAAATTCTTGTTTACAAAACAGATAGATAGTGAAACCACCCAATTGGACTTGTCGCCGTATGCCACGGGAACGTACTTCATTAACGTGTGCAGTGGGAAGAATGTGATGAAATCCTTCAAGGTGGTGAAGACCTCGTTTTAGGTATAGTAAATAGGGTATGGTGAATAGTCAGATGGATAGCATCAATGGAGGTGTCGCGTGCTGGAAGCACGCACTCTCAGTAACCCCACTCAAACGAAGTGCAGAGTGGGGTCTGGCAGGTACTTATCCGACGAGCGTGTCGGAGACACGCGACAAAAGGACAGAAATCGCGTGTCTTCGACACGCTCGTGGTCGAGCCATTGCTCACTACCCCATACTGCACTCACTACTCTTTTAATCCTTTAATCTCTTAATCCTTTCATCCTTTAATCTAACAAACTAAAAATCAAATAAATCATGAAAAAACTTCTTGCTCTTTTCGTTCTGTTTTTTATGGGACTGCTAGTCTTCGCCCAGGCTCCGCAGAAAATGAGTTACCAAGCCGTTGTTCGCGATGCCAACAATGGGCTGGTAACCAATCATCCCGTATCTGTTCAAGTATCCATCCTGTTGGGGAGCCCTAACGGAGATGCTGTGTACGTGGAAACGCACCAAGTGACCACCAACGCCAACGGTCTGATGACCTTGGAGGTGGGCAATGGCTCCGTTATCGCCGGCAGCTTTGCCTCCATTCCGTGGGGTATGGGTTCCTATTTCTTGAAAACAGAAGTGGATCCCGAAGGTGGTAACAACTACACCATCGAGGGGGTGCAGCAGCTGATGAGCGTGCCTTACGCCCTCTATGCCGAACACGTGGGTGACCTGACGCAGCTGGATTCTATCATCCAGAACGCGCAGGTTCCCGTGAGTATCTTCGTGAACGATGTGGGATACATCACTCAGGAGGAGGCCTATCAGGTGCTGACCATTAGCGGCGACACTCTCTACCTGTCCAATGGCGGCTACGTGCTGCTTCCACAGGGCGAACAAGGTCCCCAAGGTCCCCAAGGTCCCGCTGGTCCGCAGGGCGAACAGGGTCCGCAAGGTCCTGCCGGCCCGCAAGGCGAACAGGGTCCGCAAGGTGAAACCGGTCCTGCCGGTCCGCAAGGTCCTCAGGGCGAGCGCGGTGAGCAGGGTCCTGCTGGTCAGGATGGTGCTTCCGCTCAGGAAGTTGCCCAGCTGTTGACCTCCGACACGACGTATATCCAGGCACTGCAAGGCCCCGCTGGTCCGCAAGGTCCGCAGGGCGAACGCGGAGAACAAGGCCCCCAGGGCGAACGTGGTGAGCAAGGCCCGCAAGGTGAACGCGGTGAGCAAGGTCCCGCCGGTCAGGATGGTGCTTCCGCTCAGGAAGTTGCCCAGCTGCTAACCTCCGACACGACGTATATCCAGGCACTGCAAGGTCCTGCCGGCCCGCAAGGCGAACAGGGTCCGCAAGGTGAAACTGGCCCCGCTGGTCCGCAAGGTCCGCAGGGTGAACGCGGAGAACAAGGCCCCCAGGGCGAACGTGGTGAGCAAGGCCCGCAAGGTGAACGCGGTGAGCAAGGTCCTGCCGGTCAGGATGGCGCTTCCGCTCAGGAAGTTGCCCAGCTGCTGACCTCTGATCCGACGTACATTCAGACGCTGCAAGGTCCTGCCGGTCCGCAAGGCCCGCAGGGTGAACAAGGTCCGCAGGGCGAGCGTGGTGAACAGGGTCCACAAGGTGAACGTGGTGAGCAGGGTCCGCAAGGTGAACCTGGCGTGGGTGTGCCGCAGACTCTTACCATCGTGGGTACTTCATTGACCATTTCCGACGGTAATACGGTAGAAATTCCGACAGTGGGCGGCACCAATGGTCTCTCTGCCTATGACATCTGGATTGCCCAAGGCAACCAGGGCACTGAAGCCGACTTCCTCGCCTCGCTGCAAGGACAGCAGGGTGAGCAGGGACCGCAGGGTGAACGCGGAGAGCAGGGTGCCCAAGGCGAACAAGGTCCGCAGGGCGAGCAGGGGTTCCAGGGAGAACAGGGACCTCAAGGTGAACGTGGAGAACAAGGTCCTCAGGGCGAACAAGGCCCTCAAGGCGAGCAAGGTCCTGCCGGTCCGCAGGGTGAACAGGGTCCACAAGGTGAGCGCGGTGCTGACGGTCAGGACGGCGCTTCCGCCTACGATATCTGGATTGCTCAAGGCAACCAGGGCTCTGAAAACGACTTCCTCGCCTCGCTGCAAGGACAACAGGGCCCTCAGGGCGAACAGGGTGAACAAGGTCGTCAAGGAGAGCAAGGCCCGCAAGGTGAGCAAGGATTGCAGGGTGAACAAGGCCCTCAAGGTGAACGTGGCGAGCAGGGTGCCCAAGGCGAACAAGGTCCCCAGGGTGAACAAGGCCCTCAAGGAGAGCAAGGTCCTGCCGGTCCGCAAGGTGAACAAGGTTTGCAGGGCGAACAGGGACCGCAGGGTGAGCGCGGTGCTGACGGTCAGGACGGCGCTTCCGCCTACGATATCTGGATTGCTCAAGGCAACCAAGGCTCTGAAAGCGACTTCCTCGCCTCACTGCAAGGACAACAGGGGCCGCAGGGCGAACAAGGTGAACAGGGTGAGCAAGGTCCGCAGGGTGAACGTGGCGAGCAGGGCTTCAGCCCGACCATTGAAACCCGTCCCGTGGAAAACGGCACCGAGGTCATCATCATCAACCAAAATGACACGGTAAGATTCACCATCTATAATGGTCAGGGTGCACAGCCGGCCGACTATCTGGTTTCGCCGATTGTGGCGACCCGCAGCATCCTGCAGGGCGAGACTGCCGACCAGATTCATTTTACCGGATATGTGATGTCGGCAGGTAACGACGACACTTTGAGAATCGGTTTTGAGTGGGGCGCTGACTCTTCCAACCTGAACAATGATTGGCACATCACCTATAACACCGACGCCATCCCGTCGCAGATTTTCGAATACTCCATTTCCAACTATCCATCTTCCACGCTTTGCTATATGCGGGCTTACGCCGAAAATGGTGCCGGCCGCAACAATGGTGAACTGTTGGTGCTCATCACCCCAGAGGTGGTAGAGACTCCGACCGCCTGTCCCGGCACTCCGACCGTAACCGACTATGACGGGAATACTTATAATACCATTCAGATTGGCAATCAGTGCTGGATGCGCGAAGACCTCCACACCACCCACTACGCTGATGGAGCCGAAATCCTCCATTTAACCTCCTACCAAATCATGAGTGAAAAGGAAGGTTATCCATTTTATTACTCTGACAATCAAACATTTAACATTCCCGCCAATTTACCCACCAACTACGTTCCTGGCAACACTGAACCTATTGCCTCAGGACTGTTCTATTTTGGAGATGCTGTAGTGAACGGTTCTCACAACCACGGAAGTCAGGCGCTTCAAGGCGTGTGCCCGCAGGGATGGCATGTTCCTACCATGGATGAGTGGGAAACCCTCTTCGCCTATGTGGGGGATGATTATTATTCTAAACTTTCAGCTGATGGCTCCAACACGACTGGTTTCAATGGAAGCAGAGCTGGTATTTGGGAAAACAATGGAGCACCCAATGTGGTGTATGCCAATTATTTGTACTATGCAGCTTCAGAAGTAAGTGATTATCAAGGAGATTTATATCAGGCAACGACGCTCAGAGGCGGCTGCAATTATAGAATAGGTGCGTTACAGGTACGTTGCATCCAGGGTAATGGAATCACCACGCTGCCGCAGCCGAAGACCGTTGCCGTACATGAAGTGGAGTCCACCTCCGCCGGTATGTGGGGTGAGACCTGCACCGATGGTGGCGAGCCGCTCAGCGAATATGGTGTGTGCTGGAGCAGCACCAACCAGCTTCCGACCACCGCAGACAGCACTATGTCGCGCACCACGGGATTTGTGGGTCGTTACCGCTTGCAGGTCAACACTTTGGAGCCGAATACCACCTACTATTTCCGCGCTTACGCCACCAACATCCACGGCACTGCCTACGCCGACTCCGTGATCAGTTTCACCACCCCGACCATGATGGCACGTCCCTGTCCGGAAACGCCTACCGTTACCGACAACGACGGCAATGTTTATAATACCGTACAAATCGGCAACCAGTGCTGGATGAAGGAGAACCTTCGTGCCGCGCACTATGCCAACGGAAACACCATCAACCAACATTATGCCGCTACCAACTATCCCCGCTATTACGATCTGCGCACGCCTGCTGACGGCTACTTGTACCCGTTCTCCACGGTGATGAATGGTTTGGCACCCACCCGCGATCCGTTGCAGGGTGTTTGTCCCGAAGGCTGGCACGTTCCCGCCAAATCTGAATATGAAGAGTTGATCAACACTTTGGGCGGACTGGAGGCAGCATTGCCGCTGCTGAAAGCCGACAACCGTTGGAGCACTCCCGGCACAGATGCCAGCGGATTCAGCCTGCTGCCTGTCGGCGATTACTCGTATGGCTCTTTCAATCCTACCGGCTGCATCCTCCAAACTTCAACATTTGCCCATAAATATTATGTGAGAGATGACAATATTATGGAGATTGGAGAAGGGGGATTAGATGAGTTCGGTGTTGTGCGTTGTGTCAAGGGGGCAGGTCTCCCCATTGCACCGACACCCAGAATAGTGTTTGTGGACAGTGTGAAGCACAACAGCGCGGATGTGGATGGCGAGCTGCTGTATGACGGCGGTGCCACCATCACCAGCTGGGGTGTTGCCCTCAGCAGTCAGGATCCGCTCCCGACAGACGAGTACATCTATACGAACGACACCACCCTCGGCGGTTTCCTGTTCCACTTGGAGAATCTTGAGCCGAACACCCACTACTATGTGCGTATCTTTGCCACCAATGCTGCCGGCACGTTCTACAGCGAACGGATGGAGTTCACTACGATGGAAGAGCCTGCTGAGCCCGAAGTGCCGGTGAACACCGCTTGTCCGGAGGCCCAGTACGTGACCGACATGGATGGTAACATCTACAACACGGTGAAGATCGGCAACCAGTGCTGGATGAAGGAGAACCTCCGCACCACCCTGTTTGCCGACGGCGTCGCCATCGACCCGGAGAACAGCAACAATCCTGCCCGCTACTCGGAGCCCACCGGACGGAATGGCTACACAGTGAACCGTTACGGACGATTCTACAACTTTGATGCGGCCACGAAGATGGCTCCTCATGGCAACCATGTGGAAGCCGTGCAGGGCGCTTGTCCGCAAGGCTGGCACTTGCCGAGCCGCAGCGAGTGGGAGACCCTGTTCGCCACCGCCGCCAGCTTGGGCGACGCAGCCGCTGTACTTACCGAGAATAGCGCGTTCTGGACCGATGGTCGCGAGCACACCAACACCACCGGTTTCTCCGCACGTCCGGGCAGCTACTGTTATGCTTCCTACGACACCCTGGGCAACGGTGCTTTCGGCAACGCCTTCTACTTCGCCACCGCCGACTTCGACAGCGAAGCCATGGTGGCTGAAATGTCATATGCGGCTACCTGCATCGACGGACAGCTCGATTTCACCTCGATGGCCGTCAACAACTACATGCCGGTGCGTTGTATCAAAGGCGATGGCGTGACCACTTTTGCACCCACCCTCGACATCGAATACCGGGGCATCACCACCAGCGAAGCCACCCTGATGGGCAACTATTCCGATAACAATCATTCTATTGAGGATTTTGAGCTTTATATGAGCGACGACCCGTTCCAGATGCTGCAAATCACATGGGGCAGCCCCTACTTGTTGAGTGGCCAATGGAACTATTACGCTTTGCAGAATCTCACCCCCAACACCACCTACTATGTGCAGATGTGTATGGTATATGATGGTGGTCAACGGCTGTGTGTGGGCGGCGTTTTCACCACCAAATCCACTGAATACGAGCCTTGCTACGATGCACCGACTGTGACCGATGTGGACGGCAACACCTACAACACGCTGCAGATTGGCAACCAGTGCTGGATGAAGGAGAACCTGCGCGTGACCCGCTACGCCGATTACACCCCGCTGAGCTTCTCATACGGAACGCTGAATGCCGACTCGACCTATTACTATGATCCCGAGTCGGGTTCACTGGATACTTGCGGGTATCGTTATAACTGGACGGCTGTGACCCGCGGGGTGGCCTCCAACCAAAACGCCGATTACATGATCAATGTGCAAGGCATCTGTCCTGACGGATGGCACGTTCCTAACCGTTCGGAATGGGATGTTCTTTTCAGTACAATAGGGAATGATGCGTCATACGATTATACCTGTAATGGAAGTACAAGCTATATTGCCAAATCCATAGCGTCAACTACCGGCTGGCAGGTATATAGTGGTGCCGACAACAACCAGGCTTGCTTCCCTGGATATGACCAGAGCACAAACAATGCCACTGGATTCAGTGTCTATCCTTCTAATGGGGACAAAGGAAGATTTTGGACTTCTATACACAATGTCAACAACACGGCCCAAGGCAATTACTTCGAAATCTCTTATGACAGAGCTTATGTGACTCCATTTGTCGGTGCCAAATCTAATACCGCCGCTGTACGTTGTGTAAAAGACTAACACTTCCCGCCCCGTAGTATCTCTCTGTCAGCGTGCTGCGGAGGATGTGTGTGACGGTTTGGTGCCCCCAAAAAGACCCCGAGGCGGCCTAATAGGGGGCACCAAATTATTGCACCTTTTGAACGAATGATCAAGCAGTTTATAGTTCCCTTTGCGCCCGCGCATAGTCTTCGGGAATGCCGATGTCGATGAAATATCCATCGGACCGCATCGCATAAAACGGCATCTCGCGGACATATTTCTCCATCAGGTCTTTCTCAAAAGAGAATTTATTTGGAAGAGAAATCTTTTGTAATAATTCTTTATTTATCAGATAAATACCGCCATTGATATCTCCTTCGCCAGTAGCATTGTTTTTTTCTGTGAACTGAAGGATCCGCCCGTTTTCGTCCGTGCTCACACTGCCGTAACGGCTGGTGTCGGCGACATGGCGCAAAACGATGCTCAGCGCCCCGTGAGAATCGGCATGAAAGCGTTCCAGCGCGGAGAGGTCGGCTTTGAACAGTGTGTCGCCATTCAGCACCAGCACGTTGTCGCTTTTGCAGAACGACATAGCGTAGGCGATGCCGCCGCCTGTTCCCAGAGGTTCAGTCTCCACGGCATAAGCAATCTCCAAAGATTGATAGGCATTGCCGAAATATTCCTCTACTTTCTCGTGCAGATAGCCCACCGAAAGAACCACTCTTGTATAATGGTAATCCATCAGATAATCAAGAACGTAGGTCAGGAACGGCCGCCCGTTGACGGGTGCCATCGGCTTGGGGACGTCTTTCACCACGCCTTGCAGACGGGTGCCGAACCCGCCAGCCAATATGATTGCTTCCTTGTTGGTCATTGTTGTTGTTTTGTATCATAATAGAGACGCGGTACAATGAGACGCGGTATACCACGTCTCTACATTATATTTTCAATTTTCAATTTTCATTTTTCAATTCCGGCTCACATCGTCCAGGTTTTCAGACCTTCGTTCACAAATTCGTATCGTTTGGCCTGGCCGCCGAAGGTGTTCAGGGCATCGATGACGGCGTAGCGGGTGGTGGAGGGACAGTAGAAAAACATGAAGCCGCCGCCGCCGGCGCCGGAAATCTTGCCGCCGGAAGCACCCGCCTTTAATGCAGCATCATAAACGCTGTCAATCAGCTCGTTGCTGATACTGTCGGCCATCTGTTTTTTATACTGCCATCCGAAATTCAGAATGTCGCCAATAGCATCGATGTCGCCTTTCAGCAATGTTTCCTTCATCTGGATGGCCTGCTCCTTCAGCTTCAGCATGGCATCAATTGATTTTTGCTTCTTCGCCTTGACGTTTTTCTGCTGGTCTTCAATGATTTTCGCCGAAATGTGGCTGGTAGCGGTGTAATATAAAACCAAATTGTGCGCCAACTCATCCATATAGCGCTGGCGAATGCGTAACGGATTGACAATTACATTGTTGCCAATAAATTCCATATAATTGAATCCTCCAAAGGTGGCGGCATACTGGTCTTGTTTGCCCCCCGTCATGGCCAAATCCTCACGCTCGATTTCGTAAGCGAGGTGTGCAATGTCGTACTCGCCCAACGGCAGTTTCAGCCACTCCACGAAAGCGCCAAGTATGGAGACGACCAATGTGGAGGAGGTGCCTAATCCGGAGCCGGGAGGGGAGTCCACGAAGCTGGAAATCTTGAACGACAACGGTTTGTGTGTGAACTGTTTGACGATACGGTTATATACTCCTTTATGAAGGATGAAGAATCCTTCGGGCTTCAATTCCTCGCAGCTGTCGAACTCCTCGCGCAGCTCGGGGCGGGCGGGGTTGTCGAACACAATCTTGCCGTTGTCGGTGGGTTCCAACGTGGTGTAGGCGTACATGTTGATGGTGGCGTTGAGGATGGCGCCGCCATAGATATCGGAAAATGGAGACACGTCGGTGCCGCCGCCGGCCAAACCCAATCTCAAGGGTGCTTTGCTTCTGATGATCATATTTTGTTGGTTTTGTTTTTCTAATAAACTATCCCAGTAGAGACGCACGGCATTTTATGAGACGCACGGCCGTGCGTCTCTACATTATGTTTTTATGGTCTGCGAACCTCCTCCAGCGTCTCAATAAATCGCGACCATGCATATTTTTTCTTTTCCTCAACGATATTCCGTTCAAATTCTTCTTGCTTGTTTTCAGCAAAGAAACGGTGGAGGGCATCAGCAATCTGTTGGGCATCAGGCTCGACGACGTAACCGATTTTGCCGTCGGGAACGATTTCGGGCAGACCGCCCACATTGGTCACCAGCATCGGTTTCTCGAAATGGAAGGCAATCTGGGTCACTCCACTTTGGGTGGCCGTCTTATAGGGCTGCGCCACAATATCTGCAGCAGAAAAGTAGCGGTTTACTTCGCTATCGGGGATGAAATCGGTGCAGAGCACAACTCTTTCTTCTATTCCCAACTCCTTGATTCTGTTGAGGTAAGGTGTGGAGTCGCCGTAAAATTCACCGGCTACAATCAGTTTCACGTTATCCTCTTTCAGACGGTCGTCGGCGAAGGCATCCAACAGCAGGTCCAATCCTTTGTAGCCACGGATGAACCCAAAAAACAGCACGTAGCGGGAATCGGGTGAGAGATTTAGCAACGAGAGGGCGTTTTCGCAGGAGAGCCGTTCGCCGTAGTGGTCGTACAGAGGGTGCGGACAAAAAGCCGCGGGCTTGTCTTTCGTAAACAGCCTCAAATCTGTCAGCACCGACTTCGACATCGCTACAAAGCCGTCGGTAGGACGAATAAAGTAGCGAACAAACATCTTATCTCCAATGCGATGTTCGTGCGGGATGACATTGTCGAGGATGGAAATCAGGCGGGTGTGTTTGTTGCGCCTCACTTTGCGGGCAATTGTTCCGAAGCAGGGCGACATAAAGGGCAACCAGAACTTGGTGATCATCATGTCGGGTTTCAGCCGCGCAATCTCGCGACCGACTTTGCACCAGTTGAACGGATTGTAGGAATGCACTTTCCGCACAATGTTGAGGTCTTGTGGAGCGGGTTCGGTGCTGTATTGTGTCTTTCCGGGGAAAAGGAAGTTGGGGTATTGATGTGTGAATGTGTAAATTACAACCTCATGACCCAGGCTTTGGTATTCGCGGGCGAGGCGTTCATTGAAAGCGGAAAGACCGCCACGGTAGGGGTAGGCTGTTCCGAGAATGACGATTTTCATATAGGTCAAATTTGAGTGGCAAAGATAGGGATTTTTTAGTTTATATTATTTCATCCCTTCCCCGAAAAATCTTTCCTCCAGCATCAGACAGAGGCAATGATAGACGGGAAGGTGCAGCTCTTGAATCTTATATGTTTCTGTTTCAGGAACTTGTATGCACACATCCGCCAATGCCGACAGCTTGCTTTCCTTGCTGCCGGTGAGGCCGACAATTTTCAAGCCTTTGGCTTTGGCCACGATGGCGGCGTAGATGATGTTTTTGCTGTTTCCAGAGGTGGAGATGGCAAGGAAAGTATCTCCGCTATTGCCGAAGCCGAGCATCTGCTGGGCGAAGACCAGCTCGGGCACGCAGTCGTTCATGAAGGCGGTGGAGAGTCCTGGGTGGCCGGTGAGGGCGATGGCGGGCAACGTGCCTTGCAGGTGTTGCGCTATCGTGGTGCCCAACTCCATGTCGATGTCTTTGCACGCTTCAGCGAAATCGCTGCCGACGGGACGTGGGAGTTTGAACCCTTTCATCAGCTCGCCGACAATATGTTCGGAGTCGGCAGCGGAACCTCCGTTGCCGGCCACCAGCAGTTTGTGATGGGTGAGGTACGAGTGCTCCATCAGCAGGTAGGCCTGTGCGATAGAGTCTTTGCAGCATTGAAGCGACGGGTAACGCCCCAACAGCGTGAGGATATGGTTTTGAAGCTTGTTTTCCAACATATTGAACATAAGCGGCAGGTTTATGAAATGATTGGCAAAAGTACGCTTTTTTATTGAAATGATTTACTGCTTTTGGATAGATTTCTCCAGCTCCTCCCGCACCGACGGGTGGGCGATGGAAATGAGCAGTTTCGCTCTTTCTCGCAGCGGTTTCCCGAATAGGTTTACGGCTCCTTGCTCGGTGATGACCCAGTGTACCACCGTGCGGGGTGTCACCACGCCCGCCCCAACCGTCAGGGTGGGCACGATCTTGCTGACTCCTTTCGCTGTGATGGAGGGCATGGCCACGATGGGGATGCCGCCCTCGCTCGCCCCTGCCCCCAGCATGAAGTCGAGCTGTCCGCCCGACCCGCTGAACATAGTGCTGCCAATAGAGTCGGCACACACCTGTCCGGTGAGGTCGATCTGTATCGCTGAGTTGAGCGCCACCACCTTCGGGTTCTGGGCGATCACCGCCGGATTGTTGGTGTAGGCCACGTCGTCGATGCGCACGTCGCGGTTGCGGTGCACATAGTCGTACAGCTTCTGCGTGCCTTTCAGGAAGGTGGCCACATGCTGTCCGGGGTTGGTCTTTTTGCGGCTGCCGTCAATCACGCCGCGCTCAATCAGGGGCAGCACACCGTCGGAGAACATCTCCGAGTGGATGCCCAGATGTTGGTGGTCGCCGAGCTGTGCCAGCACCGCGTTGGGGATGTTGCCGATGCCGATTTGCAGCGTGGCGCCGTCGGGTATCAGGGCGGCGGCATGGCGGCCGATGGCGATGTCCTGCTCACTCAGCGGCGGGAACTCCGCCTCCGCCAGCGGCACGTCGTGGCGCACCCATGTCGTGATTTTCGATACCGGGATGCGCGCATCGCCGTAGCAGTAAGGCATGTAGCGGTTGACCTGCGCAATCACGTAGTCGGCGCGTTCGATGGCCGCGAGGGTGCAGTCCACCGAGGTGCCCAACGACACGTAGCCCTCCTCGTCGGGTTCGCTCACCATGATGAACACGCCGTTCACGGGCTGGTGCCCCTCGCGGATGATACGGGCGGTGTCGGACAGCGAGCAGGGGATGTAGTCGGCATAGCCGGCTTGGGTGGCCTTGCGCACGTTGCCTCCGATGAAGAACGAGTCGAGGTGGAAGTGGCCCGCGTACTGGGGCAGCACGTAGTCGGCATACCCTTCGGTATAGAGGTGGGTGATGGTCACATTTTCCAGCTCGCTGGCGCGGGCCACGAGGGCGCGGATGAGGTGCTCGGGTGCCGCGGCCACGCAGGGCCAGTGCAGATGGTCGCCCGACTTCACGATTTTCACCGCTTCATCGGCGGTCTGGTAGGGGAGGGAGGTCATGGTGGTGATGGTTTTAATGGAGGTTTGCAATATGATGTTGCAAAGATAAGCAATTTTTTTGGAAATGGGGTGAGATGAAGAAAAAGTTGTATTTTTGCGCTGTGAAACACAAAGTTATGTCACGATGAAACCACCGAAATTTTGCGTCTTTCTTATGCTGCTATGTAGTGTGTGGGTGCTGCAGGGGCAGATTGACAAAACGACGCGGCATTCCTTGAAAAGAATTATTGCGGCCAGTGAATTTAGCCGATATAGAACGATTACATCAAAACACGGCTATGTAAAATTTATAGGGCATTTGAAAAGCGACCTGCTACAGGAAAACTTAGTCTTTTCATCGCAAATCTGTGGCAATGTGCGGCAGATACGTGAAGTGAAGGAAAATTACGAATTGGTGCCTTTCTCGAGGTTCAGTTATGGCCATGGACTCAAGCGGCGCAGCAGATGGGAGGCGACCCCATTGGAGGAATCAGTCTATATATTTGATTCTCTGAATCGCCTCTCACAATTGGATGTCCGCACCATAACGGCGCAGCATCGTAAAAATGTAAAATCCACCGCTCACCACAGCCATGTGGGGGCTTGGTCCACCACCTTTGAGGAAACACACAATCGCTATCTATTTCAGGATGGCCAGCCATGGGCATGGCAACGTCGAGCCGAACAGGGACATTTCTACTATGTCGAAAGTCTGCTATACGACAGCTCCAAACGGGTATGCACGGTATTCAAATTCGACCAGGGATACCTGAATGACATTTATACCTACACCTACCATGACGATTCGCTGACAGAAAGGCACTATGAGGTCTCCAACCTACAATCTATTTACACGCTTCCCATTTTCCCCAAGAATTATGAACAATGTCTCACCAGTGAAGTGCTTAAATACACAAGCGGTTACGATGAGCGATTCGATAGTGTATCATCATCGCCCATTTATCAATATGATTCTGAAGGAAGAATATTGTCTATCACCGCCAATTCAGACCAGCAACCCCTTGGAAAAATCTACCGTAATTATTTTCTAACGAAGCCATCCGAATTAGGTTTGTGTTATCCTGCGGGAAGCAACATCTTAAAACTGGAATTCCAATATGATTCATCTGGCAATGTGACAAAAATCATTTACTGCACCAAAAATGACAAGGCCGACTACCCGGCGTGGACTTGGGAATACACCTACGACACTGTCGGTAACTGGGTGGAGTGCCGATACTATTTCGAAGGGATGCTGATTTCCTACACCCGTCGTGATATTACGTATTGGGAATGATGGGATGTGATGGGGTGAATTTCCTCCGTTGTCAATTCCCTCCTCGTTACTCCGCGAACACACTGTCTAATGTGCAGTGTTCCAGCGAATAATCCTTCAGACTATACATACCGAACCAGAGCTCTTTGCCATCAAACAGCCAGAGGTTGTGGAGCGTTCTTTTCGTCTTTCCGGGCACCATCACCATCTTCTGCTCCGGACCGTCATCGTCCAACCGTGCCAGCACCGTGCAGCTCTTGGCGCGGGTGGTGATGGTGGAGTACATGGTGGAACCGTCTTTCTTGTTGAAATTATCCTGATGGTCCTGATACAGAACGTACACGGAATTGCCGGATACGAACGAACTGAAGGAGATGCCCAACTTGTCGTAGGTGTACCACTCTGCATTAAAGTTTACGGCACCTTTCTCGAATTGGGTGGCCTGGTATTTTGCGAGTCTTTTGGCGTGCATCGACCCGCCGTCGGCGTCAAAGTGCTGATACACAATGTCGCGAGCATAGTGGTAGTAGGTGGTGCCTTGTCCGGTCTCAACCACCATGGCGCGGTGTTCGCCGAGCATCACCACCTCACCATTGTCTAACTCATGGAGGGCTGCGCAATGGGTGTAGTAGCGGATGAAATAGAGCAGCATATATTCGTGCTTGGGCTGCTGATTTTCAGGAAGTTTGAAGTGCTTAGCGGGTTCGAAGTTCCCTAATTTTTTGTTGAAGATGCAGGAAAAATACTCCGACGTGGGCTTTTCTTGCTCTTCCGCACAGTAGCCGCCCACAAAGTAGTTGCCGTTGTTCAGCACCAGCAGCCGCATGGATTGGATTTCGCCGAAACGGACCGGCTCCACATAGCTTTTGCCACCCTGCTGGGTGCAGGTGAGCAGGTGGATAGAGGAGCTGCCCGTCTTGTCTTTCCGGCCGGTGCGCATCAACAGCAGCGCATCGCCATCGTTGGTAACAGACAGATCCTCAATGGAAAAGCTGTCCCCGTTGATTTCGGGGGCGAGAATTTTGGAGAGCACCTCCCGCCCGGCATCATCATACACGTAAAAGTAAAATTTGTCGGCCATCTCCTTCTTGTTGATGCCCACCAGCACGATGGCGTGTTTGGTGTGGTCGGCCGATTCGGCCACGAACGACTGCACATAGCCGTTGCGGTCGATGTCGAGGGAAAGCACGGTGCGCGGGGTTACCGTATAGTCGTTGGCGCAGTCTTTGGGGATGGAGGCGGTGGAGAATTCATATTCGGTGGCTTTCGCATAACGCGAGTAGGCCACAAAGTAGGAGTCGCCGGCATCGAAGGCGACCAGCCGCTTGTAATCCGATGAGAGGTTCAGCACGCACGAGGAGGTGATGTTCGTGGTCTTGTCGTACGTCACGATGGAGTGGTAACACTTCTTCAGTTTCTGCCATATCGGACTGCAATAGGCCACCAGCTGCTGGTCGTTGTTAGCCAGTACGGCATGGCTGTAGTGCTCTTTCGAGAAATTCATGACCACCGGTCCGGAGGGTGTTGTGGAGGTTTGGGCGTGCAGCGATGGCATCAGTCCCACAAACAATAATACGGAAATCAGGGTAAGGGTAATGTGTTTCATGGTGATAAAATTTGGGTGGGCAAAATTAAACAAAAAAGTGATAGGGGCAACAAGCGATTTCTTCAATTTTTGCCCTTCAAACGCCTCATCCCCTCTCAAGAACGTGGAAATTCGTGACATTGTGGAGGTGTTTTAAAAAATTTTTTTCTAGCCGATATTTTTTTGATAGAACGAAAGATACATGTGTTATCTTTCTTAAAAAATGTGTCATTGTGCGGCGTTTGCGAAAAAGTATGGAAAAACGGTTGGAAAAAGTTGTAAATTTGTGGCGAATTTTGGAGGATGGGATGAAAAGATGAAGGGATGAAAGGATGAAGGGATGAAATGTGTGGGTGTAGAGACGTTGCGCGCAACCTCTCTACCTTCAACCAATAAACGAAACAACAATAAAAAACCAACAACCAAGAAAACAACAATTTTCCA
>JBGUPJ010000009.1:0-33100 GCA_045130235.1 Bacteroidales bacterium
GAGGTGTGGGGCGCTGATGGCGGCGGATTCTCCTCCTCCAGCTATGGCACCTATCTGGGTGGCATTGGAGGTTACTCCATCGCGGAGATGAATGTGACAGAAGGGCAGGTGCTGAGCGTGTATGTGGGTGGTGCTGGCCAGAACGGCACTGGCAGCTCTGGCTACGCGCAGGGCGGCTGGAACGGCGGAGGCACCGGTGGTTATTGCAGTGGCACCAGCTACTCGTATGGAGGTGCTGGCGGCGGTGCGACCGACATCAGATTCGGAGGCACCGGCCTTGCCGACCGCATTCTCGTGGCAGGCGGTGGCGGCGGCGCAGGTTATGGCGAGGTCCAGAACACTGTCGCCGGCGGCTTGGGCGGGGCCACCAGCGGAACCCAAGGCAACATGAACAGTGCCGGCAGTTGGGGAACCCGTATGGCTGGCGCCGGCACTCAGAACGCGGGCGGAGCAGCGGGTGCGGACTCCTATCCCGGAACGGCTGGTTCGTTAGGACAGGGAGGTAACGGCAATACAGCGAGCTGCTACTGCGGCGGCGGCGGCGGTGGCGGCGGCTACTACGGTGGCGGCGGCGCTGGCGGTGGCTCACCATACGCGGGTGCTGGTGGCGGCGGATCTGGTTTTGTTTCCCCCACACTGAATGGACAGACCATGACCTACACGAATGCCCCGGCCAATCCCGGCAGCAACGGCAACGGCTTCGCCCGTATCACTATCACTGAGATGACGGTCGCCTCTGTCGACAACTGTCCCTCAGAACTTGTGCCTGTGACCATTGAGGTGGAACTTCCGGCTGCGCCAGTGGTAGAATTATCCAATGATTGTATCGGTCAAGATGTGACCCTCACTGTCACCAATGCGGCGCAGGGTCTCACCTACGGATGGTGGGACAACGCCTCCTGCACCGGTGACCCCATACATGTGGGAACATCCTTTACCATCCCGAATATCCAAGGTAATACAACCTACTATGTGCGCGCTTACAGCTATGATGTCAGCGACCAGCTCTCAACGGTTGACTTCTCCTACACGGGCGCCGAACAGACATGGACAGTCCCTGCAAATGTGAACCAATTGCAACTTGAGGTGTGGGGCGCCCAGGGCGGTAGCGGAAGCGGAAGCAGCGGCACTTTATATGCCGGTGGAAAAGGCGGTTACTCTGTGGGAACCATCTCCAACATTGGAGGCCAGACCCTGCATGTATATGTGGGTGGAAAGGGCAAAAATGCTGTGGGAACCACCACGACCGGCATCTCCTATCCCGGCGGCTTCAACGGCGGTGGCGCCGCTGGAACCAACACCTACTCTTCCTCCAGCTATTACCAGGGCGGTAGTGGCGGTGGAGGCACCGACATCAGAATCAATGATAACAGCCTGTATTCGAGAGTGATTGTGGCTGGTGGCGGCGCAGGAACAGGCTATTCGTCCACCTATTATGGCGGTGTCGGCGGCGGTCTGCAAGGAACCTATTATTCCAGCACCTATGACGGCCAGCCCGGTACGCAGACCGGCGGCGGAAGCGGCAGTACTGGAGGCAGCTATGCGTACGGAACGAGCAACTCCTCTGGTATCAACGGACAAGCGGGCTCGTTTGGCGTTGGCGGCAATGGCGGCAGCGGCTCCAACTGCACCGGCGGTGCCGGCGGCGGAGGCGGCTGGTACGGCGGCGGAGGCGGCAGGTCCGGTTCCTCCACATCCTGCTATGCCGGAGGAGGCGGTAGCGGATATGTCTATACCGCTTCCTCGGCAGCCAACTATCCGTCAGGTTGTCTGCTCAACAGCGACTACTATCTGACCGACGCCCAGACCATCGCGGGCGACAACTCCATGCCCGACCCCAATGGCGGTACCATGACGGGACGCGAGGGCAACGGCTTCGCCCGCATCTCCTACTATAATGTCACCCTGTCATGTTACTCGCCCATCTCCACTGTGCCCGTGAATTTGATAGGTACAGGAATCGAGCCCCTCTCAGCTCCCCAGGCTGTCTGTCCCGGCCATGCGCTTGTTCTCACAGCACCTGTGGTGACCGTTTATAGCACAACGGTATCCACACAAGGATGGCAGATTTCGGCTGATGATATCAACTGGGAGAACTTCAACCCAGCTAATCCTATCACTTACAGCCAGAACGGATACTATATTCGCTATTATGTAGCATCCGCCGCCTGCGGAAACACCTATAGCAACTCCGTACAGATTACGGTGACCGATCCTCCCACAATAACCGTCACTCCTGATCTTGCCCGCACCTGTCTGGATGGCACCACCCAGGTGACGTTGACGGCAAGCGACGCGATGACTCCTTCTTTTGCATGGTCTCACGAAGGAACGGCAGGTGTGGCCAACAGCAACACTTATACGGTGACTCCGGCAGAACTTACCAACACTTACACCGTAACCAACACAACGACAGGTTGTTCACAGAGCAGAACGCTCAACCTGTTTGTCGCTGAAAACATCATAGCAGAAGACGCCTTTGCCGACTGTGGCTATCCCGTCACGCTCACTGCCTCAGGTTTGGAAGGTGCTTTCTACAATTGGTACAGTGACGCAGCGTGTACCGACTTGTTGCAAAACAACAGCGAGACCTTCACAATCCCCTTCATGGGTGAAACCACAACATACTACGTACAAGCAGCCAACTCACCGAATATCGGTGGAGGCGCTGAAGAAGAGGTGAGAGAGTTCAGCTACACAGGGACTGTACAGTCCATCACTCTTCCCGCCGGAACCGAAGCGGTGAAGATGGAAGTGTGGGGAGCTCAGGGTGGCCAAGGCGGCTCGAATATAGGAGGGAAAGGCGGTTACTCTGTGGGAACAATGGCTGCCAATCCCGGAGATGTACTGTATGTGTGTGTGGGAGGTGCCGGAACAGGAACTTCCTCCACTTCATCTTCTGCTGGTGTTATCAATGGAGGATGGAATGGTGGTGGAAACAGCTACCAATCTACTGCACCTCGGGGTAGTGGCGGAGGAGCCACCGACATCCGAGTGAATAACAATTCGCTATACGCAAGAGTGATTGTTGCAGGCGGCGGAGGAGGAAATATCTATTGGAGCGGCAACTCCTATAACCCAGGACACGGAGGCGGCACAAGTGGAATCGCTGGTTCAGCTTCCGGTGGAGGATCAAGCAGCACAACTGGTGGAACACAAACGGCTGGCGGTGAACCTTCAGGTTCATTTTCCAATTTTAGTGCTGCTACCTTTGGCGTTGGTGGCTCTGCCACAACCACTGGCAGCACCGTATGCGGCGGTGGCGGCGGCTGGTATGGCGGCGGAGCTGGCAATTCTGCCAGTGGCGGAAGCGGCTATGTCTATACCTCTTCCACAGCGTCCAATTATCCGAGCGGATGTTTGTTAACCTCCACCAATTACCTCACTGACGCACAGACCATCGCGGGCAACGCCTCCATGCCCAACCCGGCTGGCGGCACCATGACCGGCCGCACCGGCAACGGTTACGCCCGCATCACCATCTACATGAACAGCTCTAACTGCGTCACCGAAGCCGTACCTGTGACCGTCACGGTCAGCTATCCCAACGCGCCTTCCGTGTCAGGGAACAACGACCTCGTATGCGGCGAGCGCGACACCCTGCACGTCACATCCAACTCTTTGAACAACACGTCGGTACGTTATTTCTGGTATGACGACGCGGCCTGCGTGTCTCCCATCGGCAACAGCGGAACGGAGTACATCACCGAACCGATGGCCGTCGGCACCAACCACTTGTATGTCAAGGAGATGGTCTATAGAGTTTCCAACAATAACCTTAACGATACCTTGTGGCTCTGCTCCTCAGAGCCCACCGAGGTGACCATCGAGGGAAGACCCTTCACCGCACCGGCCATCCAACCTCTGGCTGACCAGTACTGCGGAACCCACGTCTCCCTCACCCCGCAGGGGAACCCCAATCCCAACCACACCTATGTCTGGTACTCCGACAATGCCTGCACACAAGAGGTGGCTGAAGGCTTCGTCGGCTACTTGCCGCAACAGCTGCGCGACAGCACCTACTACCTGCGCGAGTACGCCGTCGAGATTGATGAGGACACCTATCTCTGCGCCTCCACCAACACCCCGTCGGTCTCAGTGCACATTCTGCCGATTGACGCCCCGCTGGTGTCAGAGGATTACTTTGAGATTTGTGAAGGAGGCTCCATCAGCGTGATAGCGGAGGGAACCATCTTGGAGGAGATTCCCGGCATTCTGTGGTACGATCAGGAGCAGGGCGGCACACTCATTGACACCACCGCCAATGGAGACGAATGGGCTCCCGTGGTGAACGCGTCCGCCACCTTCTACGCAGCGGCCGCCACGAACCTGCTCTCCTACAACGGCCCGATGACCCTGTCCGCACCCACCTCCACCGGCGTCTATTACGGCAACGGCGTTTACCTTGACCTGGAGGTCGGGAACACCGAGATCGCGCTGGACTCCCTCACCATCCTTCCGCACACCAACACCTACGAGGTGGGCGGCAACCAGCAGGTGCATCTCTACTATCGAGACGGCAGCTGCGAGGGACACACGATGGATGAGAGCGCATGGACCGAGCTGACCGCCACCTGCGACGACGCCATCGGCGGACAGCCCACGACCCTGCACCTCGACCAGCCGCTCACTCTCAACCCCGGCGACCGCGTGTCACTGTTCCTCAACGCCAACTTCAGCTTCTACTACAACAGCCGTCCCGGCATGGTAGCCGGCGTACTGCTGTGCGACAACCAGTTCCTGACCGTCTACTCGGGATACGGCTTCCAGTACAACTCGGCGGTGCAGTCGGGATTCCCGACCTCACAGCTGGTGGTGAGCGACCGCAGCTTCTGCGGCGACATCCACTACACCGTGGAAGGCGAGCTCGAGTACGGCTGTGTGTCGGCCGAGCGCACACCCGTGACCGTCACGGCTGACGCGCCCTCAACAGCGCCCACAGCCATCACCGCCGACACCGACGTCATCTGTAACGGCGAGTCGGTACTGCTGCGTGCCGACGGTTCGCTGGGCGACAACGCCTCTTACGAGTGGTTCGAGGGTAGCATCACCGCCGACAACCTGATTGGCGAACTTGACTCCGTGCGTGTGAGCCCGCAAGAGAGCACCACCTACTACGTGCGCATCAGCAGTGAGAACTGCGGCACGACAGCGGCGACGAGCAAAGCCATCAGCGTGAACGGTCCCGTCACCATCGGACCCGTCACCAGCACCGGCACTCTCTGCCACGGCGACGCCCTCAGCCTCACCGCACCCGAGATCCATTTCTACAGCGATGACCAGACGGTCGAGTTCGCAGGATGGGTCATCTCACCCGATGGTGAGGTGTACGAGCCGCTGAACACCCAGACGGCGACCCACGACATGAACGGCATGTATATCCGCTACCGCGTGACCAACAGCTGCGGCACCGTGGAGACCGAGCCTATACAGCTGGCTGTGGACAGCCTCCCGTGGGTGGCGCCCATCAGCGACCCCGACGCGCTGTGCACGGGAACCACCCTCAACGAGGACTTCCTTACCGAGCTGACACCGGAGATCCGGTACAACAGTCAGGATGATGAGACAACGCTGGCATGGCTGGTATCTGTGAACGACGCCCAGCCGGAGCCAGTCACCGACAACTTTGCCCTCACTTATGGGAACGGCTACTCGCTCACCCTCAGCGTCACCAACCGTTGCGGCACGACAGTGTCGAACCCCGTGACGGTGGAGGTGACGGGCGCGCCGCGATTCACCGGCGACATCTCGCTTGGCGAGGTGTTCTGCATCAACACGGAGGTCGAGGCCGAGCTGCCCGAATACTTGGACGGCGGCACTGAGGACCTGTCCACCGGGTGGGAGTACTCCTCCGAACCCGACGGCGACTATGAGGAGCTGGACCTCGAGGAAGGCTTCCCGACTATCGGACAATATTATGTAAGGGGATACATCCAGAGCGACTGCGGTAGCGATGTCACCAACACCGTTCCGGTAGAGGTGCGCGACATGCCGACAGTGGGCAATCTGACAGCCATCCCCACCCTGTGCTACGGCACCGAGTTAGATCCTGACATCCCGCAGGTGAACGGCAACATGGCCGCCATCACCACGGAAGGATGGCGCCTAGTGACGGGCAACGGCCCAGTGGCCGTCACCTTCCCGCAGGAGGCTGACGACAGCTGGGACGGCGCGAAGATTTTCTATTTGGCCGAGAATGCCTGTGGCGTCTCCACCTCCGACACCGTCACCTTGAGCGTGCATCCGGGCATCATGTTGGAGGCCGGCGCCTCCTCAGCGACAAGCTGTCCGGGCATCGGCACCACACTGACGGCCACCAGCGCGCTGGAGGACGTCTCCTTCGTCTGGAGCAGCGACGCCGATGGCGGCCTCGTGGAGACAGAGGGCAGTGTGGTCACCTCCGTACAACCCGGCTTGGGCACGCACCTCTATACGGTCATCGCCACCGACGGCTTCGGATGCCATGACACGGCGACCGTGGAGGTTGTCATCCGGAATGTGACCGGCACCGCGGAGATTACTATTTGCGCCGGTGACCTCCCCTACTCCTACAGCGACGGCACCACCGACACCCTGCTGGAAACCGCCGGTGTCCATGTGGTGGTCTTCCCGAAGCCCAACGGTTGCGACAGCATCGTGACCCTGACGCTCAACATCCGTGAGACCAGGGAGGAGCATGTCCATTACGGGCTCTGCGGCGAGGGTGATTCCTTCTATTGGGATCTGACCGGCCGCACCTACACCTCGGCGGTGCGCGACACCGTGGGCATCCCCTACACCGTCGGGGAGCCCTGCGACAGCGTTGTGTATTATCTTGCCATCACACAGGGAGAGCCCTACCTGACCGTCACCGACCCGGTACTGATCGCCTCCACCGGAGAGCAGATGTCCACCACAGTGTTCGGCAGGACCGACTGCTCGCAGACCTCCGCCAAGGTGGCCATCGAGTTTGAACTCCTGAAGGACGGCGAGCCCGTCAACCCAGACAACTACGGTACCTTGAACATCGCCACGCGGATTCCCGACCTGGGCATCCAGTTCGGCCGCGATGTTCATACCGGAACGGGTGAGATCCCGCGTCACACCTTCAACATGTACAATTACAGTTACGACTATTTCTACCTCAACTTCCTCTCCACCGCTCCCAACATCGTGGCGGCCACGTGGGACGAGCCCGGCGAGTACAGGCTCATCTTCCGCATCGTGAACCGTGAGGGCGGCATGGACTACGCCTACCAGGCTGCACCCGGCGTGGTGATCGGCGGCGCGGGCAGCCGCACCACCCTCGTGGTGGCCACCGACACCCTCGTCATGTACGTGAACGCCGCCAGCGGCGAGGATGAGCCTGAGGTTCCTGACTCACCCGAAGGCGAAGGCCTCATCGTGGTGGACGCTACCGACTTCGTGCCGGCCATCGGCGCCACCAGCTCCTTCAACATCGGCATCGAGAACGGAGGTCTGGACAACGAGACGAAAGTGGCTTTGGATTACGAGGTGTATCGCGACGGCGAGCTGCTACCCACCCTCAACGGGTTCGGAACGGTTCATTTCGCGACATACTACGAAACCCTGCACACCATGGTCGGCCGTAACCTATCGGCCGCTACCGGCAGCATCCCCTCCGCCACCTTCCGCATCATCTACTACCAGTACGGCTTCTTCAACCTCGGCTTCTTCGCCCAGGCCAACAGCCAGCTGACAGCCAACTGGCAGCAGCCCGGCGAGTACAAGGTGGTGCTGCGCCTGACGGAACGCACCGGCGGCGAGGACTACCCCTTCACCTACGGCGCGAATGACAGCCTCGTGGGCGGCGGCGGCGGTATAAGTACCGGCCGCGTGCTCGACTCCACGGCCATCATCTTCATCATCCCGGCGGCCGAGCCCACCGAGATCACCCTCGACACCGTGGTATGCGATGGCGACCTGCCCGTCACGATCATGGGTACCGTCTTCACCGACAACGCCACCACCGACCTGCATGCCTCCTCGCCCAACGGCGTCTATGACACCGTCTGCCACCTGACGCTCACCGTAGGGACCTCCTACACAGGCGACAACAGCATACAGGCCGACAGCGCAATCTGCGCCGCCGAGCTCCCGTTCACTTGGAACGGCGTCCTCTTTGAGGGGGCTGGCACGGAGACCGCCACCCTGCGCACCTTACTCGGCTGCGACTCCACCGTGGTGATGACCCTCACCGTCAACCACCCGCAGGGACTCTCCTTCACCGAGACCGCCTGCAACGAGTTCGTCTGGAATCTAAACGGCGAGCCCTACACCTCATCCGGCACCTATTTCTACCGTCATGAGGACAACAACGGTTGCGAGCAGGTCGACACCCTCTTCCTCACCGTCAACCACCCGCAGGGTCAGTCCTACACCGAGACCGCCTGCGGTGAGTTCATCTGGGAGCTGAATGGTGAGACCTACACATCCTCCGACACCTATTTCTACCGTCATGAGGACATCAACGGTTGCGAACAAGTCGACACCCTCCACCTCACCATCAATCACCCGCAGGGCCTCTCCTTCACCGAGACCGCCTGCGGTGAGTTCCTCTGGAACCTGAACGGTGAGACCTACACCTCATCCGGCACCTATCTCTATCCCCATGAGGACAACAACGGTTGCGAACAGGTGGACACCCTCTACCTCACCGTTAACCACCCGCAGAACCTCTCCTTCACCGAGACCGCCTGCGACGAGTTCATCTGGGATCTGGACGGCGGGACCTACGCCGCCTCCGGCACCTACCTCTACCGTCATGAGGACAACAATGGTTGCGAGCAGGTGGACACCCTCTTCCTCACCGTCAACCTGTCGTACCAGACGGAGGACGCTGTCACCATTGACGTGACTGACCTGCCCTTCACCTATGCCGGCACCGTTTTCGGCACGGGGACCCAGAGCGGCGACTTCACCGTCACCCTGGCGACCACCGCCGGCTGCGACAGCGTCGTGACCCTGCATCTCACCGTCAATGACGACAACAGTGGCGACGCCTTCCTCACCACCTCACAGGTGGACGAGGCCACTTTCGAGCTCACGGCGTTCGCCAATCAGTATGACCTAGAGACCGAGGTGGCCATCGCCTACACGCTGACCAAGAACGGCGTCCCGGTCAACTTCATCGACTATGAGTGCGGCGGCGACCTCTACATCGGAACGGAGCACAACGGATACATCTTCGGGCAGAACGTGTCGTTCGGCACGGGTTCCATCCCCGCCAACACCTTCCTCACCACCGATGTCTTCCACGACTACTTCTACTTCCACTTCCTCAACGGACGCGCCAACCGCATCTCCCACACCTTCACCCAGCCCGGCACTTACGTCATCACCTTCACCCTGATGACCCGCGAGGGCGGCGACGAGCTCTACGCCCCGTACTTCTCACAGGGACAGATGCTCATGATCGGCGGTGAGGGCAGCGAGGAGGGCGTGGCCCTGGCGACGGCCACCGTCACCTTCACCGTGGACGGAGGCAATGGCCCTGTCACCGAGCCGACACCCGCACCTAACGGCGCCACCGGCATCGACGACATGGCGGCCGGCAGCGCCCTCGTCATCTTCCCGAACCCCGCGCGCGACATCGTCACCGTCCGCACGTCGCTGGAGAATGCCGCCTGCACCGTCACTGACATGAGCGGCAAGGTCGTCCTCTCGACCACAGCCGACGCATCCGGAGACCTCCGGATCAACGTGTCGCAGTGGGCCGACGGCATTTACTTCGTCAACCTCCGTGTCAACGGCTCCACGGTGACCAGGAAGCTGGTCATCACCAGGTAGGCTTGTTGAACACATTGCATTCCCAAAAGAGGGCTGGAAATCCGGCCCTCTTTTTTTGTTGCCTTTTATCAGTAATTTTGCGTAACTTTGCCGCCGATTTCAACTACGAACATCCACAATGAAAATCATCCACTCCGCCCGATTCACCATTGACGAAAACATCTACCAGCAAGAAGACAACGTGTTTGTTTTCGACAAGCCATACCAATGCACCTCATTCGATCTCGTGTCGAAGGTGAAATGGGGCATGAAGCATCATTTCGGCAAGAAGGTGAAGGTGGGGCATGCCGGCACGCTTGACCCGTTGGCGACAGGCGTAATGATCGTATGCACAGGGAAATACACCAAACAAATTGAGCAGTTCCAGTCGAGGGAGAAGGAGTACACCGGCACGATTCGGCTGGGCGAGACCACTCCGAGCTACGACATGGAGAAGGAGGTGGACGGCCACTATCCCACAGAGCATATCACAGAAGAGATGGTACGGGCAGCAGCGTCATCGTTCATCGGGGAGCAGCAGCAGGTGCCCCCGCAGTTCTCGGCCATCCGCATCGCCGGCCGAAGGGCGTTCTCCTACGCTCGGCAGGGCGAGGATGTGGAAATCACTCCGCGCACCATCACCATCTCGGAATTTGAAATCACCCGCTGCGAACTTCCTGATGTGGATTTCAGAATTGTCTGTTCCAAAGGAACTTACATCCGCTCCATTGCCCGCGACTTCGGCTTGGCCTTGGAGAGCGGCGCACACCTCACGGCCTTGCGACGCACCCGTGTCGGCGACTTCCGCGTGGAAAACGCCATCACCCCTACCCTACTCCCCACCACAGAATAATCACCCCGAAAAATCCCCTTTATGAATAACCTTCTCTCCCCCTCCCCCATCGGTCTCGGCCTCATGTCGGGCACCTCGTTAGACGGTTTGGACATGGCCTTATGCCAATTTTCCAATGATGACAATCAATGGAAATACAAAATAATCAGTTGTAAAACAACAGATTACGATATTTCATTCCGACAAAGATTAAAAGAGGCCGACCAACTTGACGGTCTCGGCTTGGTGGAGTTGGACCGTGATTTTGCGGCGCACATCGGCCAGCAGGTGAACGCGTTTTTGCAGGAGGTGGGGGTAAGACCCGACTTTATCGCATCGCACGGACAGACGGTATTTCACCAGCCGGAGCGGGGCATCACGTTGCAGATCGGCAGCGGGGCGGTGATTGCGGCGGTGACGGGCATTCCGACGGTTTGCGACTTCCGCACGACGGATGTGGCGTTGGGCGGGCAGGGCGCGCCGCTGGTGCCGATTGGCGACCAACTGCTGTTTGGCGGCTATGCGGCCTGTCTGAATTTGGGCGGTTTCTGCAACATCTCGTTCGACAGTGGCGGTCGGCGGGTGGCTTTCGACATTGCGCCGTGCAACATGCTGCTGAACACCTTGGCGGCGCGCCTCGGGAAGTCGTACGACCCGAACGGCATCTATGCGCGCGACGGTTACTTAGTGGATGCTCTGACAGATGCGCTCAACGCGCTGCCCTATTATGCGCAATGCGGGGCGAAATCGCTGGGCAAGGAGTGGTTCGACCGCGAGGTGGTGCCGCTGCTCGATGGTGAGGGTGCGATGCCTCAGGACCTGCTTCGAACTTCGGTGGAGCATATTGCCGTACAGATCGGTAAAATACTGAATGAAAACCAGATAGCATCTGTATTAGTAACCGGTGGTGGGGCGAAGAACAGCTACCTGATGGACCGCATCCGGTGGCATGCGTCGAACACCATGGTGGTGATTCCCGATGAGGCGACCGTGGATTTCAAAGAGGCCATCATCTTCGCCTTTTTGGGACTGTTGCGCCTGTGCGGCGAGTGCAACTGTTTGGCGGATGTGACGGGGGCTGTGCGCGACAATATTGGCGGTGCGGTATATCTTTAGAATTTCTGCAAGAAAAATACGTTTCAAATTTGATTTTTTTGTATTTTTGCGACTTAAAATAGCAAATTTACAATTCATTTATTATTCACTAAAATTTAAACATTTATGAAACACTTATGGGAAACAAATGCGTCCTTGGTCATCTTGTGCGTCATTTTGATCGTCGTGATTCCCTTTTTGGTTTTCTACATTGTGAAAGCCAAGAAAGAGCACCCGAAAGGACTGGTGGCCGCCGCATTGAGTAACATGGGCGAGCGCTTCGGCTATTACATCATGAATGCCGTACTGCTCCTTTTTCTCTGCTCCAAATTCGGTATCAGCGATGACGCTGCCGGCTGGATTTACGCAGTCTTTTACTTCCTCATTTATGTGCTCAGTCTTCCGGGCGGTATTATTGCCGACAGGACTCAGAAGTACAAAGGCACCATCATTTCGGGTCTGTTGGTGATGGCCATCGGCTATGCTCTGCTCTCTGTTCCCGTATTTGCCGGCAACGGTTTCTCTTGGGTGCTAGTATTCACCTGCTTCTCCCTGTTGCTGATTGCCGCAGGTAATGGTCTGTTCAAAGGCAACTTGCAAGCCATCGTGGGTCAGATGTACGACAACTTCGAGGCTGAAGCTGCCAAGGAAGGTCCTGAAGCGCTGGCCAACGCCAAGTCGAAACGCGACAGCGGTTTCCAGATTTTCTACGTGTTCATCAACATCGGCGGTGTGATTGCTCCGTTTGTGGCTCCCGTACTCCGCAGCATGTGGCTGAAAGTCCATGACTTATCCTACAACTCCGATTTCCCGCGCCTTTGCCATGAATTCATGGAGAATCCTGATGCGATGAGTGTGACCGATATGGACAACCTCACCAAGTTATCCACTGATGTTGGACATACCGGCATTGTAGATGCCAGCTTCTGCGAAAATTATCTTCATATTTTCAACCAAGGTGTACACTTCTCTTTCATCGCCTCTGTAACCGCCATGGTGATTTCACTGCTCATTTTCTTCGCAGTGAAGAACCGTCTGCCGAATCCTGTGAAGAAAGAGAAGAAAGAGGTGGCCGACTACACTCCGGAAGAGAGAGCTGCCAACGCCAAGGAGATCAAGCAGAGAATGTACGCTCTGTTCGCCGTTCTCGGTGTGGCTGTTTTCTTCTGGTTCTCCTTCCACCAGAATGGTCAGTCGCTGTCGGTGTTCGCCCGTGACTTCGTGGCCACCAAGGCTGTTCCGCCGGAAATCTGGCAGTGCATCAACCCGTTCTTCGTGATTGTGCTCACTCCTATCATCATGATCCTGTTCGCAGCGCTGGCTCGCCGTGGCAAAGAGGTCTCAACACCCAAGAAGATCGCCATTGGTATGTTCATTGCCGGATGCGCATACATCTTCCTCACCATCATTGCCTTGAAGCACAGCTATCCGTCAGGTACTGAGTTCAAAGGTCTTGCCGATGCGGTCAAAACATCCATGAAAGCAAGTCCTGTGGTGCTGATTCTCACCTACTTCTTCCTGACCGTGGCAGAGCTGTTCATCTCCCCGCTCGGACTTTCGTTCGTGTCGAAGGTGGCTCCGAAGCATCTGCAAGGTATCTGTCAGGGATTGTGGCTTTCGGCAACCGCTATCGGCAACCTGTTCATCGCATTAGGTGTCACCATGCTTAACACCTTCCCGAACCAGTGGATGTGCTGGGCCGTGTTTGCTGGTTTCTGCCTCCTTTCGATGGGCGTGATGCTCGGCATGGTAAAATGGTTGGAAAAGATCACCAAATAGCAGTAACTCAATCATCTGAAAACCTTAACACCGACGAGCGCAATGCGATAACAGCGCAACCAAATAGAATGAAGAAATTATTTTTAGGTTTGAATATGACACTGCTCTCCGTGCTGTTTTTCAGCTGCGCTGACAAGACTCCCGGCGCAGAGGGCAAGCCCGGCACGGACGGTGACATCAAAACCGTACAAATTGACAAGCAGGTATGGATGGCCGAAAATATGGCTGTCATCACGAATGCGAATGGGGACACGTTAGCTCTTGACACCAACTACACGGTGGCTGACGGTGCTTACCTATACAATTGGGAAGCTGCCCAGCAGCTCTGTCCAGAAGGTTGGCGCCTGCCCACCAAGGACGAACTGAACGAACTGATAACGGCTGCTGGCTTTGAAAGCGGAGCTGAACTGGCCGGCAACAAAGATGCCTGGGAGAAGGGTGAGTTGACCGAATCCGAGCACTTTGGCCGCACCCAATTCAACGCTCTTCCATGCGGTTACTATTTCAAAGACAAAGCCGATACTACCAGCAAAGGTAAGGTTTATGGAAAATCCTACAATGCCAATATCTGGAGTTCAGACCTTGTGAAATACAAAGTAGAGAAAGACACCGACAGTTTGAAAAACATTGCCAAGACCTATGGTATTACCGTGGAAGACATTCAAAAATGGAATGAGCTCCCCGCCGACAAGCTTTGTGTCAGCAAAGACACCGAGCTCAAGATTTGCCGCGGGTATTGTCTTACCATCAACTACAACGCTAAAGATGCCATTGCCACAGTAGGCACGGTAAACTGCGACTTCCGCATGTCGGTTCGTTGCATCCGCGACAAGAAATAATCGCGAGCGCGATGGCAACAAAAAAAGGATGACCAAATGGCCATCCTTTTTTTGTTAGGGGATCACATCACTTCACTCGCAGCGTTTTGCCCTCACGCAAGAAAGTAGAATTTCCCATTTTATTAAGTTTCTGCAACTTAGATACCGTGGTGTGATACTTGGCCGCGATGGAACCTAGCGTTTCACCAGCCTTAATTTTGTGATACACAGGCTTGGGTGCAGGTGGTGGAGTCGGCGTTGACGATGCTGTTGCTGCCGCAGCACCGCTCTTATAAATCTTCAAACTCTGCCCTATACTGAGCTTGTCGGGCGACGGCAGGTTATTCCAACTCTGTATTTCATTCACCGTAACGCCGTATTTTTGGGAGATGGCATACAGCGTCTCACCTTTCTGCACCCGATGCGTCACAAAGGTGGTATCAGGCTGGGGGGCGGAAGCAGGAGCGACCACTGTATCAACTTCCACTACGGAAGGCTCGGGTGTAAAAACCACCGGCACACGTGAGGCCGTATCGTCTTCGCACTCAAAGATACGGCGCGTGCCGCAAAAGCTCTTGCCATACCAACTACTTTCCAACTTGTCAATCTTCACCCCTGTCTTGTATGTGGAAGCATGGATGAAGGTAACATTACCAGCTGTATCCACCTCTGTTACAAGGCCCACATGCCCCACACAATGACTCCGGTAAAAGAAAACGAGATCACCCGGACGGATGTCCTTACGCTCCACCTTTTTACCCACCTGAAATTGTGTGACCGAACCATGCGGCAAGTCCACACCGAACTGCTTATACACCCACATCGTGAAACCGCTACAGTCGAACGAGTTGGGACCGCTGCCCGCACGCACGTACGGCTTGCCATTCTTCGTAAGCGCCAACTGCACCAACGAGTCAATTTTATCGCAAGAGGGAATGGCTATACACTGTCCATTCGCAGGACGCACCAACCCCTGTGCCTGGAATGCGGACGGGAGGAAGGAGAGAGCTACGATCAGGATGGTGATGATTTTTTGCATGAGGGGGAAGATTTGAGGATTTGAAAGATTTGAGAGATTAGTAGTTGATGATTATTAATTATTAATTATTAACTATTAACTATTAACTAAATACTGGATCTTCTTGGGGTATGACAGTAGTGATGCCGTTTTTGAAATCCCTGTCTAACAATGATTTCAGGTATTCATAATGTTCGGGATGCTGTACAAAATCCAGCTCGTGGGTATCCACTATCACGACAGGCATATTGGTGATATGGTTGAGATAATTCATGTACGAACCTTGTATATCTTGCAGATAATCAGGACTAATTTCCTGCTCAAAGTCACGGCCACGGTGTGCGATGTTTTTCAGCAAATGATCGACGTCGTTATGAAGATAGAAGATAATGTCGGGTTTGGGAAGATAGGCAGAAATGATGTCGTAAACCTTAATATAAAGATTGTACTCATCGCCTTGGAGGTTGTTTTTAGCGAAGATATAACATTTGTCGATGAAATAGTCGGAGATGACGAGGTCGGTGAAGAGGTCACGCTTGGATAGCAGGGTTTTGAGCTGCTGGTAGCGATCGGTGAGGAACGACATTTCGAGCGGGAAGGCGTAATGTTCAGGCTCTTTGTAGAACTTGGCAAGGAAGGGGTTATCCACAAAGCGTTCGAGCACCAGCTGGGCGTTGAGCTCAGCGGATAGCTTTTCGGCGAGGGTGGTCTTCCCCGCCCCAATACAGCCTTCGATGGTGATGTAATTATATTTCATATCTTCAATTATTCATCAATTTTTAATGTCAGAAAGCATTTCTTGAAAACTTTTTTCAAATGGTGCAATCAACTGATTACCATATATTTCTATAAGAAGAACCAATATAAACTCACGTTCTGCAATATGGGGATGCGGCAGGATGAGCTTCTCCCCTTCCCTACGTTCGCCCTCGTACCATAGCAGGTCGATGTCGATGGTGCGGTCATGATAAACGGGATGCCCCTGCGCGTCGCAACCTGTCTTTTCATTACGACCCAAATCGATTTCAATCTGCTGTGTTGCCTCCAGCACTTCTTCTGGCGATAGGGACGTTTGCACCTCCAACACTTGGTTGAGAAACGGGTGGGAAGTAAACCCCCACGACAAAGACTCACGCACGGACGATTGTCTCACAACAGAACCGATACGCTGCTCTACCGCAACTGTCGCTTTTTCAATGTATAAGCGGCGGCTGGAAATATTGCTACCCAGTGACAAAACTACCCTTTTCATCAACTGCAAAACTACACAATTTTTATGAATTTCGCACAAAAAAGCCCTGTTAATTCGAAAAAAAATAATTCTCTCATTAACAGGGCATTTATAGGGACCTCTTGTCCTACTAATCACGAAGAATATAAATGTAATAGAGCAACGTAGCCAAAGATGCCAGAGCTGCGACCACATAGGTGCGGGCAGCCCAACGAAGGGCGTCTTTCGCATCATCGTGCATAGAATAACTCACCAACCCACTGGTTTCTAGCCAATTGAGCGCACGTGCGGAAGCATTGTACTCCACCGGAAGAGTCACGAAAGTGAAGATAGTGGTGAAAGCATACAGTACCACACCAGCCACGGCTACCCAGTAGCCAGCAGCACCTTCCATGAACGAAAGCATCAGCAAACCGCCCAGAATGAGCCACGTTGAAAGCGTGCCTCCTATGTTGGCAAGGGGCACCATAGCTGTGCGGAAGCCAAGCCAATGATAGGCTTCCTGATGCTGCACGGCATGCCCGCACTCATGGGCGGCCACTGCGGCAGCGGCCACATTGCTACCATTATACACCCCTTCACTCAAATTCAGGGTCTTGTTGGTCGGATTGTAATGGTCGGTGAGCTGTCCAGCAATGCACGTCACCTGTACGTCATAGATGCCGTGCTCGTGCAACATCCTTTCCGCGATTTCACGGCCAGTGAGACCTGAAGGGAGTTCCTCCTTTGAGTATTTGCGGACTTTAGATTTTAAAACAGCCTGCACGATGAGGCTCGCCACCATAAATACTCCGAAAATAATCCAATACATAGTTTTGAAATTAAGGTTAATATCTTTTTGTCAACAAATTCAACACGAAAAAGTTTGCAAAGGTACACATTTTTTTCCAATCAATTGAGCGATGAAAAATAATTACAAAAGTTTTGGAGTGATGATGGGTGAATTGGGAAAAATAATGTAAATTTGCAGCCTAAAATTTGCAAGGCAGATTTTTGACAAAGCAATTAAACAAATAACAATATAAAATTATAGCACAATGAAGAAAGCGATTACTGCAAAAGAGGCTGCCGCCATGGTAAAAGACGGCATGACCATTATGGTAGGCGGTTTTCTGGCTGCCGGTTCACCCAACAGAGTTATTGAAGCGATTGCGGAAGGCCCTGCCAAGGATCTCACCATCATCTGCAACGACGCCGGTTATCCCGACAAGGAGACCAGCAAGGGCAAAGAGCTGGGCTGCGGTCTGCTGATTGCCGCCGGCAAGGTGAAAAAGCTCATCGCCTCCCACATCGGCACCAACCCGAAAGCCATCGAAGGCCTCAACAACAAGACTTTAGAGATTCAATTCGTTCCCCAAGGCTCATTAGCTGAAAAAATCCGCGCAGGTGGCGCAGGCCTCGGCGGCGTGCTCACCCCCACTGGCCTCGGCACCATCATGGAAGAGGGCAAGGAGAAAGTGACCGTTGACGGCAAGGAATACCTGCTGGAGAAACCCCTCCACGCCGACATCGCCCTCATCGGCGCATCGCTGGCCGACGAAAGCGGTAACCTCGTGTATCGCGGCACCACCAACAACTTCAACCCCATGATGGCCACCGCCGCTGACCTCGTCATCGCAGAGGCCAAGGAGATCGTGCCCGTGGGCGACATCAAACCCGAACACGTTCACACTCCCGCCTTGTTTGTTGACTACCTCGTACAAGCTTAATCAATTCAGTGGAGGGCTTTTGCTCTCCACATATTCATTTTATAAAATAGAGGGGCGATGTGTTCATCGCCCCTACAATATTCAACCATGATCCCCTACCCCTCACTGATACACCCTAGTGGCAACTTCTTTCTGATTGCCGGTCCCTGCGTGGTGGAGAGCCGCGATGTCACTTTTGCCGTGGCCGAACACGCCGCGGCCGTGTGCCAGCGGTTGGAAATCCCCTTCTTTTTCAAAGCCTCGTACCGCAAGGCCAACCGTTCCTCGCTTCGATCCTTCACCGGCATCGGCGACGAGGCCGCGCTGAATATCCTTGCTGATGTGAAAAAACAGCTGGGTATTCCCATCGTCACCGACATCCACACCGAGGAGGAGGCAGCCTTGGCCGCCGAGGTGGCCGACATCATCCAGATTCCGGCGTTCCTGTGCCGACAGACCTCGCTGCTGGTGGCGGCGGCGCAGACAGGCAAAATCGTCAACATCAAGAAGGGCCAGTTTTTGTCGCCCGAGGCGATGCGCTTTGCCGTGGAGAAGGTGCGCGACGCCGGCAACCCGCAGGTGATGCTTACCGAGCGCGGCACCACCTTCGGCTATCAGGACCTGGTGGTGGACTTCCGTGGGGTGAAGGCCATGCAGGAAAATCAGTGCCCGGTGGTGCTCGACTGCACCCACTCGCTGCAGCAGCCCAACCAGCCGGCCGGGGTCACCGGCGGGCATCCCGAACTCATCGAGACCATCGCACGGGCCGGCGTGGCCGTCGGCTTCGATGGGCTCTTCCTCGAAACCCATCCAGACCCCACAAAAGCCCTGTCAGACGGATCCAACATGTTACCGCTTAACCAATTAGAAAAATTATTAAAAAGACTGGTGATGATACGACAGGCAGTAATTACCTTGCCGCCTTGTGATCACTAAGGCACACGGGAATCCCACCTCCATGGGAAGCAGGAGAAATCCACACTACTCTTCAGGGGCGCACAACCACACGATCAGATAGATCAGACCGCCACCGCCACCCATCAACAAAAGCACCAGGAAAATAATCCTCACCACAGTAGGATCCACGTTCAAGTATTGGGCGATACCACCGCAAACGCCAGCAATTTTACGGTTGGTACGGCTTCTTGTCAGTCTTTTATATTCAGCCATAGCTTTAGAATTTTTGATTTGCAAAAATAAAACATTTATTTCACTTTTTTGAGTAATTTTGCACCATAAAATTATCAGAACATGAAGATTGCCATTGTAGGAACCGGCTATGTCGGTTTAGTTACGGGAACCTGCCTCTCTGAAGTGGGATTCGATGTGGTTTGTGTTGATATTAACGAACAAAAGATCAACACTTTACAAAACGGAGGCTGTCCGATATACGAACCCGGACTTGAAGACTTGCTGCGCAACAACATCCGTGCCAAACGTCTCACCTTCACCACTTCGTTGGAGTCGGTGATTGCGGATGTTGACGTAGTTTTCTCCGCTGTGGGCACCCCGCCCGACGAGGATGGCAGTGCCGACTTGAGCTATGTGCTGGAAGTGGCGCACACGGTGGGCCGCACCATGCAGCAACATCTGGTGCTGGTAACAAAGAGCACCGTACCGGTGGGAACTGCCCAAAAGGTAAGGACAGCTGTCCAGGAAGAACTCGACCTGCGCGGCATGGACATTCCCTTCGACGTGGCCTCTAACCCCGAATTTCTGAAGGAGGGCGACGCCATCAGCGACTTCATGCGTCCCGACCGTATCGTGGTGGGTGTTGACTCCCAGCGCGCCCACGACATCATGGAGAAAATCTACAAACCCTTTGTACTCAACGGGCATCCCATCATCTTCACCGACATTTGCTCCGCAGAGATGATCAAATACACGGCCAACGCCATGCTGGCCACCCGCATCAGTTTCATGAACGACATTGCCAACCTCTGCGAGGCGGTGGGCGCTGACGTGAACATGGTGCGCCGTGGCATCGGCTCCGACAGCCGTATCGGCGGCAAGTTCCTGTATGCCGGTATCGGCTACGGCGGCTCCTGCTTCCCGAAAGATGTGAAAGCCCTCATCCATACGGGCGAGGAAAATGGCTGCTCGCTCGACATCCTCAAGTCGGTAGAGAGCATCAATGAACGACAGAAATCTTTATTATTCAGAAAGTTAAAAGAGTATTATCACGGTAATTTGCAAGGTAAGACCATTGCCATGCTGGGATTGGCCTTTAAGCCTAATACCGACGATATGCGCGAGGCTCCTGCACTGGTATTGATTGACCTTCTGCTGAAAGCTGGCTGCCGTGTTCAAGCCTACGATCCGGTGGCCATCTACGAATGCCGCCGCCGTATCGGAGACAGTATCACCTACTGCAACAATGCCAGCGAGACTTTCGCCAATGCCGATGCCCTCCTGCTCGTGACCGAATGGTCGGAATTCCGAGTGCTCGACTTCGACAAGCTCACACAGTCGATGAAGCGAGCCGTCATCTTCGATGGGCGCAACATATACAACCGAGAGGAGATGCGGCAGCATGGCATCGACTATTTCCCGGTGGGTAGCGCCCCTGTCATTCCCCAAAAATAATTCTCTAAAGAAGATTGGTAACATGAAAAAAATTCTCGTCACCGGTGGCGCCGGTTTTCTTGGGTCACATCTTTGCGAGCGCCTGCTCAACGACGGACATGAGGTCATCTGCCTTGACAACTATTTTACCGGCAACAAGCGCAACATCCTCCATCTGATGGGCAACCCCTACTTCGAGGTAATCCGGCACGATGTCACCGCCCCGTTCTTTATCGAGGTGGATCAGATTTACAACCTTGCCTGTCCCGCATCTCCGGTGCATTACCAATACAACCCCATCAAAACCATCAAAACATCAGTGATGGGGGCCATCAACATGTTAGGACTTGCCAAGCGCATCCATGCCCGCATCCTGCAGGCCTCCACCAGCGAAGTATATGGCGACCCCGATGTGCACCCGCAGCCCGAAAGCTACTGGGGCAACGTCAATCCCATCGGAATCCGCTCATGCTACGACGAGGGAAAACGCTGTGCCGAGACTCTTTTCTTCGACTATCACCGTCAGAACAATGTGGATATCAAGGTAGTAAGAATTTTCAATACCTACGGTCCCCGTATGCATCCCAACGACGGAAGGGTGGTGTCGAATTTCATCATCCAAGCCTTGAAAGGCGAGGACATCACCATTTACGGTAACGGCGAACAGTCGCGTAGTTTTTGCTACTGCACCGACCTGATTGAGGCGATGGTGCGCATGATGGATTCGGAAAATGGATTTACAGGTCCCATCAATATTGGCAATCCCAACGAGTTTACCATCAACCAATTAGCGGAACTGGTCATTGAACTCACGGGGAGTTCGTCACGTATCGTCCACCTGCCGGCAGTGGAAGATGACCCGCGGCAGCGACAGCCTATCATCACCCAAGCCAAAGAGGTACTGCATTGGGAGCCCACCGTACAATTGCGCGAAGGATTGGAGAAAACTATCGCATACTTCAAATCAATCTAACACTGGACTTTTTATCTCCCATCAACCTATAACAAACTAATTAGCAACCTATTACCACACAGTTTTAATGTACGATGTACAATTAACAATGTACAATTTTCAGTTTTCAGTTCTCCATTTTCAATTTATTTGTATTTTTGCGGGGTAAAATTCCATACCCCATGAGCCCAAAAGTCTTTTTCGCCTGTACATTGCTTTTGTCCCTCGTTCTATCTGCCAACGCACAGATTGACAAGGAACTGAAGCGTGAAGCCAAACAGATTATCGGAGAAAGCCATTATGTGGATGTTTTCCATTACCATAGATACGATGATTTCTCTTCCTATTTCCCCACTTACATCAGTAAATTGTTGAGCGAACAGTGTCCGCTGGTATTCAATGGGAACATTGCCGCCATACAAGAAGTCAGATACAACTACGGAATACCCAATTATACAGATTGGGGTATTCGGTGTCATGCAAGAAAGCACTCACATCACAAACAATCGGTTTACATGTTTCAATGGGAGGCAGACCCGATAGAAACGGCACAATACACATTCGATACGCTACACCAAACAGTCGTAAAAGAAGTTCACTGTATTCATGTGCGACAAATCAAAAAGATGAAGACGGCTCGCTACCAGCTGATATTGGGAGAAATTTACCCTCTTAAATTGTACAATCCCATGGAAAATCAGGGGAAGGGATGCCGGTTGGAATTTTCAGAACAGGATGTGCGCTACACCTTCAAAAACGCGATGCCTGTAGCCTACCAGACCCTTACCGGAAAGATGTACAGCGACACCTTATTCTGGCAGTATGTGGAAGGCATAGAATACGACTCCTGCAATCGTCCTACCGCAATTTTCACATTTTCTAATGGATGGATGCGACATCTTACCACTTACACATACAACGCAGAAAATCAGATAGATAGTATACTTTATTACTATGTCAATAACATATACACCCTCCCCATCTACCCCAAAGCATCAGCTTTGTCAAAGCGGTGGGAGGCCAGCAAACCTAAAGATTCAACAGGCACTCGATACCAGTATGACAG
The DNA here is from genome assembly GCA_045130235.1 of Bacteroidales bacterium. Classification (GTDB taxonomy): domain Bacteria; phylum Bacteroidota; class Bacteroidia; order Bacteroidales; family WCHB1-69; genus UBA1756. Next base: position 22,813 of record JBGUPJ010000009.1, read on the forward strand.
TGTTGGGAGGGTTCTCTCCATCACCAACTATAGCGAATTGGGGGCTCTCTATGATTTTTATGACAATGGTCAAACAATTTCAATCCATACCATCTTGTACGAATACGATTCACAGGGCAATGTCATCCAGAAGACATTTCTGGGGAATCCCGTTCTCTTTGTTCGAGGCGCACGAGGGCAGGACAGCCATCAAGCTTCCGGCTCAAGCGAAAGGAACGATGATAACAATTGGAAATGCCAATATACGTTTAAGTACCAGTACGACGAGCATGGCAATTGGACTGTCTGCGAAGAGTTCATCGACGGGAAGCTGTCGGCGCGAACGGTAAGGACGATAACGTACGGAAAGTAGGGTTATTTCAATGTACAATGAACATGTACAATTTTCAGTTTTCAATTTTCAATTTTCATTTTTAAATAATTTTTCATTTTGCCATACAATGTAATAAATTTTTATGTAATTTTGCATTTAAAATTTATTAATTGTAAAGCAATATGTCACAAACAACGATGTCCATACGGGTGGACAGCAATTTGAAACAACGATTTGATGTCCTTTGCGATGAGTTCGGCATCAGCAACACTTCAGCTTTGACGCTGTTCATCAAGGCGGTGGTTCGAGAGCGCAGAATTCCTTTTGAGATTCGCGCTGTATCCCTTGAAGACAGCAGAAAACAGGCGATCCTCGCCTTCGATATTTTGAGAGCGGAAGCAGCAGAGTCAGGAGTGCAAGGTCTTTCTCTTGATGAAATCAACGCCATAATCAATGAAGTCAGAAATGGGAAAGAGTAATCTTTATGCTGTTATTGATACAAATGTTGTTGTATCGGCACTCCTTTCTATTGATGCGAACTCCAATCCAGCCGTAGTGCTAAGGGCTGTTTTGCAAGGTAGAATAATACCCGTTTTTAACGAGGATATTCTTGACGGATATACGAAAGTCCTGTTACGCGACAAATTTCATTTTGATAAAGGCAATATTGACATCATCATCAGTCATATCAAAAGAATCGGACTCAAAGCCGAGAGAGTCAAAATATTAGACGAAATCTTTCCGGATTCAAAAGACATTGTATTTTACGAAGTCGCTATGAGCAAGGATGACACCTACCTGGTGACCGGCAACACCAAACATTTCCCCAAAAAGCCCTTTGTCGTCACCCCTGCAGAAATGGTAGAGATTCTCAATTCCTAACCGTCATCCTAATTTCTTCCTTGATTCCTTGTTTTGGCATGTCAATTAACAATGGGAAAGTTTCTCATTTAGCTCACCGGTATTTATAAACAATTAATTATCAATGCATTGCCCCCCCCTATTTCAATAAAAAATTTCAATTTTCCATTCTCCATTTTCAATTTATTCGTATTTTTGCGGCATTGAATCAATGCCCAAAACAATGAAAAAGTTATTCTCCACCCTATGGATGATGTCGCTAATAATGCTTGCGGCAGCACAAGATCCCTATGAGCAATTTTATGATGCCTTGCATAAAGGCGACACCACGGCCATGACTGCTTCCATCCTGAAAATCAGGAATATGAACGAGCAGACAGCCGAGCGTTACGTCGCTGAATACAACTACTACTATAACCTGTCAAAGACCCAATCGGGCGTGGTATCCTCAGTTGAGCCGCCCAGCGAAGCTGACGGAGTACAAGGCGAAGTTTACACCCTCACCGACAGCACCGGCGCAGTGGTCGGCTATATGTATTACGCTCAACGATGGGACTTTGCACGAGTGGATAGCGCACTGGATGTCATCAGCCGCGGCATCGCCCTCTTTCCCGACCGGCTGGATATGTGGTACGGCAAAATCCATCTGTTGCAAGAATTATGCCGCTGGAACGTCTTTGCAGATGAGATTCACGCCCTACTCGACAGAACCACACAGAACAAACTCCATTGGCAATGGCCCAACAACAACGCCCCTATGGAAGGGGTTATCACTGATGGGATTTTTGATTACGAGAAAGAGCTTTTCATGGCCGCAGTGAACGATGAAAATGCTGACAAAATGCGACAAAAAATCCTGCTTCTTCGTGGCATCGCTGAGGATTTTTACTACCATTTTCCCAAATATGTACAAAATATCAATGTGATAGCTGCTACCTACCAGGTGCTGGAAGACCGTAGTACGGCATTAACGTGGCTGCTCAAAGCCGAAAAAGTAGCGCCCCACGACGGCGTGGTACTCAGCAACATTGCCGATACTTACTATATGCTGGGCGACAGCAAGAACGAGCGCAAATACCTGAAGAAAGTCATCAAATACGGCACCCCAGAAGAGAAAGAGCGGGCTAAAAGTTTCCTGAAAGAATAACGGGGACATTGTAATTTCCAGCTATTCGTATTTTTTTCATCAACATATCATAAAATAAAGAAAAAGTTGTATTTTTGCAGCTGTAAATAAATGTTGCAAAACATGAGCAAGACAACTATGGGCACCAAGCTGCCCCGTAAGCTGGAGCAGAAGATGCAGACCGTTGGCGAACAGATTCGACTGGCTCGTCTGCGGCGAAATCTGAGTATAGCACAGGTGGCGGAACGTGCCACTTGTTCGCCGCTAACCGTCGCCCGAATTGAAAAGGGAGTACCTACCGTGGCCATCGGAATTTATCTGCGCGTGCTGTATGCCCTGCAACTGGATGATGACATTTTGCTGCTGGCACAAAAAGACGAACTGGGCAGGGCTTTGCAGGACCTTTCCCTGAAACACCGTGAACGTGCTTCTAAAAAAATCTAAATTGAGGTGCTATGAAGTCACTATTCGTTTTTGCAGATTTCGATTGGATGGAGGCTCCGATGTTGGTCGGGGAGATGGGCTATGAATCACTTCGGGGGTCCGACTCGTATGCATTCCGATTCGATGAGAAATGGCTGGCAAAATTCGGCAGCCTGTTTCTATGCGCCGACATCAACAACTATCCCGGGCCACAATACACCCAACCCGACAAAGACATATTCGGTTGTTTCAGTGATGCATTGCCCGACCGTTGGGGCCGACTTTTGCTGAACCGGCGGGAGCAGATTATCGCCGCCGAAGAGAACCGCCCCGTACGCCGGCTTTCCTCTTTCGACTACCTTGTTGGCATTGACGATTTTTCACGTATGGGCGGCTTGCGGTTCAAGGAGTCCCTCGATGGAGCATTCATCAACTGCGAAGATTCCCTGCGTATTCCGCCATTTACCAACATCCACGCACTGGTGGCTGCGAGTATGGAGATTGAAAAAAGTGAAGCCAAAAATCAGTTGCCCGAAAAGCGGTGGATCCAGCAGCTGTTCCATCCGGGCACCTCACTTGGCGGGGCGAGACCCAAGGCAGGCGTTTTGGACGCTGACGGCCGGCTTTGTGTGGCCAAGTTCCCCTCACGAAATGACACCTACGATGTGGCTTTGTGGGAACACCATAGTCATCTGTTGGCCAAAGAGTCGGGAGTCCTCGCGGCCGAAACGAACGTGATTCCTTCCGGTGACCAATACCACGTCCTATTGTCCAAAAGATTTGACAGAACAGATGATAGCAGAAGACGGCATTTCGCATCTGCCATGACCCTTCTCGGTCTGTCGGACGGGTGCAATGCCAGCAGCGGCAACGGCTATCTTGACATTGTGGACTTCATCCTTCAGAATTGTTGCGATGTGGAAAACAACCTACAGCAGCTATATCGGAGAGTGGCCTTCAATATCGCCATCGGCAATAGCGACGACCATTTCCGCAACCACGGATTCTTGCTCACGCCCCGCGGGTGGACGCTCTCCCCTGCCTACGACCTGAACCCCACCTTGAATGAATACCAAGCCCTGCTCATCAATTCCTCTACCAACAAAGCAGATTTGAATGTGCTATTGGCCTCATCCGAAGAGTATATGATCGATAAAACCGTTGCTCAAACCATTATCAATGAAGTAAAAGATGGGGTAAAGAAATGGAAGTCTATCGCCCGTCGGTTGGGCATTCCCAAGCGAGAAATCGACGAATTCGAGCAGGTATACGAGAGGTAATTTACAATTTACAATTAACAATTAACAATTTACAGTTATCAGTTCTCAAACTGATTTACTGAAAATAGAAAGAAACAGCATCCTGCAGTTGTAAATTGGTGTTGCAAAAACAGCTAATCCCCGTCAATTGGCTTCCTCCAATTTCACCTTGCCATCCACCCATTGCAGATACGAGCTGTGGGTGAGCCAGTCGCCGGTATTGAAATACACCAGATTTCCCTCCACTTTCACCTCCATCGGCAGGTGGCGGTGGCCGTACATCACATAGTCGAGGTGGTGCCGCTGGTGCTGCTGACGGATATGGGTGAGGGTGGCCTGCTCCTGCTTTCGGGCGCGCTCCTCATGTTTGGCCGATGAGCCGCTATTCTGCGCCCGGCTGCCACGCGAACATGCCCGCGCAATGGCGAAGGCCCAGCGGGGCGGCAACGCACCATACAGCGCGATGTTCGGCGGGAAAGCAAACACCCACTTGATGAAGCGATACCCACGGTCTTTCGGGTCAAGGCCGTCGCCATGCCCGATGAGACAGCGTTTCCCGTTGATTTCAAACAGCTGTTCCTTCCTGAAAATCTTCATCCCCAACTCATCCTCCAGATAATGCTTCACCCACATATCGTGATTGCCGGTGAAGAAATAAATTTCCGTGCCTTTCGCCCTCATTTTTGCCAATTGGCTGAAAAACAAGTAATAACCTTTCGGCACCACATCTTTATATTCAAACCAAAAATCGAAAATATCGCCCAGCAAAAACAGATGATCGGCCTGCGGCGCAATCTGTTCGAGCCATTGCACCACACGCACTTCCCGCTCACGGCTCGCTTCGGCATTGGGCGCACCAAAATGGAAGTCGGAGGCGAAGAAAGCGTTTCCGCTGATGACGATAGGAGAATTTGTGGAGGACACGTGTTCAGATTTTGACTTTGTTAACGAATGAATGAAAAGATTATTGTAAATTTGCAACCGAAAAATCCACATTCATGAATCCTATAGAAGAAGAGATTATCCGACTCACCGCAGAGCTTAACCGCCACAACTACAACTACTATATGCTGGACGCGCCCGTCATCAGCGACTACGAGTTCGACCAGCTGCTGCGCCATCTGCAGGAGTTGGAGAAGGAGCATCCCGAGTTCATGCAGCCCGACAGTCCCACGCAGCGGGTGGGCGGCACCGTGACGAAGCGCTTCGAGACCGTGAAGCACGTCTATCCGATGCTGTCGCTCGGCAACACCTACTCGGAAGAGGAGCTGCTGGAGTTCGACAACCGCATCCGCACCCTCCTCAACGCTGATATTGAATACGTTTGCGAGCTGAAATACGACGGTCTCGCCATCAGCATACAGTACGAACACGGCGTGATGAAACGGGCGGTGACGCGCGGCGACGGCACGCAGGGCGACGATGTGACGGCCAACGTGCGCACCATCGCCACGGTACCACTGCGCCTGCAAGGCGACGATTATCCCGACTTTTTCGAGGTGCGTGGCGAAATCCTGATGACCTTCGCCCGCTTCGAGGCACTGAACCGCGAGCGCGAAGAGATCGGGGAACCGCCGTTCGCCAATCCACGCAATGCCGCATCGGGCACATTGAAACTGCAAGAGAGCGCCGAGGTAGCCCGCCGCGGCCTCGACTTCCGTCCCTACTACCTGATGGGCGAAAATCTTCCCTACCCCACCCACTACGACAGTCTGCTGCACCTCAAACAGTGGGGTTTCCGCAGCGGCGACGTGCTGCAAAAGGCCGCTAATATCCACGAAGTCATCGACTTCATGCATCTGTGGGACCAAAAACGGCAGGAGCTCAACTTCCCCATCGACGGAATCGTCATCAAGGTCAACAGCTATGCGCTCCAGCAGCAGTTGGGCATGACCGCCAAGAATCCGCGCTGGGCCATCGCCTATAAGTTCAAGGCTGAAAAGCAGTCCACCAGACTGTTAAGCATTGATTATCAAGTAGGAAGAACCGGCATTGTAACTCCCGTGGCCAACCTGTCGCCCGTGCCGCTCGCCGGCACGATCGTGAAACGAGCCACCCTTCACAACGCCGACGTGATGGCCGCACTCGACATCCGCGAGGGCGACCACCTGTTTGTGGAAAAAGGCGGCGAGATCATCCCCAAGATTGTCGGCGTGGACCTCGACAAGCGGCTGCCCGACGCACAGCCCGTGCAGTTCGTGACCCGCTGTCCCGAATGCGGCGCGGAACTGGTGCGCAACGAGGATGAGGCGGGCACCTTCTGTCCCAACGAACTGCACTGCCCGCCCCAAATCAAGGGCCGGCTCGAGCACTTCATCGGGCGCAAGGCCATGAACCTCGACTCGCTTGGCGAAGGGAAGATAGAGATATTGTATGAGAATGGATTAGTAAAGAATATCGCTGATTTTTACTCACTTACCTTCGACCAGTTGCTCGGCATTGAGAAAAAGTTTGCCGCAGAAGAGGGCAAGGCAGAGCGGGTGGTGAGTTTCCGTGAAAAGACCGTGCAAAATATTCTTGCTGGCATCCACGAATCGCTGTCGGTGCCGTTCGAGCGTGTGCTGTTCGCTATCGGCATCCGCTACGTGGGCGAAACGACAGCCAAGAAGTTGGCGCGCCACTTCCAGAATATCGACCGCATGTCGTCGGCCACCAAAGAGGAACTGATGGAGGTGAACGATGTGGGCGACCGTGTGGCCGACAGCATCATTGACTATTTCAACAATCCTGAAAATCTGGAGATTATCATCCGGCTGCGCAATGCCGGAGTGCAGTTCGAACTGTCGGCAGAGGCCACCACGCCCGTGTCGAACGTGCTGGAGGGCAAGAGCATCGTGGTGAGCGGCGTGTTCACCATCTCGCGCGACGAAATCAAACAGATGGTGGAGCAGTACGGGGGCAAAAACGTGTCGTCCATCTCCAAAAACACCAGCTACGTGCTGGCCGGCGAGAAAATGGGACCCGAGAAGAAGAAAAAAGCTGAGTCGTTGGGCATTCCTATCATCTCAGAGACAGAGTTTTATCAAATGATTGGGAAAGAATGAAGGAGATCGCCATCATCGGAGCTGGGGCGGCCGGACTTTTCGCCGCCAAAAAGTTGTCGGAACGCGACAATGTGCAGGTAACGGTGTACGAGCGTTCGCCCAAGGCAGGAACCAAGTTGCGGGCATCGGGCGGTGGACGTGCCAACATTCTTAATACCAACATTTTACCACATCATTATAATGATGAAAAATTTATAAAAAAGGTATTAGAAAAAGCCGACTACAACACCCTCCGCAGCGAATTTGAAGCGATGGGATTAAAAACCATAGCCGATGAGGAGGGCCGTGTTTACCCCTCCACCCTGTTCGCCCCTACGGTGGTGAATGTGCTGCTCGCACAACTCGGCACGAAGGTGAACATCCGCTACGAAACGCCCGTTCTTTCGCTGAAATCGGTGAACGGGAAATGGTACATCAACGATGATGGAAAAAAATACGACACCATCATCATGGCATCGGGATCTCCAGCAGGAATGGTCGTACAGAAGCAGAAAGGTTACAATCATTATCTTTCTGATATTCAAATCAAAACAAAAAAACTCTCCCCCTCCCTCACCGGATTCCGCATTCAACGCTATCCGAAATCACTTTTCGGCTGTCGGGTAAGAGCGGAGGTTTCGCTTTTTGCACAAAATCAATTGATTTTTCAAGAAAAAGGCGAGGTGATGTTTAAAGAAGATGGCATTTCTGGAATTGTAATTCTCAATGCTTCAGCTTATTATAACAGATTAGAAAACAAAGACCACTGTCATCTGTCGCTTAACTTGCTGCCCGACGACACCCAAACGGATGTGAAGCGGCATGAGGAGCAATTCGGTTCGTTGGCGGGCATTCTTCATCCTAAATTATGCCAATTGTACGAGCGACATCCTTTCGATTTAAGAGATTTTAAGATGGAGATAGAGGGGCTTTACGGCATCGACTCCGCGCAGGTGTGCAGTGGCGGCATCCGTGTGGAGGAACTGGGTCCTGATTTTCAGCTGAAACGGCATCCCGGCCTCTATGCCATCGGCGAGATGGTGGACATTGACGGGGTGTGTGGCGGCTATAACCTGTTTTTCGCGTTTGCCAGCGCGCTCATCGCAACTGCAAAGCTATGAACGAGATACAGATTTTCAACATCCGCATTCCCGTCACCGTTCCGCAAGAGCGGCTTCGCGACATGGTGCTTCAGAAATTCGCCATTGAAGAGGATAATGTTTTGTATTTCAAAATCTTGCGTGCGTCAGTAGATGCTCGAAAGAAGAACGATGTGGTGTATGATTATCGGGTGCTATTATCCCTAAAAAGTGTTAATGATGCGTTGCTGAAACATCCCGATGTGAAGCTTTACGAGCAGCCCGCACCGATGCAATATCCGAAATGGCCGCATCAGATGCGCCCGGTGGTCGTGGGCTTCGGTCCCGCCGGGATGTTTGCGGCCCTCTACCTGGCCCGCTGCGGGGCGCATCCCATCGTGGTGGAACGCGGCAGCTGCATTGAAGCGCGCAAACAGGAGGTGCAGAAGTTTCTGAAAGAGCGTGTGCTCAACCCCGACTCGAACGTGCAGTTCGGCGAGGGCGGCGCCGGCACCTTCTCCGACGGCAAGCTCACCACCAACCTGCACAACGAACATATCGGCTTTGTGCTGGAAGAATTCTACCGGCACGGCGCCACCGAGGATGTCACCTACGCCGCGCAGCCCCATGTGGGCACCGACTACCTGGAGAAGGTGGTGCGCAACATCCGTCAGGAAATCCTCGAGCTGGGTGGCGAAGTCCATTTCAACACCTGCTTCACCGACTACATTTCCTACCCCGACCATCATCTTACCATACTTTGCAACAACGATTTACAATTTGAAACCCAACATCTTCTGCTCTGTCTGGGGCATTCAGCCCGCGACACCATCCGCCATCTTTACCAAAAAGGATTGGAGATGGAGCCCAAGAGTTTCTCCATCGGCGTGCGGGTGGAACATTTGCAGAAGAAGGTGAACGCCATGCAGTACGGCCGCTTCGCTTCCTGTCTGCCACCGGCCTCCTACAAGGGAGCGGTACACCTGAAGGAGCGCGGCGTATATACGTTCTGCATGTGTCCGGGCGGCACCGTGATGGCCTCGGCGAGCGAGCCGAACACCATCGTCACCAACGGCATGAGCGAGAAGCGCCGCGACAAAGCCAACGCCAACAGCGCGTTATTGGTGAGCGTGGAGCCGGCCGACTTCTACCGCGAGTCGCCGCTCGACGGCTTAGCCTATCAGGAGGTTTTCGAGCGCAAGGCCTTCGAGGTGGCCCGCGACTACCGGGCTCCTGCCAACCTGATGCGTGAGTTTTTGGCCGGCAAGGTGGCCACTGCCCCGCGGAGTGTGAAGCCGTCGTACCCGCACGGCGTGGTGTTCTGCGACCTGAAGCGCTGTCTGCCCGACTATGTGGTGGCGGCCTTGCGCGAGGCGGTGCCGCAGTTCGACCGCCGCCTGCGCGGTTTCAACGACCCTGATGCGGTGCTGACGGGCGTGGAGACCCGCTCATCATCGCCGGTGCGCATCTTACGCAACGAGCTGCGACAAAGCAATATAGAAGGGATTTTTCCTGTAGGTGAAGGGGCAGGCTACGCGGGGGGCATCACCTCCGCCGCCATCGACGGGCTGCGGACTGCCATAGCGATAGCCGAGAAGTAAAAGGAGGGCGGCGAGCAGCCAACCAAGAGCCAAGCAGCGACAAGATATTTCCGCTACTTTTGTTCAGAGAATTTGTTCATTTTCTTTGCTAGCGCCCAAAGAAAATGAACCAAAAGAAATGCGCTTTGCCGCTGTGCAAATTCCGGCTAAAATCGGCACTCTCTCGCTAAACGGCGAAAAACTTGATGAGCTTCATTTCATTACGCTCATCTTCGGACAATTCGCCGTTCTTCACGCTCGTTCGCTCCGATTTCTTCACGCCTCCATTTGCAAGGCGGCGGTTGTCCGATTCTTCATCGTTCTCTTCTTACTTCTTGGAGGAAGGGCAACTCTATTGCTTTTGTATTTTTTCAAAACAAAACCGCTGCCGTGGTCTTTGGCAGCGGTTTTGAAGTCGCAAGGAGAAATTCGAGCGGAATGCATGTCCGGTCGCCCAAAATAAAAAGAATTAGACTTTAAGCCATCATTAGTTTAACGTACTCGAAACATCAGGCCATAAATACGATAGGTTGAGCGCATATTGGTTTGTGTTTTGGTTATTTACAACCTATCACTACATTACAATCATTAACCTCTTTTTTAACAGTATCCCCTTCTTTAATC
>JBGUPJ010000010.1:0-3224 GCA_045130235.1 Bacteroidales bacterium
ATAAATGCCCGTGGCATAACGGGACAGGTCGATTTGCACGGTCTGTACGGACGCACCGCGTGCGTCCGAAATATCCACCACATCCAACAACCGCCCATATACATCCAACACCTGAATTTCACCATTCACCCATTGTCCATTGTACATTGTACATTGTACATTGACCATCCCCGTGGTGGGATTCGGGTAGCAATGAAGTGTGCAGGCAGTATGGGAAGGTATTCCGGTTTCTGGAGCGTAATGAATGAAGAAATGTACGGCATCTGTGGTGTCTTCCACGTTGAAGAAGGTGTATTTAACAGTGGAGCTTCCATCGGCAGGGGCCATATAGGAGGCGTGGAGGGCATTGTTGGCTTCAGAGGCGGGCACGAATGCGCCGGCAGCCAGAGGAATCTCCGCAGAAAGCGTGCCACCGTAACAGATTCCTGCAATGCAAAACTGCGCTTCTGCGCCATCCACCATTTCTAAATTCTCACGTTTCACTCTGAAACGAATGTCAGTGTCCCCTACGTTGGCATACCCCACGAAGGCATCTGCAATCTCATTGCTTTCTGTAGCAATCTGGATAGTAGAGCCCGAATGTAACGGCTGGTCATTGTAGGTCAGCGCAATAGAGCAGTTTTCCTGCTCCGTCAGGAATCGTGATTTTTCGGCATTATAGACTCTGCAGTTGTTGACATTGCTGTGGTTTCCTTCACTGACGAAGGCGACAAGGTAGCAGTGCGAGTCGATATATTGGTCGGGTACGGTGAAGGTATAGGTTTGGCTGTAAGAAGCGCCGGCCGTGGCGGGAATGATGTTGCCATCGCCCCAAGTATTGGTGTTGAGGAGTTCACGAATCACGTGGTCGTGGGTGAAACCTTCGGGAGCGTAGGCTTGCGTGGGACCGTGCCCGGGTTGCGTACTGCCGTCAGCGATAAGGCCATCCTCCATCAGCCAGACGTTGAGGCGCGGGTCGGAGGCATCCAGCGCTTGTACCACATTGCCGGATACAGTGACCGAGAGCTGGCGGGTGGCCGCATTGTAACTCAGGGCGCTGAACTCCACTGAAATGTAAGCTGGGATGGAGAGCGCTGCCGCAAGACCGTCGTTCAAATCGGTATAGGGATAGAAAACCGGCCCAGGTGGCGTGCCGAGTGCGTGTGTAAACTCCTGATCGCCAAAGTAGGTGCGGTCGAGCATGACTGCCGGTGCATAGGTGCTCCCTCCGTCATTGAAAAATACCTCAAAGGATGTGCTGGGCGTGATGGTCAACTGGTCGCTGTAATAGCCCGTGTGGTGCGTAATCCAAATCACATTGTCCTCGTAGCCCTCTATGGCTGCATCAATGTTCTGGTGGCCGTCATAACAATTCGGACAGTTGGCCGTGGAGAAATGCTCCATCAGCACCTTGCGGGGAATGGCGGTGGTGCTTTCGTAAATTTCTACTGATACCGATAACGTGTTGTCTGTCAGGTTGTCCTGTACACCATTGGGGTTGTTCACAGTTACGGATATCGTATAGATACCAGGGGTAGTGATATAGATGGGTGTGGGAATCGTAAAAATGGATACGTCGTTATACGGGAAGTTGACCCCGGTGATGGTTTCGGTGACGGTGTTGCCGGCAACTGTATAGGAAACCTCAAAAGAGGTGATGGGGGTGCTGGAGTGGTTGACGAGGTTGCCGGTAAGGGTAAAGGGGGCATCGTTTCCCGCCATCAGCGGGGCATCAACCCTCGTAAGTTCTATCTCCGGTGTTGTGGGAACTTCGTAAAACTGAATGTCGTCAATTCCCGTGTAGTATTGGTTCTGGGCGGTGTATCGAATGGCAACGTATTTCGCATTGGCAGGAATCAGTCGTTTATGCTGCCACCAGCCATAGGGATGGATCTCCTCTCCTAAATTGGAAAAACTGGCAGGATCATCACCAGTGGTGGAGACCATCACCTGTATGGATTCTCCTTCGTAACCATAGATGTCTTTGGCATAAAAAGAGAAACCTGTAGGTTGGGTAAAGGACAATTCCGGTGAGATCAAGTACTGGTCATAGTTGCTGCTTGAGTTCCAACTGCAAAAACGGAACATTCTGCTGCCGCTGTGGGCATACGTGGAGGTAACCACCCCACAGCTGTTGTTGGTGCTCATTGAAACGGCCTGCCAGCAGTTGAGCCCGTTTTCAAAACCCTCGTCATAGGGGAGGGAGGAGATGATGCCGCAGACTTTAATCGTATCCCTGCACGTGTTGTCGGTGGTGACATCCGTATAGCCGTTGGGATTCCCGACCGTCACCACGATAGGATGGTATCCTGCAGCGGAAATGGAAGCGGCAACAGGGTGGTTGAAGGAATAGGTGGCCCCGCTGGCGACAGATAGCCCCGTGATGCTGTCAGTGGTCGTGACACCATCAATGGTGTAGGCCACATCGAAACGGTTGAGCACGACGGTGCTGCTGTTCATAATGGTGCCCGATACGGTGAAGGGTTCGTCTGCGTTGACAAAAGTAGGCACATTGATGCCGGTGAGGGTGATTTCGGGAGTGCTGCTGATGTTGTAGATGACAATATCGTCGATGCCCATATAATACTGGTATTGTGCCGTGTAGTGAAACGCCACATATCGGGTGTTAGCGGGCAGCGTGACCGTTTGTTTGGTCCATGTGCCGGTGGGAGTGATCACATTTCCTACAGGGGAAAAACTGGTGATGGCACTGTCGGTGCTGGACACCATGATCTGAAAGGATTCATCACTGCTGCCGTATGCGTTAACCGCATAGTAACTCATCACTGCTCCGTTGCTCAGCGTCAGTCTGGGCGAAATGAGGTACTGGCTGTAGTCGCTGGCAGAATAATAGCTGCTGAACTGGAAATAGGTGTTCCCGCTGTGGGCAGAAGTCTGCAGGTTGTTGAAACCGAAATAGGAGTTGTTGTCGGTGTTCATGGAAACCGCCTGCCAGCCTTCCATTCCGTTTTCAAAATCTTGATGATTAATAATCTGTGCAAACAGCCCGTTCGTTGCGATGAGTGTAATCAGTAAGATGAATGCTTTTTTCATGTTTTTTATAGTTGAATTTAATGATGATTGACAATAGCAGATGATGTGTGTTCTCGGGGTGACGATTTCTATCGTTCCAGCAGCACTTTCGTGCGGGGAATTATTCCTTCACCACCTTCCGCACCGCCATCACCTTGCCGCCATTCACCCATCTCACAAGATAAATGCCCGTGGCATAACGGGACAGGTCG
>JBGUPJ010000011.1:0-2133 GCA_045130235.1 Bacteroidales bacterium
CTCGAAGTTGGCCACCAAGGTACGGTTACTGTTTACAGTGAAAGAATAGGTGGGACTGGTGGAGACTGCAGAGCCGTTCTCCGTCCAATTCACAAACTTGTAGCAACCGGTGGGCACGGCCGTGAGGGTGGCGGTGGTGCCAGATGCATAGCAGCCGTCCTTGGCAAGTCCTGTCACACTCCCGCCTTCTGCCGGACTGGTCGTGGCGGTAACGGTGTAAAGCACGGCCGGCGTTTTGTCGCACATGCCGAACTTGAGCTGGTTCTTCACCGTCATTAAGGTTCCCGTGTAGGATGTGGGACTGTACGGATCGTAATTCGTGCCGTCACTATACACGCGTAACGCTTGATTGCCATCGGCATTATAGACACGGCAACCCATGCTTCCTGTATAGGTTCCAATATTGTCATCAATGATGACAGCGAGGTTGCTCGTGCCATTATATTGGAAAGGTGTAGCGAAATTAATGGTTGTCCATTGGCCCGATGTCATGGTCACTGCACCGCTAAATACCCTGTCGGCTGCTGTCACTGTAATCCAGTCATTCGCGCTGCTGAAGTTGTATTTGTCAGTATGTACCAAATAGATGTCATATATTGGTGTGCGTGTGGTGCCACCGTTATAGAAAGAGATACTGCTGATGCTTCCCGAATAGCCCACTTCACAAGGGGTGTAGATTTGTTGGGTGAGAGAATAATTGAAAAATGGGTACGACGGCAGGTACTGGTCAGTGGTGGTAACGGAAAGATCTCCCACCTCTACATCACTCACCGTAACCTGTACAACATTGCTGTATGCGGTGCCGCATACGTTGGTGGCATAGTAACGGATGTAATTGCCGTTTTGGCTGGCCGTTATCGAACTTCCATTGGTGAAACTGTTCCAGTTGCTGTTGTCTGCGGAAATCTGCCATCCTTGGGATGTGATTCCTGAACCGGTGGCCGTAGGAGTCGTTAACGTGAGCGAACAACCGCTGCTTACTTCGGAGGGTGCTGAAATGTTGGAAATGGATAAGGGGTCCGTCACCGTGATGGTGATATTGCCGGTGTTGGTACAAGACCCCGACGAGGCAGTGACGGTGTATGTGGTCGTGGTACTCGGACTCACCGTAACGGTTGAACCGCTGCCCGCACCGTTGTTCCATGTGAAGCTGCTGGCGTTGGACGACACCGAAAACTGTGTGCTCCCGCCATTGCAGATGGTGTTGTTGGTCGCATTGGAGGTTACACTGCTAATGGTGGGTGCCGTGGTGACGGTGTAGTTGTCGGTTTTGGTGCATCCGTTGGCGGTGGCACTCACTGTGTAGGTATTGGAAAGAGCAGTGGGCGAAACCGTGTATGAGTTTCCGGATGCACTGCCCGATGTGCCGCTATAGCTCCATGCGTAGGAAATCTGCGGCGGGGTGAACGAATAGTAGCATCCGCCACCCGGCCATACGGAATAGGTTGTAGAATTATAAGTAGTGGAATAAGTGGCAGTATGGGTGCTCGGATTCACATACCAGAAACGGTTGTAGGTGGCGTTGCCAAGTCCGACCTGATAGCCGCTGGGGGCGTTGCTGTAGTCGCTGGTGTACACAATGCGCACCTCTCCCGTGGCTTGGAACAACTGCACCTGAAATTTCACATATGTGGTTCCTGATGAGGAAGAACTTGTATTCAACATAAATTCTGTCACCCTGATATAGGAACCTGAAGAACCGTACAACCCCGTTTTCACATAACCGGCAGATCCAGTGGACATATCCTTTCCTATACCGATAATCTTGGGTTCGTTGTTGGAGTAATATGAACTGCTGAAAGGTGTGCTATAATACGAGCTGGAGATGACGGTCCCGCCCAATCGCAGGTTTCCGTTGGAGTTGGCGGAGAACTGCGTGTAGGTCACCCCATCGTAGATGAACGGGAAACCTATATCATATAGCGAGGAGGCTGCATCGTCGTTGCCTGAGGAGACCATAGTGGTCCAACTGGGCGAGTAGACCGTGCCGCCCGTGCCCGTAGCAAAGGTATAATTGTCCAATGTGCCCAAATCTGTCGCCCCCGCCAGCACCAATTCCGTTCCAGGGGTGAGGCACTCTGCGGTGGCGGGGGTGGCTGTGAGGTCCACATTCCATGGCTCGAAGTTGGCCAC
>JBGUPJ010000012.1:0-32071 GCA_045130235.1 Bacteroidales bacterium
CTCCAACCGTTCAGGGTGGTTGAACACCGGCAGGAAAAGGTCGTTCTGACCATCGCCGTTCGGGGTGAAGGCGTTGGGCACATGCACTACCTCCTCGCAATCCTCCACCTCTATGGTCACGCTGGCATCCGCTTCGGTGCAGGCATTATATACATGCACGCTGTAGGTGCCGGAGGTGGTCACCTCGTGGGTGGGGGCGGTGGTGCCGTCGTGCCACAGGTAGTGGCTGTAGGGTGTGGTGGCATCCAGCGTGTAGGGGCGGTCGGAGCAAACGGCGGTGTCGGGACCGAGGTCTATCTGCAAATCGTACAGATAGGTCACATCAATGGTATCGCTCACGCCGGTGCAGCCATCGGTTACCACCACCCAGTAGCGGCCGTCATCGATGACGGTATAGGTGGTGTTGGTGCTGGAATCCTGCCACATGTAGTTGGCGGGGTGCTGCTGGGTGGCATCGAGCAACAGTGTGGCCAGCTCACACATCAGGGTGTCGTTGCCGAAGTCCACGTACAGCGGGTCGTCGTAGAAGCGGACCTGTATGGTGGTGCTGTCGGAGCCGCAGGCATTGTCGATGCGCACGGTGTAGTCGCCCTCCTCTTGTGGAGTGAAAGTGGAGTCGGTGGTACCGTCGCTCCAGTGGTAGAAGCCAAACATGTCGCACTGTGCGGTGATAGAGGCCCCACGGCATATGATGGTGTCGGCAGGCAAATATAGGTGTGGGTGCAGCACCACGTACATGGTGTCGATGAGCGTGTCGGGGCAATATTTCTCCACAACCATAGTGAAATGGAGTGTGTCAACAAACGATAACGGGAACAGAAGCGTGTCAGGTTCGAAAAGAGTGAAGGTACTGTCCTCGATGGTCCATGTAATGGGGTAATTCTCACAGTTGCCCTCGGTATAGACCTGCAGGGTATCGTTGGCGCAGAAGGTGGTCACACCCACTCCTATGCTCGGGCGTATGGCCGGCAGGTCATAGGTACACCCCGAATTATACACGGTGCAACAAGTAAAAACTTGATCAGAATACTGTAGGAATGGGCGAACTTCAAGCAAATACGCAGAAACCCCATTCTCATTTTCTATCTTAACTATTTCAGGAATATTCTCTCTGAAAACGATCTCCGCAATATAATACCTCCCCACTTGAGGATCATCTATCACAAATACCGTGTCAGGAATTAACTCGCCATTGACATACGTAGTAAAACGTCCTTCTGGAGAAGTGGAAATGTAGATATCAAGAGCTTGTTCACCCAATGAGTAATCATACGGCTGTATCGGGAAAATAGCTTCTTTTACCTGATTATCAGCATACGGTAGCTGAAGAACAGGTGTGGTAATATATTGGATAGAAGTATGAGGTGGGGTAGACAACACAGCAGCTTCTCC
Organism: Bacteroidales bacterium; assembly: GCA_045130235.1. Taxonomy (GTDB): domain Bacteria; phylum Bacteroidota; class Bacteroidia; order Bacteroidales; family WCHB1-69; genus UBA1756. Next base: position 1,393 of record JBGUPJ010000012.1, read on the forward strand.
AGCCACCAGAGGATTTCTGCTATAAAAATATCTTGGCAAACCATCAAATTGTTCAACATGATTTGAGTATCTGTAAATAAAGGGAGGACGGTAACATACAGTGTTTTCAGTGAGCGTATTGACGGTGCCACTTACTGGGGATACGTAATGAACAACATTGTGACTGAGCATCGGGCTGTCGTCATTATTATCGCAGTGGACCGAACACATATTACCCTTAATTTTGTCATAGAAACTATATAGGGTTAAAACATCCTTGCCCAACAAATTCGGGTGGAAGGGTGCTATTGCTTCTAACATAAGCTGGAACCCATAAAATGTCCTGTGCGAGAAAACCGATACTTTCTTGCAATTCGTATGAATACCCACTTGAACTTCGTAGGGAGAATCCATCAAAAAAATCGGTCCTTGGGCGGATGAAATCATAGGGATTACAAGCACTTCTCCCCTGCGGAGGGTATGTGTTTGGTCTGGAATCCATACAATATCTTCTGGTCTTGTGTCTTCTGACATGAATGACAATGCCTCAAAATGGCCTTCAACCATCACTTCTGTATTATCCTCATGGGCAATAACGAGATAGGATTGAGAGAGAGTTTTGTTATTTGCTTGAGTGGGGTAAGAAAAATTTTCACAACCCAAATAGTCGTTCTGCGTACCTTGAAGACCAACCACAGTATAGGGGAGTGCAAAATCTTCCAGTCCTGTCTGTATGGGTGGAATCTGAAATTTTTGCGGGACTATTTTCAAAGGATAGTTGTCGTTGCGCCACCATTGGAGCGGTTTTCTTGTAATAAGATAGGCATAGACCTCGCAATCTGTATGGACATAAACGCCTTTGGCTTGTGGATTCTGAGAGAAATAGCACATGATTTCTTCTTCAGGCACTTTTATTTCCACAATGTGGTCTGGCTCAACTGTGAAGTCGTAATGCCAGCCCGTATTGGGATTCTCTACATAACCGTTACACGGTGTATTGCCCACAACTTGAATGTATGCAGTATCGGCATAGTTATCAGGTTCGTATAAATGCTCAGCAAAATATGACTCCATCTGCTGGAAATACTGTTCAAAAGTGCCATATCCGACTTGTGCATACACATCATACGAAGCCACCACATCTGTCAACCAGAAGTCCGTGCCAGCATTGGTCTGCTCATGCTGCGGCTGTTGGGCACACAAGGGGAGCACGATGCATATCAGCAGCAAGAAATTCAGAAGGCGGCGCATGGCACAAACTTTGTAAATGAGGTGCAAAAGTACAAAATATTTGTTAGGGAATACAATGCTGTTTGAGAAAATGTTGCCTAAGTATTTAATTATGGAACATTTTCTCTAAAATATGTAGGAGAAAAGGAAACTGGGAGAGTTGCTTTGTGTAATCGTTTCCTATGATGTCCATCTTATAATCACACTTTAAAAAAAGTCGTAATTCCGACTATTAAAAAAATGAAATCTGTGGTAAAACACAAATAAATTTAATTTTGAAAACAAGGGATTAAAATTTCACCTTTCCATTTTCAATTTTCCGTTTTCAGTTTTCCGTTTTCACCATCTTGGCTTGTAGGCATCGGCGATGTGCTCCAGCTGCGGCCCCTGCGGGGTGGTCACCACCGTGATGATGTCGAACCGCACATCGTAGGTGTACTGGTTGCGCACCACATAGCTGTTGGCGGCACGGATGATGTTGCGCTGCTTCTGCGCATTCACCGAGGTCTCCGGCGCGGTGAGACTGTTGCTCGACCGCGTCTTCACCTCCACAAACACCAGCGTGTCATCCTTCAGCGCAATCACATCCACCTCCAAATGGCCGAACCTCCAGTTCGTCTCCAAAATCGTATAACCCTTGTCTAATAAATACTGCTTGGCCAGCATCTCTCCCGACTGGCCCGTCATCTGTTTTTCTGTCATCGTATTAGAATATTTTAAGTGATATTTTTCCTCTTGAGTACCCGTACCTTCCTGACATTATTCACGAGAATAGTCAACACCGCGCACAGCATTTGCGCGGCGGCTTCAATAATTTTACGGGAATCATCCATCAAAGTTCCCAGGAACGGTTTGCTAAGTTTTTGTTTCATAATTCTTTCATCATTTAGTTAATATTTAGCGATTATACAAGTCTGACAAAGCAAACAATGCCGCAAAATTACAAATAAATCTTAAAATTACAAAATTAAACGTAAAATTATGGCAAAAACAACCCCGCCCCCATCTTTCGACGAGGGCGGGGTTCGGTTTCATTGTTGAGACGTGCCATGGCGCGTCTCAACGGATGATGGGTCACGGAATTACTCCATGTTGCGGTATTCGTCAACAATACCCTTGATGTCGGCGGGGGTGAGACGGCCATAGACCTTGTCGCCAACCATGGCAACAGGTGCCAGACCGCAAGCGCCCACGCAACGCAGACAGGTCAGAGAGAACTTGCCGTCGGGAGTGGTCTGACCCACCTCGAGGTTGAGTTCTTTCTTGAAGGCATCCAAAACCTTCTCAGCGCCACGCACGTAGCAAGCCGTGCCCAAGCATACGCTGATCGGGTATTTGCCCTTCGGGGTCATGGTGAAGAATGCGTAGAATGAAACCACACCGTAAACCTTGGCGGTCGGAATGTGCAGACATTCAGCAATCAACTCCTGGACCTCAGCGGGAAGATAACCCAAGAAGTCCTGCGTCTGATGCAACACGTTGATCAATTCACCGGGATCATTGTTGAATTTGTTGCAGATGTCAATGACTTTGGCTCTGACATCCTTGTTCAATTTGATGATAATCTTATCCATTTTTTGAAACTTTCTTGATTACTAAATTATTTTTCCAAATCAACCTCAACCGTCGTCTGTCTGTCGAAGTAGTGCGTGTGCAACAGTTCGTGTGACTTGTGGCCGCACGGCTCGCCAAGATATTCTTTGTAAATAGCCTGGATAGACGGGTTTTCGTGAGATTTACGGATGGGCATTTCGCGGTCAGCGCGGTAGATGGCCTCCCAACGAGCCTTGATGATGTCGCTGTTACCGTGGTGCAACGGCTGACCACCACCGTCGATACAGCCGCCGGGGCAGGCCATGATCTCGATGGCGTGGAACTGACACTTGCCAGCCTTGATGTCCTCTAACAGCTTGCGGGCGTTGTGCAGACCGTGAGCGATACCGATGTTGAGCTTCAAGCCGTCAACGTCGATGGTAGCGCTACGCACACCTTCCAAACCACGGAGTTCCTCGAAGTCGATCTTCGGGAGCTGCTTCTTGGTGATGACCTCGTAAGCAGTACGGACGGCAGCTTCGATCACACCGCCAGTGGTACCGAAGATGACAGCAGCACCGGTGGATTCGCCGAGCGGGCTGTCGAAGTCGATGGGTTCGAGAGCGTTGAAGTCGATGTTGGCCATCTTGATGAGGCGTGCCAACTCGCGGGTGGAGATGGAGTAATCGACATCGGGATTGCCGTTGACTTTGAACTCGTCGCGGCTGCATTCGTATTTCTTAGCCAAGCAAGGCATCACGGAAACGCAGACCATATCTTCGCGTTTGCAGTTGATCTTCTCAGCAAAGTACGATTTGGCGATGGCGCCGAACATCTGCTGGGGAGATTTTGCGGTGGACGGAAGGTCGCGCATATCCGGGAACTGGTGCTCGAAGAAGTTGACCCAAGCGGGGCAGCAGGAGGTGAGGATCGGGAGCGGAACGCTCTTGTCGCCACCGAGATATTTGGTGAGACGGCCGATGAGCTCGGTACCCTCTTCCATGATCGTTAAGTCAGCGCTCCAGTCAGTGTCAAACACATAGTCGAAGCCGAGAGCCTTGAGAGCGGCGGCCAGCTTGCCAGTGACGATGCTGCCGGGTTCCATGCCGAACTCTTCGCCGAGGGCGACACGCACAGCGGGAGCCACCTGTACGACGGTCTTCTTGGTCGGGTCGGCGATGGCGCGGATGATCTTCGGAGTGTGGTCCACTTCGGTAAGAGCGCCCACGGGGCAAACGGCGACACACTGACCGCAGAAGGTACAGGGTGACAGTTCGAGGTGCTGGTTGAAAGCGGTGGAAACCACTGCCGGGAAGCCACGTTCGATAGCGGAAAGGGCACCCACAGTCTGCATCTCGTTGCACATGGTTTCGCAACGACGGCACATCACGCACTTGTTCATATCGCGGATGATAGACGGGGAGACCTCCACCTGATAGGTGGACTGCTCGTGACCTGCACCGACGAAGGGATTCTCGCGGATGCCGAAGCGGATGGCCAGAGCCTGGAGCTCGCAGTTACCGCTCTTGGCGCATTGCAAACAATCGTTCGGATGGTCGCTGAGGATCAGCTCGAGGACGGTTTTGCGGGCGTTGATGACGCGGATGGAGTTGGTTCTCACGACCATGCCTTCCATACACTCGGTAACGCAGGCGGGAGCGAGGTTTCTGCGCTTCTCAACTTCGACGACGCAAATACGGCATCCACCAGGTTTGTTGTGGACGTCAAGGCCTTTGAATTCGAAGTGGCAAAGGGTCGGGATGTCGATACCCATGCTTTGCGCGGCTTTAAGAATGGTAGTCCCTTTCGGAACTTCAACTTCTCTATTATCGATGGTTAATTTGATTGTATCCATTTATTTATACTTTATTATTTAATACTAATTGCGTTAAACTTACATTTCTCGTAGCAAGTGCCGCACTTGATACAAGCATTCTGATCGATTTCGTGCGGGTTCTTGACGGTGCCGTGGATAGCGCCAACCGGACATGCTCTTGCACAGGCGGTACATCCCTTGCACTTGTCAGGATCGATGACATATTGTTTCAACGCCTTGCACTGACCGGCGGGGCATTTCTTGTCAACAACGTGTGCCACGTACTCATCCCAGAAGTTGTCGATGGTGGACAACACCGGGTTCGGGGAGGTCTGACCCAAGCCGCAGAGAGCAGTGTCTTTGATGACGTGGGCGAGGTTACGCAATTCTTCAAGGTCTTCCATCGTGCCCTTGCCTTCGGTGATCTTCACGAGGATCTCGTGGAGACGCTTGTTACCGATACGGCAGGGTGAGCACTTACCGCAGGACTCTTCCACGGTGAACTCGAGGTAGAACTTGGCGACGGAAACCATACAGGAGGTTTCGTCCATCACAATCATACCACCGGAGCCCATCATAGAGCCGGCAGCGATGAGGTTTTCGTAGTCGATCGGGGTGTCGAGGAACTTCTCGGTCAAGCAGCCGCCGGAGGGACCACCGGTCTGGACGGCTTTGAACTTCTTGCCGTTCTTGATACCGCCACCGATTTCGTAGATGACTTCGCGGAGGGTGATACCCATCGGAACCTCGATCAAACCTACGTTGTTAATCTGGCCTGCCAATGCGAACACCTTCGTACCTTTGGATTTCTCGGTACCGATGGAGGAGAACCATTCCCAACCCTTGTTGATGATAACCGGGATGTTGGCGAGGGTCTCGACGTTGTTCACGTTGGAGGGTTTCTTCATGTAACCTTCAACAGCCGGGAACGGCGGTTTGAAGGTGGGTTCGCCGCGGAGACCTTCCATAGAGTGGATGAGGGCGGTCTCTTCACCGCAGACGAATGCGCCGGCGCCGTAGCGGAGTTCGATATCGAAATCGAAGTCGGTGCCGAAGATGTTCTTGCCGAGGAGGCCGTATTCACGGGCCTGGGCGATAGCAATCTGCAGGCGGTGGATAGCCAGCGGGTACTCAGCGCGGATGTAAACCAAACCCTTGGTGGCGCCGATACAGAAACCGCCGATAGCCATAGCTTCGATGACGGTGTGCGGGTCACCTTCGAGGATGGAACGATCCATGAACGCACCCGGGTCACCCTCGTCGGCGTTGCAGATCATATATTTCTGGTCGGCCTTGTTGGGACGGCAGAGGCTCCACTTCATACCAGTGGGGAAGCCAGCGCCACCACGACCGCGAAGGCCTGATTTCTTGATATCCTCGATGGTAGCTTCGGGATCATTTCTTTCGAGCACGCTGGCGAGAGCCTTGTAACCGTCGCGGGCGATGTACTCGTCGATGTTCTCGGGGTTGATGAAACCGCAGTTACGCAGAGCGATACGCATCTGTTTTTTGTAGAAGCCCATGTGTTTGGAGTCGGCTTTGTGCTCCTGGCTCTTGGGGTCGAGATAGAGGAGGCGTTCGACTTTTCTACCCTTGATGATATGCTCGTCGATGATCTCGCGGCAATCTTCGGGTTTCACCTGGGTGTAGAACGTGTTGTCGGGGAGCATCTTCACGATGGGGCCCTTTTCGCAGAAGCCGAAGCAGCCGGTACCCACGATCTGAACATCGTTCTCTAAATTTTTCTCCTTGAGGAGCTGTTCGAAATTCTCTTTAATCTTGGCGCTTTGGGAGGCGTGGCAACCCGTACCGCCGCAAATCAAGATATGGTATTTGTAATTAGCCATTCTGTAAATGTTTTTATGGGTTATTTATCAATTTTTTCGTAGTTAACGGGGATGATGCCGTCGAGCAGCTCATTGCCTGCGAGGTATTTCTCAACCAATTCGGTAGCTTTGGCAGGGGTGATGTAGCCGAAAACGACGGGATCCATACCGGGTTTCTTCACCTCCACGGTGGGTTCGGCGTAGCAGTAGCCCATGCAGCCGGTCTGGGTGACCACAACGGGGAGTTTGCGGTTGTTGCACTCATTGATGATGGTTTCCATCACCTGCTTGGCACCGGAGGCGATACCGCAGGTGGCCATAGCGACCTTGACCTGGATCATGTTGTCAACATTGTCGCCCATTTCGCGCAACTGTAAGTTGGACTGAAGCTGTTCTCTTTTCTTCTTCAAATCCGCTAATGACTTGATTTTTTCCATAGTTACCTTGTTTTTGTTTATAATTTATATGGTAAAATTTGATATTCTAAAACCGCGGCAAAGTTAAGAAATAAAATGATATAAAATGGGGATGGTTGAAAAAAAAATCCCCTCTTTTGGGGAGGGGAAAAATGTGAGTGATTTTTGTTAAAATTTAATACAACAAGAAACCCTGCCTCGGGGAGAAGCAGGGTTTCCAACGTCATTATGAAAACAAAACTACAGGTTGTTGATTCTCTTCATCAAACCTGATTTGAGATTTGCGGCTTTGTTTCTATGAATAATACCCTTCTTGGCCAACTTGTCAATCAGCGACACCACTTTCGGGAGCTGCTGTTCGGCTTCAGCCTTGACGGTAACCATCTTAATGTCTCTCAACGCATTACGCATGGTTTTTGCATAATAACGGTTGGCCAATCTCTTGCTATTGTTGGATCTGATTCTCTTTAATGATGACTTGTGATTTGCCATTTTCTACTCTATTTTTCTCTAATTTTTCTTACTTGTTTTTACCTCAAAATTTTGGACTGCAAAAATACAACTTTTTTTAATTCCCAAATACACTTTGAAAAAAAAATGAAATTTTTTATGGAAAACCTCAATAATCAAGGAAAAAGGCGTAATTTTGCCTCGCAGTATTGGCATATTTTTTTGCTGTAACGATGCTGTGCCCAAACAAATTGAGAACAAAATGATTCGTTTTTGCCCACATGATGAAATTGACCGCACGCGATGGAATGACTGCATCGAAGCCTCGCCTGCGGCGACCTTGTTTGTCAGTTACGACTTCCTGTCGGCGGCGAATCCCGCGTGGTCGGCACTCGTCGAAGACGACTATACGACAGTGATGCCCCTCCCCTGGAGGCATAAATTCGGTCTGAAATACGTTTATAACCCGTTCTATTTCTCCCGTCTTGGCATCTTTTCGGCCGCCCCTGTCACCTGCGCGAAAGTTTCCGATTTTTTGCAGGCCATGCCTAAATCTTTCATTTCCATCGACATGAACCTCAACGAGAGCGTTCCCGATGAGGCGGCTGTGCCGAGCGGCCATCTCAAGGTGTCGCACCGTCTCGACCTGAACCAGCCGTATGAGGCCATCTGCAAAGAGTATGGCAGCAACCACAAGCGCAACATCAAAGCGGCCCGCACCTTCGAGCCAGTCATCGACAAAACCATCACTGCGGAGGAGGTGATCACACTATACCGCAGCAGTCGGCGCGGCAATGACAAAAGCGTGAAGATGAAGCATGCCGACTATGCTATCTTTTTGAAAGTATGTAAAATAGCAAAACAGCAAGGCCTTGCTGACGTGTGGGGCGTACGCGACAGCGACGGCCACCTGCTGGCCGGTGCGGTGTTTTTGCACGACCACGGCCGGGTGTGGTTTTGGGCTTCGGGACGTGAGGAGGAACGCGCCGACCGTAAGGCCATGTTCTTCTTGATGGACGAATTTATACGGCAACATGCCAACGAGCCGCTCGTGCTTGACTTCAACGGATCGAGTACCGAGAGCGTGGCCCGCTTTTATGCCGGATTCGGCAGTCAGCGTTACACCTTCCCTGCCCTGTCGGTCACATGCAACAGCTGCGTCAAACCTTTTCTTCAATTATATAGAATAATCAAGTAAAATCCATACATCATGAAACAAGTTAGAAATTTAGGCCTCGAAAACACAGTTTTCAACCAGTACATCGCCGAATTGCGCAATGTGAACATTCAGAAAGACTCCATGCGTTTCCGCCGCAACTTGGAGCGGTTGGGCGAAATTTTTGCCTACGAAATCAGTAAAACATTTGAGTACAAACCAGTTGAGATAACCACTCCGCTGGGTATTAAACCCATGAAGCTAATGGCAGAGCAGCCTGTGCTGGCCACCATCTTACGCGCCGGCCTGCCGCTGCACCAAGGTATGCTCAACATCTTCGACCACGCCGACAATGCCTTCATCTCCGCTTTCCGCAAACATTATATGGACGGCACCTTCGACATCCAAATCGATTACATGTCGGCTCCCGACATGGACGACCGCATCCTTATCATCTGCGACCCGATGCTGGCCAGCGGTCAGTCGATGGTGTGTGCCTACAACGAAATTATGGCGCAAGGCAAACCTAAATATATTCATATTGTATCGGTCATTGCCAGCAGCTTCGGAGTGAATTACCTGCAAGAGAACCTGCCCGACACCGACTGCACAATCTGGCTCGGCGCCGTTGACGATGAGCTTACCGCACAGTCGTATATCGTGCCAGGCCTCGGCGACGCCGGCGACCTCGCCTTCGGCTGCAAAAGCGACTCCATCGTATAATTCAAAAAAAATTCACTTTTCAAAAATAATATGAAAGTTTTTACGTTAATGGGTTGCGAAAATTTTTATCCATTCTAAAATAAAAACAATGAAAAAAATCCTTGTAGTTGCTGTTGGCATCCTGTTTTTCTCAATCCCTTCCCTTAAAGCTCAAGTTAATCCTAATATACTTAACGGCCAGGAACTCAACACCATCACCACGGCCGTTCCCTTCCTGACGATTTCTCCCGACTCAAGAGGCGGCGCTATGGGCGATATGGGCGTGGCCACCTCCGCCGATGCCAATTCACAACATCACAACCCGTCGAAATATGTCTTCAACAAAAACCGATTTGGCATCTCTTTCTCCTATAGTCCTTGGTTGCGCAAATTGGTGAATGACATTAACTTGCTTTATCTTTCTACCTATTTTAAAGTAACTGATAATGACGCGTTGTCGTTCTCACTTCGCTACTTCTCATTGGGTGATATCAATTTTACCGACAATGATGGTAACGACATGGGCAGCCAGAAACCGAACGAGTTTGCCATCGACCTCGGCTACTCCAGAAAGCTGATTGATGAACTTTCCATCGCCATCACCCCGCGCTTCATCTACTCCAACCTGACCGCAGGTCAGTATGTGGAAGGCGTGGAGACTAATGCCGGTCTGGCGGGTGCCGCCGACGTTTCCTTGTTCTACCAGCAGGATTTCGGTTTTAAGAGTAACAATAAGATGAACAGCACGTTGCGTGCCGGTTTGAATATCTCCAATATTGGTAACAAGATGTCCTACTCATCAGGAACATTGCGCCGCGACTTCCTGCCCACCAACCTCAAATTGGGTGTGAGCTACACGGTTCAGTTCGATGAGTACAACAGCTTGATGGCTGGCGTGGAATGCAACAAATTACTGGTTCCCACCAATCCGGTATATCAGACCGATAGCACCGGACATATTATGTATGACGCGGCTAACAAACCGATCATCTATCGTGGTAAAGACCCCGATGTATCTGTGGCACAAGGTATTTTCCAATCATTCGGTGATGCCCCCGCTGGTTCTATTGAGGAGTTCCACGAGGTGAACTGGGCTGTGGGGTTGGAGTACTGCTATCGTGACCTCTTGTTTGTGCGTGCCGGTTATTTCTACGAGCACCCCACCAAGGGCAACCGTCAGTTCATCACGGTGGGCGCAGGCCTCCACTACAGCATCTTCGCATTGGATGTCGCCTATCTGTTCACCATCGACCAGCACCATCCGTTGGAAAACACCCTCCGTTTCACCCTCTCCTTCGACCTCAAGTCGTTCGACAAGCAGGATATCAAGACGCAGGGTCGTCTCAACAAGAACTAATCGGCCAACGGCTTTCCGCTGATGGAAGATTTCCGTGTAGGATTCGGCTATGACTCGCACCGTCTGGAGGCAGGTTTGAGGCTCCGCTTGGGCGGCATTGACATCGCCTCCGACCGAGGTTGTGTGGCGCACTCTGACGGCGATGCGGTGATCCACGCGCTCTGCGATGCCCTGTTAGGGGCGGCGGCCTTGGGCGACATCGGCACCCACTTTCCGGATAATGACATGGCTTTCAAGGGTATCGATAGCACGGTGCTGTTGCGGCGCACCGTGGAACTGTTGCACCAAAAGGGCTGGCAGGTACACAATGCCGACGTGACCATCGTACTGGAACGGCCCAAATTGGTGGATTATAAACCACTGATGCAAAAGCGTTTGGCTGAATTGTTGCAGATTCCGGTCGATGCGATGTCGGTGAAGGCGAAAAGCAACGAGGGGATGGGCTTCACGGGGCATGGCGAAGGCGTGGCCGTGATGGCCGCCGTGACACTGGTGAAATAATTGACCTCATAATTTCATACTATGCTTACACCTTTAAAATTCAGACCTCAATATTTTGAAAAGATTTGGGGCGGACAGAAGTTGCACACAATATTGGGTAAAGATTTCGGCTCGTTGGCCAACTGTGGCGAGAGCTGGGAGCTGTCGGGCATTGCCGGCAAGGAGTCGGAGGTGGCGGCGGGCATCCCGCTGGAGGGCAACACCCTGTCGGAACTGGTGGAGGTGTATATGGGCGACTTGGTGGGAGAAAAGGTGTACGATACGTTCGGTAACGACTTTCCATTGTTGGTGAAATTTATTGACGCACAGGATGTTCTGTCGGTTCAGGTACACCCCGACGATGCGTTGGCGCAGCGGCGGTACGGCACGAATGGCAAGACCGAGATGTGGTATGTGCTGCAGGCCGATGCGGGCGGCGGACTCTATGTGGGGTTCAAGAAAGGGGTGACGAAAGAGGACTACGAGCGTGCGTTGGCCGCGGGCGGGGTGGAGCAGCTGCTGGAGTTCTATCCGGTATCGGCGGGCGATGTGTTTTTCATCCCGTCGGGCACGGTACATGCCATCGGCAAAGGCGTGCTGCTGGCGGAGGTTCAGCAGTCGTCAGACTGCACCTACCGCGTGTTCGACTGGAACCGTACTGATGCCAACGGCCAATCGCGTGAACTGCATGTGGCTGAGGCATTGGAAGCCTTTCATTTTGGCGATGAAACCGAATACCATATCCACTATATTCCCGCATCCAATCACTCAGTTCCGGTGATTCGTTGCAATCAGTTCAATATCAATCTGCTACATTTTACGCAGCCGCTCGAAAAGGTATATGCGGGTATCGACTCCTTCATCATTTACATCTGCACAGAAGGACGTGTGGTGCTGATGGATGAGGGGAAAGAGTATCTGCTCAACAAGGGCGAGGTGATGCTGGTACCGGCTATTACTACTGAGGTACAGCTGCTTCCGTTGGAAGAAAGCACGCTGATGGAGGTGTATTTGGGGAATTGAAAACGGAAAACGGAAACGTTTTTTCATTTTTTGAAATTTTTAAGCAACATTTTTGTCATTTTATTGTATAAAAACAAAATATCCTTCCGTAAAAGAGGAAAAAAATGGGTGAAAAAATGACAAAAAAGGCAATTTTGGGATTGTTTTTCTTGGTTTTCTGCATGATGCCATCGCTGTGGTCGCAGGTGTCGGTCACCTCATCGGCGGGACGTACAGCAGAGGATGTGGTGCGAAGTATGCTGGTAGGCGATGGGGTTTCGGTTTCGAATGTGAAGTTCAATAACTGTACCACCGTGCTGGATGCGAATACCGGAGGCCAGCTGGGCTTTTTCACCAATAATACAGCCACCTTCCCTACTTTGGGATTTTCCAGCGGACTGATTATCGCTACTGGCGATATCCAGAATGCGTTGGGGCCTAACGACGATAGCGGTAGTGAGATCAGTATTTCCAACAGCATGACGTGTCCCGAACTGCAAGCGCTGGTAAGCGATGAACTTTACTATCCTGCGGTTCTGGAATTTGACTTCCTCACCACTTCCGATCAGGTGACCTTCAACTACATGTTTGCCTCGGAAGAGTATCCTGAATTTGTGGGCATGGGATATAACGATGTGTTCGGCTTTTTTGTCACCGACCTCACCACCAACCAAACCACCAATGTGGCCCGAATTCCGAACACCACCTTGCCGGTGTCTATTGATAATGTCAACGATTATTCCTATTCGCAGTATTATCACGATACAGAGTACTCTTCTTATATTCAGTATGATGCCTGCGTGGGACCGCTGGCGGCAACTTTCTCGGTAGTGCCCTGCCGCCTTTATCACATGAAATTAGCCGTCTCCAATGCTGGAGATAACCTGTATGGATCTGCGGTTTTTCTTGAAGGACAGAGTTTTACTGCCAACGGCACTGAAACAACCATCGTGTATGATGTGGAGAGTTTGCCTGTTGTGGTGCAGGACTGTAATACGGCCACCGTCACTTTCAACATTTCGCAGGCTCAAAATTCACCGACTGTTATCCCGCTGACCTATTCTGGTACAGCTATTAACGGCACGGACGTGCAGACTCTTCCCTCTTCGGTGACCATTCCGGCAGGTCAGACCAGTGTGACCATCAACATCGTGGCCATCGGAGCTTATACTCCAGACACGTTAATTCTGAATATCTACTATGAGAGTTCGATTTGTGAGGAGGGAAATACGATATCTGTTATGGTGTGCAAAAACCAAGGTATTGAGATCTCGGCGCAGAATGTTTATTTCTGCGAACCTGTTGACAGTCTGCACGTTCAGCTGGTTGCAGGTGCCTGTGGGGAGGTGGAATGGTCGCCTTCGGACATGCTGACCGACCCGGGCTCGCTGAACACGGGCTTCAACACTGAATACCTTACGCCGACCACCTTCACAGTGACGGCACACGACATTTTCCACTGCACCTCCAGCACAGTCAGCTTCGAGTATGCGCACGGCGCCTCGTTCGACGACACCATCCGTGCCACCATCTGCGACGGCGCGGTCTATAACCACTATGGTTTCAACGAGTCGGAGACGGGTACTTATACTCATTACGGGCAGACCTCTTTCGGCTGCGACAGCAGCATGACGCTGATACTGGAGTCGTTTTCTGCGGATGCTTCCATTGAGGTGGGCGGCACCGACCTGTGCGACGACGGCTACGTGGAACTGACCGCCGTGACCAGCAACACCGACTTCCACTGGAGCAACGGAAGTAGCGACCCCGTGCTCATGGTGACCCATCCAGGCAACTATACACTGGATGCCTCCGACGGTCCCTGCCATGCGCACGACATGGTGACCATCGCCCCCTGTCCCGATGAAGAAATCTATATTCCCAATGCCATCACCCCGACCAATGTTGATGGCATCAACGACTATTTCCAAATCTATATCCCATCATCGTTGGAGATTGTGGAGTTTGAGATTTCCATCTACGACCGCTGGGGGAAATTGGTGTTCCAGTCCACCGACCCGAATTTCCGCTGGAACGGCAAGGTCAAGGGGAAGTATTTGCCCTCTTCCACCGTGCTCACCTACCGCATCATGATGATGAGCAAGTGGCATCCCAGGAAAGCATATAAGGGAACGCTGACGATACTGTAGATCGGGGCGGTTTGGGGACGGTTGGACCAAAATGGATAAATAAACAATATCACCAGCAGAGCAGCAGCAGGTCGCGCCACGGGATGTCGTGCCGCTCGCCGATGTCGTGGCGGGTGAGGATGCCCCTGTAGCAGTATATGGCCTGCATCAGCACAGGATTCTCTTGTAGGGCGTATCGCATTTCGCTGTTGAAAATCAGGGGGAAGATTAGCGACAGCACCAGGTCGCCCAGTGCGTTGCAGGCGGCATAGGGGCCTCCCTCCACCTGGAGAATATCTTGCAGCAGTTCACCATCTTCCACATTATGGACCAAGCGTAACGAGAGGGCGGTGATGTTTTTTTTGTGGAGGATGGCCAAATGCTCAGGGGTAATGTCGGCAAGGGGAATGGAGGTAATAAGTATCTGATTGTCTTTTAGTTGATTGAGCTCTTCTACGCTAAATGGACGAAGGCTGATGAGGATGTCGGACTTCTGGAATACGTATTGGGAATCGTCTTCGATGAGGGCGCCGGCATCGGCGTAGTCGAGGTCGAGGAAGTCAGCTCCTTTGCCCACACCGCGTTGGATGCGTACGGGCACATGATTTTCCACGAGGGTTTCCACCGAATAAGGTGGGATGACGACCTCTTTGCGGGGCGTGAGGGAGTTGCCCTTGAGGATGCCGACGGCGAAACTATGCTGTGTGGTGGTCTCACCTACCGCCTCCATCTGTGTCGCATGTTCGAAATCCTCTTTCATGGATAGTGAATTTTAGTCGGAAAAGGTCTCGAAGGTTCGCGATTGCTCCCCGTTGACGATAATTTTTATCTTGACGAAATCGGGCTGAATCAGTTCTGCCACATTCTCTGGCCATTCCAGGAAGCAGTAGTTTCCGCTATAAAGATAATCTTCAGTACCAATCTCGTAGGCGTCGGCGAGCTTTTCAATGCGGTAAAAGTCAAAGTGATAGATGCTGTCGCCATCGCTGGTAAGGTATTCATTCACAATGGCAAAGGTAGGACTCGAGGTGGTGTCTTCCACACCCAATTCATGACAAATTTCTTTGATAAACGTGGTTTTCCCCGCTCCCATCTCTCCATAAAAGCAGAACACACGGTCGTTGGGAAACTCTTGCAACAATGTCTTCGCTACAGTGGGCAGCTCTTCTTCGGAATGGATAGTGATTCTCATATCTTTTATAAAAGCGTGCAAAGATACAACTTTTTTAGAAATATAAGAAAACAGCTATCCCCTAAACACGAGATTGCAAGCAGATATTTTTTCTTCCCCACACACGAAAAGACAAAAAATATCGTTGTTTTGTTACACCAAATAGGCTAATGCATGACCGACCTTATTGATTCTCTCGATATCACCACCAAAAAAGCGCTTGCCGAATACCTCCGTGAGTTTGTGATGGAGGAACGTAACGAGCGTCTGCTCAGTGTGTTAAAAAACAGAACGCGCCACTTCACCGTGGTGTTGGAAGACCTGTACCAAACCCAGAACATCAGTGCGGTGATGCGCACCTGCGAGTGCTATGGCGTGCAGGACATCCACATCATTGAGAATGAAAACGAGTTCACCACGCACAGCGCCATCACGATGGGGGCCGACAAGTGGCTGACCATCAGCAACTACAAGCGTTGCGAAGGCAATGTGCGGCAGTGTGCCGACCGTCTGCACGCCGCCGGCTACACCCTCGTGGCCACCCTGCCCGCCGAGAACAGCGTCTTCATCGAAGACCTCCCCATCGACCAGAAAACCGCCTTCTTCTTCGGCACCGAGCTCACCGGTCTCTCCGACGAGGCCAAGGCCGTGTGCGACCGCGCTGTCAAGATTCCGATGTACGGCTTCACCGAGAGTTTCAACATCTCCAACTCCGTGGCCATCCTCATCTCCAACGTCATCGAACGCCTCCACCGTTCCACCGTGGAGTGGCACCTCAGCGAGGACGAGCAGACCGAGATCTACTTCGACTGGCTCCGCAAGTCGGCCCGCTCCGCCGATGAACTTATCGACCGTTACCTCACCACCCATCCATCCATCACAAAATAAACCTAATGAAAAGAGTTGTCCTCACCCTTCTTGCCGCCGCCTTCGCGCTGTCCACCTTCGGCCAAACCGCCAAGTACAGCAACGAGTTTCTGTCGCTCGGCATCGGGGCCCGCGGACTGGGGATGAGCAACACCATGACCTCCATCGCCAACGATGTCACCGCCGCCTACTGGAATCCCGCCTGCCTCTCGGTGATGGAAAAGAACTACGAGTTGGGGGTGATGCACGCCGAGTATTTCGCCAGCATCGCCAAATACGACTACATCGGCGTGGCCGCCCGCATCGACTCGCAATCGACCGTCGGTTTCTCGTGGATTCGCTTCGGCGTGGACAATATTATGAACACTACCGAATTGATTGATAATCAAGGAAATGTAGATTACTCTAAAATCTCCTACTTCTCCTCTGCCGACAATGCGTTCCTGCTCACCTATGCCCATAACTTCAAGCAGGTGAAGGGATTGTCGCTGGGTGGGAACGTCAAGATTCTGCACCGCCGCATCGGTGATTTCGCCAACGCGTGGGGCTTTGGCATCGATGTGGGGTTGCACTACACCAACCGTGGGTGGAACGCCGGACTGCTGTTGCGCGACGCCACCTCCACCTTCAACGCGTGGAGCTACCACCTCAGCGACCGTGTCATCGAGGTGTTCCAACAAACCGGCAACGAGATTCCCACCAACCAGCTCGAACTCACCGTGCCGAAACTCATCCTCGGCGGCGGCAAGTATGTGGAGCTCGGCAAAGGCTTCAACGCCACCTTCGCCCTCGACTTCGACTTCACCTTCGACGGCAACCGCCACAGCCTTATCCACAGCAAGGCGCTCTGCATCGACCCGCATTTCGGCATGGAGTTCGCCTACAAGAAAATCGTGGCCATCCGCGCTGGCATCGGCAACCTGCAGCAGGAACCCGACTTTGAAGGCAAGAAGAAAACCACCTTGCAGATCAACCTCGGTATCGGCGTGTGTATCAAGAATATCGTCTTCATCGACTACGCCCTTACCGACATTGGCGACCTCTCCATCGCCCAGTATTCGCATATCTTCTCGCTGAAGGTGGGACTTGACAGTTTCAAGCGAAAACCAAAGGTAGTGGAGTAGCCTATCAATTGTAAAAATCTGAAAATGAAATACTACGTCATTGCCGGGGAGGCGTCCGGCGACCTGCACGCCTCGAACCTGATGCGCGAAATCAACCGGCTGGACCCCGCCGCCAAGTACCGCTGCTGGGGCGGCGACCTGATGGAGTCACAGGGCGGCACCATCGTCAAGCACTACCGCGACCTCGCCTTCATGGGCTTCTGGGAAGTGGCCACCCACCTGCGCATCATCCTGAAAAACATTGCTTTCTGCAAACAAGATATTCTTGATTACCAGCCTGATATCATCATCATGGTGGATTATCCCGGCTTCAACTTGCGCATTGCGGAGTGGGCAAAACAGCAAGGTTTCAAAATCATCTATTATATATCTCCCCAAATCTGGGCGTGGAAAACGGGGCGTGTGCACAAGATCAAGCGCACCTGCGACCATGTGATGCCGATTCTGCCGTTCGAGAAGGAGTTTTACGCCCGCTACGGCTACACTGCCGACTATGTGGGGCATCCGCTGCTCGACGCCATCGGTCCCGACCTGCGCGACAGCGAGCCTGTACGCAACTTCCGCACTATCAACGGCTTGGACGAGCGTCCCATCATCGCCATCCTGCCCGGCAGCCGCAAGCAGGAAATCACCAAGATACTGCCTGTGATGTTGGAGATTGTGGATGACTTCCCGGAGTACCAGTTTGTGGTCTCCACCGTGAAGTGGCTGCCCGAGAAGCTGTATGCCGACATCTTGCGGGGCCACAACGTGAAATGCGCGTTGTCGCAAACCTACCCGCTGGTGCTGAACGCCGAGGCCGCCGTGGTGACCTCCGGCACCGCCACGCTCGAAACGGCCATACTCGGCACGCGGCAGGTGGTGTGCTACAAGACCAGCGGCCTGTCGTACCAGATTGCCAAGGCGGTGGCGAAAGACACCATCCAATACATCTCGCTGGTGAACCTCGTGCTCGACAAGCCGGCGGTGACCGAGCTCATCCAGCACGACCTCACCCACCCGAAACTGCGCGCGGAGGTGGAGAAACTGCTGCACGATGAGGCCACACGGCAGAGAATCTCCGACGACTATCGCGAACTTCTTGGCCGGCTCGGCGGGCGGGGCGCATCAGCGCGGGCAGCAGAAATTGTGGTAGATTGTGCGAAAAATGGCACCACCAACATCATCAAAGAAGCGTAAATTTCATCATTTCATCAACTATTTTTATTATAAATAATTGATTTTTAATAAAATATAAAATATTGATTTTTTTTGAAAAAACGCTTGCTAACTTACAAAAAAGCTGTATTTTTGCATCCTCGAAATGAGACAACAGGGCCGGTAGTTCAGTTTGGTTAGAATACATGCCTGTCACGCATGGGGTCGCGAGTTCGAGCCTCGTCCGGCCCGCCCTGAAAAGAAGACTTCAAAGGTCTTCTTTTTTTGTTTATAGGATTTTGCAGAATGAAAGTAAAGATTACCGTCATACGGAAAGCCAACTACCTTGATTTGCAGGAACGATTCGAGAACCCCATCGAGCATGCTTGCGACGTGCGGGAGGGCCAGGTGTGGATTTCGGAAAACGGCAAGCGCCCCGACGGTCTGTGCGAGAGCGCATGGGAGTCGATGCGGTGGTTTGTGCAGCAGCTGGCGGCCGGACACGGCAACTTTTACGACGGCTGGATGAAGAATCCCCGATCGGCCATGATCAGCTGCAACGACGGTTTCCGACCCGTGAGTTTCTACCTCGAGAGCCTTTAACCCCCATCAATAAAACAAAATTACTTTTGTTTCCCCAGTTCCGTTTTTTTGAGTATCTTTGCAGCCGAATTTTAAGACCTATTCTATTATGGCAGAATTATCAGAGCAAGAAGTAATTAGAAGAAAAAAATTAGACGATTTCACCCAGTTGGGCATCAACGCATACCCCGCTCCTCTCTTCGAGGTGAATGCCAATTCGAAAGAAATCCTTGAAAAATACCCGACCGACAACTCCCTTTTCCAGAACGTGAGCCTCGCCGGCCGTATCATGAGCCAACGCATCATGGGCGCCGTTTCCTTCTACGAACTCCAGGATGCCGTCGGCAGAATCCAGATCTACGTCAAACGCGACGAGATTTGCCCCGGCGAAGACAAAACGATGTACAACTCCATCTTCAAGAAATTGGACATCGGCGACATCATCGGCGTGAAAGGCTTCGTGTTCACCACGCAGACCGGTGCCATCAGCATCCATGTCAAGGAGTACACCCTGCTCTGCAAATCCATCCGTCCCCTTCCCATCGTGAAGGAAAAAGACGGCACCACCTACGACGCCTTCTCCGATCCCGAACAACGCTACCGCCAGCGCTATCTCGACCTCATTGTCAACCCGCAGGTGAAAGAAACCTTCATCAAGCGCACCAAACTGGTGAACACCATGCGTAATTTCTTGAATGACAAGGGTTATCTCGAAGTGGAAACCCCCATCCTGCAACCCCTCTACGGCGGCGCTGCGGCTCGTCCCTTCAAAACCCACCACAATACCCTCGACATGACGCTCTACCTCCGTATCGCGGATGAGCTTTATCTGAAGAAACTCATCGTGGGCGGCTTCGACGGCGTGTACGAGTTCTCGAAAGACTTCCGCAATGAGGGCATGGACCGCTTCCACAACCCTGAATTCACCCAGATGGAGCTTTATGTGGCCTATAAAGATTATGAATGGATGATGAATTTGGTGGAAGAGATGGTCGAAGCCGTGGCCATCGCGCTGCACGGCACCACCCAGATTCAGGTGGGCGAGAACATTATCGACTTCAAACGTCCGTGGAAACGCTACACCATGTTCGAGGCCATCGAGCATTTCACCGGCACCGATGTCTCCAACATGAACGAACAGGAGCTCGCCGCCTTCGCCAAGAGCGTGGGAGTGAATGTAGATAGCACCATGGGCAAGGGCAAGCTCATCGACGAGATTTTCGGCGAGACCGCCGAGTCGAAGCTCATCCAGCCCACCTTCATCTACGACTACCCCGTCGAGATGTCGCCCCTCACCAAGATGCACCGCACCAAGCCCGGCATGACCGAGCGCTTCGAGGCCATCTGCAACGGCAAGGAGCTGTGCAACGCCTACTCCGAGCTCAACGACCCCATCGACCAGCGCAAACGTTTCGAGGCCCAGCTCGAACTTGGCAAACGCGGCGACACCGAGTCGATGGTGCTGGATGAGGACTTCCTCCGCGCCCTTGAGTTCGGTATGCCCCCCACCGCAGGTCTCGGCATCGGCATCGACCGTCTCGCCATGATCATGACCAACTCCGCCTCCATCCAGGATGTGCTTCTCTTCCCGCAGATGAAACCCGAAAAACGAGAGGAGAAAAAAGAGGAATAGTCGTAACCTGTCGCAAAGACCATGTTCCAGTTTATCCGCATCTTCCTCAACGAGTTCTTCACCCAAAAACTCCATTTTCCGGAAAATTTGGGGAAATTCTTCACGTTGTTGATTATCCTTGCCGCCACGATCTTTATCGGAATGGTGGTGTATCAGCTGCTGCGGCTGCTTTTTGTCGGCTCGGCAAAGATCCGCCAAAAGCGCAAGCCCAACTACTGGCTGCAGGCCATGCTGGAGCAGAAATTCTTTGCCCGCATCTCCATGCTGCTGCCCGCATTCTTCATTTTCCGGTTGTCGGGCGAGGTTTTCGAGCCGGAGAGCATGAGTCTCGGTTTTTTTAAAGCAGTCATTAATATATATATAATAGTGATGCTGGTGCGCTGCATCAACTCCTTCCTTGACGTGGTGGAGGATGTGTCGGCGGTGAAACACAACCGCAAACCCATCAAAAGCTACCAGCAAGTCGTTAAGATTGTGCTGTGGGTGCTAGCCGTCATCCTTATCGCTTGCATCCTCGTCAACAAGTCGCCGGCGGGACTGATTGCCGGTATCGGTGCTTTCTCGGCCGTGCTGCTCCTCGTGTTTCAAGACACCATCACGGGCTTCGTCAACAGCATACAACTCTCCTCCAACGACATGGTGCGCATCGGCGACTGGATCACCGACCCCAACGGACAAGCCAACGGCATCGTGGAGGAAGTGAACCTTATCGCAGTGAAGGTGCGCAACTTCGACAACTCGATTGTCACCGTGCCTATCAAGACCATGGTGGGCAGCGACATACAGAACTGGCGCGGCATGAGCGAGCGCAAAATCCGACGCATCACCCGCTCTATCCACCTCGATGTGAACTCCATACAGCCCTGCACCCCCGAAATGTTGGATGAGTTCCGCAAGATTGACCTTGTGAGAGACTACATCGACCGCACGCAGGCTCTTATCGACAAAATCAACATTGATCGCAATCTCAGCAACCCCGTCATCCCCAATGCCGAATTCCAAACCAACCTTGGTGTGTTGAGGGCGTACATGGTGGCTTACTTGCAGCAGCATCCTATGGTAGATGAGACCGCCCTGCTGATGGTGCGCCACCGCGATCCCGACCAGAACGGGTTGCCGATGGAGCTGTACTGCTTTGTGCGCGCCACCGAGTGGCGGGCCTATGAAGATCTGCAGGCCGACATCTTCGACCACTTCTACGCCATCCTCCCTTACTTCCATCTCCGCGCCTTCCAGCGCACCTCCGATGTTCCAGCTCAAATAAATAATTGATTATCAGCAATTCCAGCATTTCATCTCCATCGACAATAGAACTCATCTCTTAAAAAAACCTAATAATCTCACAGCTTGTTAAACCCCTATCCCCCTGCGTTGTCTATCTCTCCAGTTTTCGCGAAAATATAAAAAAAGTTAAATATGAAGAAAATTCAGCGAAATTTTCACCACAATTAAAAAATGTAGTATTTTTGCAGCATTAAAATTAATTATTAACCAAAATTCAAAACAATGAAAAAGAGCATTTTAAGCGTTATCGCAGTTGCATTGGTCGGTGTATTTGCTTTCACCTCCTGCAACAAAGATCAGACCAAGAAGGACTTCCTTACCCAAAGCAAGGGCTGGAAAATGGTTGAAGCTACCTGCGCTACTGGTATCACCACCACAACCAACAACAAAATTTATGACCTGATGGACACCGAAAACGGTTACTTCTTCGAATGCGAGAAGGATGACATCCTCACCTTCAAAGAAGATGGTTATGTTTATTTCAACCCTGGCAAGAACGTAAATGATGAAGGTATGGATCTCTATCCGAGCCAAGAAACCGCTATGGGCACTTGGACTTTGGATGAAGAGAACGACATCCTCACCACCCATTTCCCCTGGGAATATGATTTCGTAACTCCCGCTAACAACGGCCCTGCCTTCAATTGCAATGTTGTCACTTTGGATGAGGGTAAAATGAAGCTCACTTTCACTCTGAAAGTTACTGCTTCCCCTGCTAAAGATATCGCTCCTGGCGAATATCCGATCGACATCGTTTTCGAGCCCGCAAAATAATTTGAAACTTTTTAGAAAACACACTTTATTAACCATTTAAAAATCATTAAAAAATGAAGAAAGTATTTTTAGCAGTATTAGCAGCTGGTTTGTTCTTTGCTTGCAGCAACGACACCAAAGATCAGAAAAAAACTGACGAAGAAGCTACCAAAACCGAGCAGGAAGCTCCCGCAGCTGAAGAGGCTCCCGTAACTGAAGAAGCTCCCGTGGCTGATGAAACCGCAGCTACCGAAGCTGACAAAAGCAAAGAAGCTGAAATTATCGAAGCTTCTGCTGACGCAGCCGTTAGCACCATCAACGCTGTTAGCGAAGCTAACAAGGCAGCTAAAGGTCGTGGCAAATAATAAACCATTTGCAACTCAAAAAAAGCGGAAGATTACTCTTCCGCTTTTTTTGTGCCCTGTCACGAACGAAAAAAAATATTTCACATAATGGTTTAAATTTGAACTAGTATTGTAGCGATAAAAAACACACCAATTATTACGACTATTCTACAATAAGAATAGTCATTCTTTCTTCTTTGCGTGCCAAAGGCACGCCATACGAGTAACTCCACACAAACGAACGTAATGAGTGCAGTGTGGAGTTAGCAACAGCACTAATGAATGATGATTCTTTAGAACCTAAAGTAAATAAACGGATTCAGGCCGCCAGCTAACAACGAGCCGCCACACAGCACGTACAATACCGCTGCCAATCCGAACCCCACCAACAGCCACTTGCGCTCGGGCTTCTCGGCAAAAAAACGATACTGGAACTGTTCGCCTTTCTTGAAAATTCCCCAAAAAGAACCTACTACCGCCACGAAAAAGATAAACAGGAATCTTCTGTCGCAATAAAATTCATCCCACCGTCCATCGAAAGCAAACATGCGGCGCAGATAAGCAAAAGCATAGGTCAGATTGTCGGCCCGGAAGAAAATCCAACCCATCATCGCCACAAAAAAGGTGCAGATAACGGCCGGCAACTTTCCTATCTTCTCCAACACTTTCTTCATCCCCAAACGATCCAAAATGAGGAAAAAACCATGGTAAAGACCCCACACGATGAAGGTCCAGGCAGCACCATGCCAAAAACCGGAGATGAAAAACGCAAACACCAAGTTGAAGTACATACGCGGCACCGCCACCCGATTTCCTCCCATCGGGATATACAAATAATCTTTAATCCACGAACTCAACGTGATGTGCCACCGCCTCCAGAACTCGGTGATACTCTGCGAGATATAGGGGAAGTTGAAGTTTTCTGGAAATCTAAATCCCAACATCAAACCCAGGCCCAAAGCCATATCGGAATAGCCCGAGAAATCGAAATAAATTTGGAAAGTGTACGCCAAAATGGCTATCCAAGCCGTTCCAGATGAAAAGTCGCCGGGCGAGGCGGCGAACACCGCATCCACATATTCCGCCAACACATTGGCAACCAGCACTTTCTTCCCTAACCCAAACATAAAACGCGAAAAACCCACCACACGTCTCTCGTAAGTATCGTCGGCTTTACGGTGAGTAAGCTGCTGGGAGATATCCTTATACCGCACAATCGGGCCGGCGATAAGCTGTGGAAACATCAGGATATACAGCATCAGATCCTGACATTTACGCTGCGGCTCCACCGTTCGGCGGTACACGTCCACCATATATGAAATCTTCTGGAAAGTGATGAAGGAGATCCCCACTGGCAAGGCCACCTCCACCCAGTGGAATGGCTGCGCGCCGAAATGGGCGTAGAGTGCCTGCAGGTTGGCGACAAAGAAATTGGCATACTTGAAATAGAGCAACATGCCCACATTCATCACCAACGATATGGCCAAGAGACCTTTTCGTCTCTTCCCCTCACTAGCCGCCATCTTCCGGGCAATAAAGTAGTCGGCCACAATCGCCGCCACCACCGCCATCACAAAAAACGGCTCTCCCCACGAATAGAAGAACAGACTGCCTAACAGCAAAATCCAATTCTTCATCTTATATGGCGATAACCAATAGATTATCAACAATATAGGAAGAAAAACAAAAAGAAATATGGGGGTACTGAAAACCACGGAGTATTATCTTTTCACTATTTTCACCACCTGCACATGACCACTATTCCAGCGCATCTGCAAGAAATACATTCCCTGTGCCACATCTCCCAAATCAACCTCAAACTGGGAATTGTTTTCCTCAAACCAACGCAACTGGCGGCCCGACATATCAAACAGCCGGCACTGAACCTGCTGTCCGTCAAAACCTTGCTGCTCCACGATCACACTTCCCGAGGTGGGGTTCGGGTACACCTTGACGGTGCCTTCCGACACGGCGTATTCGTCAACGCCGGTGTTGACGGCCACCACGGTAATCGGCACCTGCACCGTATTACCCTCCTGTACCGTAGCCACCAAGTTGGCATGATACACACCGTCGGGCATTCCAGCCAGACGGAGGCTCAGATTGACCTCGCGGGAAGACAACGCATTGAGGCTACCGCCCGGCGACTCGATGGAAGCCCATCCGATAGGCTGCATATCCTCATTCACAATGCGGTTCTCATACAGAAGGTAAATAGGTGTCACCGACTCGTACAGCAACGGAATATCAATCTGCTCCACGCCAGCGGTCACCTCCACTACATTCGGCGAAATCTGCAACTCGGGACGTGCATCGTTCTCCAAGGGAAAACACACATCATCAATCCACACTTTGTCGGCATTGCCATCTACCGAATAGTCTTTGATATATTTCCACACTAAAGTATGCTCGCCCGCCAAAATCGGCGCCTCATAGCGTTCCCAGTCGTGTACTCCCGACCAGCGCATCTGCTGCGTGCCGTCGATGAAGAAATAGAGCCAGTCGTAGTTGTTCTCAGTGGAAGTTTTGTAGCTGAACGATACAGTTCCCTCGCGCACAGCCGTAAATTGACAGATTAGCGTAGAGGTATCGTTGTGCGTAATATCTCCCGAACAAAGACTAAACACTCCATCTGCCGCTTCATCGGAGGTAGAATACCATGCATAATTGGCATAGGAGAATCCTTCGGGAAGGCCACTTTCAAAACTCACACAATTGCTTTCGCCAATGAGGGTAATGACTTTAGTATCACTATACTGAAGACCGGAATAAACATCAACCAGCACATCCAATGCGCTAAGCGTCTGGTATTGTGCATCAGGGTGGAAGATAAATTCGGCCATTTTGATTTCGTCCGGTTCCATCAAATAAAAGTCATCACGAATATCCAACAAAGAAATGTGTTCCTCCTGTATCCGCATCTCGAACATCAGATCGGTGAGTGTTTCGGCTCCTGCATTTTTGAACCAGACTTGCAAGGTATCGGTCTCGTTGGCATCCACCCGATGGTTGCCGCCATCTAAAACAGCATACGACACCACTTCAAGCCAATTGGAATAGATGGTGAACGGCATCACCGTCGTCATCGGATAGTGGTCGTTGGAGATGGTGACCACAAAGTCGGCGATGGTCATGTTGGGCGTTCCGGGGGCTGTCCTGAAGCGGATGGCATGATTGAGCGTGTAGGCATTGCCGCCGCTGATATAACCGAAATATTCGTTGTCGTCGATCATCTCCACGTAGGGACACGGGGTGCTGAAGCGCACAAAGCAATCCGCATACGGGATGGTGTCGAGATTTCTGACGGTGAACGACAAGGTCACTTCCTCACCAGCAGTAATCACCTCATCGCCGCCTGCATCCACTTGCAAATCGGTAATTATCAACATATTGCCATACTCACAACTGAGATAGACAAGGGTATCGTGCCGCTGGTCGTTGATGTCGAAACAGGTGACGGGCACCGGCAGGTGGGTAAAGGCCGTTTCCGACATGCCCGACAGCACACCATCGCGGCTCAGCTGCAAGAAATCGACCCGCTGCGGCGGGGTGAAACGGAAACAGCGGTTGGCAAACTGCGCGGCAGTGCCCTCTGAAACAGGAGTTTTCTGGTAAATACGAGTGTCGCCACGCGAAATGAGGGAGAGACCGCCAACTCCGGTATAACTCATTGAACCATAGTAAAATTCAATCACACCATCGGGATAGAGTTTTACGGCGTATGAAATGTTGCTCGAACTCTGTCCGTTGATTTTTGCCTGCACAAAGATGGTCACTTCCGAAGCGTTCTGGCTCTTCTTTGCACTCGTAACAACAAGGTCAGAACGGAAAGGCGCAATCATTTGGGTGGCCTTAATTTGCTGCTCGGGATCTTTGAGGAACGGCCAGTTGTAGGTATCGTAGCGGAAACTCATATAGCCATCGGCATAGATGCAGAGCTGGCTGTATTTTTCATCATAATAAGGAAATTCAAATGGCAAATTCACCAATGCATAGCCATTATTGGTATTGGAGAGAGAGATTGTATTGCCAGAGACTGTAGGCATGTTTTCAGCAAACTCCTCAATATCATACTCTTTAGTAAACTCAAAACGATAAGGTGCATTGCCGCCTGTCACAGGAATCTGATATTGGTAGTCGGTGAAGGCCTCCATAATTGGCGGGGCAGGCTGCATCTGCGGACGGGTAAAGTCGATGCTGCTCACCACCGAAAGCGTAGTGGTGCCATTGTTCACCAGCGGCACATTCGCATCCGAGCAGACAGTTTGAACCGGCAGAATAGAGCCATTATAATCCATCAAGGCAAAGTCGACCACCTGCCCGTCAGCAGTACCATCAGGGTCATCTTCAATTACTTGCAGGAAAAATTTGGCAGATTGACCAGGTTCGATGAACTCAAGCAGGCGGCTCACATCCAGTCCGAGTTCGAGCACGCGCTGTTCGTCGGTGGAATCACCCTGCATATAATGCTCTCCACCCTGGAAGTTGAACACGGCCCAGTCGATGGTATGGTCGGGCTGGGTGGCGCTCAAGTTGGTGGAGACACCGGCCTGCAGTTTGATTTTGTTGCGGCAGGTATGGTCAAGGGTCACTTTATAGGTAAGTCTCGGGCTCACCTGATCTTTCACGTTCACCACATAGACGCACTTGTTCCAGATGCCACCGTTGGCGGGCAATTCCGCCAGTTTGCGATAGGGCAGGTAGCAGTAGCCCTCATTGGCAAAACCTGTGCCGAAGGAGTTGCAGAAGATGACCGCGCCGACCTCCCAGTCGCGGATATCGACCACACCATCGCTATTCAGGTCTCGGTCGTTGGTGTACATGCCATCGCCGTTGTAGTCCCAGCAGATAGAGTCATCGTAGCCGACAATGGTCTGTCCGTGGTTGACGTTGGATTTGAAGTTGGGCACGATCCACATTCCGGCGTGTGGGGTACCGGCCGGTATCTGGCGCAGCATCTCCTCGCTGCCGTTAGGCACATGGGTGGAGTAGAAGTTGGCCAAGCCGCCATGTTCGTCGCCGCAGAGGTGGTTGTCGAGCCAGTGTTTCAGGGTCAGCAGGCCCTCTTCCGAATCGGTGGGAATGGCGAGGAACTCCACGATACGGTTCTGCATCGCCTTGTAGTAGAGGTTGTAGCCAGAAGCCCAGCGCGACGGACCGCCTGTGCTATACCAGCCGCCCCAGTCAGACACGTTGGGGGTGCCCGCCGTACGAATCACTTCCCAAGTGTCCATGAAACTCACACCCGCACTGGCACCGCCATTACAGAAATTCCATGCAAAATGGGTCGGGTAGCGACGGTTGAAGTTGTCGTTGTTGGTGCCTCTGCGGCAGTTGATTTCGTAAGAAAAAGTGTAAACAATGCTGGATGCCTGACCGCACTCCAACGCCGACTGTCCATAAATCGGGGTCATATACGGAAGCTGCGAATTGTCAACTTCCGAGGGCAGTGGCCGCGCCAGCTGGTGGGCGTCCAACTTCAGCACCGGACAAGCCCGCAATAGCGCCTCATCCTCGGGAGAGAGAATGTTCTCCACCTGACTGTAGGCATGGTTCAATATCTCCACCTGCTGTCCGAACGAGCACAGCGGCAAAAAAACAAACGACCAAAGAATTAGCGACCAGGTGATTTTTTTCATAAATATTTTTCTTAATAAATATCGCAACAAAAGACGCTGCAAATTTACATAATATTTCCCCTAAATGCTATCAGTGTTGAAAAAAAATCTCCAACCCGTGCTACTCAATCTTGTCCAGCAGGTCGGGGCGGCGAGCCTTCGTGCGGGCCAGCTGCTGCTCCAACTTCCAGTCGTCGATGAGCCGCTGGTTGCCCGACAGCAGAATCTCCGGCACACAGTGCCCCTCGTAGTCGGCCGGACGGGTGTAAACCGGCGGCGACAACAAGCCGTCTTGGAACGAGTCGGTGAGGGCCGAGCTCTCATCGCCGATCACGCCGGGAATCACTCGCGCCACGGCATCCACAATCGCCATGGCCGCAATCTCGCCGCCCGACAGCACATAGTCGCCAATGCTAATTTCTTCTGTTACAAATAATTCTCGCACCCGCTCATCCACTCCCTTATAATGACCGCACAAGATGATGACATTCTCGTACATCGAAATCTGGTTGGCCTTCGCCTGGTTGAAGGTCTGTCCGTCGGGCGCCATGAACAGCACCGCATCGTAGGTGCGTTCCGCCTTCAGCGCCGCAATGCAGTCGGCAATAGGCTGCACCATCATCACCATGCCGGCACCGCCCCCGAACGGATAGTCGTCCACCTTGCGGTGCTTGTCCTTCGTGTAGTCGCGGATGTCGTGCGTGTGCAACTCCAGCAAGCCCTTGTTGACCGCCCGCTTCAAAATCGACTGCGAGAAAACTCCCGTGAACATTTCCGGAAACAGTGTCAGAATATCTATTCTCATCGTTATAATTTTTCAATAAACATAAGCCCATCGCGCACGGGCAGGATGAAGTTGGTGACCCGCGGATCCGCCTGCACATGCTCGTTGAAGGCGCACACTGCCCGCGTGTCTTTGTCGCCGCTACGCACCTCCTTCACCACCTTTCCATCCCACAACACATTGTCGGCCAAAATGATACCACCTTTTCTCACCTGTGGCAACACCATCTCATAATAGTCGGTGTACTGCTCTTTGTCACCATCGATATACACCATGTCCCATTGCTCCTGCAGGGTGGGAATCACTTGCAGGGCGTCGCCGATGTGCAGCTGGATTTTATCCTTGAAGGGCGATTGCGCCAGATAGCGGCGTATCATATCCTCCCGTTCCTCATTCACCTCGATAGTGTGCAGCAGCCCGTCAGTGGCCAGGCCTTCGGCCAAACACAGGGTGCCATAGCCCGTGTAGGTGCCGATTTCCAGTACCCGTCGGGCCTGCATCATACGGCAAAGCGTCGTCAGCAGCATGCCCTGCAGGTGTCCCGACAGCATCCGCGGGTTCATCACCTTCTGGTGCGTCTCGCGGGTGAGGCGGTACAACAGCTCCGATTGTGGCGTGGAGTGTGCTTCGCAGTACTCTTCTATCTCAACGTCAAACATGATTGCTCTGTCGCTATCCCATAATTTTGTTGACCTCTTCCTCAGTCTTGCCCAACTTCTCCTTGCAGATGCGGATGAGCTGGAGGGCGCGCTCAATATTTTTGGTGAGTTCGTCAACCGAGATGTCGGCGTTCTCCATCTTTTTCACGATGCTCTGAAGCTCGTTGTAGGCTTCGGTGTAGGTGGGGTTGTTTTCCATAAGTATCATTTCAAAAGTGTGCCACTTTTATCGGGCGCAAAGATACAATTTTTTAGGGAACGCTGACACCATTTTATATGGATTCCCAAATTGATGATTCCGGGTAGCAATTGTGCATAATTGCATCCCCGCCCCAAAAAACTCCGAAATCAAAATTTTCTCTGCAAAAAATAGGCAGAACAAAAATGGCACTTTTTCGCCCGTTTGTGATTTCATCGTAAAAAACGACAACTTTTTGATGAAAATCTGCCATTTTATCATATTGATTTTCAATGAAATATTTTTCAACACCCCTTAAAAATGACCTTCCCGTTGTTGTATATTTGCAGTCGTTAACTCATTTAAATTTCTAACCAAATCTAAAATCATGAAACAACAAGAAATTGTTCCCAACGTGGAAGAAAAAATCATCACCCTGCGCAACCAGCAGGTAATCCTCGACTGCGAT
>JBGUPJ010000013.1:0-9847 GCA_045130235.1 Bacteroidales bacterium
ATGAAGATGCTGGAGAAGGGCTACAGTATCAATTACATCAGCGAGCGTTATGGCATCAACGACAGATTGCTGCTGTGCCTATGGAAAAAGTACCAGGCGGAAGGGCCAATGGCCGTGTCGAAGAAGAAGAACTGCAACTTTACAGCTGAAGAAAAGTTGAAGGTGATAGCGGACTATGAGAAAAAACACCTACCTTTGTCAGACATTATGTTAAAACACGGGGTAAGTGCATTCGCGATACGAAGTTGGCGTTTGCTATATGCCGCTGGCGGGAAGGAAGCGCTGCGCAAGCCCAGGGGAAGACCTAGGAAAGACATGGGTAGACCGAAGAAAAAGAAGCCAGAGGAGATGACGGAGTTGGAACGACTCCGTTACGAGAACGAGTACCTGAGAGCTGAGAATGCCCTGCTAAAAAAAGTGAAGGCCTTGGTCGAAGAAAGGGAAGCCCGTCAGCGAGGGACTGGGCTGAAGCCATCGAAGGGCTGAGGCCGGAACACAGCCTTGACCTCCTTTTGAGGATCAAGGGGATGGCGCGTTCCACCTTCTATTATCACACCAAGCGCATGGGACGGCCCGACGGATACGATTCTGCCAGGGAGCGCATACGCTCGGTATACGAGGAGCATCACGGCCGATACGGCTACCGTCGCATCACTGCACAACTCCACAACGAGGGCCTTGACATCAACCACAAGACCGTCCAGAAGCTGATGGGACAGATGTCCCTGAAAGCCAAGAGGAAGACTCAACATTACCGTTCCTACATAGGCGAGATTGGCAGGGTCGCCCCAAACGTACTCAACAGGGACTTCAGGGCCTCGGCGCCGAATCGAAAATGGGCCACCGATGTCACGCAGGTGAAGATCAAGGACAGATGGATTTATCTTTCCCCCATCCTGGACATGTTCAATGGCGAGATTGTCTCTTACACCATATCAGACAGCCCATGCTTGCAGATGGTCATGGCGATGCTGGACAAGGCGTTCAAGAAAAGAGACATACACGGGAACCTGATTCTCCACTCGGACCAAGGCTGGCACTATCAGCATAGAATGTATCAGAAAGCATTGGAAAACAGGAACATTACACAAAGCATGTCGCGAAAAGGCAACTGCCTAGACAATGCCATGATGGAAAACTTTTTCGGCTTGATGAAGAATGAATTGCTATATTTGCACGACTGGAATTCCGTCGATGAGTTCAAACATGCACTTATGGATTACATACATTACTATAACAACGACAGAATCAAGTTAAGACTAAAAGGAAAGAGTCCGGTACAATACCGAACTCTTTACCTTGATAATTAATGTTTAACCGTCCAACTTCTGGGGGTCACATCACATAATGCGTCCAGCGGCGGCGCGATGCGGTTACTGGCCGGTAGCTGTCTTTAGCCGCCGCGTGATACATTGATTATTGAACTCCATTGACTTCGTCGAATCAAAGATTTCCCGCGAAGCGGGAACCTCATAAAGTGTTTATTTCTTTTTCCTCTCCTTATACCAAAGCTGCCAGCTGTTGAACAGGTTCTGGAAGACGGAATAGAAGGCCAAAAAGACCGAAGCCAAAGGGTTTAGATAATGGTTGGCCATCCAGATGCCCATGGCACTGTTTTTCTGCCCAAGCAGCTGCCCGCCCGCGATGGTGTCGCCGTATTTGCTGCCTATCCATTTGCCTAAGCCGAATTGGATGATGCAGAACAACAAGGCCGAGACACCGAGCCACAGGATGCTGCTCCAATTGCCCTTGCCGTTGAGGAAGATGAAGTGAATGGTCTGGCCCAAAGTGAGAAACAAAGCCACCGCCCAGAGGTAGAAGGCCAAGCCTTTGTAGCGGCTTAGGAAAGCGTTGGCTTTGGGCAGACAGAGCTGCAAGGCCAAGGCGATGAAGAAGGGCAAGCCGATGACGGAGCCGATGCGCCGTAAGATGTGCAAAAACGATGTGAAGAAAGGCATGTCCTGGTTCACCCCGATGAAGGAGAAGTAGATGGGCGCCACCACTGAGATTACTAGGTTGCCGATGACGGAGAAGGAAGTCACCGTGTTGCGGTCGGCCCCCAGCATGGTGCTGACCACCGCCACTGAGGCAGCTACAGGACACAACACCCCGATGAACACACCCTCAGCAATGATCTCGTTGACATGAAAGAGACGCAGCAAGTAATAGCCACCCAGACTCACCACTACCTGAAACAGGATAATCCAAATGAACAAAGGCTTGAACCGCAGCTTCGTGATGTCGACGGCAGTGAAGGTCAACAGGATGATGGTGAAGATGATATAGGGCACCACTACGCTGAAAGCGGCACAATAGTCGTGCAGCAACAATCCCAGCACGATGGCGATGGGGAGGACGTAGCTCTTTATTTTTTGCATTGAAATCTTATTTGGGCCTGCAAAATTGCGAAATATATCCGTATCTTTGTCGCCTAAACGCAAATATCATGAAGAGACTCTGCTTTATTTTCGCTTTGGCCGTCTTCGCCGCTGTCAGTTCATGCGGCAACAAGACCACGGAGAGTTCCGATAACCAGAGCAATCAAGAAACTACAAACGAAACGACTATGAATACGACCATGCAAGACCTGCTGACGCGTCGTAGCATCCGCAGCTACACCGACCAGATTCCTCCCAAGGAGGTCATCGAAGAGATCTGCGAGGCGGGCACCTACGCCCCTACGGGCATGAACCGCCAAGCACCTATCATCATCGCCGTCACCAACCGTGAGGTGCGCGATGAGATGAGCCGCCTTAACGCCGCCGTGATGGGTGCCGACAACGACCCCTTCTATGGTGCTCCCGTGGTGCTCGTGGTCTTGGCCGATAGCACCGCCGCCATGACCTGGAAGGAAGATGGCTCGCTCGTCATGGGCAACCTGCTCAACGCCGCTCACGCCAAAGGCTTGGGCTCGTGCTGGATCCACCGTGCCAAAGAGGTCTTTGAAACGGAAGAAGGTAAAGCCATCCTCGCCGGACTGGGTATCGACACCAACAAATATGTCGGCATCGGCAACTGTATCCTCGGCTATGTGAACGGCGACTATCCTGAGGCCCGTCCACGTAAGGAGAATTATGTCTACTGGATCGAATAAATCCACCCTCATAGGGCATCTCGCCTGTTTTGGCGCCTATTGCATCTTCGGCTTCAACATTGTGTGCTGCAAGAACATCTCCAATGCGCACGTGCTGACGCCCATGGATTTGTTTTGTCTCCGTGCAATGGGGGCCACGGCCTTGTTTTGGCTGCTCTCGCTCTTTATGCCCAAGGAGAAGGTTCCGCTGAAGGACATGGGGCAGATTTTCATCGCTTCCATGTTGGGCCTCTTCCTGACCCAAATCAGCTTCCTGAAGGCCATCACCATGACGACCTCCATCGATACGAGCATCACCAACACTTGTACGCCAATTCTAACGATGCTGGTTGCAGCTGTTGCCTTGAAGGAACCCATTACTTTCAAAAAGATCGCGGGTGTGTTGGTGAGTCTAGCTGGCGTGCTCTTCCTGATCTTCAACTCAGTGGGACTGGGTGGTGGGGCCTCGGAGACGAAGCCCATGGGCATCGTCCTGGTCGTCGTCAACGGCCTGACATTTGCACTCTATCTCGGCATCTTCCGCCCACTCATCTCGAGATACAACGTGGTCACTTTCATGAAGTGGATGTTCCTCTTTTCAATGCTGGTAGCCTTGCCGTTCAACGCGCGTCATCTCGTCCATGTGCCCTTCGCCCAGATGGAGAGTAAGATCTTATGGCAAGTGGCCTTCGTGGTGGTCTTTGCCACCTTTGTGGCCTATTTTCTGATCCCTGTCGGGCAGAAGAGACTGCGTCCCACCTTGGTAAGCATGTACAACTACGTGCAGCCCATCATCGCTACACTCATCAGCATCTATATCGGATTGGACCACCTCACATGGAAGAAATTGGTCGCCATGGTCTTGGTCTTCACAGGTGTGTGGATAGTCAACCAGAGCCGCGCAGCAGCGCCGCAAGCCAATAGATAAACAGGACGTAACGACGTAAAAAAACCGACCGTCTATGTCATTCCCTCGGGAATCTATAGACGGTCGGTTTTTTGGTTTATTAACTTGACTTATTCTTTCACAAACCTTCTGGTTTCAGAGGCATTGTCATTCGTCAAACGGATGAAATAGATGCCGCTTTGCAGTTCGGAGGTGTTGACTTCCACCTTGTTGGCACAACCTTTCTGGCTGTAGACCAAGGCACCCATGAGGTTGTAGATCTCGACGGTACCTAGGGCGGCTTCTGCCTCAATGGTCAGTTTGTCGTTGACGGGGTTGGGGTAGAGGGTGATGTTGTTGCCCTTCTGCTCGCCGACGCCTACGGTGTAGATGAGGTTAGCCACCAAGTCGCGGCTGGCAGTGGCGATGAAGGTATAGGTCTTTTCCTCCGACACCACAGTGCCGTTTTCAGTCCAGTTGAGGAAGGCCCAGTCTTCGTTGGTCTCCACGGTGATGGTCACCTCGTCGCCATAGGTGTAGGTGCCGCCGCCAGTGGCGGTGCCGCCTTCAGCTGGCTCAACGGTAGCGGTGATTTCAAGGGTCTGCAACTCAAAGTTGGCAGCGAAGCTGTGGTTGCCGGTCACGTTGAAGCTATAGCTCGGATTGGTGGAAACCGGGATGTTGTTTTCCGTCCAGTTGATGAAATCGTAGCCTTCGTTGGCAGTGGCCGTGATGGTGCAATTCTGGCCATAAGTGTAAGTGCCGCCACCCGTCACGGTGCCGCCGTTGGCAGGTTTGGCAACCACTGCGATATTGTAGCTCTGGATCTGGAAATGTGCCACATACGCTCCCGAGCTGGTCACGTTGAAGGTGTAGCTGGCGTTGGTGCTGACCTGCTGGCCGTTCTTGGTCCAGTTGACGAAGGTGTAGCCCGTAGCAGGTGTGGCCGACAGTGTGCAGCTTTGGCCGTAGTTGTAGGTGCCACCACCAGTCACCGTGCCGCCGTTGTTCGGGTCGGCCGATGCAGTGATGGAGAAGCTCTGGAGTTGGAATTGAGCCACCAAAGTGCGGTTGCCCGTGACGGTGAAGGTATAGCTGGCGTTGGTGCTAACCTGCTGGCCGTTTTCTGTCCATCTCACGAAATTGTAACCTGTAGCAGACGTGGCATTCACGGTGCAGGATTGCCCCTGCTGGTAGGAGCCACCACCCGTGACGGTGCCGCCGTTGGTCGGGTTGGCCGACACGGTGATGTTGTAGTTCTGAGGCTGTGCCTGGAAGTTGGCCACCAAGGTACGGTTGCTCGTGACGGTGAAGGTGTAGTTTCTGTTGGTGGAGACCACGTTGCCGTTTTCGGTCCAGTTAACGAAGGAGTAACTTGCGTTGGCTGCTGCGGTAACCGTGCACGACTGACCTTGGTTGTAGGTGCCGCCACCACTGACGGTGCCACCAATAGTCGGGTTGGCCGACACGCTGATGGTGAATGACTGCGGAGCACCGCCTACGTTGATGTCTTGGATGTAGGGCTGACGTTGCGGCTTGGTGACCACGATACGCACCTGTCCCGAAGTGACACCTGCTGCGACCGGCACGCTGACCGAGCCAGAGGCAGGTACCAAAGCAGCGCCTTTCAGGACGTTATTCTGCGAGATGCCAACATAAGAGCCGGCTTCGGCGCTCACTTGGAACGAGGTGGCACCAGCGGGGAAGGTGCTGGCGTGGCTGACGGTGTTGGGTGTAGGATTCACGCGGTAAGGCATGATGGAGCCGTCGCCGAGCACATGGTAGGCTTGCCAATAATAGAGGGGGCTGGAACTGGTTTGATAACCACCTGTGCTGGCATAGCAGACGGCGATGTTGCCAAGGAAAGTAATGGAAGATACCGTATTATAGGTGTCGTCCATCCAGATGCCGTCGTAAACGCCAGTGGCTGTGTTTTCAAGCGTGGGGGTTTGGTTCATGACGGTGGTAGCGCCTACGCCGAAGTAGTAGTCCTCATACCAATAGGTGACAGGGCATGAACCGATATAGGAATAGGCGGCTTTGTTTTCGCCACGGAGCATGGCCTCGCCGAAGCAGGGCTGGCTGTAGCCGAAGTTACCCGTCAAGCAGCAGTTACCCATAGCAAGGAAATATTTGTTGGCATTGGTCAAGGCGTTGACGTTGGAAACCGTGAATTGCGGGTCGGACCAGCTGGTCTCTGAGCCGTGAGCCGTATAGTTGATGAAACCAACACCTGTATTCAGGGTGTTATAACAACCCGTATATTGGCCTTGTTGGAGGTAGGCGTTCACCTGGTTAAAGCCATGGGCTGTATTATAGTAATAGGTGGTGGCATAGTTGATGGTGGGTCGACCAATGCGAGCATTCCAATAGCTGTCCCAGCCGGCGATGAGGGTCACGTTGCTCAGGTAACTCGGGTCGGGCATGGTGTATTGCTCGTATTGCAAGATCTTGTTGACGATGGCCGTGACTTGGTTGGTGTTCTCGGCCGACATACGGCTGTAGAACATGTCGGGGAAGTAGTCGCCATCGATGGAGCCATAGTACAGGTCGGTCACCTTTTGGGTGGCATTGCCACTAGTTTTTCCTGGGACTTGACCCGTGTCGCCCACCAGGATGACGAAGGTCGGCGTAGCACCTTGGTTGACGCCTGTGTTGTAAAGGTTCTGCACGTAGGACTGAATGGCGTTGTAGTTACCGCCGGCCTGTGCCGTGGTCACCACATTCACGTCGAAGCCCTTCTGTATTTTCCAGTTGATCCAAGGCTGCAAGGCGGTGATGTAGTCTTCGGGTGTAATCACGATCATGTGGACGGGATAGGCCATTAGGTCGGGGTGGTCGGTGTAGACGTCAAGGATTTGACGATAGTTGAACATCTGCTTGTAGACAATGTCAAAATAGGGGCTGTAGGTGCTGAGCAGCATGCGTTCGGTTTCGGCGCGGTCGGCACCGTCGAAGCTGACTTCAACCTCGATGTCGTTGAACACACGCAGGGTGTTGGCGGCGGGGTTGTAGCTGACGGGGTTGATGAGCAGCGAGCCGATGCGGATGCCACGCATGGTGCCTTGCATTTCGATTGTGGCTTCGGGAGCCGAGGCGAGGCTGCGGGTTTGATAGGCAGCGGTGTTGTACACGAACTCAACGTCTTCAGGATTCTGGTCCTTGCGGACAGAAGGCTGATGCGGCAGGATGGTGCCGATGCCATAGTCGGAGAGACGATAATCGGTTGTCGTGTAACTGATGACATTAACGCGAGGCGTGGCACCAAAAGGCACAGCCAGCAGTTGGTGAGAGGCAGGCAGTTCGGGCGTGCCGATTTCGCCAGAGGCATAAGTGCCTTCGATGGCGATTTCGGAGAAAGTGCCTCTTTCGGTAGCAATCTCAATGCTCTCGATGGAGCCATAGCTGAAGGTGGCACGGAGGTTGTTGAACTCGCTGTGCGTGATTTCAGCTTTTGTTTCGTGGCGCAAGTCAATGCGGCCATTTTGGGCCAGGGCAAACATTGTGCTCAAGGCCAAGACAATGAGTAAGGTTATTCTTTTCATCTTAGTAAATAGGGTATTTGAGTGCAAAAATAGAAAAAACCATCAAAAAATGCGCTTTTTTTTTGCTTGAAATGATACAAGTAATGAAAACTTTTCCTACTTTTGCTGCAAAATATGAAAAATCATACAAATCAAACTATCATGATAGCAGAACAAGGAAAATACATTTTCGGTGTAGTAAAAGTGGGCGACAGGGGACAGATCGTCATTCCGAAAGACGCCCGCGAACTTTATGGCATCAAGGCTGGCGACAGCCTGTTGGTGCTGGGCGACTCAAAAGGCATGGCCATTTTGAAGACGGAGATATTTCAGGACAAAATTGATGAAGTGTTAGGGGAGGGCAAGTGATGGAACGCAAGCATTGGATGGATAACCTACGTTGGGTGACGGTGCTCTTGGTGCTGTTTTACCATGTGTTTTATTTCTATAACAACAAAGGTGTCTTCGGTGGTGTCGGTGGATTTGGCGAATACCCTCAGTATAAGCAGTATCAGGATGTCGTCATGTATATCCTATATCCTTGGTTCATGCCGCTATTGTTTTTACTGGCCGGTGCCAGCTCCCGATATGCACTGCAAAAGCAATCAGGTAAGGAGTGGTTTAAGTCGCGTACGCGCAAACTATTGGTGCCAGGCACGATAGGCCTCTTTGTGTTCCATTGGATGATGGGATATTTCAATACCGTTGTTGCCTCAAGGCAAGGCGTGTTTGATGGCGTGCCCGCAATAGCAAAGTATTTCATGATGGCCATAAGCGGCACAGGGCCACTGTGGTTCATTCAGGTGTTGTGGTTGCTTTGCCTTGTGTTGCTTTTGGTGCGTGCGATAGACAGGAAAGACAAATTCTGGAACTGGTGCGGGAAGGCCAACCTTGTTGTCATCATCCTGCTGGGTGTGCTGTTTTGGGTTGGTGAGCAGACGCTCATCAAGAATCCCCGTCCCGAATCGTTGGATGGCCTCTTGAACTTGTATAAGCCTCTGTTCTATCTGGTTCCCTTCCTGTTGGGTTATTTCGTGTTCTCGCACGACGAGGTGCAAGAGAAACTCGAGAAGGCTTGGATTCCGTTGTTGGCTTGTGCCGTCGTTGCTGGCGCGGTCCTAATCATCACTACCTTCGGTCAGGACAACACTTCGCCTCAGTATCTGGGTAGCCCACTCAACTGTCTTTATGGTTGGCTGATGTGTCTTGCCATGATGGGTTGGTTTAAGGCGCGTTTCAACCGTACTGGAGCTTTCGCTGGTTATATGACCCGTTCGAGTTACGGTATCTATATCGTTCATTATCTGGTGATTGCTTCATTGGGTTATATGATGAAATACTACACCTCGTTGGCCCCTTGGATGATGTATGTTATCCTTTTCTTGGCAGTCATGGTTTTGTCGCCAGTGATTTATGAGATCATCCGCCGTATTCCGTTTGTCAGA
This sequence comes from Bacteroidales bacterium, assembly GCA_045130235.1. Taxonomy (GTDB): domain Bacteria; phylum Bacteroidota; class Bacteroidia; order Bacteroidales; family WCHB1-69; genus UBA1756. The sequence goes on from JBGUPJ010000013.1 coordinate 8,929, forward strand.
TGGTGTGTGTTAGGTATTAAGAAGCAAAAACATGAATTGCAGGCTATATAACGAAATCTTCGCCCGACAAGATGCCGAGCAAGCCGTCAACCTGTCGCGTTTCTTTAAAACGGGTAAGGGACAATATGGCGAGGGGGATAAGTTTCTTGGCGTCAAAGTGCCTGTCACTCGTGAGGTGGTGAAACAGTGCTGGAAGGAGACCTCTTTCGACGACTTGGAGGCGTGCATCCAATCTGAGTATCACGAAATCCGTCTAGCAGCTTTACTGACTTTGGTGCAGATCTTCAAGCATGCTAAGAAGAGAGAAACCCCTCTACCGAGTCATTGCGGGCAACGACCCGCAATCTCATGTGCGTCACAACAGCAATGCATTGACTTTTACCTTTCCCATACCCAATACATCAATAATTGGGATTTGGTCGACCTCTCCTGTTACGAACTACTTGGCACTTGGCTCCTGGACAAAGACCGATCCTTGCTCTACGACCTAGCCCGCGACGGAAAGACGATTTGGGAGCAACGCATCGGGATGGTGAGTACCATGCAATTCATCCGTCATGGCGAGTTGGAAGACACCTATGCTATTGCTGACCTCTTTTTGGCCAAGCCGAAACCCTTGCACGACCTCCTGCAGAAGGCCGTCGGATGGCTGCTACGTGAGGCGGGGAAACGCGATGAGCAAAGGCTGAAAGACTGGCTAGCGACACGTCATGCAACGATGCCGCGCACCATGCTGAGGTATGCCATTGAGAAGTTTACGGATGAAGAAAGGAAAAAGTATATGTGAATAGATTCCCTTCGGGAATGGAGCTGAGGCATATAGTTGCCAGCAGCGGCTTTTAAAGCTTACGAGTCGTAGACGTTGCTTGCCGCCGCGGTTAACAAAACAAATGCATCTCCATTCCCCGAAGGGGAAACT
>JBGUPJ010000014.1:0-4305 GCA_045130235.1 Bacteroidales bacterium
GTTCCCGAGATCAATCGATTCTGGGAGCGGATCAAGCGGAACAAGGATGCCTTCCTGAAGCTGCTGAATCAGAGGATCGCTGATGCCGAAAGAGCCATTTACTCCTTCGCTAAAAATCGTGACAACATTTTCTCTAACAAAACCGAACTCATTATCGGTAATGGAATCATTTCTGAGGCTATCCTTTGTGGCCTAGATCCCACAAATGATGACCAGCGGAAAAAGGCTGCTGACAACCTGTTAGAAAGGATTGATTGGAAAGGTACGTATCAATCCAGCTATGAACTTGCCGTAAGCCGTACAGAGGATTTGTCGAATGAGATTTCCGTTTCCTGCCAGCTGTTGGAAAACCTTATACTTGCTGCCGGAGGCAGAGGCGTTACCGGAAGTGGTGGCGGCGGCTCCAATAACGAACTCACCAATTGGGACGGCACGAAGAAAAACACCGGTTGGAGTAGAAGCAGATAGGAGGAATCGCCTCGGAAAACAATCTGCCGCCACCTCAACACGAGATAGCGGCAGTTTTTCTGTCATACCCGGCCAGACCGGGTATCTGTCTTCCTGAGGCTCAGCCGATGGATCTACTTCGTATATAGCCCCATCCTCCTGAACGTCACATCGCCCTCGATCAGGTTCGGCCCGTCCACATTCACCTCTTCACGAGTGAGTACCAGCTTGTCCTTGCTGCACTCTTTCACATAGTACCGTGCTGCGGGCGTGTAGGCCGCTTTCCTGTCCTCTTGCATGAAATCGTGGTCAATATCAAAGAGGTAAATTTCCGGCGTGGAACTGCCTACGCCGGGATAGCCGTTCTGATGTTGCTGGTAGATGTACTTTGCCTCCGAGTTTCCGGAGAATACATCAGATACGTATATTGTCAGGATAAACGGATCCTGGCTCTCTTTGTTGATGGTCGAGAAGGTCCAGATCACCAGCCCTGCATCCTGCACTCCTTCCGGATACACTTTCTCCCAACTGCCCTCCAGAGTGTTAGCCAAGTCAATCTCAGGAATCAGATTCTTCTCACACCCGCTCAGTCCAGCCAGCAGCAGCGTCGCGCAAAAAGCAAAGTTCAATATGCGTTTCATCATACATCGTTTTTACATATTAAGTTAAAAATCCCTGTTTCTTGTTCCTCCAAAGCATTTGTCGTATCTTTTTAATAAGGGCAGCGTCGGCTCAACACCGACGACTGCCCATGCGAGAAAAAATCTACAGTCGGTTGCGTTCACTTTCTCCAGCATGACTGCCTTTATATCGGCTGCGAGTAGCATTGAATCGCCAAGAGAGGTCGATGCCAATGCGTCGGCTGTCGTTATACTGGCGGAACTGAGTACGCATATTGATGCCGCTATAAGCGGTCATTCCCGTGTACTGAGTATGCAGCAGGTCGTTGGCAAGAATGGCGACAGTGAGGCTCTTGTCTTTTAGGAACTGCTTGCTGAGACGTATGTTGAGACTGCCCGTAGTCTTTGTTTGGGCGCATCGAGTTTCGTTATAGGGGCTTAAATTGCCCTTGATATTCAGTAGCCATGAGTGAGGCAGTGTAAAGGTGTTGTCGAGCGTGAAACTGGAGATGAGACCATTCCACTTGTGGGTGATGCCAAGGGCTTCCACATCTTCATCAGCGAACCCCAGCCCGACAGTATAGTTCATCTGCCAGATGCCGATTTTCGGCGAGAAATTCAGCTCTATGCCGTATTCCTGACACTTGGGCGAGTTTCGATAGTCCATAATCATCACACCGGGATGGTTGATGTCATCGTAGGCTGTCTGGAAGGAACGTATGAGATTTTGGGTATATTGATAGTACGCCTCAACATAAAACCATTTCCAATTGGATGACCATGACAATTGCTGCGTCGTTTGTGGCTGCAACAGCGGGTTGCCCGTGTCGTACTCATACTTGCTTCGGTAGTTGATAGCGGAAGACAATAGATTATAAGATGGGTTTTGACGAGCCGTGAAGAAGGAGAGTTTGTGTGTCCAGTCACCAGAGTTATACGTGACCGAAGCACGGGGAATGAACACATGGTAGACGGGGCTCATTTCGTCATCTTGCTGTCCGTTGTAGTCGTAGCGGTTGTGTTCGTTCTGCCAGCGTAGCCCGGCATTGAAGGAGAACTTGCCGAGATGGAGAGCATAGTTTGCAAAAAGCGACCACATGGCGGTCTGTTGGTGAACACTATTGTCGGCAGAGAAGCCACTTTGCGTAAAATCGCTCGTGCGGTCAACGGCAGATGCCTCCTCCCCGAAAGTCAGGTCCCCCTTTGGGACTGGTGCGGTTATGACAAGTTTCTCTGCAATAAGCTGGTTCTCCGTGTTAGTCTGGCTGCTGACGGTCGTGGAACCTTCCGTGCCGCCGCTCATGTCGGAAACACTATGAGCATTATAGAAATCGGTACTGAAGTCAAGCTTCCATTTGCCCACCTCGCCAACATAGTAGGCATTTACGGTGTGTGTCATCCGGGGCTTCCCCAGAGTTGTCGTCACACTATGTCCGCCATCGACAAGCGTGCCGTCCTGCCACACCTGCTCGTCGAAGGTGCGCTGGGTCTTGAAATCACCGATATAGTTGTTTGCAGTGTAGGTCAGGCCAATGGAGTGGTGGTCGTTAATTTCCCAGTTCCAACCGAGGTCGGCAAAGTAGTATTTCACCCGGGAGAGCCACTCGGCGGATTTCTCATAATCCCACAAGGATGAGGCCTGTAACTGGTCGTTGGAGGTGGCAGTGATGAGGCTGTTGTTATCCGTAAAGTAGCCACGGGCGAAGAAGTCCATGCCATTTCGGGTGCGATAATTCAGCGAAACATTGGCACTCTCATAGTGTTCTTGTCCTTGACGGTATGCTGCGGAGAAATTGCCGCTCCATCCTTCTCCCGCCTTACGGACTGTCCTGAGCTTAATCACTGACGTAACATTGGCACCATATTCAGGGCCGGGGTTGGTGATAATCTCGGCGGAGAGGATTTCATCGGCACGCAAGCGGTCAAGTTCTTCCTCGTCACGCACTTTCTTGTTGTTGATGTAGATTTCCGGTTTGCCATGACCGGCTATCTCGCCGTTGCTCATCATCAGAGGCAGGTGGGTCAGCATCTCAGTGACTGAACCGAATTGATTTAATGGTGTGCCCTGCACATTAGCGACAAGCGAGCCATTCTTGCTTTGAACAAGTTGCGGTCGCTCAGCGGTGACGGTCGTTCCTTGCAGTTCAAAAGATTCCGGTTCCATCCGTATCGTTCCCGCATACTCCGTTTCGCACAGCATCCAGTGCTCTTTGTAACCAATCATCGAGATCCGGGCAAGAACCGGTAGCTGTTCTACCGGAATGACAAATACTCCGCTATTATTGCTGACACCTCCATTAAGGAAGGTCGAATCCTGCGGCGTGTATAGCGCGACTGTAGCATACACGACCGGCTCCCCGGTCTCGTCAACCAGTCGGCCCCGCAGATGGCTGTCTGTTTTATGGGTACACTCCACGGTTATCAGGGAATCCGCAACAGAAACTCGCATAGGATAGAACCCGACCACCTGGCGCACGGCATCCGGAACGGTCTGATTCTGAATGCTGGTCGATACGCGAAAGTCCTCCAGTTCGTTGTAGATGAAGTTCACATCGTACCTTGAAGTGGCATCGTTCAATGTGCGCAATACCTCCGAAAGCGATACATCATTAAAGGTTTGGCTGATGGTTTGCGCCTCTGCCTGAATCAGGGACAGGCCGAGAACCATAAGGGCAAATAACTTTTTCATAGCCTACTCCACAATTATGCTCCGTCCGTCCCGCTTCACGTTCAGGCGTTCAAACTGATTCAACTTATCAATTACCTTATCGATGGACTCCTGCGGATTCCAAGTGAAGAATAGCCGGAGTTCCTTGGCTTCTCCTGAGAGGAAGCGGACATCCATGCCGTAGTGTTCGGCGATTTCAGGCAGCATCTTCTCCAGAGGCACATTGTCAAAGGTCTTGGGCTGGATTTGCACCGTGTCAACTGCTTCAACAGGAGCCTTGGTCTTGCGGACTGTGGCCGGTTTCCTCTCAGTTACGGCAGGCTGTTCCTTCCGTATCTCATTCCTTGTCCGTATCTGAACAATGGCCGCGTAAGACAAGCCGCTCATCATCAGCACTGCGACGCCAATGGCGGCATACTTTCTCGCACCAGTAAACCAACTGGTGTATTGCGGCCTATGCCGCTTGTTTTCCACCGGATGCCCCGAGGCAAAACGCTTCCACGCCTTATCGACATCGATGGCTTTGTCCGCAGCATGAAGCTGCCTGTAACTTCGCTTTACTTCCACGAT
>JBGUPJ010000015.1:0-34380 GCA_045130235.1 Bacteroidales bacterium
CTCCAACCGTTCAGGGTGGTTGAACACCGGCAGGAAAAGGTCGTTCTGACCATCGCCGTTCGGGGTGAAGGCGTTGGGCACATGCACCATTTCCTCGCAATCCTCCACCTCAATGGTCACGCTGGCATCCGCCTCGGTGCATACGTTATACACATGCACACTGTAGGTGCCGGGGGCGGTTACCTCGTGGGTGGGGGCGGTGGTGCCGTCGTGCCACAGGTAGTAGCTGTATGGCGTGGTGACATCCAACGTGTAGGGACGGTCGGAGCAGACGGTGGTGTCGGGACCGAGATCTATCTGCAGGTCGTAGAGGTAAGTCACGTCAACGGTGTCGCTCACGCCAGCACAGCCGTCGGTCACTATCACCCAGTAGCGGCCGTCGTTGATGACGGTGTAGGTGGTGTTGGTCGAGAAGTCCTGCCACAGGTAGCTGGCAGGGTGCTCCTGGGTGGCATCGAGCAACAGGGTGGCCAGTTCGCACAATAGGGTATCGTTGCCGAAGTCAACATGCAAGGTGTCGTAGAAACGGATGCGGATGGTGGCGCTGTCGGAGCCACAGGCATTGTCGATGCGCACGGTGTAGTCACCCTCCTCCTGCGGGGTGATGGTGGCTCCTTCGGTGCCATCGCTCCAATGGTAGAATCCGAACATGTCGCTTTGGGCGGTGATGGTGGCCCCGCGGCAGATGATGGTGTCGGGGGACAGGGTGAGATGGGGCTGCAGCACCACATATACTGTGTCGATGAGCGTGTCGGGGCAGTGCTTTTCCACCACCATGGTGAGATGCAGGGTGTCAACAACGGAAAAGGGGAAGACGAGCACGTCTTCATCAAAGAGGGTGAAGGTGCTGTCATCAACAGTCCATGTAATGGGGTAGTTCTCGCAATTCCCTTCGGTATAGACCCGCAAGGTATCGTTGGCGCAGAAGGTGGTCACACCCGTCCCGATGTTCGGATGGATGGGAGTGGGATCGTATGTGCATCCTGAATTGCTGATGGTTGTGGTGGCAAAAAACAAATTAGAAGAGGGATAGTCATATCGTCGTATTTCCTGTAATTGAGCAGAAAAGCCATTGGTATTCTCAATCCTGATGACTTCAGGAATTTCATGATTCTCGTAGGTCAGTGCCGCCACATAATATTGTCCGACTTGTGGATCATCAATGACAAACAGGGAATCAGGCATGAGAGTTCCGTTCACAAAGGTAGTGAACCTTCCTTGCGGTGAGGTTGCTATAAACAATATTACCCTTCCCTCTAATACAAAATGCTGTATAGGGAAAATGACCTCTTTCACCTGTTTGTCAGCGTAAAAAAGCTGTGTGATGGGGCCAGCAATGCATTGATAGGGAATATTGGACGATCGATTGATAGCCACCATTTCCGTTGGCATCAAAGGATTATTGTTATAAATAAATTTCAGAGTTCCCCACAATTCCGCCACCGATAAAGAGATACTGTAAGCAAATGAAGGGGAGCATTGACAAATGTCGTTTTCGGATTGCATGTTGTGATTTTCATCGTAGTAGATGCGGTGGCTGAACTTTGGGGCATCTTCCGTGCCATTGCATTGCCTTGATTGCAATCTCCCTAAAACAGTACAACCAATAAAATCCGTATCCAGAAAATTCCTTCCGAACAAATCAGGGTGATAGGGTGCAACAGATTCGTATGGCAGTATGTCAGAAATATTTGGGGCTCGAAATGTGCGGTGTTGGTAAACTGACACCATCTTGCAGTTGGTATGGATTTCCACATCATTCGCTCTGGGCGGATTCATTGCATGGATGGGGCCATTTTCGGAACAAACGAAGGGAATCACCAGCACTTCGCCTCTCTGTATCGTATATGTTGCATCGGGAACCCATACGATACTTACATGGGTGGATGTGTCGTATAGTGGGCCAGACGCTTCATAATGCCCGGAAACCGTAACGTCGGTATGGTCTTCCATTCCAACGACAAGATATGACAGTGACATGAATTCATTCATACATACAACACCTGTGCAGCAGGCATCAGGATTCGTGATTCCAAGAGAGACAGGAAGACTCGCTTCTTTGAGCCCGACTTGAACTGGAGGGATTGGGAACTTTTGAGGCGTGTTTTTTATGACTGAGCTATAGCAGTTCCATGTGCGGCCAAGTCGGGTAATCAGATAGGCATATACTTCGGATTCCGTATGCACATAGATGCCCTTTTGCTGGATGCCTTGATTGATGTAGCACATGATTTCCTCTTCGGGAACCTTGATTTCCGTCAGTGCGCCAGGAGTTACCTGAAAGTCTGTGTGCCACCCAGTATTGACATTCTCGGCATAACCCGAACACGGGGAATTGCCAACAATGAGAATGGTCGCTGTATCTGAATAATTATCAAGATGGTGCAAGTAAAACTCAAAATTAGGGAATATTTGTTCCCAGTAATCCAGGGACTCATCGTCTGCAATAAACGAAGCCACCACATCCGTCACCCAGAAGTCCGTGCCCGCGTTGGTCTGCTCATGCGGCTGCTGGGCGCAAAGAGGTAGCACAAACAAAAGCAAAAGCAGAAATTGGAAAAGGCGGCGCATGGTGTATGATAATTGATGTGGCAAAGATAAAATTATTTTACAAACTTTTCTGTGGCAATTATGAATGTCCAACCTGTATAGACATACTGTACAGAGTGCCGCTTTTCTGCCCGCTGCTGATTAGTTCGGCACGGTTCATTTCGTCGCCCACATTGGAAGTCAAGGTTTGTGATTTTTCGACGAAAAAAGTCCAATAACTGCCATCATCATGGCCATTCCTAAATAAAGTTTTCTCATAAAGCTATATTTTAGACGACTTTTCTCCGCAAAGTTAAGGGTTTTTTACCCGCAAAATCCAGAAATTTCAAAATTGACCCGTTTTTGCATGAAATTGGCGGCAGGTATAACATAAATTATTGAGCCTAAAATTATTGTCAAAAAAAATCTCACTGCATTTCACTGAAGTTTTTTGCACGGATTTGTCGTAAACGTCCCCAAACGGGCCCAAATTCCAAGAGCTGCCGCCCTCATTTATTTTTATTTCCGACAAAATTCCGTAAATTTGCCCAACGAAAAACCCACTTTTATGAAAAAACACAAGCTGATTTTTTTCATTGTACACCTTGTTTTTTGGAGTATCGCTTCTTTTTTATTTTTGAGAAACGCTTTCCTCAGACCCTACTCTTCCATTCTACTGGAATGTGTGGTTCTATTCATCCTCATGTGCTCTTTTTACTTGTCGTACTTTGTATTGGTACCAAAACTTTTGATGCGCAGAAAGTTACTTATTTTCTTTATAATCAGCATATTAATTGTTATATTGAGCAGTGCAATAGAAATGTGGGTAGTGGAGAACAGCATCGCACGTTGTTACATGAACAATATGGACATTCAAACATACAAATTTGTATTGCGTTGGGTATATCTCTTCGTTTCAATTCGGAATGCCTGCTTCATCCTGTTCGCTGATGTGTTCAAGCTGTGTGAGATGCAGGCGATAGAGCTGCAGCTGAACCAGAAAACCACCCTGCAAACCACCCAGCACCTTCTCATCAATCTTCCCGACCAAACTACCCTTGCACAGGATATCAACCATATTGTATGCCTGAAATACGAAAATAGGAAAACCACCATCTTCCGCACACACGGCGAACCCATCACCACCTACAACTCTCTGGCCAGTATAGCGGCGGATTTGCCTACAGATCTATTCATCCGTATCAATCGGAATACCGTTGTGGCCTACTCTCATATTGTGAGCTATGATTCGTGTAGCGTCACCCTTCGAATCAACAAAATTCTGGAGAGAATTCTCATCATGCCCGCAAAATCAGAAGAAATACTTGCAGAATTGAAACAATGGAATGCGCAAAAATACCAAACCACGAACACCCCTTCTTCCGTTTCAACTCCCTATATGGGAGCAAAGCGTACCATCATTTGCAACTATATCGCCCAACACCCCGGCTGCAATTCGCAAGAGATTGGCCAACAAATACACCTGTCGGAACGTAACGCGCAACGGATTCTGCAACAGCTAAAGAATGAGGGCATTGTGGATTGCAAAGAGGAGAAAGACGGACAGAAAGTGTACACATTGCGATAAAGCAACACACTCGCAAAAACACAACGCCATGGGGCTGTGAAAATCCAATAAAAAACCCCCTTTTAGGGGGAGATGGTGCCCTCGGCGGGATTCAAACCCACGATCTTCAGAACCGGAATCTGACATTCTATTCAGCTGAACTACGAGGGCATTGCCAAATGCGCTGCAAAAATACATGAAATTTCGGAAAATCTCGTATTTTTGCGCACTAAAATTTTTGTCCGTATCATTTCCTGCCATAATAGATCATGATGCCGTTGGAAGCGCGCTTTCTTGAACATTTACAAACCCTGGTGCCCGATGCCGCCCATGCGCACTATCTGCTGGCCGTGAGCGGGGGAAAGGACTCCACTGCCTTGACGCATCTATTTCAGCATCACGCACTTTCGTTCGAAATGGCCCACTGCAACTTCCACCTGCGGGGCGAAGACTCCGACCGCGACGAGCAGTTTGTGCAGGAGCTGGCTGCACAACTGGGCTGCCCCCTGCATGTCAAAAGCTTCAACACCCTTACCGCGCAAAAAAACTCCGGAAAATCGGTGGAGATGGTGGCCCGCGAACAGCGATATGAGTGGTTCAGCACCCTCTGTCCGGAAGCCGACTACGTGGTTACCGCCCACCACGCCGACGACAACGCGGAAACCCTGCTGCTGAACCTCTCCCGCGGCACAGGACTGAAAGGTCTGACCGGCATTCCAGCCCGTAACGGACGGATTCTGCGCCCTCTTCTTCCCTTTACCTCGGAAGAAATCCTGCAATATCTCTCCGAAAACCATATCCCTTTCCGCACCGACCAAACGAATTTCTCCACCCAATACCATCGCAACAAAATCCGTCATGAGGTGATGCCCGTCCTTCGCGACATCAACCCAGAAATCACCTCTACACTATGCCATAATATAGCAGTTTTAAATCAACAATACCACTTCTATCTTTCTGAAATTCAAAGAAATCTTTCTGAAATTGTTATTAAGAAAGATGATAAGCTTTATATTTCTTGCAAAAAATTATTGGCAACAAACTATGCTGAATTGTTGCTCTATGAGGCATTGAAAGAGTACAACTTCACCGCTTCGCAAGTCAAAGACATAATAAAGAATTTGGGAGGAATATCGGGTAAAACATTTTTGTCATCCACACATATCATTCTCAAAGACAGGGATTTTCTGATTGTAAAAAATCGTGAAGAAGAAGAATTTCCTCATACACCCTGCCGAAATTTGGAAGAGTTAGAGGCATTAGGATTTGAAATTGAGTTGCTTTCCATGCAGCAACCCCCACAGTTTCCTGCCCCCAAGCATACTATATATATAGATGCTGCCAAAATGGAATTTCCCGTACTGGTGCGGGCATGGGAGGAGGGCGACACCTTTATTCCATTCGGGATGAATGGGAAGCAGAAAGTGAGCGACCTTTTCAACAATTTGAAAATCAATAGATTAAAAAAGAAACAAATTCCCATTTTACTAATTGGCGACCAAATTGCCTGGGTGGTGGGTATCCGCGCCGACCATCGTTTCAGAATCACAACGCAAACCCAACATTACTATAAAATTACCTACCATGGAGCCTTTTAACTCACCTGCAAAGAAAAAAAAGCGGAACATTTTTCTGCTCATCCTCTGTATTCTCGTCTTCATTGATGCGGGAAGCTCATTCTTTCAAATGCTGCTCATGCCCGTTTATTCCAAGGGTGAAAACGCTGAAATGGCCTTGAATATTTATAAAAACATGGGATCGGAAGAAATGACAGAGCAGATGTCGCAAATTTTTGCGGCGGCACAGGCCTTGCCCAGCTGGTATTTTTACCTCTCCTCCATTCCTTTTGCCCTTGCGATCATCGGCGCTGCATTTGTGCTTCGAAAAAATCCTCTCGGGTTTCATCTTTATGTCGTTTCACAAATTTTGGCCTTCGCCTGCCAAAATCTCCTGCTAAAAGAACCCTTTAATTTGCCTTGGATTTCCATTCTGTGCTCCATCTGCATTGCCGTCTGCTTCTATTTTCAGTTCAAAGACACCACAAATACTGATAATATTGGCAATGAACCCAATGATTATCAGTAATTTATAATAATATTGAAAATATTTTAAAATTATTTTAACAAACCCTTGAAAATAGGGTGGCGATTATAGTATCTTTGCGGCATCAAAGATTACTACCATGTCTCATCGAAAATGGACCATTCTGTTGTCGCTACTACTTTCTGAGCTATTTCTTCAAGGGCAAAATGATAGCCTTTTATCAGAAAGGGAATCCTCAAAATATTCTATTACAGATGTTTATCTATTAACCTTGTCACAAGACAATGGCGCGGTGGGATGTTATCTTTCGCATTCTGCCCTCACGGCCTATTTCGACAATCGTTTTTTGGTGAAAGAGATGATGACCAAGGGATTGGGGGCGGTATTCCGAAAAGGGCAGAATGGATTCCTGATGGACTGTCAGCATTTTGGGTACAGCCGGTATGGAGAATTGTCGGCGCGGGTAGGATACTGCCGCCGCTTCGGACAGCATATCGCGTTCGGTCTGCGTTTTCAATATTTGATGATGCATTCCTCTGAAAGTCAGTGTGTACACTCGATATCATTCGACCTGTCAGGGTATGCCACCATCGGAAAAAACATCGGGTTGGGATTTGCAGTGATGAATCCAGCAAGACTGAAGGTGGGTATTACGGGGAAGAACGTGCTGCCTATCCGCCTTCAATTCGATATCAACTATAAGATTGGTAAGCAGATTCTGCTCTTTGCCCGGGTGGAGAAAGAACTCAAATCGGCCTTTGCTATTGAGGCAGGGGCGGCCTACCATCTCAAAGTGCTGTATATCACTGTCGCAGCAGGATTTCCTAAGCCGAAGTTCTCCGTCAATATGCAAATCGCCTGTGGACGGTGGCTGCTGGGGGTGAGCTGCCAATACCTTCTGAAGGCAGGATTCGTACCGATGGCATCTGTGGTATGTGTCCTCTAACATCTACTCTGACACAACTAAACACAACTCAATGAAAATCAAATATATCCTCATTGCATTGGCGCTACTGTTCTCCACACGACTCTCGGCACAACAGGACAGTCTCCACCCCAACGACGAACTGCAAGAAACGCTCTTTGACATCTTGGAAAACCAAACCGAAAATCTGGATGTGGAGGAAACCGCCGACTATGGCGATGAACTTGAAGAACTCTGGCAGACCGACCAAATCAACATCAACGATCTGTCACCAGAAGTGGCCTTCAATATTCTTCATCTTACTGATTATCAGTATTATCAGTTATTATCATACATTGAGCTTTATGGGGAGTTGGTTTCGGGATATGAGCTTGCTGCTATTGCGGGATTTGACCAAAATTTGGCAGAGAGGCTATCAAAAAAGGTGAAGATTGAGCCGAAAAAAAGAGGGCGGAATCGGGCGGCTACTTTCTTTAGACAGTCGCAGCACACCTTGCTGCTACGATACCGGCAAGTGCCTGAGCATCAGTCGGGTTACTATAGAGAGGATGGCAGTGGGTATTTAGGGAATCCCATGCGGTTTAGCTGGAAATACACCATGACGAGTGGCGACCACTTTGCGATGACCCTTGCAGGGGAGAAAGATGCGGGAGAGCAATGGTTTCGGGGCACACAAAAGCAAGGGTTTGACCATTATGCTTGGTATATCAATGTGAAGAATATCGGAGTGCTAAAGAATTTAGTGATAGGAAATTATACATTAAGTTTTGGACAAGGCATGATCATGGGAGGACGTTCAATGGGAGTGAAAGGCGGCGGGGCAGGACAGATACGGCGATTCCCGGGACTGGTTCGTGCCACCGCTCCCATGAACGAAAGCAGCTGCATGCACGGCGTTGCGGCTACCATCGGCAATTCACAATATACAGGAATCCTCTTCTACAGTCACAACTTTCTGGACGGGAAGATCGGGAGCGATAGTTTGGGAGCGGCAGTATTTGAGGGTTCGCTCACCTCCACGGGCTACCACCGCACGGAGGGCGAGGTGGCGCAGCGCAACACCAACCGCAACCGATGTTTTGGAGGACACCTGCAAATCAAGCGGCGGATTTTCGAGGTGGGGGTGACGGGCTGCCACACGCAGTTTGTGATTCCCGTGGCGCGAGGGACAGAACTCTACCAAAAGTACCGTTTTTGCGGGAAAGGGGTGAGCAACGCAGGAGCGAACTACAAAATCATACTGCACAAAACCATCCTGTTCGGCGAGGCGGCGGTAAGCATCCGCCAACAACGAACGGGAGTGGGCGTGCTGCAGGGTGGTGTCTTCGACCTCGACCCTCGCAGTAAACTCGCCGTGCTGCTGCGATACTACAGCCGCGATTTCACCAGTCTGTACGGGAGCTCGTTCCATACCAACAGCAGCTGCAACAGCGAGGTGGGTGCCTATGTGGCCGCCGATTTCGTGCTGGGACGCAAAGCCGAACTGTCGCTCAATGCCGATATCTATCATTTCCTCTGGTTGAAGTACCAAGTGACGCAACCTACTGTAGGATACGACTGTTCGGCACGAATTGCCATCAATTTGACCCGAGCTCTTACGCTCAATTTTCGCTATCACTATGCCAAAAAAGAGCAGAATCTATCCCAGAATGAGCACCATCCTTTCGCTGATGGAAACGATTTGCACAAGTTCCGACTAACCCTCAAGGCGACCCCTTCCGGCCTCCTGACGCTCCAAACGGAAGTGGATTACCTCCTATCGGTTTCTGCGGAAAAGTCTATATCACAAGGCTTTCTACTCTTCCAAGACCTCGGCTTGAAAATTGAACGATGGAACTTGAGCCTCAACGGACGGATAGCCCTTTTCGCCACCGACAGCTATGCGGAACGCCTATATGCTTACGAACACGACCTCTACCAAACCTTCACCATCAACAGCTATTATGGCAAAGGAGTACGATATTACCTGATGGTCGGCTACCAATATTCATTTATAAAAATCCAAGCACGCTTTTCGCAAACCTTTTTCGACGACCGGCACACCATCAGCTCTAGTCTGGCGGAGATAAAAGGCAATACCAAAAGCGAAATTGCCCTACAAATGATATTCCATATCCGATGATGCGATAAAATAACTCAAGAAAAAACTCGTTTATGAAAAGACTTTATCCGCGACACATGGCCGAAATTCCAATTTCCACGCTTTTGCACGAGTTCATGAAAAAGAATCATCGTGAACGCGAGTACCAGGAGGTGACTGCTACAGAAATCTTTCCGCAGTTGCTTCCACAAAATTTCCGCACTATGATACAGCGTGTTAGCGTGAAAAACGGAGTGATGTATGTACATTCCGACTGCGCCAGTTTGCGATTTGAACTGATGAACCAGCGTTCTGATTTCATCCAGCAAATCAACGAAAAGTTGGGTGCCGCTATCATCAAAGAGATCGTTTTTGCCTGATTGGGAAACTTTCGTTTTTCACTCCTTGCCAATCTTGCCAAATTTTACTATTTTTGCACGTTGATTTGATAAGATTTTTGGGCATGAAATTCAAGCAATATACCATTGAGAATTTAGAGATATTGGACGCGGGGGCTGAGGGGAAAGCCGTGGCCAAACATGAGGGGCTCACTATCTTCGTTTCGGGCGTGGTGCCGGGGGATGTGATTGACGCCTTGGTCGTGAAAAAGAAAAAAAGTTATGCGGAGGCGCGCTGTGTGAGAATGGTCACCCCATCGCCGCACCGCATCGAACCCCGCTGCGAGCATTTCGGCACCTGCGGCGGCTGCAAGTGGCAGATGTTGGACTACTCACAGCAGTTGTTTTACAAGCAGAAACAAGTCACCGACAATTTCCAGCACCTCGGCCATTTCAACTATCCCGAACCGCAACCCATTCTCGCCTCCGACGACCAATACTGCTATCGCAACAAACTGGAGTTCACCTTCACCCACCAGCGGTGGCTCTCCAACGAGGATATGGTCGCCCAACAAGAAGGCAAACCAATAGAAATCAGAGGGTTGGGATTTCATGTACCCGGTAAATTCGACAAAGTATTAGACATTGACTTCTGCCATTTACAGGCAGAGCCCAGCAATAAAATCAGACTTGCCGTTCGCAATTTTGCCATCCAAAACGACATCCCCTTTTACAACCTGCGCAACCACGAAGGCCTGCTGCGCAACATGGTCATCCGCATGTCATCGACAGGCGAACTGATGGTCATACTGGTGGTGACGGATTATAACCAACAATCCATCAGTGTATTAGACTTCTTGGCAGAAACCTTCCCGGAAATCACCTCTCTGCAATACGTCATCAACCAGAAGATGAATGACAGCACCTCCGATCTTGAGTTCCACACCTATCGAGGCAAAGATTCTATGATGGAGAAGATGGGCGATCTGATGTTCAAGGTCGGGCCGGCATCATTCTACCAGACCAACAGCCGCCAGGCTTTCAAGCTCTATTCGGTGGCCAAGGAGTTCGCGGCCGTCACCCCCGAAGATACCGTTTACGACCTCTATACCGGTACGGGTACTATCGCCAATTTTGTGGCTCGTGGCGCCAAGAAAGTAATTGGTATTGAGTATGTTGACGCAGCCATCGAGGATGCGAAAGTCAACTCCGCCCTCAACGACATCCACAACACGAAGTTTTTTGCCGGTGATATGGTGAAGGTGCTGACTCCCGAGTTTGTGGCGGCGCACGGCAAGGCCGACATCATCATCACCGATCCGCCGCGCAGCGGAATGCACACCGACGTGGTGAAGCAACTGCTGGTGATGCAGCCCAAACGCATCGTGTACGTGAGCTGCAACCCCGCCACACAAGCCCGCGACCTCACCCTGCTGGCAGAAAAATACCAGGTATGCCACATCCAGCCGGTGGATATGTTTCCACACACCCAACATGTGGAGAATGTTGTTTTATTAGAATTAACAGAAAATCAATAAGATATGATAAAAGTTGCAATTCTCGGTTATGGGAAAATGGGAAAAGAGATTGAGAAAGTCGTGCTCCGCGAAGGCATGAACATCGTGGCCCGCATCGACAACGAAGAGGATTGGGAAACCCAGCGCGAGGCCTTCCTCTCCAGCGATGTCGCCATCGAGTTCTCCACCCCCGGCACCGTGGTCAAGAACCTCACCCGCTGCTTCGAGGCCAACATCCCCGTGGTTTGCGGCACTACCGGCTGGACCAATGTGGAAAAGGAGATCCTCAAGCAGTGCCAAGCCACCTCCAACGCACTCATCTATGGTTCAAACTTCTCCATCGGTGCCAACATGTTCTTCAAAATCAACGACATGATGGCGCAACTAATGAACCAGCAACCGCAGTATGATGTCACCATCGAAGAGACGCACCATATCCATAAAAAGGATGCACCCAGCGGCACGGCCATCGCCATCGCCAACATCATCATCAACCAACTCGACCGTAAGAAGGAGTGGGCTTTGGAGGACGACAGCGATGCCGCCGACATCAACATTATCGCCCACCGATTCGGCGAAGAGGCAGGCACTCATGCCGTGAAGTACAAGTCGGATGACGACTGTATCATCCTGTGCCACAAGGCGTTCAATCGCGCCATCTTTGCGCAGGGCGCAGTGCGGGCAGCCCGCTGGCTCGTCAAAAACAGAGGCATCTATCCCTTCTACGATATTTTCCTCAACATTTAATCAGATTTCTTCTACCACAATATGAAAATGTTGAAGTTCAAATATTTAATCATCCTCTTTTGCATCGGTTTGTGCTCTATGTCCTCATTGCAGGCACAACGGTTGGAGCTGCGGTTCAACAAAGAGTTTTCGAACGACAAGATGATCAACAAGACACTTGGCGCAGGCGGCTCATTCATCATCGACGGGTGGGTGGACCACTTTGATTTTCAGATCAACTTCGACTATGCAGGACACAAGGAAGATGCTGACTATACGGGCGTTAGCACAAAAATCGCCAAATATAAAGGCGGCGTGGCGGCACTCTACACCCGTCCCATCGGTCGGCTTCTGCACCTGCGA
Organism: Bacteroidales bacterium; assembly: GCA_045130235.1. Lineage (GTDB taxonomy): Bacteria > Bacteroidota > Bacteroidia > Bacteroidales > WCHB1-69 > UBA1756. The sequence continues at coordinate 12,089 of JBGUPJ010000015.1, forward strand.
GTAGGTGGAGACCTTTCATACAACTATATCAACAAAGTTAATACCCTGTGGGACAATGGCAACCACTACAACACGGCCCATCGTGCCCATGCGTTAGGAATTGGTGCCATCGCGCAGCTACAAATTCAGTTAGGACAGATGTTCCGTATTGGCGCTGGCCTCATCCCCACCTACCTCATTCCGTTGGTTACCGATGTCAGCCAGCCTAACGTGGAATGTGATTTCAAGAAAGGAATGTTTGTGCTGCAACTGCAAATCGGACTGGAAATCCGTTTAGTCAAAGAATAAAAACTTAAACTACTGATAATATGTCACTTATTAAATCCATCTCTGGTATTCGCGGAACAATCGGCGGCAAGGTGGGCGACAATCTCACCCCGATTGACGTAGTTCAATTCGTGTCGGCCTTCGCCACTTTTTTAGGAAAAGACGAGCGCCCGCTCACCCTCGTGACGGGTCGCGACGCGCGCATTTCTGGAGAAATTATTAACAAACTCATTTGCAGCACTTTACAATCGCTTGGAGTGCATGTCATCGACTTGGGCTTGTCCACCACGCCGACGGTAGAAATGGCGGTGGTACAGCACAAGGCGGACGGTGGCATCATCCTGACGGCCAGTCACAACCCCATGCAGTGGAATGCCCTGAAACTGTTGAACGCCCGAGGCGAGTTCATCTCTGCCGCTGATGGTGCAAAAGTTTTGGAAATTATTGAAAAACAAGACTATACATTCACCGATGTGCATCATTTGGGAAGCTATACCTCGTACGACAAGGCCATCAACGACCACATCGACCAGATTCTGAAGCTGGAATTAGTGGATGCAGAAGCCATCCGAAAAGCGAATTTTTCGGTGGCATTAGACTGCGTCAACTCCACTGGTGGAATCGCTTTACCCTTGTTGCTCAGAAAGTTAGGAGTTGAAAAAGTGCAAGTTTTGAATGGGGATGTTTCCGGCATTTTTGCCCACAACCCCGAACCGCTGCCGCAACATCTGGTAGATATTGCTCAAATGATGCAGAAGGGCGGTTTCGATGTCGGTTTTGTGGTGGATCCCGATGTGGATCGTCTGGCCATTTTGAACGAAGACGGCTCAATGTTCGGAGAAGAATATACCCTGGTGGCGGTGTCCGACTATATTCTTCAGCACAAAAAGGGAAATACCGTCTCCAACCTCTCCTCCACTCGTGCATTGAGAGATGTAAGTAACGGATATGGCGTTAGTTATAATGCTTCTGCAGTGGGCGAAGTGAATGTGGTGGAAAAGATGAAAGCGACGAATGCCATCATTGGTGGCGAAGGAAACGGAGGCGTTATCTATCCCGAATTGCATTATGGCAGAGACGCTTTGGTAGGCATCGCCCTCTTTCTTACCTTCATGGCCAAATCTGGGAAAAAGTGCAGCGAAATTCGCAGTCAGTATCCGGCCTACACCATCTCCAAAAACAAAATTGAGTTGCAGCCCAATATGAACGTGCCAGAGATTATGCAAAAGATGGCGACCAAATATGCTGATTATGAAGTCAATACAATAGATGGGGTAAAGATTGACTTCCCTGATGGCTGGGTACACCTTCGTCCATCGAATACCGAACCCATCATCCGAATCTATGCTGAAGCGCAAACGGAAGAACACGCAGCATCATTGGCGAATCAGATTATAACGGATATCAAGGCTATTATCGGTTAAAGCGGGTAGTGTTTTAACCTAAATATATTCCTAATTTTACATTTTAACTCTGCTAATTTTTAGCATTGTTAATAATTATACACTGACAATGGTGTCATTGATTGGTGTTTATGTTAATAAAATTTAATTATTAACATTTAAGATTTTATTTCATTTTCTCCCTATTTTTGCATCACAACATCAGAAAATGAAAATGACCTCATTATACGCTATACGTGTCGGTGCCACCTATTGGAAAACAACCTGCGCTCCACTCTCTACCCGTTGGCGACGCCACCCGAACCGCCTTGGTCTATCACCCTCGGCACCGGCACTATTTCAGAAAGAACGACCATAAATCCGTAAAAGATTTTTCTTTGAAAATCAAGATTTTTACGTAAATTTGCCGCTTGATAAAATCAACTATCTATGAAAAAATTATTCTTATTCGCACTGCTGATTTTAGTGGCAAATTGCATCTTCGCACAATCAGAAACCATTGATTTACAGGGCATTTTCAAAGGAAAATATCGGTACGACAGGGTTCGCTCCCTCACATGGCGGCCACAAACTACCGAGTACACTTTTTACAATGATGAGAAAGATGCCATCATGTCGGTGGATGTCAAAAAAGAATCTTCACCCAAAAACGAAAAGGTTCTGTTTGAGTTTTCCAAACTCTATGGCTATGCTTTGGGAAAAAGCAGCGCCACCAAAGAGGACTTCACCGCTGCTGGCGGTAAGGTTTCCACCGCGTGGGAATGGATCGACAAGAACAGCTTCCGCATCTACGCCATGCTGCCCGGCAAAGATCCCTGCTATGTGACATACCAGATTTCGTCGCAGTCGTTCTCCACTGCTGCCGACCCGACCGACGGTATCGACATTGTGGACCAGGATGCCAACAATTCCCTTTACATCTATCATGACGAAGACGCTGACGGCTTCTATGTCAACGACCTGAAGAATCCCGTGAAAGCGAAAATCATCCTCTGTCCCGACACCGCCAAGGATGTGGTCTTCGGCGAGCCCGTTCACCGCAGCGAATGGGGCATCGAAGAAGGTTGGTACTTCTCCCCCAAGAGCAACTTCATCGCCTTCTACCGCATGGACCAGTCGATGGTGGAAGACTACCCGCTGCTGCAGACCAGCGAGGATGACGGCGCCGCCCACATCGCCTACTTCAAGAACATCAAATACCCTATGGCCGGCCGTACCAGCCATCAGGTGAAAGTTGGAATTTTCGACGCCCGCCAGTCGTTCCAGAAAAAAACCTGCGTCTATCACTACATTCAGACCGACCCTGCCGACGGTGAGTTCCTCACAAATGTCACCTTCTCGCCTGATGAAAAATATCTGTATATCACCCACTTAAACAGAGAGCAGAACCATTCCAAACTTATCCGTTACGAGGTGGCCACCGGCAAAAAACTGGCCGTGCTGATTGAAGAGAGCGACAGCCGCTACGTGGAACCCCTCCACCGCATTATCTGCCTCAACAACGGCAACTTCATCTACCAGAGCGACCGCGACGGATGGAACCACTTCTACCTCTACACCTTCGACGGCAAACTGGTGAAACAAATCACCAAGGGCAACTGGCCCGTGATTGAAGACCTCGGCATGGACGATGCCCAGCAGAACATCTACTTCATGACCAACAAGGACAACCCTGTTGACCAATACCTTTACTCTGTGAACATTGCCAGCGGCAAACTCACCAACCTCACTCCGCTGTCGGGCACCCACACCATCGTTCTGTCGGAAGACAAAAAGAACTTCTTCGACTATTTCTCCAGCCTGCACACCCCGCTGGCCGTCTACGCCGGCAGCACGGATGGCAAATATCTCCGACTGGTGAAAGAGTCGCGCAACCCCTACCGCGACTGCGAGCTGGGCTACGACACCATCTTCTCGCTGAAGAACACCCACGGCGACGACCTCTACTGCAACATGATTTTCCCTCCCAAATTCAACAAAAACGAACAATATCCCTGCTTGGTATATGTGTATGGAGGACCTCATTCTCAGCTGGTCACCAACAACTTCATGACCGCCGGTCCCTTCCTGCACTATATGGCCCAGAAAGGCTACATCATCTTCGTGCTCGACAACCGCGGCACCAGCAACCGCGGAGCCGAGTTTGAAAAGTGCATCCACCGTCAGCTCGGCGTGCTGGAGAGCGAAGACCAGATGGTGGGCATCAACTACCTGCGCTCGCTGCCTTACGTCAACAAGAACCGCATGGGTATCGACGGCTGGAGCTTCGGCGGCTTCATGACACTGACCATGGTGACCGAGCATCCCGACATCTTCGCCTCCGCTACCTGCGGCGGCCCGGTGGTCAACTGGGAGTGGTACGAAATCATGTACGGCGAACGCTACATGGATACCCCGCAGGAGAATCCCGACGGCTACGAACATGCCAACATCATCAACAAAATCCACAAGCTGAAATGCCCCCTGCTGATCATGCACGGTCAGCAAGACAACACTGTGGTTCAGCAACATAGCCTTGAACTCCTGCACCAGTCGGTACTCGATGATGTGCAAATCAACTACTTCCCCTACACCACCCACGAGCACAACGTGAGAGGCCTCGACCGCGTGCAGATGTGGCACAAAATCGAACAGTTCCACGACAATATTCTGATGAAATAACCCCCTAATCCGTTTCCCATGAACCAAACCTCCTTCAACCGCACCCTCTGGCTGCTGAATACCATTTACCAGGCCGGTCCCGACGGACTGAGCTTCGAAGATATTGGCCAGCAATGGCTGAAAAGTGGCCTGTCGAAAGGCCAGAGCTACCCGCTGCGGTCGTTTCACAACCATAGGAAAGAAATCAGCGACACCTTCCACATCTCCATCCGCTGCCGGAAAAACAACAACCATTACTATATCAAACCCAACGGCAATGCCGACCAGCTGATGGTCAAGATTTTAGGAGAGTTAAGCCTGCATCATGCGGTACAGACCACCCCACAGTCGCTCTTCTCCTTCTCCTCCACTACGGGCGGCGAAGGACACCTGTCTGCCGTCACCTCCGCCATCCAAAACCAAAAGAAACTGAAAGTCGTTTTGGAAAGTGGAAACGAAAAGAAGGTTTACGAGGACTTCAAACCGTTGGGAATCAAGGAGTATAGAAGTTGCTGGTACCTGCTGGGACAGACGGAAGACGCCGACTACGAATACCTCAACCTCGCCTTCACACAAGAGATTACCCCCTTAGAGGAAAGCCAGTTCGATGCGAAAGATGAGCCCATTCAGGAACTTTTAGTGGAGAATTACGGCGGCACGCTGGAAAACATCCCGACTGAGGAAATCACCTTCAAGACCTCGGCCGACACCGCCCGCCAACTCAGCCGTTTCCCCCTCCACCCCTCACAGCGCGTGCTGGAAGAGAAGCCCACGCACACCATCTTCTACCTCAACCTCAAGCCCACCACCGACTTCATCCGCGACCTGATGGCCTTCGGCAACACCATCGAAATCATCACACCCGAGGTGATCAAAGAAAAGCTGATCAACGAAGCCCGAAAAATCATCAAGAAAAACCAATAACCGACAAAATAATATCAATATGAAATACGAATTAGTTTGCCAAAAATGCGGAGCGAAGATTTCTTCCTTCAAAGAATGGTTTGACCATGACCAAGTTTGTCCAAAATGCGGAAGTAATTATGTAGAAGCTCATTACAACGCAAATTACCATCAACTTTCTGAACTTTTTAAAGGACATCCTGCCAGTTTTTGGCATTATTTCGACTTTTTGCCCTTGGAAGACAAGGCCAACATCATCACCTGTAATGAGGGAGCCATTCCGATTGAGGAGTGGAACTTTTTGGAGAGATATGCCCAAGAGAAATATGGTATCAACTGCAAGGTGATGGTATATCGGAACGACTTGAACGGGGGCACCAACACCTTCAAGGATGTGGCCGCCGCGATGGGGGCTGCCATCATGAAAGAAAATGGCATCAAGGAGTACTGTATCGCCTCGACGGGCAACACGGCGACCGCCTTCAGCAAATACCTGTCGTTGGCGGGCATCCGGCTGAATGTTTTTGTGCCGAACTGCGTGTGCGAGGACACGGTGGAGGAGATACGCTCATACGGCCAGAACTTAGTGATTTCGGAAGGTGACTACGGGGCGGCCAAGAAAGAGGCGGCTGATTACAAGAAGGCGCACGGGCTGCTCATCTCAGGCGGCAACATCGACCCCATCCGTGTGGAGGCCAAGAAGACGATGGTGTTTGAGTTCCTGCGGCAGATGGGAAAGATGCCCGATGTGTATGTGCAGGCCGTGAGTGGCGGCACGGGACCGATCGCAGTGGACAAGGGCGTGCGCGAAATCAAGGATGTGTTCCCCGATGCTCGTCTGCCCAGAATGATTTTGGTGCAGCAGGACACCTGCGACCCGATGGTACAAGGGTGGGAGAATGCCGAAAAGGCCGGTTTTCCTGAAGGTTACGAGAAGAACTTCCCCTCCATCGCCAACCCGCAGACCAACGTGTCCATCCTTTCTACCGGCACGCCGGGCATGTTCCCCATTGTGGCACCCATCGTGCGCAAGAGCGGAGGTGGTTTCGTGAGAGTGAAAGAGGCTGAGCTGGTGGATTATGCGAAGATTGCGAAACGCGAGCGCAACGTGATGCTCGGTCCGGCTGCGGCAGTCTGTTTTGCCGGATTCTACCAGGCCTTGGCAGAGGGGAAGATCAAAGATGGCGAGACCGTGCTGATCAACACCGGCGAGGGAGCGGCCCGTGCGAAGGACTTCGCGGCAGCCGTGGAGAAGGCGTAAAGAACAAACAATATTTCGATTATTTTGCGAGCACAAAATCCCTGTAACAAATGAAACATTTTCTGTTTAAACGTCTATGGAAAATGACAGGAATATTCTTCCTCGCTGCTCTTGCATTCAGTTGTGAAAAAGAACCCGTTGATCCTGTCACTCCAAAACCAGACCCTGTAGAAATTGATATTCCGGGAGCCGATAGCAATATTCTGATTATGAAAGTGGATTACCAAACCTTTCAATATGAGGGATATACCACTGTGAATGTTGATAGTGTTAATAATTCCTCTGACACCATCCCCTTTTTGGCAACGTATTGTCCTCCTAGTGATTTTGGATATATCAAATTGTTTTATGAGAACCCCAGCCATCTCCTTTTTTATGGAGGTATTTTTTGGATGGGATGCGGGAATCTCCATTTCCCAACTTCCTTTATGACATTACCTGCTCAAACCTCTGGGCTCCCCTACCCAGGAAACGACAAAATCTGCTTCATTGATTATTCTGGTGCACAACAATCGCTCCCATGGAATGATAATCTTGTAGATGAAACCATGATCGAAAACGTTTGGGGAACCATATCCAAGCAGCCTGAATTTCAGCATTATTATAGCAAGACCGACAAAAAAGTCGCAGTATTCTTGTACACGCCAAGTGTGGGAATTGGAAATCCCGCTGATTGGGATTTTATCATTTTTGTAGAGAAAAAATAACTGACAGCATATCCGGACACACGCGGTGCGCCCCTACGAAACCGACCTGAGCCGCCATAATATGACGGCCCCACATGCTTCATCTTTTCATCCTTTCATCTCTTCATCTAAATCTCTCAGTTACAGCCCAATCACCATCTCTATCGGATAATGGTCGGAGATATAGGGCACGCCGTAGTTGCCGTCAAGCGTACGGAACTGCTTCACCTTCACATCACGGACAAAAAAGTGGTCAATCAGGGCACTTTTTTCCTTGCCGTAGGCATTGTACGTGTCCACGCGGCTGGTTTTCTTCGTCAGATCGCGGGCGGGTTTCAGGTTCACATCGTAAAAACTCTGGAAGATTGTATCCTCGATGGTAGAATTCATATCGCCGCCCACGATAACGGGGACATTATCAGATATTGAACTTTCTTTTAATGAACGAACAATCAATTTCACCCCTTCGGAGCGGGCGGTTTGACCCACGTGGTCGAGGTGCGTGTTGAGGTATTGGAACTCTTTCCCGCTCTGTAGGTCACGGAAACAGGCGATGGTTACCGTGCGGTAGCAGGCAGCGTCCCAGCCTTTGGACGGCACGGCGGGCGTCTCGCTGAGCCAGCGCGTGCGATGGGAGAGCAGTTCGAGGCGGGTGGTGTCGTAGTAGATGGCCATGAACTCGCCGGCCTCGTTGCCGTCGTCGCGTCCCACCCCGATACGGCGGTAGCGCGTCAGGACAGTGTCGAGATACTGTAGCTGGTCGATCAGTGCCTCCTGCAGCCCGATAGCAGCGGGCTGTTCCTCCAAAATCATCTTCGCTACAGCGCCCTTACGGTTCGGCCAGCCGTTCTCGCCGTCGATGTTATTCCAGGAATTATAGCGAATATTGAACGAAATGATTTTCAAATCCTGTGCCTGCGATCCCCAACAAGAACCACATAAAATAAAGAATAACAGTATTTTACACCAAAATTTCATATTTAATAGGATTGATTCTGATCCAATTTTTATATGCTGCAAAAATAATCAAAAACATGAAACGCACCTTTTCCAAATCGTGCAGCATCGCGCTGAAGGCAGCCCTCTACGCCCACAGTTATTATGATACTATAATTCAGGCACATATTTTTTCACAAATTTATTACTCATATTCAAAAAAAGTGTAATTTTGTCGCCGAAATGGTGGCTGTTTGGCCACCTTTTAGAAAACATTTAAAGATATGCGATACCTAACATTAGAAAAAGCAATAGCAGCATGGCGGGAACTTTTGCCCTTGTCGGAAGACGACCAAAACAAATTGAGCCGTCGTTTTACTGTGGATTTCAATTACAACTCCAACCATATCGAAGGCAACACCCTGACATACGGACAAACGGAAATCTTGCTGCTTTTGGGCAAGGTGATTGGCGAAGCCAACGTGAAGGATGTGCAGGACATGACGGCGAGTAATGTTACGCTCAAAATGATGAAAAAGGAAGCTTTGGTGAAAGAAACTCCTCTTACACAGAACTTTATCCACACATTACATCGCACCCTGCTTCGCGAGGACTACACCGTTTATCGCAACCTACCTGGTGGCATGCAGACCAGCTACACCATTCATGCCGGACAGTATAAAACCCGTCCCAACAGTGTGATTACTCGCTATGGCGACCGTTTCGAGTATGCCTCGCCGGAGGAGACTCCCGCCCTGATGACCGACCTCGTGGACTGGTATAATCAAGCAGAAGCGGAAGGCAAATTGTCGCCGGTGGAGCTGGCCACCCTGTTTCATTACCGCTATATCCGCATCCACCCCTTTGAGGATGGCAACGGACGTATTGCCCGACTACTGGTCAACTACATTCTTGCCAAGCACGACTACCCGATGATCGTGGTGCGCAGCCGACTTAAGTATGACTACTTGGAAGCATTGCATGAGGCCGATTTGACGGTAGGCTCATCCCCTCATGAAGGAGCTCACGCCAGTCTGCAAAACATAAAACCTTTCTTACAGTATTTCAAAGGGTTAATAGCGAAAGAAATCTATACTGATGTTTGTTTTCTGACCGAACATCACCCATCATTATGGTGGTACGACGGCGAGCGCGTTGAATTTCGCTCACCTAATTATGGCGAACTTCTGAGAATGATGATGGCAGAGCCAGTGCTGACCCTTGCCGATATGCAAAACAGGATGGGCATCAATATGTCAGCCGTTAAAAAATTAGTCAATCATCTGCTTGAAAAACATTATATAGAACGCGGAACAGCTGAAGGCTCCTGGCGAGTATTCATCACACCATCCATGATGTAAAAACAATTTTTTATTCAATAATACCAATATGGACCGTAGTTCCCAAATCATTCGCACCAGTTGGATCGGCATCGCCGCCAACGTGCTTTTGGCGGCTTTCAAGGCCGGTGTCGGCATCCTGGCCAGTAGCGTAGCTATCGTGATGGATGCCGTCAACAACCTCAGCGACGCGCTGTCGAGCGTCATCACCATCGTGGGCACCAAGCTCTCGCAACGCCCCGCCGACCGCAAACATCCTTTCGGCTTCGGACGAATCGAGTATTTCAGCGCCATCATCATCGCCGTCATTGTGATGTCGGCGGGCATCACCTCGCTCATCGAGTCGGTGAAGAAGATCTTCAACCCCACAGAGCCGAGCTACACCACCGTGACGCTTGTGGTGATCATCGTGGCCATCGTGGTGAAACTGCTGCTGGGCCTGTACGTGAAAAAACAGGGAGAGCGGCTGCAGAGCGATGCCCTGAAAGCGTCGGGCTCCGATGCTCTTTTCGACTCTATCATCACGCTGGCCACCCTCGTTTCCGCAGGCATCATGCTGCTGTGGAACGTCTCCATTGACGGCTACCTCGGCGCACTGATTTCGATTGTCATCATCAAGGCCGGTATTGAGATGCTGGCCTCGCCCGTCAACGAGCTGCTGGGCACCAGCATTTCGGCCGAGCTCACCCACCAGATCAAGCAGGAGGTGATTGAGTTTGAGGGGGTACACGGCGTGTATGACCTCATCCTTCACAACTACGGTCCCGATGTGAAAATCGGCTCATTGCACGTGAGTGTTGACGACACGATGAACGCCCACGACATTCACGGACTTACGCGCAAAATTTCCACGCAGATGTATCTGCGGCACGGCATCATCATGACGGTCGGCATTTATGCCCAAGCCACTGGCACCGGCACCATGGCAGAGTTGCAAAGTGCCGTTATAAAGCGCCTCACCGAGCACCCAGAGATTGTGCAGGTGCATGGGTTCTACTATTTCGAGAAAGAGAACTTGGTCACCGTGGATGTGGTTCCCGACCTTTCCGTCCGCGACGAGCAGGCCTTCTGCCGCCAACTCATCGCCGAGCTACAGCCCCTGCTGCCCAACGTGCAGGTGGTGATCGTGGTGGACCATAACTATAGCGAATAATCCACCCGCAGTTTTGTCATTGCAAAATCTTAAGAGACCAAACCACTATGACCAATCAAACTCCCCATTTCACCATCCGCCCTGCGAAGCCCGAAGAGGCGGGCCTAGTCCTGGAATTCATCAAAAAGTTGGCCGTCTATGAGAAATGCGCCGACGAGGTGGTGGCCGATGAGGCCACCATCTATCATTCTCTGTTTGTGGAGCATTCCGCCGAGGTGGTCTTCGCCGAAGAGGACGGTGCGGTGGTCGGCTTCGCCCTCTTTTTTCACAACTTCTCCTCCTTCGTGGGGCGCAAGGGACTTTATCTCGAAGACCTTTTCATCCTGCCCGAAAAACGTGGCCGCGGCTACGGCAAAGCCCTGCTGAAATATCTGGCCAACCTCGCCGTGGAGCGCCATTGCGGCCGTATGGAGTGGATCTGCCTCGACTGGAACGAGCCCGCCCTGAAAGTCTATCGCAGCATCGGGGCCGTCCCGATGGACGAATGGACCGTGCAGCGGCTCGACGAGGAGGCGCTGAAACGGTTTGCGGGGGAAACCCACTTGTAGTACAAACAGCGCGAAAGCTACCTGATTTGCCCAACGCCTTCGTTGTCAGCTATTCGTAATATTCAATCTTTCGCTCCGTAATTTTCGTTGGTATCATCGAATCATCGCTGGCGCCTTCATACTGCACACGTTTCACCCAATTGCCATGCGGGTCGTAGCTATATCGGTAGCGGATAATCTTGTATGGTTTGTCTTTTGTTTCATAAACGACATGCTCCTCCAGATTGCCATACTCGTCATAGGTCCATTCTTCCAAAACAGCATTCCGTGTATAGGAGAAAGCGGCTTCGTTGACCAGGAATGTCCCTAACAAAGCTTCCTTTCTCACCATTCTGCCGGCGGAATCGTAGGTGGTTTGAATATGATGGTCAAAGGTGCGTTGCTTACCCCGTACATCATAATGCTTGTACTCAATCTCTCTTCCTTCGCTGTCGTATTGGTAATAATTGTCCCATCCGCTGGGTTTCCAGTCCCCGATGGAATAATCGCGGATCATATTATGTTGGTCGTCATATTCATACCCGCGACTTGCGCGAAAGCCTTTGCACTTACAGTTGTTATTGTCACCACGGTAACCCCGACAGCGACCTTCGAAAATTACATTGTCCAAGCTGTCATACACATAATAATCCATCCATTGCACGGCTTTGCCATTGTTCATCTGATGTGCCACCCTATTGCCCCGTTCATCATAACAATAGGCGTCGATGACACCAACACTCTTTACACCATTCCTTCTTTCTTCCACTCGCACAGGCTTTCCATCGTCATTTAGTGTGATCAACGTCTCACTCAGAACATCATTGTCCCAATAATAGGTCTCCAAGTTTGTCAAGTGTCCGTTTGGGTCATATTCGAAAGTTTTTTTGCTACTATGGTTTTCCTCAATGACTTGACTTAATTGACCAATGGAGTTAAAGATGTAATAAGCGATTGTGTCTGTAGCCTCATACTTGTCGTCGGTCAAAGTCCTGTCATCGTTGATATCGTAGTCTAAAATATCCTTTAGGGTGGTCTTGTTGATATGGCAAAGGGACAATTGCCCCGTTGGGGAAAACTTCCATGTTTGCTGGCGGACAGAAACCTTCTTTGAAGAATTGGCCTTTTTCAATAAAGAAACGGGCATTTCGGTTTGCACCACCGACTTGACCGTTCCGTTCAACAAGATGTTCAGATGACCGTATTCGTATAAAGGAGAGATAATGAAATCATACCCAATATCATATTCCTTGTAAGGTTTTTTTGCCACGTACTCGGTTTTCTCCCGTGCTTCAACTGCTTCTGCGGATATACCGACAGTATCGGGGATAAAATCCTCAATTGCCTTATAATGAGAATTTTGTCGAGTGTCGGTTTGATTGCCACCCTTGACAATCTTCATTACGTCGTTGTGTAATTTTTCGTAGTCGATGTTTTCCTTGTAGGTGTAATCGTACATGGAGCTTCGCATTTCGCCGTTTTCCGTTGAGATATGTTTCTCCATGATGTAGTCGAAAGGCATATCTGTCCCGTGAAACATAATCAAATGCAGGCGGTAGAGCTGGTCTTTGTCGCTGCCGTCGGGATGGGTGCTATAAACGTAATAGACCACCTTGGTGAAACTGGTGGAGAAACGATCTTTCGGCAACTTGTCGTACCATTCATATCCCCAGATATTTAGAGTATCGATCCTGAAAAAGTCAAAATTGTAATAGTGGCACAACTCTTCATCACAGGGTAATTTTCCCTTTTTGTGAGCTTTATAAAGTAGATCTCTGTACTTTTGAGCTTCATCGTATTGTCCCAGCCCAGTGTGATTGACGGTCATATTACGATAAATGAAATACAACAAATCTTGCCTTATGAATTTCTTATTCTGATTAATGAGGTGTTCCAGCTCTTTGTTGATGGACAGGCTATTGGAATAATCGCAGTTCATTCGCTGCCAGTACTCACACGACCAATTCACTGCTAACAACAAGCGTAAAACATCACTGTATTCAGCTGCATTGGTGGAGATTTGTTGGTATTTGTCAGTGGCAAAGTGGCGTGCCTGCTCATACTCGCCTGCCGCTATCAAACTATCTATAAATTGAAAATCAGCATCTGTTTGGGATAGGGCCGGCGGGGTGATAGCGAGTATGAGGATAAGAAACAATGGGAATAACTTTTTCATATTGATGGGATTGTGAATTTGAATGCTGCAAAATTACACATTATTTTCTCATTTCCAACAGATTAGCTATAATTTTTTTGAAAACATGGGGGGTAATATATTGGTATTCAATATGTTATAAAAAAACTATCTACACATCGTTGAGATGGTACATGCGCTGGAGCACGAGTTGTATTGACAAAAGAATAAAGTTTGGGATAAATGTATATGTACTTTGCCATGTAAAAGAAATAGTGTATTTTTGCAAGGTCATAATATTTTGATATAAAACTCAATATGAAAAAGTTTGTCACCATATTGTTGTCGTTTTGCCTTTTCACCCAGGTGGTGGCCCAAACAAATGTCAATTTCCAAACCATCGACCGGATTGAAATGTATTATCTCGACGAATTATGTTCTTTTGATTTTAATTACCTAAAGTCAAAAGAGACGATAACCATTGGCGACAAAGAGTACGGGAAAGTTTGTGCCTATCCGCTTTCCGATACAACAGCGGCGAATATTATACAAATGATAAAAGCCGCCTTTTTTGACAACTCACCCATCGTCAGGAAGAACAGTGAGGAAGTGGAAACCGGTCAACCCGTGATTAGCATCACATGCTATTCTAAAGGGAAAAATGTTTACAGCAAACGAATCTGTCATGAAATTGATTACCTCTTTTCTTCTGAATACCTGAACTTGATAGAAGAGCTGAAGTTGTTGAATCAGAGATGCCAGGGAGCGGAAAACTGAAATGTTTGTGACAAAAGTTGGAAAAGTGTAAAATATTGCCAATTTTTATGTTGGAAAAGTGTAATGCTTTGCCAAATGTAAAATGATAATTAAATAAGAGACATGAATATAATGATTGCATGCTGTGGCATTAACTGCGAGACCTGTGAGGCTCGCATCGCCACGATGAAAAACGACGACAAAATGCGCGTTGAGGTTGCCAAGAAATGGTGCGGTTTATGAGCAATAGTTTCAACATCCGTCCGGCGAAGCCCGAGGCGGCGCTGAAGCGGTTTGCGGGGGAAAGATAGGTGATCGCTTACACTGATGTGGGCAAGGAAGGCGGCTGCTACAGTTTCCTCAGCAGCGGCGACCGGCTCAGATCTGTGGGATTGGTGCCCATCACCCCTTCCGGCACGGGCATCTTGAGCTTTTTGAAATGCTTCACCCAGTATTTGGGCAAGTTTCCGTCGGCATCGCGCCAGTTCATCGGAGCCGCTTTGAAAAGATGTCGGTCACTCCCCGATTCATAGCTGTCGTCGTCAAGAAAGCACTCGTAAATCAATTCTGAGCAGTACAGCGCACCATTGTCGGGCAGGAAGGCTTCGTCGTAAGGCTGTCCTATGAAAGAACGGGCGCGAATCAGCACAGATTCCAAATCAAAAAGGGTAAACTCTGGTCGAAAAATGTCGGGAGCGGGCTGATTATACGAATACAGATAAGGTCGTCTGGAAACGCCGTGTTCCGGAATGGCATCGATGATCCAAACGGTATCCCCTACGCTCTCCACAAGCGCCACGTGCGTATATTGCCCGGTGCTTTCTTTCACCGCGGCGCCCATTCCTTCCGTGTCGCGGAAGAAGAGCAGGTCGCCAGGACGCAGAAAAAAGAAAGCACTCAAATGCTTGCGCAACATCATACTGTCGGGCATCATCGGACGCAAAGCCTTCCACATCACAGGTTGGTATGAGACAAAAGCTGCTTCACGCCAGCTGATATACATCGGCAACAGCCAAGGGAAATAGTAGCCGCAGTCGGCATCACTGCTGCCTTCCATCGTAAGCGTATCACCGTTACGGTTGACAAAAGTAACCGTATAACCACTATAAGTGGTGCACTCGCTATTCCTCTTAAAAACCTCTTCCAGATTCACCTCCCCCTCTCGCAGACCAAAGTCCTTGGTCGACGGGAACAGGGCATAGCACTCGCCCAAGCGCAGCAACGCTTGCTCGACACTGTCGGCATCGAAACAACGGGCAGTATGGGGGGCATTCTCCACGGTATTCATTTCTTCTCTCAGGAGTTTTCCTTGCCGAGTATAGCTCACCATGTGATTCTTATAGTGGAAGCAACCGCCATTGTAGGTGTTGATGGTCACGCTCTCCAGACCGCTCTGCACGAAAGTCGCTGTCGGGTGCTGGTATATGTAGGGCTTAACATGCCCAAAGGTGTCAACACTATATGTTTTTTCGTCATAGCTCAAAATGATGATACGGTCATCACGGTCAAAATCAGGCATTATTCTCCAGATATGCAGTGGTTTTGCCAATCTGTACCAGCCATACGCATCCTGAAGATAGATACTTTTGCCATCTGTTCGCCACAAACGCCCCCCATGGCTAATAGTAGGGAGGACTTTTTCGGCACTGGCCCCATACTTTGTATATTTTTCAAGAAGAGCGTTGAAGTCATCCTCCAACGTCCGTTCGGTGGTAAAGAAACCGCAAGTGTCAGTCCGACCATCAGGGGCTACGCGCACCACGCCGTCGGGAGTGCTGAGATAGACTTGTCCATTGACTGTGCCGCAGATGCTGTATGCGGATTGGCAACCGTCTTTGACAACCTGCCAGTGTTCCATATCCTCCATCAGAACCAACTGTCCGTCTTTAGTGATCACCCATAGTTTATCCAAAACAGGATCCACCTCGTATGAAGCTACGGATAAAGGAAGTGATTGCCAGTGGGGTTCGCGGCCGAATTCGGTGTGTGCTGTCGTTCTACTCTCCGTAACGATAAGCCACTGTTTCCAAAGCCGGATGCGATTAATCCAAGTGTCCTGATAGTTGTTTTTCTCTAAAAGGTTTTGGTCCAACGGAGTTTCGATCTGTTTGACTGTACGCCAATTGTTATCGGTATAGTATAGCCCGTTGCCATAGGTTCCGGCAAAACCGTTGGTGGCATTGGTCATAAAAAGAGCATGAATGCCATCTTGGTCGTACTTTTGATTTACAAACGAGGGTTTCAGACGGGTAAAGGTGCGGCCTTCATCCTCGCTATAGGACAAGCTCTCAAAATCGCATCCGCTGGCTGAAGCCATCCATAATTTACCGTCGGGATGATAGCAGAAGCCGTGCACCCAAACCAGATCTGGATCTACCGACACGGTGTCCCAATGATGTCCACCGTCAGCGGTACGGCACACAAAACCGCCGGGTTGCAGGTAACCGGCGGCCACGGCTGTCTGGGAACCGAAGGCGGCCACCCGTTCAAAAGTCTCACCTGAAAGAAATTCTTCGTCATCAGGGAGCAATGCAGTTCGCCAAGTGGCGCCTATGCTGTCGGCCACCCAGATGTGCCCGCAACGCTCGGCAATCCACAATTGGCCGGTAGAAGAGACATCAATATGATAACCGCATTGTATTTTCAGGTCTGCGCGGCGGTCACGCTGCTGTGCCCACCCCACTTGCATGAACGCGCCCAGAATCGTCAGAAGCAAGACAATTTTTTTCATATTAAAAATTCTAAAAGCACCTTGTTGATGCGGCAAAAATACAATTTTTTCAAACATTATTCATTTTGTCCATTGGTGTCAACAAAATTCTGCACAGAAAAGGAAAAAATATTTCGTTTTCTATGTAATATTTTGTATTTTTACGGCCGTTATGGCAAAGAATTATTTTAAATCCTACATCTGGCTTCTGGAAACGATGGAAAGAAAATGGAAATCCGTTACAAGAGCTACCGCAAACCCGAGGAAGACGATTTGATAGTGGAACCCTATTTCCTCAAAGAATTCAAGCGGCGTTGGTACCTGTTCGGCTACAACGGCGATGCCGACGGACCGCACATGCTGGCGCTCGACAGGATGACGATGACCGACCTACTGCCCGACGATTTCGTGCTGCCCGACGAATTTTCGGCAAAGGATTATTTCAGCGGGATATACGGCGCAAGAGTGTATCCCAATATGAAAAAGGAATTGGTGAAACTGAAGGTTTGCGGGCTGCAAGTGCAGTATTTCCGCTCGCTGCCCTTACACACCACCCAAAAAGAAATAGAAACCCACGACAACTACAGCGTGTTCCAGTACTACCTCACACCCGACTACGACTTCGGGCAGGATGTGCTTTCGTTCGGCGACACGGTGGAAGTGCTGGGACCGAAGGAGTTGAGAAAAAGTATTAAAGAAATAATTAAAACATTAATTTTAAAATACAAATAATTATGGCACAAATTGGTTATGGTTATGGAAGTGAGTTCCAGCTGTTAAGGTTTATGGGACGGCACAGAAAGAAACTAGAAGAGATTATCTCAAAAACAATTGGTGAAACAGGAGTATTTGACTGGAAAGATTTTGAATATAGCAGTCACAATGTAAATATTGCCTGTGATTCAGAACTCAAAGGTTTATCATTCCTTAAAGGCCATCCTAAATTTGATGATGTATATAACGATTATTCGAATTATAAAATAAACAATCAAGATACTTGGCAAAATTGGGATGCTGTGTTTACTTTGAATGGAGTTATATATCTTGTAGAAGCAAAAGCTTATGCAAATGAAATTGGTCCAGATAACAAAGTACATGGTGGACATTCATACGATAATATACTCCGTTTTATGAAAGATATGTTGCCGCAACTGCCAATATCTGAAGAGTGGATGAAACGTTATTATCAATTAGCAAATAGGTTGGCGACTACAGCTTTACTTCAAAAACATGGAGTAAAAGCAAAAACACTTTGTATATATTTTGTTAATGGTTATAGAAAAAGAGTGGAAGAAGAACGAAAAATAAAAGAAGTTGATAATAAGAATACGTCGGTTGAAGAATTCAAGAAGGCGATAAAAAAAGAGTTAGATGAACTTGGTATTAAAAGTATTAAAGAAAAAAAGATTTTGTCAGGTCTTTTAACTCCACCAGTATTAATAGATGCCGAATATGATTATTCAAATAAAAAATAAGAGGATCTTCGCCTTCTCCGACACCCACGGCCGACACAGAGAACTGCAAGTGCCGAAGCAAACTGAAGATTAGTTCAGCACCCTTTTCACCTCGTTGAAGCAGTGTTCGATGTCGGGCCAGAAGTAGATGGTTTCGAAGGCGGTCACCACGTCGAACGAGCCATCGGCGAACGGGAGGTTGGCGACATTGCCTTCCAAAACCTTGCAACGGCCTTCCCGAATGGCTTTAACGTTCACTTTCGTTGATTTCTGTACGGACACTGGCGAAAAATCGATACCCGTCACTGTGCCTTTGGGGCAGCGTTTCAGCAGACGGGCGATGTTGCCGCCGCCACCGCAGCCGATGTCGAGGATGTCAGCCACTTCGGAGATCGCGACCTCTGAAAGTCCCCATTCGGCCATTTTGGCGTGACCGCCGCCGTTCATCCCTTTTACCATTATGCGCCCGAAGAGCCCCTCCGGCTTTCTGGCGTTGCTGAAAAATTTGCTTAAAAGTCCCATATCAAATACGTTTTTTTCTGACGGCAAAAATAGCACCTAATCTTCTCCTAAATCATCCTCAATTATAGGGATTTTCGGATGGCGGTTTCACCAGTTTCCGCAACTCGGGCAAGGAATGGGGGTTTGGAATTTTTTGCGGGTCAAGGTCCAACTCACCCGAAAACTAATTTTTCTTTCGTAAAACTAATTTCGCCCCGTATTGAAATAAAGTCATTGTATTCTTTTTCGGATTGAATTCCAATTTTGCACCTATCTGGTCGCACTTGAATTTGTCCTTGTCAACTGCCTCCAGCGGGATAGCATCTTCACCGATTTGCCCGATCAATGTGTTTCCTTCTTTTTTGACAATAAAATCCAACCCTATTTTCTTAGAAACATACACGCCCAAATAAATATCCAAATCCTCCGAAGCCACATTATAGAATTCTGGGATTTCGTAAGGTTTGCCGTAAACAGCGCCTAAAACTGCCTTTTTAATATCTCCGAGTTTAAAATTACACCCGTTAGAAGTCAAGGCATACGTAATATTTCCGTCGGCAAAATGCGAATAAACAGAAACAAAACCATCTATGGCCCCCGTGTGTCCTAAACCAATATTTTCGCCAAAAGGAATTTCGAACAGCCCGAGACCGTAGTCGTCCTTAATGGTTTTCATGATTTCGAGACTTTCATTAGTCAGAAGCCTTCCACCAAACAAAGCGTATGCGAATTTTGTCAAGTCGGTTGGCGTTGACACTATGGCACCTGCCCCCATCGGAACAGTCCAGTCCGTTTCGTTTTCTACCTTCCAAGAACCTAAGAAGCGGTATGACTTGCATTCGTTGTTGTTCGTATTGGTTTTTCCAAAAACGTATGTGTCGGTCAGACCAATTGGCTTGGCAATGTATTCCTGCAACAAGTCGGAATATGGTTTGGAGAATGTCTTTTCAAGTATGTAGGTCAATAACACATAGTTCGAATTGCTGTAGTCGGCCTTGCTGTCGGGTTCGAAGTCGCTGCCCCCTTTTTCAATAATTGCCAGCATTTCGTTTTCTGTCTTTGGCTGCGTACACCAAGCCAGATAGTCATCGTCGTGTGTAAAATCGTGTATTCCGCTCCTATGGCTTAGCAGATGTCTGATGGTTATTTTCTGTGAATTTGCGATTGTCGGAAACCATTTGTCAATCGTTTGGTCAAGGTCTATTTTCTTTTCTTCAACTGCCTTTAAAACCAGAACCGCTGTAAACGATTTCGAGACGGAACCAATTCTATATTTTGATTTTTCAGTTGCTTCTACATTGTTTTCCACATCAGCAAAGCCGACGGTTTTTGTGTAGATAATCTCCCCGTTCTTCGCAACAGCAACACTTCCCATAAACTTGTTGTTTTCTTCAAGTTTACAGAAGTAATTGTCCAATTTTGCCTTGTCGAAAAGATCTTGTGCAAGAACGCTGCCATTCACTATTAGTAAGAGTATGAGCACTAATAATTTACGATACTGTTTCATATAAACAAAGGGGACTCCTTTATAACATTTTCGCGACGTTCCATCCGACTCCGCCGAAGTCCGTTAAACAGAACCAGAAGATAACGACGTTGCAAATTTACAATTTTTTTTGACATGCTACCCAAAGATTGCAATGCCCCAAGTTTCCGCAACTCAGGCGAAGGCTTGTGTTGCGGGATTTTTTGTAGGGACCTCTAATTATTTCTTCCTGACTATTAGCTGATTACGAACCAAAATTCACTAAAACCGGCACCCGAAATTCCCGTTTGAGCCAATTCGCCACAAATGAACTTTTTATGACAAAAATCTTTCGCAACCCATTGTAATTCAAAGAATTATTTGCAACGAATTTGAATAAGCAATGAATCAGACCAAACCAACATACAAACAGCAAGGTAACGTCGGGCTTTTCGACAGTGACGAGACAATACAAAGTACCCGACGAGAAAACAATATGGGCTTTCAAGGAGGAATTGACAAAGGAGGGTCTTTTTGGGCAATTGTTCAATGAATTTTACGCCTTTTTGGACGAGAACAACCTGATTATGCATGAGGGCACCATGATAGACGGGAGCTTTGTGTAGGTGTCCCGTCAGCGCAACACACGCGAGGAGAACAAGCAAATCAAGGAAGGCAAAGGCGGCGAGTTGTGGAATCCTGAAGAGGGCGACACCGAGGAGGAGAAGAAGCGCAAGGCCAACAAGAAAAGGCAGAAAGACACGGATGCACGATGGACGAAGAAAGGCGGAGAAAAGTATTTCGGCTACAAGAACCATGCAAAAGTGGACAAGGGGAGCAAATTCATCAAGAAAGGGGTGACCACCGATGCGGCCGTCCACGACTCCCAACCGGTAAAAGATCTTGTGGACGAGAAGGACAGGGGACAGGATCTGCTTGCCGACAGCGCATATATCGGCAAGGGGGTGAAAAGAGTGATGCGGAAGTTCCATATGAAGGACAAGGTGATCAAACGAAACAACCGGGGCAAGAAAATCAGCAAATGGCAGGAGACCATCAACAAAAAGAACTCGAAGCTGCGCGTAAGGGTGGAACATGTGTTCGGGTTCTGTGAACAAAGCCTTCACGGGATGTTCAGCAGAGCCATCGGCTTTGCGCGGAACGCGGCCTTCAACACCTTTACAAACCTCGTTTACAACCTGAACCGCTACGAACAGGTCTTGCGATTAGGAATGAACTAACTCAATAAAACGCTGTAAATCAATAACACACAAACTCGTACGATAAAAAAAAGAAAGAAAAAAAAATCAAAGCAGCTGCAACCATTCGACTTTTTTGCATCATATTAATAGATAAAGTTGTTATCTTTGCAGCGTCATATTTTCAGATTCTGTTTAACGGACCTCGCAGGGTCTGGAGGTATGCCGCAAAAATGGTAAAAATAGAGGTCCCCTGAACAATAAACCTAATTCAAAATGACACTCGAAGAAGCGATGCGTGCCAGACACATGGTGCGCAAATACACTGACAAGCCTTTGCCGGGAGACATCGTGGCACAACTCAACCAAAGGATTGAGGAAAACAACCGGAAGCATCACACCGATATCCGCCTGATGCTCAATGACACAAACGCCTATCAAGGCATCGTGAAACTGCTGCTCGCCAAAGGGGTGAAAAACTATTTCATCATGGCGGGCGACGAGGCTCCCGATTTGGGTGAACGTCTCGGCTTCGCTGGTGCCGACCTGATGCTTTTCGCCCAGACCCTTGGACTGAACACATGGTGGGCCAGCGGCACCTTCAGCCGCAAGAACACCAAGGCCGTTGTCGGCGACAAAGCCGTGCTTGGCGTGGTGGCTGTGGGATATGGTGCCACGCAAGGCGTACAGCACAAACTGAAACCCGCATCGGAAGTCAGTGTCTACGAAGGCGTTGCGCCGCAATGGTTCAACAATGGCGTGGAAGCGGCGCTGCTGGCACCGACCGCCCTCAACAAACTGAGTTTCTTTGTGAAAGGCCAAGGCAACAAGGTCGCACTGACCTACAAAGAAGGTGCTTTTGCAGGCGTGGACAAAGGTTTGGTGAAATACCATTTTGAACTCGGTGCAGGAAAGGAGAATTTTGAGTGGGTGTAGGATGAAAATGAAAACGCTCAT
>JBGUPJ010000016.1:0-9010 GCA_045130235.1 Bacteroidales bacterium
AAGTTAAAACCGGCCGCGCCGATGGTACTGCCTGAAGAAGGTGGGAGAGTAGGTCGTCGCCCAATACCACACGCCCCCTCCGTGAAACGAGGGGGCTTTTTTTGTTTTAACCCCGCACGCTTCTTTTCATCCCCCTCATCCTTTCATCCTTTCATCCTTTAATCGTATACTCATATACTCACATACTCAAACACCTTTCATCCCTTCATCCCTTCATCCTTTCATCTTTTCATCCTATACTTACATCCTCTCATAACCTCATCCTCTCATAACCCCATCCTCCGGCTGATACTTGTCCTTGTTCCATTGTTGAAGTTGATCAAAGATTTGCTCTGCGCCATCTTTCTGAATATGGAGCGTCTTGATGCCTTTATTGGCCGACACGCGCACTGACGTTTCATCGTATGATTCTATAGCTGAATAGGCTGCGAGAATATTCCGATTGATGCGGATGAACTCATCAGAGGGCAATTGTTCCTTATAATGCGATAGCGATGCGTAGGTGGCTATTTGGGCGGCTTTCTTGCGAACAATAACAGTTTTGCGATTCTCGTACCGTAAATAGGCTATCTCTTCAATTCCTATGGCCGCAGTTGTTGTGGAATTGACATTGACAAGAATCTGGTGGTTTTTTTCAAGGACGGCCTTGCCGTTCTGCTGTAGTTGTGTCGCCTGCCATTCACATAGTCTTACAATCACCGCAACCATCACGAAGCAGGAATTCCGTAAGGACAGAAAAAAGAAATGGATCCGTAAAATATGGGGAATATCATTGGCGGTAGCAATGTGATTGTATAAGGCCATCATATCCTGTTTGACAATGCTAAATTCTGCAAATCCACTCAAGAAGATCAACACGAAGATACTTGTATAAAAGAGAATGAAGCGTCTTCGCATCAATAATTGGGGAACAAGGATGAAATAGGAAAGATAAAATGCTGACACAATAGTGAGCAGGATTACACATTCCATCCATGTTGATTGTGCCATAGGTCTCAAAAACGAGTTTCTCAGGAATACAAAGGTAACAATAGCCCAAAAGACAAGGTGCAGCAGAACAGAAATAAGGGTGCGTTTTCTCATTGTTGAATGGTGATTTATCGGATGCAAATTTACATGTTTTTGCTAGGAATAGCAAGTAGAATTCCCATTTTTACAGATCGTAGCACGAAATTTCTTTTCAAAATGGTGAAAAAATGTGTCAAAAATGAGAGGGTTAAAAAATTTTTTATTTTCTTTGTAAAATATTGATATAAAATTATTTGAAATGGGTTGATTTCTTCAAAAATGTGTCAAAAATGAGGCGACCGAAAGTATTGGGAAAAAAGGAGCAAAATCATCTTAAATTTGCCACACTATCAACCAAAATTCAGTATTTATGAGAAATTCTTATTTTCTTTCTGTTATCGTTTTGGCAACTTTTAGCCTTTTGTCCTGCGAAAAATCAAAGACCATTCCCCACCCCATCGGTGACGAGTGGAATCGAGCTGAACGCATCAACAATGGCCAGAAAACAGGCACCTTGTACAATCTCTCTTTTCAATGTGGGCATTCAGGAGCGAATTGCCCTGGATGTGTGACCATCGGAGGACAATTATACCATGTCGATTGTCAAGGAGATGGAACCACTTGCAACCGCTCGGGAATCGTTAATGTGCAGCTCGTATCTGGAAATATCTATAGGGCAACCACTCAAGACAGTACTGACATTACCTCAGATTCGTTTTTTAACATGCCCGATAGGTCGCTGTATATGGGTATGGATAACACGGGGCTTCCTTGCTGGATGAATATTCCGGCACAGTTGGTTTGGCGCGACAGCACCACCCGCTTGTTCACTTTCAACGGCGTGTTTTTTAGCCAGCAGCAAATGTATAAGAACCAGTAACGGCCTTGCGGTCTTCAATGCGATATTTCTCCGAAAAATAGGCCATTCAATCTGACAATTCCGCCAAAAATTGTGTAAAAAACCACTTCATCAGAAAATATTTTTTTAATCTAATTATCAAAGTATTCCATCTGCAGTTTCCTCAAAAAATGTGTCAAAAATGAGGGTCATTTGAAGATGGTTGAAATTGAAGGTTTTTTGCAATAATTTTGTTGGCTGTAAATAATCAACAAATCAACAATAAAAACCTACAACCATGAAAACAAGAAGATTTTTCCACTCCCTGTTTCTCCTCGCCCTGCTGGTAGTGGCGGGAGGGTTCAGCCAGCGCGTCCATGCGCAGTATCAGTCGTTCTTCGGCGACAGCATCACGACCTATTCCGTTTTAGGACATATGGAAACATATCGTACAGATCCTGATCCTCATTGGTTACCAGGTTTTTCCTTTGAATTTCCTTTCTGTAAGAATGATACGGCTGTTATAAATGGGAAAACATATTATGCACTTATTGAAGTTGGCATTTATCTGCGTGAAGACACCACAACGGGCAGAATTTACAGGTATGAATCTACTTATGACGAGGATGTGCTGACATGCGACATGTCGTTAAGTGTTGGTGACACGTTCTGGATGCCGTTTTATAAATCGAGCTTGAATCAATCTCCAGTTCCTATAGTCGCTGACACGGTAATATATGTCAATGGTCTTAAGAACATCATTTTCAGAAAAACATGCGACTGTCCCCACCTTTATGCTGAGAGTTACCATGGTCATTCTATCAAGTTTATTGAAGGAATAGGCCCCAGCTTTTCCCCTTTAGGTTGGGGGGCGTGGCATTCTATGTTTAGTGATGGAGGATACTTTTATATGGACAGTATTTTGCGTTGTGATATTGAAATGTTAGATAATCCATTCTTATTGTGCGTGCACAAGGATGATGAGTTGGTATATATGGCCGATGAAAGGGCTGGCTGTGAACAAGATGGCTTTATAAAAGTGGAGGAGAACCCAAAGGATGGTTTTGCACTATTCCCCAATCCGGCACGGAACCGTCTTACCATCAGATTTGAACGCCTTCCATCCAACTGCACATTGTATATTTCCGACATGTTTGGCAGGATTGTATTCACGGGCAACCTCAATGAAATGCGTACCAATATCAATATATCCCATTTGCAACAGGGCATGTATATCGCTACATGCATTATGGATAATAAAAAATATAGTCAAAAATTTGTAAAAACAAAATAACAATGAAGAAAGGTATATTGTTTTTTGCTCTTGTCATACCCCTTCTTTCGTTTTCCCAGACTTACCATAGTTGGGACGGAGATGACATATCACCAAAGACCAAGATGCATGTGCTTAACATTTTTGTCAATGTTATTTATGATGAGCATCGTGATACTAACAATATAGCAGGTAGTACATTTTGGCCATGTGTTACCGATACTCTTCAGGAAGGTGTGAATGTATCGGGGACAATTCCCTCCAATCTACTTGATTTTATGGACACGGTGTATGTGCCGGGACAGCTCCATGGCACCATCACTCGCATCTTCGGGGAGTCATCGTTCGACTCGCTCCAGATCGCAGGGGATTTTATTGTGGTGAATGTGCGTGAGAAGCGTGTGTTAAACACTTACCATCAGTTCAAATATTATAACATTGCAAAAGCAGCAGTGGATGTCATTAATGATAAAGGATTTCATACTATCTATGGGCACGATGACATCAGCTATTATGACTATCTGAACAATGGGACATTCTATTTCACGCAGGTGATAATCCGAAATATCTCAAATGACTATGGCGGACTTTGCAGTTCGTGCGGAAATGGGAATCTTCCATTGACAGGAAAAAGCATTGTCATCAATGGAGTTAGCCATTCTTTTTCTGATTTTGGAAACATACAGAACACAGGAGGAGGAAATATCACCCTTAATCCCACAGATGTGGTGACGCACGAGATTTCCCATAAACTCTTCGGCAGTGATAATTTCCACACATCGGGTGGCAATCATCGGGGAAGTGGTAGCAACACTATGCCATTCATGACCATACAAGGGGGCTACGGCCTTATGGGTGGAGGCAACAGCGGATTGGTGAGTTGCAATGGCTACGAGCGTTGGCGCATGCACTGGAAACATCCCTCTTCAACCTACTACATTGGTGCCCGCAATTATTTGAATACTACTTCCGTCAACTCCGACATTTCCAAGGAGGACGGCAACAAATGGTTTGTTCTGCGCGACTTTGTGACCTACGGTGATGCCGTGCGCATCAAAATGCCCTACAAGGATAGCACCATCACCCCCAACCAGTACATCTGGCTGGAGTTTCATAACGTGGGTCACAACAATAAGTTAGATTTTTTGCAGTATTCCAATAGCTCTGAATGCCTTCACCGTGGATCTTCAGGTATATATTCCTACTACCAAATAGGTAGGGATGTGTTAGAATCAACGGACAGAACTGAGATTTGGGATCTTATCAACCGTGACAATCTGCGCATCATCAGCAATGAAGGCTATTGGGACTACACCCAATATTCTTATCGCTGTGATACGGACTTTGTCTGTGTCAATTGGATATTGGATAGCAATTACTATGTCCCTGAATATAGCAATGCGTTTTGCGGTTACAATGATCAGGAAAAATTCATTGTGCCAAAAGATAATGACACGGATTTGTCCAATACGTATGACGTGATACAGATTATTCCCCGCAGGGATGTGACATATTGCATTCGCGAAAGAAGTGCTCATAACATGATGAAAAATGGAGCAATGGTCACCCGTAGCATCCCCCTCATCGGAGACTCTCTGGATGCCTTTTCTTCGCACCGTAAAATCAACATGGGCACAAATCCAAGCACATGTAATGCAAAAACCTGTTACACCTATAATCTTTCAGCACAAAAGCATCTTTTATTCGACAAGAACGCCCAATACAACGACACCACCACCTACCTCACGGGGTTGAGCATTGAGATGATACCTGTGGGCGACACATTGTGGTGGGTGCGGGTGCGCTGGGACGACTACGACATCACCGACAACGCCCGCTGGACGGGCAGAATCGTGCTCAAGGGCAGCGAGCAGGTGAACCTCACCAGCGGCCACAGCATCACCCTCGCCCAGAACCGTACACCCGCCCAGCAGAAGCGAGACACGGAGAGCGGCTATTTCGCAGCGCCCACCCATCTGACCTGCGAGGCGGGCAGCCACTTCACCCAGCAGCCCCACTCCACGCTCCTGCTCGCCGAGAAGAGCCGCTTTGCGCTCGACAGCGGTGCCACCTACCACCTCGGCGACAGCGCACAGATACTGGTTCGCGAGAAGTCATCGTTCACCATCAGCCGCGGCGCGGACTTCACCGGCGGTATCGCAGCGGAAATTATTGTGGACAGCCTGTCCACGCTCTATGTTTACGACACGGCCAGACTGCGCCGTGAGGCCCGCATCATCGTCCGGCCCGGCGGGAAGCTCATCGTGAACAGCGGCACGCTCACCAACGCCTGCGACGGCGAGATGTGGCAGGGCATTATCGTGGAGGGCGACTCCAGTCTGCGGCAAGGCGCGCTGGCACAGGGCAATGTCATCCTCAACAACGCCACCATCGAGAACGCCCGCGACGCCATCTGCACCATGGGCTCGAACCCTGATTCCGTGTTCGAGCATACCGGCGGCATCATCCAGGCCACCAACACCCTGTTCCGCAACAACCGCCGCTCCGTGGCATTCCTCTCCTACGAGAACCACACCACCGGCGGCGCCGTAACCGACAACGTGTCCTACTTCACCCGCTGCACCTTCACAGTGGACAACGACAACCTGTTCGCTCAGAACGGCACCAGTTTCAACAGCCATGTCACGATGTGGCACGTGCGGGGCGTGAAGTTCAACGGCTGCGCCTTCCGCAACGAGACATCCAGCCACGATGGCAAGGCCATCTACACCATAGGGGCCGGCTTCACCGCAAGACGTGTGTGCCCGATGCCGACCATCGAGCCGTGCGTCTGCAACAACTACGGCACCGACACCGTGAGGCGCTGCCTGTTCGTGGGCTTCGACACCGCCGTGCACGCCACCAACACGGAGGGCAGCTACATCGTCACCCTCGACAACTGCGACTTCGCCGACAACTATATCGGGGTGGAGCTGGCGGCCGCCGACAACGCGCAGGTGAGCTTCTGCGACTTCAACCTCTCGGGGGCGGCATCAATTTGCGGAGTGGAGCTCACTAACAGCACAGGCTACACCATTGAGAGCAACAGCCTGCATCTGGAGCCTTTCACAAGCACGCCATATCCGACAGGTATCAGAGTGATCAACAGCGGTACGGCTGAGAATGTCATCCGTAAGAACGAGTTCCACAACCTGAAATATGGCTGTGCCGCAGTCGGCACTAATGCCACCTCGGGCATCAAGCCGGGAAGAGGGCTGCAATTTCATTGCAACAACTTCATGGGATGTGGCCATGACATGTCCGTTAGCAATGGTCAAATCCGTGATCTTCAGGGGGCCTCATCGGCGGGTGCCGACAACAGTTTCCAGTACACACAGCAAAGCAGTTTCTACCTCTCCGGTGCGGCATCCTTTGTTTATTGGTACAGCAACACCGGCTATCATGCGCCCTACAACCCTCCCGCGCCGGGTGTGACCCTCAAGGGCACTGCCGCGGCCAACAGTTGCGCCTCCAGCCTTTGCGGCGACATCCCGCTGTACCCGCGGGGAACAGCCGCCCTGTCGCAATACCTGTCGATGGCGGAGGAGTATGCCGCCATCGTAGAGACGTTGCGCGCAACGTCTATACAGACGGATGCCAACGACCCGCAAGATGAGACGGATAACGCCGACCTTATCGGCCGCCTGTCGGACCTGTCGGCCGCGATGGGCAGCCTGGCCCGCACTGAAATCCGCAACATCCTGAACGACAGCGTGCCGGACATGGGAATGCTGAAACAATGGTATGCCACCATCGTAGAGACGTTGCGCGCAACGTCTCTACCAATGGACGATTTTACCATCCCCGTGTCGGCCTACCAGCTGGCGGAGACCTACAGCATGGAGGGCGACCTGGCCGCCGCCGCTACGCTGCTGGCCTCCCTGCCGCAACAGTTCACGCCCGACGAGGCTGCCCGCAACGAATATGCCAACTACATGGCGCTGCAACAGTTGCGGGAAACGGTGGCCGGCAATTGGTATACCATGACCTACACCGACATCGCCGCCATGCAACAGGTGGCGGAATACGACAACGGCCGTGCCGCCCGCATGGCGAAGGAGATCCTCTGTTTCTTCCACCATATCTGCTACGAGGACGAACCCCTGTGGGATTGGGACGGCATCGGGGAACGCGCCCACCGTGCGGATGCGCCATGGCGCGTCTCAACCAACGGCAATCTGCTCCTCCATCCCAACCCCACTACCCACACCCTGACGGTGGAATCAGCCAGCCCCATCCGCACCCTCATGGTGTACGACCTTGCCGGACGGGTGATGATGACGGCGGACGGCGGGGCTGATAATCATTCGCCCCTACGAATCATGGATGTTTCATCCCTGCCGAATGGTATCTACCTGCTGCGTGCAGTGACCGACAACGGCGTGGAAACGGGACGGTTTGTGAAAAATTGACAGGTAGAGACGTTGCGCGCAACGTCTCTACATTCACCCCCACCCCCACCACCTTCCTCACATCCTCAAATCACCATCATCCCTTCATCTTTTCATCTTTTCCTCCTTTAATCATATCCTCCCATCCTCAAAATTATTGTAACTTTGCTGCGTCAACTTTTCAGTCTTTGTCTAACGGACTTCGCAAGGTCTGGGGAGTTGCAAAAAAAGAGTAAAAATAGAAGTCCCCAGAAGATATGATCAAGTTACAGAATAATTTTTTTATCATCATAGTACTGTGTCTTTCTGTGGTTTACACAAAGGCACAATCTGTCAGTAATGTATCAGATTTGAACGAGACAGAATATAACCTGCTTACACCTGTCGATTCAACAATACAAAAAATGCTGGATGAGGTAAGTGTGCGCTTTAGCCATTGTTTGTGTTCGCAAGGTGACATTCCACTATATGGGGTAATTGTAGATAGAGCAGATGAAATTTCTTTTTCACTACACCAAGGTCCTTACCCAAAGAAAGAGGATGGATTCACCCGTCAAGTGGTAGAAAAGGATGGATTATTTTTCTTTTTCCCATTTTCATCCGATTATTACCATTTTCAAAATAAAGACAAACGGATCAGCCTTTCTTTTTCTGAAGAGCAAAATGTCCCCATCCCATATATCTCAAGTCCGACGTGGAGCAACAATCGTGACCACATGACGTTGCTATTCAAAAACACTGATAATCAATGGAGAGAATATAGTATTCATCATTGTGTTTATGCGGAAAACGAAATTTCATCGGCTCAAATTGGCCAGCTTTGTCCTTCGCATGCATTATCCCTTACAAGTCCTTATGTCCCATCGGAAACCACAGGATGTGCAGTGTTATACGTAAAATTGAACAAAGAACACAGCTTGACGGTGACGGAAGTTACGGATATGATTTACCTACGCATTCACAATCCATATACAGAAGGAGACATTTATTATTTTGATGATGATTATTGCTCGCGGGAAGAAGCTCAATATCAATATTATTATAGCATAATATTGCAAATCCTAGATTCAGTAAAATGCAAAATCAAAAGGCACCCAAGAATGGACGGAACCTCAAATGTGAACTTTTCAAACAAAGTATTCAGAAAAAAATTGAGTGACAGAGAGCCGCTTTTTATAAGATTTAAAGTCACCCCAATGCCTAAATAAAAACTGTTATAATTTGTTCCGTTCAATGTCCGCCCACCTTTCCACTTCCAGCTCCACTTTCTCGCGCACCCACTCAGCGCGGTACTACAACTCCGACCTCTCCCTCTGGCTGAGCGTGGACCCGCTGGCGGACAAGTACGCGGGAGTGAGTCCGTACGTGTATTGTGCGAATAATCCGGTGCGGTTGGCGGACCCGGAGGGGAGAACTGTTGAAATCCCGGATGAAAGGGACAAAAGTTTTATAAACCAATTAATTGATCCGAAAAGTGATAATTATTCGAAAAGTTTTCAT
>JBGUPJ010000017.1:0-2385 GCA_045130235.1 Bacteroidales bacterium
GGTGGAGTTCCAGAATGATGTGGTTGTCGTGGAAATGGAGGTGTGCAACACGGGCGGTGCACCGTTCGCACCACCGATGCACATAACTGTCTATACAGATTCGGGACAAGTTGTGCAAACGATGGAATTTCCAATTGTATTACAACCATTTGATTGTGAAAACATTACACTATTTATTAATCAATCTAAACTGAAGGCATTTGGCAATCCTTACCCACTCCGTATTGCTATCAACGACAGAGGGGAAGGAACGGCGCAGTACGGCGGCCTTCAGGTGGAGTGTGACACGTCCGATAACTACTGGTCAATTGAAGGAGCTCCGTGCAAGTTGGTGCTTCCCAATATTATCACACCTAATAATGATGGTTTTAATGATGTTTTTGTCCCGATAACCATGGAAGGTGAGTACACCTATCTGAGAATGGACATCTATGATCGATGGGGAAAACGAGTATGGCATCAGGAGAATGCGGATGAATTGTTATGGGACGCATCAAAACTGTCGGATGGCGTATATTACTGTGCGATAGAGTATTTTTGTAGGATTACGGGTCGAAAAAAGCATCTCATTCACACGAGTGTGACGGTGATAAGGTGAAATAATTGTATTTTTGCAGCCGTAAAATAGATAATTGGGTATGGAGTTGCTATGAATAAACTTGTTAGGATTTTCTTTTTCTGTTTGTTCGGCATGAATTTCATACCGGTTCAGGCACAATATCCCGACAACATGGACTCGGTGGGGTGCAGCACAGATGCTGTCCGTCAACCATGGGATGCACATGTGATTCACATGGTTGACAATATACATTGTTACTATGTTCCGCTGGTGGGCGACATTGATGGTGATGGCATTATTGAGATTGTGGCGGCTAAGGTTCGCAATGATGACTATTATGTCACTGAGTTGGGCATTTATCGTGGGTCAGATATGCAGCAGATTGCCACCATCAATCTTCCCGATCCACTATGTGCTGGCACCATCGGTCCTATGGCGCTGGTACGCTACCCTGATGGAAACGGTGGAATGCAGGGAGCCATCATTACCCACTCTATCAATAACATATTGCGCAGTTACGACGTACATGGGCAGCTGTTGGCCATCTCCGATGAGAATACTCCCTGTGGGGGAGCCGTTGCTGTTACAGACTTCAATTATGATGGATGGCCAGAGGTGTATGTCGGTAATGCGGTCTATGATGTGGCCACACTTCGCCGCCTTTGTGCAGGCCCATTAAACGGTCCAATGGGAAAGAGCTGGAGAAGTGATAATACAGTGGTCGGAGAATGCTTTCTTCCTTTCGCAACAGACATCATGGGTGATGCTTTTCCAGAACTGATATGTGGCAACAGCATCTATAGTGTGAATATCGCCAGCCGGACCAATGTTACGCAAAACAGTGTCAACCTGTTGAAAACCATTCAGATTCCCAGCCATATACCCCAGGATGGAAATATTGCGGTAGCCGATTTCAACTTGGATGGTCAGCTGGATGTTCTGGTCATCGTTGATGGTACCCCCAATACCTATATAGACTCATCCTACTTTTATGCCTATGATCCCGTCAGTGAAGAAATTCTGTTTGTACATGGGCATTATGCACGAGCAGTGGGTTATCCGTTCGTGGGAGACATTGATGGTGACGGCCAAGTGGAGTTCGTGTATATAGACTTTCAGCCATCGGTCAGCGACTCTCGTATCACTGCGATGGGATACAATCCGGTGACTGGTTTACATACGGAGTGGCAGGCCAGTCATGGTGATGCATCGGGACAGACCTCTATGACGTTGTTTGACTTCAATCAGGACGGCATTATGGAAATTGTATATAGAGATCAGGATCGGCTCCGGATTATCAATGGAAGCGGAAGAAGTCATCTGACGGGCAACGACACCATCCCATTCTATGACTTGTACTCCATACCCATGTGGGCGGGTACGTGGACGGAGTATCCTGTGGTGGCCGACGTAAACGATGATGGGCAGGCAGAGATTGTGACATGCGGAAGAATAAATGGAGGACTCGGTTTTGTCGGGGGACAGCTGGTAGTGGTGGGTGGCGTGCATCCATGGGCACCGGCCCGGCCCGTGTGGAACCAGTACCTGTATAATGTGACGAACATCAACCGGGACCTGACCGTTCCGTCGCCGCTGTTCAACAATGCTACCTCCTTCACCGACCCCGACAACATCGTGCGGAGGCCGTTCAACAACTTTTTGCAACAGGCCACCACGCTCGACCAGTACGGGCGTCCATTTGCGCAGCTGATGAATCTCGCCATCACTGGAGAACCGTCGGTGGAGTTCCAGAATGATGTGGTTGTCGTGGAAATGGAGGTGTGCAACACGGGCGGTGCACCGTTCGCACCACCGATGCACATAAC
>JBGUPJ010000018.1:0-1901 GCA_045130235.1 Bacteroidales bacterium
TCCTCCTTCTTCCACACCTTACCCGCTATCTCCTGTAACTGCGGTATCTCCATCTCCAGCACCTCGTTCTTCGCCTTGTACTGGTCGATGATGGAGGGTATCCTCTCCATCGCGTTGAGGAAGTTGCGGGCGGCGGCCAACGGGTCAGCCATCGCCAGATGCCCGTTGTTGTAGGTGTACTTGTAGTTCCCCTCGACCACGAAGCGGTTGTCGGTGAACTCCAATCCCTCTTTGAGTATCCTTTCGCTCACCACCTTTATCGGAAAACCGTAAAGTTCACCGACCTGCGTGTACAACCCTCCGGTCGTGGCATTCTTGGCTATCTCCTGCAAACGCTTTCCGATGACCTTCTCATCGGCGGAATCCACTCCGTCCACCTTTATTATATTAAGGCGGTTGCCCTCCTTGTCGGTCTGCACCACCGACAGGAAGCGGTTCCAGTCCTCCGTCATGGCATCTATGAAAGCCGTGTTGTTGCGCAACTCGCCGGTCTTTGACTCCAGCTTGAACTCCGAATCACGCTTGCCCTTGTTGAACGACTTGCGTTCCCCTTCGAGCGATGCGATCCGCTTTTCCAGTTTCGCCTTGTCCAACAGGTCGGTATTGCCGGAGAGCAACGCCATGTATTCCGAGAAATTCATGCCCGATTTTTCGTCCATTGCCCCCTCGTCGATGGTACGCGCACCCATCGCACCGCTTTTGAGCTGGCTTATGAAAGTCTGCTTGCAGTGCAGGAGGTTGAACTTGTAGCTGTCCAGTGACTTCTCCACCGCGTAGATGATTACATCCACGTTGTTCCCGGCGAAATGTTTGGCAATCTCATTACCTGCCCTAACTCCGCGTCCGTCACGCTGTTGCAAGTCGGACGGTCGCCACGGCGTATCGAGATGATGGATAGCCACACACCGTTTCTGGGCGTTCACACCCGTTCCGAGCATAGAGGTAGAGCCGAACAGCACACGCACCGTCCCGGCGTTCATGGCGTCTATCACCGCCTTCCGCGCCTTGTCGGTCTTGCACTCCTGAATGAAGCGCACCTCGCTTGGCGGTATACCGTAGTCCTCCGTCAGTTTGCGCTTGATTTCCGAATAGACGTTCCACCCGTCGCCCGGCTGGTATGTCCCCAAATCAGAGAAAACGAACTGCGTGCCTTTCTGGGCGTCGTATTTTTGATAATACTCCGCGATCATCTTGGCACAGTGACTCGCTTTGTTGTCGGGATGATCTTCGTAATTCGGGTCTATCATGCGCATGTCGAGTGCCATTTTCCGGGCATAGTCCGTGGCGATGAGCATCTTCGCCTTTTCTTCCGTTTCCGAAAGCGGCAGCCTGCCCAACAAGGTGGCATCGCCCGTCTTGGCGAACTGCATCAGTTTCGTGCGGAAGACTTTGCAAAGGTTGGAAACTTGTATCATTTTGTTTGAGTTTACACAATTCTCTATTTGACCGACTACCAATCTAATAGTATGCCATACTATTTAACATATTGATATACAACCATATACCGAACAGCAATAGGTGTAAAGACTGTAAAGACCTTTACACTCCCTTTACACTTTTTCTTTACACTTTGTCAGCAAGTAAGCACAATACCTGCCTTTTGCCAATCCTACCACCCAGGAATCTGAAAGCACAGGCCGAAGTTAATCCCCAGATTGGGGACCATCGTTGTGTGATAATTGTTCTTGGCGCTATCAAACGCATTAACCAGGTACCCGTCATAACTCACTGAGGCCATCAGGCCGATGTGCGAAGTGAGATGAACCTTGACGCCGGCGCCTGGTGAAACAAACAAGCTGAAACCGGGCTGATTTCCGGCAATGGAATACTTCTGATTTGTATTGATATTCTTTGCTCCCAGCATCCAATAAATGCCCGCCTTGAGATTGACAAACGGAGAG
>JBGUPJ010000019.1:0-1539 GCA_045130235.1 Bacteroidales bacterium
TGTCAAGAGCAACATGGTAAACAACGTGGTAAGGACATCGTATACAGGTTTACAGTCTTGAAATGGTGCGGTTCAAGTTAGAACCGTCATCGGTGCTGTACTCCGCAATTTTGAAATTACGGAAACAAACCCAAAACGATGCGCCGTCCGGACTGGGACGGAATTCCACATGTTCATTTATCATGGTCTCACTGAGGTAGATCTGGAACTTGTCAAAACGAACGTAGCCCCAGCTGTTTACTTTAATGACGTGGTACTTCCCGTTGTATTCCCATGGGCGGATCTTGTCCGGCAGCTGCCGGTTGCTGGGCACGTAAACAGAACCCGGCGTTTTCATTCCAAGTGCTTCATGAGGTCGCTCGTAGTTGTACTTCTCACGCCAGATCTGAAAACCTCGGTTGGCGTCAGTTGCGTCGGCGAAAGAATTGTATTTCAGAAACTCGCTTTTCATGGAACGGTGAAAGCGTTCAATCTTCCCCTGGGTCTGTGGGTGTTTGATACGGCCATGAATAGGAACAACATCCAAGCACATTAACCACTTCTCGAACTGGGTATAACCTCGCCTAAAACCGGCAAACTGTGCACCGTTGTCTGAGAGAACCGCTCTGGGAAGGCCAAATTCCCGAAAAGCCGCCTGAAAGCAAGGAATGACAACGTTTGCCGTGGTATCTGAAGCAGCAATTTTAATGGCAAAACGACTGTGGTCATCCAGAATATCCAGCGGATAACAGTAGTGCCCATCCTCGGTTTTGAATTCACCTTTGAAGTCGGTTTGCCACATATCGTTACAGGCAGCTTTCTCAAAGCGCGTAAACGGATTGCGCTTCAAAGACTCTTCCTCTGAGATACAGTCATTCCGCTTCAAAACGTTGTTGACGGTCTTAACGCACGGCAGCTCTTCGCATCCGCGCCGCTCCATGATGCAGTGGATGCGGCGAGCGCCCCAACCGGGATTATCGTTGCGGATCTCCAGAATCTGCGATTCTGTTTCTGGGGAAATGCGATTAGGGCTGTTGTGCGGCCGCCGGCTCCGGTCGGCGAGATCCTCACCGGCAGCGCTGCGGCTCAGCCACTTATATCCTGTAGCACGTGAAATGCCAAATTCCCGGCACAGCGCGCTGAAATTGCGGCAGTTCTGCGCCGCTTCGACGAATTCAAGTCTTTGTTCTTTCACAGTTCTGCGCTCCCAAGGCATCCTGCTCACCTCTGTGTTTCGGATGCTTTAATCTACCACAAAACTGTATACCATGTCCTTGCACACCTGTATACCATGTTACTACACTGTACATCACGAATCGCCCGCCGCCGACAGTCATCCAAGCAGCGGGGCGCCGAGGTCGTCGCCCCCTACGATGGGTGCAGCCGCGTGATTGACGGCTCTGACTTCTTGTGTTATAGTATACTTTAATTTATTGTCACCAACAGGAGTGTGATGATCCGAATGGACGACGGAAGTCGACCTTATCTTTCCATCCTTATCATAGCGTTATTGCTCTTGGGCGCGGTTTATTTCGCGCTGGCGGAGACGGCGTTTGCCTC
>JBGUPJ010000020.1:0-4472 GCA_045130235.1 Bacteroidales bacterium
ATGCCCTCAAGACCTATACCGAAAAAGGCGATCCTTACAAATGCGAGCTGATCGGCGACCTGCAGGACGGCACCATCACCTTTTACAAGAATGGCGCCTTCACCGACCTGTGCCGCGGACCGCACCTGCGCAACACCTCGGTCATCAAGGCCGTCAAGCTGCTGAACATCGCCGGCGCCTACTGGCGCGGTGACGAGCACAACAAGCAGCTCACCCGCATCTACGGCATCACCTTCCCCAAGAAGAGCATGCTCGACGAATACCTGGTCATGCTGGGGGAAGCCAAGAAACGCGACCACCGCAAGCTCGGCAAGGAGATGGAACTCTTCACCTTCTCCCCGCTCGTGGGACAGGGCCTGCCGCTGTGGCTGCCCAAAGGCGCCGCCCTGCGCGACCGCCTGGAACAGTTCCTCCGCAAAGTGCAGAAAAAATACGGCTACCAGCAGGTCATCACCCCGCACATCGGCAACGTGAACCTCTACAAGACCTCCGGCCACTACGCCAAATACGGTGCGGACTCCTTCCGCCCGATCACCACGCCGCAGGAAGGCGAGGAGTTCTTCCTTAAGCCGATGAACTGCCCGCACCACTGCCAAATCTACGCCGCACGCCCCCGCTCGTACAAGGAACTGCCCCTCCGCTTAGCGGAGTTCGGCACCGTCTATCGCTACGAGCAGAGCGGCGAACTGCACGGTCTGACGCGGGTGCGCGGCTTCACGCAGGACGACGCCCACCTCTACTGCACCTCCGACCAAATCAAGGAGGAGTTCTGCAAGGTCATTGACATTATATTGTATATATTCAAGACCCTGAAGTTCGACAACTACAAGGCACAGGTTTCCCTGCGCGACCCGAATAACAAGGAGAAGTACATCGGCACCGACGAAAACTGGGAGAAAGCCCAGCGCGCCATCATCGAGGCAGCCGCCGAGAAGGGCCTGAACACCGTGGAGGTGGAGGGCGAGGCCGCGTTCTACGGCCCGAAACTCGACTTCATGGTCAAGGACGCCATCGGCCGCGAATGGCAACTCGGCACCGTGCAGGTCGATTACAACCTGCCCGAGCGCTTCGGACTCGAATACACCGACGCCGACGGCCAAAAGAAACGCCCGGTGATGATCCACCGCGCCCCGTTCGGCTCCATGGAGCGTTTCGTGGCCGTGCTGTTGGAACACACCGGCGGCAACTTCCCGTTGTGGCTCACCTCCGACCAGGTCGTCATCCTGCCCATCAGCGAGAAGTACATGGACTACGCCCGCAAGGTGCAGGCCGCTTTGGACGAGCAGGACATCCGCTGCTACATCGACGAGCGCAGCGAAAAGACTGGCCGCAAGATCCGCGACGCCGAAACCGCCAAGATCCCCTACATGGTCATCGTGGGCGAGAATGAGGAGAAGGACGGCACCGTCTCAGTCCGCCGTCACGGCAATATCAACGACGGCACCATGCCGCTCAACGATTTTGTCGCGTTGATCCAGAAGGCAATCAAAGAGGAACTGGACAATTAAGATTAAAGGAGATATTACATTTAAGGGAGGCGTTAAGCCTCCCTTTTTTTATAGCCATAGAAAAATGTTTGAAATGGTTGACAGGCGTTTAACGTTGAATGCCGGTCACCTTGTCATCCCGATAAATGCGCCAGAGATAGACAATCGCCATCGCGCTGATCAGGGCGCAAGCTGCGGCTGTCGGCAGCGAGCCGTGGACATCGGTGTATTGCATGTTTTCGGTGTCTAAGCCGCGTCCCTGCAACGTGAAATCCACCATCAGTGAGAGAGCATTGTGCAGTACATGTGCCAGAATCGGCAGCCACAGCGACCGGCTCCAGTAGAACAGGTAACCGAGGTAAACCCCTAACAGGAAACGTGGGATAAATCCGTAGAACTGGAAGTGCAGGGCGCTGAATATCAGGGCGGTGAGCAAAATGCCGACGTGAGGGTTCTTTGTCCAATTCATCATCAGCGGCTGCAGGGCGCCTTGGAAAAAGAATTCCTCGCAGATACCTGCAAGTACTGCGAATACCAGTATGTTGGAGACAAGGTCCCAGGAACTGCGTTGCGAGGTCACAATCTCGAGGATGTGGTTGGCGGCCTCCTCAAGGTCGCGCATGAATTCGGCCACATGGCCCTCCTGCGGCATAATGTTCTGGTTGAAGGATGACAATACCCCTACCACGGGTAGCAGCGTGACCGAGAGAATGAGCACGATATTGATCATGGACTGTTTAGGCCAGCGGCTGGCGGCGTTGTAGTCGAACCATTGCCGGTTGTAGCAGTAGGCGAACAACAGTGAAGGTACCAGAAAAGTCCCGATGGTGGCCAGTGTCTGGGAGATGCGGATGGCGGTCACGGGGTCGGAAGCCTCCAGCATCTGCGGGGTGTGGTAAATGAGCAGGATTATTAAGGTTCCCAAAGAGGAGAATATCAGCATTCCGCCGAGCATGAACAAGGCCAGCACGATGAGCTGCACGAAATAGGGCTTTTCTCTCAATCTCATACGCAAATGGTTATAGATTTTGAAATCGGCGGCAAAGATAGTCTTTTTTAGTTAGCAGTTAGCAGTGAGTGGTTAGCAGTTGCGGGGTAGGCGACGGTGCAGCATGGGTGCTCTCCCGCGCAGGCCGTAGGTCTGCAGGGCTCGGTAGCGATGGCGGCGCACGAACACACACGCACGCCGTAGGTGTGCGGGCGCTGGGAAAACGGGCGATATGGTTGGCGGCGGTTCATCGGTGTTTTTTGACGGGGCGAAGATACGAAAATTTTCGAGTGTCTTTTCTTGTTGTGCGGCTTTATGGTTTAAACTGAATGCATTTCTCCAACAAATACAGCTTCTCTTGGTATTTGGACAGAAATATTTTGAACAACTTTTTCGCATACTTGGGAGGTTTGTGTATGTGATAAGGGGTCCATTTCCATTTGCCGTTGTTATAACATGAATATTCCGTTATAATATGGCCTCGTAAATCTTGAAGATATAATGAAGAATAAATATTCCCATTTTCATCATAAAAAGAATTTACGGGACAGACATATTTCATGTTTTTATACTCTATCTGGATCGAGAAACATGAAAACGAGACAGTGCTATCTCTGCTGTAGTCTATCCGCATATAACTTACATTAGGGAATACATCTATGAAATATCTTGAACGGAGAGTACCATCCGAATAAACTATTTCCTTGATTTGAGGATTGGGTTCTTTTGTTTTTATGTAAAACCAATACTCACCATCACACTTGTAAGATTTTCTGCAAATCAATTCTCCCTCGAAATTAATTGTGTCCCTGTTCATTAAAACAGGGGTGTCGTTTTGTGCCGACAATGGTCGGAAAAAATGGAATACACAAACAACAGCAACAAAATATTTGGCAAATATGTTATTCATCATAGGGAATATTATGTCTTTTTCTATATTCTCTTTCTCTTTGATACGCTTTCAAACCTGAGGGATTGCCAGGTTCATGTCCACTGTAATTAGGGTCATTGGCATAGCCGTTAGAGATTATCCAATTGCGTTGCGTGGTATAACCTTTAACATCGTTCTCAATATGACCGCCTTCGTGACAGGTGGTTATGCCTATTTCATGTCCCGACAAAATCATGCCAACTTTATTGCCCTTGAATCCACAAAATGAATTAAAATACCAATAAACATCCTCGTCACATTCCCCATTCCTTCCTTTTTCAATAGGCAAATTGGGATTTATATAGATGTATATGTCAACAGGTGTATGACGTTCGTCTTCAATGTGGTTGAGCGTGTTATAAAAATCAACATCTTCCTTCAATGCCGAGATAGCGATTTCAACCTTTCGGGAGTAGTCTATATATTCCTTTAATTCTTCTTTTGTTGTTGCCAAAGCCGCTTTTGCCAGGCTTGGATAGTTATACTTCTGTCCTTTAATGCCTTCCTCTAATTCCATAATAACAGCGTTGCATTCATCAATGAGCCTTTTGTAAGGGTTGATTATCGAATCCCCGTTCGGATCCACCAACTTCACCGGGTTATTCGCACAATACACATAAGGCGACCAGGAAGGATATTTGTCACTCATCGGGTCCACGCTCAACCACACACTCAAGTCGGAGGAGTAATACCGTGAGCCAAAGTAGCTTAGGCCGGTTTCGGAGTCCTTTTCTTTGGCGGAGAAGGTGTAAGTCCAATGCTGAATGCTGAATGTTGAATGCTGAATGGGGTGCACTGGCGGGGCGGGGAAGTCGGCAGTCGAGTTAGCAGTGAGCAGTGAGTGGTGGGCAGTTTGTTGGTGGTGGACGGAACCGATCCCCTCCAATACGAACAGAATTTCATCCCCGTCAGGGGATGCCTCTCTGTAGCCGTAGGTGGTCCCGCAAGTGGGTGAAATCCCCGTTAGGGGATTCATGGATCTCCGCGGATCGCGCGAATCTGCACGGATATGGGTGCAGGAATTCTGCGGGGTCAGCGGGCTATATGTGGGGGTGGCGGGCATAGG
>JBGUPJ010000021.1:0-323243 GCA_045130235.1 Bacteroidales bacterium
AAGTTAAAACCGGCCGCGCCGATGGTACTGCCTGAAGAAGGTGGGAGAGTAGGTCGTCGCCCAATACCACACGCCCCCTCCGTGAAAAGAGGGGGCTTTTTTTGTTTAAAACCTTTATATCCTTTCCTCCTTTCCTCCTTTCCTCCTTTCATCCCTTCATCCTTTCATCATATCCTCCTATCTACATAATTTCATAACTTCATATCCCTTTCCCTTATTCCCCTAATATACTTTCATATTCACTGAATTTTTCTCCCATCATTGTCGGATGAGCGGAATTATTTACTAATTTTGCGACCTCATTTCAGAGTTCTTATCTCTTCCATTGCTGGCAATACTATTGCCCATAGAATAACAGAATCCGAAGGGCAGTGGGTTCTTATCATTTTACAAATCAAAGCGTTAGCTTTATCTCATTACTGTAAATCTGGAAAATTTACTAATTTGGATGCGAGATAGAGATACAAGTAATAAAAAATCGAGCGCAGGTTGCTATATAGCTACCGCCGTGTACGGCAGTTATGATTGCCCAGAAGTATGGACTTTACGCCGATACCGTGATACAGTATTGGCCAACACATGGTACGGCAGGTTATTCATACGATGCTATTATTCTATGAGCCCAACCTTGGTGAAATGGTTCGGACAGACCAGCTGTTTCATGATGTTGCTCCGTAATCCGTTGAACAAATGGGTGAAAAAACTGAACGAAAAAGGGTTTGAGAACACCCCATATATAGATCAAAAGCAGTAAACCCAAAGTGATCGTGAAGTAATGCAAAATCACCAGTAATTACAATTTACAAGAATAAGTTAAGTAAAAGTAGATAACAAGCTATGGCACCACACGCAGGCGAAAAAGTAAAAGAGTATCTGAAAGCATCCGGGATGAGCGTTAGCGAGTTCGCCCGCCAGCTTAACTGTCACCGGCAGAATGTGTATGACATCTTCAAGCGGCAGGACATCGATCTGCCCAAGCTGAAACGCATCTCCAAGATTCTCAAACACGACTTCGTTACAGAACTCTACGGGGCGAAAACTCCCAAAGTGACGCTCAAGCTTGCCGTAACTGTAGAGATTGAGAATGGCGAGTACAGGGTTACGGAGGTGCAGGCGGTGAAGTAGGATTGGTGCAAAACCCACTTTTCTGGGCAGAAAATGCGTTGTAACTAAAATGAAACCCTGTTTTAGCTGTCATATTATTGTGGTAATAATTGTGACAAAACGTAATGATATATTATACACATTGTGTGGTAAATTTGCAAATTGATAAAATAACCAAGAACCGATGGAGCCGGATGGGATATAACACGGCGTTAAAAATATGGAAATATTAAGAATGGGTTATTCAAAAGAAGAATTGTATTCTTTTTATGAAACAACGGCCGTAAGCCATTTTAGCCCTTGCTGCAATAGTCCTTATTGTCAGTGGGTTGACTAAAACAAGATTCAGGGGGGGGGGCAATATTATTACTATCGTTGTGTCCCCCTCATTGTGCAAAAAATAAAAGGAAGATGTTATGGAAATCTCAAGATATATAATAAAAACTGACATTGATGATAATAAAGTCTTATTATATCATACGATAACAACAGCTCTAATAGCGTTGGATAAGAGTAAATATTCAGAACTGTTTGTTAATGAGGATTTTGCCGACACAGACATGGTTTCCCAGCTGAGGAAGTTAGGCTTCATTGTTGATTCTAATGAAGATGACTTGCAGACCTTGGATGCGATTAGAAAAACAGACCTAGACAATAGGGTTCAAGTTGTTACTATATTTACTACCACAAACTGCAACGCACGTTGTTATTATTGTTTTGAAAATGGGATAAAGCAATTTGATATGAGTCAAGAAGTTGCTGATAAGACTATTGAGTTTATTAAAAATTTCTATCCAGACAAAAATCTTACAATAATGTGGTTTGGTGGTGAACCGTTATTGAGATTTGATACAATTAAGTATATAACATTAAAGTTAAAGGAACTCGGTTATGAACTGAAAACTCATATAACGACCAACGGCTCGTTAGTAACACAAGAAATGATTGACTTTTTCAAGAAATACTACTCGGTTGTTTCTTTTCAAATCACTATTGATGAGATTGGAGAAAAATATGGTATGATCAAACGCTATATTGACTGTAGTGAAGAGAGTGCTTTTG
This sequence comes from Bacteroidales bacterium, assembly GCA_045130235.1. Taxonomy (GTDB): domain Bacteria; phylum Bacteroidota; class Bacteroidia; order Bacteroidales; family WCHB1-69; genus UBA1756. The sequence continues at coordinate 2,167 of JBGUPJ010000021.1, forward strand.
ATAGAGTCATCGAAAATGTCAAGTTGCTTAATAGGAATAAAATTATTATATCCGTTCGTGTAAATTTCGTTGTTGCTCAAGTTGAAAAGGCCAAGCAAGTTCTTCTGAAATTAAAGGAGATGTTGGCGGAATGTATTTCTCCAACTTTTTATCTTTATTTATCTCCTCTCTCTCTGAGAGGAGATTGTGGATTTTCTTGCGAACTATCTGAAGGTCAAGAACATCCTATGATGAATCTTATGAAATTCCAGATCGAGCAAGGATGGCCACTAAATTCAAGGGTTCAAAAGAATGAAGAACGAACATTATTAGCAGCCTTTGGTTTAATCCCCAGTAGCAATTCCTGTGGCATGAGTACAAGAAAACGTATTGTAATAAATGCAGACGGAAACTTATATAAGTGTCATAGGATGGCTGGAATTGACAAATACATATGTGGTAACGTCGTTGATGGCATAGACGAAAAAAGCCCGAATTACCAATATTTCAGGAATGAGACGATAACCGATGAGGGATGTAAAAGATGTGCGGTTTTACCTATATGTCAAGGCGGATGTCGTTCTAGAAAGATATTTTATGGAGAACAACAAAAATGTACGCCTATAAAAAATATCAGATCTGAGTTGCTGAAGTTGTATTATGAGGAACTACAGAAGTCGAATCATAAAGAATGAAGTTCTTGCCTGGCACATTTTGGTCGACTTCTGTACTTGATGTTATTTCAGGGGGAGCCCTTTTACTAGAAGGCTCTCTCGAAGATTTATCTGATATGGGAGTTCTGTTATACGATAACCTATCAATCTCTATTGATGGGAACTTTAGTATTGTTGTGCCTTATGTGGAGCAAGAGTTACTAGCTGGATTGTGGGATATTTACCTTTGCGCTTCTATGAAGGGTCGCAAAGGATTGTTCCTTGTAATGCACAATGGGAATTTAGCTGTTGCAACAGGAGCACATATTGGAAGTGAAGTTGTTGTTACTGCAATTGAGAATCGGAAAAAGAAATTTAATTACGTCCCCCCCATTCAATTGTTATATAATGAAGAAAGGACAGATACTCAATCGGAGTTGGAATACGCCAATTTTAGAATGCTTGATTTTCGGAATATTAGGCAAGGGGTTTTCTATCGCGGAGGGTCTCCTTTGAATTATTCATTATCTTTAGAACGTGCTCGTGCCATTGACAGATTATGTTTAGAAAATAAAATTCGTACAATAGTTGATCTTGTGGACACCTCATCAGAGATTGAATACTATATCAATGACTATGACGAATCCAAAGATTCATACGCTGCACAATTATATTTTTCCAATAATGCTTATACTGGATTTTTCCCACGTGACATATTTGGTGTTGAGGCAAGGCAACAATTATCAGGTGTATTTCATTTCTTAAACTCCCATCAGCCTCCGTTTTTTATTCATTGTAATGGCGGATTATATCGTACTGGCTTTTTATGTTTAATAATTGAAGGGTTGATGGGAGCTGATTTTCAAGAGTTGGTTTATGACTATATGACCTCTTACGTGAATTTTTACAGAATAAAGAGAAAAAGTGATTTATATCAATTGCTGACTAATCTTTCCCCTTTGAGATATTTGTACATATTTTCACATTTGGATAGCATCAATAATCCAATTAATGTCAAGTGGGAATATGACATCAAAAACTATAGATCCCTTGATATAACCAAGGGAATCGAAGAGTACTTAGTGAATTTTGTGCATCTATCCCAGCAAGATATTGAGAATTTCAAATGTAAAATAGCCGTATAATCAATGAATGTATTAATTACTGGAGTGGCCGGATTTATTGGGCATCGTTTGGCACAAGCCCTAGTTATTTCCAAAAATATGAATATTATCGGCGTTGACAATCTTAATAATGGACATTATACAGAATGGCAGGTTGGAAGACTACATTCCTGTGGAATTGATGTGTCTAATGAAATTAAGGCAAAGCAAGTGTTCCAAAGCCGACTTTTTGATAATCTCAAATTGATAGTTTTAAATATTGGCAATAGGAATGAAGTGGCCAAATTATTCGCAGAATATCATTTCGACATGGTATTCCATTTCGCAGCCATGGCGGGAGTGCGTGACAGCATGCTCAAACCATATAATTTTTTTCAAGTAAATGTTGCTGGGTTCATGAATGTTATAGATGCTTGTCGAAAGAATAATGTAAAAAAAGTTATATTTGCAAGTAGTTCTTCGGTATATGGACAATCGAAACGTTTACCATCTAAAGAAAGTGATATTATTGAGGGTCAAGAATCATTTTATGCCATTACTAAAGCTCATGACGAGGATATCGCATGCTTTTATGCTAAGTCTTATGGTATACATGTCGTTGGCCTACGTCTTTTTACCGTATATGGTCCATGGGGACGTCCTGATATGGCCCCGATGATTTTTGCTAATTCTATATATCGTAAAAAGCAAATCTCACTTTTTTGTAATGGTGATTTGAAAAGGGATTATACTTATGTTGATGATGTTATTCAATCTATCCTCGGATTATTTACATATTTATTATCTGAAAGCATACAAAGCAGGAATGTTTATTTTGAAATTTTCAATGTAGGGACCGGAAGATCTTACAAAGTGAAAGATTTTGTAAATATGTTAGAAAAAAAAATGGGAGGGGAACGAATAGAAAAGAAATATTTGCCTATGCAAAGTGGGGATGTGTATCAAACAAAAGCAGACACATCGAAATTAAAGAAAGAAACCAATTGTGATTGTAAAACATCATTAGATGAAGGTCTTGAATCTTTTGTTAGATGGTTTTATAGCCATCTTGAATCTGTTGTATTTTCTGTCATCGCCAAGAAATTCAATTTGGCACATGAGGATATTGCACGATCAGATAATTTTATTACTACTTATCATGCTGATTCTTTGGATTTAATGGATTTAATCATACAGGTCGAACAACGTCTACAAGTTAAAATCCCTAATGATAGGTTACCAGAAATTGTTACTGTACATGATTTGTTGAATGCTGTAAGAATACCATCAAATAATGATTGATAGTTTTTTGCATACATTTCATAATTCGGCTATCAATAATTGGTGCTACGATGTGGTTCACGACTACGGGAAGGTAGGAACCGCTTTGAGTTATTGTGACATTTGTACAAGAATAGTAGGATATCAAAATGATTGGTCGCAATTGGGGCTAAAAAAGGGTGATAAAGTAGCAATATGTTCGTCTAATAGTGTCGAATGGATATGTTTGTTTATGGCGATTCAAGTTTCTGGGTTAGTCGCTGTATGTCTCAATGAGAATCTGTCAGAATCGACAACGTCAGTAGAACATTCGGAATGTTCTGTGCTGTACGTTACAGATGTGGACGTGAGAAGATATAATTTTGATAATATAAAAAGATTGCAATTCGTTATCTCAATTACAAGTAATAAGTTACTTTGGTCGCGTTGCACATTATGTTTTAAACATACCCGTCTCAAACAAATCTCCCCTGAAAATTTTCACGTAGAAGAACGTAACGATAAAGAATTATCTTTAATCATTTACACATCTGGAACTTCCGCAAATATTAAAGGTGTTATGTTGTCAATTGGTAATATTAGTGCCAACATCAATTCGATTATCCATGTTTTTCCATATGAAAAGAATAAGAATTATTTAAGCGTGTTGCCGTTCTATCATATTTTTGGATTAATATATGACGTTTTGATGCCTATTTGTTATGGCCTTCATTTATATATCCTTAATGCGCCGCCAGTCCCTACGATTCTATTGCCGGCTTTCAAGAAGGTTCGTCCAGTAATGTTTTTCGCCGTCCCCATTGTATATTATAAGTTATTTGAAGAAATTAATAATTCATATGGAGACCAATTAAGAATGAAAAGTGTTGGCAAGAGAAGATCTTTTATAATGGATTTGTTTGGGAAAGAATGTAAATGCTTGGTGACCGGAGGCGCATCTGTAAAAAGAGATTGGCTTCAATCAATATATACAGATTATAATCTTCCTTTTTTTATTGGATATGGTATGTCCGAATGTGCTTCGTCTATTTGTCTGCCTCATTTAGATTCTTATGAATTGTTCTCTTGTGGAAAACCTATAGATAATATAGAATTAAAAATCGTTTCTCCCTCCCCCACAAGCACTCCTGGTGAGATTGTTTTGCGTGGAAATGTTGTGTTTTGTGGTTATTATAAAGATGAAAAGTTGTACAACAATGTTGTAGATGACAAAGGGTGGTTTCATACGCAAGATTTAGCTATAATGTCTAATCAAGGAGATGTCTTTATAAAAGGCAGAATGAACAACATGAAAGTGTCTTCGGCCGGAAAGAATATATATCTAGAAGAAGTTGAGGCTAAACTTACTGAGATAAATGGGATTAAGGATGCCGTTGTCTCTTTGCAAGATGATTCTTTAATTGCGTATATAGTAAAGGATGAAACATATAATGAAAAGCAAATTACAGAAGCGGTGATGAATTTTAATCATGATTCAGCAATCGGCATTTACATTCGAGAAGTTAAGTTAATAGCAACAATTGCCCGCACTGCAAAAGGAACAATTAAAAGAAATTTATATATATGAAGTCTTATTATACGTTGAGAAGGTATGACGCTCATAAAGACATTCCAGATCTTTATAGGGTATATAGTGATTATGCAGAACAATACAAGTTGTTTTCCGTTTTGAACACAAATTCATATGAGGAGTTCAAGTCTAGATTTGAGAGCAAATTGGCCTATAATTATAAAGATTTTTTGATTATCGAAGTACAGCAACATTTTGCGGGGTTTGCAGCTTCTTATGATTATAAAGTTATTGATTCTCATATTAAAGGGTTGATATATATAGAACCCGCTTTTCGTTCCGGATTTGTTGGCTTGGCCGGAATTGAATTTGCAAACATTTTATTTCAATATTACAATATCCGCAAAATATATACAGAGGTATATGCGTACAATAAATTCAGTATTGAATATCATGAAAAAATAGGTTTTACGGAAGAGTGCAGGCTGAAAGAGTATAAATATTTTGATGGAAAGCTTTGGGATGTCATTTATTTTCAGATATCTAGGGAGCTGTTTTACGAAAAAAACCAGCATGTCATAAAACGATTTCTAGACGATTGAATTGTAGTCGTATGAAGATTTGTTTTGCAATTAATAATTTACAAGCCGGCGGAGCAGAAAGGGTCTTTTCCTCTATCGTCAATTGGTTCGTCGAGAACACAGAGCATACGATTTGTGCTCTTTTGTTTTCCTATCCCTTTGTGATGCCTGATTTCTATCACATAGATGGACGAGTGCCGGTATTTTACTCAAAGTTTAATGATTACAAAGACGCTGTCACAATCCTTCGACAATTATGTCCGGATTGTGTGGTCTCTTTTTTAAATCCTATGAACTTTGTGATTTCCATGGCTACGATAGAACTTGGAATTGCTCATATTGCATGTGAAAGAAACGACCCCTATTTTAGCCCTAAGTATGAAGAAGATCGCAAAAAAAGGGATTTTGCCTTTTATAATGCTGCAGGATGTATCTTTCAAACTGCCCATGCTGCCTCTTATTTTGACAAAACCCTTTTGAAAGGTCGTATGACAATTATTCAGAATCCTGTATGTATTAATAGGAGGGACAAAGAGTCTGTAAAAGAAAATAGAATAGTCGCTATAGGTAGATATGCCGACCAAAAGAATTATCCCGTACTTTTACAAGCATTCTCATTATTTCGTTCTAAACATCCCCAATACAGATTAGATTGTTACGGAAAGGATTCCGGACGTTTGCATATCATCAAGAATCTTGCAGCCCAAAACCAATGGGACAAAGGTGTTCTTTTTTCGAGCCCCGTAGAATCAATTCATTCTGAAATTATATCTGCGAAATTGTTTTTAATGACTTCTGCATATGAGGGGATGCCAAATTCTCTGATAGAAGCATGCGCTCTTGGAATACCTTGTGTTGCTGTTGATGTCCCTGGCATTAAGGATGTTGTTGAACGTTTTCAATGTGGGGTTTTATGTCCAGAGCATAAACCTGAAATGATTGCATTTGCTATGGAAAACATATTAAATGATAGTATTTCCTATTCTACCTTTTCTGAAAATGGGAAAAAGATTGTGGATGAAATAGGTATTGACACAATTGCTCCTCTATGGAAAAGTTTTATTGATACTATTATAAAAACATTTAATCCGCATGTTATATAATATTGATTCTTTAAAAAGATTGGAGCGTCGTCCTTTTGAAGAATACAATAGACGACATGAACGATTTTTGAGAGAACCTCGAGAGAGACTTATTTGTGATTATTATTATCTATATACTGGGAAAAAATTAGATTTGAACAATCCCGTGTCTTATAATGAAAAATTACAATGGTTAAAATTGAACTGGTGGGACGAATTAGCGACCCACTATACAGACAAATTAGAGGTAAAACAAATAGTTGTGTCGAAGATCCCCAGATTGAGTATCATTCCCACTCTTGCCATATATGATACAGCAGATGCCATTGAGTTTGATGCACTACCAAATGAGTTTGTTATGAAAGCAACTCATGGAAGCGGTTTTAATTTATTTATTAATAATAAGTCTTTAGTGGATGCAAATCGTGTCAAGAGCGTATTTAAACGCATCTTGAATGTTAATTATGGCTCAGTAAAATTAGAATGGAACTATTCTAACATCAAACCGAAAATAATAGTAGAGCCATTATATTTTTCTTCAGGGAATTCCCCTATTGATTACAAATTTTATTGCTTCCATGGGGAGGTAAAATTTGTAGAGATTTTAAATGCTTGTGATTGGCATTATAACCACGAACCAATAGAAATGATCGTTGATAAAAATTTCAATCGATTAAGTTTCTCATATTCATTCAACAACGAATTGTCAACATCTCTTTCTCCTAAGTTTAAAGAAATGGTAGAGATTGCCGAACGAATTTCTAAACCTTTTCCACATGTTCGGGTTGATTTGTATAATTTCTCGGATAGAATATTTTGGGGCGAATGTACTTTCTTTCCGTCTGCTGGATACGGATCATTTACTCCTCAGGAAAAAGACAAAGAAATAGGTTCTTACCTCAATATATTAAAAGTATAACTTATGATAAAATTTGTATATGTTATTGTAAGCGATAAGGATGATTATTATTTTGAACAACTCATGGTATCTATCACATCATTATTGTCCAAAAATCCCAGTGCATATATTACTGTTGTTATGGATAGATATACTGATAACATCTTATCTGTTGAGCAAAAAGGAGTTTTGTCAAAAATAAATGAAATTAAGGTTATTGACCTAGATCTTAACCTTTCTAAGAAGTCTAGGAGTCGGTTATTAAAGACAAATTTAAGAAACATTGTTGATGGGGATTTTCTGTATATTGATAATGATACTATCATACTAGAAAGGTTAGATGCAGAGAATATAGAACTTGATTTGGCAGCGGTTCTTCATTTGCATTTCTCAAGTCTGGAAGAAAGTCCAATGATGGCGAACATGCGGTACTATTCTCAGAAACTCAACCTTGATTTGTCTTCAAATGAATATTTCAATGGCGGAGTAATATGGGCACGGGACACTAAACAAAACAGAAACTTTTTTAATGAGTGGAATAGATTATATAAGAAATTCCTCTTTGAGTGTGCTATTGATTCTGATCAGATTTCTTTGTATTTTGCTAATATAAGTTGCAACTATTTGCTAAAAGAACTTCCTGGGGTGTGGAATTGGCAAATAGGTTACGGGTTATCATTTTGGAATAATGCAAAAGTACTACATTTATTAACTGATGTTTACTCAAAACGTCAAGAGGCTTGTGTGCACTTCTTACAGAAAAAAGACACCTTGCAGAAGATACGTGATATGCATTATGACTTATGCTATGTTGATGATATTATACATTCTGCAAAAACTGGTTTCACACCTCAAGCTGGTATTATCGCATACCAATTAGATAATGGACGCATTTACGACGAGATCCATGCTTTTTCAAAAAGGAAAGCAAATTATTTGTTTTCATTGAATCAATTAAGCCATAGTACTATTTATGAATTTGAGAAGAGAGGTATTCATATTAATGGTTTCATTAGCTCCAACAATATTCCTTTTACTACACCAACAGGAAAGTTTTTAATGATTTCATCAGAATCTATTCAGAATAAGAGTGATGTAATGGTCATCATAATGGCACGAACAAATAATCTTAATCAGTCAATCCATAGAGTGATTTCTTTAGGATTCTTATACTTCTATATTATAGTTACTAATTCTTGGTATAGAGCATAATCCCGATTATCTATAATATTGGAATACTTTTTCGAATTACATTAATCACATTCAGATACCACAATTAATAAAAATGTCCCCATCAATACTCACAACAATGAAAAACAGAGACACCTTCAGTCCCCTCTTATTATAATCATAATGATGTTTTCCGTTGCATTCCCCTCCTGCACCCATAGGGTCAAAGAAAATAGCGACAGCACACCAAACGTCAGATATTTCTATGTGGATGAGAACTCCAGCCATGAAACTGTTGCATACGCCCAAAAACTGACCGCTTTTGTTGAGAAACTATTGTATGACAAAACCACTTTCGATGCGGATTTGTCGGCGCAATTGGATGGACTCGACATAACGCTTCTTACATCACCGGACGGTAAAATGAAAATATATACCTGGTGGAATGGAGAAGGCGGAAGCGTGGTCATTCACAATAGCCTTTATCAGACTGCTTGCAACAACAAGTTCCAAGCAGGACTTTTGGAAAATTATGAACAATTTCCCATTGCAATTTATCAGGTTGAATCTTCAAACGGTCCAGTCTATCTCGTACAGTTTCGTTTTAGAGAATCCAGTACGTATTACGCATACGGCATAGATGCGTTTAAAGTGAATAAAAAGGGAGAATTGGTACGAGCAGAAGTTTTTGATCGTTCTTCCGAAGATTCTGATGTGTCAAGCGGTTATGATGATTATATCTGCATCGAGGCCTCTTTTCTTTCACTTCCGCCCTCTGCATCTTGTAAGGGGGGATGGTTGGATGATTTTTTCTTTGGCATGACAAAGAAGGACATTTACACGCCCCATTTTATCAGTGATTCAGAGTTCTGGCATGACTACTATATCCATTATGAATGGGATGGAGATCATTTCAATCGTGATGGTTTTCTGACCTATAATCCTAAGCTGAAAAAATATCTGGATGGTGAGGGACAGCTGACCGAAGAGTTTGAACTGGGAGAATCAATTGTGAGGATAGAAAAAGTTGGAGATGATACATATCGCTATATTGCGTGGAAAAAGAATAAGCTGTTTTCAGCGGCTCCAGATTTGGTCATCACACAGGGGCTATATAACGAACAGAAACATGAGTACTGCTTCAAGAACGGGGAGTATGAGTATATCTTTAATAACGATTCCCAGAATTTGCGAATTATGTACACCGATCCTAAAACGAAAATAACAAGGAAGTTCGCCAACTACGACGTGTATTCGGAAGAATAGCCGAAAAATCATAATAGACTGATTTGCAAAGGTGATGTGAGGACAAAGCGCACATGCTGATGCCTTAGTGCATGTTACAGACCGCAATGTATAACTTTACGTTTTTTTTAGTATCTTTGCGCCTGCAATCATTAACCTTAATCCTATCATTTATGAGACATTTTTTCTTCGCCATCGCAGTCATCCTTGCCGCCACCCTCAGCGGTTGCGGCAACAGCAAAAACAACGACAACAGCTCAACTGAGCCCGATATGCCCGCTTTTGAGCAGAAATTCCCTCAAAAGAGCATTTGGGTACATCAAGACCAAAAAGACTCCATTGAAATCACTTTCTCTTCTATGGAGGAGGCGGAATGGAAACTGGCACACAAAGTCACCCATCACGATTTTTACGATGCTTTTGTACAAGTCCTTTTGTCGGATCCTTCATCAATGGATTATCCATTCAAATCCTTGTCAAGTGAAAAATTTTGTGGGATACATCCGCCTGTTGTTTCCGATGATGGCAATGCCCGTTTTATTGGTCTGGTACCGGACGCCGCCCACCAAATTCCACAAATGATAGTCCATTATAAAAATAGTGGTACAGTCCGGATTGCAGAGGAGGAATTCCCATCTGAGAATTGCTTCTATTGTCTCTCTCCTGATACTGTATTTACACTCAATACGGGAACTTCCACATTGTATCTTGTCTGGGGCTATGCTGGCTATACGGGCAGCGGAGACTGTTATAGGTTGTGTGCATACGAATTGGATAGTACCGGACTGCATCCCGCATTCGTTTTTAAAGAAGCTGGACAAAGTCTCGAAACCGAAATCTGCACCAATGACGAGCTGTATAATGAATTGGCAGAAACTGATTTTAGAGATCTTTGCTATTTCAACCCCAAAGAATCCGCGATTTATATCCGAATAGCTGCTTCTAAAGAGGCAGATGAGTGCGGCTGCTCAACACGAATGACCAATCAGTATTGCAAGTACGTGTGGAAAGGGAACCTTTTTAAATACGCAGGGGAATGCGATTATGCTGCCAATGGAACAAAATAACGCATTATCAAAACATCATCCTTCATGGCAGAAAACCGCACTATAGGAAATGATTGCGAACAGCGCACGCGGGAGCTGATTCGTTTAATCCGGCACGATGATGATGTGTTGATGGAACGGCGTGGTTGGATGCTAATCTCCAATTTGGTGTTCATACATAACTTTCCTGCGGAGGAGGTCTTTGAAATCGTGGCCACCGACCCGAAGCAAAGGTTTGAGATGTCGGATGATTTGACAGAAATCAGAATGCGCCGGCGACACAGACACGCGAATGGCGTGGGATTGGAGCTGGCAGATCCCCCCGAAAGATTATACCACGGCATTGCCTGCATTTTGGTGCGCTACATCCTGAAAATAGGGATTTTGGGCTATGTGACACTTTATGACAACAAAAATGAGGCCATCGAAAAAGGGGAAAACATGGACGATACGCCTGTGTATGTGGAGGTCGATGCCAAAAAGATGAAGGAAGATAATGTCAAACTTTACCGCACTCGCGATGGCAGTTGGATTTCCTTTTCTGTCGCACCTCAATATATCACCAATGTTTTTGCAAAAGGCATATAGTTCAGTAATGATTATACAATATTTTTTCGTATCTTTGAGCCTTTTTTTTCAATAACCATTATACCATCGTATGTGTACAAATAAATCATTCAAACATTTGGTAATCATTGTGTTGGCTGCAATGATGATCACTTTTGTTTTGTGGGGGTGCAGCAAAAAAGAGAATTCTTCACCCCTGAAAACCACCCCAAAAGAGGAATGTACAGAATTCGTTTTTGACAACCCCATAGATGAAATCATCAATTCTAACGAGGTGGACACCCGTTTCGACGAGGTTTATAAATTCTTGGTCTCCCACCCCGACTTTGCCGCGAATAGCAAAAGCATAGGGTATCGCACCTTTCAAGATGAACCCTACTATTTAATATGGAAAGATTGTGGGAATATCAGAATTTACTCCATCCCCCTCGAAACAAATTATTCGACGCTTTTTCGAAACATTATACAATTTAAAGACAATGGTGACATAGACACACTATCCCTTCAAAACATTCAAGGTGAACTAATCGGACTTTACGAAATAAAGAATCAGACTGGAAAGACATATTATTTGTTAAAGACAGAATTGGAAGTGTGTCACCAAGGAATTGTTCATTGGGAAAACATCAGTGCCTTTTCTGTAAACAATGGGAAACTTGTTAAAGAGAAACTTTTCCATACCAATAATGGTCAATATGATCACATTGAACTGCAATGTGGCGGTCAGCGATGGTGCCCTTTGCTATTCGGAGAGGTCAGCCTGATTGATGTGGATGAACTTGAAGGAGACTATCCTGTTATTACGGTCGAAGTTGTCAACGAAAAAGACTGGCCGACAGGATACGGCTTGAAATATGAATGGGCAGGAGATTTCTTTGAATACGTTGGCAAGTGCGATTACGATGCCAACGGCGAAAAATGAATGCATGGATGATTGAAATATTATCTGCGTTAGAACGTTGTGTGAAAACAATAACACGAGTTTTTTTTGAGCAGCTAAAAACAATTGTTTATTATGAAAATGAAACTATTTCCGATTTTTACCCTCTTCATTACCATTGCGTTATGCTCATGCGGGCATAAATCCGCAAATAAGGTTGTTCCCGCCGAAAAGGAAACTACTACGAACGATGTTGTGGGAGAAGAGGAAGACCCCGTTTTGTCGCATTTCTCCGACACGCTGACCGACAACCAGTATCATCAAATGATTCTTGAGGCGATTGCGAATGGCGACAAGCAAATGTTCGCTAAGATGGTCTCTTATCCGTTATACCGCCAATACCCTCTCCCAGATATAGAGAACGAAGAACAGATGGTGTGCTATTTCGACACATTATTTGACAAAAACTTTCGTCGCGAGATGGCGAAACTTGATTCCAATTCATGGGAGTTGATTGGCTGGCGAGGGTTTTTGATTCTTGATGGGGAAATATGGGATGTTGGCCCGCGTATTTGGGTCAATTATTCTTCACCCTTGGAACAGCGTTATTCTGAATATTTGAGCAAGAAGGATATGTCTCGTCTGCACCCGTCGTTGCGTGGGAACTGGAAGCCTTATTATGCTTGTCAACTTGACGGCGCTGACTATCCGGATTTTGAGTATTCTTTTGCCCGAGTGGATGTCAGCACAGACCACGCTCCCGACGAGGAGCCCTCATTTCGCGTGGCTGTCTTCAAAAAAGGAGCCAAAGCATCCGATGCTCCAGCTGTTGTTATATTGGGAGAAAGAATCATCGAAGGCTCAATGCACATTGAGTCATTATATTTCAAATCCGATGATTATACCGTCATAATTGACCCGAAGGATGTTGAAGATGGGAAGCCTTATTTTACGATATGCCATGGTGAGAATTGTCAATGCGTTCCTTGCAAGAAGGGTATGCAACCTTTCTAATAAGATAGCATATACCCACCATTGTCTTAGCCGAGCAATGGTCAAAGGAATTGTAACATTTTTTTTCGTACCTTTGAACCGTTTTTTTTCAATAACCATTATCCTGTCGTATGCGTAAAAATATTTTATTTAAACAATTGACAATCATTATGATAGCTGTGGTGATTGTTTTTGTCTTGCCGTTATCTTCCTGTGACCACAAACAAAATAATGCAACTCCTGAAGAGACACCTGTCGATGAAGAAATGGGTGGAACTGGTGGCGATTTTGACAAAGGTGAAGACTTGTTTTGCAATTTCATGTCTGCTGACCAATTTCCCCAGGACGCTTTCTTTGCTGATATGGTGGAAGCCTACAATTCATTTGTCTTGCTGAACGGCCTTTATTCCATTCGAGATAAGTGGAGAAGATACGAATGCTCCGAAGAGGCTGCGGCTTCTCTCAAATATGCAGACATCAGTAAAATTAAATCAAAAGATCTTCAGGAAAAATTCTCTTGTTGTCTTGCCTTGGGTCAACAGTTTTTTTCCGAACATCAAGATTATTCAGACAGTTTGCTTTATCGACAATTTTCAGACAGTCTTTACGTTTTGGATTCAACACTTAAAACACGTTTTCATGTGGATAACTACACCCATCTATCCGAAGAAATGTTTTGGCAAGCAGTGGATTTTGATGAACAATCGAAAGATTTATTTGGTAAGCTTAGCACTCAAGAAATCACCCCTGAAAATATCCATACTGCAGCAGCACAAAATGATCTAGAATTTATTCAGCAAAGCATCCAACAAGAGCAGGATTTCAATAAAAAATGTGCTTATGCCATGAATTATGTGTATTATGTGGGATTTTACAATACGGATATTGACATCATAGAAAATCTGTTAGATGACGGAAGGTATTCTCCCTACCTGTTCTTTTTATGGCGAATATGGCGTTGTGGCATACAATTGTGTAATAGTGGTTACGGACCTTCCACTTGGTCGGCAATTCCCAATAAATTATACAACGAAAAGAGGCTAAAAATTGCGGAAGTGACATTGAAGCACATTGCTACACATCGAGATGATGCTGTTGCCATTAACCAATTTCTGATGACTGCCGCTCACCCCAATATTTTAAGAATTGGGGATTTCCCGGTTGGCAATGAGAGTTTTACAGAATTACATTGCTTGGATTTAGGAACGAGATAGACCTTTCAAAATTTATATTAACCAGCATCAATAGCCATGGATAATCAAGAGATAGTTTCAAAAGGAAGAAAGCTTTCCCGTCTGTTGCGGCATAATAAACAAAACATCGATTCTCATGGTTGGCGTGAGGTGCGCGATTTAATTGAAAATCATGGCTGTACATGGGATGAATTGTGCGAAATCGTCGCCAAGAACGACAAACAGAGGTTTGAATTTTCAGATGACAAATCGCGGATTCGCGCCCGTCAAGGACATAGCATTAATGTAGATGTGGACCTGGATGAGGCTGTACCACCAGCTGTTTTGTATCATGGAACCGCTAAAAACCTCGTGGATTCAATTATGAAACAAGGAATTACGAAAAGCGGAAGACTTCACGTACATCTTTCCAAAACCATCGAAGATGCTGTAAAAGTAGGAAAACGTCACGGTGAACCTATTGTCCTCACTATCAACACTGGCCAAATGATCAAAGACGGGGTTCAGTTCTTTCTTAGCAGAAATGGCATTTGGCTCACAGAGTTTGTGGATGTGAAGTATATAGATTTGTAAAATTGGCAAATAACTAACCAAAGAAAATTGTATCTTTGCAGCGGGAAAATTATGCCCTTTTTCATCCACAATTCACGCGGGTGATTTTGGTTGTAGAGTATTGATAATGCGTGAATTATATTAAAATAAAGATAAAAGATACAATATGAGCCTCTACCAGTCTGCTGTAAAAAAGCCTATCATGACCGCCCTCGTTTATGTGGCCATCGCCATCCTCGGTGTCTATTCGGTCATGAAACTGCCCATCGACCTCTTCCCCGACATGGGTTCCAACCACATCATGGTGTTTACCGTGTATGCCGGCGCCAGCGCCGCCGATATTGAGAACAACGTCACCAAGCCTATCGAAAACGTGCTCAACAGTGTGGAAGACCTGAAGGAGATGACCTCCCAATCGAAGGAAAACTACTCCATCATCACTCTCGAATATGAGTATGGTATCGACATCGACAAGGCGACCAACGACGTTCGAGACAAGCTCGACATGATGAACTCGCAGCTGCCCGACGGCTGCAACCTGCCCTTCCTCTTCAAATTCAGCATGGAGGATATCCCCATCCTGATGCTGTCTGTGAAGTCGGCAGAAAGCACCAACGCCCTCTACAAGATTCTCGATGAGCGTGTGGCACAGCCCATTAGCCGTATCAAAGGCGTGGGTACGGTCTCCATCTCCGGCGCCCCAAAGCGTGAAATCGCCATCTACTGCGATCCCGACAAGCTCGATGAATACAACCTCACCATCGCCGGCATCGCCCAGAAGGTCGCCGCCGAGAACCGCAACCTGCCGTTAGGCTCAATGGACATCGGCACTGAGACCTACTCGATGCGTGTGCAGGGCGAGTTCGACAATGCCGACCAGTTGAAAGACATCGTGGTGGCCGGCGACGGCACCACCAAAAGTGTCTATCTGCGTGACGTGGCCGAGGTGATCGACACCGTGCAGGAACGCCTGCAGGAAGTGTATAACAACGGCACCCGCGGCGCTATGATCATCGTGCAGAAACAGTCGGGCGCCAACTCGGTGGAGATCTCCAACAAGGTGATGGACCTGCTGCCCGAACTGCAAAAGACCCTTCCCTCAGACATCGAAATCGGCATCATCGCCAACACTTCCGAGAGTATTGTCAATACTATCGACAGTTTGAAAAGCACCATCTTCACCATCTTGGTACTGGTGGTCATCGTGGTGCTGTTCTTCCTTGGCCGTTGGCGCGCCACCTTCATCGTGGCTATCGTCATCCCGGTGTCGCTCGTGGCCGCCTTCATCTATTTGAGACTGACAGGCAATACGCTGAATATCATCTCACTATCATCCTTAAGTATTGCTATCGGTATGGTGGTGGACGACGCCATTGTGGTGTTGGAGAACATCACCACGCATATTGAGCGAGGCACCAAGCCTAAGTCGGCGGCTGTGTTCGCCACCAGCGAGGTGTCGTTGTCGGTTATCGCCACCACGCTCGTGCTCCTCGCCGTCTTCGTGCCGCTGACCTTCCTTGAAGGTCAGGCCGGTATCTTGTTCAAACAGCTGGGCTGGATTGTGGCCATCGTCTGCTCGGTATCCACCCTCGCGGCACTGTCGCTCACCCCGATGCTCTGCTCCCTCATGTTGAAGAGCAACCCGAGCCGTGGCAAGATTTTCGGCGCCATCTACAAACCCATCGAATGGCTCCTGAACGGTCTTGACAAGCTGTACAGCCTCTTCCTCGGCTGGTGCGTGTCGCACCGTTTCATCGTCATATTGCTCGCCATCGCTATTTTCGGTGGAAGCCTTACCTTGCTGAAAGTCATCCCCACCGAGTTCTTCCCCACGCAGGATATGGGCCGTTTGTCGGCTACGGTGAAACTGCCCGTCGGCACCCGCATGGAGAAATCCCGCGACTTCGGCCTCCGTTTCGCCGAACACATGAAGAAGGAGTACCCCGAACTGCTGATGTGCAACTTCTCGGTAGGTCAGCCCGACGATGACAACTCCTTCGGCATCATGTCGGAGACCGGTTCCAACATCGTGAAATTCAACATGCGTTTCAAGAATAAGACCGAACGTGAGCGCTCCATCACAGAGATTGCCGACAATGTGCGTGCCGACCTCAACGAGTACGAGGAGCTGTACAAGTACAATGTCACGGTGGGCAGTGGCGGTATGGGCGGTCAGAACTCCGTGGATATTGAGCTCTACTGCTACGATTTTGCCACCTCCGACAAGGTGGCGGCCGAGCTGGCCGACAGGATGCGCAAGGTGAAGGGATGTTCGGAGGTCAACATCAGCCGTACCGAATATGTGCCTGAGCTGCACATCAGTTTCGACCGTCAGAAGCTGGCCGAACATGGCCTCAACCTGACCACAGCGGCCACCTACGTGCGCAACACTTTCAACGGCAACATCGCTTCCTACTACCGTGAAGAGGGAGACGAGTACAACATCCGCGTCCGTAACCTGCAAAGTCATCGTCAGAGCATCGATGATATTGAGAACATCCTCATCTACCCCCTCACCGGCGGCAGTGGCATCCGCCTCAAGGAGCTCGCCACCATCGAGGAGACCTTCACCCCACCGACCATTGAGCGTAAGAACCGCGAGCGTATGATCAAGGTGTCGTGTGTGGTCGGCAAGGACGGTGTGCTCAGCGAGGTGGTGGACGGCGCCAAGGAGCAGCTCCAGCAGATGGACATCCCCGCCGATATGACCTACAACATCGGCGGTTCGTGGGAAGACCAGCAGGAGGCCTTCGCCGACATGAAGACCCTGATGGTGCTCATCGTACTGTTGGTGTATATCGTGATGGCCTCACAATTCGAGTCGTTCACCTACCCCTTCGTCATCATGTTCTCCATCCCGTTCGCCTTCACGGGCGTGTTCATCGGACTTGCCCTTACCAACACCCCGCTGGGTGTGATGGCCCTGGTGGGATTGCTGATGTTGATCGGTATTGTGGTGAAGAACGGTATCGTGCTGATTGACTACACGATCCTCTGCCGCGAGAGGGGTATGACCATCCGCGACGCTGTGGTGACCGCCGGCAAGTCGCGTCTGCGACCCATTTTGATGACCACCCTCACAACCGTGCTCGGTATGATTCCGATGGCAGTGGGCACTGGCGAAGGTGCGGAGATGTGGCGCTCGCTGGGTATGACCGTTGCGTGGGGTCTTTCCGTCTCCACCCTCGTCACCTTGGTTCTCATCCCCATCCTCTACAGCTGCTTCGCCAGCATCGGCGAGTGGCGTCAGAACCGAAAAGCGAAGAAGGCTAACATCGTTCCATCAAAATAATTCTAATATGACTTTCAATCTGCGTAAACTCATGTTTTGGACATTCCTTTCCATCCTCATCCTTACCCTTGTGGGATGTCGCACCAAAGTCAAGGAAGAGTATTATTCCACCGGTGTGCTGAAGTCAAGTGTTGAATACAGGGGAAAGAAGAAAAACGGAGAAGCCCGTGAGTATTATCCCAACGGCGAGCTTCGCGCGGTGGTGCGCTACAAGCGCGGCAAGGAGGAGGGACTCGCTGAATATTACAGCCAAGATGGTGTGATTACCATGGATGTTGAGATGAAAGGTGGGAAAAAGAACGGACGGATGCGCACCTATTTTCATACGGGTGAAAGGGAGATGGAGTGCTACTATGAGAACGACAAACTCGAAGGCACACAGTCGTATTACGACAAACTCAATAAGAAAGTGTCGGAGATGCACTACAAGAATGATGTGGCAGAAGGTGCTTACACCGCCTGGTATAGCAAGACGGAAACCATCAACGGACTGAATGCGCTCCGCTGCACAGGCTTTTATAAAAACGGCATGATGGATGGCGAGTGGAATTATTATGATGAGAATGAGATGCCGGTGGGCCATGCGGTCTTTCAGCAGGGAACGGGCAAGATGACAACTTATCACAATGGTGAGGTTGTCAAGGTGACGAATTATGTCAAGAATAAAAAAGAGGGGGATGAAACGGAGTATGATGGTCAAGGGAATGTAGTGAAGACCATTACTTACCACAACGACCGTATTGTAGCTATCGATGGTGTAGCAATTGACCATTCTGAAGAAACCGCTAATCCATAGTCATGCGCCGCCGACTGCTGTATGCTTTCTTTCTTTTTCTGGTTTTATGGATACCTACAGTCCATGGCCAGCAAAAGATTTACTTTCAGGCCGACCTCCTCGAATACGACGAGGATTTGCGGCCGGGGGTGGAGCAATATACGGGTCATGTCGTCTTCCGGCATGGCGAGACCGTCGGCTACTGTCAGTCGGCCGACAACTATCGCAAAGAGAACCGCCTGCACGCTTACGGCAATCCCGTTCGAATACATGTCAACGATTCGGTAACTCTTTATGGGAAAGAGATTATGTATGATGGAAATAGCCGGATCGTCACCATCTTTTATGATGTGCAGCTGACAGATAAAAGTGCCACCCTGTACACCGACAGTATGACCTATGACTTGGATGCCAAAATGGGTTATTATCTCAATGGGGGGCGTGTGGTGAGCGACTCAAATGTGCTTACCAGCAAAAAGGGCTATTATTATACCGACCGCAAGACCGCCTACGTGAGCGGTGATGTGGTATTTGTCAATGAAACCTACACGGGTACTTGCGACAATGCCGCCTACAACACCTCCACTGAAGTGCTCTATTTCACCTCCCGCACGCATCTCTATTCTACTGAGAATGAGGCATGGACCGACGGCGGCTGGTACGATTCCCAAGAGGATATTACGACGCTTATTGGCAATGCCGAACTCCATAATCAAAACCAGCATATATCGGGCGATAGCCTCTATTTCGACAATAATATCAAGTACGGACAGGGTTGGAATCATGTGCATCTCGTTGATTCGGTGAAAAATTTCATCGTGGACGGCAACTACCTCGAATATCTCGACTGCCATTATGCGATGAGCACCGATAGCTGTATGCTTACCCTCATTGATGAGTCTGATTCGCTATTTCTACATGCTGATACACTGCGGGTTCTGTTCGATACCACCCAGAATCCGACCGACATGTTTGCCTTCAACCACGCCAAGTTCTTCCGCCACGATATGCAGGGTGCGTGCGACTCGCTCGTTTATCATCTTGAGGACTCCACCATCATCATGTTTTACTCGCCTGTGGTATGGTCGGAAGCAAACCAGCTCACTGCCGACACCATCAAGTTCATCATTCTTGACTCTGTGAACATTGATGTGCATCTTTGTCGCAGTGCTTTTGTCGCATCGTCACTTTTCCAAGAGACTGAATTTAACCAAATTAGAGGAATTACTATTGTTGGCAGAATTCATGATCGGCAGTTGCGCAGGGTGGATGTTGCTGGAAACGCCGAATGTCTGTACTACATCCAGGAACAGGACAGCTCCCTTATTGGGATTAACTCTACCATTACCAGTGAAATGACTATCTTCTTAGAAAACAGTGAGATACAGACCATCCGTTTCTATAATGATCCTGATGGCAAGCTCCATCCCGACAAGGAACTGACTGCCGATGACCGGCGGCTCAAAGACTTCAAGTGGATGAGTGAGTTCCGTCCTGCCGATGTTAGCGGCATATTTGTGAATCCCGTCATCCGACCTGCCACAACCAATAACCTAACTACTGAACCATGAATACCTTTGGAGAGAAATTCAGACTGACAGATTTTGGTGAGACCCACGGCTGTTGCATCGGTGGGGTGGTGGACGGCTGTCCGGCAGGACTTCCTGTGGAGGTGGATTTTGTGCAGAAAGAACTGGACAGACGGTCGTTGACACTTTATGATGACGGTCAGGACAATACCCGTCGCGAACCCGACCATGTGGAGTTCGTGTCTGGGATTTATGAGGGAAAAACGACAGGTGCTCCCATTGCTTTTCTTATTGATAATAAAGATGTTAAGATTGTGGAAAAGAATAATTTTGTGCTAAAGCCCTCTCATGCCTCTTATGTGCTGAAGGAGAAATTCGGTCACTATTGCAACGAGCAGGGCGGCCGTTTTTCTGCCCGCCAGACCGCTTGTCGTGTGGTGGGCGGCGCGATTGCCAAACTTTTTCTACATCAATATCATATTGAAATAAAATCATTTATGGAAGAAATGGCGAATGTCGGTCACGATGACACTGCCGGTGCGCTTGTGGAGTGCATCATCAGTAACGTGCCCGCCGGACTGGGCGAGCCCACCTACGGAGGACTGGATGCGCGCCTTGCCGCCGCCATGCTCTCCATCCCAGCCTGCAAAGGATTTGAAATTGGCGAGGGCTTTGCTGCCGCCCGTATGAGTGGTTCGCAATATAACGACTTGCAAGACAGGGATTTCACTTTCCGTACCAATCACGATGGCGGCATCCAGTCGGGCATCAGCAACGGACAGGAAATCCGCTTCCGCATTGCTTTCAAGCCGATCCCCTCTTTGCCCATCGACCAGCCCACTATTGACTTTCAAGGAAATCCAACTATATACAAGGGACATTCGCGCAACGACAAGTCGGTGGTTCCCAGGGTGTTGCCTGTGGTAGAATCCATGGCGGCACTCGTCATTGCCGATGCGATGCTCCTTCATTTTCCTAACCTAAATTCAGAAAAATGTTCAAAACACCTATTTTAGTTATTGCCTACAACCGTGTGGAATTTGCCCACGACCTTTTCACAGTGCTGCATGCCCTACAGCCCGACAAACTGTATGTGTCGGTTGACGGAGCAGCTCCCGATGACCGTGTGGATTATCGTAAAACCCTTGAGGTACAGTGCGTTTTCGCCTGCGAATGGCCTTGCGAATTGCATACCAACTTCAATGAGAAGCATCTCGGAAAATCGAAGCATGTGGTGAGCGCCATCAACTGGTTCTTCGAGAACGAAAGTGAGGGCATCATCCTTTTCGATGACACTATCCCACATCCCGACTTTTTCCCTTACTGCGAGGAACTGTTGGAAAAATTCCGCGACAACTTACAGGTTGGACATATTGGCGGATGTAATATTCTGAAAAAGAAAGCGGTAGAATCGTCCTACTATTACTCCGCTTATCCCACTGTCTGGGGTTTCGCCACTTGGCGCGATCGTTGGCAAGGTTTTGATGTACACATGAAAGAGATAACCGTATCGGACTTCCCCGATATTTTTTCTTCCTATACTGTGAAACGGAAAGTCCCCAAATTTTGGCTGCGCCGTTTCAAGCTGCTTACCCAATATCCCGACATCGACATCTGGGAGTACCAGTATTTTATTCATCTTTGGAAGAAACAGTGTTTCAGCATTATACCAAATACCAATCTCATCGAAAATAGGGGATTTTCCACTAAAAGCAAACGCAGATTGCGTCGGCTGAACCGTCCCGTTCTTCCTATCCTCCCTCTTAAGCACAATGACGAACTCGTGCAAAACCAGTATGCTGACAGGTATATTTTTAGAAGATATTTCAGAAAGGATAAGCTGACTTTCCTGCGCCGCTGGATTGAGGAGAACATCCTTATCAACGATTAATTTTTTCTTATGAATATGATAGAAGAGATGAGGCCTTACGAGCATGTCGTTAAATATTATGAGTGTGACAAGATGGGTATTGTGCATCACTCTAATTATGTGAAGTTTATGGAAGAGGCACGGGTGGATTGGATGGATCAGCTTGGGTATGGCTTCGACCAGTTGGAGGCGGAAGGAGTGGTTTCGCCCGTAGTGGCTATCAGCTGTAACTATAAGACTCCAACAACTTTTAAGGATGTGATTTCTATCGAGGTGAAGGTGGCGGAGATGAGTGCCTTGAAGATCAGTTTCGCTTATACGATGAAAGTGAACGGGAAAGTGGCATGTCTCGCTTCCAGCACCCACTGCTTTATAGAGAATGGACGGCCTGTGGCATTGGAGCAGCGTTTCCCCGAACTCTATAAGATAATTAAGAAGTTATAGCTTTTTTGTGGAAGAGGCTGTTATTTCATCCTTGTCATTTTTGCTGGCCTTCTCCCATTGGTCATAATAATAGTTGATGTCAGTGGTTTCTAGTTTCTTGCGGAGTTTTTTGCACATGGGATAGAATTGCCAAAGCGATACTAAAGCGGCAATGAGTGCACACAGGATGCACACCAGCAAGTCAATGGAAAAATCGACAAACTGATGCGTGGCGATTACTCCGCACCATTTTAGTAGTTGTCTCATTCCGCTCATAATGACAGGCCGAAGTGGTGATTTGGTGATAAGAAAGGTTAGGGATTTGCGAACGACAAATCCTATCCCGGTTTTGAGTTTCATTTTCAAACTGTCGCCATCGCTGAGCATGACCTCGTTTTGCAACCATAGCAGAAACATCCCATTGGAGGTGTCAATATGGGAATCCTTCCGTAAGTCCATGTGACCATATAGGTACAGGAGTTGCTGCTGGATGACGAATACAAAGAACTGGAATTGAGCAAAGTCGAAGATGATGAGTGGCAACGACACCCACAAATTGGTGGGCAGTGTACACAAAAATGTCAGGAATGCTGTGGTAATGCAGCTGGCTGTGATGAGAAGGCGGCTTCTTCGATATGCAATTTCTTTGTCGCTGCTTCCCTCCTGACAGCCCGTCTGCCGCTGCAAAAATTTGTTTCGGTCAATATTGAGAAAACGAATCCGAAACATTTTCAGCATCAATCGGTTGTAGTAATCCAGTAATTTCTTTATCATTGTTTTTTAGTGAAAAACGAGGGACGGACATCTCCCTATTGGTGCGGCAAAAATATGAAAAAAACACTTGCAGTCCATCAAATAGGAGTGAAAGAAAAATTTGAGCAATAGAAACTTTTTTGATGAAAATTATCACCAAAAATGACTATTAAGCCAAAATCTATGATAAAAACATGGATTTTTGAAGATTTGCTTGCAACTTTTTGTTTGGCATTGACAAAACAAAACCTGCTTTTCTAACCTGCAATAGAGCCCTTCGGTTTCTTCATAGAAGTCCCCATGCTAATCAGCAACAACAGCCACAATCAAAAAGATGAGACTCATGGCTGAAAGACAGGTTCAAAATCCCCGCAGTAAATCAGATTCTCTCTGGAGTCATATACATATAACACTTCAAGTTGCCCACCTCTACTCCAACCATGATAGTATTCGTAACGATAGCTCTTGTTGAAGAAAGTGTATTTTTCTCCCAATGGTGAACTCTCATCATCAGTCCACCATTCATCATGAGAAATTAATGTATTATCATATAACCAGTATTCTTTAGTGCCTTTTTCTATAACAAGGTCTGGTTTCCCCTGCTTTTGCCCGCCA
This sequence comes from Bacteroidales bacterium, assembly GCA_045130235.1. Lineage (GTDB taxonomy): Bacteria > Bacteroidota > Bacteroidia > Bacteroidales > WCHB1-69 > UBA1756. Next base: position 26,157 of record JBGUPJ010000021.1, read on the forward strand.
TCCCAACATTTGTATGTCCAAAGATCCTCGCTTTGTTGTTCAATTCGTATGAAGTATTTATCATTGCGATATTCTGCGGGGGCATCATATTTCTTTAATTCAAAACGGCAATTATTCCAACAATACTGACGATATTTTAGTGGTTTCCCAGCTAAAGGCATACCTTTGATTACAAATAGTTCCTTTTGAAATATATTATAAATAAACGCAGAATCCTCTTTCTCAAAGTCTATTTCTAAATGTCCCCCAAAATCATCCCATGAAAATTCAAGATTATCAAAAACATTATTTCTGCTCACAAAAGCTCCTTTAACTTTGTGCAGTTTATTGTTCTCAACCTTATATACAGAAAGACTATAAAATTCATGTGTTCCTTGACTTATTCCACCTTGAAAATCAACCAATAAATAAAACTTATTTGAATCGACATGACGAATTTGAGTGATGTGCCCATTGAAGTCCTTAACTTCATCGCAGAGTACTGCCTCACCAGACCTGTACTGAAGCATCGTTTTGCATTCAAATCCCAAAGAGGGATTACCTTCAAATCCGTACCGCTCCAAACTATATGCTCGCACATCGCCGTCATCTGAAGTTGCGATACGAATATGGGAGAGTTCTTCATTAAAATCATATTCAAGCGACTGTGGATTCGCCTTGATAAAATCGAAAACGGAATGCATTACCTCATCGGAGTAAGTTCCTCCCTCAGGCCAATCAAGCATCTTATTCAACTCTTGAATGAATGATTGCTCTTGCAACTCATGAGTAAAAGATTGCTCTTGCTGATTGTTTTTCGGCCCGCAAGCAACAAGTAACCATACGATAAACAACCAAACAATTTTGATGTGATTTTGTGCTTTCATATTAAATATTTTCCGTTTCTATAACAAACCAATGCTTTGTAGCTGATTTTTTACAACACTCTCTCCGTTTCACTTTGCCGGCTGCACATCAATCACCTTGTATTGCCCATCTTCTGAAATCTCCACCGTGACGGAGAATTTAAGGGTGACTTTTGAGCTTTTTGCGCCATACAATTCCGACACGAAGTCGTGCTCCAGCACTTTTGAGATGCGCTGCAGTAGTTCCACGTCAACCACTCTCCGCTTGAAAATGTCATAAACATTCTGCCGATGGCAGTTCAGCCGGCGGGCAAACTCGCTCACGCTCATGCCGGAAGCGTCCAATACCTCTTTTATTTTTTCGCCTGCGTGTGTGGACATATTTTCAGGAGTGCTTAACTGTTTTAGTGTGTTCTTTGTCAAAAAGGCTGACGTTGTTCGGTTTTTTGTATGTCAGTTTCTGTTTGTTCATTGTCCGTTCTTTTTTTTCTTTCTGTAAATATACAAATAAATATCTGATTTATAATGATATATGTGGAAATTTGCAAAATAAATACCTGTTGGTGGCAGTCGCCTAATATGAAATTTTCAACTGTGATTTTGATGCAGATTTCGCTTGTAATCATCTGTTAGTAAGCGAGAATTAATTAGAAGTCACCAGAAGTCGTCAATAATTCATCCGCAATGCGTTCGTTCTCTCCTTTTTGTAACCATTGTTAGGAATCTTTATTTGTACCGGTAAATTCTTATCCCATCAAACTCTAAAAGTTTCTCCATCATTATGTTTATATGATTGATGTCCTTTAATTTTTCTTGTTTACTTAAATTGTCGAATTTTACATTCAAATCATAATGCATACGAGCCTGTTCCCGTAATTCATTCTTGTTTTCCTTCAATTTGCTTTCCATGCTTCCGCCAGCAATCCAACACATTTCGTGTTTCTCTGTCTCCCAACGTTTGTGCTCATTCTCTCCCAAATAAAGAAGTTCTGCTGCGGTAAATTGGGTTACCATTTCGTAGGCGACAGGACGGTCGGTATAGAAGCATCCGATTTCATCAAGGGCTATCGCAAAATTTTTAGCCTGACCGATATTGGAAAGTTTATATTCCAATGATAGCATGTCAAAATCATCCAATATTTCTTTGTCACGCATAAAATTCTTATTGTATTGAGCATTCAGTGCGGCAGCGAAATCATAGATGTGAATGAAACTGCTGTTTGACAGATACATGTGTTTTTTCTTCCAATCTACTTGTTCCAGTCGCTGCGTTACTTGCAGTTGGATTTGCCCTTTACAACTGCCATAATTACTCAAACTGACGATAGAGCCGATTTCTTTTGCAAAGACATTATCGTTCGCCATGTCCGAATATTTTTTTATTCTCGGCTTTTTCATTGATGCAGTATCTTTCAGATATTCTTCATACCTGACTTGAAAATCCTGGATTTTCTTTTTTTCTGCCAAATCAAAAATATATTCGGCGTAGACAGCATTTTCATCAAATGAGAGATCGCAAGACATGGCATGGAGTTCCGTTCTTGTATTTCGGCCGTACGAGGTCCGATTCCAGCACTGAAGTTCATCTGTGAGCTGTAAAATATATGCAAGGGGGTGCCATTCAATCATAAAGGGATGGTCATCGAGTTTTAAATCGCTGTCTCCGGAAAGTTCCCTTTTGTATAAGGCATGGTGCAGGGCTATTGCGGTAAGTGTGTCCATGTGTTCCCGCTGCAACGGGTTGGGGCATCCAACACGATCCATTGCTTCAAAAAGTTCGTTGAAGAGGATGATTGCGCTGAAATAGGCATGATCCATGTATTTTTTGTTCTTGGCGGGGCGGGCTTTCTTCTTTAGAATTTTATAGATATCCTGTTCTGTTTTCCTGTTAACCCTGTTGCAGGGGCTTTTGCTTAGGATGTTCGCTATATCGTATGCCAACCAGTTCTCAAAGGTGTCGAAATCTCTTTTATACCAGTTTTTCAGCGTAGACTTGGCGCATTTGTCCATTTTCAGGTAAGCGTTCATGTTGCCGTAGCATACAAAAGGAATGTTTGTTGCAGGCATTGTCTTGTCACGTTCCTGATTCCTTTGTGTAAAATAGGATTTGACTTGCTCAAAGGAGATTTCAAACGGATATCCAATATCATGGAACAGTGCGGTCATTCCCCAGAATTGGAGGTAGTGGTGTGACGCTTTACGGTCATCTTTGATACGATAGAATTCCTTGTATGCTTTTCTGGCAGAAGGTATAGTGTCAAACATGGCTAATCCCATAAGAAAGACATATACCGAATGAGAGTAGTGATCCCGGTGTGACATGAGCATAGTACTGGCATTGGTTTCGTATTCAGACAATAGCTCTATCATCCTCCTTGAACTGCTGTATCCGCCGCCAAACATTTCCAGATAGCAAAAATACACATCAAAGGCGTCGTCTTTGGAGCCTGACTCCATAAATCTCTCCATGGCGCGCGCGAAACAGAGCCTGTCAATATCCATCTGCATATTATAGGGTATTTGCCCCTCTCGGGTGCTTTTGCCTTTTAATATCCCTGTTTCTTTTTCTTTTTGGGCAATGGACGTATCAAATCTCAAGTCAGTGCATCTTTCGTGAATAAAATGCCGGACAGCTGTTTTAAAATCCACTTTTTGTCCTGTCTTTATCTCTGCGGGAGAATTTGGGCCCATTTCAATGCCTTTGTACTTGGCTTGAAGGGTTCCTTTCATTTCGTTTAATGCTGTGTATGACATAACTGCATGATTTTTATATTAATTCACTTGGAATGGATAGTGTTTCACAATCCAATACTATCGCAGTATTTTTTCTTTCTTTCTTCCATCTCTTTCCGCACGCTTGTAACGGGCTGCATAGAGAGTTCCATCTCCCAAAAGAATTCATACTCTTGCAATAATGTTTTCCGCACGCCTATTTCTATTTTGTCCCATTCTATGTTGCGGTTTAGATGATTTTCAAAAGAATGGGAGTAATCCCACACCGATGGGTAAATATTTTTATAAACGGTTTCAATTCCATATTCTCCACGTAGCTGATAATGTGCATATGAATACATGAGCTGTGCTCTGGCATATTGGTATGATGTTACACCATAAGCTATTTCTGCTGAATGGCAAGCCCAATATGAGGACTTATGCATGTTTTCGTATGAATTTGAATAATACTGAAGACAGGCAGAGGCCATAAACCAATAATAGGCAGTTTCGCTTCCCAAATCCAAATCGGTAGGATTTGGATTGACGGCCCCCAATAAATTAGCAGCATAGGCACGGTTGCTCATGGGGTAAAAACCGCTTAACACGTATGCAAAGGATGTGTATCCCAAAATGATTATTCTTTTCAGTTCTCCTTCTGCGGTGTTAATGATGGGGGCTGCCAATTCTTTAAAATGCTCTATGGCTGTTCCCGCATTGTTCCAGTCGCCTCGCATTACATGGGCTTCAAAAATTGTCAAATAGGCATACAGTTGTTGTTCGAGTGTGTACTTGACTTTTACTCGCCCAGTGAGCCATCCTCTACGCTCTCCCTGTAATATACCGGATCTTTGGATGAAAAAAATCGCCATATCGGGACGGCCTCTTTCCAATGCATTTTTATCACGATAGAATCCGGCATCAGCTTGTCCCAATTTTTCTTTTATTTTTGAGATTTCAAGATAGAAATTCGCTGCATCAACTCCTCTATTATGCGCCTTGGCGATTTTTGCCAATCGCAAATAATAGGCAATCGCTTCATCCACATCAAGTTCCTCTATATTGCGTCCATACGTACGGATAGCACCATCTGAAAGCCCTTTTGAACCGATAATGTGATCCAAATGAATATCTTCATCTTTTATCTGAGATATCATATCAGGTGACCTCAATACCGCAAACATTGCATCCTTCAACTCCTGCTCTTCCTTTTCGAATCCATCGAAAGGTAAATACCAAATTGATTCATATACGCTTAAGATGGTTTTGGCACAGGTAGTCCATTTGTCCTTCTTCGACAAGTACCAATTTATCATGTGCATACCGAACCACCACAGATCTCGTGTGGAAACGATACTTGCATCCCGAACTACCGTTTTCCATAATTCCATAGCCAAGCAGAGGCGGTTCGGATTTTTTTTGCAGAAGACCAGCACGCTGGGACGGATAACCGACCATTCTGTCTGATTCAGTTCGGCAAGTTCCATCAAATCGGCTTCGGGAACACCACTTTTGCAGAGTGAGAGATAAACAATAGCACGCATATAGGCTTGGTCCAATTTTATTTTGGACAAAGCAGTTACTGCATCATCAAAAACGGCATGAAAGATCCAATATTCATCAGATTTTTTAGTTAGCTGGGCGATACACTCATCCAATTTTTCAAAAGAGCCATAGTTCACCAACAACCGTATGAGCATCTCCAGCATTCCGATTGTTTTTGTCTTGTTTTGCTCAACAAAAGCCTCCAATTGGTGTGGCGATAATTGTTTGCCATATTGATGAATATAGTTTTCGACAAACTGTTTTTTTAATTCTTGGGGTAATGCGTGAGTTGTAATGGCAGGACAAGCATAACGATATTTTATCCTTGTACACAGTGTATTATCATAAGTGATTGCCATCATGACGGCAATGTTTTTATCCAAAGCATCTAGCCATCTGAAGAGTTTGTCTTCATCCTTTTCCTTCAACACCGAAACATTGTCAATGGCTATCAGTCCCCATTCATTATTTGGGATTCTATTCTCCTTTATTGACAAAAAACTCAAAAAAGTTCCCATATAATCAGCACCATCATCGAGAACAGCGAAGTCAAAATAGATAATCTTGGATGAGTACTGTTTCCGAAGTTCAGAAACACAATAGCACATGGAAGTTGATGTGCCGTTGCCTAAAGGACCCTCAAACAGGAGAAATCTTTTTTTGTCAGTTAGCCACTTGTCTTTAACAAGAGAATACGTTTGACTTAGATCGAACAAAGTTTTTGACTTGTCCTCCAAGGCTCTTTCCTGCCGTTCCATAATTGAAGTCTCTGCGTCATTATCCACGGGTGGGTATTCTGCTTCAATCATGGTATAGAGTTGTGAAAGGACGGCTTGCCCGAACTGTGCAATGGAAGAGTATTCTATGATAGGGTATTTTTGTTGATTACGGATGCGTTGTTTGAGCTTATGTAATTTTGATTCTGCAACAGAGCCTTTCTCTTCATGGAATTCCTCTGTCACATTAAACTCATCGGAGCGGATAAAAAAACTGGCGTAAGGGATTGTCATATCACGCAGAACGGCATATTCCATTTCCATTTCAGTAATGCTTGCCGAATCAGCCATTTTGTCTTTCACCCACTTTAGTTGTTGCTCTCCGATACGAAGTCCATTCAATTCTGAGTTGGTGGGCATCCACCCATAGCGTCCGCCCAATATACCGATAAAGAACGGACGAGAATTGTCAATTTCTTCCAAACAGGTGCTCAGCACCAGTCCATTGCGACTATTCTCTTCTGGTATTCCCCAACGAAGGTCAATGGGGATAAAGCGGATAAATCTTTTGGCGCAATACTGTGCCACTTGGGGAAAGATGATGGCATTCAGATGGTCGCGTTCTGCCTCCATGTCCCGAAAAGTGGAAGAAATAAACACTCTTACTTCTCTGTTTTGTTTATGCTTTCTGATTGAGGTCTCCATGTTTACTTTTTTTATTCCAAATAATACTGTTCCCGTTCTTCCAGCGTGAGCGGACGGTCTTTGAACCGTTCGCGGGTCTGGTCGATGAGTTCTTGGAGGGGCGGGAAGTGCCAAATGCGGATTGTGCCATCCGCATAGGCTGAAAAAACATAGTTGCCATCCTGAGAGAATGAGGCTGATACGACGGGGATTGTGTCATATGATTCATATTTAACTATATTTCGTCCAGTTGCCGTATCAACAATGTGAATGTCGGCCTTCTTTATACAGGCAAGGTATTCACCGGCGGGATTGAAGACAGTGGAAGTTCTGCCTACTAAGTCAACATTTTCTATGACAAACAAATTTTCACCTGTTTCCGCATCCCACACCAAAACCGCTCTAAACGTAGAGAAAGATACAACTCTTTTCCCGTCAGGAGTGAAAAGGACATTTTTTATGAAATCGTCACATTCTATTTGGATTAACTCTTCGCCAGTTTCCACATCCCAGATACGTATGGTATCGTCTTCAGAAGCAGTGACGATGCGACCTCCATCAGGGCTAAAGGCAGCAGTGTTAATTGTGCTGCGATGACCTTGCAACATGTTTAGATTTTGACCCGTTTCCAAATCCCATATAAGAATGGTGCATAATCCAATAATTGAAGCTCCGATGAGTCTTCCATCAGGGAGAAAAACTGCGGAGTGAACTGTTTTTTTACACCCATGGCACACTTTCAAAACTTGTCCTGTTGAGAAATCCAAGACACAGAGAGTGTTGTCACTATGTTTTGATAAGACGTGTGTACCGTTTACACTGACAATAGCCGATGTTATCATTCCATTTTCTTTATGATATCCTATAATATCATGACTTGTTCTCGTATTGACGAAACGGATAGTGTCATTGTCAGAGCGATAGATGATGTTTGTTCCACTAGGGCTAAAAACAGCTGTTTTAATTGGCTCGCCATAATTTTTTAGTGCTATTAATTCTGCCTCTGGAACTATTTTCCATATACGTATCGTTTTATCTTCATGTGCAGAAACAATAAGTTTCCCATTGGGACTGAAAGAAGCAGAGTTTACCCTACTATTGTGACCCTCTAAAATTTTCAATATGGAACCACTTTCTGCGTCTTCTATACGAATGGTTCTGCGGTCAGCAGAAATAGAGACAATGAGCTTGTCATCAGGACTGAAACCTTCTGAAAAAATATCATGGGTGAGGCGTTCCTTCAAAATTTTCAATTTCTTTTCGGTATAAATCTCCGGATTTAGCCTCATGGGGTTGGGATGTTCCTTCAAAAGCTTTATTTTTTTCCCTGTTCCTATATCCCAAATGCAGATTGTAGTGTTCATAGATAAGGGAGAGATCTGTGGGGCGTTGTGATGAAATAGTCTCCACGTTTGAGAGGACGTTTTGGACGATTCTGATACAATGCGTGTTCCATCCACATTGAATGAAGCAAAATAAACACAGGCATCGCATCCATCCAATACTTTCAACATTTTACCTGTTCCCACTTCCCAAATCCGGATTGTTTTATCATTAGATGCGGATACAATAAACTTGCCATTCGGACTGAAAGAAGCAGAGTTCACTCTACTGCTATGACCTTCTAATATTTTCAATGGACAACCAGTTTCTGTGTCCCATATCCGAACGCTTTCATCATCAGAAGCAGAAACGATGAGCTTCCCATCAGGACTAAAAACAGCAGAATTGACACTGGCACTATGTCCTTGTAATACTTTCAACATTTTGCTTGATTCCACTTCCCAAATACGGATTGTTTCATCATTAGATGCGGATACAATAAACTTGCCATCAGGACTAAAAACAGCATTGTTAACAACTTTACGATGTCCTTTAAGAATCGTGTGATTGAAGGAGGCAGATTTTCGTAATAACTTCTCTGCTTCCACCGTGTAGGGCCTATCTGGATTCTCCAAATCCTTTGGAAGCACTTCTACTGCCAATAATCTTGCAAGATATGGATCATCTTCCGCTATGGACATCGCTTTCTCTGCCACAAAACGGCTCTGCAATTGCAACAAATTGTCTCTTCGTTCTCGCTCAATGCGCTGTTCTTCAGCTTTATCTTTCTCATATCGGTTCCAAAGTTCATCAAACGCAACGTTAGGCAGCATTCCAGCCAGTACTTTCACAAAAGCCTTGTCTCGACCATTTTCGTTTACATTGCCGCCAATACGCTCCTCTTTGTCTTGCAAGTCACGCAACGCCTTGGGAAAACATTCATCCTCATCATTCTGGGAATGGGGAGTCCCATCAACGATGAAAGGGAATATGTTTCTGATATTGTCAATGCCTTTGGTTTTGCCAATTTCAATGAAATCGGTGATTTCCTTGTTCACCCATTTTGATTTCGCCGAATTAGGCGAACAAACCACGATGAGATAGGATGAAGATGCCAAAGCATCGTATATCTGTTCCGGCAGATTGCCAGCTTTCAGTTCGTCAATATCCCGAAAAACAGGGCGAAACTCCGATGGCAAATCGGACCGCCCGTTTAAGGTTACCGGCAAGTGATAATGCTCCATCTCGTGCTGAAACCAGATGGCCCATTCTTCATCCTCGCGTTTGTAGCTGATGAAGGCGAAATATTTGTTTGTATCCATATGCAATAGCGGTTATATCATTCCAAATAATATTGTTTTCGTTCTTCCGGTGTGAGCGGACGGTCTTTGAACCGCTCGCGGGTCCGGTCAATGAGTTCTTGGAGGGGCGGGAAGTCCCACCAATATATAGCGCCACCTATGCCAATAGATATGATTTGATTCCCCTCTGGTGTAAAATTTGCAAAAATGGGTTCGGACATTAGACCACCTAAAGTAACAATTGTTTCTCCACTTAACGCCTCAAAAACAACAATAGGTGTGTTAATATCTGCTATAGTGGTAACAATGTATTTCCCATCACGACTACAAGTAATCGAATTTACACGACCTCCTACTTCCTTCTTCCATCTGATTTTACCATCTCCTATATTCCAACAGATAATCTGTTTGTCATATCCTCCTGCAATCAGTAGGGAATTATCGGGGGTTAAGATCACTGTTGTGACCACATTGGTGTGTCCTTCATACTTGCGAATCATTTTCCCTGTTTGTACATCCCAAACCTTCACTTCTCTGTCCACCGATCCGACTGCCAGTTGTTTTCCGTCAGAACTAAAAGCCACAGAAAAAATTTGATTTCCAGAAGATTGTACATCTTGAATAACATGTTGGTTTACCACATCCCATAAAATGATATGACCATTAGATAAAGCTGCAGCAAGTACAGCATCATTAGGACTAAAAGCGACATAAGTAAACGCATATCTGCCATCAAACACCTCCTCCGCTTTCAGTTGATGCAATTGTGAATTTGTTTTTGCATCCCATAAAAGTACAGTACCATCTGCCGATGCTGAAGCGAATCGCATTCCGTCTGCGCTATATGCAATAGATGTAATCATATCCTCATGTGCATTAATTCTATTTTTACAGACTCCTGAAGCAACATCCCATATAGACAGTTCAGCTCTTTCATGTATTGAACCAATACTATTTATCAACTGCAATCCATCAGAAGCAAGCGAAGCTGTAACTAATGGTGATTTGTCTATATTCATCCTCTTTATATAAGCAGAACATGTCTCTGCCAAAATAATTGTGTCATCTTCAGTACACAACCCCGTATAACGTCCCGAAATATCAAAATACGCTTCCTTAACAGTTACAGGAGACATAACATCTCCATTTTTAATTTTTTTTGCAGCAATATCCCATATATAAATAATTCCATTATCATGAATGGAAATAATATCACTCCCTTCATTTTTGAAAGCGATGGAAACTATATTGCCCACTGCTTCTTCTGTTTCTTCATTTACCTCTGCCTGCCATTCTAAAGTCTGAATTTGATTTAGACTAGAAATATCCCAAATTGTAATCTGACTTTTGACTGGCGTTTTTGCGAAGAATGCCATACGCTTACTATCGGAACTGAAAACGGCTTGAGTTTTGTCTATCAAATCGACAATATCATCATTTACATTCTGATGAATATTTGCATCATTGATTAAATCCCAGAGTACAAAACCTTTGTCTGTCGTAGCAAGAAGATATTGTCCATTCGGACTATAGATAACAGACATAATAGAATCCTCTAATTCAATAGAAGATGTGGTCTCTTCGACAAAATCCAACAAAAAAATCTCTCCCTCTGTTGTAGATATTACTAATTGATTTCCATCAGGACTATTCGTTATTGAACTGGCAGCAGAGATGTGCCGTGTGTCAAACAATTCATTTGCATCATATAACCAAACCTGTTCACCCGTTAGTACATTCCATGAAGACAATGCCCCATCACCGAAGATAGCTATAACGCATTTATTATCCGGAGAGAATGTAATGCAGTGCCCAAAAGGATGTCCACAATCCAATATGTTAGTCAACACTCCTGTCTCAACATTCCAAACACGTATCGTAAAATCATCCGCAATGGAAGCGATCATTTTCCCATCTGAACTAAATGCAACGTCATTTATATGCAATGTATGACCACGCAACGTTATCTTGTGACGAAAAGATGCCTGACGTAATGCTCGCTCTGCATCCACGACATAGGGGCGGTCGGGGTCGTTAAGTTCTTTTGGTAGCACTGCCAAAGCTAACAATTGCGCTAATACAGAGTCATCATTTATATTACAGGCTTTTTCAGCAACAAAATGAGATTCCATTCGTTGGAATCGTTCTCTTTCCTCCCTCTTTATTCTCTCCTCTTCTGCCTTATCTTTTTCATACCGGTTCCAAAGATCGTCAAATGCAACGTTAGGCAACATGCCTGCCAGCACTTTCACAAAAGCTTTGTCACGTCCACTTTCGTTTACATTGCCTCCAACTCTTTCCTCACTTCCTGAAAGATTGAGTAATGCCTCAGGAAAACACTCCTCTTCCTTGTTCTCAACAAAGGGGCGACCTTCTACAATAAACGGAAAGATGTTACGGACATTGTCAAGACCTTTGTTTTTACCAATGGCAATGAAATCCAAGATTTCTTTGTTTACCCATTCCGATTGTGCTGATTTTGGCGAACAGATTACCACAAGATGCGCAGATGTCGCCAATGCATCATAAATTTGCTCTGGCAAGCAGCCTGCTTTCAATTCATCAACATCCCTGAATACTGGACGGAATTTCGAAGGCAGACCGTCACGCCCATTAAGGGACACTGGCAAATGATAGTTTTCCATCTCGTGCTGAAACCAGATGGCCCATTCTTCATCCTCGCGCTTGTAGCTGATGAAGGCGAAGTATTTGTTTGGTTTGAACGTATTATCCATTGATTATTCTCTTTTTATTGTGGTTATCTCTAATTTTCATTTAAACTGTCCCTTTGCACTACAATCTTTCGGAAGAATGCATGCCAGTTCTCCTTTTGTGACAGCTTTGAGATAAAGTTGTCCACTTCTGACAGGTACATCATATAGTCAAATTCATCCACATTTTCTTTTCCCTTGTAAGTAATCCATTCCAGCAGGTTTACATAGTATTCCATCTCGAAGTTGCCGTATATCTTCGTGTCCACCGAGCTGTTGTCAAAATTCCTAATCAGTAGCCTTGTCTCTTGTATCGTTTTGTCAAGCCACCTCTCGCAATCCAAACTTCCCTCATATCGCGATGCCATGTATAGGTGACGGTAAACGTAAGCTTTAAACATAGCTACCAAACCAACGTCATCATTGTTTTCCCTGCACGGCGCCACCCTTTCCAAATCCTCTAAATAGCCCAAGCATCTTTCGCCATACATCTTGACATTTTTATAAAGATATGTCTTCATTTTGTTGTCAGTTTTAGGGTTCGATGCGAAAAGTGCGCAAACATATGCCAAATTCTCAGCAGCAATAACTCTTGCCCATTCGTCGAATGTTCCCGACGAATCATCCGTTATATTGCCAAGTACATCCTTCATCATGGTGTAATATTTTCTAAAGCCATCTTCCTCTATATATACCGCATCACAATCGGAAACAAGTCTCGTCTGTATCTCCAGTAGAGAAATTGATATGTTCACAGCCATTCTCACTTCATTCGAGAAATCCACATTATGGCTCTTCTTGAATGCCACCAATTCTTCTAGTACTCTTGCGTCATCTTGATACATCACCCCAGCCTGCATATAAAACAAGATATACTGCGCCAACTCATAGTCTGAACACTTTGAGCCCAAATCCGAATAATGAGCTTGTATCATTTCGTGGATTATGTGTCTGTTGTTAATAAGATACATCTTGTTCGTGTCAATTGATAGCTTCTGTCTTGACAAAAAAAAGTTGACAATGTTCTGTGTCAGCTCATCATCGCTGTCACCTTCCATCTCCTCTATGAACGAATTGTCGAAATCCGATGGCAGATGAATCGTATCTCCCTTTCTCTTCACGCAATGTACCTTCTTTAGCCCATACATAGCAGCCGAAAAGCCCAGCTCGAAAAACAGGTTGCTGCTGATACAGCCATCCCCTTTGTTCATGAAAATCACAATCGCCTGGTTGCAGCTGCGCATCTGCCTTAGCACAGTGTCCCCTACAGTCAACATCTGTGTCCTCTCTTCAAAGTTCCCTCCAACAAAACAGATATAATTATAATTGATTTCAAGAACTTGCTTGACACTTTGGGCTATCTGGTCACTGCCAGACCATACTATAAAAATCTTATCTTTCATTTTTGCAGCCTTCCAATATTATTTAAACACTATATTTTGCAGTTGAATTAAGGTCATGTTTTTTATTTCCTCAGTGTCCATAAGTTCTTTTTATATTTTGATTGCATCCATTTTTTTGAGTTTACACCTTTTTCTTTTCTTGCGTCATCTTCAATATCCACGGAATATATTTGACAAATTCGCAATCCAATTGTTTGACATCATCAAGGTCGTCATACGGACGAATGTCATGGTGAATAAACAAAAACTCTGTGTTCTCTTTTACTTCTTGTGGTGAAAGCTTTTTCTGCTCATATTTGTCCTCTTCAGGTTTGGCCTTGCGATATCCCATCAGTAATTTCTCCACATTCCATCGGTTGTGTTCTGTGGCTGCAAGCACCTGGATTCCCCTTTCGGTTAATGGGTCAAGATCGTGACTCATATCACTGGGGACTAAACCACGCATTGCGCGCAAACATGCCATTTTGCAGGGAATATTGTAAGCATTGTACATGTTCGACCATTTCTCTCTGACAGACAGCTTGCCCCATTCGCTGTCTGGAGTCCCTTCATTCGGTTTTCTATTTGCAAGAATAGCAGACAGCTCCTTTTCATTTTTAAATCGGTTGTTCTCCGCTTCGCTATATAGGAAGTTTATTAATTTGGCGGTCTCAAAAGCGTTCTCATTCATATAATAGGCCATGTCGCACATGCCAAACGGATAAATATTGGCATATCTACCTTTGCGTCCTTCCGACTTCAACCTTCCATTCTCCACGAAACAATGATTATGGACTGAATTTACATCCGTTTTCCTTAAGTTAGAAACAAGATTGTCAGATTGATCTTGTCTAATAAAAACTGGTATCTCGTTATCATATACTTCGTCCGGCATATTCATACCCATCATAAAATTCTCACGCTGATCGTCCGTCGACAAGAAGACCGAAAGATATTGACCTTTGTCTTTAGCCCATTCTCCAACCACATTCTGTACCTGTCTGGAAAAAATATCCCCCTTGACAAACTCAAATTCAACATCAAGGAAATCGTGTTCTCTAATATCTTTCGATAATAAATCGTGTCGCAACACCTCGCATCCACCCTCTATAGAGGTCAAATCTCTATAATAATAAGATTGTACATCAAAAAAATGTCGATTACGGGTAATGAACTTGGTCATTTCAGTTTCTGCATTCTTTTCAATGAAAGTGATGCGCGTTTTCAGACGTTTTGTGGTTTTGTTGAAATTCGGAAAGTGAAACAGGTGAGCGGCTTCCAGGGCGAAAGCTACGGAAAAATTGGTGATCCCTACAAAAACAAGATGCACGTATTTTTCATCATTGGGACCAATTCCATTTCCATAGGTAGAGGGATATGCAAAGGTCTCTTGTCTTTTTTCCTGATATTCTTTTGCGACAAATACTCGCTTGGCCCAATCCATATAGAAGTTATACGGTATGAGTTCAATGTTGAGATTTTTAACACGCATGAAAATTTCTGTGGTCTTGAAGGCAGTGTATGTGTCAATATCTTCAAACACACACGTTATTCTTTTTAGATTCTGGTTGGACACCTGCTCTTGTGTTCGACTCTTCGTTGTTTTTTCTCTTTTTATCCTTTTCTTCTCCTCCAAATAAGAACAGATGCTGTCAATACATTCCACGTTCATGGCATCATGGGCGGGCAGGAATCTTAAACCGACAATAAAAATTTGTTTTGATTTTTCCAGATGTATATCATTATAAAATTCTTTCGATGTTCTGAGACCGTAGTTGATGATAATTCTTTTTATCTGTTCATTGGAAAAAGATTTCCGAAGTTTTTCTCTGATGATTTGAGCGTTAACAGCTGTCAACAGTATAACGTACGTTTTGGAATCTTTTAAAAGGATGTGGGAAATGATGGATGGAACCATGTCATCGTAACCCATAATAATGTAATGCCCGGATTTTAGATACGGTATCAATCCGTTTATGTGGTTTTCCACCCGACGGGATATGACATTCGTTAATATGGAAACGAATGCGCCAGTAAAAAGAAGAATACCAGCCACAAAAGTGAGGCCACTGACAAATAGCGTGAAATCGCCAATCGTAATGTTTTTATCGGTATTATACAATAAGTCATGGAAAACATTGGGGTCAATGAGTAGATATAATGGGAATATCCACAGACTGATGTCCTTATTGTGGCAATATTCTATCCAGTCATTACTCGAAACATATAACATTCCGAATGAAATGGCGAACAGGGCAACCAGTAGACTCACAACAATGAGCAGCTGTTTTGCAGAGCCTTTTGACAGAAGCCTGTCAAAGGCGAGCGCACTTTTTCTTTTTTTTACCCCCATAATCTATTGTTTCTCAATTTTCCATCCTAATTTTTGGATGACTTTCAGTGTTTCCACACTTGTTTTTCGGTCGTATTCCTTTTCACTTTCGGAAAGTTCACTGTATGGAATTAAACAAGGGTGCTGTTTGAGCTCGTCGTTGCGCACAGGACCAAGGGTCCAGCCATCGTCCATGCGTCCCTTAGCCCACACATTGTGGGTGTTTTCAGCAAGAGTTTCAACGAGTTGCGACATTTCTTCAGAAAGATTGAAATCGGAAGTGTCAATGGGTGTGGGTATATATTTATCTGCTTGCATTGTATATGATGAATTGGAATATCAGAACAAAATGGTGTCTTATACTTTGGCATTGCGGTTTATAAACTTCATTGAAGTGTAGTCCACCCCATCTGGAATGTCTCCTGGGTGCATATTTCCATCAGCTGTTGCTTCACAATAAACACCTTTCCCTGGCGCATATTCCTTGTATTGTGGAGGAAGGGATACGCATGAGTCTGTATCATTACGTAGAACGATGGCTGCATGGTTATATTCATCCTTATAGTTCGCCTTGACAATGACAAATTGTGGAGATACACCAAGTAATTCGAAAAGTTTGTATGCCAATACGGCCTTGCAGTCGCAATCACCAGTGCGATCAAAAAGAGTCTCCGATGCAAAGCGATAGTATTCTTCGATATTGTTTATGCTCTCGCATTCATCATCAATTTTGTACTCGACACTTGTCTGACAGAACATTAGAATAAGGTCATACATTTCAAAATCCGCCAAATTATACCTCTTGCAAACTTCGTATGCGCTATTCACTATTTGTGTCAAGGCCATATCCTCATAACAATCATTCTCTCCCGCATCTTGTAGGATTTTATCAACACCATCAAGAACAATATTTGTATATGTCTCACGATCATTCTCATATTGTAACCCAGGATTGAAGAACGGATTGTTTTCGCGAACGCGAGGATTCGTGCCTTCATAGTCTGCCTGAGGCAGCTGTATAGTGAAGCCATCCGTGCTGTCATCTCCCTTTATCCTCTTTTTAGCTAATATGTCCACCCATGAAAAGTGTATCTCAATGATATCATTACTATTTTGCGGGATGGGGCTGAAACGCCGCTTGCGCCAATCGCCATTCCAGCCCTCATAGGGATCTTCCACGACACGTGTTCTCTTGAAAAAAAAAGAATTAACTATCACCCCAACTAACGAAAACAACAGCACTGGCAAAAACAACATGGAAATCTTACCGATTATAGAGAGTATCAGCAATATTACTGCAACAATAGCAATACAAATGTCTATAAAACCTAAACCAACATTGTTGTTGATGATGTTTATCCAAGTAATATCACGATTACTATGTACGTATCCCCTCTTGACCAAAATTAGCAGTAAGAGAATGATAGGGTATGCTATAGCGACAATCCATGGGGAAAAACTGCCAAATAGGTTTCTTGTTATAAGTAACAGGGGATAGTAGAGAACCATGAAAAGATAGGAAGAAGGTAGAATCAAATCTCCAATCACAATTTTGGAATCGGATACTTTGGGGATACTGTTTTTACATATGGATAAAGATGATCCTTTTGCCGTCAAAGAATGTCGAGAAGTCATGACTACAGATTATAGGAAGTGGTCATTTAATTTTTATTTCTTCATCGTAGATATTTTGGAATGGGTAACCATCCTGTTTCAAACTTTTCAGAGTTTCTATGTCGTTAATGGTTTCGTCACAGTGTTTCATCGTTGAAGCCCACTGCAAGTCCCCAATTTTTGAGAGAGGTCTGAGTGACATCAAAGAGACAATCATGGCAGGCTCTTTATCGGAGATATCCATCCGCAGTGCGTGATTGCACATCATTGAAATGCTTTGCTCCATATTGTCAATACCAGGCTCTTTCACGGTGGAAAAACAGAATCTATCAGTCTGGGGTGCAGCTGATTGAGTCAGCATATTACGTTGTGAAGTGAAGTCAAGCCATTCCTCAAAGCCTTTTGGGCAAATATACTGTGAAAAGATTTTGGGTATGGTTAAGGTATTGTCTTCCAGCTGTTTCAAAGTGAATTTTTGTAAAGCCTTGGCACATGCTGCAATCTGAGTGTGCTTCATCAGTTCACCGAAAGGATAATCACCATTGTCAAGTATGGCCAATCGGGGGAGAATTTCACTATTCCATTTTTCAGCCTCTCTGATTTCTTCAAAATTTGCCACTGTGATTTCCTCACCACCAGTTTGAAGCGCTATTTCAATTAATATTTTTTCCGCCGCTGAAGCTCCAACGGCAATGGTATTGAGCGGCTGTTTGAGTGCCTGTGCAACACTTACAATATCCTCTATTGTTTCGAAAGGACCGCCATCACTCAATAAAACGATATCGTCATAATTATCAGATTTCAGCCACTCAACAGCTTCCTGTATAGCAGGGATATAACAAGTGCCACCGCCACTTGACAGGTTTTCAATATCCGTGTCGCGGCTTGTAGACACAATCCTATCGTCAAAGGCTATCCATTCTATTTCTCCAAGACTTTCTAAATCTTTCACATATTGTTTTAAACTATCCATCTCTCCGAACATGCTCCCCGAAACATCCAGCAGTAAAAGCATTGAACGATTTGGCATTCCTTTATGCTTCTGAAAATCAACCTGTTCTTCTTCTCCTCCAGACACATTTTCATCTTGATGCATAAGTCTCTGCACAAGCTCTTGGACGGTGCTTCTTTCTCTGTTCACAAGATCGAAAATGCTTACAGGTGAACCATTTTCGACCGAATTCAACTGTGTCGTAGGAACATTTTCCGTAAGAGGATATTGTCCAAAAGTGCCTGGTTTCAACAAATCTTTGCTCTTTCTTTTCAAATCAATGTCTTGTGCAGGAATAAGCCTGCGAGAATCGCTTAATGCTTCATCAAGAAGAGGTTGAAACACTTTGTTGAACTTGAATTGTGTATTTGGAGTAGCTAATACGGATAGATTCTCTTGCAGCCACACGAGTTTTTTGTCGTGCAACCATTTGATATACTGTCTTATCTCTTTTTGCGTAGTGTCAATACATTGTTGGATTTGCTCATTGAGGCGTTCACGTATTTCTTGCAATCGCATTCCCACATATTGGTCTTTCAGTGATTCAATATGTTTTACTTTTGAATTGAATATCATCATGTCTGCCATAACAATTAGGGGAATGGTCACTAACGCTACGGGCGACAAGAAAAAAGATAGGGGTATTCCTACAAGAATGCCAAGTAGTGTGGTGCGCAACAATCTTGATAGATTATATACAGGCAATTTTTCTAATTGTGTGGTGAGTTCATCCAATACTTGCTTTGAAGTCTTTCCGTTCGCCGAGGCAATTTCGATAGCTTTCTCCAAGTTATCAGGCAATTTAAAGGCTTGTTCTGTCTTTTCTTTATCCTCAAAAGCATTCTTGATTTTTATTTTAAAGTATTCTAATACTTTAAGACTCTGTTTTAGACCGATATGTCTGAAACGACTATGGCTTCCAATGTCGCAAAACATCTGAAAAACAAGATTTTGCAAAGAATCGGAGCGTTCTGTCACAAATTTGTGTTGGCGGTCAAAAAGCATAGTATGATAATTGTCTTCGAAAGTAAGCAATTCTTTTTGAGCCTTATTGATCAAATCACTCTTTAATTTTACAATGTACTTATTATAATACTCTTGCCAAACAGTACGAATTTTAAATAAATTAAGAGGATGACAAGTCGGTTTGAGAATGTCAAAGGCTGGAACTTTAGGGCATTCACTAACCAAATATTTGGACATTGCTGAAGATGTAAAAGAGTTCGTGTAATCTTGATTATCCTCAACAAAGCGTTTTGCTTCTTCAACATTCAGGAAAGCCTTGTCCTCACTGGACACCAAATCTTGAAGAATAACCAAGCCTAAGTTGTATGCGTCAATTCCCTTTTGAACATTGGTCTCGTAAAAGACCGCCGAGGTATTAACATCAAAATAAGATTGTGTATCAATCATATAATCCCTAAAACATTGTCCATTAGTACGGGCAATGTGGTATGCTGACAAGTTTATTGCATCTATGGCTGCTGCACGTCCTTCTGTGGTTACAGGCGCTTGTATGAACAACACTCTGTCGAACGGCCGGGTGTTGATACTCATTCGTTCCAATGTGTTGAGCTCATTGAGAAACCCTTTTACACGGTTGTTCATAACATTTTCATCTATGGCTATAGTCTCTGGTCGCAACAAGATGCCAAACATAGCTATACTGTTAATCGAAAACCATGGGTGAATCAGTAACTGCTGCTTCAAATATGCTGCCCACATGTGAAACCGTTCTATTGTCTTGTCTTGGGTGATGTCACCGATAAAAATCACATTAATCCGATTGCCTTGATTTGGGTTAAATGATGGTATTAATTTGACCTTCGTATCGGCTTCGTCCATTGTTAGTCTTTTTGAAGCTATTTCATTTAGCCCTTCACGAGTTAAACTATCATCTGTTCCATCCGTGATATGGAAGAACTTTAATGGGGCAACTATTTGTTGACTATTCTGCACATGGGCATTCCAGAAATTTTCGAAGAAGGACTCACACGAGTCCTCCTTCAAAAAATTCACAATCCAAAGGGGGGTCATAATAGAAATTTTTTGCGATTAAAGAGAGTTAATGGTGTCAGTGATAGCTTTCAAATAAGAGTTTTGAGGGTCGTATTGAGACCATACACGTAAACAAAATGCGAATTTAATACATGGATCATTCGCTCTCATCAGTCTTTGTTTAGCTTCAGTTTTGATATTATTTAGTGTCCTATGCAACTGCTCATCATTTTCAATAGCAAATCTATTCGACATATAGTCTACCACAGAAAATAACTCTGCTGGAATTGTGAGCAGTCGATCAACAAATGCATCACATTTCTCAAAATGATCCTTGTCAAATTCAAAAACCTTCGGTGTATTACTATCTACCTCAAGATAACCTGTTTTGGGATTGATTTGAACTGGACGCATTTGGAGTTTGATATTGCGTTTTTGCAAATCCAAGTCAAAGGATATGAACTGTTCAAACATGGGATCTTTCAACGCTACAGAGGTAGAATCTATACCTAATAATTCTCTCATTTCAGGGGTCAAATCACTGTCATCAAACTGAAGTTGAGCAGCGGTAAAACCAAACAACTTGTTGTATGACATCTTATCCGTTTCACGAAGAATATTCGATACATGCTGATAGAAAAGACAACGGACCAATGCATCAACACGCTTCTCCGCTATTTGTTCAGAGATGCCTTTGCTATTAGAATATCCAGCATCCGTCATTTGTGGTAAATTAAAACCATATTCATTAAATGTCTGGTGAATGTGGCAGCCAAATTCTTTATTGCGTACTTTGTGTCTATACGTATCTGAAGTGTAGAAAGTTTTATAATAAGGATAATACTTGTACATGTTGAATTCAAGTCCAACGGGCATCCTCATAACCATAAAACGGTCACTCATGGATGAATCTTCTACAAAATGCTGTTGTTTTTTATTAGCAGAATCAAAACCAAGCTCTTTTGCCAAATCAATATTGTCACCCACAAACATTAATCTTACAGTGGATGGCATCTGTTTGCCTCCTCTAAGCGGGAAGAAAACAGGTACACGATTTACATCCTTGAAACTATTGAACAGATCAGCTGTCTTTTTAAATGCTTTTGGAAGTAGTGCGGGATTATATATAGCTTCGCTCAACTTTTGATTTATCCATTCTCCTGCAGCTGTGCTGGGGTCGTTAATAAGGCTCTCTACTGACTTTTTCAAAGGATTGATTATCTTCTGGTCTTTGTTGAGAGGCAAGTTTACTAATTTTTCTTTAATTACTTTAACAAAAACATTCCTATCAATATCAATCTTTTCCAGAATGTTTTTCAATCCTCTGCTGTCTTTAGAGTTGCGGACTGGAATTTTTATTTTTCCCAATCCCATCTCCATATCTTTCTGTTCAAGAATGCTTTCCTGGTATAATTGATCAAAGAAATTGTCCTCCGCCCAGTCGTTTTTGTTCATTCCAGTGGCAATATCAGCAAGAGAAGGAAGATATACAGTCATCGCATCATTGGAAGTAGCACGGAATTTTTTGGACAAATCATCGTATTCATCTTTGAAATCCATACAGTCGTTATCCAATAACTTCTTAAGATTCCTGATGCCAGCCGCTCCATTATTATCTCCTTTGCGCAATTTCTCTAAATATCCGCGTGGTGCCTCAGTCAAGTCATTGATAATTTGAGCGGCAATTTTTAATGAAATAGCATTCGCGACGGCATTCTTGTATTTATCAATACATTGAGCAACAGTTGCCATTTTCCTCCTCCTGAATCCATCTTTGATATATGTATAACAAACGGAACTGGCCGAACTGATTTGGGCTGTGGCATTTGGGAGCATCGTTGCGACAATGTGTCTACAAAGAGGTTCCAAATAGAAATCATCTATGGTGTTCAGCATGTCGTAAGCATGCTGCAAACCGTAATCCAAAATGAATTCATTCAACTTCTTGTCAATTTTCTGAGTGATCTGAGCATACACGTTTTGTTTGATTTCATCGAAATCATTTCCCGACAGCAGTCTATTCAACTTATTGTCGAGCGACTTTATCACATCTGTAGTTATTGCATCCTGATCGTATTTGGTTGAATTGTTCACATATTTTTTAACTTGATCCTCCAGCTTGTCTTGAAGATCATTATCCTTTATTGTAGTTGCATTAACATATTTGTAGGTAACATCATTTTCTGTAATAGATTCGGGCAAAGTAATCAAATTAGACAAAATAGTCTCGTTGGCAAAATCCATTTGCAATTGGCTAAAATTGTCAAGTTGATTGTTGTCAAGTAGTCCGTAATTGACGACTTCATACAATGCACGCTTGGTCATATAATCTTTGAGTTCATTGTTGGCCTTTTTGATGGCACGGAAACCATAACCCACCATTTGTGATGTTATTCCCGGAGTATCTTTGGACTTCTGTAATATCTGGACAAGGAGATTACTTAAATCACTTTGCATGCTATTTTTACCGTTGCCAGTATTCAGATAATATATCATCTCCGCAACTGTAGGATAAAGCTGATTCACAGTCATTCTTGAACTGGTGTTGTTTTCCGAGCAAACAGGAATCATAAACTGAAAAAGAGGAAAATCAAGTATTGGGTCTCCTTTTTTTGTGGGACGCACAGCAAAAGCTTCAAATGTTTGTTTTTTATTTTCCTCATAATTTGAGCGGAAGAAGTTGATTTCTTCCATACAGGAATACCCATTCAATTTGTGGTTGGGATTATCATTGTTAAGTTCCACAAAAGCCTGCGGCATATACAACACTAGTTTCACTTTCGGTTCTCCACATGCGATTGGATTAGCTATACGATTTATCATATACAGCACGTCAAGTATCATCGAACTTCCTGTGCCACCACATGATGATGCCACGACCCAAATATCCACATCCCGACGTCCATCCTCGTTTGGTGTGATTGATGAGAATCTTGATATCTTTCTGTCTAATTCATTCTCAACTGCATTGTAATAATGATAGATGCCACAACGTCCCACATTGCGTTGTGCTGTTGCCCCGTCGGTCAAAGGCTGATTAGGCAAGGTCATGTGTACAGGCTTTTGATCAATAACCCATTCCAAGAACCGTTTTGAGTTTGCATTGGGATGTTCGGTATGGAGTGCTTCGTTATATATTGCCAACGGAACGGTGGGACCCATGTCAACAAAATCAGAAGCTGGTATGACTATCTCGGTTTCATTGAGAGCATTCACGGTATACATGTCAGTGTCTATGTAAGTAAAGGCATAGTCCTCTGCATAATTTGAGTTAGAGTCTTTTTTTAGACGTTTTGAAATCTCGGCAACGGTTTTCAAACCACATCCGCCAAGTCCTATAAAATAAGTTTTCATATTGTTAAATTTTTTTATGTTAAATTCTCTTTTCTGTTTCTATGATAATGAAATGATATTGGTGGTGTTACCTTCTGTTATTTCAATCCGCACCATCGGAGTCTTTTTGTACCTGAACAACATTGTGCTATCCCCCGTATTTAGGGTCTCAATTTGCTCATCAGTGAGCATGTCTACTATTCCTGCATAGTCTCCGGCTTCGAGGGTGACATAATAGCCTGTCTTTTTGAATGGGTTCAAAATGGGATTATAACGACGTGTCGTAAATTTCAGCAACCATGTGGCACCTTGGATTGCCAAGTTGCCTCCGGCTCCCACGGAATATGGAAACGAATTCGTTTCGCCAACAGATTGTGTTGTTTTCCCTGCCACCTTACGCTTCACCTCAAAGTATATTGTCTTTCCATTCAGGTTCTGCATGTATTTGAGGATGACAGACACTATCACAAGCAGTAAGGCAGCAATTATCAGCACCCACAGCCACAATGGGATGATCGCATTCCACACCTTCGCCGCCGGTGTGGTCAACGTGAATTCTTGATTCAATTTCACAGCATTGGGGGCTCCTGCTCTCTCCTGACATAAACTCTGTAACTTGGAAATTTCCTCTGCATACGGTGAGTTGAAAGACACGGCCACAATGGCATCAGAAGAATCTATTTTAATGTATGACGGATACCATGTATTCTTTGTTTCATAATGCCCTACTTTAGCATGCCAAAGGTTGTCTTTTCCTTTGTTTGCCGTCACATCTGTAATCGGAATCAAATATTCACCACCACCTTTCGTCAGCGTCATAGATATACCACTAACAAGTTTGCTTTGTGGAGCTTCGATTATGGCATTAAGATTTCTTCCATCCTTTTGCAAACTGATCTTGACACTATCCAAATATTCCTTCCAATCAGCTTTCAGCATCGCATTGATTTTATGAGCGCGAATATCGTTGATGATATGGCCAAACCATTGTGCTAATATTTCAGCCGAGTTTGCCTGCTGATAGTCCAACGGACCAAATAGATCATCCAATTCGGGCTTAAAAATTGCTTCGGGATGACTTACCTTATTACAGTTCAGTTCAATACCATATTTGCACATCATGCCTCTGTGCTTCTCCGTAAGCAGTGGCTTTAGGCTTGCCCAATTTTCTGAAGTTTTATTGAACTTGTTTTTGTGAGACCAATACTCAAAATCGGTTAGTAAATAAACAAATGTCAGGTCACTACTATTGACCACATTCATCGCCTCCAGCACTTTATAGGTCATCGTGAAGCCGTCGGAGCCGTCACTGGGATCGCCTTTGCGGAGAAACTTAAGTTGCGATGAGGTAATAGAAGAGACAATTGACTGACGCACTTCTGAATCAATGCTGATGCATTTTATTGTATTGACATAGTTCGTGTTGTTTTCATCACACATTGCAATCAAAGTAATCTGGTCCCCATCTGGCACAGCTTTGACAAAAGTCGCAAGGCTTTGACGCACCACATTCTCGTATTCTTGCATAGAACTGGAAATGTCAATGGCAAAAATATAATGTGCGCTACGGCTTTCAAGTCTATTGCCATAGCGTTCCATCAATAACGGATACTCTTTTTGCAGTGCCGTCAAATCATGTCCTTGACCGAAGATACTAATCGGTAAGAGAACACAACCTATCAATACCGTTAGCAAGAAAAGTTTGTTGAATTTACACATATTCAAATTGTTTTGTTGATTATCTTAGATGGTAAATATTGCGTACTTCATTGCATACTTACTATTTCTTTTACCCCAGCAACCTCATCGCTTCCCTCGCATCTTTCTTCCAGAATCCTTGAGCTGTTATGGTTTTCCCTCCGGTGCTTTCAATCACGATGTCGGCAAAAAGCAAACCAGATTCGATATGGGCACTGGCAATGTTGGAACGCAACAATACAGATTTGCAATACCCGACCGGTGTGCATTTGAAGAAAGTCACATCGCCCGTGACATCGTCAATCTCCAATCGGTCGGGCATCACCATGTTGTCGTTCCCTGAGAGTCGGCTTGCTACAAATACGGCCATGATTATGGATGTTTTGAAATTTCCACAGAATAATAAATCACCTTTATGAGGTGGATAATGAACAAAATGCCGGCAGTAAGCAAACCGAGAAAGAAGAAGGACATTGCCTTCAGGACAAAGGCAAGCCCCTCATTCTTCATGAAAGATGTTCCCTCGAAAAGATTGTTCATCCATATTGGACGCACATTTCCCATAAAAAGGGCAGCCAACCCGAATGTGCAAACCACAATCAGGGATGACTTCCGTTTTTCTTTGAGTTCTTCTAAGTAGGTCATTTTAAAAACTGCAGTGAATATTATTCATACGGATAAGACTTGTATTCCCCATTGTGCTCACCACAGATACTCGCCGCATATCTCGGATCTGAACAATACTCCATAATACTAATAACGTATTCGTCACCATACCGACCCTCAAAATAAAGTTTGTCAGAATCATGATAATCCTGATACATCTTATCATAAAGGTGTTGTTTCGCTTTCTCATAGTCATACTCTGTGGGAAAGAAATAGGTGCTTCTTCTTCTTGCCATAATTTTTTTGCCGTGTTATATCCCATCCGGCCCATCGGTCTTGAAGTTGTTTATTATAATTTGCTTGTAATCGCAGGGCACAAAAAAGCGTGAGCCTAATCTTGGCCAATCTGTCAGGCTCTGGAAAACCACTGATGTGAAATAAAGATTAAACTCACGCTGGCGCGCAAGCATTTATCTTTATTTCACATAAGAATTTTTCCAGAATTCGACAGACTAAAATAAAGCCAATGCTTTGATTGTGTAAATTATAAGAACCTTATTTTCAATGCGTTTTATCTAAATTACGAGCATGTTGAGATGATAAAATACAAAAGATAAAGAGAGTCATGATGAGAATGCAAAAATAGTAAAATTTTGCTTTGTTCCAACAAAGGATGTGAAATAAATGATAGTTTGATGCCCTGCAAATCCCTATTTTGTGGCCTAACTTTAAATCTTTCCTACAAGATGAACTTTGTAAATCAATTGTTGTATCTTTGCACTCTCTTTTTTATGGCAATAAAATTATCATAAGTTATTATGGATTACAACTTTAGAGAAGTGGAAAAGCGCTGGCAGCAGGAGTGGCGCGAGCAAAAAACTTACCATGTGGAGGAAGATTCCTCCAAACCGAAGTTCTATGTGTTGGATATGTTCCCCTACCCCTCCGGCGCCGGACTGCATGTGGGGCATCCCCTCGGCTATATCGCTTCCGACATCTACGCCCGCTACAAACGCCAGCAGGGCTTCAACGTGCTGCACCCGATGGGCTACGACGCTTTCGGCCTTCCCGCCGAACAGTACGCCATACAGACCGGTCAGCACCCTGCCGTGACCACCCGCCAGAATATCGCCCGCTACCGCGAGCAACTCGACAAGATCGGCTTCTCGTTCGACTGGGACCGCGAGGTGCGTACCGCCGACCCCAAGTACTACAAGTGGACGCAGTGGGTGTTCATCCGCCTCTTTAACCATTATTACGACCAAGAACTTGATAAGGCGCGTCCTATCAGTGAGTTAGTGGAGAAATTTGCCGCCAATGGCACTGAGGGTGTCCATGCCGCAGAAACCAAACCGCTGGAGTTCACCGCCGCCGAGTGGAACGCGATGGACGAAACCCACCAGCAGGAAATCCTGCTCAACTACCGTCTCGCCTATATCGCCGACACGTGGGTGAACTGGTGTCCGAAACTCGGCACCGTGCTTGCCAACGATGAGGTGGTGAACGGCGTGTCGGAGCGTGGCGGCTTTCCGGTAGAACGCAAACTGATGAAACAGTGGATTTTGCGCGTTTCCGCCTATGCCGAACGTCTCCTCAAAGGCCTCGAAACCTTGGAGTGGAGCGACTCCATCAAGGAGGTGCAGCGCAACTGGATCGGCCGCAGCGAAGGCGCCTTCATCCGTTTCCCCATCGTGAATAACGAAAATACCCTCGACATTTTCACCACCCGTCCCGATACCATCTTCGGGGTTTCGTTTATGGTGCTCTGTCCGGAACATTCACTGATTGAGCAGCTTACCACACCCGACCGAAAAGAGGAGGTGGAGAAGTATGTGACCTGGGCACGCAACCGCTCCGAAACCGACCGCCAGACCGAGGTGCGCAAGGTGAGCGGTGTGTTCACAGGCGCTTACGCCGTCAACCCATTCACTCACGAGCAGGTGCCCATCTGGGTGGCTGAGTACGTGCTGGCCGGCTACGGTACCGGCGGCATCATGGCCGTGCCCGCTCACGACAGCCGCGACTACGCCTTCGCCAAACATTTCAACCTGCCCATCCGTGAGGTCATCGCTGGCGGCGACATCGAGAAAGAGGCCTTCGAGACCAAAGACGGTATCGTGGTCAACTCCGACTTTATCAACGGAATGAAGGTGAAAGAGGCTGGTAAGTGCATCATTGAGAAGGTGAAAGAAATGGGAATAGGCTATGGCACAGTAAATTACCGCTTGCGCGACGCTATCTTCAGCCGCCAGCGTTACTGGGGCGAGCCGTTCCCGGTGTATTACAAAAACGGAATGCCTTATATGCTTTCAGATGACCAGCTGCCGTTGCTGCTGCCCGAAATCGATGAGTACAAGCCCACCGAAACGGGCGAGCCGCCGTTGGCCCGCGCCGCCAACTGGACCTATCAGGGCTACCCGATGGAATACAGCACCATGCCCGGCTTCGCCGGCTCCAGCGGCTACTATCTCCGCTATATGGACCCGCACAACGATAAGGAATTCCTTTCCAAAGAGAAAAACGAATATTGGCAGGATGTGGATTTGTACGTGGGCGGCTCCGAGCACGCTACCGGCCACCTTATCTACTCCCGTTTCTGGAACAAGTTCCTCTTCGACCTTGGCATCGTATGCAAAGAAGAACCCTACAAGAAACTGATTAATCAAGGTATGATTCAGGGGCGCACCAACTTCGTGTATCGTGTCAACGGCACCAACAAGTTCGTGTCGCTCAACCTGAGAGACCAGTACGAGGTGACGCCTATCCGTGTGGATGTCAACATTGTACATAACGATGTGCTCGACACGGAAGCCTTCAAAACCTGGCGTCCCGAGTATGCGGATGCGGAGTTTGTGATGGAGGATGGAAAGTACATCTGCGGATGGGAAATTGAGAAGATGTCGAAGTCGAAGTACAACGTGCAGAATCCCGACGACCTTGTGGAGAAGTACGGTGCCGACACGTTGCGTCTGTACGAGATGTTCCTCGGTCCCATCGAGTTGTCGAAGCCGTGGGACACCAACGGCATCGAGGGCGTGTTCCGTTTCATGAAGAAACTGTGGAGACTGTATCACGACAGCAACAACGAGTTCTGCGTCACCGACGACGAGCCGACCCGCGAGGAGTACAAGTCGCTGCACAAGGCCATCAAGAAGGTGGCCGAGGACAACGAGCGATTCTCGTTCAACACGGCGGTCAGCACGTTTATGATTGCGGTGAATGAGCTCACCGACCAGAAGTGCCACAAGCGGAAGATTGTGGAGCCGATGGCGATTCTGATTGCCGCCTATGCGCCGCACGTGGCCGAAGAGCTGTGGCACCTGCTGGGCAACGCCGGCAGCGTGGTGGATGCCACCTTCCCGAAGTTCGACGAGTCGTACCTCGTGGAGAGCAGCGCCAAGTATCCGATTTCCTTCAACGGCAAGGTGCGTTTGCAGCGTGTGTTCCCCGCCGACATGCAGCCCAAAGAGATCGAGGCCGCCATCATGGCCGACCCCGATGTGCAGCGTTACCTCGACGGCAAAACGCCCAAGAAGGTCATCGTGGTTCCGAAGAAAATTGTAAACGTGGTATTGTAGGGTAGGGGATAATCTCGCTATTCCATCACATACACCCGCTGCACCCGCTTCGAGATGGCGGTGAGCAGGTGGTATGGGATTTTGCCGATTCGGGCGGCGATGTCGTCAATCCGATTATCTTCCCCATAAACGATCACATCATCGCCCTCTCGTGCGTCGATGCCAGTGAGGTCGATCATGGTCATGTCCATACATATCTTGCCGATGATGGGAGCGCGGCGGCCGTTCACCACCACACTGCCCACGCCGTTGCTGAGTTCCGGCGGGAAACCGTCGGCATAGCCGATGGGCAGGATGCCCACACGTGTTGGTTTTTCGGCCATATAGGTGCGGTTGTACCCTACGGTTTCGCCGGCTCCAATGGTCTCCACATGGGTGATGACGGTTTTTAGGGTGACCACATGCTGCAGGTGGGGCCGGTCGGCGGCTACCGACGAAAATCCGTACAGTCCGATGCCGAGCCGCACCATGTCGAAATGCGCCTGCGGGAAGCGGGTGATGCCGGCGCTGTTGTCGATGTGCCGCAGGATGGGGTATCCGATGCGCCCCTCGAGGTCGCGGGCAGCCGTGCTGAAATAGTCGATTTGTGAAAGGGTGAACGCATCTTGTGAGGGATCTTCGGCGGCGGCGAGGTGCGAGAAGACGGAGGCCACCCTTAGGCGTGCATTGCGCGACAAGGCCTCAGCCAACGCCGGCAGCTGCTCCTGCCGGAATCCCAAACGGTGCATGCCCGTGTCAATCTTAATATGGATGTTCACCTGCTCGATGTCGGGACGGCGCTCCAGTGCGCGCTCCAGTTCGTGCAGCGAGTACAGGTTGAAAATCTCAGGCTCCAGCTGGTAGTCGATCATCATATCGTAACTTTCTCCCTCCGCGCCCAGCACAATGATGGGCAGCTTGATGTTCTTTTTGCGCAGGTTCACCCCCTCGTCGGTGTAGGCCACCGCCAGATAGTCGATGTGGTGGTACTGAAGCTCGTTGATGAGTTCCACGTCACCAAGGCCGTAGCATTGCGCCTTCACCATGGCCACCATCTTGGTACTCGGTTGGAGTTTCGACCGGTAGTAGGCGAGGTTGTTGACCAGTGCGGGCAGGCTGACATTCAGCACGGTACGATGCGACCGGAGTTTGAGGGCATCCACCACCCGCTCGAATTGGAAACTGCGGGCGCCTTTCACCAGGATGGCCTCCTGTGCGAAAGTGAGCTGCGGCAGCGCTTCGAGCAGTGCGGAGGTGGTAGGGTAAAAATGCTGTGACTTGATGTCGAAAAGATGCTGGTGGGCGCAAAGCTCGGTGCCCACGCCAATCATCTTGGTGATACCGTTGTTTTTTAATAACTGATTGATTTCCAGATAGTCATTATCGTCTAACTTGCCCATTTGAGCGAAGTCGGACAGGATGACGCTTTTTTTCTTGTACCGAATCTGCGATTTCAGGAAGTCGAGGGCTACCTGTAGCGAATTGAAGTCGAGACTATAGGTGTCGTTTATTACAACCGATTGATTGATAGCCTCTTTCACTTCCATACGCATCTCTATCGGAGTGAGGCTGGTGAGTTTTTCGTTGATCTGGTCAGGGGTGAAGTTGAGGTGGAGCATCAGCACGATGGTGTGCAGGGCATTCTCGATGGAGGCGGAGTCGGTAAAGGGGATGATGAAGTCGTGGTCGTTGAGGGTAATGGCGGTGTCGTGGCTGCGCAGTTCCTCGCGACTGATATGGAAGGTGGCTTCTGATGATTTCCCCCATGATAGTTTTTGGAGAAAATAATATTTATCTTGTTGTAATGTGTTGGAGATCAGTTTATCATCACAACAATAAATGAGGGTTTTGCAATGGTCGAACAGCCGTAGTTTCTCGTCTAATTTCTGTTGTTGGCTGGAGAAGAATTGGCCGTGGGCGGTGCCGATATTGGTGAGGATGCCGATGGTAGGTTGGATGATGCGGGCGAGGCGTTCCATTTCGCCGGGGCGGGAGATGCCGGCCTCGAAGATGGCGAGGTTGTGGTGCGGCCGCATCTGCCATACTGAGAAGGGCACGCCGATCTGTGAGTTATAGCTGTTGGGACTGGCGATGAGGTGGAAGTTGTCGGACAGCATCTGTGTCAGCCACTCCTTGACGATGGTCTTGCCGTTGCTGCCGGTGATGCCGATGACGGGTATGTCGAATCGTTGGCGGTGGGTGGCGGCTGCCTGCTGCAGGGCGGCAATGCTGTCGTTTACCAGGAGGAAGTTGCACCCGTCGGCGGGTTGTTGCAGTGCGGCGGGGTCGGTGACCACGAAGTTGCGCACGCCCTCTTGGATGAGCGTGGCGATGTACTGGTGGCCGTCGTGTTGTGGGGTGCGGATGGCGAAGAAGAGCGTGCGCTCGGGCCGCAGTAGGCGGCGGCTGTCGTACAGCAGCTCCGACACTTGCAGGTCGGGGCGTGCGAGGCGGCAGTCGAGCGTGTTGATATGTTCTGCAATCTCCTTGATCGTCGGCATCTTACGGTTTTTTGAAGGTAGGGTTTTTTAAGCCGACAAAATTACAATTATTCTTTGGAAAAATAACAGGGTGGGGAGGGTTTTGTTGAATTGTTGAATTGTTGGGGACATCCACCTCTGTCGCGGCAGGGATAGGAGCGGCACGAGCGAAGCGACGTAGAGCGTATAGCCCGACGGCGACCGCAGGGAGCCGGGCCGCCCTAATTATAAAAAAAACAATAATTTAGAGTTATCGCATCCGAACCCAGCGCATCAGTTCCCGCCAAGAGACTTTCTTACCGTAGGTGAGCAGACCGATGCGGTAAATCTTGGCGGCGAAGGCAGTGCAGAGAAGGAAGGTGAGGAGTAGAATGCCGCCCGACATCAGCAGCTCCCAGAGAGGAACACCTGACGGAATGCGGTAAAGCATGGCGATTGGGGAGGTAAACGGAATGAACGACAGCCAGCGGATGAGCTCGTGTTGCGGGGAAATACCGCTCACAATCACAATCAAGGAGATGATCAGGGGTATGCTGATGGGAAGCACCAGCTGGTTGGAGTCGGTCTCGTTGTCGGTGGCCGAACCCACTCCCGCATACAGGGCGGCGTACATCAAATAACCGATGATGAAGAAGAACAGGAAGCAGACGATGAGGGTGCCGAAGGGGATGTTGTAAAAGCTTGAAATACTGGCGAAAACATCATTGTTGGAGGCTACTGTTGCTCCCGCAAAATCGCTGCCGTTTTGCGCAATGGCCTCCGCGGTGGAATCATCAGACAGCAATTGAGGAATGAAGCTTCCCATGGAAAATAATAGAAAGATGATGATGGCAATCTGCGCCACGAACTGGGTCAGTCCGGCCAGCGCCACCCCGACAATTTTCCCCATCATGAACTGAAAGGGCTTCACCGATGATACAATCACCTCGATAATACGGTTCGATTTTTCCTCTATCACGCTGCGCATCACTTGGTTGGCGTAGGTGAAGACAAAGAAGTAGATGAGGATGCCGCAGATGATACCGATGATACGGTTCATCTCCACACTTTTCTCCTTGACCCGGCCGTCCTCGTTGATTTGCAGGGTTTGTATGTCGCTGTGTGAGCTCTCTTTAACGATTTTGTACCGCTGTACGTCCACGTTGAACTCCTGTTGTAAGGCACGGTCGAACATCACCTCGTCCATCTGTTCCGCAATGCCGTTTTTCAAGTTCAATGGCGGGTCTTTGTAAAAGAAAAGGTTGGCACGGTTCGACTGCGAGCCGCCAAGGATATGCAGCACCGCGTCACATTCGCCGTCCACACACCGCTTTTGAAGTCCCTCCAGCTCCCCACTTGGATACTCGAACTTGATTTTGGCGGTGTTGTGAAATTTGTTGATGAAATAGTTGTTGTCATCCAACACATATACCGTGCAGGTCTTTTCGGTGTGCTTGTCGAGGTACAAGGGCACCATCATCAGCACCACCATGACGATGGGGAAGAGTAAGGTGGTGAGGATGAACGATTTCTTTCTGATACGGGTGAGAAATTCTCGCGAAATGATGACCAATATTTTTTTCATGACAGGCTAATGGTTTTCGTTTTGTGACTGGATCGTGTGGATGAAAATGTCGTTCATGGACGGGAGTACCTCTCCGAAGCTGAGGATGGAATGACGAGCGATAAAGTGCTGCAGGAGTTCGTTGGAGGAATGCCCGTTGGTGAGTAGCACCTGCCAGGTGGTGGTGGTATCATCGTTGGTGCGGCCTACCAGCTGCATCCATGCGGGCAGGTCGGAAATGTCGGGCTGTCCCTCGAAGGTGATGTGGTAGCGGTTCTGCCGGAAGTTGCGGCGCACCTCGTTGACAGCTCCTTCGATGATGACTTTCCCTTTGTTGATGAGGGCGATGTCGTCGCAAATCTCCTCCACCGATGCCATGTTGTGGGTGGAGAGGATGATGGTGGCGCCCTTTTCTTTCAATTCCAGAATCTCTTTTTTCAGCTGCTCGGCATTGATGGGGTCGAAGCCCGAGAAGGGTTCGTCGAAAATGAGGAAGTCGGGGTTATGCACAACCGTCACAATAAATTGCACCTTTTGCTGCATGCCTTTCGACAGCTCTTCAACCCGCCGGTTCCACCACGACTCTATGCCAAGTTTATGAAACCAGCGGAGCAGCGACTCTGTGGCATCATGTTTCGACATTCCGCGCAGGCGGGCCATATAAATCGCCTGTTCCGACACTTTCATCTTCTTGTAAAGCCCGCGTTCTTCCGGCAGGTAGCCGATGTTGGAAACGTCGGCGGCGGTGAGGGGGTGGCCGAGAAAACGTATCTCTCCGCTGTCGGCAGTGTTGATGCAGGTCAGCAGACGAATCAGGGTGGTCTTGCCCGCGCCGTTAGGTCCCAGCAGACCGAAGATACGTCCCTTGGCGATGGAAAGCGACAGGCTGTCTAACGCCTTGTGCTGTCCGAAACTCTTGGTAATATTCTCTACTTCAATGATGTTCATAAGCTTTCAGTAGCCGTGTTTTTGCGCTTTTTCTTGCGTTTTTTCTTCTTTTTGGCTGGCTGTGCCGTGTTGGTGGCCGGCAGGTCGGTGATGGTGTTGAAGGTGAAATCTTCAGGTAAGGTCAGCTTGCCGTCCGACAGCTGATACAACTGGCTGATAATGACCGAATCTTCCACTGTGTCGCGGTTCCAGGTCAGATAGAGTTTCTTCATCTGGTTGGCGATGTCTTTTGTGAGTTGCAGCTTCTCGGGGCCGTCCGGGTACTCCGTGACGGTCTGAATCATCTGGTCCAGATAGCGTCCGTACGAGCGTACACGTATGCCAGCTTTCTTGTATTCGCTTTTCGGAATGATGTGTACGGTTTCCTTCTCTTTCTCAGGCTTCGCAAAAGGTGAGTCAATGTCGAGCTGGTAGTTGGATATGATAATCAGATGGTCCCACAGCTTCTGCCAGTAGTCCAGTGAGTCCTTCAGCTTTTGCAGCTGCGGGTCGGGCTGTGCATTGTTGTTGGTGGGCGGGTTGGTTGCGGTGCCAGAAGCCAGCGATGGCGAAATCATCGACATTGCCTTGATGATGGCTTTTGCAGCCTCATTGCGCTTTTGGCGGTCCTCAATGGTGACGGCCTGTTCGATCATCTTCTGGATATTCCGACCGTATTCTCTGATTTCTAATTTGTTACGAGCAGTGTTGTAATCGGGCATGTTAGTTTTTCGTTTGGGTGCAAAGATACTAATAAATTCGGAAATGGTGGAGTTTGGGCAAATTATTCGATGTTCTCCTGTTGGCGCACATCCACTACTGGCACATCCACCACGTCCATAAGTGTCTCGCGGAGTTTGTCGCTGTGAAGGGTATAGCCATTCGGCGACCATGGATTGATGCTGATGGCCAGCAGTTTGGGTTGGCGTAGCACTGATATTTTGCCGCCTTTTTGCAGATAGGCCCGTACGGCCTGCGGGGAGGCGAATACACGGGTGAAGTCTTTGATAATCAGTTCGGTGTGGGCGGCTTCTGGTTGCACCCGAAGGGTGTCGAGCAGCTTGTCGCTCACTGCGCCGCTCACGAAAATCCGGTTGCCATGTCGGTAGAGTTTCTCTTTCTGCTGCTGCAACAGAAGTGCGGATGGGATTTCCAGATTCACGGGAGTGTCCTCTTCCGTGATGGCCCAGATGCCCTGTTCGATGCTGGCGAGTTGTGTGGTACAGGGCAGGTCGATGGAGGGCAGGTGCAGCAGGTCGTAGATGAAGCGGGTCTGGCGCACCAGCTCCTGCATATTGGTGGACAGCGCCGCGCCGGTGGCCAAGATCATGGCGTCGGTGATGGCGGGTGAGGCGAGGCTTTTGCGGGATAGGGCGCCGTCGACCAGAACGGTGGTCGCTCCTAACGCCTGCAATTCCACAATGACTTCGCGCAACAGTCCGGTGGTCACCGGGCCCGACAGGATGACCTTGCCGGTAGTGACGGCCCGGGCGGTCACCAGGCGGCCGAGTGCCGTCTGCCAGTCCGAAAGTTTCTGTATGTCAGCGGTGAGCCGGCGGGCATGATAGAACTTCTCGGAGGTGGAGAACAACGTGCCGGCGGTCAGTGTGATTTCAGGCTTGGCGGTGCGGGTCACCTGGTCGCAGCTCTCCCCGTCAATGCCGATAGAAGTCACCCCCACCGTGTGCCCCATGCGACTGCATCCCCGCAGCACATAATTCAAGCACTCCGTCTTTCCGGTGTTCTTCTCCATCCCTACAACGGCTACCGATTTGTATCTGCTAACTTCTTCTATTATAGACATATAAATACTTCCAACTGGATTTGCAAAGATAGAATAATTTTGCGAAATAAGGGCGACGAAGGATAAAAAAAGGCCGCTGGTGGGCGGCCTGGCTTATCGTATGTTTTTTTATTTCATCAGGAAGGGGAACTTGTCGATGTTCTTGAGGGCGATGCCTGTGCCTCGTGCGACAGCCATCAGCGGGTTGTCTGCGATGTGCACGGGGAGGTGGGTCATCTGTGAGATACGCTTGTCGAGACCGCGTAGCAGTGCGCCACCACCTGCGATGTGGATACCATTCTTATAAATATCCACACACATTTCCGGAGGTGTACTCTCCAACGTGCTCTTGATGGCACTCTCAATTTCAGAGATGGAATGATCCAATGCTTGGGCGATCTCCCGATAGTTGACTTTCACCGATACTGGAAGTCCCTGCACAAGGTCACGTCCTTGAACCTCATAGTCTTCCGGCGGGTCTTCCAAGTCCTCAATAGCCGAGCCGACTTTGATCTTGATACGTTCGGCCGTAGGTTCTCCGATGGAAAGGTTGTGTTTGCGACGCATATAGTCGATGATGTTGTCGTTGAACTCGTCGCCAGCAGTTTTGCTGGAACGGCAGGTCACGATACCACCGAGCGCGATGACCGCCACTTCACTGGTACCACCTCCAATGTCAACAATCATGTTTCCGTCTTCATTCAACACATCCAGACCTATACCAATGGCAGCGGCCATCGGTTCATGGATGAGACGCACCTCTTTCGCTCCAGCCTGTTCAGCCGAGTCGCGCACGGCGCGTTTCTCCACCTCTGTAATACCAGAGGGGATACAGATAACCATTTTAAGAGCTGGCGGGAACAGATGGCCTTTCAAGCCAGGCATTGCCTTGATGAACTCTTTGAGCATCATTTCCGTAGCTTGGAAATTGGCGATAACGCCATCCTTCAGCGGACGAATGGTTTGAATCTCTTCGTGGGTCTTGCCATGCATCATCTGGGCTTTTGTGCCCACTGCCTTCACCTGTTTGGTGTTTTTATCAAGGGCGATAATGGAAGGCTCGTTGACCACCAACTGGTCATTGAGCAAAATAATGGTGTTGGCAGTCCCTAAATCAATTGCGATTTCTTTTGTAAATAAAGAAGATAAACGGCGCATTGTGTTTTTAGATTTGAGATTGCAAAGGTTATATTTTTAATTCGATTTTTTTACGGCCGTTTCCTACTTTTGTTTCAATTTTTTTGAAATTTTTTCTGAAACTACTCCTCAACGGTTGTCTCGTTGCCTGCTGAAAGCACTTCCGGGTTCTTCACCTTGACTGCCATTCCGTTGTTGAGCTTGGTTTGGCCGGTAGTTACCACAAATGATCCGCTCTCCACACCGGAGGTGAGCTCGTAGCGGTCGCCCATGCGACGGCCCAGTGTTACTTTTTGGTAGGAAACTTTACCATCCTGATATACATATACATAACGGTCTCCGGAGCCCTGCTGCTTGATGATGCACTGGTCGGGAATGACCACATGCTGCGCTGTTCCGTAGTTCATGGTGACATGGGCGTACATGCCCGGACGGATCTTGGCGTTGGCATTGGACAGCGTGATTTCAACCGGGAAGGTGTGAGTGCGAGTGTCAATGGTGGGGTAGAGGAGCGTCACCTTGCCGGTAAATTCTTCATCCTCAAAAACCTCAATTTTGACTTTGGCGGTCATGCCCAATTTCACCTGCTTGTATTGGCTCTCCGACACATTGATGAGGATTTTCACAGGGGTAATCTGTTGCACCTGAAGAATCGGATTGCCGGCGTAGATGTCGCCGCTGTCGTAGTTGCGTAAGGTCACCACACCGTTCAGCGGGCTGGTGAGGGTGGTGTTGACGATGGTGTTCTGGTAGTTGCTGCGGAGCACATCCAACTGCGCCTTCTGCGCGTCCCAGTCCGACTTGGAGATGCCGCCCGCTTTGTAGAGCTCGTCAATGCGCTTGAAGGAGGTCTCCATATTGTCGAGCTGCGTCTTCAGGTTGGCCTCGTTGGTGGCATCCATGGAAACCAATTTCTGACCTTTCTTCACCATATCGCCCACCTCCACATAGATGGCATCGATTCTGCCCGCAATAGTGGGGGCGATGTTGTTGGTGGCTTCGGCCTGCACCACCGCCGTGTATTCGTACAGCTGGTCAACATCTTCTGTGGTGACCTGTGCTAGTGTCACCTGCTGTTCCTTCTGGGTGGCCTCGGCCTTGTTTTCCTCTTTCTTGCTGCATCCGACTGCCATAACGGAGACGAGTGCCAAAAGCATGAGATTTTTTGTGATGTTTTTCATATTATAATAATGTCTTGTTATTCACTATTTTTCTTGTCCCATCAGCGCCTCCAATTCGGTTTTGGCGGTCAGGAAGTTATAAATCGACTGGTGGTACAGCAGCTGCGATTGTGTGAGGGCCAGTTCGGCCGAGTTGAGGTCCAACCAGGTGGCCATTCCCACCTCGAATTGTTTCTGCACGATGTCGTATGCCCGCTGCGCCTGCATCATCGTCTCCTTGTTGGAGGTCACATCTTCCAAAGCGTTGCGGATGTTCGACAGGTTGTTGTTCACGCTCACCCGCAGGTTGTTCTCCACATATTTCCGCTGTTCATCCAAGTTCTCAATCGCTAAACGGGTCTCTTTGATTTTGTAGGAGGTGCCGATCCACGAGGTGATGGGCACGTTGAGCGACAATCCTACCACTGCGTAGGGGAACCAGTTGTAGTCGGCAAACTTGAAGTCGTTCGACATGGTCATGTATTGCGCACTTCCGCTGAAAACCAATGTGGGACAAGCCGATGCCTTGATGAGTTTCACGCTCATGTCAAGACTGTTTTTCGACAAGTCGAGCTGCTGTAGGTCGCTATTGTTCGACAGGGATACGTTCTGTGCTTCAGGTACTTGGTAACTGAGCATCTCGTTTTCAAAGTCCGACAGTTGACCATCGAAGATGATGGGCTCGTTCACATCCACCCCGATGAGAACTTTCAGCATCATGGTGGCGAGCTGCACGGTGTTCTCCGCGGCGGTGAGCTGCGGTTTTTGGTTTTTCACCTGCACGTCGGCACGCAGCTTGTCGAAGTCGGAGGCCAGCCCCTGCTCGTACTTGGCGTTGATGTTCTGTGCGGTATATTCTACATTTTCATAATTAACCAGCAGCACTTGGTAGGAGTCTTTGGCCAACAACATGCCGTAGTAGGCTTTCTTCACTTCGTTGACTAACGAAATGCGGGAGGAACGGGCACTCTCCATCGCGGCTTCCACATCCAATTGCGAAAGCTTCAGGTTGTACCAGGTGGGTGCGGCTACCAAGGGCAGCGACAAACTGAGACCAGCAGAGTAGTTGTTGCTGGTTCCCACCTCAATGGTCATCGGATTGCCTCCCATCTCCATGGTCATCTTCTGCTTCTTCACCGTACGCTGGTAACTCCCACTGCCCGACACCGTCGGAAACAATGCGGCAATCTGTTCGTCTTTAGAATATTTCTTCGACTCAATGTTGCGATTGGCAATCTTGATGGTGGGATTGTCGTTCAATGCTATCTCAATGGCCTGCTGCAAATTAACATGTACAGAGTCCTGTGCCAGTAGTAGGTAAGGGATGAGCAGACATCCGAAAATCAAAAGGCTGCGTCGTATCATATTGTTCATGATTATTTCTCTAATTCTTTTTCAAAAATGCCTAATTGCAAGTAACAAATATTTTGTAACGTATAAAATTGAGTTTTCGTTTATCAGATGACTGATTTTTATGCATTATTCATAGAAAATTTTAAAATGATGAAGTAGAGATGGGAGATTTTTTATGAGAAGTTCTGTAAATGAGATAGATAAGAAATGTGAGAAAGAGTAAGGCAACGAATGCGGATAAGATGGTGGAAAAAGGGAGGGCAGGTTCGGAAACGTTGCCATGCGAGAGGATGATATGTTGGATGAGAATGGATAGGGCATTATGCAAAAAGTGTGCCAATATGGGCAACCAAAGCGAACCGCTCCAAACCAACAGATAACCCAAATAAGCCCCTAACAGCCAGCGCGCTACAAACCCGTCGATTTGCAGATGGATGGCACTGAAGATGAAGCCCGTAACCCACACTGCGACATGGGTGTTCTTGCACCAGCGGTGAATCAGTTGCTGTAGCGTCCCCCGGAAAAAGAACTCCTCGCACACCGCTGGCACTAAAGCACATACCAACAAATTGAGTATCAGTGTGATAGTTTGGGTGTCAGAGGTCATTAGTTCCAGAACTCGGTCGCTGGCAGCCTGCTTTTCATGCATCCATTCCTCCACTCCCGACATGAAACCGGGCCAGGGAATGGCCTTGGTAAGCTCCACCAGCACGCCCGCCACCGGCAGGATGCAACAGGCCGCCGCCGCTACACACATCATCGTCACTGCCCGTCCTGGCTTTTTGTTGGCACAATTGTAAGAGAACCAGCGCTTCTGCTGCAGGTACGAGAACAATAATGCGGGGGCTAAAAATACGCCTATCGCATTGAATACCTGCAAGAAACGATAGTAGTGGGCGTCGGGATGCTCCACTTTCTGCCCCCAAATGCCGTAAGCAATCAGCATTCCCACAATGCTGATGATAATCCCACATCCGAAGACCAGCATTACCATATATAATAATTGTATGGCTGGGTGCTTGCCCTCGAGAATGGGTTTGCTCAACAGGGGAGAGGTAGATGGATTATCGTTCATAAATCAAAAATACAGTTCTACGGTTTTTGGCACGTCCTTCTTCGGTGTTGTTGGTGGCGATGGGTTTGCTTTCGCCATAACCTTTATAACGAATTCTGTTCTTGGGTATTCCTTTTTCTATCAAATAGTTATAAACCGATTGTGCACGCTTGTCGGAAAGAATCAGATTGTCGTTGTCGTTGCCGATATTGTCTGTGTGACCCTGGATTTCGGCTTTTACGGTGGGATTGTGTTCTAAAAAGTCGGCGAAGAGGTCAATCAGCCGCTTCGACTCGTCGGTCAGTGTGTAGGAGTTGGTGGCGAAGAAGATGTCGTGCAGGTCGCACACCTTGCCTATCTCAATGCGTTTCACTTCCGCATCGGAGGTGAGCACCGGTGCAGGTTCGGGATCCACAACCACCATCTTGGTGTCGTAGGCGTACCCTTCCTGCTTGATGTTGACAATCAAATTCTGCGGTTTCTCTTGGTTCACCTGTGCGGCCACCGCATACTGGCCAGTGTTGGTATTGGCTGTGGTGGTAGCGATGATGTTCGACTCTTCGTCGCGCAGCTCCACCACCGCACTCACCAGCTCGTGGTCGTCGGTGTTCACCGTTCCCTTCACAATCACCATGCTTTTGGGACGGGCCTCCTCGTACAGAGAGAACTCGTAAATGTTCCAATCTTCGGATTCGAGGTTGTTGGATGAGAAGTAGGCGGTTTTGCCGTCCAGACTGACGAAGAAGTCCACGTCGTCGTTCTCCGAGTTGATGGGGTAGCCGATGTTGACGGGCTTGCTCCACTTGCCGTTTTCATCGAGCTTGGCGTAGTAGATGTCCATGCCGCCGAGGCCTGGGCGGGCATCGGAGACGGAGGAAGAGAAGTAGAGGGTGCGGCTGTCGGTGTGGAGAAACGGTGACCGTTCGTTGCCTTTGGTGTTGATGATGGGGCCGAGATTGACGGGAGTCTGCCAGTTGCCGTTGGCATCGCGTTCGCTCATCCAGATGTCGGAGCCGCCGTACCCTCCCGGCCGGTCGGAGGCGAAAAAGAGGATGTTGCCGTCGGAGCTGAGCGTCGGCTGCGACTCCCATGAGTTCTCACGGTTCACCTTGTCGCCCAGCGAGCGAGGTTCCGACCACTCCAAGCCGTTCCACTTCGAGAAAAACAGGTCGTAGTTGGGATACGTGAACTCCTTGCCCTGTTCGTCTTTCCCCCGCACCTCATGTACTGCGGCAAAAATGAGCATGTCGTTGGCCAAGTTGATGGTGGGACTGCCCTCGCCGCTTGATTCGTTAAAGGGGTAGGGCAGGGGCTTGCCGGTCTCATAGCCGCCGTTGCCAGTTTGTCGGCTGTACGAGAAGAACTCGCGGTCTGAGGTCTCGTTGCCAAAAGCGGTCTGCTGCGTGTAGGGCTGCCGCCGCGTGAAGTAGAAATACTCCCCGTCGGGCGAGATGGTCGCCAAGTACTCATCGTACTTCGTCGAAATGCCCGATACCGGCTTCGGGTCGAATGGCACCGGATTGTTGAGCAGCTGAGC
Source organism: Bacteroidales bacterium (assembly GCA_045130235.1). Classification (GTDB taxonomy): domain Bacteria; phylum Bacteroidota; class Bacteroidia; order Bacteroidales; family WCHB1-69; genus UBA1756. The sequence continues at coordinate 68,479 of JBGUPJ010000021.1, forward strand.
AAACACTTTCGACGACTTGATGATCTGCTCCGCATGAACAAGCTGCTCCTCGTCTTTCACTAAGTCGGGATTGTCGAGCAGAATCTGCGCATGTTTGATGGCATTGTTGAAATCCTCAATCAGCCAAGCCACCCGCGCCGCATAGTAATGTATCTCAATCTTGTACTCGGGACACACTGCCGCCATACGGTTGGCAGCCTCTATTCCCTTCTTCGCATCCCGCTCACTATCAACATAATATCCGTTGATTTTGATGGGCAGAAAATAACTCAGTGCCAGGTAATAGTTCACCTCCAAATGCTCCGGGTACTCCTCCAAAATCTCATAATAGATGACATTGGCATCCGACTTTTTCCCTGATTTTTGTAGGTCGCGGGCTTTCTGGAACTGCTTGACTACCGACTTGGGGTAACTCTGTACGCAGGGGTCTTCATTATCATCTTGGGCATGTAGCGAAAAAAATGTCGTGCAGAGCAGCATCCCGATGATGAATGTAAGGCGTCTTTTCATGGTGTTATATTATTAAATTATTGATGATCAATAAAGTATTATTTTAAAGAAGGATTCTTTGTGAGGACGTGGAACAATTCTTCAATAGAGGCATTCTTGATGCCGCGTTGGGCGGCCTGCTCGCGCAAGGTCTCCAAAGTGGCGTCGGCCACAATTTCGCCCTTGTTGATGACGATGGCGCGGCTGCACATGGCCTCTACTTCCTGCATGATGTGCGTGGAAAGCAGTACGGTCTTGGTTTTTCCGCACTCTTTGATGAGGTTGCGGATGCCGACCAGTTGGTTAGGGTCGAGGCCGGAGGTGGGCTCGTCCAGAATCAGCACCTCAGGGTCGGAGATGAGTGCCTGCGCCAGACCCACACGTTGTTTGTAGCCCTTCGACAGTTGGCCGATCTGCTTGTGCATTTCGGGTTTTAGTCCGGTCATCTCGATGACCTGGTCCACTCGTTGTTTGCGTTTTGACAGCGGCACTTGGCGCAGTCCAGCGATGAATCGGAGAAATTCGGTCACGTACATGTCCATATACAGAGGGTTGGCTTCCGACAGGTAGCCGATTTTCTTCCGAAGCTCTAACGAGTCGTTCCAAATGTCAAGCCCGCATACGCTCACGTCGCCGCTGGTGGGTGGCTGGTAGCAGGTGATAATCTTCATCATGGTGGACTTTCCGGCCCCGTTGGGACCGAGAAAACCGACCACTTCTCCCTTGCCGACCTCAAAACTCACATCTTTTAAGGCCCACTGTTTGCCGAACTGCTTCGATACTTTATTTACGATGATTGACATGATATTGAATGGATATTGTTAGTTGCATTATTTGGGAATGGTAAAAAGTAAAAATCCGCTGATACCCAGGTAGATGAGGTTGGGTAGCCAAATAGCCATCGCCGGCGACAGCGACTCCGACACGGCGAAGACGGTTGATACCTGCTGCATGAAAATGAAGGTGAACACAAAGAACATCCCGATGAAAAGGTGGACTCCGATGCCGCGCTGCGTTTTTCGTGCCGCCACGCACAACCCTAACAGCGTCATCACCACGATGGAGGCGGGATTGGCCACACGCCGGTGCTGCTCTATCTGGTAGCTTTTTACTAACGAGGAGCCTTTTTCCTGCTCCTTGCGGATGAACTTTTTGAGGTCGCGGTAATTCATGGTGCTCGCTGTCGATACGTCCGGACTGAAGTCTGCTGGCTCGAAGTTGAAAGTGGTGTCTAACTGCCTGCCGGTTAATAAGTTCTCGTTGCCTTCCGCATCGAAGGTGCGTACCTGATAGTTGTACAGATGCCACCGCATACGACAGGTGTCGTATGTGATGCGGTCAGCGCTCAACTTGTAGGAGACGTTCTCCTTCCCGAAAATCTCGTAGGTGAACTTGTCGCCTGCCAGTGCGGCCTTACGCCAGTTCTGTACATAAACATACGAGTCCTTGGTGTTCTTGAAATGAAAATTCCGCTGCGTGATGGGCGTTGAAACGACCCCTTTTTTGCCATGGAAATATTGATCCTTGAATTCGTTGAGCCGTGCGTTGGAATCTGGAACCACAAAGTTTGACAGGAAAAGACAGAAGATGCCCAATAAGATGGCCCCCACAATATAGGGCACAATGAAACGGTAAAAACTTACCCCTCCGTTGAAAAAGGAGATGATTTCGTTGCGCTCCGACAATTTTGAGGTGAACCAGATGACCGAAATGAAGGTGAACAACGGGAAGAACAAGGTAACGAAATAGGGGATGAAATTAAGGTAATACCCCGTAATGACCTCTTTCGCAGTGGTGTTGCTGAAATACTGCATGTTCTGCGAGATGTCGAAAACGATGATGATCGTCATCAGTAGGGCAATGGCATAGAATACAGAACCGATGAACTTGCGCAAAAGGTACGTGTCCATGATGGTCCATCGCCATGACATCTTTCTGCTGAACTTCAGTTTCATCTTCCCCAGATAGGTGTTTTAGTTCTTCTTTTTGAAAAGAGTCTTGAAATAATTCCAGTGCCAAGCAGCATGGAACAGCGCAATGAGCGTCATCGCAATGCCGAACCACACATGCAGCTTCAAGAAAGTGAGGTACGCTTCGGGTCTATATCCGTGGAAAAGGAAAATGGCCAACAACAACCCCAGCAAACAGGAAACCAAGAAGGTGATGGTCAGCAGAACATTCCAAATCTTGCGGTGCGTGGCCTTCGAATAAAGTCCATCCTTCACACAAATCACAGAGGCGATGTAGAGAAGCAATGTGCCGATTAAGATGGAATAGACATGATACGGCGACCGGTAAGGTTTGGGGCTGGATGCTTGTTCGGGCATGGCCTTGATGGATGTGCCATCACCAGTTTCAACATTGTCTGTCGAGTCATCTTCCTCTACTTCAACAGGAGTTTCATTGCCCGTTTCGGGAGTGTTGACCGATTTCCCCAACTGATCCTCAGAAGACTCATTCTTTTTGTCTGTTGCCCGTTTCGGGGTTTGTACAGGCTCCTCCTTGGGTTTGGAGAGTTTGCCATGGTCGCAGAAACCGTCGCCGTCTTTGTCTTCAAATAAACCACAGCCATGTACGCAATCCACATTACCTCCGAAAGGACAGTCTTGTGCAAAATTCACGCTCCATGCCAACAGGAGAGCGAAAATCAGAAAAAGTGATTTTTTCATAGTTTTTTTCAAAAAATTATTTCAGATATTCATCCAAAAAGCGGAAGAACTCGCGCTGCCACAAGAAGGAGTTCTGCGGTTTGAGCACGAAGTGAGTCTCCTCGGGGAAGAAGAGGAAACGGCTGGGAATGCCTTTCATCTGTGCGATGTCGAAGGCCTGCATGCCTTCGGTGTAAGGAATGCGGAAGTCGTTGCCACCATGGATGACGAGGATGGGGCAGTCCCAGTTGCCCACGAAGCGGTGGGGCGAGAAGTTGTAGCTGTTGGGTCTCTTGTCCCAATAGTTGCCCTCGATGTCGTGGTTGGCGAAGAACAGCTCTTCGGTGGTGCCGTACCAGCTTTCGAAGTTGAACATTCCGCAGTGGGCGATGAGCGCCTTGAAGCGTTTGTCGTGGTTGCCGGCCAGCCAATACACCGAGTACCCGCCGAAGCTGGCACCTACAGCGCCCAACCGGTTCGCATCCACGTAAGGCTCCTTAGCCACATCGTCGATGGCAGAGAGGTAGTCCTTCATGCACTGTCCGCCGTAGTCGGTGCTGATCTCGTCGTTCCACTCCTTGCCGAAGCCGGGCAAACCGCGGCGGTTGGGGGCCACCACGATGTAGTCGTGCGCTGCCATCATCGAGAAGTTCCAACGGTAGGAGAAAAACTGGCTGACGGGCGATTGCGGACCGCCTTCGCAGTAGAGCAGGGCAGGGTATTTCTTGTTGGGGTCGAATTTCGGGGGGTAAATTACCCACACGAGCATGTCCTTGCCGTCGGAGGTCTTCACCCAGCGTTTCTCGGTCTTGCCCATGTCGATTTTATCCAAATACTCTTTGTTGATGAAGGTGAGCTGGGTCTCGGCGCCGCTGTTCGGGTCAACCGCGTAGATTTCGGCGGGCAGCTGGTGCGTGGTCTTGGTGACGATGAGTCTGCCGTTGGCCCATGCCAATGAGTTGTAGTCGTGGTCACCGGTGGTGATGATCTTCACCTCCTCAAATGTCTGTTTTTTCTTCTCGAAGCGGGTCTGCCACACAAAAATCTGGTTGGTGCCCTCATAGCTGCTGAGGAAGTAGATTTTCTTGCCATCGGGACTCCACACGAAACTTTCGGGGTTGAGTTGGCTGTCGTCTCCTCCCACCAGCATGCGGGTGGTGTTGGTTTTGAAGTCGTGCAGCATCATCCGTTTCTGGTCGGATTCGAAGCCGTCGGTCTCCATGCTCCACCATACGAGTCGGCTGCCGTCGGGACTCCACACGGGGTTCATGTCGTAGCCGAGGTTGCCTTCGGTGAGGTTGGTGGTTTGGCCGGTGGCGAGGTCGTAGATGAAAATGTCGGTATTGGTGCTGACAGCGAAGTCCTTGCCGGTGGCGCGTTTGCAGCAGTAGGCAATCTTCTGTCCGTCAGGGCTCCACACGGCATCCTCCATGCCTCCAAAAGGTGGTACAGGACAGTGAAAACGCTCGCCTTTCAGCAGTTCGATGGCATTGTCGGGCTGGTCGTACGGGGCGATGAAGAGGTGGGCGTAGGTGCCGTCGGCCCAGCTGTCCCAGTGGCGGTACATCAGGTCGTCGTAAATCATCGCATTGGCCTGCGGCAGGTCGGCGTAGCGGTCGGTGATGGTGGGGTCAAGTTGCACGTTGCGAGTGTAGAGGATGTGCTTGCCGTCGGGCGAGTACGAGAAGCCGTTGATGTCGCTCTCCGCATGGGTGAGCTGGGTGCGGCCGGTGCCGTCGGGGTTGCACTCGAACACCTGCATGGTGCCGTCGGCCACAAACAAGAAACCGATTTTCTTGCCGTCGGGTCTCCACACGGCCTGTACCTCACTGGAAGGCGTGGTGCTGATCTGAATGGGGGTGGCACCGGGCTGGACATATAATTCGGTGTTGCCTTTGTTCTTCTGGTAGTCATAGTAGGTCACGCCATACAGCATGTTGCTGCCGTCGGGCGAAATCTCCGGCGCACTCACACGGCCGAAATGCCAGAGGATTTGCTCGGTGAGCACTCCTTTGGAAAAATCAGGGGCGGGACGGTTGTCGCGGGTGATGAGCGCTTCTTTGCTCTGTGAATTTTGGGCTTGCGCCACACGGTTGGGAATGAGGGTTATCATACAAATAACGGCAAAAAGGAAGATTTTTTTCATAAAAATTATTCTAATAATATACTGATTTTTAATAATTTAGATAGAGAAAGACAGATTTTGCTTTCAAACGGCAAATTTACATTTTTTCCTCGTATTTTTGCATACTCAAATTTGATTTATGAAAGATATTCAAAATCAGCAGCTTAAATCTTATAATACCTTCATGGTCAGCGCATTGTGCGACCGATTTGTGCAGGTGGAAAATGACGATGAAATTCCTCGTCTGTGGCAGGAAGGAATCTTTAACCAACCATACCTCGTCTTGGGCGGTGGGAGCAACATCCTTTTTACCGACGACTTCCATGGTACGATTATACAGATGTGTACCCGTGGAATTGCTGTTATAGAGGAAGATACGGATTTCGCATTGGTGGAAGTGGCCGCCGGCGTTGATTGGGCCGACTTTGTGGATTTCTGCATTCGGAACAATTATTATGGTGTGGAAAATCTGATTGGTATCCCTGGCCGCGTGGGAAGTTCCCCCGTGCAGAATATCGGGGCCTACGGCGTGGAGGTGAAAGATGTGATTGACAGTGTGATAGGTTTTAGAATCTCTTCACAAAAACCATTTGCTCTTCGCAACGAAGAGTGCGCCTTTGGCTACCGTTCCTCCATCTTCAAAACCGAATGGAAAAACGACGTGCTCATCACCCTCGTACGCTTCCGCCTCTCCAAGATTCCACACTTCACCCTCACCTATCAAGCATTATCTAAAGAATTGGAAAACAGAAAGTTGGAATTGACTTTGGAGAATGTCGCCGCACTGGTGAAGTCCATCCGCGATGCCAAGTTGCCCGATATTACGAAGATCGGTTGCGCCGGCAGTTTCTTCAAGAATCCGGTGGTGGATATTGCCGTTCGCGACCGCCTCGCCGAGCAGCTCCCGCAGCTGGTTTCCTATCCGGCAGGGGAGGGGAAGGTGAAGTTGGCCGCCGGACAGCTCATCGACCTCGCCGGTATGAAGGGTGTTCGCGAGGGTGATGCTGGGGTGTATCCGCTTCAGGCATTGGTGATTGTGAATTATGGAAATGCTTCAGGATCAGAAATTTGTGGCTTTTATAAAAAGGTGCAAAAGGCCGTCTTCGACCGCTTCGGCATCGCCATCGAACCCGAGGTGAATATTGAGTGAAATAAATTTAAAAATAATTGAAAATTCCATCTTGTATATAAAAAAAATTGTAGTAAATTTGCACCCTCCAAAATTTAACGATTTGCAAGATGGAAAAACGATGGATTCTCAATGCTGCCCCCGATGAAAGTGAAGTGGAGAGCTTCAGTAAACTTTTGTCTATTGAAAAACCTTTAGCTTCTCTACTCATCAGCAGAGGAATCCGCACACTGGAGGATGCGGAGCTTTTCTTCAACCCAGATATTTCCAAATTGCACGACCCCTTCCTGATGAAGGACATGGACAAGGCCGTTGACCGCCTCTCCCGCGCCATTATCAACAACGAGAAAATCCTTATCTACGGCGACTACGATGTGGACGGCACCTCTGCGGTCGCACTAGTCTATTCTTTCTTGAAAGAAATTATTGGAGCCGATTATAAAAACTACATCGAATACTATATACCTGACAGATACTTAGAGGGTTACGGCATTTCCGACCAGGGCATTGAATATTGCCATGCCAACGATTTCACCCTGCTGATTTCGCTAGACTGCGGCATCAAGGCCAACGACAAGGTGGCTTTCGCTAACAGCTACGGCATCGACGTCATCATCTGCGACCATCACCTTGAGGGCGACGAACTGCCCGACGCGGTGGCGGTGCTCGACCCCAAACGCAGCGGCTGTCCCTACCCGTACAAGGAACTTTCCGGTTGCGGTGTCGGCTTCAAACTCATCCAGGGCTACTGCAAGAAATTCAACCTGCCCGACCAGTTGTGGCTCTCCAAACTCGATTTGGTGGCCATCTCCATTGCCTCCGACATCGTGGCCATCACCGGCGAAAACCGCATTCTCGCCTATTTCGGCCTCATCATCATCAACCGCTTCCCGCGTGTTGGCATCAAGTCCATCATCGAGCAGTCGGGCATCAAGATTCACTACCCGCCAAGCGAGCAGACCATCTTCAACCGCGTCATCTCCATCACCGACCTCGTGTTTAACGTGGGGCCTCGTATCAACGCCGCCGGACGTATCAACACCGGCCGCGAGTCGGTCAAGCTGCTGATTTGCGACGATGAAGACAAGTCGATGGAGATCGGCAAGAACATCAACTCGCACAACGACACCCGCCGCGACCTCGACAAGAAGGCCACCAGCGAGGCCGTCAACGAGATTCTCTCCAACGACGACTACCGCGACCGCAAGAGCATCGTGCTCTACAACCCCACGTGGAACAAGGGTATCATCGGGATTGTGGCTTCCCGCATCGTGGAGGAGTTCTACCGTCCCACCATCATCCTCACTAAGTCCACCGACGGACTCATCACCGGCTCGGCCCGCTCCATCAAGGAGTTCAACATCTATAACGGCATTGACTATTGCGCTGATTTGCTGGAGCATTTCGGCGGTCACAACTACGCCGCGGGCCTCTCGCTGAAAGAGGAGAACCTGCAGGCTTTCATCGACAAGTTCGAGCAGTTCGTCTCCGAACAAATCCAAGATGAGGCCGCCCTCATTCCTGAAATCGACGTGGATATGGAGTTGGATCTCACCGACATCACCTCCCGTTTCATGGAGAACCTCAAGCGGTTCGCCCCGTTCGGTCCCGGCAACATGGCGCCGGTGTTCCTCTCACGCCGCCTCGTGGAGGAGGGCAACGCCCGCATCGTGGGCGAGAAACACATCAAGATGCGCGTTTGCTACCGCAACAAATATTGTCGCCCCATCGACGCCATCGCCTTCAACCAAAAAGAGAATTTCGACAAGGTGATTTCCGGCGAAGATTTCGACATGCTGTATCACGTGGAGGAAAATACGTGGAACAACGTGACCTCCATCCAGCTGAATGTGAAGGACATCAAGTGCAGCGACTGACGGCGTTTTGAGTTTTCAGATTCGTGGAGTGTTAAGATATGTTTGTCCACACCCCATCAAACTATTCACTAAAAAACTTGTCAATGCACGCTGAAACAATTTAATTCGGCTTTTGTCGTTATTGTTTTTTATAAAATTAGTAACTTTGCACGCTCATTCTGCAATCATTATGAAGCATCGTAAGACCCTCATAAAGTCTGCTATCAGTTTTGTACTGACTGCCATCGTTCTGGTAGCCAGCCACCTCTGTTTGATGAGCTGTGCCCACAGCAAAGTGGATTTGACAACCATCGTCAAATCTGACACCTATTATGTGGGGCGACTCAATGGTAAAGAGTGTATGGTGCTTTTTACAGAAGTCTCCCCTAAAGAGGTTGCGGGCAAGCTGTACAAAGTTGCCGACGACGCTGTCTTGCGCTCAACGGAGTTCGCTGGCAAGTTCCGTGGAAAGAAATGTGTGTGGAAATTGCCGGATGGGACGGTGGCATGGAAGAAATTTTCCATCAGTGGGGATACGAAGGAGTTTCAAGGAGAATATGCCGATGGACGCTTTGAGTTCAAAAAATATAGTTCACCTTCTTTCCCTAAAATTGAAAAGCTAAAGCGGTATAAAGAAGAATGCTTTGATATAGAGACGATTAGGGATGTGAAATATGGGTCGGCAAAGGGATATTGGGTGTCCCGTGTGGAGAACTCTAACGACTACGCTAAAATTATAGGGTCAGGAATCACCCAGACGTTGACCAAGAAGAATTTTGACCTTTACATGGACATCTACATGCCCAAGGGCGACACGATGAAAAAGCGTCCTTTGGTGCTTTTTATCCATGGTGGGGGATTTTTTATCGGCGACAAGCGGGATAGTCCTATTATCCTCATGTGCAAGCACTTCGCCAAGATGGGTTATGTGGTCGCCTCCATCAACTACCGTATGGGTTTCAAGCCGGCGAAAAGCTCTATCGAGCGTTGCGGCTATCGCGCCGTGCAGGATGCCCATGCTGCCATGCGTTTCTTGGTGCATAACAAAGAAAAGTATCGTATCGACCCCAACTACCTTTTTGCGGCGGGAAGCAGCGCCGGCGGCGTTACTACGCTTAACCTCGCCTTCATGAACAACTCCAACCGTCCGGAATCGGCAGATGGCGGCCTGTTTACAGAGTCATTGGGAAATATCGAGTCAAGCGGCAATTCCTATAAGGAGACTTTCCGCCTCCGCTGCATCTGCAATATGTGGGGAGCTGTGCATGACATCAATATGATTAAAAACCGAAAAGTCTCCATCATCTCTTTCCATGGCGATGCCGACCAGGTGGTGCCCTACGGCACAGATGTGCCTTTCAAAGATATTAAGCTGAACATTAGCAAAGTGTTTTTCAACAAAATGTACGGCTCAAAACCTATCCACGAGCAGGCCAAGAAGCTCGGCTACCGCCAAGAACTGCATACCTTCAAAGGTTACGGTCACTCGCCGTTCGCCGATGACAACAACCGTCCCACCGAGAAATTTTATTTTATCCAAGAAAAAACTACGGATTTCTTTTACAAGGAGTTCGGCAGCGATAATGTGCAGATTGTACCATCTAAAGGACAGCGGTTTGGACTCAATGTTAACAATGTGACACAGTGCAGCTGGCGCATCACAGGAGGCTTCATCCTGTCGGCCGATAAGAACAGCGTGAGAGCAGTGTGGCTTCCCGATGCCCCCGAACACAAGCTCGAATGTGCCGGACGATTGCAAAACGGTGCCGGATTTAGTGCGGAATACGTTTATTAATTTGAGAGATTTGAAGATTCAATAATTAAAAAATAACCATTATGAAAAGATTTGTTTTTTTGATGTTCACCCTCTGCTTATCAGCAGCATTTTTGATGACTTCTTGCAAGGATCCCGAACCGGAGCCCACCCCCTCACCCTACGACCAGGTGCTGACCAAAGACGGCATCTACCTTTCGATTTATGCTTTCAACAACGGCATCGTGTCGAAGATGGACTACACCCTGATCGACAACCAGTCGTCCGACCTCATCCAGAACTGGATCCGCAATTTGCAGAACAACGAGGATGCCACCGCGCTGCTCTACACCATCGACAGCTCGTTGAACACGCTCAACCGCACGCAGTTCCCGAAAAGTCTTTCGAGCCTGCACATGGTCAACTTCACCGACGGTATCGACAATGCCTCCGTCTATTTCTCCAATAGTCAGTGGGGCACGCACTACGCCAACCGCAACGAGTACCAGACCGCGCTGAAAAACCGTTTGCGCAACGGCACTTTCCACGGCCTCTCCATGTCGGCCTTTGGTGTCGGCGTACAGAGCGCCTCTATCGACCCTGTGGTGTTCAACTCCACCATCCAGGACATTTCCAGCAGCGACGACAAGGCCCGTGTGCTGGCCAACTTCGCCTCTGTAAACCAGGAGTTTGAGCAGATCGCCAACAGCATCTCCTCCACCACGACCGTCACCGATGTCACCTTCTCGTTCACCTGCGGCGGCTCCGACCGCATCGCCTTCGTGTTCGACGGGGCAGCCACACCGGCACTCTCCACCTGCAAAATTGAAGCCACACTGAATGCCAACAACACCCTCAGCGATATCGAATACACCGGCCTCACCTCCTCCTCGGCGGCCACCATCACAGGACAGCACGTCAACGGCTCCATCTTCTCATTCACTTTCAAGAACTTGAGAACCACCAACAACGAGGTGCCTTCTACCTATGATGTACGTCTGTTCAAGGAGTCGCTGGGTTTGGGCGGCAACACCTACGCGCAGGATGTGGAGTTCAACCCGCAATCACAAACCTACACGCAGACACAGACCAAGACCGCTGGTATCATCCTCGTGCTGGATGTCAGCAGCTCGTTGGGCAGCAACTTCGTGAACGTGCAGGAGGCCGCCTGCAACTTCGTGCAGATTCTGGCCGATTCGCAGAAGAAGAAACACTAATCTGCCATCAGCAGGAAATTTGAAAATAATTGGGAGGACCGGATGCGGAAATCCCAATTTTTTTTGTACCTTTGCAGCCGTCTTAACATCAACAGAATTATTATATAAAATATTGATACAATGGCAAGTAGAAGAAAAGAACTCTTTCCGAATGTTACCGATGAGCAATGGAACGATTGGAAATGGCAAGTGCAACACAGAATTGAGAACCTGGAACAGCTGAAGCAGTATGTGGAGCTGACCCCCGAAGAGGCTGAGGGTGTGAGCAAGACCCTCCAGACCCTCCGTATGGCCATCACCCCGTACTATCTCAGCCTGATTGACCCGAACGACCCGTACTGCCCGATCCGCCGCCAGGCCATCCCGACGGCCGCTGAGGTGCATCAGTCGCCCGCCGACCTGCTGGATCCGCTCCACGAGGATGAGGACTCCCCGGTGCCGGGTCTCACCCACCGTTATCCCGACCGTGTGCTGCTGCTCATCACCGACCAGTGCTCGATGTACTGCCGTCACTGCACGCGCCGCCGTTTCGCCGGCCAGCACGACTGCCAGATGCCGCAGGAGCGCATCCAGAAAGCCATCGACTACATTGCCCGCACCCCGCAGGTTCGCGACGTGCTCCTCTCCGGCGGCGATGCCCTCATGGTCAACGACCAGGTGCTGGAGTCTATCATCCAGCGCCTGCGTGCCATCCCGCACGTTGAAATCATCCGTCTCGGCACCCGCACGCCCGTCGTCTGCCCCCAGCGTATCACCGACGACCTTTGCAACATGCTGAAGAAATACCATCCGATCTGGGTCAACACCCACTTCAACCACCCGAACGAAATCACACCCGAAGCTACGGAAGCCTGCGCCAAACTCGCTAACGCCGGTATCCCGCTCGGCAACCAGTCGGTGCTGTTGCGTGGCGTGAACGACTGCGTGCATGTGATGAAGACCCTCGTGCAGGGACTCGTCAAGATCCGCGTGCGTCCTTACTATATTTACCAGTGCGACCTTTCCATGGGTCTCGAGCATTTCCGCACGCCCGTTTCCAAGGGTATCGAAATCATCGAGAACTTGCGCGGTCACACCTCCGGCTATGCCGTTCCCACCTTTGTGGTGGATGCCCCTGGTGGCGGCGGCAAGACCCCGGTGATGCCCAACTACGTCATCTCACAAAGTCCCAACAAGGTGATTTTGAGAAACTTCGAGGGCGTTATCACCACCTACACCGAGCCCACCGACTACAAAGAGGAATGCCACTGCGAGAAATGCCAGCAGCATCCTCATGCCGAAGGTGTTGCTTCCCTGTTGCGTGGCGAGCATCTGGCTCTCGAACCGCAGGATTTGGAACGCAAAAAGCGTCACAACAAATAGAAAATTTCCAAATTTTATATCCAATAGAGGTGCAGCAATGTGCCTCTATTTTTATTTTTAAGTTATAATAATGTAGTATTCAATATTTTATAAAAATTTTCAACCAACTATCATTTCTTTCAAAAAAAGCTGTATTTTTGCGCCACTTAAATGGGCCGTTAGCTCAGTTGGTTCAGAGCGCTGCTTTCACACGGCAGAGGTCACTGGTTCAAATCCAGTACGACCCACACGAAGAGACCGAACAGGTCTCTTTTTTCGTTTTAAATTTCGATGTTCGCTTCGCTCACATTTGATGCTCACTTTGTGAGCATTTAAGGGTCGAAAGTCTTAGGGGCTAGTTGGGGAATTATTGCTGTACAGGAATCTGTTTCCTGGCAATTTCCGCCTCTGTAGGAGACGGCATCTGCTCTTTCGAAACATAGACAAAGCGATTGCCCTTCCTTTTTTCAAATATATACGCTGCCCAATCCAACTGCAAAACGATAGTCGTGCAGTTAGGCATAGCATAATGGTTGCTGATCAACAATTGATTGCTGGGAGACAAATTCCTCCCTATATAACAGAATTGCTGTATCGTGATTTCCCACGCATATACTGGGTGACCGGGATAACGATTTACGCGACAAGGTATTAACTTTGCGTCCCCTCTGTTGATATATAGCTGAAGGGTATCATTTTTCACCAAAACGCTGTCAATGCGATCCTCGCGAATTTGCCATTTACACCCCCCAATATTGTTGGCGGTCTGTGCTGGCAAAGTGACATCTCCTTGTCTGGGCATTTTGGTGAGCACGTAAAACTCCTGGGCACAGGCTGTGGAGCCCACGCAGAAGGCCGCAACAAGCAGCCACAATCGTATCAGGTGACGGGGGAGGTTCATCATGGGATTAAATGCTAGGGGACTTCTATTTTTACTCTTTTTTCGCCAACACCTCAGATCTTGTGAAGTCCGTTAGACAAAATCTGAAAAGTTAACGCTGCAAAGTTACAAATTATTTTCTCATTTCCAATAGTTACCATATATTTTACACTCCATTAACGCAAATAGGAAACTCTGGTGCACATTTAGACTGATCTTTGCTTGTATTTATTTGGTCGTCAGAGAGAAATGATTAGAAGGCACCTATAATCGTACTATCTTAGCGTTGCCTGAGATGTTGCACACTTCGGTGGCAAGGTTGTTGAGATTGTGGAAGCGGCTGTAGTCGGTGTCGAAGGCACGCCGGCAACCTGCACTTCGGGATGTGTAGCATCACTGCTCAAACTTCCCAATAATGGTCTCCTTCCGGTTACTACTAAAGTGATAAGGTAGGTGCCCCGACCGAAGTAGTCGTGGCCTGGATTGCGAGGTCGATAAGAGCCGTTAGTCGTCATAGCGGTCTTCTTATTTTAACTCGCAAAAGTACAAAAAAACTACTCCGAAAACCGCTTCATCACATTGTCGGCATAGGTCTTCGAAAGAGGGATGCGGGTGCTGCCCTCCTCGTCGAAAGAGATGTATAATCCCTCTTTGTCACGGCTTATAATATTGACTTTCTGTAAATTAACCATATAGGAACGATGACAGCGTGCAAAGCCGTACTGTGCCAACTCATCCTCCATGGCCTTGAGCTTGTTGCGCAACATGGCCGTGCTGCTTTTCCCATTATCCATATAGTGTATCTTCACATAATTATCGTCAGACTCCAGATAAAGGATGGTGCTTCGCTTGATGGAGAGCCGCAATTTCCCTTTCTCATCCATAAAATTGATGACTTCGTCAGCTTCTCTTCCCACATGGCTCTCACGAAAATGGCGGCTTTGTAACTCTTTGATTTTTATGTCTCTAGTTTTTAAACCAATGAAAAGATAGGAGATGAGGTAGGGGATGACAAGTATGGTGGGGATAAAAATAAGGGTTTTTTGGAAGATGATCTGTGCCGGACGTGCATCGTGCAAAAAAATCTTGGAGATAAAAAGATAAAGGATGGCAATGACGAAGATTTCAGCGAACAGCCAGAGCACGTAGGCAAGGATGGAAAGCAGTTTCTTCCTGTTGACGAAGTGCATGATGATACGGCTGATGATCATCACCACCACACCGCCGAGGATGACACAGGTGGAATAGAAGGAGGTGGCTTGGTATTGACTGTCGTTGAACCAGCCGGCATCCCTGAAGGGGGTATATACGTTGACGAAAAATAGCGAGAAAAAGGTCACAAACATCAAAAGATAGACGTTGGTGGTTTTCTTGGCGAGATATTCGGGTATTCTTTTGTTCATTTTCGCCCCATTTTTTGTGGGGTGCAAAATTACACAAATTATTTTTCACCACGTTATTCAAAAATTCACCCCATATTTTAAAAATTCACCCCACAAAATGGGTGTAAGTACCTTTTTTTCAATATGAATGAAAAAATGATGTTCTTTTGCCGCCGAAAAACCTAAACCTTTCATCATGTTAGAAAATAGAAACAAAGTGGCGGTCAGATACCGCAACACTGATTATACTTATGAGCAGCTTTTGAAGCTCTCCGTATGTTATGCACGCCACTTTGCCACCCTGCCGAATGTTGACAAGGTGGCCATTTTCGCCGAGAACTCCCCTGAATGGATTTTCGCTTTCTATGGTGCCGTACGTAACGGCAGCGTGGTGGTGCCCATCGATGTGCTTTCCACCCCGAAAGAAATCGCTTACATCCTCAACGACTGCCGCCCCGAAATCGTCTTCACCTCACCGGCAAAGAAAAATACGCTGGAGCAGGCCATCGCCATGGTGGATGACTACTCGTGTACGGTCGTCGTCAGCGAGGATGTGGATGTCTCACGTATCGCACAATTGCCCGCTTCGCCGATTGAAAATCGTCCGCTCAGCGACACCCTGCTTATTATCTACACTTCCGGCACCACGGGCAGTCCGAAAGGGGTGATGCTAAGCAACCGCAACGTGCTCTACAATGTGGATGCCGTATCGAAGCAGGTGCCCATCTTTACCGCCAATCGCAACGTGATGATTCTCTTGCCATTGCACCATGCCTTCCCGCTGATGGGTTCACTCATCGCACCGCTTTATGTGGGCGGCACGGTCTGTATTGCCGATGGCATGAACGCCGAGAGTATCCTTTCAACGCTGAACAACGGCAAGGTTGGCATCATCATTGGGGTGCCGCGCCTGTACGACATGCTGGCCAAGGGTATGATGGCGAAGGTGAATGCCCGTCCGCTGACCCGCCTCATCTACAAAACCGCCCGCTTCGTGGGCAGCCGCTGGTTGTCGAAGGCGCTTTTTCGCAGCGTGCATCAGAAGTTCGGCGGCCATATCGACTACCTCGTTTCGGGTGGCGCGGCCCTGTCGGATAGTACCGCCGAGGTGTTCAAAACCTTCGGTTTCTACGTGCTGGAAGGCTACGGCATGACCGAAACAGCCCCGATGATCAGCTTCACCCGTCCCGGCGAGCGCAAAATCGGCTATGTGGGCCGTCCGCTGCCCGGCATACAGGTGCGCATCGACGAGCAGGGGGAAGTGTGCGTGAAGGGCGACAACGTGATGGAAGGCTACTACCACCGTCCCGAAGAAACCGCCGCCATCCTACGCGACGGCTGGCTGCACACCGGCGACATCGGACTGCTCGGCAAGCACGGACTGAAACTGACCGGCCGCCTCAAAGACATCATCGTCACCCCGAACGGCAAGAATATCAATCCAGAAAATATGGAGGCCGAAATGGTGGCCTTCTCTGAGATGTTCAAGGAGGTGGGTATCTTTATGGAAGGCGGTATCCTACAGGCGATTATCCGTCCCGAGATGTCGGCCCTGCGCGACAAGTACGTGGAAAACCTCCACGAGGTGCTGAAGGGTGTGGTGGCCGATTTCAACCAGACGCAAGCCTCCTACAAGCGCATCCAGCGCTTCCATGTGGTGTCGTGCGAACTGCCCAAAACGCGCCTCGGCAAGGTGCAGCATTTTATGCTCCCCTCGCTGATGGAAGAGGTCGGCAGGTCGCGTCAAGAGGATGAGATGGAGAATCCCTCCCAGATTTATCTCATTTTAAAAAAATACCTCGAAACCGAGACCAACCGCACGGTTCATCCGCACGACCATTTCGAAATAGACCTCGCCATGGACTCGCTCTCCCGTGTGGCGCTGATGGCCTATGTCTACTCCAATTTCGGGGTGCAAATTGATGAGGTGAAGATGGACGAACTCACCAACTTGTCGGTCCTTGCCGAATACTTGGAGCAGCATGTTTCCGATGAGCAGATTTCGCAGGAGGTCGTGTCATGGGAAAGCATATTGTTGGGCAATATTGCTGATATACAGCTGCCTAATCCGGGATTTGTCCAGCTCGTCACCCGTACGGTGTGCGACTTTTTAGTGCGTGTTTTCTGCCGCTGCAAGTCGAAAGGGCAGGAGAACATTCCCGATGAGGCCTGCATCATTGTGGCCAACCACCGCAGCGCTCTCGATGGCGTGTTCATCACCTCGCAGATGCGGCTTTTTTCCGCCAGAAAAACTTTCATTTTCGCCAAAGCCAAGCATTGGAAAAGCCGTTTCGCCCGCTTCATGGCCAAGGAGAACAATGTGATTCTGATGGACATCAACAAAAACCTCACCGAGTCGCTGCGCCAGATGGCGGCCGCCCTGCGGAAAGGCAAAAAAGTGATTATCTTCCCTGAAGGGATGCGCTCGAAAGACAATCGTTTGAACGAGTTCCGCGACACTTTCGCCATCCTGAGCCGCACGCTGAACGTACCGATTGTGCCAGTGGCGATAGAAGGCTCCGAGAGTGCGGTGTATGACAACATTGCATTGCCTCGCTTCCAAAATCGGGTGGATGTGAGATTCATGAAACCCATCTATCCGACGGGAAGTAAGAGTGCTAAGGTTTTGAAAGATAGAGTGTTCAGACTTTTTAAGGATGTCTTGGAGACAGGAAAAAGGTAGCAGGACATAAAAAATCCCCGCAATAAGAATAGTTGCGGGGATTGCTTTTTGATGCGGAGAGATTACTCTGCGGTGAGGGTGGCATCCACAAAAACGCGGGTGCTGAGCTCTTTGTCGAGGTTGTACATGGCAGCCTTGTCCTTCTCGATCATCTTCACTTTCTCGAGAATTTCTTCAGCATGGGCCTCTTCTTCCACCTGCTCATCAATGTACCAGTTAAGGAAGTTGATGGTGGCATAGTCGCGAATCTCGTGGGCGGTGTCCATCAGCGAGTTGATGAGGCTGGTGACAGTGCGCTCGTGGCTGAGAGTCTGCTCGAAGATGGCTGTGGCGCTCTTCCATTTGGTATCGACAGCCTTGATGGGCTTCAAGGTCACCACGCCGCCGCGCTCGTGGATATAGCGGAACATCTTCATCGCGTGGGTGAACTCCTCCTGATATTGGATGTACATCCAGTTGGCGAAGCCGGGCAGGTTGTTCTGGGTGAACCATGCCGACATGCTCAAATAAAGGTAGCCAGACCACAACTCAGCGTTGATCTGTTCGTTGATCTCTTTCTGCATTCTTTCGTTAATCATAATGTTTTGATTTTTAAATGGTTGATAATATTGGTTGATTTAATATTTTTCAGTTTTCAGTTTTCAATTTTCAGTTTTCAATTTTCAGTTTTCAATTTTCAGTTTTCAATTTTCAGTTTTCAATTTTCAGTTTTCAATTTTTTCAGTATCCAAAGATCTCCTCCAGCGTCAATTTCTTCACCGGGCCGAATTTCTCCTCAATCTGTTTCAGGTCGATCTCACTTTCGCGGCCCAGCACCATATAGATTTTGGGCTGGTCTTTAATATATTGATGGTTGAAATCGACCACATCTTGCAGGGTGAAACCGTCGAGTGCCTCGTAGATGTCTTTGCGGCGGTCGTAGCTGAAGCCGAAGCGCTGGTTGGTGATGAAGGAGGTGAGGATGGCACCCTTGGTGGTACGGTTGGTGGCGATGTTGGTCTTGCTGTTTTGTTGGGCCAGCTCGAAGGCGGCCTGCGACTCGGGCATGCTGTTGAACAGCTCATTGAATGCGGTACAAGCATCCACCACCTTGTCGTTCTGGGTGCCGATAAAGGAGTAGTTGTAGGTGTAGTCCATAGGTTTGCTGGAGATGATGTAGGAGGATTGGGCGGTGTAGGCGAGGGAGCGTTTCTCGCGCATCTCCTGGAAGACGATGGCGTTCATGCCGCCGCCGAAGTAGCTGTTGTACATGGTGACGATGGGCATCATGGTGCGGTCGTACTGCGGGCCACGGGTGTAGGTCACGACGCGGGCCTGTTTTGCGTTGTAGGGTACGAAATATACTTGGTTGGCCGTGACGGGACGGTTCTCGAAGTCAGTGGTGACGATAGAGGCGTGGTCGCTGTCGGGCAGCCGGTAGTGTGCGGCCAACACTTTGCGCACCTGTTTCACAGTAAGCGGACCGTAGTAAAGAAACTCGGGGGCGCAATCCAGCAGATGGTGCAGTTCTTCCGTGACCATCTCGGGCTTCAACTCGCGCATCTCATTGGGTTTCAGTGAGAAGTTGACCAGTTCGGGACCGTATTCGCCATACACACGCAGCGCTGCCAGCACCTTGTCCTGACTCTTCTTGGCATCCTCCATATTCTTGATGCGGTTCTCAATCATGTCGTTGAAAGAGGTGGCATCGGGCTTCCCGTCGCGCAGCACCTCCAGGGCGAGTGCGAGGGCGGGCTCGAAGTTCTCGCTCAGACCTGAAAGGTGGATGAAGGTCCTTTCATCCGAGCACGAAACGCTGAAGTTGCAGGCCATCTGATAGAAACGGGCCTTCACCTCTTCGGCGGTGAGAGTGCTGGTACCCAAATAGTTGACGTATGCCGTGGCAATGGGGAGCTCGCGGCGCATCAGTTCGCCCTCCTCAAATACAATCTGCAGATTGAAATATTGGTTCTCCACATTCTTCACGCAATAGATGTGCGACTCGATTTTCTTGTCGAGTTCGCCACTTTGGATGGCTTTTTTGAAATCTACGAAAACAGGCTCTATGTCAGCCACTTTGCGAGCTTTCACCATCTTGAAATAGTCGGATTCCGCATCGCGGTTGACCTGGATGGGGGTGATGGGCGGTTTGGCCACGGGATGCACATCTTCGGGGTCGCCTTGCACCTTGTAGATGGTGACGTGGCCGGTGCCGTCGAAGTACTTTTTGGCGAAATCCACGAGTTGCTGCTTGGTAATGCCGGCATAGATGTCGATGGACTTGCAGGCTTCTGACCATGGTACGCCGTTGGTGAAGGCGTTGAGCATCTTGGAAGCCCGCGAGTTGTTGCTCTCTAACTGTCTCATCTCTTGCAATTTCATATTGTTGATGGCGCCAGTCATAAGTTCATCGCTGAAATTGCCGTCGCATACCAGCTGCAGCTGTTCCAGCAGCAGGTTTTCCACCTCCTTGAGGGTCTGTCCCTTCTTGGGTTTCCCATACAGCACGAAAGAGGAGTTGTCGCACAGCACGTACGGGTAGGCCGATGCGTTGGCAGTTAGTTGTTTCTGGTTGATGTTCAGGTCAATAAGGCCGCATTTCCCGTTGTTAAGCACATAGTCGAGCATGTTGAGCAGGTACATTTCCTGAGCGTTGGCGGGTTTGCCAATGCGGAAGGCAATGCTTACAAATTCAGCCTCTTGTCCCACGATGGTCAGCTCTGAAGAGCTTTTCAGAGGTTTCGTTTCGGCTTCGGTGGGGGCAGCTAATTTGGGGAAACGCTTGGCTTCCATCTTGCCAAAATATTTCTCAATGATTTCCACCGCCTCGTCGGGGTTGAAGTCGCCTGCGAGCACGATGGCCATATTGTTGGGTACATAGTAGGTGCTCACAAATCGTCTGATGTTGGTGATGGAGGGATTCTTGAGGTGTTCGGGATCGCCGAGGGTGGTCTGTGTGCCATAGGGGTAGGAGGGGTAGAGGGCGGTGAGCATGGCTTCGCTAGCTTTGCGGCTGTCGCTGGTGAGCGAGCGGTTCTTCTCCTCATAAACTGTCTCTAACTCGGTATGGAACAGACGGATGACGGGGTCACTGAAGCGTTCTCCTTGAATCATCGCCCACGTTTCGAGCTGGTTGGAAGGGATATCTTCCACATAGACCGTGTTGTCGTTGGAGGTCCATGCGTTGGTGCCTTTGGAGCCGATATGTTTCATAAGTTTCACATACTCGTTGGGGATGGCGTATCCGCTGGCCACATACGAGAGACTGTCGATATTGCGGTAGATGGCGGTGCGGCGGGCGGGGTCGGTCTCCGTGCGGTAGATCTCAAATTGCTGTTCGATCTGTTCCAGCAGGGGTTTTTCTTTCTCCCAGTCGGCGGTGCCGATATGGCTGGTGCCCTTGAACATGAGGTGCTCGAGATAGTGGGCGAGGCCAGTGGTCTCGTGCGGGTCGTTTTTGCTGCCCACCCGAACGGCTATGTAGGTCTGGATGCGCGGAGCGTCTTTATACACAGACATATAGACTTTCAGTCCGTTTTGCAATGTGTAGATTTTGGTGCCGAATGGATCGCCTTCGATAGTTTCGTACTGGTAGTTTTTCTGTGCGGTGGCACCCAAGATAAAGCCTACAAAGAAGATAAATAGGGGGATGATTTTTTTCATGTCCTGAACTTTTTTACGGCGGCAAATTTACAACAAAAATAGTTTTTGAGAGAATGGAGGAGAAGAAAAATGTCATTTTGGTATTTTATTGAAAAAAATCAGTCATTTGTTGTAAATTATAAATATATTTTGTACTTTTGCAAGCAAATTTATAGCTTATGCCAAAAAAGAGGATTTTGTATGTGGCTCCAGAGATATTGCCGTATCTACCAGAGAGTTATATGTCAAATGTTTGCAGATTTCTTCCGCAGGGTATTCAGGAGAGGGAGAATGAAATTCGCACATTCATGCCTAAATTCGGCTGTATCAACGAGCGCAAGAACCAGCTTCATGAGGTGATTCGCCTGTCGGGACAGAATATCATTTTGGATAATTCCGATCACCCGCTCATCATCAAAGTGGCCTCCTTGCAGGTGGTGCGTATGCAGATTTATTTCATTGACAGTGATGACTATTTCAAACGCCGTCAGCTGTACCGCGACCCTGAAGGAATTTTCTTTTCCGACAATGACGAGCGAATGATTTTCTTCGCAAAGGGAGTCATTGAGACAGTCCGCAAACTTGGCTGGGCCCCCGATATTATCCATTGTCACGGCTGGATTACTTCCATGCTTCCTCTTTTCATCAAAACGTGCTATAAAGACAATCCTCTTTTCCAAGACACCCGTCTCGTTTACTCTGTTTACAACGACCAGTTCTCCGAGCCTCTTGACCCGAATTTCCAAAAGAAATTGGTGGGGACTGGCATCGAGGAGAAATTCGCTGCTGGTCTCGAAAATGCCGGTTATACCGAGCTGATCCGTAAGGCTCTCGAATTTTCTGATGCGGCCGTCGTCGCCCACCCGGAGCACGCTCCTGAGCTTGAGCCCATCTTCAAGGAATACCCCCGCGACTTGTTCGTCCATCCCACCACCGATGACTATGTGGATCGTTATAATGACTTCTATGACAGCCTTATGGAGAGGGCTCCTCTGACTTTCTAAATCTCTTATCACCAATGAAAAAATGCGGTTCCATCCTGCTGCTCGTCCTTTGGACGTTGTGCTTTTGCAGCTGCAAAAAAGATATTGACGTTATCGGTTTGAATCTTCAAGACGATGACATCCTTGGTGCGGATTTCACCGAGGTTTCCATCTCAGCCCATTCCATCTTGGAAGACTCGCTCCCCACGAAAGGACTGCTCAACAATGTGGTGGGTACCATCAACGACCCTGTTTTCGGACAGACTGCCGCCGGGTTCTGCACGCAGTTCACGGTGTCGGGCAGCAACACGGTGTTCCCCAAGCAGGCCGAGTTGGACTCTGTGGTGCTCAATCTCCAGTATTCAGGTTATTTCGGTGATACGCTGTCGCCGATCCGCTTCAGCGTTTTCGAACTGGCGGAGGCACTTTCTGCCGACCAATACTACAGCAACGACGATGATCCGCAGGTGCTTCCGACAGATTTGGTGTACAATGGCACCTTCATACGGCCGCAACCCACTACGCCTGTGAGACTTGATACCGCCACGACAGCCGCCCACCTGCGGCTGCGCCTTACCAACGAGTTCGGCAATCGGCTCCTTCATCTCACCCAGTCGCAGTTGGTCAATGCCACCGCTTTCCAGAACGCTTTCTATGGTCTCTGTGTGCGTGCCGAGGCATTGGCTAACCGTACAGGCAACCTGTGCTACATCAGTCTCACCTCTGCCATGAGCGGTCTCACCATATATTATAAAGTTGGTCATGTGCGCAAAAGCTACACCTTCCCGGTGTCTTCCGACTGTGTGCGCTACAACTTCTATACCCATGACTATACTCGTGGCAACCTCGATTTCCAGCGGCAGGTGCTGCAAGGCGACACCACCCTCGGTACACAAACCCTTTATTTGCAGCCGACTGGCGGTGTGAAAACCCGCGTCACCTTCGCAGACCTCAAACAGGCTTTTGAAGGGAAAAATGTGATTATCAATCGCGCTGAACTGGTGCTTACTAACGTCTCCACCGATGAGGATTATTTCTTCCAACCGTATAATCTTGGTTTGCAGGTGGTTAATGGTGACGGTACCACTACCTACACTCCCGATGACGCTTCCCTTACCTCCAGCAGCTATTTTGGTGGCATCTATGATGAAAAGGCAAAGGAGTACCGTTTTAGGATAACTAACTACGTGCAGCAGAAAGTCAAGCAGGAAGGAAGTGATGTTGGTCTTAATATCGTGGTCACCGGTGCGGGTGTGCGTGGCAACCGCCTTGTTTTCCGGGGCACCGACGCCATCTACTCCGACCGTGCCCGTCTGGAAATCTATTATACTGAATATTAGACCTTTCAAACCATTTACCATTAACTTATCATGTGCGGAATTGTTGCTTATACGGGATGCAAAGAGGCATACCCGATTCTGATTAAAGGATTGAAACGACTCGAATATCGTGGCTATGACAGCGCCGGCGTGGCCTTGTTGCAGCAGGACAGTATAGCCTTATACAAATGTCGCGGCCGAGTGGCCGACCTGGACGAGATGTGCGCCAACAAGAATGTGTCGGCACATACGGGTATCGGCCATACCCGCTGGGCCACCCACGGCGAGCCCAATACCGAGAATGCCCACCCGCATCTCTCCGCCGACGGCAAGATCGCCCTCATCCACAACGGCATCATCGAGAACTATCTGGTGCTGAAGCAGGAGCTGATCAGCCGTGGTTATACTTTCAAAAGCGGTACCGATACCGAGGTGCTGGTGCATCTGGTGGAGGATATTTTCAAAAAAGAGGATGTTACGTTGGAAGAGGCAGTGCGTATCGCTCTGTCGGGCGTGGTGGGCACCTACGCATTGGCCATCCTTTCCGCTGATGCCCCCAATCAGCTCATCCTCGCCAAGAAGGGCAGTCCGCTGCTCATCGGCGTGGGCGACAACGAGTTCTTCGTCGGCTCCGACGGCGCACCTATTGTGGAATATACCAAGAAGGTGGTCTATCTGGAGGATGGCGATGTGGCAGTTGCGATTCCGGGTAAGAAGTTGGAAATCAGGAATGTGAATGAAGATGGGAAGAAACGCCGCTATCAGCAGAAACTCGAGATGAACCTTGAGCAGTTGGAGAAAGGAGGTTTCGACCACTATATGCTGAAGGAGATTTTCGAGCAGCCTAAGGCCATCAAGGATAGTATGCGTGGCCGCTTGAATGTGAAGAAGGATGTGGTTTCTTTGGGTGGAATTATTGAATATGAGACCAAAATGATGAACGCCCGCCGATTCATTATGGTGGCATGTGGCACCTCGTGGCACGCTGCTACGGTGGCTGAATATCTGTTCGAGAGTCTGGTGCGTGTGCCGGTGGAGGTGGAGTATGCCTCCGAGTTCCGGTACAGGAACCCTATAATTTATGAGGATGACGTGGTGATTGCGATTTCACAGTCGGGCGAGACCGCCGACACGATTGCGGCGGTGGAGCTGGCCAAGAGTCGTGGCGCCACGGTGATTGGCATCTGCAATGTGGTGGGCTCCACGCTCGCCCGCGCCACCCACGCCGGCTCGTACACCCATGCCGGACCTGAAATCGGTGTGGCCTCCACCAAGGCCTTCACCGCCCAGGTGACCGTGCTTACGCTGATGGCGCTCTGCCTCGCCCGCAAGAAGGGCACACTCGCCCTCTCCGAGTATCACGACATCGTCAACAACTTGGAGGAAATCCCTGCCAAGGTGGAGGAGACTCTCAAACTGAACGACCAGATTCGCGAAATCGCCAAGACGTTTGTGGACAAACGGAATGCGATTTACCTCGGTCGTGGCATCAACTTCCCGGTCGCACTGGAAGGTGCTTTGAAGTTGAAGGAGATCTCTTACATCCATGCTGAGGGTTACCCGTCGGCGGAGATGAAACACGGTCCTATCGCGCTGATTGATGAGGAGATGCCCGTGGTGGTACTTGCCACCGAGCAGGAGACCTACGAGAAGACCGTCAGCAACATCCAGGAGGTGAAGGCCCGCAAGGGGAAAATCATCTCGGTGGTCACCCGCGGCGACGAACTGGTGAAACAGATGTCGGACTATTGTGTGGAGATCCCGCAGACACAGGAGCTGCTCACCCCGCTTATCTCGTGCGTGCCGTTGCAGCTGCTGGCCTACCATGTGGCGGTGTTGCGCGGCTGCAATGTCGATAAGCCCCGCAACTTGGCCAAGTCGGTGTCGGTGGAGTAGGGGAGATTTTATGAAAAAATCAAAAATAGCCATCTGTTATTGTCAGCTTTTTTGTAATTTTGCGCCCCGAAAATTTTACCTTTAACAAAAATCATACCAGCAATGAAAAGAATTTTGATCGTTGGAGCTTCCGGACAAATCGGTTCCGAATTAACTCCCGCCTTCCGTAAGATTTACGGCAGCGACAATGTGGTCGCCAGCGATTTGATTTATCCCCTCCGTCCCGAATTGGCCGAAGCCGGTCCGTCGGTGAAGATTGACGCCACCAAGGCGCAGGATATCGCCGATGCTGTCAAGAAATTCAATATCGACACCATCTTCAACCTGGCTGCCATCCTGTCGGCCAAGGCCGAGCTCAACCCGATGCTGGGCTGGAATGTCGGTATCGGCGCTCTCATCAACTGCTTGGAAGTGGCCCGCGAGTGCAACACCGCAGTCTTCACTCCCAGCTCCATTGGAGCTTTCGGTCCGGAGACCCCGCACGACGGCACCCCGCAGGACACCATCCAGCGTCCGAAGACCATCTACGGTGTCACCAAGGTGACGGGCGAGCTGCTCAGCGACTACTACCACAAACGTTTCGGCGTGGACACCCGTTCGGTACGTTTCCCCGGTATCATCTCCAACGTCACCCTCCCCGGCGGCGGCACCACCGATTATGCCGTGGAAATCTATTACGCTGCTATCAAGGAAGGTAAGTTCACCTGCCCGCTGAAAGAAGGTACCCTGATGGACATGATGTACATGCCCGATGCCATCCATGCCATCTGCCAGTTGATGGAGGCTGATCCTACCCGTCTCATCCACCGCAACTCGTTCAATGTCACTGCCATGAGCTTCGGTCCCGAGACCATCTACGCTGAAATCAAGAAGCATCTTCCAGATTTCCAGATGACCTACGATGTGGATCCGCTGAAGCAGGGCATCGCCGACAGCTGGCCGAACTATATGGATGACAGCGCGGCCCGCAACGAGTGGGATTGGAAACCCCAATACAACCTCGAAACCATGACGATTGACATGTTGGACGTTTTGAAGAAAAAACTTCTCAAATAGTTGAGATTTAATTGGTTATACGAAAGAAGCTGTGGAAATGATTCCGCAGCTTTTTTTTGTTTTGAAATGTGAAAAATCACGGCTTCTAAACGAAAAAAAATTCGTAAGTTTGCAAGCAATTTGTATGTATATTGGTATTTTGTATAAATGTCTGATATGCAACGATTTTGTATTGAATTTAATGATAAAATTATAACCAAAAAACAAAAACAATGACGAAACAGTACAAGTGGACGAACATCATTTTGGGATTGCTTGTGGGCATTCTCGCTTGTATGGTGTACATCATGACGGCAGAGCCTACTGCCTCGTGGTGGGATTGCGGCGAGTATATTGCTACCGACTACAAATTATTGGTGGGACATCCGCCTGGAGCACCCACTTTCCAGCTCTTTGGCCGTGTGGCCAGCCTGTTTGCTGGCGGTGACGTTACGCGCGTCGCCTTCTGTATCAACTGTCTGTCGGCCATTTGTAGTGGTCTCACCATCATGTTCCTGTTCTGGACCATCACCATGCTGGGCCGCAAACTGGTGGCCAAGAGTGGCGAGATGACCACGGGTCGCATGATTGCTGTGTTTGGCTCCGCTCTCGTGGGCAGTCTGGCCTACACCTTCACCGACACCTTCTGGTTCTCGGCTGTGGAGGGCGAGGTCTATGCCATGTCCTCCTTCTTCACCGCTCTGGTGTTCTGGTGCATCCTGAAGTGGGACTTCGAGTACGACAACCCCAAGCCGGGTGCCAATCCGCACCGGTGGATTGTATTAATTGCCTATCTGATAGGTCTTTCCATCGGAGTACACTTGTTGAACTTGTTGACCATACCGGCTGTTGTGCTGATTGTTTATTTCAAGCTCTGCAAAAAAACAGACATTTGGGGCGTTTTGCTCACTATTGACATTGTTGCAGCAATTGCGGCTCTGTTTTTCCCAATGGCCGCTATGTTCGCCATCTGGTTGCTGGTGTGTGTGCCGCTGACCTATTTCTGTGTGAAGAATAAGGCTTTCGAGTCAATGGCCAATTGGGGCGTTCTGTTCTCATTGGTGGGATCGTTCATTTTGCTCGGGTTGGTGCTCTATTTTATTATTCCCAATGTGGTGAATTTCGCCGGTATTTTTGAAAGAATAGCGGTTAACAGTTTTAAACTGCCCTTTAATTCAGGTACCATCATCTTCTTCATTATCCTTGCCGGCATTGTGGCAGGTGGTCTTTTCTTGGGTTATAAATACAAGTCTAACATAACTTTAGCTGCTTTCTATAGCTTCTTCTTCCTCTTGGTGGGTTACTCCACTTTCTTTGTCCTTGTGATTCGCTCCAATGCCAATCCGACCATCGATGAGAACAACCCTGAGGATGCGGTAGCTTTGCTGGCTTATCTGAACCGCGAACAGTACGGTGATACTCCGGTGCTTTTCGGCCGCACTTACAATGCAAGGGTGAAAAATAGCAAGCCGGATGGTAAGGTGTATGTCCGTGATACTGCCTCTGGGAAATATATTGTCACGCAAAACAAATACAAGCAGATCTACGACCAGGTCGTGTTCATGCCTCGTATGTATGATTCCGATGAAGAGCACAGGAAGAATTACGCAAGTTGGGTGGCAGGCGATGATGAGAGATTGAAAAATAAGATGTTAGATAAGGTAAAGAGGCCTATTCCGACCTACAGTCAGAATATCACCTTTATGCATAGATACCAGTTTAACTATATGTATTTTAGGTATTTTATGTGGAACTTTGCTGGTCGGCAGAACGATATTCAAGGAATGGGGGATGATGTTGATGGCAACTGGATAAGTGGCATTCCTTTCCTTGACAATGCTCGATTGGGCGACCAGCCCAAAGATGTGGCTGCACTGAACAACAAAGGCACCAACAAGTATTATATGCTGCCATTGTTGCTCGGTCTTATCGGATTGATATTCTACTCGATACGTGACCTCAAGAACTCCTTTGTGGTGCTGATGCTATTCTTGATGACGGGTCTGGCCATCGCTTTCTACTTGAACATGTATGCCTATCAGCCGCGAGAGCGAGACTATGCCTTTGCGGCCTCGTTCTATGCGTTTTGTATTTGGATAGGCTTTGGTGTTTATGCCATCTACTCTTTCTTTGAGAAGATGAAGAGCAAGGTGGTGCAGATTGTGGCTCCGTCGGTCACCACGCTGGTGTGCCTGTTGCTGGTGCCGGGTGTGCTGGCCAAGGAGAACTGGGACGATCATGACCGTTCGAACCGCTACACGGCGTTGGCGGCTGCCAAGGCTTATCTTGACTCGTGTGCGCCGAATGCGATTCTGTTCACGATGGGCGACAACGACACCTTCCCCATCTGGTACGCTCAGGAGGTGGAGGGATACCGCACCGATGTGCGCAACTGTAACCTGTCGCTGCTTTCCGCCGGCTGGTATGTGGATCAGATGAAGCGCAAAGCCTACGAGTCGGATCCGCTGCCCATCGACTTCACATGGCGGCAGTACCGCGACGGCACCCGTGACATAGTAGTTGTTGAAAATGATGCCTCCAATCCTATGGCACTGAAGGATTTCATGAAGGTGGTGAAAAATGCCGACAA
This sequence comes from Bacteroidales bacterium, assembly GCA_045130235.1. Taxonomy (GTDB): domain Bacteria; phylum Bacteroidota; class Bacteroidia; order Bacteroidales; family WCHB1-69; genus UBA1756. The sequence continues at coordinate 97,426 of JBGUPJ010000021.1, forward strand.
TGAGTCGCAGTTGGATCTGAGAAACCAGTCGGGTAACTCCTTCTATATTGATGTGGACCGCCGTAAGGTCATTGATAACGGTACGGTTACCGGTCCCGACACCGCCAACATTGTTGACCGTATAGTATTCACCTTCCCCGCTAAATCCAACGGTATGGCGTTTATGTCGCGTAGCGACCTGATGGTGTTGGAGATGATTGCCACCAGCGACTGGGATCGTCCGCTCTATTTCGCATCTTCCACCCTTGGAAGTTTCGGCATTGATGACTATTTGCAGAATGAGGGCTTCGCCTATCGTTTGGTGCCGGTGAAAAAGCGTTGTACTTCCAACTCCGACATCCTTTACGAAAATGTCATGCACAAGTTCGATGACCACACTCGTCCCGATGCCATCAAGAACCCGGATGCTGTGAAGGATCATCAGCCGTACCAGTACGCTTGGGGTGGTATCAACGACCCGAGAGTGTATAATTCAGAGGATAATGTCCGTTTGGCTCTCTCTATTATCACGATGCACACCCGCGTGGCTAAGGATCTGGTTAATGAGTACAACTCATACATCGCCGCATACGAGAGACAAGATAAGGCCGATGAGGCTGCCAAGGTTGCTGAGTCGAACCTCTACAAGCTACAGCGTGCGAAGGAGGTACTTGACCATCTGCAGATGGTGCTGCCCGACGACATCATGCCGTACCTGAATCAGCGTTATCAGCAATATACGCTCTATTTCTTGGATGCTGCCAATACCTATCAGGAAATTAGCGATGCCTACGAAACTGCTTCTGAGAAGTACCCCTCTATCAAGGGTGAGTTTGATGGAAAGCAGGCGGTGGAAGCTGGACAGAAGGTGCGCTCCATCATTTTGAAACATGCGTCGGAAATCCTCAATTTTATTGAAAACAGTAAGAATCGCACGAGGGTCATTAAGGCACGTGAAGAGATTATAGAACTGATTTACAAGCTTGTGCTGCCCGAATTGGTGGAGGCCAATCCTGCCGAGCTGTCGAAACTCAATGTGACTTCCACTTGTGGTGGCTATTTCATGGAGACGAAACAGAAAATCACGGAATTGGATAGCTACACTCAAGAGATTGGTCAAAGAATTGATCGTTTTAAGAACATGAATTTCCAGACGGCTTTGGCCGACGGTGTGCCGGTATGGGTCGGATTGCCTGCTGGTGGAGAGGGAATTGCTGCCAATTTCGCCACCATTCGCGATGAGATCGAAAAACTGCACGACTTCATGAGCAAGCCGGGTAGCCTTTATGCCTCGTCACTTTACACAGAGACTTGTATGTTGAAAGTCTTGTCGAAGACTTCCTATCCTAAGGCACAAGAGGCCGCACAACTCTGTGAGCGCTTTGAGAAGATGCGTCAGCAGATAGATGAGTACTGGGAGCTGGTGCGTCGGGTGTCGGTGACGAAGAGTGCGCAGAATCCGGTTGCGCAGACCCCGTCCGCACAACCCACTCCGGTGCCGGTATCCCCGAATCTTGCTGCGCCCAGTTTCGCCCCTTCTAATTCAGTCAACTTTTAAAATCAAATATTAAAAATATGGAAGAAAATAAAGAAAATATCATGGCAGAGGTACCCCGCACCGAATTTATTGCGGATGCGCCGAAAGAAGAAAAGAAGAGCTGCTCCTCAACGAAGGGCGGGTGCAACATGATGCACTGGATCGTGGAAGGCGTACTTTTGATCGCCGTCATCGTGCTCTTCATCCTGCACTTTGCGGGAAACAAAGGTGAAGAATCAGACAATGGTGCAGCTGCTCCTGTGAAGGTGGCTACCCAACCTGGCAATGGCAATGTGCTGTATGTAAACTTGGACACCATCTACGAATGCGACCTTTTTAAGGAAAAACAGGACGTGTTGGATCAGGAGTCGCAGAAACTGGAGCAGACCTTCACTCAGCGTCAGCAAAAGCTGGAGGCAGACTACACGCAGTTTCAGAAAAATATGAATGCAGGGGTGCTCAACGAAACCCAGATGCAATATACTTATCAACAGCTTGAGACAGAGAATAATAAAATCCGTGAGGATTATCAGGTTGCGATGGAGTCATTGGCACAGAAACAGGCCGACCTCACCAACGAAATGTTGGACGCTCTGCGCGACGCTGCCAAACTCATCAATGCCTCTGTTGAAGGCGATCCGGCCTCATACGTCATTACTTATTCTTCCGTCAACCCCACTGTGATCGTAGTGGACCCCAGCCGTGACATCACCGCCGCGGTGGTGGCTGAGCTGAACAAGAAATGCACCAAGAAATCTGACAAAAATTCCAAGAAATAATGAAAAAAGTTCTGGTTGTATGTTTGGCGGCCCTTTTCTGCCTGTCGGCCTGTAACAACTCCAACAAAAAGGAGAAGAAAAAGGAGATGGGGGAGAAGACCACTGTTTTCTTGAAAGGGGATCCTTTTCAGAATGCCCCCCGTCTGGTGGAGGTGTTGCCCGATAGTCTGAAAGGCAATTCTCCCGTCAACGTGGATAGTACAGCCTTGATTTTGGAACTGGATGACAACGGACAACCGACAGGTCAGGGCAAATTCTTGGTGTCGTATAGTCAGGGAAAGGTTTATACGGTTGAAAATCTGAAAGAAGGAAGACGCGACAGCGTGTGTACCTCCTATTATCCCAATGGTCAGCTTTGGTCAGAGGAGCATTATCGTAACGGCATACAGGTCGGGGAAGAAAAAGCCTATCAGGAGAATGGCTACCCCTATTATATCGGCCATTATGATAATTTCGGGAATTGTTGCGGTACATGGAAGTTTTACAACAACAAGGGAGAATTGGACAAGTCGGTCAATGTTACGGCCCAAACTATCCAGTGTGGTCATTGTAAAAAATGTTTAACTCTGTTACGTCAAAAAAAGACTGCTAAAAGAAGATAGAGGTTCTGTATTGATTATAAAATAATTAGTATTAACTTATAAATAAAAGAATTATGGAAATTCCATTTGCAGAAGCGTGGAAAATCAAGATGGTTGAACCCATCCGCAAATCCACCCGCGAAGAACGCGAAAAATGGCTGGAAGAAGCCCACAACAACATCTTCATGTTGAAATCAGACTATGTTTATATTGACCTGCTCACCGACTCCGGCACTGGTGCTATGAGCGACCGCCAGTGGAGTGCGATGATGATGGGCGATGAGAGCTATGGCGGTGCCCGCTCCTTCTATCACATGAAGGACACCATCACCGAGCTTACCGGCTTCCCCTTCGTCATCCCGACACACCAGGGCCGCGCCGCCGAGAACGTGCTGTTCAGCTATCTGGTGAAGCCCGGTATGATTGTCCCGGGTAATGCCCACTTCGACACCACCAAGGGCCACATCGAAAGCCGTAAGGCATTTGCTATCGACGTGACCTGCGACGAGGCAAAAGATACCCAGCTCGAAGTGCCCTTCAAAGGTAATGTCGGTCTGGAGAAATTGGAGAAGGTTTTGAAAGAAAACAAGGGTAATGTGCCTTTCATGGTACTTACGGTTACTAACAATACTGTTGGTGGACAGCCGGTCAGCATGCAGAACATCCGTGAGACCTGCGAACTCTGCCACAAATACGGCGTGCCCGTCAACATCGATTCCGCCCGTTTCGTGGAGAACGCCTATTTCATCAAAACTCGTGAGAAAGGCTATGAGAACAAGACCATCCGCGAGATCGTGAAAGAGATGTTCAGCTATGCCGACAGCATGACCATGAGCGCCAAGAAGGACGGACTCGTGAACATGGGCGGTTTCATCGCCACCAAGAAAGAGGACTGGTACGAAGGTGCCAAGTTGTTCTGCATCCCCTTCGAGGGCTTCTTGACTTACGGCGGTATGAACGGCCGCGACATGGACGCTTTGGCAGTGGGTTTGAAAGAGAACTGCGACTTCGACATGGTGGAGACCCGCGTCAAGCAGGTGCAGTACCTCGCCGACAAACTCGATGAGTACGGCATTCCTTACCAGCGTCCCGCAGGCGGTCACGCCATCTTCGTGGATGCTGACAAGGTTTTGACCAACATCCCGAAAGAGGAGTTCCCGGCACAGACCCTTACCTGCGAGCTTTATCTCGAAGCCGGTATCCGCGCTTGCGAGATCGGCTACGTGCTCGCCGACCGCGACCCCGTAACCCGCGAGAACCGTTTCGGCGGCCTCGACTTCGTGCGCCTCTGCATCCCGCGCCGCGTTTACACCAACAACCACATGGATGTGATCGCCGCCGCCCTCAAGAATGTGTACGACCGCCGCGACACCATCAAACGCGGTCTCGAAATCACTTGGGAAGCCGAACTGATGCGCCACTTCACCTGCCAGTTCAAGAGACTCAAATAATTGATATGCTGATCGTAGGAAATGTTATCGTTTCCGATGAACTGATTCGGAATTGTTTCTGCTGCGACCTGGCGGCCTGCCAAGGCGAGTGTTGCATCGAAGGCGATGCCGGCGCTCCTATTGCTCCGGAAGAGGTTGCGGATTTGGAGGACAATTTTCCGATTTTCAAAAAATATATGACAGAAGAAGGTGTCCGTCTGGTGGAAACAGACGGCACCTTTGACTATGATATGGAGGGCGAGTTTGTGACGCCCCTCCTGTCGGATGATGCCTGTGCGTATGTGTATTACGAGGACGGCATCGCCAAATGTGCCATCGAAAAAGCATACCTCAACCATGAGATTGATTTCCAGAAACCCATCTCATGCCATCTTTATCCCATCAGAATAAAAAAACTCCCTGACTACGACGCGTTGAATTACCATCGCTGGTTCGTGTGCGAGAGCGCTTGCGAGCTGGGCGAAAAAAAACATATGCCGGTTTACCAGTTCCTGAAAGGCCCCCTTGTGCGCAAGTATGGCGAGGAATGGTACCATGAGTTGGAGAAGGCAGTGGCTTCTGAAACCTGAACCTGCGACCTCCATCAACCAATTAAGAACCTTTAATGTCAATATCATGTATAGCAGCAAAGATAACGACAATCCGAAGCGCAAAGCCAACAAGGCGAAGACAAAAAAAACGTCTGGAAGCAAAGGGAAACTCACCAAAAAGGGAATTATCATTTTTTGGTCTGTCTATCTCTTTTTAGTGATTGGATTTGGTGGAGGATTGGCGCTCACTTTCTATATTTTATCGAAAAACATTCCTTCACTGGAGCAACTTCAGAAAGATATTGCCGATAACCAGCAGGCCACCATCGTTTATGATGCGAGCGGGGCGGAGATGGGGCGTTACTTTGTGGAGAACCGTTCCAACTGTCGTTATGCGGACCTCTCTCCGAACATTGTTCATGCGCTTATAGCCACTGAGGATGCCCGTTTCTACGACCATTCCGGCATTGATTTCAGGGCTTTGGGGCGCGTGGCGGCAGGTCTTCTGTTTCATAGCGATAACGGCGGTGGCAGTACCATCACACAGCAATTGGCCAAGAACCTCTATCCCAGAAAGAAAGGGGTGAGCTTGGTGAAGTCGAAGTTGCAGGAGTGGATTGTGGCCACCATGCTGGAACGGGAATATTCGAAGGATGAGATCCTCACCATGTACCTCAACACGGTGGACTTCTCACACCAGGCGATGGGCATTGAGACGGCGGCGCACCGGTATTTCAACACCACTCCGAAAGAACTTACCGTAGAGCAGTCGGCTCTGTTGGTGGGAATGTTGAAAGCACCGGGCAGCTACAATCCCCGCGCCAATCCCGACAAGGCCAAAGGACGCCGCAATGTGGTCATCAGCCAGATGGAGAAATATGGGTTTATCTCGGAAGCGGATTGCAAAAAGTATCAGCAAAAACCTCTGGTACTGCATTTTATGCAGGAAGACCACACTACCGGACAGGCCACTTATTTCCGCGAGTATGTGCGAACCTACTTGCAGGACTTTTTCAACGATCCGGCGCACTTCAAACCCAACGGTACACCTTATAATATATATACTGATGGTTTGAAAATCTATACTACGATAGACTCCACCATGCAGGCGTACGCCGAACGTGCTGTATATGAGCATTTTTATGTGTATGATGACGTGCATAAGGTATCAGGATTGCAGGCGCGTTTTAACAAGGAGCAGCAGTCGAATCCCAACCATCCTTTCTATAAACTTTCAGCAGAACAAACGCAGAGAATTCTGAATACAGCGAAATATTGTTCGGATCGATATCGTACTGCGGTGGCTGCTCACAAGACCGATGCGGAGATTGAGAAGGAGTTCAACACCAAGGTGAAGATGTTGCTGCCCTGTCAGGATGGTTCGGGTGCCCGCCAAGAGGTGACGATGACCCCGTACGATTCCATCCGCTATATGAAGTCGTTCTTGCAGTGCGGATTCATGGCGATGGAGACCAACACGGGCCGTATCAAGGCGTACGTGGGAGGAGTGAACTACGAGGTGTCGCAGTTCGACCATGTGATGTTGTCGCAGCGGCAGGTGGGTTCTACTTTCAAACCTTACGTTTATGCAACGGCCATGGAGAATAGCAATGGTGAGCTCACCCCGTGCAGCTATGTGCCCAACGAGGTGGTGAGAGTTCCCCGTCCTGGCGGAGTTGTGTGGACGGTGGGTCGCCAGTACACCGGCGCCAGCTCCTTGACTTTAAAGGAGGCGCTCGCCCGCTCGTTGAACAATGTGTCGGCCCGTCTGATTACCACCCCCGAATATGGCGGCCCCGCCGCAGTAGTGGATCTGGTCAAAAAAATGGGCATCAAGTCCAAGATTGACACAGTACCTGCCATCTGTCTCGGCGCCGTTGACCTCACCCTTTGCGAACAGGTGGGCGCTATCAACTGTTTCCCCAACCAGGGCGTGTATGTGGAACCCTATTTCATCGCCAAGATTTGCGACCGCGACGGCAACGTGATTTATGAGGCCCATCCCGAGAAACATGACGCGATGAGCCAGCTGTTGGCCTTCCAGACCGCCAGCATGATGCGTGGCGTTGTGGAGCATGGTACAGGTGCCCGTCTGAAATCCTCCGCTTGGTACAATCTTAACTTCCCTGTTGCGGGAAAGACCGGTACCACGAATAACCATTCTGATGCGTGGTTTGTGGGTTATACCCCCATGCTCACTGTTGGCGTGTGGGTGGGGTGCGACGACCGAAGCGCGCATTTCCGCTCCATGGATAACGGACAGGGCGGACGTGCCGCCATGCCCATCTTCGGTAAATTTATGAAATATTGCTATAGCGACCCGAATCTTCCTTATTATGAGGTGGTTCAACGTCACGATGACAGTGACCCGCGCTATACTTTCGCCCCGCCGGATGGCTATTCTGCCAGCGAGTATGGCTGTCAACCCGACGCAGCTGCCAATACAGATAATTCCGGTGGATTGGAGTTCTGATTAACATCTATTAAGAAAATTATTGTATTGATTATCAGTATAATGCTTATTTAATTTAAAAAAATTCATTGCTATTATAAGTAATAGTTGTAATTTTGCAGCCTGTTATTTTAGTATGGATATAAATTAGTGTATATGAATAAAATTTTACGATTGGCAGTTGTTGTATGGATGGGATGTTTTGCCTTAATGTCGTCGGCTTTTGCTCAAAATTATATTTTTTCAGGAACTGTATATGACCAAGATGGTGGTGTATTGCCGTATGCGGAGATTAACTCTCCGTGCATGAGTTCACCTGCCACGGCAGATGCCAATGGTAACTTCGAGGTGATGGTGAGTTCCTCGAAATGTGTTTTTGTCTTTTCATACGCTCTGTATGAGTCGGATTCTGTTAATGTTGTTTTTTCAGCGCGCAATCCCAAGGTGATGAAGAAGGTGACTTTGCGTTCTGAGACTGTGACTTTGGATGGTCTGGTGGTAGAGGGGGAAAAAGTCGACCATGATCCGGGTGCAGCAACGGGTTCCATTTTCATCATGAGTCCTGAGGATGCGGGAGTGATTGACCCTAATGATGCGGCTGAGTTGGTGGACATGATGCCGGGTGTGGCTGTGGTGGACAATGAGCCCCAGATTCGAGGTGGTAGCGGTTTCAGCTCAGGTATGGGAAGCCGCGTACTCATCCTTCTGGATGATATCCCATTTTTGCGTCCCGATGCAGGACGTCCCATGTGGAGTTTCATTCCGATGGAGGATGTGAAGAGCATTGAGGTTTACAAGGGTGCTTCGTCGGTGCTGTATGGCTCTTCTGCCCTTACTGGCGCTATCAACGTGCTGACCGCCTATCCGTCGATGAAGCCTAAGACTAAGGTTACGCTTCATGCGGGTATTTACGATAATCCGAAAGACAGCTATAAGAAAAGTTGGGGGAATGTCAATCCGATGATGTGGGGTGCCTCCTTCCTGCACAGCCGTATCATCCGCCGTCAGTGGGACTTGGTGATTGGAGGTGAGTATTTCAACGACCAGAGCTACATCGGGCCCGAGTATCCGGTGGCGAAAGGCAAGACCAATGAAGGTAAATATGAGATGCGTGCCCGTTTGAACTTCAACCTGCGTTATCGTTCGCTCAAGATTCGAAACCTTTCGGCATCTCTGTCGGGAAATTTCATGTATTCAGAGAATGCCCAGTCGTTTTTCTGGTACGATTCCGATACCAACATGTATCGTACTTATGAGGGATCACTTTCTGTTTTCAAGGATTTCATGTTCTATGTGGATCCTTGTGTGAAATACATTTCTCCTGACGGCAGCCATCATGAATTCCGTAACCGTATTACATATAGTAACAACAAAGAGGCCACTGGTGCACAGGATGCCCGTTCGCTGATGGTGTACGACGAGTATCAGTTTACCAAAATCATCAGACGAATTGGACTTGGTATTACGGCCGGTATCGTCAATAACTACAGCCGCTCTTTCGGCTGCGTTTTCAATGGACAGCAGGGCTCTTTGGCACCGGGGTTGGTTACGATTGACAACCTGTCGGTGTATGCCCAGTTGGAGCAGAAATTCTTGGAAAACAAGAATTTGTCGCTTGTAGTGGGGGGGCGCTGGGAGGCTTTCTTTACCCAGCATGAGTTTGCCCAGAAGCCTGTGTTCCGAGCTGGTATCAGCTACCAGCTCCCCATCAGTATGACCAATTTTCGCGCTTCCTTCGGTCAGGGTTATCGCTATCCCACTATCGGTGAGCGCTTTATCTCCATTTCTGTCGGTAACTATGGTTTCTATCCCAATCCGGACCTGAAGCCTGAAACCAGCTGGAATGTGGAAGTGGGTATCGTGCAACCCTTCCGTGTAGGTCCCTTCGAGGGTATGTTCGACGTGGCCGGCTACCATCAGGAATTCAAGAACTTCATCGAGTTCGCTTTCGGCAACTGGGGCAATAAAGGCGACTTCTTGCATGATATGGGCTTTATGTACCTCAATACCGGTCCGGCTTCTGTTTCTGGTGCCGATGTGTCGCTCGTGGGACATGGAACCATTGGTCCGAATGTGGAAATGACTTTCTTGCTGGGTTATACCTATAGTCATCCTATCACCAAAAACAAGACAGGTGTTTATTATAGCCAAGCGACATCTGATACGACTTCTAAAGATTATACCTACATGACGACGGCTTCAGATCCTTCCAAAGGCATTCTTAAATACCGCATCCAGCACAACGCCAAGCTGAACATTGGTTTCCTGTTCTGGAATAAATTGGGCTTGGAAGCCTCCTGCACCTATTACAGCGCGATGAAGAATGTGGATAATATCTTCTATGAAATGGACTGTCTGAATGAGGATAACTCTCCGGCTAACAATGCATTTTGGTCGTCTATGGGTACACTGCCCTTCACAGGCTATGCCAATTTTGCTAAGTCGCACAATAAAGGATCCTTCACACTCGACTTGAGCATTTCATATAAGATTTTTGAAAAATTGGAAGTGTCGTTTGCCATCAAGAATGTTTTGAACAATGAATATACGCTGCGCCCGATGTACTTGGAGGCCCCGCGCAACTACTCTCTCAAGATTGCTTACGGGTTGTAGAGAATGTACAATGAACAATTAACAATTAATAATTGTATAACCGAATAACGAATATTAACCATTAAATTTATTGATATGAAAAAAATGATGATTCCCTTGACGATGTGTCTGGCCATTGTTTTCATGGCTGTCAGCTGCAAGGATCCCGAACCCACTCCAGACGATCCGGCTATTGTTGATACTACTGACATGGATTTGAGCTATACAAAACCCGAGTGTGAGGCCTTTGTACATGACATTGTGGATGGCGGTTTTGAGAACTGCTGGTACAAATATCAGATGTCAAATGAAGTTTATGTGGAGTATCAATCTTCTGTTTTTTATTCTTTGAATAGTCTCCATGCGCTTTTGGAAGTTCAGTCGATGATGCTGACCTCTTCGCCCATCACGGCTTACCGTGACAAAACTGATCCACATGGCGGGAAGTCGTGCATGAAGTTGGTTACAGGTTTGCTTACCGATGGCAATGGCCAGCTTCTCATTCCTGGTGCTATGGCCCCGCTGGATGAAAATTTTGTGTACCAGTTCCTTCATCCTGATGAATATCCGGAAGGTATCAACGTGAAGAAACCTTATACCGACAAGCCTACGGCATTCAAGGGCTATTTCAAATACCATCCTGTAAATGGCGATGAAGGTTCCATCTGTGTGGAGCTGTACAACGGCAGTGATGTGATTGCCCGCGGCTATCAGCGTTTCAGCAACGATGTGTCACAATGGACCTCTTTCAATATTCCGATTGACTACACTGTCAACGGTGGAAGCCTTTCCTCCGCGCAGCCCACGCATATCTCCATCATTGTTTCTTCCAGCGCAGATTACAACTTTGCTGACTTGACCAATTGTCAGGGCCAAGTGGGTTCTACTTTGTGGTTGGATGATATTGCATTTGAATTTTAATGATACTTCGTCGAATATGGCAGTTTTAGTTAAAAATATCAAGAAGTTGGTGCAGACCGAGTCTGCACCGCTTCGTTTTAGGGCGGGCGCAGAGATGAGTCATCTGCCCTGTATCGACAACGCTTTCCTGTTGGCAGTAGGCGGTAAGATAGCCGCTTACGGTCCCATGTCGGAGTTCTCGGAGCATCTGTTGAACGGCATTGCCGAAAAGGTGGAGGTGGTAGATGCCACCAGCCGCATGGTCTTCCCGACCTTCTGCGACTCGCACTCGCACATCGTGTATGCCGGCAGCCGCGAGATTGAGTACATCGACAAGATCAAGGGACTGAGCTACGAGGAGATTGCCAAGAGGGGAGGAGGCATCCTCAACTCGGTGGACCGCTTGCGGGCGGCTTCGGAAGACGAGCTGTTTGATAGCGCCTGGCAGCGCCTCGAAGAGGTGGCCTCTTTCGGTACCGGTGCCATCGAAATCAAGAGCGGTTACGGTCTCGACACCGAGAACGAGCTGAAGATGTTGCGTGTCATCCGGCGCCTCAAGGAGAAGTCGCCGCTGACCATCAAGGCCAACTTCCTGGCCGCCCACGCCGTGCCGCGCGAGTATATCGGTCGCCAGACCGAGTATGTGGATCTCATTATCAATGAGATGATTCCCATGGTGGCCGCCGAGGAGTTGGCCGACTATGTGGACGTGTTCTGCGACCGTGGGTTCTTCACTCCGGAAGACACCGAGCGCATCCTTATGCAGGGCATGAAATATGGTCTTCAGGCGAAAATCCATGCCAATGAGCTGGACTACAGCGGTGGCATCCAGGTGGGCGTGAAATACAACGCCCGCTCGGTGGACCATATCGAATACACGGGCGATGAGGAGATTGAGGCGCTGCTGGGTTCCGAGACGATGCCGACGATTCTGCCCGGTGCGGCCTTCTTCCTCGGCATGGTGTATGCCCCCGCCCGCAAGATGATCGAAGCCGGACTGCCCGTCGCCATGGCTGGCGACTACAACCCGGGTTCCTGTCCGTCGGGCAACATGCAGTTTGTGCTCTCTATGGGCTGCATCAAGTACGGCATGATTCCCGAAGAGGCCATCAACGCAGTTACCATCAACAGCGCATACGCTATGGGAGTGGAAGAGGAGTTGGGCACCATCACCAAAGGGAAAACTGCCAACTTCTTCATCACCAAGCCCATCTCTACCATCGAGTTCATGCCCTACGCCTACGGCTCCAACAAGGTGGAACGCGTGTATCTGCGCGGTGAAAAAGTAGTGGGAAGATAGAGGAATAAATTTTCAATTTTCAGTTTTCAATTTTCAATTCCCAACATGAACACCAACAACAATCAAGGCGGTTTTACATCGAATTTTGGTGCGATAGCGGCGGCAGCCGGGTCGGCCATCGGATTAGGCAACATTTGGCGTTTCCCCTATACGGCGGGCGTGAATGGCGGCGGGGCTTTCCTGCTGCTCTACATCTTCTTTGTGTTCCTCATCGGTGTTCCCATCATGATGAGCGAGTTTGCCATGGGACGTCGGACCGGCCAGAATGCCGTAGGTGCATTTCGGACATTGTCGCCGCGTGGTAAAGGCTGGATGTTCGTGGGTTTCTGGGGCATTCTCACCACCTTCTTCATCTACTCTTTTTATAGTGTCATCACCGGCTGGACCCTCGACTATGTGGTGCTGAGTTGCAGTGGCGGGCTGTCAGGCAAGACTCCCGACGAGGTGAGTACGGTGTTCAAGGAATTCTCCAGCGGTTCGTTCTGGCCCATCTTTTACCAGGTGATTTTCATGCTGCTCACCATCTTTGTCATCCTGATGGGCGTGCAGAAGGGGATTGAGAAATCCTCTAAAATCCTGATGCCCGTGTTGTTGGTGCTGATGGTGGTGCTCTGTGTGCGTTCGGTCACCCTGGAAGGGGCAGGGGAGGGGCTTTCGTTCCTTTTCCATCCCGACTTCTCCAAGATTACGGGGGCCTGCGTTTTGGATGCGCTCGGGCAGGCCATGTTCTCCCTTAGCATCGGGTTGGGCGTGCTCATCACTTACGGCTCATATGTGCGCAAGCAGGACAATCTCTTCAAATCCAGCCTCATCATCGCCTCTGCCGACACCATGATTGCGGTGATGGCGGGTGTGGCCATCTTCCCGGCCGTGTTTGCCTTCGGACAGAACCCGGCCAGCGGACCGAGCTTGGTGTACGAAACCCTCCCCAATGTGTTCAACAGCATGCCGGGCGGGGTGGCGTTCGCCATCGCTTTCTTTGTGCTGCTTTCCATTGCGGCTCTTACCTCCACGGTATCCATGCTGGAGACGATTGTGCATTTTGTGATGCAGGAGTTCAAGCTGAAACGCTGGTCGGCGGCGCTTCTCTGCACGGCTGCCACCTTGTTGATCGGTATCTTTTGCACGCTGTCGTTCGGACCGCTCAGCGATTTCACCATCTGTGGGAAAACCATCTTTGACATTTTGGATACGCTGACTGCCACCTACATGCTCCCGTTGGGCGCGTTGGCGACCGTGATCTTCTTGGGATGGTTCTGTCCCAAAGCTGAAGTGAAGGCTGAGGTGACCAATGAAGGAACGCTAAAAGCGGGATTTTTCAAAGTCTATTATTTCATCGTGCGTTATCTCGCACCGATCGCGCTGCTGTGTGTGTTGGTGGCGGGAATAGTGGCGAGCTTCAAGAACTAATAGATGCTTTTTTTCTTCAAGAAAAATTCTAAAAAAATCAACAATCGTCTGTTGATATATTAAAATTTTGTGTATTTTTGCCCATTAATTTTATTGGCAAAATCATACAAATTTTAAGTTATGGCATTTATTGATATGGTACGTTGGGCACCGACTGAGGGCAAGACTATTTATGCCTATCGGTTCCCGGAAACGAACTTGAGTACGCTTACGCAACTCGTTGTGTATGAATCGCAAGAGGCGATTCTTTTTTCTAAAGGACAGATTATTGGGAAATTCGGCCCCGGTAAACATACCTTGAGCACCGAGAATATTCCTCTTTTGCGCAAACTTTTTGGTATTCCTTTTGGCGGAAAGAACCCGTTCACGGCTGAAGTGTGGTTTGTCAATAAGGTTCAGATGTCGAACCTGCCGTGGACTATTATGAGTCTCCCGATTTATGATGCGAGATTCAAGACTCAGATTCCGTTGGAATTTAGCGGCCGGTATGGAATTTCGCTGACGGAGGCGGAGAAATTTTTGATCAAGATCGTCGGAACGAAGAATGAGTTTACCGAAGATGACCTGACCGACCAGTTTTTAGGCGAATTCACCTCCAAGGTGAAATCGTTTTTGGCGCAATACATGAGTGCCAACCAGGTGGGGTATGAGTATATTTCCGCTATTTTTGACGATCTCTCCAAGCATTTGAAGAACGAGCTTACTCCGTTTTGGGCAGATTTGGGTTTCGTGCTGACTAAATTTTACTTGACGGATGTCAAGGTGGACAAGTCCACCGAGGAGGGCCGTCGGGTGGCGGAGGCGATTGCTCAGCGGAGTTCGATGGACATCACGGGACACACGTGGCAGCAGGAGAAAATGTTCGGTGTGGCAGGCGATGCGGTCAACGGAATGGGCAATGGTCAGGGCGGTTTGTTAGGTGGCCTGATGGCCATGGGCATGATGGGAGGAATGAACAGCATGGGTTCTGGAAATGCGGCGTTGATGCAACCTACGGGACAAACCAGTGCACAGCCCGCCAACAACATGGGCGGTGGAATGCCGGCCGCACAACCGGCCACCGTGTTTTGCGCTGTATGTTCTCGTCCGTTCCCCAAAGGCACAAAATTCTGTCCGAACTGCGGACACCAGTACAACCCTTGTCCGAACTGCGGTCGCGACAACGACGACCATGCCAAGCGTTGTGTGGGGTGTGGCGCTATTTTGCAGAGCAGCAGCACGAACTGTCCGCACTGCAATGCCCCCATCATGCCGGGCAGCACATTCTGCACCAACTGCGGAAAACCCATCCAAGCGGGTGACGTGTGCAGCCGTTGTGGGGCGGCTGTGCAGCCAGGAACCCGGTTCTGTCCGAAATGTGGTAACAAAATTAGCTAATCTAAAAGGCCGATAATATGAAGACTAAATCTGTTATGACATGGCTTTTAGCCATTGCCGGCGAGGCGCTTATCGTAGCCGCCTTCCTTATGTTTTTTTCTGATCTGCTGCCTTCTGATGTCCTGGTGTTGGATGTCTTTGTGGCATCTGTCGTTTACTGGCTCTTTTTCATTGACTTGATTAAGCCGTGGACACCAGAGAACGACCCGTCGCAGAAACGTGCCAGCAGTTTGGGTGTGCGTTGGTTCTTTACGATTGTGTACGATATCGCAGCCATCGCTGCTATGATCTATTTTGCTGTTGCGCTTCTCCCGTTCAAAATACAGTTGCTGGTTCAACTGGCTTTGCTTCTGTTTGTTTTGCTGGGACTGTTGCTGGCTTCACGTACGGCTGCCCGTACGCAGAAGGTATGGCAGGATGAACAACAGCAACGTGCTGGCCGTGAAGACATGAGGAAAGTTTTGCAGGAATTGAAAAACGCTGCCGAGATGTCGGGCACCCCGCAGTCTGTGGTTGATGAAATCGCATCTTTATGTGATGAGGTAAGGTACATCTCTCCAGCCAATACCAATGAGGCTGCCGATCTGGAGTACCAATTCGTGGATTCAGCACGTCAAATCCAGTTCGCCTTCCGTGAATACAACATGAATAAGGACGCTATTGCCAACCAATTAGCGAAATGTAAACGTATTCTCCAACAAAGAAAATCCATTTATTCAAATTAACCCTAATTCCATATTAAAATGACAGGTAAAATATTCCCCGAATCCTCTAACATTTATCAGGACCAGGCTAAGGTTTTGTTTAATTACTATCAGCAGGCTGCTGAGAAAATTGTAGCGGAGGAGGAACGCATTGAGCAAATTATTGAAGATCTCAAGCAACAGAGAGCCTATTTGGAGCAAGAAAAAAGCAAACAGTGGTGGTGGTTCCTCACGATCATCTTGTTCTTTGTCTATTTCATCAAATGCAATGCATTCGACAAGGAAATTGCGGAAGTTGATGCCAAGATCGCAGATTATCAGCGGCAGCACAAAGAAATTTTCCGCGGCTATAAGGTCAACAAGCTGGGAGTGGCATACGTGCCCGTGGCCGACCGTATCCGTTACGAAGGAAAGAGCTTCGTTGTGGATTACACCAAGCAGGTGGAAGAGTCGGAAGTGAAAGTGCAGGTGTCACGCCAGAACGAACTGTTGGTCAATACGATTATGGATCTGGAAAATTTGTCGTCGGAAGCACCCATCGTGGAGACATCCAACGAGCCGGAAACCATCGAAACAGATAGCTACTCTTCTTCTATTCAGAATGTTAACGAGCATGACTATTTTGGAAAGTTAGACCGTTCGTTGCGCACCATCTCATTCTGTTTGGATGACCTTGATGTCTCATCGGTATCGCTTCCGTTGGTGGCCGACAATAGCGCTTATCTTCATTATCTGAATGAGTACGCTACCGATGCTGTTCCTGCTGGTTCGCCCGTCGTGGAAGTTTTTGACAAATCAAAATACAGCCAGAGCGTTGAGAAATTCCAGCAGCTGAACAAGTTGAAAGATTCTTTGGCCAATACTACCCAGCAATTCGAAGATGTGTTGAGGAGTTTGATGGTCACTATGGCACAATCGGTTCAGACCATCTCGGCCATGAAACTCAACTCTGTGGACAAAGTGGTTTTTGAGTCCAACAAGTTGTTGTTCTTGTTGTTGAAGGCTCCTTACCACCACTATTCCCGCATGTTGGAGCATGAGGAGATTGACCGTATCAAGAACGAGACTTTCGACTATAGCGATAACATTCAAGGCTATGAGCCTTTCCATCTGAAGCAGAGCTCGCGTGTCAAGTACAACATTATTTCGGGTCAGTGGGTGGCTGAAGATGGCAGCTCTACTTTTGTTCCCTTCGGTGTTCACCAGATGTATGAGGAGATTGTGGCGCCGGTGGTTCAGAACTTGATGCAGGAGACCCGTATTGAACGTTTGAAGATTTACAACCATATCAAGGATCAGAAACTCGATTATCTGAACAAATGGCATCAGGATACCGACGCTTTCTATCGTTCCAACCGTGCGGAAAGTTCCGACATCATCAATCTGATGCAGGAAGGGCTTCGTGAATACACGGCCGCATACAACACTCTGATTTCTTTGCAGAAAACGGAAGCGAACATGGAGAATTCCAATGGCTCGTTAGATGCTACCGTGGTGAATAAGGAAGACACTGTGGCCGAAACCGCAGCGGCTTTTGCCGTCCAGTCGCAGGATTTCCAGAATGTGCAGCAGCAGTTCGAGGATTTCATCACCCGATTGAAGGAGGATATTGACCAGAAGGCCGAGCAGTTCGCCCATGTGGAGTACTATGATGCCAAGCTCCGTGACGGATATAGCAACGAGTCGGCTATTGCCTGCGACAGTGTGGCTGAATTGGATGTCCGTCGCAAACCGCTGGCTTCCACCAACCCGTTGCTGGCTCAGGTGGCCGAACTTCCGCCGGCACCTAAGGTCGAACAAGTCACTTTCGACTTCCTGAACCTGAACCTGCCCGACATCGCCCAACGTTCGCTGAACGCTCTCGATGGAACTCCAATCGCAACTCCTGCCGTGGAGATTTCCGAAGAAGTTGGTGAAGTTGAAGAGGCAGAAGTGGCTGAAAGTGATGTTGAGGAAGAAAATCAAGAAAACAATAATAATCTCTAACCCCAAGTGCCATGGCAAGTATTGACTGTGTAATTGATACCACCCCAATGGCGAATGAGATCGCCACCGTATCCAAGCACGTGAATGCGACCACCACTGCGGTTGTCGCAATGAAAACGGCCGTCATCGCAGCTGAAAAGCAGGCTGCCGACCATGTGTGCGATAACGTCAACAACGGTTTTTATAACCTCATCCGCTCCCAAATCTCTCAAAAAACTGCCAAACTGCAAAGTGAGGTGGACTCACATCTGATGAAATTGGGACAACAGCGGAAACAACTGCTGGCACTGAAGGACAGAATGGAGAGAGACTACCACATGATTACGGCACGGTACCTCAAACTGTTCAACTCCATCAACCGGAATTTGAAGCAGCGTGTGCTCGAACTCGACCGACCCACTTTTGATTTCGCCGTCGGAGAGATGGCCAAAATCAA
The DNA here is from genome assembly GCA_045130235.1 of Bacteroidales bacterium. GTDB lineage: Bacteria > Bacteroidota > Bacteroidia > Bacteroidales > WCHB1-69 > UBA1756. The sequence continues at coordinate 115,440 of JBGUPJ010000021.1, forward strand.
CAACCGACAGTATCTGCTCACGGCAGATGTGCCCCTGTCACAATATGAGTCTGTGGCGTGTAGCCAGAAAATTCTCGTTTCTAATCTGAAGATGCGCAGCAATTCCCTCATCAACTCCATGACCAGATTCATCGCCCAGTCAGAGGAACAGAAAGCTCTGTCAGACCGGATTCTTGTGTCGGGTGCCGACGGAAACGCCAATTTGTCTATCCCAGTCCTCATTAGCGAGACCTTGGTGGACAGAAAAGGAAATAGTACTGTCGATATTGTTATTGATGAACAGAATTTGCCCACTCCCCTTAAGGCAGCGGTTAAAAACACTATCTCCATGACCACCTCGCAATTGGCGTGGAACGACAAAAGCAAGAGCGATGAGATGGTGGCTAACGAGTTCAATAAGCTGTTGGCCAAATCGTCTGCCAGCACCCGAGTCAAGAATATGATGGATAAGATGTTTTCATCCAATCACTATCAAACACTTAAAAACAGTTAGTCATGGGTTATAGAAGATCTTTTACCAAAGAAATACCTGTTCATTATCGCGGGTCGGTGAGCTATCCCGCATCCCAGTCCGGCGGATCTGTGTCCTATTCGGGAACTACCTATGAGACTGTACATGTGTCGGTGTATGTGGATACTGACCCAGTGGATGAGAGTGTAGCGGACTGCAACCATACTGTTGACATGCTCACAGGGAGTGTGGCAGCAACAGAAGCCGCTGAAATCGTTTCTATCCGAGAGAGAGCGGAACAGGTTGGCTCCACTATTATTGCGGGCTTCTTTAGAACTATACGTTCTGACATCTCTCAGCAAATCAGTGAGTTGGCTAATTCTGTAGAGTCGCATGTTCTGCATCTTCAGCAAATGGCTAAGCGGTGTTTGGAAAAACAGGTGCAGATGCAAAACGATTATGCCCGTATCACCAGCCGTTACGAGAAGATTTTTTCAGAGCTAAACAAAGAGTTGGAAAATCGAATCTATGAGCTGGACAAGCCGACTTTTGACTTCAAGCGCAGATGCGATGCTCACAATGATCGAGCTGCCGCTACTGATATGGTGGCCACCAGCACCGTGGGAATCAAGGAGGCAGGAACCCTCCAAAGCCAGATTACCGTTTCTGTGGCTAAGCGCAGAGCCCTTGATGCGATCGATAGAGCCCGCGACTTTCTGACCACCCACAAACACACGCGTGATACCATCGACAGCTGTGTGGTGGATAATGCAAATGAGGGAACTCTGTATCTCCCTGTCTTTTTTGTGGATACTGTCACCTCACCGAATGTTCATGATTCACGGATTTATACGCAAAAATCATTCTCCAAAAACAGTGAGGCCAACAAGACGCTTCAACAGTCGATGGGACAACAAAAATGGTCGCCCCAAAGCCAACAGGAGAAAGAGCACATCCGTCAATTCTTCATCTCAAAGGTCATGAAGGAATATCCTCAAGATAATAAGCACGCAGAGCGCGTCCGCGAAAACATCATCAAATTGTTCAACATTTAATCTATCCCAATATGGCAGAATTAAAAGAAATTCGTATTAATGAAAAAATTATACAACTGAAGGATAACATCGTTCGTGGCTCCATCCTTCCCGAAAAAATTTCAGAGCTTACGCGGGTGGTCACCGTCGTGGAGAACTCCATCATAGAAGGCCCCGTCTTTGCCCAAAAGTTGGAAATCCAAAATGGTGATTTGGAGATCAAAGGCTCTGTATTTACCCAGATTGAGTTATACATCAATAGCGATGCCACGGGAAATATTACTTTCCGTCACAGCGTCGGTTCCGCCGACTCGGTCGTTTCCAGAGGCCATGGATGCCAGCTGACCTTCCATTCCGACATCAATGCGAAGAATGTCACCCTGCATAACGCTTTCGTGGCCGGCAGTATCTATGCCGACAATATCGAATTGCAGAATTGCATCGTCATTGGCGGTGTGTTCTCCACGCAGAATCTTGACTTGTCGAACTGTGTGGTGGGTACTTTCAATTCCCCCTCCGTGAGAATAGACCAAACGGTGAATCTGTTGCTGCCCAGTGCTTTCTCTATCGAACCCGTGCTGATGGAGCCGGATGCGCACCTCATCAATTTGAGTTTGGCAGATTTGGGCGCACTGTTCAAAGGAACGGAACAAGCCCCCTCTTCAGGCGCCATTGAAATGAATGTGGAGACAGACGAGGTGAAAACTTCTTTGGTCAACAATGAGACCCAAAAAACCATCCGCAGCTATACAGTCGTTGGAAAGGTATTGGCTGTGGATCTGTTGGATACGGATAAATTTCAGAACCATTTTCTCCTTGCTGCCGCTGGACTTGGCGAACAATTGTTGAAGACCTACGATCTCGGTCCGGATAAAGATGGCAATACTGCTCTGCTCTCTTTCGATAGGATTAGAGAATTCTTCTTCAACCTCCTTGCTGGCAAATTGAATGTGAGAATAATGGATGGCTCGTTCAGCATCTCACAATTTGCGGAGAAGTACAAATAGTTGACGAAATTAGTTTTCTATAAAGGAAAAGCTGTTACCTCAACATGGTAGCAGCTTTTTTTACGGCCGTCACCAGCCGGTCGATTTCCTCTTCTGTATTGTAGAAGGCGAAAGAGGCGCGCAAGGTGCCGGGGATGCCGAAATGCTCCATGATGGGCATTGAGCAGTGATGGCCTGTGCGCACGGCAATGCCCATCTGATCAATCAGCGTGCCAATGTCAAATGGGTGTAATTTGTTGATATTAAATGAAATGATGGATGACTTGTGCGGGGCTGTCCCCACGATTTGCAATCCGTCAATTTGCAAAAGCTGCTGGGTGGCATACTCCAGCAATGCCTGTTCCCGCCCGGCGATCACCTCCAGCCCGATGCTATTGATGTACTTGATGGCCGTTTGCAGTCCGATGACATCGCCCACCGACGGCGTTCCCGCCTCGAACTTGTAGGGCAGTTCGTTGTAGGTGGTGCGGGCAAAGGTGACGGTCTTGATCATCTCGCCGCCGCCTTGGTAAGGAGGCATCTCGTTGAGCCACTGTTCTTTCCCGTATAATACACCCACCCCCATAGGGGCGTACATCTTATGCCCCGAGAAGCAGTAGAAGTCGCAGTCGAGGGCCTGCACATCAATAGGAAGATGCCCGGCCGCCTGCGCGCCATCCACCAGCACGGGGATGCCTTTCGCATGGGCTTTCCGGATGATCTCCGCCACCGGGTTGATGGTGCCGAGGGTGTTGGAGACGTGGTTGACGGCCACGATGCGGGTCTTTTCGTTCAGCAGGCTGTCCAACTCCTCCATGCGCAGCATGCCCCTGTCGTCGAATGGCAGCACCCGCAGGGTGGCGCCATACCGTTCGCAGGCTAATTGCCACGGCACGATGTTGGCGTGATGCTCCATTTCCGAAACCACCACTTCGTCGCCTGCGTGCAAAAAACGCTGACAGAAACTGCTGGCTACCAGGTTGATAGACTCGGTAGTGCCTTTGGTGAGGATGACCTCGTGGGCGTGCGGCGCATGGATGAACTGCTGCACAGCGCGGCGGGCCTCTTCGAAGCGGGCGGTGGCGAGCTGGCTGAGGTGGTGTACCCCTCGGTGGATATTGCTGTTGATGGTCTGGTAGTATTCGTTCAGCGCGTCAATCACCACTTTCGGCTTCTGCGAGGTGGCGGCGTTGTCGAAATATACCAGCGGATAGCCGTTGACCTGCTGGTCCAGAATGGGGAAGTCTTTGCGGAAATCGGGCATAATAATTATATTTTTCCAAAAATGGAAATAAAAAGGCGCCACGAGGGCGCCTTTTATAGATTTTGGTTCAGATTACCATGCGAAGAGCGGACGGTTCTGCATCATCTCGTTCACCTGACCGCGGGTCTTGGCGATGAGGCTCTCGTTGGTCGGGTCGCAGAGGACGGCGTCAATCATATCGACGATGACACCCATCTCGTTCTCTTTGAGACCACGGGTGGTGATGGCAGGCGTACCGATACGCAAACCGCTGGTCTTGAAGGCGCTGCGGCTGTCGAACGGAACCATGTTTTTGTTGACGGTGATGTCGGCGGCCACGAGGGCGTTCTCGGCTTCCTTACCGGTGAGTTCGGGGAACTTGGTGCGGAGGTCGATGAGCATCAGGTGGTTGTCGGTACCGTTGCTGATGACCTTGTAACCCTTGTCGATGAAGGCCTGGCACATGGTCTTGGCGTTCTTCATCACCTGCTGGATGTACTGGTCGTAGCTGTCGGTGAGGGCTTCGCCGAGGGCGACAGCCTTAGCGGCGATGACGTGTTCCAGAGGACCGCCCTGTACGCCCGGGAATACGGCGCTGTCGAGCAGGGCGCTCATCTTCTTGATCTCGCCTTTCGGAGTGGTCTTGCCCCACGGGTTGTCGAAATCCTCGCCCATCAGGATGAGGCCGCCACGAGGTCCGCGGAGGGTCTTGTGGGTGGTGGTGGTCACGATGTGACAATACTTGACGGCGTTGTTCAGATAACCCTTGGCAATCAGACCGCTGGGGTGGCTGATGTCGCCCATGAGGATGGCACCGATCTTGTCAGCAATCTGGCGCATACGTGCCCAATCCCAGTCGCGGCTGTAAGCGGAGGCACCGCCGATGATGAGTTTCGGACGGGTCTCGAGAGCGCGGGCTTCCATCTTGTCGTAGTTGATGGTACCGGTTTCCTCTTCCACGCTGTAATCTACCACGTTGAACATGATGCCGGAGAAGTTCACGGCGCTACCGTGGCTGAGGTGACCGCCATGGTTGAGGTTCATACCCATGAAGGTGTCGCCAGCGTTGAGGCAGGCCATGAAGACGGCCATGTTGGCCTGTGCACCGCTGTGGGGCTGCACGTTGGCCCAGCATGCACCATAAAGCTGCTTGGCGCGCTCGATAGCGATGGTCTCGCTCTGGTCAACTACCTGGCAACCACCATAGTAACGCTTTCCGGGATAACCTTCTGCATATTTGTTGGTCATCACGCTGCCCATGGCTTCCATCACCTGGTCGCTGACAAAGTTTTCAGAAGCAATCAGCTCAATACCTTTGGTCTGACGATTGCGTTCCTGCTGGATCAATTCAAAAATTTTGTTGTCTCTTTCCATTGTTTTTATTTATAAATGATTGATAAACTTTATCTTATAAAAAAATCTTATTCAATAAATGAATTTGCAAATTTACACATTTTTACAAAACATCGGCTATCTCACTTCAATCTCATCAACAAAGATGTGGGCATCGCCGCCGGCGCCAAGGTGCCACTCGGGAATTTTACCAAAATTTTTGGCCTTGATGCGGACGTAACGTGCTTTGGCAGACCCTTTTACTGTAAAGTCTTCCACTTTCTCCGTATAGTCATCTGTGGGGCTGTTGTTTTGGTACGTGCCGAAGGGAACAAAATGCTCGCCGTCTTCCGACACCTCCACAATCAGCTCGGTCGGGAACCAGATCCAGGCACGGATATCCTCCAAAAAGCCGACTGACACCTCATGCACCTCCTTCACCGACCAGAGATCCACCACGGCCTCAAAATCCTGACCTTGGAAGCCCTGCCAGCCGCCGAGCCGCCACTTGACATTGCCCCGCAGCCCGTCCACCAGTCCATCGTCGCCTCCCGCCGTATATTGCGGATTGTACGGACTGATGTAGCGTACCGACTTGTCTTTCACAAACTTAATATAAGTGGCCTCGGACATTGCGCCGGGGAACCAATCCTTACTGTCGGTCCATGCCTTGATCGTGGTCGTTTTAGTGATGGTAAATGGAGTAGTATATCGATGCCACTTTTTGAAGTTATCGTCTGATGTCACATAGTAAATGACAGGTTTCGGGCGATTTACATATTTGTCGGCTGGCCGTATGGCAACAGTCATCTTGTCGCGGAACACACTTTCGCAACTTTCAAAAACAGGTACATCATCACGTCCTACATCATAGCGATCTTGGAAAGCGCTCTTTGTCCATTGCTCCCAAAAGAATGCCTTATTGGGGTACGATCCCATGAACAACTCCAAAGTGCTGCCACCAGCAATGTCATCATAGGTGATTCCAGGATGATGAAGCTCCTTTGCATTTATTATAGCAGACTGAATATAAGCGTTTTTCTTATTCTGATTTTTGCAAATAATGGTAAAGGTCTTGCCATTTTCGAGATGAATCTTCACCTCATCAAAAATCGGAGAACCGATCTCATACTGGTTGCTGCCGGGAGCGATGGTATAGAACCCCATGGCGCTCATCACGTACCAGGCCGACATCTGTCCGCAGTCCTCGTTGCCGCACAGCCCGTCGGGAGCGTCCTGATAGAGTTCGGTGAGGATGCGGCGCACCACCTGTTGGGTCTTCCATGGCTGGCCCACGTAATTGTACATGTAGGGCGCGTGATGCCCCGGCTCGTTGCCATGCGCGTACTGCCCGATAATACCGGTGAGGTCGGCCTGCTCACGGCCCGTCATTTGTGCCGTGCCAAAGAACAGCGAATCCAACATCTCGGCCACATGTTTTTTCCCACCTGCCCGCCACACATAGTGGTCGAAATCGTGCGGCACATAGGTGGAATACTGCCAAGAGTTGGCCTCTGTGAAATGATTGTTCACTTCCGCCGGGTCGAACGGCTGGATGAACGCGCCATTGCTTCTTGGGTGCATGAAGCCGTTTTCATCCACAATATTCTTATAATTCATACACCGAAAGAAGAATTTGTTTGCCGTGTCCCGACAGCCTAAATCATCAGCATACTGATAGATACACCAGTCATCGAAACAATACTCCAAAGTCTTGGAGACCGACTCGTGCTCCTTGTCGGCGGGGATGTAATCGTATTTGTCAAATTCGGGGCGGCCCAATTTCGGCAGTTTTGCCGATTCCACCATTGCTTTCAGCATCTCATGTTTATCGTAATCACCTATCCCTTTGCGACTTGCATCCAAGATGACGGGAATGGAGTGGTAACCGATCATGCACCAGGTTTCGTAGGCCGACAGTTCCCACATGGGCAGCTGGCCACCCTGCCGGTAAGCCAGCAGGAAGGTGTTGAGGAAGTCGTTGGTGCGCTCGCGGTCGATGAGGTTGAGCAGCGGGTGCAGGGCTCGGTAGGTGTCCCACAGCGAGAAGACGGTATAGACCTTATGCCCGTCGCCACGATGCACTTTCCCGTCCTGTCCGCGGTAGCGACCGTCGAGGTCAGAAAATTCGTATGGTGATGTAAAACAGTGATACAGTGCCGTATAGAAAATCCGCATATCATTCTCATCCCCTTTTACCTCAATTTTTCCTAACTCTTTGTTCCACACATCGTTGGCGCGTTGGCGGTAGAGGTCGAAGTTGAAAGTGGGGGCTTCGGCAAGGTTGGCGCGGGCTCCGTCGATGTCCACCGCGGAGATGCCCACATTGAGGCACACCTGGTTGACATCATCGGCAAAATAGACCAGTGCCTTGAGGTTGCCGCCTTGCACATGGTCGTTGTTGTTGAGAAGGGTGGAATCTCTGAAAAACAGCACTTTAGTAGCAGGCTGCGAGAGTTTCATGCAGAAGTAAACATGCTGGTTCTCACTCCAAGCGTTCGATACCCGATAACCAGTAATTTCTTCATTATCAATCAATTCAAAATAACTATCCACTACAATGTCACGGTGGCCGAGGTCGATGACGATGCCATGAGGTTGGCCGTCGTTGGCGAAGGTATAGCGGTGGCATCCCACATGGATGGTGGTGGTCATCTCGGCGAACACATTCGGGCCGTCGAGCTGCACGGCGTAATAGCCCGGCTGGGCGGTCTCGTTCTGGTGCGAGAAGGTGGAGCAGTAGCGGGTGTTGACGGGCGAGCCCTCGCCGGAGAAGGGCATCACGAGGATGTCGCCGTAGTCGGAGCAGCCGGTGCCGCTGAGGTGGGTATGCGAGAAGCCGTACACCACGTTATCGTCGTAGTGGTAGCCCGAGCAGCCGTCCCAACCGGTGAGGCGGGTATCGGGGCTGAGCTGGACCGCGCCGAAGGGAACGAGCGCGCCGGGGAAGGTGTGCCCATGGGCGCCGGTACCGACGAGCGGGTTGACATATTGGGTATAGTTCTGAGCATCAATTCTAAAGGGAGAACACAATAGAAAAGTTACGATGAGAAAGATGAAAGAGGGGATGTTTTTTTTCATAAAATAATGGGATAGAAAAGTTTTCAATTTCGGTTGCAAAGATACGTTATTTTCGCTTGTTCAGTGCATTCTGGTATTTCCGTGCATTTTTCAGATGCTCGTTGTAGGTCTGGGCGAAATTATGGGCTCCGGAAAAATCTTCTTTGGCGCACATATACAGATAGTTATGATGCTCATAGTGCAGCACTGCATCGATGGCGGAGGTGGAGGGCAGCCGGATAGGACCGGGTGGCAGACCTTTGTGCAGATAGGTGTTGTATGGCGACTCGTACTGGGTGTGCTGGTTGAGCACCCGCCGGATGCTGTAGTCGCCGATGGCAAAGATGACCGTTGGGTCGGCCTGCAGCAGCATGTCCTTGTGCAGACGGTTCATGTACAGTCCCGCAATACGGGGTTGCTCGCCGGCACGAGGGTTTTCCTCCTCCACAATTGAGGCTAAAGTGGATACCTCCATCGGAGTCAGACCAATCTCTTTCGCGGCTGCTAAGCGTTGTTCTGTCCAGAATTTCACATAGTAGCTGTACATTTTCTCAAAAAACTCCTTCGCCGTGATGTCGTAGTAAAACTCGTATGTGTCGGGACGGAAAATTGCGATAACCGTTTCAGGCTTGAGAGGCACCCCATTAGGCTTGTAATTTTTGAGGAAATCTCTGTCATTCAGTAGTTTTTCTAAATCTTTCCAATCAAAATAGAATTCGTATTTCGATAGCTTTTCGATGAGTTGCTTTTTGGTGCGCACATTGTTGAAGGTGAATTTCACTGGGAAATGCTGTCCTCTGCGCAGTTTCATCACCATCGAGAAGTTGCTTTCGTCTTTTTCAAAAACATATTTACCGGGCTTTACACTTTTATAGAATAAAAGCTTGCAGGTCAACCGGAAAGAGCTTTCGTTTTCGAGTGCGCCCTGACGTTTCATCTCCGAAATTACCTGTTCGTAGCTGGAATTCTGTGCGATAACGACGATGGACTTTTTGGAGGTGTTGCCTGAAAACAGCATATAGGCAAAGCTGATGGCAGCCACGATGCAGACGGCCAGTACGCTGTAGATGATGTATCGGATGTTTTTTTTCGAGAGTTTCATGATTGTGTTTTTGAAAGTGATGGGGCTTTTTTGACCTTCATCTCGCAGCTTTTGCAGTCGAATTCAAGTTGGAAGCGATGAACAGAGTTGGAGAGGACGAGGGGTTCGGGATAGGGAAGTGTTTTTCCGTTGCGGGTGCAGTAGCCGAGGGTGAAGCGGATGCAGTGCTTGCATGTCATCAGCACGGCGTCGGGGATGGGGGCCACCTCGTAGGCCGGGGCCGTCTCGCTCGCCCCGTGCTGCCGGTAGAAAGTCTCCGCCTGCTGGTTCATGATGTTGGCGCGGTAGTCGGCGTTTCCGGCAACGGGCAGTGGCATCGTCGCTTCGCAGCGTTGCTGTGGCAAGCGTCCTGCCGGCCTCCGGTGCGAGGCCAGCCGTGCCTCCACCAGCCGCTCCACCACTTCGCGGCGCCACTGGTTTACTGCGCTGGCCGCCAGGAAGTAAGCTCTCGTCAGGTCGAGGGTGACCTCGCGGGCCACAAAGGACGTGCCGCCCAGTTTCGACAGGTTGCGCCTCAGATTCTCGTTGGCAGCTTCCGCCTGTCGCGCCTCCTCCTTGGCGGCACTCACCGCCAGCTCGGCGCTCCCTCCCTCCTCATCGATGATGCGCAACAGAAAGCCTTCGTCGGTTTCCGACAAGTGGATGTCCACGGGGATGCGCCTTGCCGCCGACTCGCCGCGCAACTGCTTGTCGAAAACAATGTCGAGGTTGCGATAAACGCTGTCGCCCACCTTAAGTCCCCGCACAGGCTCTAAGGTGGTCACTAAACCGCCATCAGCGGTGTTGATGCGGAAGCCTGCCAGCTCGTTATTTTCATCCACATAGCTCAACCCGTCACCGTTGTGTAAGGTCTGCGTGGTGACAATGCGGATTTTATTTCCACTGATATTCAGTATTTTACCAATGGGTTCGCCGATGGATTTCGGCGTGTCGGGTTCCACCATCACATTCTCTCTGCCATGCAGAAAGTACTCGGTCGCCCCTCGGTTGAAGGTCTTCTCTGGCGATGGCGTGAAGGTGAGCTCTACCTTTCCCGCCGATGCCGGACCATATTTCGCCTCTTTCTCAAAAAAGGCATCCAACTTTTTCCGGTAAAAAGCGGTGATGTTCTTCACGTAGTCGATGCCTTTAAGCCTACCTTCGATTTTGAGGGAGGTGATGCCGGCATGGATCATTTCTTCGAGAGTGTCGGAGCGGTTCATGTCCTTGAGCGACAGCAAGTGACTGTTCTCGCGGATGACCTTCCCGTCGGCGTCGGTGAGGGTGTAGGGCAGCCGACAGAACTGGGCGCAGTTGCCGCGGTTGGCGCTGCGGCCAGTACAGGCCTGGCTCATGTAGCACTGACCGCTATAGCTTACACAGAGGGCGCCGTGTACAAAAGCTTCCAACTCTATGTTGGTGTGTTTCCGTATGTTACGAATCTGTTCGAGGGAAAGCTCGCGGGCGAGGATGGCGCGCTGAAGCCCCATCTTTTCCCAAAACAAAACTTTCTCCAGCGTGCGGTTGTCGGTTTGCGTGCTGGCATGCAGCGCGATAGGGGGCAGGTCAATTTGCAAAAGCCCCATGTCTTGGATGATGAGTGCGTCGGCACCCGCCTCGTAGAGTTTATAGACGATTTTGCGTGCCTGCTCTAACTCGCTGTCGGTAAGTATGGTGTTAAGTGCTACATGCACATGGGCATGGTAGAGATGGGCGTGGCGGCAGAGCTGCTCAATGTCCTCAAGGCTGTTGGCTGCCGACACTCTCGCACTGAACGCTGGAGCACCCACATACACCGCATCCGCGCCGTGGTTGATGGCTGCGATGCCGCATTCCAAATCTTTGGCTGGTGCCAGCAGTTCAATGGCGGTGGTCACGGTGATTATTGTTTGGGAACTTCGTTGTTGAAGAGCATCTTCACTGTTTTGGCATAATCGCCCTCGCAGATGACGGGCTCTTCCGTGGCTGGTTTCAAAACCACCTCGACATAGTCGGTGGCGATTTCGCGATATGCCTTGATGGAGGGATAACTGGCCGCATAGGTGGGACTGATGATACAGAAATCCACAAATTCCACGTAGGAGAGCAGTTCCTCAAACACCTGGTTGCACATCACCGACTTGCCATTTTTGTTCACAATCCTTGTCTGGTTGCCCTCTTTGTGGAAATAGGCGATGTTCTCTTGATTCATTTTCTGCCATCCGCCCACATTAAGGAAAAGGAAGGTCTTTTGTAACTTGCCCGCCTTGAACTCTTTGCATTTTCTCGGATTGCCGTTTTCATCAAAATATTTCCATTCCCCAGTCTCTAATCCGTTGAGGTAAGTTCCTGTATAAAAGATTTTTCCATTGGGGAAGTAGCTGGTGAACTTGCCGCTCATATCGCCATTGATGTAATGGCTTTCGGTGCTGATTTTGCCATCGGTGAAGTAAGTCTTTCGTTCGCCATTGGCTTTGTCGTTGTCGTAGTGGCACTCTTCGAGCAGCTGGCCGGTCTCCGACGAGTAGGTGCGCCACCAGCCGTGTCGTTGGCCGTTGCGGTATGCCTCGCTCTTGATGAGCGTGCCTTTCGGGTTATAGTAGTTCCAAATGCTGTCTTTGATCTGGTCGATGAAGTTGCCCTCCGAAGCCAGCTTCTCGTTCACATCGTACATGGTGGTGTGCACCTTGTGAGTCCCTTCGATGAAGAGGGTGGTGCTTTTCAGCTTGCCGTTGCTATAGTAGTAGTGGAAAGTGCCCACGGGAACGCCGTGGTTGAAGTTGCCTTCATAGAGCAGATTCCCTTTATCGTCGTATTTTTTCCACAACCCGTGTTGTTTGCCCTTGCTGTCGGTTTGGTTGGTTTGGGCGAAAAGGCCGATTGTGGCGAAAATGATGATGAGGAGTGTCGCTGCTCTTTTCATGGTTGGAAAGTTTTATAGGAATAACGGACGGATGTCATTCCTTATTTCTTTTTGTTGAATTTTTCTCGAATCATTTTGATGAAGAAAAAGGCGAAGAAAGCCGCCACGCCGCCGCCCACAACCCCGTAATACATCTGTTTTTTGATTTCGGGGTTCTCTTCGGGATAGAGATAGACAAAGGCGCAGAGCACCACAATCACAATCACCAGTTTTATTAAGTCCTTTAAGCCTTTTCCCATAGTATCATTTTGTTTTGATGATTTTCTGAATGCAAAAGTACTATTTTTTTTCGTAAGTTTGCACATCATTTTTCTTACATATTTATTGATTTAAATTTTTGATTATGAAAAAGTTGGCTTATTTATTGATGGCTTTGGGCCTCGTTTTCTTCGTGTCATGCAACAAAAATTCTGGACAGGGTAGCATGGATTATGAGAAGACGCAAGTTGCTAATAAATGGCAGGGAAGTCCAGCATTCGTCGAATATATGACCTTTTTGGATGAAATAGAAGCGAAAGTCGAAAAGTGCAAGAGTTGTGACGAATTAGAGGATTTGGGTGATGAATTTGACGAAGGAATAGAAGCCTTGGAAGAAAAGTACCCGGATTATGAACCTGCAGGAAAGGAGAAAGAGCAAATGTCTCAAAAGGCTCACCATTTGTTCGACTTAATCGTAGAACAAGAGAAGAAAATGGGTTGTTTGGATGAGGAAGATCTTGATGATTTGTGGGATGACCTAGATTAGCATACGCGCTTTTTATTTATTTCCCCATCCGGGTATGATAGGCATCTGCCGTCAGGTACTATCTTCCCGCCAGCGAGCGGCGGTGGCGCCTTCCCCTCACACCAAGCACACACGGTGCAGCTCCTCCGAGAATTGCAGTATCCCGTTTTGGATTCGCTGTACGGTTTTGGGTGAGGGACGGCTTTTGCCAGTGGCATAGTGGCTGAGCTGGTGCCGGTTGATCCCCGTGATGGTTTGCAAATCCGCTAACGACAGCCGCCCGTTGATGTATTGCAAAAAACTTGCCGTGTCAAATTTGTACTCGAATTCCATTTCCGGTAGGGAAGGCATCATCTCACGCGCCTCTGAATAGGAGTTCTGCAAGTCCTCCTTGACCGCATCAATGGTGCTGCCTGTGCCGATAAATCCAATTTTGTATCCGTGTTGCGGTATGGCGGTGAAAGTGCCATCGCTGTTGCGCTCGATAATTACTGATATTTTTTCCATAGTATAAACCTTTGGCATTTTATTTGACATTAACCCCCGACTGTTCTCTAATATATCCCATTAAATTCTTACCTACATCAGCGGTTGAGTGCCGTGGCAGTTGAAACTTTTGTTCTGTTATAGGACTCCACCACCATTCATGGTTCTTTCCTTCACTGACAAAGTAGCATCCATTAGCCTTGAGTAGCCTTTTGAGTTCTGTAATCTTCATTGATCGTTGGTTAGATTTTGCGGCTGCAAAGATACACAAATGTTTACTAATTGCAATATACAATTGAATATTTTTGCAAAAAAAAAGAGACGCGATGAATCGCGTCTCTCTTCCAGTTTTCAATTCTCAATTCTCAATTCTCCATTTTCACTTCCCTAAGTTCGCAATCTGCTCTTTCAGAATCCGGATTTTCTCTTCAGCGTCAGCTTTCTTCTTCCGTTCCACATTCACCACCGCCTCGGGAGCGTTGTTGACGAAACGTTCGTTGGAAAGTTTGCCCATCACCGATTTGAGGAACTTCTCCGCATAGTCGAGGTCGGCCTGCAGTTTCTTCAGCTCTTCCTCCACATTGATGTTTTGTGCCAATGGAATGAAGTACTCGGTGTTGTTCTCAATGAACGAGCAGGTGCCGCTGACTTTCTCCGTAACGTACTGTATGGAAGAAAGATTGCACAGCTTGGTGATAATGGCGTCCATCTCTTCGTCGGGCGCCTCCTTCTTCAGTACGAAGAGGTCGAGTGCGACTTTCGGTGCGATGTTTTTGTCGTTGCGTACACGGCGCACACCTTCCACCACCTTCTGCATGATGTTGAAACGGGCGAGGATGCTGCTCTTGGCTTTGGCCTCGTCCCACTTCGGCATGTCGCTCACCATGATGGATTCGCACTCGCCGCGCTCTTTCAGTCCGTGCCACAGCTCCTCGGTGAGGAACGGCATGAACGGATGGAGCATCTTCATCAGGTTCTCGAAGATGGTGAGGATGTCGCTGTAGCTCTTGCCGTCGATGGGCTGCTGGTAGGCGGGCTTCACAATCTCCAAGAAGTAGGAACAGAAGTCGTCCCAGATGAGTTTGTAGGTGGTCATCAGCGCGTCGGAGATACGGAACTTGTCAAAATGGTCGTTGATGCTGCCGAGCGCTTCATTGAGTCGGCAGTTGAACCACTCGATGGCGGCCTTGGTGTGCAGTGGCTGCGGCAGCTTCTCATCCACCTGCCACCCCTTGATGAGGCGGAAGGCGTTCCACATCTTGTTGCTGAAGTTGCGGCCCTGCTCGCACAATCCCTCGTCGAACAGCAGGTCGTTGCCGGCGGGCGAGCAGAGCAGCATGCCCACGCGCACGCCGTCGGCACCGTACTTCTCCATCAGCATGATGGGGTCGGGTGAGTTACCGAGCGATTTCGACATCTTGCGGCCCAAGTTGTCGCGCACAATGCCGGTGAAATAGACGTTGCGGAACGGGATGTCGCCGATGTATTCCTCACCGGCCATGATCATACGGGCCACCCAGAAGAAGATGATGTCGGGACCCGTCACGAGGTCGTTGGTCGGATAGTAGTATTTGATTTCGGGGTTGCCGGGCTCGTTGATGCCGTTGAACAGCGAGATGGGCCACAGCCATGATGAGAACCACGTGTCGAGGGCATCCTCATCGTGACGGAGCTGCTCGGCGGTGATGTTCTCGTAACCTTTGATCTTGCGGGCTTCGGCCAGCGCCTCCTCGTCAGTCAGCGCCACCACAAACTTCTCCTCCTCGTCTTCTGCAGTAGGCAGGAAGTAGGCCGGAATGCGGTGTCCCCACCAAAGCTGGCGGCTGATACACCAGTCTTGGATGTTCTCCAGCCAGTTACGGTAGGTGGTCACGTATTTGTTGGGGTGGAACTGGATTTTGCCTTCAAGTACAGGCGGCAGGGCGATGTCGGCAAAGTGCTTCATGGAGAGGAACCACTGTTTGCAGAGGCGCGGCTCGACCGCCGTGTCCTGGTTGCGTTCCGAGTAGCCCACCTTGTTGTCGTAATCCTCGATTTTCTCCATCAGGTCGGCGGCTTTCAGGTCGATGACGATCTGTTTGCGCACGTCCATACGGTCTTGGCCGACGTAGAGACCGGCGGCCTCCGACAGCGTGCCGTCGGGGTTGAAGATGTCGATGGTTTCCAGATGGTGCGTCTGGCCGAGGGCGTAGTCGTTGATGTCGTGAGCGGGCGTTACTTTCAGACAGCCCGTACCGAACTCGATGTCCACATAGCGGTCCTCGATGACGGGTACGACGCGCCCGACGAGCGGCACCACCACCTTGTGGCCGCGGAGCCACTGGTTCTTCGGATCCTTCGGGTTGATACACATGGCGGTATCGCCCATGATGGTTTCGGGACGGGTGGTGGCCACCACAGCGTAGTAGCCCTTTTCGTCCTTATGTAGCACCTCGCCCTCCATGCCGGTGGGTTTCACCGGGTTTTCGGCCTCATCGGCCACATAGTAGCGCAGGTAGTAGAGCTTGCTCTTCTCCTGACGGTAGATAACCTCCTCGGTGCTCAATACGGTCTGCGCCTTCGGATCCCAGTTGACCATGCGCAAGCCGCGGTAGATCAAACCTTTGCGGTACAGGTCAACAAACACTTTCAGCACCGACTGGCTGCGGAGTTCGTCCATGGTGAACGCGGTGCGGTCCCAGTCGCACGAGGCGCCGAGTTTTTTCAGCTGTTCCAGAATCACGCCGCCGTGCTCCTCTTTCCATTCCCAAGCATACTTCAGGAACTGCTCGCGGGTGAGGTCCGATTTCTTGATGCCCTCTTTGGCGAGTTTGGCCACCACCTTCGATTCGGTGGCGATAGAGGCGTGGTCGGTGCCGGGCACCCAGCAGGCGTTGAAACCCATCATGCGGGCACGGCGCACCAAAATATCCTGTATGGTGTTGTTGAGCATGTGCCCCATGTGCAACACGCCCGTTACATTCGGCGGGGGAATTACGACAGAATAAGCGGGTCTTCCATCGGGTTTGGAGGCGAACAATTTATGTTCCATCCAAAAGCTATACCATTTGTTTTCAATAAGTTGCGGTTCGTACTTTGTTGCTAAATCCATTTTACATCAATTTCTAAATCGAATTGCAAAAATACGATAAAAAATTGGATTGGACAAAGTATCAAGACGCTATTTGGAAATGCGTCAATTTTTGCATGAAATCAGATTGGGAATGGATAGGGAATTGACTGTCGATGCCCTTAGTTATTCTTGTAGAACTCCTTATCCATGGTTTCGAAGGCGCGGGGACTGACGCTGACATTCGGACCGTGCTGGAGCTCCGTCAGTTTGTCGCAACCTTCGAATGCCCACGAGCAGATCTCTTTCAGTCCGTCGTTGCACACCACTTTCCGCAGGTTTTTGCAGTCCTTGAAGGCGAACGGCGGCACATATTTCAGCTTTTCAGGCAGCGCGATCTCCTCGATGCCGCAGCGTACGAAGGCATACTGCCAAAACTCTTCCACATTGGGCGAAAGATGGAGGTTGCGGAGATTGTCGCAGCCGTCGAACACAAAGCCGCCGATAACGCTCACTGTGTCGGGTACGGTGACGGAAGTGATCTCCTTATGACCGCGGAAAAGATTGTCGAACAAAATGGTAACTGGCTGACCGTTGTAGGTGGAGGGAATGGTGACCTCCGCTTCGTCGCCGTCGTATTGTACAGCACAATAGGTGCCGTTGTCATCAATCATTTTAAATGTAAATTCTTGCATAGTAATGTTTTAGAAGATTAAAAATTCCGGCCTGCCTTCTTGAGTATACGTCTCACCTTGCGGTTCCGTTTGATGAGCCAATCCTCAATTAACTGATCTTCAGTCTCTGTGGGGTCCAGATCCGTTTCTTTGCGCTTTCTCGCTAGTGAGAAGCGAAGGAAGGCGCCGATATGGCGTTGCTTCTTATCGTGGTAAATGGCATCGAAAGGAATGAGCACGCTGGTGTCTTCAATATTGTGCATCAAGCGGTTGACTGCCGTCCCGAACATCAGCATTTGTGAGGTGATAGAAAGATAGATGGTCATGTTCGGCGGTAAATTCACCCCTCTCATTTTGCCCGCGGCTTTCAACAATTTGTAATCTTCCATCAAATCCTCCTTATTCACAATCAGATTCATCAGTTCCGGGTCTGAGTCGGGCATGATGGCTTGGTCATCCCACGGGCGCACCAATTCCTCTTTGTCGCCAAAATGTTTCCAAAGGAAATGGTACAATAGATTTCGAGTGATATGGTCGTAGGAGGGATATACTGTGATTTTCCCAAAATAATATAGCAATTTAGGATATTTCATGATAATCGCCACAAGACCATCCCACAGGTTGTCCAAGGCAAAAATAGATTTTGCGCCATTTTTGGAACTCTGGTATTCGGGAGCCACGAAATTGCGGCCCAATTCCACGACATGCGGCAGGTACTCATCAATAAATTTCTGGGAGAATCGGAACTGGTGAGAGCTGGCCATGATGGGCTGTCCTTTCTCGTCGAAGGTGGCGTCGGAGCCGAAGAGAAAGCGGTAGCCTCCGATGATGGCCTCGTTGTCGGGATCCCACACAATCAGCTGCTTATAGGGTTTCTCCATCTTGTCGTATTCATCCAAATCGATGGCGTTGCCAGTGGAGCCGCCTGCCTCGCGGAAAGCCAATTCGCGCAGTCTGCCGATTTCAGTCACCACATTAGGGGAGTCTTGCCAGGTAACGATGTACAACTCGTTATGCCCCTTGTTGGTGTCTTCCAGTTTCTTGGATTTGGTGAGTTCTGCTTTCAGCAACTCAACGGGTACGGGATCTATAATGGTTTTCATAATGATAAAAATGTCAATCAATATGGGATGACCACGGGTTGGAGACGATGCCGGCCATGTCGAGCATGGATTGGTGGGCGAGGTCGCGAATACGGGAAACCTCCTCTTTGCGGGGGACGTTAAGGTTGGGGATGATAGGGTCGCCCACATGGATGGTCACCAGGGGCTCGTCTTTGCTGAAGAGTTTGCGCCAGCCGGTGCGGGGACGGAAGGTGATGACCATGGGGAGAACCGGCAGGGCATAGCGGTAGGCCATGTTGAACGCGCCGGTTTTGAAGGGACGGAGCGGGGAGTAATATTTCCAGCTGCAACTCTCGGGGAAGATGTGGATCCACTGCTTTTTGTCGTGAAGTTCGTCCAGCGCTTGGTCAAACGCCCGCAAGCCGCTGCGCTCTTCCGGGATGGCGATGCCGCCGATGTGTTTCATCAAAAAGCCATCCTTGCCGCGGAAGGGCTGGGCGTACATCGGAATCCAAGCCTTGCGGTAGCGCATCGCCTGCAGCACACAAATCATGTCCCAGCGACAAACATGGTTGCAGATCGTCATCAGACCATTGGCGAAAAGCTGGCGGTTCTGACGGATTTTTTTGCGCCCTTCAATCTTTATGCCATATCGGATTCTGTTGATGGGGAAAACCACAACCCATGTGGTGAGGTAGATGAGGAAATGCCAAATTTTGAATTTCAAAGATTTGTCGAGATAGGGGTAACTCCCGTCAAATTTGATGTCCTTGAGCTCTCCGCGGATGGGGGCCATCTTGGTGAAAGGATTGTCAGCAGAGAACTCTGCCACCGGTTCGGGTACATACACTTCCTCCTTGACCTGGAAGTCCCGATAGGCTGGTCCGAAAGATGAATAGTCCTTTATCATGCCAATTTTCTCCAATGCGAAGATTTCCGCTGCAAAATTAGCATTTTTTTTGAGTATTTAAAAATGTTTTTTTTAATTTTTTTTTGTGAAAATTTGGTATGTCAAAAAATCGCGGTGTTTTTGAGTGAATTTGCACGCAAATGTAGTTCGACCAACTGTTGGGCGCCTGGGGGCAATGTTACCTGTAGAACAGCACTCCCACGTAGAACCGCGGGCCGTTGGGCGCTAACAACTCGCCGTGTGCGATGGGACAGAGCCAGTCGGCCTTCACGGTGATGTGCAGAAACGAGGTGGCGATGAAGTCGCAGCCGATGAACGGGGTGACGGCGCAGAAGGACTGTTTGTGAAAATATACGGAGTTCTCCGCCTGCCAGTCTTTCGAGTTGCCGTCGAACATGAGGAAGGCGCTGCGCCCGCCCCCGCCCACGGTCAGCCCTGCGTAGGGCGCCACATGTGGGAAGGTCCAGTAGAACGCCCCCAGCACGCCGCCCCACCCGTAGCGGACGTAACTGCCGTTGTGCAACTGCCGCAGGGTGGAGACATACCCTTCGCTGCCCACCATCCAGTGCTTCCCTATGTGCAACCGTATGGCACCACCGATGCCGAACGGCGCACCCTTAGCCCGATAGCCGACCTGCGGCAGCTGTCCGTCCAAATAGCCGGTATGTAGCATCATGCCGCCGCTGAAACCAGTCAGCACCCTGCGTTTAGTCGCTTCTTGCATCTCTTGTGCATGAGTTGGCACTCCTAACCATAGCAGAAAGAGAAGTAGTGCGGTTTTATAAAGGATTTTCATAACGTGAGTTGATGTTTGAAAAGAAGATGCAAAAATACTTTATTTTAAGAAATAATCATTTTTTTCTTTTAGGATTCGCAGGGAACCATCCTTTTTTCACGCGTTTTTCTTGTTGGAAAAGTTCAACGATAGACCAAAAACATGAGAAGGCAAAAACGCCGAAAAAGGTAGAAAGCGCCACGTTGTTGATAAAAAGTGAAGTGATTGCTGTCGCTAATCCAATGAGCAGGAAAATCCACCAGCACCTCTTGCTGAAATGATACTCAGCCCATATCACAATGGGATGGAAGATACCAATGCATAGAAAAACAGATGCGCCGATGAGTAATCCCGAAAAATTCATGATAAAGTATTCGTTTTATAAAAGTTAACTCAAAATCCCCTACCACCTCACAATCTTCAATCTTCAATTCTCAGTTTTCAATTTTCAATTCCCTAAGCATAGCTGTGCATCCCGCCCAATAATAAATTCACTCCAAAATAGGTGATCAATACCGATAAGAATGCGAAAATGGCATAGAGGTGGAAGCGCATCGGACGGTTTTCTTGGGTGAAAAAGGTGGAGTGAAGCGGAATGAGATAGACCAGCAGCGTGATAAGTGCCCACACCTCCTTCGGATCCCACGACCAGTAGTTGCCCCACGAAATGTTGGCCCAAACCGCCCCGATGAAAATGCCCACCGTCAACAAAGCCACCGCCGGATAGAGCAGTAACCTGCTAAGGTCGTGCAAGCGACCGAGATAGGCAAGATTGTCGCGCTGGGTGAGCCGCACCACCACAGCGGTGATGCCGTTCAGCATTACAAAGAACAACAGGGCGTAAGCCATCATGATGACTGAGACGTGCAGGCTCAGCAGGGGAGAGGTGAGCACGGGCATCAGGTGGGTGACCGGCGGGTTGGAACCGCCCATCATCTGCACCAGCAGCACGAATCCGGTCATGAGCAGCCCGGCCGGCAGCGCCATCTCGTGCCTCCTCACCAGCAACAGGGTGATGATGCAGATACTCAGTCCCAACAGGTTCATGGAGTCGAAGCTGCCGGCCATCGGCACGTGCCCGCCCGCAATCCACCGCAGGATGAACAGCAGCGCCAGAAAAGCCCCCAGCAACGCCATCCATACGATTGCAGTGATGCGAAGCGGCTTGTACAGCCGCAGCCCTTTACCCATACAGATGAGCGACAGGGTGAAAATCACCAATCCCAAGAAAATGTTGACGAAGGCCAACCAGCGCCCCGTCGTGAGCCGGTTGTAAAACCGCTCAGCCCGATACTGCGCCAACGGCTGCGTCTGTCCTAACGAATACTTCTCCTGGTAGGCTTTGGTCTTTTCGAATAGCTTATTCAAATTCTGATAATCACCTTTTATTACGTACTCCTGACAGAAACTCAATTGTTTGCGAATAAAGAGGTATTCCATGTCGGAAATGTCGAGTGGCAGCTCGTCACTCTGCGAGTACCAGGTCACCTCATGGGTGCAACTGTCGGCGTGGGGGAAAATCTTCAGCAGCTCTCCGTTGTACAGCATGACGATGAGGTTGAATTTCTCATTGGCGGCGAGGAGTCCTTTCCGTCTGGGGTCGTCCATCGGCAGTCTGGCCACCGCCGCATCCAACTTGTTCTCCCCATACATGTCGTTAAAGTCGGTCATCTTGGCGTATTTCCCTTCTATGCCGAGTACACGTTGGGCATATTGGTCTTTGATTTTGAAAATCGGCTCTTTCTGCCAATCAGTGAAATAGAAAATCCAGCCGCTGAACACCTGCTCGGAGGTGAGACCCTTGTAAGTGGGCGCACCGTACAGCTTGGTGGTGAAGTCTTTGGCCAAAGTCTGAAGCGGACAAATTCGCCCTTTGTACTGCACATACATCTGTCCCATGATGTCGGCACTCTCTTTCGGTAGGGTGCGGGGTGGTTTGGCGGCAAAGGTGGGAAGAGTGCAACCCAATATCAGCAAAGCAATCACGGCAACAGCCTTGGCAGAGGTCTTTTTGAGCAGCTGTCTGAATTTTCCGTTTGGCACCACCAGCATCGCCACCATGGAGATGAACAGCAGGATATAACCCGCGTAGGTGAAGCCGATGCCCCACGGGTCGTGGGCCACCGAAAGCACCGAGTTGCCCTCCTCGTCGTAGTCGCTCTGATAGAAACGGTAGTTGTTGTGTTTCAAGATGTTATTCATGGAGATAGTAGCTTCCACCGGCTCACTTCCGTCGTCGGTGATCTGCAGATGGCTTACGAAATCCGATGGGGAGTGGGTACCCGGGTGGTTCACTACCTCAAAGTGGTCGAGGGTGAGGCTGAAAGGAAGCTCCACATCGCAGGTGTCTCCTTTCTTTTCAATTTGGAAGTAATGATTGGCCACCCCCGGCTGGAGGATCATCTCACCATGCTGTCCTGTGAGTTTGGTCAGCAGGGCACCGAGCAGAATCAGCAGCACCGACACATGCAGGAGACATACTACAGGACGTTTCCACATTTTTCGTTGGAAAAGCGATACCATCATGCCGACGGCACCGATCGCCCAAAGCCCGATAAACCACCAGGATCCATAGACATGGCTGATGGCATAATCTGAACCATGATATTTTTCTACGACAGTGCCAGCGGCCATCACGACAATCAGCACAACGGTCAGAATGGTGAGAATGAGGTGTAATTTTTTCATTGATAATGATTTATTTTGAAAAATATAGAGACGCACATCCGTGCGTCTCTACTGATAAACAACCATTTATTAAATCCAAATTATGGCAAAACAATTCTAAATAGCATTGATAAACTGCACAATGGCATCGCGGTCCTCCTTGCTGAGCTGGCGGAATTTTTCGATGGTCCACCGGGCGTCGCTCTGTGCGTCGCCGTGCCACATGATGGCCTCGATGACGTTGCGGGCACGGCAGTCGTGCAGACGGTCAGCCGAGCCGGTGCAGATGGCCGACAGGCCTCTTCCCCACAACGGGGTGGTGCGGCACCAGCCGGTGCGGATGTCATTCTGCATGTGGAGTTTGTGCTGAATCATGTCGGTGTAAGGCCAAATCTTCTGGTTGGGGTAGCGCGGCAAACGCTGGTCGGCCGTCGTGAAGAAATGGTTGGGGTCGGTGAAACGGTCGTTGCCGGTGGTCCAGCTGGGACGGTGGCAGGTGGCACAACCGATCTCGCGGAACAGCTGGCGGCCGCGCTGCACGGTCGGGTCGTCTAAGTTACGGGCGGCGGGCACGGCCAAGCCTCTATGCCATATCATCAGGTTGACATAGTCGTCGTCGCTCATCTCTGCCGGCAAGTTCGTACCAGTGAGGTAGTTGTAAATGTCGGTTTCGGGGTCGCCGCTCACATTATACTCGGGAAAATAGTTGTAGAACTCAGCTTGCACTTCAGGGTCTTGCGAGGCCACGCGGGCGTAGGTGGCCGTCATGTAGTGGTAACGGCGGTCTTTGCGGGTCACGTTGGTGATGTTCCAGATGGCGTTGGCGCCAGGACCGTCCTGCAACGGACCGCGGGTACAAGCGTAGGTGAAGCGTTTGGGATGGTTGGTGTTGCCGTACAGACCAGTAGGGGCCCAGTCGGTGCCAGCCCACATGGCCGGGTTGAGCTTAGCGCCAGCGTTATACTCTTTCTGATATTGTGCTTTCAAAGAGTCGTCGGGAATTGCATCCAGCAAGCCAGTGCCATAAATGCCGATGGTGGACTCCAACCGCACAATCTCGCTGCCATAAGGAATGGTGGTGCCGCCCACCTCCAACGGAACATAGTAGGCCGAGGCGGGAATGTGCACCTCAGGATAAATCAGGCTGTAGGTCTCGCCGTCCGGGAAGGTGTTGCCCCACTCGTCGGTATAAGGCAGCCAGCTGATCTGAATCTGCGACTCGTCAATCGGAGCCTTGAAGGGCGCCACCGCCTTGGTCTGCGGCATGCCCGTCAGTGAGGATACATACGTGTCGTTCTGGTCGGTGACCACGAGCAGGTAACCGTTGCCCCACTCGTTGGCGATGTAGCGGTCCATGCGCTTGCCGTGACCGTAGCCGGGATGACAGGCGATGCAGGAACTGCGAATGTACAAGGGTCCCAGTCCGTTAAAAGGTGCGGTGCCCTGGGTGAAGTCGCGCTCAAACAGATATTCGCCATATTTGAAGCCTGCGATGTCGGTAACCGCCGGCGCGGGATCCTCGTAGGCCGATGAGGATGCGTTGAAGGTGGTGCCCAACTTGCCGCCAGCATACGTCTCCTCCTCCAACCATGACAGCGGCTCTTCAGGCTCTGGCTTGTGGCAACCATTTATCACCAGCAATGCCACCAGCATCAAACTCATTATTTTTATGTCTAATGGTAAATGTTTCATAATCAGTTAATAGTTAATAATTAATAGTTAATAATTAAAAATCAGTTCTCAATTTTCAATTCTCAATTTTCCATTTTTTTAGTTTTCCGTTCTCAACCAGTTGTCCACTTCCGACAGCACCTCATCCAGCTGCTGGCAGGCTTCAGAAGCCTCGCCATTGGCGGCATGGCTATAGTTCTGTACGAAGGGTGCAGGCATGGCTTGAATCTTGGACTTGGCCAACGCGATAGCGGAAAGCACGCGCACATCAAGTTCGCCATTATGCTCTTTCAGATAGCCGTGAAGTGACACATCCTCGTTGCGTTCGCCATCAATTCCGCCCATGTAGGCGTTCTCAATGCTGAGAATATTATTGTAGAAGTCCTCGATGGATTTGTGGCTGTACGGCGACTCGATGTAGTTCGGGTCTTCGCCATTGTACGGCTTGCCGATCTTGGAGGTGCCCACCTCGTCGGCGATGGTACGGCAACCATCCACAATGGCCATCAGTCCGCTGACAGAGCTGGGATAGGTGCTTCCTAACGTGCCGGCTTTCATCAGGTTGGTACCGTAGCTGTAGTCGCCGCCGTTCACCGTGTAGTTCAGTTCCAGATCCTCCACTTTGTTGCGGTGTGACTTGGGGGCGCTTTTACCCAACCAGCTTACCTCTAACTGAAAGCAGCGGTTGCGCAGGTCGCCGGCCACGGCCACAGCGTAAATCATCTGAAGGTCAGAAATCTCATCAGCACTTTTCGGTGAACCGTTGCTGAAAAGGATGTACTCGATGCCGTGGAAGCCGAGGAGCGAATTGCCGAGCTTGTCGCCGGCATATTCGTCGCCATCCTCCGCGTCCATTGCCTCAATCTGTGCGGTGTTGGTCATCATGGTGTTGAAAGCGTCCACATCCAATGGCCAGGAGTCGATGTGCGGGTCGATGCCGAAGTCGGAGGCGGCCCCGAACAGGAAGGCCTCGCTCTTCTCCCACCATGCGCGAGCGTTCAGGAAAGTCTCGCAGGCGCGGTTCACATTCGCCTGTGTGCGCTCAGCACGCAAAGTCTGCAAGTCGGTCACCAGCTGCTCTGAGTAAGCGGCCAGATTGCTGTAGGTGGGTGCAACGGTGTGGTTCACATACTGCTCAAGAATCGCCACCTGCTCCTTCTTGGCGGTTTCTACCGGGTCGTCCTTGTGGCACGCGGTCATCAGCCCGGCCATCAATAATGCTGCAAGAATTAAAACATTATTCTTCATAATTTTTATAATTTATTGATTTTTAATATTTTAATAATTTAATAAATAAATGATCAATATTTTTTTTGATTTCTTAGACGCGGCATGCCACGTCTCTACTTTTTTTCTTATTCGTTCCTTAACTCCTTAACTCTCAACTTTTAACTTTTAACTACTTCACTTTCTCGTGCTTAAAGAACGCCGCCCACGTGATGCCCAGCGCCATCCAGGGTTCCTGGTTGTACTGCGAATGCAGCAGCCGCACGCCGCCTTCCGCCTTGATGGTGATCTCGGGGATGGGACGGTAGTTGATGCCGCCGCTCACACAGTGCCGCTCGCTCCAAGAGTACGGGGTGGCATCGGCTACCGGCACGTAAGAGTCGTAGTATTCATATCTTACAAAGATAAAGAATTTCTGATCTTTGGCTTTCGAATTCTCTTTCAAAAGGGTGAAGAAGTCGTAACCCGCCTCGCAGCCGGCCGTCCAAGCGGCTTTGCCGACCAGCGTATGCGGGTAGGGCGACTGCGAACTGTTGACCTGTGAGGCGTTGTAAGTGGAGATGAGTCCCGCATCCGACAGGTGTCCATACAACCCGCTGCCGCGCAACACAAACCCTTTGTGTTTGTAACTGAAGTCGATGGCACCAATGGCCACCGTGCCTTTTACCTTATCGTATTTGCTGGCCTTTCCATCGGTGATGATGTCGTTGCGGAAGCAGTTGCCTACGTAGCCGCTCACCCCGATGTGAAGTCCCTTCACGCTGTAGTTGTCGATGCGGGCGGCCACTGCCAGCTTGTTGGCCACTTTGAACTCGTAGGGCGATGCCGAACCGTTCTGAATCCAGTTGGAGGCATTGAACATGTTGGAGTTGAGTGCCGGGATGACCATCAAATCGTAGCGCCATCCCTTGATGCGGCCCCACAGTTCAATACCGGTTTCGTGCCACGTGCAGGGAATGATAGTATTCTCACCTTCAGGACGATACACCCCGAAAAACTCGTTGGGGAGATGGGCGTTGTTGGTGCCGCCCACGGGCACTACAATATGACCGGCGCGGATGTTGATTTTGGAGTCCAAAAACGACTTCTGCAACCAGAACTGCTCCAAAGCCACCTCGCCGCCGCGTTCGATTTCCTTCTCGAACTCGCCGGTCTCCTCCGCTTCTACCTCCACGGCTGCCTCGGTGCCGCCATGCTCGAATTCGATTTCAGCGTTGAAAGACCATCCTTTTCCAAAATCATAACTCATCAGAAACACCGCATGGGGCAGATCCACCCGTCCGTGACCTTTCGCATTCGCATACTTTTCGGCGTGCGAGTAGCGGAACATGTTATCACTATAAAAATTGTATTTATATACCGCTTCTCCGTAGCCGCCAATGGTGAGGCGACTTTTGGGTTTCACGCTGTCCGCCGCCGTAGTTTCACCATTCTGTGCATTAGTAGTATTTTGCGCAGTAATGGTTTGAAAATCAATTATTAATAATAAAATGATGAAACACAAAAATCCTTTTTTCATGCTCTTATTTTTAAGCATGCAAAAATACCTCCCCTAAAAAGGGGGTACAATACCCTTATCAGGTGATTTGGTGAGAAAACTATCACCAAAAATGGTGATACGAATTACAGAAGGTACAGCCACACGCCGATGAACTGCGTCACGATGCCGATGAGCACGAAGACGTGGAAGATGAAGTGGCGGTAGCGTTTTTTCTTGCCGATGAGGTACAGCACCGCACCGATGGTGAAGGCCACGCCGCCCCCTATAATCCATAGGAAACCTTCGAGTGTCATGGCGAGAATGGTGTCGCGCAGACTGATAATCACGCACCAGCCCATGCCCAAGTAGCAGGCCATCGAGAATTTGGAGTATCTCTTCAGGTCGATGGCGTTGAGCGTTGCCCCGATGATGGCCAATCCCCACTCAATGGCGAAGATAGTCCAACCCATGGCAGGATTGATGGGCACGATTCCGATCAGGGTGATGGGGGTGTAGGTGCCGGCGATGGTGAAAAAGATGTCGCAATGGTCGATGACACGGAATACCTGCTTGGACATCCCTTTCGGCAGACCGTGGTAGATGCTGGAAAAGAGCATGGCGGCCAGTACCGTTGCCACATAGATGATGCTGCAAGCGACTTTGAGCGGCTCGCCAGACGAGGCTCGCACCGCTATCACCATCATCACGATGGCGCAAACCACGCCCACGGCATGACTCAGCATGTTCATCATCTCCTCGCGGTGGGTATAGTCGGGGAAGGGTCGTTCGCGCAATGGCGTTCTGGGTTGTGTGGCCATGAGTTTTTTTCCTTTTAGTTAAATTAGAATATAAGTATGATAAATAATTTTAGCGGATGCCAATCAGACGGTGCATCTGCAGCGACAGCCGCCAGCCGGGGTGCTGAAGCACCGCTTTTATACACGCTTCCAAATTGGCGCGGTTCTCTTCAGCATTTTCGCAATAGCAGGGCTGTAAAAAGCGGTTTTCTGTTATAATGTTTTGATATTGAGATAAATCCTGATGACAATACACCACCTTCAGCTCGTCGCAATGGGTCAGGATGCAAGGCTCAATGTCGCCACCCTCGAATCCGGTTTTGGGCGACAGTGTCACCCAGTCGAGGTGGGAGGGCAGGGGATGGGTGCCGTTGGTCTCGATGGCCACTTTCTTGCCGCTCGCCTCCTTCAGTTTCACCACGAACTCCTCGTCAATGAACAGTGATGGTTCGCCGCCGGTTAGTATAATCCATTGTGCAACAGGATATTGGTTGACCGCTTCGGCAATGGCCGACAGCTCCATCATGCTGCCGGTCTGGTGCTGGGTATCGCAGAAGGAGCAGCGCAGGTTGCAGCCGCTGAAGCGCACAAACACGCTGGGGATGCCGCTATGGAATCCCTCGCCCTGCAAGGAGTAGAAAATCTCGTTGATGCGGTACACGTTAGTCGAAGTTTTGGGGCGCGTCATCGGAAATGTAGGAGGCCTTGTTGTCGCGCGACTCCCACACATCGGCGCGGTAGCAGTTCGGCACCGTCTCCACAATCCAACGGGCAAGGTTCTCGGCCGTCGGGTTGAAGTCCAGCACCTCGTTCAGATTGCGATGGTCTATCTTTCCGTGTATCAGCCGTTTGATCTCGGTGAAATCGCATACCATGCCGTTGCTGTCTAACTTTTCGGCTCGGCAATACACATTGATTCTCCAGTTGTGCCCATGCAGGTTCTCACACTTGCTCTCGTAGTCGAGGTAGAGCTGGTGACAGGAGGATATTTCAAGGGTTTTTCTTACGTAATACATTGAAATTGAGAATTGAAAATGGAAAATTTTTATAGATAAATTTTAATCCAATAACGGATGAAAATGAAATATATTGCAGCTTCGGGTAAATCAGCTTTGAACATAAATTCGGAAAATATTTTGCCACCTTTGTTTTTGTTATTAAAAAATCAGTATTTTTGCAAACTTAAAAAAAGTTAAAACGAAACTGATTTCCATGGAGGAACCCTTTACCCCTTTTAGAAAGAAAACTCGTTTGAGATACCGTGTCGCAGTTATTGGCGGCGGTAGCTGGGCAACGGCTATAATCAAGATATTATCAGCCAATTTGGAGCATATCCACTGGTGGGTGCGTGAGGAGGAAATTGTGGAAGGTGTGAACAAATATGGTCATAATCCCAAATACCTCAGCTCCACTTTCATCAACCCAAAAGATGTTAAAGTGAGCAATGATTTGCGCCATGTGGTGGCTAAAGCCGACTATGTGATTATCGTCACGCCGTCGGCATTTTTGCAGAAAACCCTTGAACCACTCAAAAAAAGCCGCCTCAACAACAAGAAAATCATCACAGCTGTCAAGGGTATCATTCCCGAGAAGATGCAGTTTATCACCGACTATTTGCACGATGAGTTCAAGATTCCCATGTCGAATATGGCCATGATTAGCGGTCCTTCGCATGCGGAGGAGATTGCGCAGGAGAAGTTTACCTTCCTCACGGCGGCATCGGTGAACCAGGATTTGGCACAGAATGTGGCCAAGATGTTCACCAACCGCTACGTGCGCGCCTCTGTTTCGTCCGACATTAAGGGCGCAGAGCTGGCCGTGGTGATGAAGAACATCTATGCACTCGGTGCCGGCGTCTATAGCGGCCTTGGCTATGGTGATAACTTCATCGCAGCCTACATCGCCAATGGTGTGCGCGAGATGAAGAACTTCGTGCGCAAGGTGTTCCCGGGCGAGCGCTGCCTCGACGACTCCGTCTATCTCGGCGACCTCCTCGTCACCGCCTACTCGCGCTACAGCCGCAACCGGATGTTCGGCAACATGATCGGTCACGGTCTCTCCGTGCGCGTTGCCCAGCTCGAGATGAGCATGATCGCGGAAGGCTATTACGCCGTGCGCTGTATCCACGAGATGAACAAAAAGTTCGGCGCCGACATTCCTATCGCCGAAACCATCTACGGCATCCTTTACGAAGGCAATAATGTGAGCTCCGAGATGAAGCGTATAGCCGAGTATTATGTTTAAGGATGAAGGGATGGAAGGATGAAATGATGAAGGGATGAGGGGGATTATTAAAACAAATTAACGAATAAACAAATCAACAAATCAACAATATGAAAACCCATACGATTTCCGCTCAGTTTTTGAGCATCGACAAAGTAGAAAAAATCATTAACTCGAAGGCCAAACTCGCCCTTTCGGAAGAGTCGCGCCAGGCGGTGCAGAAATGCCGCGATTTTCTGGATCAGAAGATGGAGAACAGCACGGTGCCAGTTTACGGTGTCACCACCGGCTTCGGCTCACTGTGCAACACTTCCGTCTCCAAGGAAGACCTTTCCACCCTCCAGAGCAACCTCGTGAAGTCACACGCTTGCGGCATCGGCGATGAGGTGCCGCAGGAGATTGTGCGCCTCATGCTGCTCATGAAGGTTCAGTCGCTGTCGTATGGCAACTCCGGCGTACAGGTGCAGACCATCGAACGTCTGATCGACTTCTACAATAAGGGTGTGTATCCCGTTGTGTATCAACAGGGTTCTCTCGGCGCTTCGGGCGACCTCGCCCCGCTGGCGCACATGTGCCTTCCCCTTCTGAATGAAGGTGAAGTGTATTATCGCAACAAAAAATATCCGGCTGCCGAAATCAACGAGAAATTCGGCTGGAAGCCCATCAAACTGCAGTCGAAAGAGGGTCTCGCCCTGCTCAACGGCACGCAGTTCATGAGCTCCTACGCAGTGTATCTGCTCATGAAGTCGCGCAAACTCTCCTGGCTCGCCGACATCATCGGTGCCATCTCACTGGAGGCTTTCGACGGCCGTATCGAGCCGTTCAACCTGTCGGTGCATTTCGTGCGTCCTCACGTGGGACAGATCCTTACCGCCACCCATATCAACAACCTGCTCATGGGCTCCGAAATCATCTCCCGTCCGAAAAAGCACGTGCAGGATCCTTACTCCTTCCGCTGCATGCCGCAGGTGCATGGTGCCACCAAAGACTCGCTGACGCATATTACCAATGTAGTGGAAACCGAAATCAACTCGGTGACAGATAACCCGACGGTGTTCCCCGATGAAGACCTCATCATCTCGGCTGGCAACTTCCACGGCCAGCCGCTTGCCCTCGTGCTCGACTTCCTCTCATTGGCCATGTCAGAGCTCGGAAATATCTCTGAAAGAAGAATTTACCAGCTGATTAGCGGCAAGCGCGAACTGCCTTCCTTCCTCGTGAAGAACCCCGGCCTCAACTCCGGCTTCATGATTCCGCAGTACACCGCCGCCTCCATCGTCAACCAGAACAAGACCTTCACCATGCCCTCCTCCTCCGACTCCATCGAGTCGTCGCAGGGCCAGGAGGACCATGTGAGTATGGGTGCCAACGCTGCCACCAAGGCCTACAAGGTGGTGGAGAATGTGGAGAAGATTCTCGCCATTGAGTTGTTGAACGCCGCGCAGGCCCTCGAGTTTCGCCGTCCGCTCAAGTCGTCGGAGTTCATCGAGGACTTCATCGAGCAGTACCGCCGTTTCGTTCCGTTTGTTGAGAACGACACCATCATGTACAAGCTGATGGCCGCCTCCCGCGAGTTCATTCAGAATGTGGATGTGGTGATGGAGGAGATGTAATGTAGGGGCGTGCTGAGCACGTTTCCATATATGTCAGAAAAAAAGTGGCTGCCAAATTTTGGCAGCCACTTTTTTTATTGTTTTACCACTCTCGCCGTTTCCACGCCGTCGTTGGTCACGACCTTCATAATGTAGATGCCGTCCGGTAACGATGACACGTTTATGTTGTGTTGTAAATATAGGACATCACCTGCATTTACAACTTTCACCACCTTACCCGACAAATCGAAAACGGTGATTTCGCGGATGGGACTGCTCGCCTCAACCGTTACGATGCTTGTGGATGGGTTAGGATGAACAGAGGCCGTGAGGTTGTTCTCCTTAATACCGTTTTGCAGCGGCCGGATGTGCGCCACAGCCCCGTGGCTGTTGCTGAAATTGTACTGCGCATTCAGGTTGTCAATGGCATAATACCCGTTGTATGATCCGCCCCATCCCATGTTGAAATGGAAATAATCGCTGCTGTTATAGCCGTCGCAAACAAACTCATGCCCGCCCTCACTGGCATACGCACAGTAGATGATCGGCCGTCCGAGGTCCAAGTCGCTCTTCAGCAAATCGGCCCAGTCGCCGTTGTAGCTGCTCTGCCATACCGTCAGGCACTCGTCATACCCGAAGTAGGTCTCCAGCGCGTCGGCGATGTCGTCGTGAAAGCCCATGCTGCCCTGGTTGCCATACCACATGTCGATGGATACCCCGCAGTGGTACAGCAGTTTGGCGATGGCCAAAATCTGGTTGCTCGGCGTGCTGCTGTTCAGGTTGTTGGGCATGATAGCATAATTATAAGTGGTGCTGCCAAAGTTGGCGCTCAACGTGCCGTAATCGCCATACTGGCCGTTCAGCGCGGTGGAGTGGTTGCACTCGTAACTGTGCGAACCCGTTCCCTGCGTGGGGTACTCCCAGTAGTGGATGACCTGGCCCATCGACAGAGCACAACAGCCCACATAGCAGTGCCCGCCGGGACCGTTCGCGTCAGCCGGACAGTAGTAGTTGTACCCGTTGTTCTGCTGCCAGTTGTTGATGCCCGTCTCGTTGTCCAACAAGGCCGACACCGAACGTCCGCTGCGCTGCGGCTCGTAGCTGCCGTCCATCAGCGATTGCCATTGTGCCTGTAACTGTCCGTCTGCCTCTGCCACG
This sequence comes from Bacteroidales bacterium, assembly GCA_045130235.1. Classification (GTDB taxonomy): domain Bacteria; phylum Bacteroidota; class Bacteroidia; order Bacteroidales; family WCHB1-69; genus UBA1756. Next base: position 148,026 of record JBGUPJ010000021.1, read on the forward strand.
TTAGCCACAATTGCTTCAATCTCATCTGCGTAGCTGTCAAGCAGTTCCTGCATTCCGAACGGCACATCTTCGGGGTTGAACGCGCCTTCCGTAGAATAGCCCAGTATGGGGCGTACACGGGTGTCGGCACTTACAATCACGAATCCTTTATCCATATTATAAATATAGTAGCAGTCGGTGGTCACGCCGCGGGTACGGCTCTGCCCCGTCTGTACCAGATGCATAGTGGTAGGAGCAGTTCCTAATTGAGCTTTCAGAAAGTGGGTGGCAGCGGTACGACCCTCTTCGGGTGTGACAGGTGCCGCTGTCATCATCATCGTGCTTAAACAAAGGAGAACAATCAGGTAAAAATGTTTCATGTTTTTGATATTTTAGAAATGATATTAGATGAATATTCTTGAATGATATTAGGATGAATGGGTGACGAGACGGGGAAACAGTCTCTCCACATTGGCGGTGGTAGTTTCGGCCACCTTCTCCACACTGCATTCGCACAGGTCGGCCACCTTCTGTGCGATGAGGGGAATGTAGGAACTTTCGTTACGGGTGCCCCGATAGGGGACAGGTGCGAGGAACGGACTGTCAGTCTCTAGTGCAAGATGCTCTAAACCAACTGCTTTCACAATCTCCTGCAATTTGCTGTTCTTGAAGGTGACCACCCCGCCGATGCCCAGCAGGAACCCGTGTCGCACGGCCCACTCCGCCTCCTGAATACCTCCGGAAAAGCAGTGCAGGATGCCTGTCAGTCCGCTGCCCTCAAAGTCGCGCAGTATCTCCAACGACTCGGCATACGCGCTGCGGATGTGCAACGACACGGCAAAGTTGTGTTCCACTGCCCACGTAAGTTGCTGGCGGAAAACGCGTTTCTGCAACTCCACGCGGCTGGTGTCATGGTACAGGTCCATACCAATCTCTCCGATGCCCACCACCCGCGGGTCTGTCAGATAACTCTCCAACAGCTCCAAGTCGGCCTCGGGCTCATCGGGGATGTCGGTGGGATGCAGGCCGCACAAAGCAAAAAGATGCTGCGGGTATCTTCCCACAGCATCGAATATGTCTTGCATACTTGCGGCAGTCACGCCGGGTAGCATAATTTTAGTAACTTGCGTCACTACAGCGCGTTCGACTACCGCATCGAAATCCTCTTCGTAATACTCACGGTAGATGTGTCCGTGCGAGTCGATGAACCGCATGACTATTTGAGTCCCAGTTTGGCTTTCACTTTGTCGGTCAGGTCGTCGCTCTCGCTGTTGAACAGCTGCGTGCTGACATCGAAGACGTAAGTGTATTTGTTTTCTTTCGCCACCTCTTTGATGGCATCCAGCACTTTCAGCCGGATGGGTGTCAGCAGCTGTTCCTGTTTCTCTTCTATCGATTGGGCTGCGTCGTTCTTGAATTTTTCCAACCTTTGCACCATGTCCTGAAGTTCTTGCTGCTTCAGCTTAGCTACAGCTTCGCTATAGGTGGCTTGCTTCTGTTGGTATTCTTCGTATTTTTTCTGAAGCTCGGCTTGCAGGGCTTCTCCCTCTTTGGTCAGATTCTCTCCAAACTGTTGGAGTTCCGTTTCAGCAGCTCCCCATTCGGGGGTGGCTTGCATAACAGTTGCAATGTCCACGTGTCCGAATTTTGCCTGCTGGCCCATCGTTCGGCCTCCTGCTACCAGCAAGAGCGCCAGCATTGTGACAAATAGGATGTTTCTTTTCATATCTTATAAAAAATAAAAAGACTATTTGATGCCAAGTTTCTTTTTCACCAATCCGCTCACATCGTCGCCACCATCAAAATAAAGGAGGTTTTTGCTGTCGAAGATGTAAGCATAGCCGTTCTCTTTGGCCACGGCTTTAATGGCTTCGAGAATCTTGTCTTGGAAGGGGGTCATCAGCTCAATCTGACGCTCCTGCATGAGGTCTTGAAGACTTTGCTCGAAAAGGGTGATGCGTTCCTGCAAGTCGGTGAGCTCTTTCTCACGCAGCTGGCGCACTGCCGTTGACATGGTGCCGGCCTCGCGGTTGAATTTCTCGTACTTGGTCTGGAATTCCGTGTACATGTTGGTGTATTCGGCCTCTAATTCTGACTGGTAGGTCTGGAGGGCGGTCTGCAGCGTGTCAGCGCCGGGCATCGCCAGGAAAATGTCGTTGGCGTTCACATGTCCGTATTTCTGTGCGAAAGTGGAAGATGTGCCGAAAAGAAAAACGGCCATCAGCAATACAAATGTTTTCTTCATTTCTTAAAAAGATTATTAAGTTAGAGGTGATTATTTGCGATTATTCATCATCATCGTTGGTGTCTTTGGCTGTAACGCCCAGCTTCTGCATAATCTGGTCGTTAATGTCCCATTTCGGGTCAGCATAGATGATGGTCATCGAGCCAGCCACATCAAAAACAAAAGCGTAGCCTTTCTCCTTGGCATACTCGTCGATAGCGGTGAATACACGGTCCTGGATGGGGGTTACAAGCTCTTCTCTTTTCTTGGTGAGGTCGCCGTCCTTGCCGAAACGTTTCTTCTGCAAATCTTTAGCGGCCTTCTCAGCGTTGATGATGGCCTCTTCACGTTTCTGTTTCATATTCTCCGGCATGGTGATGACTTCGGTCTGGTACTTTTTGTACATGGAGTCGATTTTGGCGAACTCCTTCTCAATTTCCTGCTGCCATTCTACAGCAACACGATCCAATTCGGCCTGTGCTTCCACATAGTCGGGCATGTTGCTCAAAATGTACTCGGAATCAATGTAGGCGTATTTCTGGCCGAACATGGGGAGGGCAAGAAATGCGACCAAAACTGCGGTGATGATGCTCTTTTTCATGATGGTAAATTTTATAATGATTATTTTTTTCGTGCAACAATGGGTTAAGATGGTATTCTTCGTGATAGGTTTAAATTTTAGTCGATAGATTGGTTGATGGAGATGTGGAAACGGCTGCCGGAAGCGTCTTTCACGCCGGGCACCTCGTCGAAGCCGTAGCCCCAGTCGAAGCCGAGGAGACCGAACATCGGGAGGTAGATGCGCACACCGAGTCCTGCGGATTTATATAAGTTGAAGGGAGAGTACTTGCGTTTGTCGGTCCACGTGTTACCGGCTTCCACGAAAGCCAGCACGTAGATGGTCGCACTGGGATTCAACGTGATAGGATAGCGCAGCTCGGCGGTGAACTTGTTGAAGATGGTGCCGCCCACGTAGTTGCCGTTCTCACGCACCGTCAGCGCCTCGTCGTCGTAACCGCGCATGCCGATGACCTCGCGTCCGTCGAGCGCCCAGCCGGAGAGACCGTCGCCACCCAAGTAGAAACGTTCAAACGGCGGCGCCCCGATCTGCTTGTTGTACCAGCCGATGAAACCGGCCTTCATGCGCACGTTCAGCACCAGGTTGTCCACAATCTTCGTGTACCACGAGAGGTTCAGCTTCCACTTGTGGAACTCCAAGAACTTGTATTTCTCCTGATCAGTGAGCGACGTGTAGTCCTTCTTGGTGAACAGCGAGTAGGGCGGGGTGGCCTGAACCGAGAAGGAGATTTCAGAACCCTCACGCGGGTAAATCGGCGCGTTCACCGAGTTACGCATGATGGTGAACTTGTAACTGATGTTGTTGGCGTAGCCATTGCTGAAGATGAACACACTACCATAGTTGTACACCCTATAGTATTGGTAGATAAGGCTGTGCGACACTTGGAAATAGTCGTCGGGCCATTTTAGCTTGCGTGAGATGGTGAGGTTGGCACCGATGATGTCGATGGCCGCATAAGCGTCGTTCGCCTTGGTGTAACCGTTGGTCTGTCGCTGGTAATACACGTTGGCAGAGAGTGTGTTAGGTTTCTTGCCACCCAGCCACGGTTCCACAAAGGTGAGGTTGTACGACTGGTACCATTTGGTACTGACGGAAATCTTCAGCGCCAGTTTCTGTCCATCGCCCGACGGGATGGGCTTCCACGCATCTTTCTTAAAGAATTTCTTGAAAGAGAAGTTGTTGAACGACACGCCGGCGCTCAACACAAAGCCCGCCGCACCGTAGCCTGCCGACAGCTCCAACTGGTCGGATGAAGTCTCCTCCACCACATATTCGATATCGACGGTACCGTCGGCCTCGTTGGGGGTCGGACGCACATCCATCTTTTCCTGGTTGAAGTAGCCGAGCGACAGCAGCACCTGCTGCGAACGGATGATGTCGGCACGGTTGAACAACTGTCCCGGCAAAGTGGTTACCTCACGCAGGATCACATTGTCGTTGGTCTTGGTGTTGCCGCTCACACTGATGCGGTTGTAGATGGCCTGCTGCCCCTCGCGGATGCGGATCTCAATGTCGATGGAGTCGTTCTCCACCATCACCTCGGTCGGCGTGGCGTAGAAGAACAGGTAGCCGTCGTTCATGTACAGCGAGCTGATGTCGTTGCCTTCCTGGTTCATGCTGATGTTCTCCATCAACCGTTTCTGGTTATAAACGTCGCCCTTCTCGATGTTGAGAATCTGGCGGAGCAGTTCGGTCGGGTACTTGGTGTTTCCCACAAAGTCGATGTTGCGGAAATAGTAGCGCGGACCTTCGTCAACGGTGATGTCGATGTAGGCGAGGTTGCCTTTCATGTAGAATGTGTCTTTCACGATGTAGGCATCGCGGAAACCGAGCTCGTTGTATTTCTCGATCAGCTTTGCCTTGTCGCTCTCAAAATTGGACCTGATGAACTTGGAACCCTTGAACAGACGGAAGTTGACACGGCTGGCGAAGTAGTCGCTGAGGTGGTCGATGATGTCCTTCGACCGGTAGTAGTCGGGGTTACGAAACATGTAGGCGATCACCGTGTCGGCCTTGTAGAAGGGCATGAAATGAAATCTCGTCTTGGTTTCTTTCATCGACTTCAGAAGCACACCGTCGGAGGCATTCTCGTTGCCGTAGAAAGAGATTTTCTCAATTCTGATTTTCTTTCCTTTGTTGATGTTGAAGTAAAGGTCAACGGCGCGGGTGACTTTCTCGTCGGGGCGCTCCTCTACCGTAACGGTGCAGGCGTGGTAGCCTTTGTCAATGTAGTAGTTGCGGATGAGGTTGATGCAGTTGCTTTTCATGTTGTCGTTCACCACATTACCCTGCGATATCTTGATTTTCTCGCGCAACTCGGTCTCCTCGTTCTTTTTCGCCCCCACAAAAGCAAAGGCCGCCAAACGGGATCGGTCTTCCAAGTAAATGTCAAGAAAAGCGGTGTTGCCGATGACTTTCGTTACCGAGATGCGAATGTCTTCGTAAAGACCGGTCTCCCACAGTTTTTTGAGGGTTTTGGAGATTTTTTCACCCGGAATCTCAATCTGCTCGCCCACCTGGAAGGGGAGTAGTCTTCGGTCCAAACCGCCAGTGCCGGAGGTGGTGATACCTCCAATTTCGTAAGTCTGCGGGGTGGAATAGTCAATGTTGATGTTGGGGACAGTGTCGCCCGAACTGACTACTACTTGTGTGTAACCTGTTGTTGCACAAACAAGTAATCCAATCGAAAGCGTTAAAATCCGGACTATTCTGACCAATTTGAGTGTTTTAATATAAGGGGTGCAAATTTATAAAAAATATTGAAACCATCGCACCATTATTTTTGTGTTTCCGGGAGTGTGGTTTGCTGTACCTGTTCGCTGGTTTTTCCGAAGCGGCGTTCGCGGTTCTGGTACTGCCAGATGATTTCGCGGAGGTGCTGTCCGTTGAAGTCGGGCCACATCACCGGGGTGAAGAAAAGCTCTGCGTAGGCGATCTGCCAGAGGAGGAAATTGCTGATGCGCTGCTCGCCTCCTGTACGTATCAGGATGTCGGGGTCGGGCATGGCTGCGGTATAAAGGGTGTTGCTAATGGTTTGCTCTTCAATATCTTGCGGATTGATAGTGCCTTCTGCGGCCTGTTGCGCCAGCTTCCTTATGCAGTATTTCAGTTCGCTGCGGCCGCTGTAGCTGAGCGATAGGGTGAGGGTGAGTCCGTCGTTGTTGGCGGTGAGACGGCAGGCCTCTGCCAGCTCCTCGCGGCACACCTGCGGCAGGTCCTCCAGATGCCCGATGGCGTTGAGCCTCACATGGTTCTCAATCAGTTTGGGCACTTCCTGTCGGATGGAGGCCGACAGCAGCCGCATGAGGGCTTCCACCTCCTGCTGCGGACGGTTCCAATTCTCGGTGGAGAAAGCGTACAAGGTGAGGTAGGGGATGCCGAGCCGGCCGCACTCTTCCACAATCCTGCGCACGGTTTCAGCCCCCGCCTGATGCCCCATCACACGCTCCATGCCGCGCTGCTTCGCCCATCGTCCGTTGCCATCCATGATGATGGCGATATGATGGGGAAGATTGTCTTTTTGTAAGGCTATATCTTTCTGTTCCATAATTAGTTATGACTGGTAACGGCTTTGCGCTTCACGTTGGTGCGGATGTCGCAACTGCGGTCCATCTGTCCGAACCTGAGGGTGAAGACCACCCCCGCGAATGAGTAGAAATCTTTGGTGGTGGAGTTGCCGCGGCCGGTGCCTGCCTCGTGTTTCACCTCCGACTTGTCGGCCAAGTAGGCCACCACCGATCCGCGCTGCTCACGCAGGGTCTGGTTGTCGTAATAGTTGCCGCTCACATCATCGAGATAGTCGGAGAAGGTGAAGCGCATCCCCCATTCCGCTCCGATGCTGCAGTATTTGGCGAAGTTGAAACGGAAACCGAGTCCGAACGGGATGGCCACATTGCAGAGGGAATAGTAATCTTTCTGTCCCTCAAAGCCTTGTCCTTCGGTGCCGAGGTGCTGCAAAGCGTACCAGGTGCCATCGGCCGCCTGCGCCTGCGGGTTGAAAGAAAACACCGCAATGCCGCCAAACAGGTACGGACTGAAGAAGTTCTTACCCCGTTCGTTATACAATTTGAAGAAGTTGAGCTCTGCCATGACGCCAATCTCGGTGATGGGCGACTTGAAACTCAGGTTGCGCTCGTAGTGTTTGTTGGTAATGTTGTCATCTCCAGCTATTTGTGCGAAAAGAATGTTCGCACGGATGGCCCAACGGGGGGTGAAGTTGTATCGGTAGATGATGCCGCCTGCCGGCTTCGACATGCCAAAAACTTTAGCGGGGTTCAAATCTCCTAAATAAAAAGAGGCACCCGCCATTACTCCCAGTTCCGATTTTTGCGCAAATCCTTGAAATACAGACAAAATGATGGCTAAGCCCAACGCAATTTTCTTCATAGTATAGTTTTATGCAAACACTTATAAACGAGTTTTTATTGTGATTATTGTAATGAAAAGCTTTTTTTTCTGCTGATATTTTTTTTGATGAAAAATCTTCGTCGCACATTTGTTTTTCATGGGGAAAAAGTGTATTTTTGTAACGTGAATTATTTTCTATAATTTTATATTAAATTATTGATAATGAACAAAATAAAACTTACAGAGAGCATTTACTATGTGGGGGTGAACGACCGCCGCACCGATTTTTTTGAGAATCATATCCAACTGCCTAATGGTGTTTCATACAACTCTTATCTTATCGTGGATGAGAAGGTGGCGCTGATCGACCCTGTGGAGGTCAGCTTTATCGGACAGTTTCTCGCCAATGTGCGCGCCATTTTGAACGGCCGCTCTCTGGATTATCTGATTGTGAACCATGCCGAACCCGACCATAGCGGTTCTATTGCCCTGCTGCAAAAGGAGTTCCCTGATATGCTGGTGGTGGGCAACGCCAAGACTTTCGGCCCGTTGGAGGCCTTCTATGGGGTGCTTCAAAACAAGAAGGTGGTGGCCGACAGCGAGACGCTTTCTCTCGGACAGCACACCCTGCAGTTTTTCACCGCCCCTATGGTACATTGGCCCGAGTCTATGGTGACCTTCGAGACCACCACGGGCATTCTGTTCTCCAACGATGCTTTCGGCGGTTTTGGCGCCCTCAATGGCAGCATCTTCGACGACCAGGTGGATCTCGCCTGCTATGAGGATGATATGCGCCGCTACTATGCCAACATTGTCGGTAAGGTGGCCATGCCCGCTCAAAAAGCCATCAATCGTCTTTCCACCCTTGGTATCAAGATGATAGCACCTTCGCATGGATTAGTCTGGCGCAGCGATTTGCAGTGGGTCATCAGCCGCTATTTGCACTGGAGCGGCCATCAGGCTGAGGAAGGTGTGGTGATTGCCTACGGCTCTATGTACGGCAACACCGCCGCTATGGCTGATATTATTGCCCGCGGAGTGGCTGATGCTGGTGTGCGCGATATCCGCGTATATGATGTGTCTCGTACGGAAACTTCATTCATTATCAGTGATATATGGAAATATAAAGGTGTGGTGCTCGGTGCCTGTGCGCACTACGGCAGCATGTTCCCCAATATGGCACTGCTGGTGCATGAAATCGAACATTTCAAACCTCAGAATAAGCTGTTTGGCCTCTTCGGAGGCATGAGTTGGAGCGGGGGAGGGGTATCCACCCTCGGCAAGCACGCCACCGACGCGCAATGGCAGCTCGTTGCCGACCCTGTGGAGGTTAAAGGTGCCCCCATCCGCGAGGAGGACATCGACCGCCTGTACGCCCTGGGTCATGCCATCGGCGAAGCAGTCAAGAAAACGGAAAATTGAAAAATGAAAATGGAAAATTGAGACGCAGCACGCTGCGTCTCTACGGAAAACATAATCTTTTAATCTCTAATCTTATCATCATAACTATTAACTATTAACTATTAACTATCATTATTATGAGCTGGACCATCATCATCCTGTTAATTGTATTCGGCCTGTTGGCCGTAGTGCTTGACTTTTTGCTGATTCCGGGCGGCGTGGTCGCCATTGTTGGCGCGCTGATGGAAATCGCAGGTGTGAGCGGCGCCTACGCAAGCCAAGGCGCGATAGCTGGCACTCTTACGCTGGTTATCACTTTGGCAGTGTCAATAATCGTTATTGTGTTGATTCTCAATAGTAAAACATGGAAAAAGTGCGCATTGGACACTTCTATTGAGAGCAAGGTCAACGAGTTCGACCAGCAGAAGGTATTTGTCGGGTCGGAAGGGAAGACCATTTCACGGCTCGCCCCGTCTGGCAAGGCCATTTTCAACGGCGATACTGTGGAGGTGGCCTCCGAGCATGGCCTTGTTGACGAAGACTGTGAGGTGGTTGTCGTCAAAGTGGAAGGAAATAAAATTTTTGTCAAATTAAAATAATATCAGATGAAACTTTTCAATGTATTGCAAATTTTATTGTTAGACATGGATTCGTCCACGCAGACGGCTGTTATTGCCATCGCTTGCGTGGTGGGTCTTATCATTTTCTTGTGGATGGTGCCGGTAGGGCTATGGTTCACGGCACTGATTTCGGGCGTGCATGTTTCTCTTTTGCAGCTCATCCTCATGCGCTGGCGTAAGGTACCGCCGGGAATCATCGTGAATGCCATGATCACAGGTGCGAAGGCGGGTATTCCGCTCAACCGCGATGAACTGGAGGCTCACTATCTGGCTCACGGTCATGTACAACCGGTTGTATTCGCCCTTGTGTCGGCTGGCAAGGCCAACATCCCGCTCGATTTTAAGGCTGCCGCCGCTATCGACTTGGCAGGCCGTAACGTGCTGGAAGCTATTCAAACCTCTGTCAATCCGAAAGTTATCAACACTCCTCCTGTGGCCGCTGTTGCCAAGGACGGTATCCAGCTGGTGGCTAAGGCCCGTGTGACCGTGCGTACCAACATCCGTCAGTTGGTGGGTGGTGCTGGCGAAGAGACCGTTATCGCCCGTGTGGGTGAGGGTATCGTCACCGCCATCGGTTCGGCCAACTCCTACAAGCAGGTGCTCGAAAATCCCGATTCTATCTCCAAAGTCGTTCTGACCAAGGGACTTGACTCCGGCACTGCTTTCGAAATTCTTTCCATCGATATCGCAGATATTGATGTGGGTAAGAACATCGGTGCTATGCTCCAGATGGACCAGGCTAACGCCGACAAGAACATCGCCCAGGCCAAGGCAGAGGAACGCCGCGTGATGGCTATCGCACAGGAGCAGGAGATGAAGGCCAAGGCACAAGAGGCCCGCGCCAAGGTGATTCTCGCTGAAGCCGAAGTGCCGCTCGCCCTCGCTGAAGCTTTCCGCAACGGTAACTTGGGGGTGATGGATTATTATAAGTTGGAAAACATCAAAGCCGACACGCAGATGCGCGGCTCTATCGGCAAGACCGTTTCACCGCAACAATCCACCCCGAAAAAGAATCAGTAATTTAATAAGTTACAAAATGAGAAATCTTAATTTATTATTGTTAATGATTGTGATGATGACCACTTCATTTGCCCAAAATAGTAAAGATAATATGATTCAATTGGTTGAGCCACAACGTGATGGCGGAATGCCGCTCATGCAGGCACTGAATGAACGTGTTACCCTCCGCGAATTTTCCGACAAGATGCTCACCGACCAGCAGCTCTCCGACCTGCTGTGGGCTGCCAACGGTGTCAACCGCGACAACGGCAAACGCACCGCCCCCTCCGCCCGCAACTGTCAGGAGATTGACATCTATGTGCTGATGTCCACCGGCACCTACCTCTATCTGGCCGATCAACACGCCCTTCAGTTGGTGGATGCCGCCGACATCCGTTCGCAGGCCGCCATGCAGCCCTTCGTCGCCAAAGCCCCTGTACTGCTGATGTTTGTCGCCAACTATGACAAGATGACCGGCATGGACAAGGACGCCAAGGAGTTCTACGGCGCTACCGATGCGGGCTTCGTCAGCCAGAACGTGTATCTCTATTGCGCTTCCGAGAAGCTGGCCACGGTGGTTTTGGGCAGCATTCATCGCGACTTTTTGGAGAAGAAATTAGGCTTCAAAGGAAAAGCGATTTTGGGACAACCTGTGGGTTATAGTAAATAATGGTAGCAAAGGGATATAAGAGCGACTGTTGGGAAATCCTTTCAAGTCGCTCTTTTTCTGTGTAAAGAAGATAGATGGCAGAGCGAAATATCATCATTAAAGGCGCTAAGGTCAACAACCTCAAGAATATTGATGCGGAAATTCCGCAGGGGAAGTTAGTGGTGGTCACCGGACTTTCGGGTTCGGGAAAGTCGTCGTTGGCTTTCGACACGCTTTATGCGGAGGGACAGCGGCGATATGTGGAGAGTTTGAGTTCGTATGCCCGTCAGTTCATGGGCAAGATTTCCAAGCCCGATGTCGAGAGCATTCGCAATATTCCGCCGGCCATCGCCATCGAGCAGCGTGTGATTTCACGCAACCCGCGCTCCACCGTCGGCACCGCCACCGAGATTTACGAGTATATCAAACTGCTGTATGCCCGTGTGGGACGCACCTTTTCGCCCATCAGCCACAAGGAGGTGAAGCGCGAGACGGCTGCTGACGTGCTGAAATATGTGGGCAGCCTTCCGGATGATGCCCGCCTCTATGTGCTGGCTCCCGTGGTGGTGATTGCCGACCGTACCCTTGCCGAACAACTCGCTATTCTTCAACAAGAAGGATACAGTCGTTTGGTGTATAATAAGCAAATTATTGATATAGAAGATTTTATAAATGGAAGAAAACACTCCAAACCGGTAGGATTATTTATCCTTATCGACCGTTTCAAGATGGCGGATATTCACGATATGCAGAGCCGTTTGGCCGCGTCGGTAGAGACCGCCTTCAAGGAAGGGAAGGGGAGTTGTGTGGTGCAGGTGGAGCAGGGAGAGTCTATTAAGCAGAAGAGTTTCAGCGACTTGATGGAGATGGATGGGATAAAATTCGAGGAACCTTCGCTCAATCTGTTCAGTTTCAACAATCCGTTTGGTGCGTGCCCGTCGTGCGGCGGCACCGGCATGGTGGAGGGTATCGACCCGGGGTTGGTGATCCCCAACACGTCGCTGTCGGTCTTCGAAGGGGCGGTGGCCTGCTGGCATGGCGATAAGTTGAGCGAGTGGAAGAACTGGTTCGTCAAGTCGTCGGTGAAATTGGGCTTTCCGCCGCATCGTGCGGTGGAGGATCTAACCCCCGAAGAGTATGATTTGTTGTGGAACGGCGACCCCGACCGCAATGTTCATGGCGTGAAGCAGTTTTTTGAATATGTTGATACACAGAAATATAAGATACAGTATCGTGTGTTGGCCAGTCGCTATACGGGTCGCACGGTGTGCCCCGACTGTCGGGGACGCCGCCTGCGCAAAGAGGCCGGTTATGTGCTGGTGAACGGCAAATCTATCATGGAATTGGTGGAGATGCCGGTTAGCGAGCTGTACGACTTTTTCAAGAACTTTACCTTCCCCACCCGCAACGATGAGGTGATTGGCAAGAACATTCTGGCCGAGTTGGTGAAGCGTTTGGGATTTCTGATGGATGTGGGGCTCGGCTATCTCACGTTGAACCGGGCGGCCCGTAGTCTGTCGGGTGGCGAGTCACAGCGTATCAACTTGGCGGCCTCGTTGGGCAGCAGTTTGGTGGGCTCGCTCTACATCCTGGATGAACCGAGTATAGGTCTGCATCCTCGTGACACCCAGCAGCTGATTGGGGTGCTGAAATACCTGCGCGACATCGGCAATACCGTGGTGGTGGTGGAGCACGACGAGGAGATTATCCGTGCGGCCGACTATATCATCGACATGGGTCCCGAAGCGGGCCGGCTGGGTGGCGAGATTGTCTTCTCGGGCACTTTCGACGAGCTCATTACCCGTTCCGATAACCTTACCGCCTCCTATATCCGTGGCATGGTGCAGCCGGGTGCTGCCAACACGCTGGAGATTCCGCTGCCCGACCACCGCCGCAAATGGCGCAATTTCGTGGAAGTGATCGGAGCGCGAGAGCATAACTTGCAGAATATCAATGTGAAAATTCCTCTCGAAGTGCTGACGATGATTACGGGTGTAAGTGGTTCGGGAAAGAGCACGCTCATCAAAGATATTCTCTATCCTGGACTTTGTAAAAAGGTGGAAGACAGTAATATAAGGGTTGGGAAGCACAAAGAGATTGATGCCGACATGAACCATATTTCTGAGGTGGTGATTGTGGATCAGAATCCTATTGGGAAGTCATCACGCTCGAATCCAGCAGTTTACATCAAGGCTTACGATGAAATTCGTGAGCTGTATGCCTCGCAGCCGCTCTCCAAACAGCGCAACTACAAGGCAGGTTTCTTCTCTTTCAACACGCCGGGTGGACGCTGCGAAGAGTGTGAAGGTGAGGGAGTTATCCATGTCGGAATGCAGTTTATGGCCGATGTGGATATCGTGTGTTCGGAGTGCCACGGCAAGCATTTCAAAGAGGAGATTTTGGAGGTGAAAATCAATGGGAAGGATGTGAATGATATTTTGGAAATGACCATCAATCAGGCGGTTGAGTTCTTTGAGTCGATTCAAGAAACGCACCGTTCGGTGAAAGGTATCATCTCCAAACTGCGTTATTTGCAGGATGTGGGGTTGGGGTATCTCAAGATGGGACAGCCGTCGCAAACGCTTTCGGGTGGCGAGTCGCAGCGCGTGAAACTCGCCCTTTACCTCTCGCAGGGCGAACGCAAAAACAACGTGCTTTTCATCTTCGATGAGCCGACCACAGGACTTCATTTCCATGATATTAATAAATTGTATAGTGCTTTCAGTCAGTTGATTGAGAAAGGAAATTCAATTATCGTGATTGAACACAACCCTGAATTGATCAAGTGTGCCGACTGGATTGTGGATCTCGGTCCCGAGGGCGGCGACCAGGGTGGAAAGGTGGTGTGCGAGGGTACGCCGGAGGATGTGGCACGTTGTGAGGCTTCCTATACGGGGAAAGTTTTGAAGGAGAAGTTAAGACTTTAGTAGCTATAAATAATTATAAATTGTTAATTGTCAATTGTAAATTATTAAAACGATGGATATCCATGCTGTAGCAGTAGAAACCCTCCGGTTGGAGGCGGAGGCAGTCGGCAATCTGCAAAACTTTGTCGATCAGTCGTTTGAAGAAAGTGTAAAGGCCATCTATGCGATGAAAGGCCGTTTGGTGGTGACGGGCATTGGGAAGAGCGCCATTATTGCGCAGAAGATTGTGGCCACGATGAACTCCACCGGCACTCCTTCGGTGTTTATGCATGCCGCCGATGCCATCCATGGCGACCTGGGCATCATACAGCCCGACGATGTGGTGCTGTGCATTTCGAAGAGCGGCAACACGCCCGAGATTTCCGTGTTGGTGCCGATTCTCAAACGCAGCGGCAACCTGCTGATAGCGTTGGTGGGCAACACCGACTCGTTCTTAGCTCGTGAGGCCAACTTTGTACTGAACTGCACGGTAAGTCAGGAGGCTTGTCCCAACAACTTGGCACCTACCTGTAGTTCCACCGCGCAGTTGGCGATGGGCGATGCGTTGGCCAGCTGCCTGATTGCCCTCCGCGGATTCACCTCGCAGGATTTCGCCAAATACCATCCCGGCGGTGTACTGGGCAAGCGCCTCTATGTGAAGGTGGAGGATCTGTACAAGTTCAACGAGAAGCCGCAGGTGTCGCCCGACGACTCCATCCAGCAGGTGATTCTGGAAATCTCAGGGAAATGCCTCGGTGTGACGGCAGTGGTGGAGAACGGCAAGGTGGTGGGCGCCATCACCGATGGCGACCTGCGCCGTATGTTGCAGCGCAACGCCGACTTCCACGGCTTGAAAGCCGCTGACGTGATGACGCACAATCCTAAGACTGTCGGCTCGCAGGTTCTGGCAGTGGAAGCCCTTGACATGATGCGTAAAAAGCAGATTACCAATCTGTTTGTGGTGGATGCTGGACAGTATATGGGCGTGATTCATATCCATGATATTATTAAAGAAGGCATTTACTAACAGCTTCTTATACTAAAATTACCATGAACTACTTTCTTACTATATTATTATTAGTCATTGCGAACATTTTTATGACCATAGCGTGGTACGGCCATCTGAAATTTGGCACGGGCAAGTTGGCGTTGCCGCTCATCATCCTGATCAGTTGGGGCATCGCGCTGATCGAATACTGCTTTCAGGTGCCGGCCAACCGTATCGGCTACGTGGAGCACGGCGGTCCGTTCAACCTCTGGCAGCTGAAGGTGATTCAGGAGGCCATCACCCTGATTGTGTTCACCTTATTCACAATATTATTCTTTAAAAATGAACACTTTACCTATAATCACCTTATCGGTTTTGGTTTCTTGATTTTGGCGGTATATTTTATTTTTAGAAAATAAAATTTTGCAAATTGCAAAAGAAGACGCAGTATGCTACGTCTCTACTAATCTTTTAATCGCCCATCCTTATCTGATTACTGTCAGACTGCTGTGGTACTCCACTGCCCGCACAAAACCAACATAATGGAAGGTGTAGTAATATACCCCGTCTGAATAGCGTTCCGCCGTGAAGCCGGTCTCAGCATTATACAAAATTCCGTCTTTGATATAGGTGCGGTAGTTCTCCATCTCGAAAACTTTCTGTCCCCAGCGGTCGTATATGGTCAGTACGTTGCCAAGTTCAGGATTTAAGTTCACGATGGCGAAGACGTCGTTGATACCATCGCCATTAGGGGTAATGATGTTGGGAAATTCCAAATCGGCATCCACGTACACGTTGTGCGAAACCACGCTCTCGCAACCGTACGAGCCTGTCACGGTGAGTGTTACCGGAAATTCGCCCCAGTTGCCGTAGGTGTGCGATGCGCCATCCACATCACTATCAGTACTCTCGCCATCACCGAAATCCCAGTGCCAGGTGAAGGTTTCGCCCGGGTAAATGTCTGTCAAATCGGTCAGGTTGATGAACTGCACGGGATTGCCGTCCGAAAGCATGATGCGTTCAGGATTCGATAGGAAATCAACCTGAGGCTTGCTATAGATGGCAATATGGAGCGTCACGGTGCTGTCGCAGCCATAAATGTTCTGCAAATATTGCACGAAATCAATGTCACCGGCATGGGCAACCTCTTCATCGCTGAGCGAAAAATTATGCTGCTGGTAGGTATCGTATTGACAGATGGTATCGTGGAATACAGTTTCACTTGTCGGTAAGATGTTGACGGTCAGTGTGAAAGCACTGTCACAGCCGCTGCTGCTTGTTCCCTCATAAACGAATGTGTGTTCGCCTATTTCCATCGTGTCGGCTGAGAATAGGAAATTATATTGGGTGAAAATGTCGTTTTTACATACGTTTTCAGTAACATAGAGATCGTAAACGGGGTTGACGGTGAGGTTAAGATTCTCGGTGCTGTCGCAGCCGTACTGATTGGTGAAGATGTGCTGTGCTTGGTTCATCCCCACGGTCAGCTCGGTGGCGGCTAATTGGAAGTCAAAGCCGTCAAAATCTTCGCCTTCGCAGATGGCGGTATCGTGGGTGAAGATTTCGCTGGGAAGAACGGTGAGGTAAAGAGTGACGGAGCTATCGCATTGGTTGATAGTAGAATATGAACCATGAAGGGTCTGCGTGCCGATGTTGGAGGTTTGTGCGGAGGTGGCACTGAACCCGTAGCCCGAATAGGGTTCACGCTGACAGATGGTGTCGTAGAAATAGTGGTCGTAGTCGGGGTTGACGGTGATGGTGAAGTTGGCGGTGGCGGAGCATCCGTTGGTGTCGGTGAAGGTGTAGGCCATGGGGTACACGGCAGCGGAGTCGTTGAAAAAGAAAGTGTGGTTGGCGTCCACCCAGCCGCCCTCGTACACGCCGCCGGCGGGAAGTCCCGACAGCACGGTGGAGGAGTCGTGCAGGCATTCGATGTAGCTGGGGTGGGATACAGGTGGCTCGTAGTCCACAATGGTGACCTCTCCCACAGCGGTGAGGCTGTCGGCGTCGGTCACAGTCACGTAGTAGGTGCCGGCGCAGAGACCGAATGCGGTATCCGTGATTTGCTGCGAGTCATCGCTCCAGAGGTATGTGTAAGGCGGTGTGCCTCCGCTGGGGGTGGCCACGGCGATGGCGGCACAGAAGATGACGGGCGGGTCGATACACACATCGTTACAAGTGGCGTAGGTGGGGGTGCTGCTGGTACTTTGCCAGTTTCCGCCGTCGGGTACGCGGCGGAAGGAGTAGCCCAAATAACTCTGCGGATTCAGCGACGTGATGTACGTTTTGCGGTTGGCAGGAATCTGGTCGTAAGAGGGGAGTGTGCCCGAAAAACCGCAGTCGTTGGTGACGGGTGTGCAGGGGTAGCACGACATACAGCTGTTGGTCTGGCTGCACCAGCTGATGGCATCCTGTGGCACGCCGTTAGCGTCGTAGAAGGCGAACCAGCCGCCAGCGTTAGGGAACCACAAGCGGCCGCCGCCGGCATCCAGACAGTAGCGGTCGTCAATTACCACCTCCACCACATTGCCACCGTTCTGTACCAACAGACTGTCGGGTACGGCGGCGGCACGACTTCCACGTACCATGCAAAAACCCTGTGGCGGCACCACCGTGCCAGCCGGAAGGGCGAATCCACCACCCCAGTTGCCAGCCTGATAAGTATTGTCGTAAGCATTATTTCCCAAAAAATAACATGAAATATCCACAGAATCACACTTGTGCGGATTATAGAGCTCTATCCATTCGCCTTCGCCGGTGGTGTGGTACTGACTTCCGACCATCGAACCATCATACGACGATGGCGACAACATTACCTCGTTGATGAGGATAGTGGGGCCGTTGTAATAGCAACCCTGTCCGATGCAGTCGGTGTTGATGGTCCCCGTTACGCTAACTGAAAGATTGCCCTGTCCAAATGCTGATATACAGGCAATTACGGCGATTATGCTGGTGATGAGCGCTCTCATTGTTGGGGGTGTTTTTAATGGGTGCGATAGAGAAAATCTGCACCAGATTTGGGATGATTTTATATTTAGCTTGCAAAACTACTGAAAAAAAATGATATTTCGCAGATTTTTTTAATTTTTTTGCAATCTCGTATTTCACTACTTCACATTCACACTCGCCGCCTTCGACTTCTGCGAGCGTTTGCCAGTGCCGAGGAACATCTGGATGGTGTAGGTCACATTCTGTCCTTGTTTCACTTGGCAGTCGGTATAGGAGTTCTCTCCACGCTGGAAGCTGGCCAGAGCGTACGCCGGACCGTCATCCACAGACTTGTAAATCACTCCGTAATAGCTGTTTTTGGATTTGTATTCGTAGGTAAATTCCAGATTGACGCAGCCTTTGTTTTTGTTCAGCGATGCTTTCAAGGTCAAGGGAATTTCCACTTCGGAAGCCCCTCTGAAACGCACAGTGGTTTGGCCCGTTTTGCCAGATGAGAGTTTCCCGTCGTCGAGCACTTCGATACAATAGTTGTAGTTCTTGGAAGAGGGTTCGGGATAGTCGGTGAAAACAATAGGCGCGTCGGGCTCCAGCTCGTCGGGCGTGATGATGCGGATGCATTGCCACTGTTTTTCGTTATCCAATTTTCGATAGATGTAGTAATAAGCCACATCCTCGGAGGTGCTTTGCAGCCATGTGAAAGTTACCGACTCGTTGGTTTGGGTGTAGTCCTGCAGCACGGCGATGCCGGGCGGGATGATGTCGGGCACCGGCACGGCCAGCGTATCGGAAGGTTTGGAGAAGTTATGGCTGTTGTCTTCCGCCACCACATAGAAATAGATGTTTTTGGTGAGGGTTTTGCGCGTGATGGTGTCGGTGAAGACGGTGTCCTCCACGCGGCGGCCGGTCTTCTGGATGAAGTCGTGGTCGATCTGGTTGGCGAAATAGACACGGTAGCCCAGAATGTCTCTTTCCGGGTTGCGGTTCCATTGCATGAACACGGCCCCGGTGGTGTCCACCACAGCTTCGAGACCTGTGGGCGGGGTGGGAGCCACATCGTCCTCAATATTGTTGATTTGCGAAAGAGAGAAGGAGAAGTTGTTGTTGTTATCAACGGCGAACACGCGATAGTAGCCACGGCCGCGGTCGTGGGCCTTCTTATCGACCCACTGGCGGGTCTTCGCGGGCAGCAGGTCGGAGACTTTGTCCCACGGACCTTCTGGATTGTCGGCGAAAGCGATAACAAAACCTTTCAGGTCGTCATCCTGCTTGTCCATGTACCAGTCGAGGGTACACAATTCATTGTTTTCGGGCACAATGGCATCCAGAACAGGCACGGTAGGCGGGATGATGTCCACCATCTCGAAGGGCTCGGATTTGCGTTCCGGGGCGAAGTCGCCGAAAGCGTCGAAAGCTTTCACCCGGTAAATATACTTCACACCGAGCTTCAAAGAGTCGATGTATCCGACATTGTCCTCTAACAGCATACCAATGTCGTGCCCCAGGCCTTCGTAGGTCTCTTCGTCGGGATTATAGCCGTAGATGGGGGTCTCGTTGAGGGTTTCCCAATGGCGGCCGTTGTCGGTGCTGCGTTCCAGGTAGTAGCCCGAAAGCTTGTTTTTGTTCCAGTAGATGAAGGCGGTGAAAGGACCGTTCTGGTAGATTTCGATGGGCGGAATCTGTTCATCCAAGGAGCGGACAAACGGCACGCAAAGCACATCCACAATGTTGATGGGGGTGAGGGCCATCTCCTCCGGCACGAGGCATTCGACCCGGTAGGTGTAGGTCTCTCCTTTTTTCACATCCCTGTCCACGTAGCGCAGACCGATGGCATCGGCGGCATCCCGGCTCATCTCGGCGGCCAGGTAAGCCATGGCCTGTCGCTGGGTCTGCTCCTGCTCGCGGCGGAACACGAAGTTCTCGAAGCCTTCCGACTCTTTCGGGTCGAAGTACGAAGGTCCGTACAGGGCTTGAGCGGCGGCACCCACGTAAAGGTTAGTGGAGTCGTAGCGCTGCATCATCTCCTCCAAGGTGAGCGGCTTGATAGGCTGCGGGTTCAGCACTTTGGTGAATACCGTGTCGCCATCTTTTATCTCCGATTCGGACTTGTCGCGGATGATGTTCCATCCATAGTAGTTGGCCGAAAGCCACACACCCGCATTCTGGGGTGCCCAGCGCAGTACCACGCTGTCGCCATAGCTTCTGGCAATCACCGTGAAATCGTACATCGGACGGTCATACTCATCGATAACGATATTGTTCGTATCTGGCGTGGTGAGATCTTCCTGGGCTTTCAGTTGGATGCCGGTCAACATCAATCCCAGCATCATACCCATCATCATTAAAATAGGATTCGATATCTTTTTCATCTTCAATTCTTTTTTAGAAAAGTGAAACATTAGCGACCAAATTCTGCATTGCCTGAGTCTTTGATTTCAAGCACACTGCTCTTTGACAATTTGGTATCTATGGTAGTGTTTTTGATATTGACATTATAGTAGCAGTTGTTGGGAGTGATTTTCGCATTGGGATAGAAGATGCGGGAATCTTGGTTGCCGCTCAATTTTACCGCTTGGGCAATCTTCATCAAATTGCTTTCGAAATTGGCAAATTCTGAGGACATGTAATAGATGCACACGTTGTTTCTCATTGTTTTGCTGATGTTGTTGTACATGTTGTTGTTGTACCAGAATCCCAACATACTCGATTTGGTTGAGTAATATTTGTGTTCACCCTTGTTGGCTTGGTTGTTGCGACAGTCGTAATATTTCGTTGAATTCTTTTCGAAATAGAAGTCACGGTCGAAACCATAACCTTCGCGGTCAAGACACTGTCCGTCGGCGCTCCACCAGTATTTGGCCCACAAACGGTCTTTGAGCTGGAGGTCGGACACGCGGGCGAAGTCCATATTCTTGTTATAGAAGTGGAGATAATCGCCTTTGGGGGTGTAGTAGGAGCTCTGTTCGCCCAGCCAGATGTCATCGAGTGCCGTCATATAGTGGGTGACGATATAGATTTCAGGAATGTCGAACGGGAAGCTGGGATGCGAGAACTTGGCGTTCTTATACTTAGAGGAGTAGTAATCCTTGAAGTAATCGACTTTGTGGCTCCAACCGCGCTGGTTGAACTTCTGTCCGTGCTGCTGGTTGAGCTGCATGAAGTCGTGGAACATCTTGATATCGTTCACGATGGCATGGGTGGCGTAGTCGGTGATGGTGATGCGGTAGGTGCCGTCGCCTTGTCCGAGCGAGAGACGAGAGGTGTATTCAGGATTGAAGTACTTGTCGTCCATTGGCAGAAGCTCCTGGTTGCTGGAGAAGTCGAGGAGGCAGGGCACATCCACAGTAGTAGGATGGTAGCCGTTGGCCGCGCACTGGGTGTACTGGGTGCCGCCCTTGATACGCAGGTCGATGCGGGAGAAGGAGGAGCTGTAGTTGGCGACAAAACCTTTGGCGAGGATGCTCTTCAATTCGTTCTTCAAGTAATAATCTGTGACCGTGGATTTTCCGGTCTTGCTATAGTCCACCTCACCCTTGTCGTCGGTATGGCGAACCTCCAGCAGCGGGGTCTGCTTGAAGTCGCGTTCCATGTCGATGAACTGCTGGAAGTAGTTGCGGTGCATGGTGCTCAGGTTGGGGTCGCCGCCATTGTTGAGGGCGAGGAAGAATCGTGGAGGCATGGTGCAGGAGGTGTTGTAGCGTTTCGCATCTTGTGGGTCGTAAGGCAGGAAGATCCAGTAGGAACGCCATGAGGAGAACTTCACGGTGATAGAGCTACTTCCCACATTCACGGTACCGTTGCGCAGGTCATCTACCAGATAGTCGTAGTTGGCCGGGTCCTTGCCGTAGGTGTAACAGCCCATTGACAATCTGCGGGCAGCCAGCTCGGAGTAGGTCTCGTAGTTGAAGTCGGCCCACCAGGTCCATTCATACACGCAGTCGCCGACGGAAGAGGCCACCTTGTAGCTGTTCTTCATCTGGGTGCGGTAATAGGTCATAGAATCTTTACCATAATCCAACTTGTTGTCGTAAATCTCCTCCAACTGCTGGTTCTTGATGTTGATCTTGGGCTTGCCGCCACCTCTGGACGACTGCTGATTGCTGTTGTGGGCATTCTGTGCCTGGGTGTAGGTGGAATTGGAGATGCGCTGGCTGTACTCTTTCTTCTTTTCTGTCAGAGCATTGTTGGCAGCATTCATCGCATTTTGGTAGGCGTTCTTTTCCACCACGAGGAAGGTCAGTTTGTGTGGGCCGAAACCAGAACCGCCATACTGATTCTTAGGAAGTTGCACTTTTACGTAAGGCACGGTGGCATCGGGATAGTAGGTGTAGGAGCACTCTACGGGATTGCCCATCTCACCGCTGTAGGTCAGCAGGAAGATCTTGAGCTGCTTGCCGTTGTTGCTGAGACGAGTCTTGTCGAAAAGGTCGTCCTTGCGGCGGTAGAGGTACAACATGGCGTATGGGGTGGCGTTGCTTCCTGAACCAGAGTGTACATACTCTTTGGTCGGGAACATGCGGTCACCATTGTACGGCCATGAATAGACCACCTGATTCTCCAAGCCATAACCTAAAGCTTTGGTCTTGAAGTAGAAAGTACTATCTTTTTTGTATTGTCTAACAATCTTCTTGTTATTTTTGTCGTCGATGAAAGTGGGGTCGTACCAGTCGTAGCCGTTACAGGTGCTCTTCATCGTTCCCTTGTTGGGGCCGGATACGTAGTAAGGATAGTCTTTTCCGGCGCCGTTGTCAATCTTGGAAAGCTCTTTGGAGGGAACTTTGGTTCTCCATTCGAAGCCGCGGGCTTGGAGGTAAAGTTTGTTGTAGCAGTCCTCCACGAGACCGCCTTCGTTGGTTTCGAAGAACATGGCGTTGGCATCATCGCGGCTGGCCGTGAATTTCAACGACTGAATCGTGTTGGTGTTAGAATAGCTGCCGTTTTCGTTTGTCTTGATCTGGTATTTGATGTTTTTATCAATCAGAGTGAAGTAGAACTTACGGGCATTCTTTCCGTCATTATCAGCCAGATACACCTCTTTATCCCACGGCATGTTGGAGATGATTCTTCCCACCTGGAGGGGCGACTGGAGGTTGCTCTTGGTCTTGGCGGCAGCCTCGGTCTCGAAGCCGGGTGTCACATTCTGGAACAGCTTCACGTTGGCCAGCGGGTCGCCGGCACCCGGTACGCACACATCACCCACCTTGAAGTCGATGCTGGTGCTGAATTTGAGCAGACCACCCAGCAGGTTGATTTTGAAACGTAACATACCGTAAGCATATGACGGGTTGGGACCACCACCCTGCAACAGCGCACCAATACCGGCGCTGAAGAGGGAGAACTCGCCCTTCCAGAATCCGAGGTTGATTTTCAAACCCACATCACCCTGCAAGGCGGCATACACACGGCCGAGGGCGTAGAAATTGTTCTTGCCAATCTGTGAATGTCCGGGACAGCCCGTACCGCTCACGTCCAGCAGGGCCACGTCAAAGCCGAGGTCAGCGGTTACGTGTACGTAGAGGAAGAAGTCGAGTGAGAGCTTGGCATGGAAGGTGGAACCCATGCAGAAGCCGCCTCCCTTGTCGATAGCCAGCCAGTCGGTGCTCTTCAGCTTACGGGCGTTCTTCACGCCTTCGTCGTCGGTGTCCATCTTCTTGTCGTCATCCTCCAATCCAAAGAATTTCTTCAGTTCGTTGCTGAGTGGCGGCATCTGGTAGGCAAAGGCGTTACCCGTCTGCATGTAGAAAGTGAACTCTGCTTCAGCACTGCAAACCACCATGTCGAGTTTGCTCTTCAGCTGAACGCGCTCCTCATATTTCGGTTTGCCGATGGCGAAGTACCAGTCGGTGGAGTTGGCCTTGTGGTTGCCATCTTTCTTTCTATAATGTTTCAACTCGAAGTCAATCGGAATGCTGGCGGTGAGACTGAAAGAGGGTTTGCCGCTGTTGCCACTGGTAGAGGCTTCGGCTGCAGCATCGCGCTCGCTTGCGCCATGGCTGCCAAGTCCCGATTTGCCGGTCAGGGCATTCAGCGCTTTGGTCACATTGGAGCTGGTGAGGAGGGAACTACCACCATGAACGCCACTCAGTGTGCTTCCCAACACTGTGGAGCTTGCGCCTTCTAAGAGTTTGGAGAGGTTGATATCGGCTTTTACCGAGATGGACAGACGGAAATAGTCGTACACATCGGTTCTTTCGTAGCCCATGATGGCTTTTGCACGTACCAGCGGGGAGTCGTTATTCGAGCCGTCACCCGGGGTCTTGGTCTTGTCCATCTTGCTCATCACGTAGGCGTTGGCATCGATGAACACGCCGGAGAAGTG
Source organism: Bacteroidales bacterium (assembly GCA_045130235.1). Lineage (GTDB taxonomy): Bacteria > Bacteroidota > Bacteroidia > Bacteroidales > WCHB1-69 > UBA1756. Next base: position 171,984 of record JBGUPJ010000021.1, read on the forward strand.
CTTGTTGGAGATACGCAACGAAACCAGACCGTCGGCGTTCATGGTGTTCTCGGCACCGGTCAGCACGAGGCTGATACCGGCGTTCGCCACCCAGCTGTTGCGTTCGGGGGTGAACTCCATGCCGGAGGCTTTCACCGTCTTGTCGTTGGTGTTTTTGTCGGCTGTTTTCAGCAGGTTGATGGCGCTGTAGCTGGGGTCGGTCAGACTCTTGGTCGCTTTCATGTTGTAAGCGAAACCGCCGGAGAAACCGTTGATGCTGACCGCGCCGAGCGGAATGCCGCCCGGGAATTTGCAAGCGCCGTCGAAATACCACCAGGTATAGGTGCCCTTGCTGTCCTTCTTCGTACCGAAGCCGGCGCTCATGCTCAAGGTGACCTTGCTCATGATGGTGACCTCCAGCGAACCGCCGAAGCCATCGCCCATCGCGCCGCCCGAAATGGCGAGCCCGCTGAGTGAGTTAACACCGCCGCCATGGCCACCACCGCTGTTACCACCACCATTGTTACCGCCGCCGTTGTTGCCGCCGCCACCATTACCACCGCCATTGCCGCTGCTGCCAGAACCGCTGCTACCAGAACCGGTGCTGCTGAAGAAGTCCAATGAACCATTCAACTTGAAAACATCAAAGTCGATGTTATCCAAGGTAATAGATTCGAGTTTGGCATCCACTTTCTTGACATGGAAGTGGTTGGTGGGTTCCACGATGCCCCAAACGGAGAAACCGCAGCTGGCGCCCAGGTCGGTGCCCTCAGTGGCGAACTTGATCTGACCGCCTACCTTGAAACCGAGTTTCAGGTCGCTCTTTTCAAAGGTGACAATGGGGTCGAACTTGGTGAGGCTGAAGGTGAAACCGGCGAAGGAGACGGAGCCGATGGGCTCTTTGCCTTTGTCGGCTACTTGCTCGCCCGCGCCATTCGACGGCGCTCCGCCGATGGTCTTCTGCGGGGAGGCAAACGACCAATCTCCGATGTCGAACTCAAACTTGTCGATGGAGGCATCCGCCTTGCCACTCTGCCAGTTGCGCATACCCATGTGTTCGAACTTGGCCAAAGCGCAGTTGACCGGAATACCGATCTTGTCGAAGGCCACGTTGATTTTTCCGTTCATGGTCAGGTCGATGCGGGTGCCATTTTCCTTGTAAATCTTTTTAATTCTAAAATAAGAAGACTTGGGATCGAAATCGACAGAGGCAAGCCACATGTCGAGTTTGAGGGTGTCTTCCACAGCATTGATGCTAAACTCCAGACTGTCGCAACCGATGGAGCAGTTGTAGGCGAACCCGCCGCTGAACAACGGGATGCCGAATCCGCCCTTGATGATACCTGCCTTGTATTTGTTCTTGAGGAACTTCACGCTGATGGTATCCAGCGAGAATGCCCATCCGCCACCCGACTTGGTGTCGGCCTTAAAGATGTCGCGGGCGAACAGCTCTGCAGTAAAGCCATACTTGTCGATGATTAACCCTTTGGCGCCGAAGTTGATACGGCTGCCCGGATAGCAATAGTGTACGGAGTCTTTAATGGTTCCGTTAATGCCGTAGGTGTACGAGACCACCGAGTCTTTCGGTTGCTCCTGGTCGGTGAAGGTGTTGCTGATTTCATCAGAAAGGAACACCTGCAACTCATCCCAATAGAAGCCCTGCCACTCTTTTGTGGCCTTGGCGATTTTCTTCGTCCGTTCTTTTTTCTGCTCCTCCGTTTCGTTGGGCTTGGGTTTGGCTTCATCACCGAGGAGGTATTCTCCGTCAATGGCTACCTCTTTCGGACTCTCCGTGGAGGAGTGGTCGTAGAAGATGCCCTTGCCTGTCGGCACGAAGGTGAAGCGGTCGCAACCGGCAATGGCAAACGGATCCATCGTAATCTTGGCGATCCAGTCATCCCAATCTTTAATCTTGGCTAAAAGAGTGGCTTGTACCACTTTGCCTTTGCGAGGCGTTCCGTCCTTCTCAATGCCCATCACATCGTTGCTGTTCATGTCGAACTGAATTTCAGCCATCATGAAGCTCAGCTTTCCGGTATCAACCACAATGACGGTTCCGTCTTTCGGATCGGCGAAGTTGGACGATTTCTTGAAACGCATCTTATAGCCGTCGTTCAATTCAATCTCATAGTCGCGGCCCATGAAGAGCTCAATATGCTTGCTTGAGTTGCCGAGGAATCCCTGCTGGTCCATACAGATGTTGTTGGCCAGGAAGGGCACGTATGCGTTGTCGCTCTGGGCGGCAAAAATCGCCCAGATGTTCATCAATGCCGTCACGGGCGAGAAATACATGTTGTTGATGGAGAAAACCACATTCTTCGAACCGGTAATCTCCTCATCGGTAATGCTGAGCGGGAAGGTCATCACCTGCGTGGCGACATTCTCACCCACGATAGGTCCTAACAGACCGCCATATTTCTTGGCATATTTCTCACCATATTCTTTGAATTTATCATAATAACCTTTAACCGTCTCATTTTCACCCAATTTGGAGACCACTGCATTAATGTCATCGTTGCTCCATTCATCCAAATCCAAATCATTGGTTAAGGCCTCAAGGTAGGTGGATGAGTCGGTGGCGGTACTTACAGCCGTTCCCTTCAGGATTTCGTAATCCTTATTGAACTGCACCGAGTCGAACTTGACCTTCAGCCGCACATCCACGCCCAGCGGATGCCAAATCACATATCCGTCACCATTATACACTTTCTTCGCGGTGTCGTAGGTGACGGTCTGCATCACCAACGGGAACTCGCCCATCTTGAGCTGAACTTTGTTTTCTACCAAACTGTCCGCCTTCGGCGTGATGATCTCTTTGCTCAGCTTGTCCAACGCCTTCGGGAAACACTTGATTTTGTCGTTGATGTCGGCCACAAATTCCGGCGGATCTTTCAACTTAAAGGCGGCGTAGTGCGATTTGCCATTATTTAATATATTGTAATGGGAAGAGGTGTCTCCCATCTGCTTGATACGCATCTCCAAGACAGCCACATACTGCTCTTTGGTCTTCAAGGTGTCGAACAGCACCGAATCGATATATTCGGTTTCCGTGATGCTGTCTTTCACATAGAAGAAAGTCTTGACTTCGTAAGGCTTCTTTCCTTTGGGCAGTTTGCCGACGCTAAGTTTGTAATAGACGGAATCGCCGTAATCTACGCCGGTGGCTTTCTTCCAGCGGAAGGAGAAGCTCTCGCGCTTGGTCACTTCCGGAAATTCAGACTCCACCCATGTGGAGTCATTCAGCGGTTTGCTGCTGAGGTCCACAGGATAGGTGAACTGCGGCGGATACACCTTGTCGAGTGCGCCGCTGTCGATGCCCCATGCGAACACCAGGTCGGAAGCATAATTCTCGGTGCCGAACATCACCTGGTCCACCAGACTGTCGTGGGTGGAGGGCATATTATGAATGTACTCCGTGATAGTGTAAGTGGTTCTCTGGTTGTAGGAATAGAAGCTCTCCGCTTCGAGATGGAGCACATACTTGTAGCCTTCCTCCAAGGTGTCGGCCCAGTGCTGCGCTAAAATCATGGGGTGCGGGTCTTCCAACGTGAGGCTCTGGTCGGGACGGTTGCACTCGATGACTTTGGAGCAGAGGGGCTGGGTGTTCATGGAGTTGGCCACCTCGCCGCCCACATACTCGTACAGCGAGGCGGTGTATCTCACGCGGAACACGGAGTCGCCACGCACGGGCATCCACTTCACCTGCAATGAGTCGGACTTGGGCACCTGGTAGTACGGATGGTCGCCCCCGATATAGGTGCTGTAGTGGTCGTCGGCGGGAGTTACAGAAGATTCGCTGGGCACTCTGCCAATCAAGGCATTATAGGTGTTGTTGTCTTTTCCGGGAGTTACAAGGTAGGGATCTCTAATCTCTTTCAACACCTTTTCGTGGTTGTCGGAAATGGAGAAGGTGGTGCTGCCTTGCAGCTGTTGTACCACCTCGCCTTCGCCCCATACAAAAGCAATCACCTGGCTCTTTCCGCCGTTGCCCAACTGCACGTCCGTCAGCATGCTGTTCTTGAGTGTGGCTTGTACCTGCGCGGCATAGACATGTCCCCGTTGCAGACTGAAATGACGGTTGGATAGGGTGTCGTGAAGATATGAGGTGCGGTTACGGTTGTCGATGGTCGCTACCGTGGCGTTCTGCACGATGGCATCTTGGATATTCTGGTTCTTGTTGACTTCAACGATCTTGAGTGTGTAGTTGAAATCATTGGGTGACAGACAGTTGGAAATAACGCCCGTCCAAGTAAAATTGACGGTCCGGGCTAAAGGCAGCACCGTATATTGGTCGCTGCTGCGGTTGTCGGAAGATAAGCCGCCGCCGCCCAACAGGTTGTTGGCGGGGTTGCTGTTGTTGAGATTGCCCGCGCTGTAGCCGTTCACCGGGGAGGTGAACTCGGGTGCCGAACCCGAATAGCAGACCGAAAACGTGTAGCACACCTCCTCGCCCGCTGGCACCGGGTTGGGGTTGTTGTAGCCATCCCAAATATAAGGTCTCATACAGTATTTGTACTGTCCCTCCGGCAAGGTGAACACGTTGTTAACCAGCTTGCTGCGGTCCACATTCGTCTCGTAGGCATTGGCGTTCAGGTTGCCAATAATCTGGTCAAAATGCGAACGGTGCAGCATTACCGGGGTTACCCCGATGGTGATGGGGGTCTGCGGCTGGTATTCCGGCTTGGTATATACAAAGAAGCTCTCGTTAGTGGCCGAGAATTCGCAGGAGAGTGAGATTGTGAAATAGATTTGCTTCTCCTCCGCAGTTGTGTTGATGAGCTGGATGTTGAAATACCGGCCAGGGTCGTCCAAATAGCTGAACCCCGTGGCCGGGAACATTCTCACTTTCGGCGTGATGGTGGTCACGATATCTGTCTGGGCCGACACGCTGAACATCTGGATCAGCATGGCCCAAAGTAGGACGGAAAGGATATGTGCTCTTTTCATAGTATATGAATTTTATTTTGTTGACATCTGTTGTTTCTGAAGTTTTTGTGCCTGACGGGCGAGACGGTGTTCCGCACGTTCCTCTTTGGTCATCTTTTTGATGATGCGGGCGGCGAAAGCGTATGAGTAGGAGAGTGTGAAACGGCAGTCAAGGTCGGAGTGGACACGCTGTCCAATGATTTCTCGGTCGCTGAAGTTGCTGATGGAGAAATAGAGGGAGGCGGTGTGGGCATTCTTGTAGCTGAAGTTGCTGCCGATGCTATTGCTGACAGAGAAATTGTTGGCCACTCCTGCGTCTTTTTGGATGTTGTACCCGAAAGAGCCGTTATAGGAGAGGGTCCAGTTGGTTTTTTCTTTTTTCAAGATTTTATAACGAAGTCCCAAGTTCAGCGTATGTGCGTCGTAATGCGCATATTCGGAGCTGGACATCGAGAAGTCGTAACCGCAGTCGAAGCCGAGGCGGATGGCGTCGAAGTCGATGCCATAGCCTGCGCCCACGGTAAAGGTCATCACGTTAACGCCACCCACATAAAGCTTGTTGAGGTTTTTGTTTTGTACGAAATTGAAATTCAGGTTGATGGAGTGGGCGTACGTCTTTTCAAAACTGACACAGGGTGATACCGTCAAGGTGTGGACTATCTGGTTGATTTTCAAACTGTCCACCACTTCGTAGGTGCCATTATACTGGTCTTGTTTGATGCCGTTGTAGTTGATGCCGAGGTTGAAGTTCTGGCCGATGGTGTTGTTCCAGTTGATGGAGTAGGTGGCCACCTGGTTGGTGTACATCTGCTTTTTGTTCATGTTGTCGCGCTGGATGTAACCCACTGCGCTGATGTTGGAGTGTCCTTTGAAGAGTGAAGTGTTGATGACCGCGCCGAGGCTGTGCGAGTTTTGGTTGAAGTTGGCCGCCCCCAGCGACACGTAGTCGGGTTGGATGAAGCGGTAGGTGAGGCTGGCGGAGAAACTGCGCACCATAAAATTCATGGCGGCGTCGCCGGCGAAGCGCAGCATGGTATTGTTGCGGAAGGCGATGAGCCAGTCGGTTCGGTCTAACAGTTTCTGTACGTTTTCATCTTTTCGCAGCATCTGTGCGAGGGTGTCCCGGGTGTCATGGGTGTAGAGGCTGGCGCCGATGTTGGCGGTGAAGGAGAACCATTTCCGGATGGCAAATCTTCCGGAGATACCCAAGGTGATATTGTCTTGCGGCGGGATAGAGTCGCGCCATTCTTGCGGCAGCGATTTGATGGCATCTTTCGCCTTCAGGAAGCTGAAATCGATGAAGTTCCGTTCGTTGCCGGCACCCACTCTGAATCCGACGGCGTCGCGGCGGTATTGGGGCAGCTCGGCTTCGGGCACGTTGAGACCGAGCAGCGAGTCGGCCAGCTGCTGTATGGCACTGCGATCGTCGTAACCCTTGATGCGGGTGGCCTGCTGCAGGTGTCCACCGAACACGCCCATTCGGAATTTTTTACCCTGATATTCCGCACCCACGCCGAGGAAGGTAAGCCCCGAATAGGTGTAGTTGGAAAAGTGCATGCTGCTATGACCGATGTGGAACTTCCAGTTGCGCCAAGTGGGCATAAAGCCGAGGTGGAAGGAGGGAAGTTGCGGGTAGGAGAAGGAGGTGGTGTTGTTGGCGAAATAGAACGAGAAGGGAAGCTGGAAACTGTAGAACGAGAGGTTCATGCTGGCATAGATGTTAGCCGAGAAAGGGGTGCTGCCAGGCTGATTGGAGTTGTAGGAAATACCCATGCCGGTTCCCACGGTACCACTAATAGCGAAAGGATCCGCTGTTTTGATCTGATTAATTCGGTCACGTATCTGTGCCTGCGCCGCCAATCCTGCAAAAAGCAGCAACAGCACAAATGCGTAACGGATGTATGGATGTTTTGAATCACACATAGTTAGCATTCTAATATTGCAAGGGTGTTCATCACCCTATTTTACCTTGCAATATTAGTGAAAATATCAATACGGCGGCCGATTTTTTTTATTTTATTTGTGGCTTTCCCTAGGTTAACAATTTGAAAAAAAGTAGTACCTTTGCCGTTGGAAATGAAAAGTGAAGTTGGGATTACAAAATCAACATAATATTCACCTTTAAAATCAACAGAATCATGGAAAAACACGTTTGTGATCTCTGCGGTTGGGTTTACGACCCTGCCGTTGGTGTGCCGGAAGCGGGCATTGCCCCTGGCACTCCGTGGGAAGAGGTTCCCGCCGATTTCGAATGCCCTTTGTGTGGCGCCGGCAAGGACCAGTTCTCGAAAGAGTAGTTTGCTGAAAAAACGTAAGGTCAGGGGATTACATGTTCCCTGACTTTTTATTTGCGAAAGGCTGCCCCCCCCCCACTGGGGAGATGCTCATCCACTTTTGAACTCGCCTCGCACTATTTCCCTACTTCTTCTCCCTCAACGACACTGCGAACCCGCCGCACGGAGCCATCCGCAATTTCAGTACGCTCTTGGCCGTCACGTTCTTCTTCGTGATGGTGTAGGCCTTTGGGTTGTAGGCCGGCGCGGAAAGGACAGCCGGCTGTGTGGATTGGTCCGGGGTGGTGAAGTTCACCAGTCCGCAGGCATCCTTCGCATCCGCATAAATCGTGGCCTCATAGGTAACTCCCGGCTTCAGAAAATCCAATTTCACCGTCACCTCACGCGCGTTCTCGTCGGTGATGCCGCCGATGTACCAGACGTCGTGGGGATTTTCTAGAGACGTTGCGCGCAACGTCTCTACAGATTCGGGGATATTGTACACGAACCGTGTGGCGCTGGAAATCACGCCTTTCTTCCCGTCGGGCAGGTCGCCAACGCCGTCGGCCGCCTTGTTCAAGGTGGACAGTTTCGGGTGGCGGGCCGTCACGATGTACGCGCCGGGCTCGGCCTCAAGGTAAAGGGTCGTGTCCCAATCCACCGCCACATCCTTGATGAACTGGAAGGCGTCCATGTAAGGCTCGTAGTGCTCGGGAAAGTCGGCGGCCATCTGCAGCGGCGAGTAGAAGGTGACGTAAAGTCCCAGCTGGTTGCATATCGTGTGGCGCATCAGGTCGCCCTTGTTCCACGGGGCGTTTTTCTCCATGTCGGTCTCGAAGATGCCGGGGGTGTAGTCCATCGGACCGCCCTGCAACCGCGTGAACGGCAGGATGGTGGTGTGGCCCGGACGGATGCGGCCGCGGAACTCGGTGCCCATCGCGCTCTCGTTGCCGATCATGTTGGGCCACGTGCGGCACAATCCCGTCGGACGCACCGCCTCGTGGGCGTTGACCATAATGTGGTGCTTCGCCGCCTCGGTGATGCAGTAGTGGTAGTGGTTGATGAGCGGCTGGCTGTAATGTCCTTCGCCGTGCGGCAGAATCTTGCCCACGTAGCCGCTCTTCACCGCATCGTAGCCGTAGTGGTTCATCAGCGTGTAGGCCTGTTCTAACCAGTGTTCGTAATTGATGGTGGATGAGGAACTTTCGTGGTGCATAATCAGTCGGATGCCCTTCTCGTGTGCGTAGCGGTTCAGTGCGGGCAGGTCGAAGTCGGGGTAGGGGGTGAGGAAGTCGAAAACGTAGTCCTTTTCCTTGCCGTACCAGTCCTCCCAGCCGATGTTCCAACCCTCAATGAGCAGTGCGTCGAAGCCGTGGGCGGCGGCGAAGTCGATATAGCGGCGTACGTTCGCATTGTTGGCGGCGTGGCGGCCGTGCGGGGTGGAATGCTCATAGTCGGTGATGCCCAGCTTGACGGAGGGGAAGTCGTTGGTGTAGCTCCAGCAGCTCTTGTCGGAGATCATTTCCCACCACACGCCCATATACTTCACGGGGTGGATCCACGACACATCCTCCAGCACGCACGGGTCGTTGAGGTTGAGGATGAGGCGTGAGGCAAGCACGTCGGTGGCTTTCTCGCATACCATCACCGTGCGCCATGGGGTGTGGCAAGGTGTTTGTAGCCGTCCCTTGTAGCCGGTGGCGTCGGGCGAGAGGTGGGTGCTGAATACAAATTTCTGGTCGTCCAAATCGAGGTTGGTGGTGGGGTAGTCTAATACGGCGGCCTCGTGGATGTTGATATACAGACCGTCAGCGGTTTTCATCTGAAGGGCGGTTTGTACGCCGGTGGGCGAGAAGTTCTTCCATGGCCAGCCGCAGCCCTTGTGGGCGTCCTCGTACAATCCGCGAATCTCCGACAATTTCGACTCGTGGTAGGGATATTCCTGTGTGTCGTAATCGCCCGGAATCCACCATGCGGTATGGTCGCCTGTCATCGCAAACTCTGTCAACTCCTCTTTAATCCAAAAATAGACGAGCGCATTGAATTTTCCGTTTTCAATTTCCATCGGGAATTCGTAGCGGAAGCCTAGCCCGTCGTTGTAGAGTCGGAAGCGGATTTGCATCACGGTGGCTTTCGTTTGGGTGGAGCCGTCCATGCTTTCCACGCTGCTGGCGGGCTGTTCGAGGGTCACGAGCAGTTCGTTGTAGTGGTTGCGGATGTGCGCCTCCTCGCCCCACACGGGTTCCCATGTCTCATCGAACGTGCTGTATTGTTGGCCTTTGAGCACAAAGGCATGGGCGAGGTCGTCGCGCCATTCGAGGGTGAAGCCCATCTTGGAGGGCAGCACCACGGGTTGACCGGCGCGGTCAAGGGAGTAGTACGGCACGCCGCTGCGTAGCTCAAAGTTCAGCTGCATCTGTCCGTCGGGACTTTTGAGGGAGAGGGGTTGTGCGGTGACATTCAGCCCCAGAGCCGCCAGCAGGACAAAGAGGGAAAGGAGGAGTTTTTTCATGCTATTTTAGATTTGTCATTTTTTACAATTAAAATTTCATTTGAAATGCAAAAATAGTGAAAAAGTGGTTTCTTAATACCTGTAATTTTACCTCTCCTCGAGATATTTTTTGATTTTGGGCGAACGCAGATCGTGGAGCATCATTTTTCGTGCCAATCGTTCATCCTCTTCATCGTCACATTTTTCATCCTCTTTATAGCGACTTAATACCTTTTGGTCATACATGAACCACGCCCAATCCTCCACTGCGCGCTCATTGGTTTTCTGTCTTTGAGCAAAATCACAAACTGCGTTGTAAAGGTTGGTCCTGAAATCCCGTATGTCACATAATGTGTACAAAAATTCGTCTATGTAATGCAAACCATCCGTGTGATTCTCATCAAACACTCCCGATTGAAACAATGAGAAAATCCCTGTAGCATAGTAGTGCTCGAAATCAATATCGTCAGGCGGAAACATCAATTCTTCAAAATGAAAGACTAATTCTGGATTTTCCGCATCGTGATAAAGGTAATGCGGCACGTTAGGCTCAGCGATGCATTGTTCTGTCCATCTCAGCAGGTCGGCTACGGGATCGCTCCACACGCCCGACAAATGCAGTTCTGCAACCACTTCACCGTCAATGCGGATGGTCGTATCCACCCAGCCCGCTTCGGGGTCATCGAAATGGAATTCCACTTTTTTCACTTGTTTGAAGTCGCTTTCCGCAATTGCGGCATACATTTCGGCTCGTTTCTGGAGCCACAGGCAAGGCTCGATGTTGTTCATGATTTAATGATTTTATTTTACCCTGCAAAAATATACGGGCACTGCGCCAAAAAACGGGCCAGTGAAATTGTTTTCCAGAAAAAACTACTCTTCTGCCGCCTCCAAGTGCAACTGCCTGATTTCCTCTGCGATTTCTTTCGGCTCCAGCACCTTCAGCCAGCGGCCGCGGGAGAGGATCTGCGCCAAGAAGTCGCTCGTGGGGTGCAGACAGACCTCAAAGTCCACATAGTCGGTGCCTACCGCCAACTCCTTTTGCGAGTGGTGCAGCGGCAGGTCGCGCATGGCGTACCGCTCGTTGCCGAACGCCCGCAGCACCATACGCTGTTTCGTCTCGCTGCCGCCCTGCATAATGCCGTAATAGTTGGAGAAATAGGTCTGTGCATCAAAATCCGGGGCCAGTTCAAACGTCTTGTCAAGTAACTCCATTTCCGTGATGCGGTCGAACGAGAGGGTGAGAAAGCCGCCGTCAGCCATGCGTCCCAGCAGGTACCAGCGGCGCCGGAATAGTTTGATGCAGTAGGGCTCTATCATCCAGTGGCTTACATTATCCTTCCCATAACGCTGGTAGCTGATGGAAAGGCACCGGTTTTCACGCATCGCCTCCACCACCATCGGCAGGTGCTCGCTCTCGCTGGGGATGCTTTCGAGCAGGATACGGTCGTGCAGACCACGTGCTTCACTCACGATGTTGCTGACCGTGAGTGTGTTCAGCATCCATTGCTGCACGCTCTCCTCGCGGAACAGCTCCGCATCATCGATGTAGTAGCGGTTTTCGTTGTCGCAGTCGATGATGATGCCGAACATCTCCTCCACTTCGGTGCGGTGTCGGCGGAAGGTGGTGCGGCTGAACTCCACTCCGTCGCTCATCGCGGTGCGCAGCCACCGTTCGTTGATTTCGCGCAGGGTGATGCGACCCGCCCGCCGGATGGTGCCCACCAGCCATACATATTCTTTGAAAAGTGCAGATGCTTTCATGTTTCGATAATTTTGGCAAAAATAAGAAAGATTACAGAACTCCTACCCATCCGAATTTATGGGCGAGTTCTTTGAGCAGATTATGATCGGAAACCGGAATCGTCAGACTGATAGTCTCTTTGCGGGTTTCACGGTCTGCAATATTGGCCACATCGATGTTATACTGGCTTTGCAGGTTCATCCATAATTCGACAGGGATTCCCAACGCCTTTTCCAGAGCCACGGCAACATTCAGTGATACTGGGCGTTTGCCGTTGATGGTCTCACTAATGATGGAGGCTTTGATGCCAGTTTGTGTAGCGAGCTGCTTCTGTGTCATTTTTCGTTCTCGCAACTCATCTCTTATCAATTCTCCCGGATGTGTGGCCCAATGGGGCGTTAATTCATTCTTATTCATAATGTTTTGATATTTCAAAAATTAAAGCATTCACTACAATTCCATGATTATCTGCGGAGCTATGAAAAAACAGACGGTACTGATCATTTATCCATACTGCATCAACACCATTCAAATCGCCTTTCTTCTTTTCATAATGCAATGATTGGATAAGGAACAATGACTCCAATCGCGGGGCGGCCTTAATGTAGTTCACCACTTTAATATATCTTTTTACGATGTTCTGTGGTAATCTTTTGTATTTTTTATCGTTGGTCTCTCCGAGTAAGTAAAGTTCTTTCAAAGCTTTATCATCAAATTCAATATTCATAGTAATGGTAGAAATATTTCAGGCTGCAAAAATAATACAAAATCTTGAATAATTATCATTTTTGCGAATTTTATTTTTAGGCAAAGAGAAGAAGAAACATCAGCATCGACTCCATCGCACGTTTTTGAGGGCTGCTACCAAACCTGCGAAGTCAAGCGAGGGCAGCGGCTCCTTGCATGGGGCAAAGCTGCACGGGGCCGCCTTTTTGTCCCACGATACGGAACAGAAGTTCTGCGGCGGACGGCACTCTAATAGACAGGACGGACTTTGGAAGGGCTTTCCGTCGGCAACGGAGGCTAACTGTTTAGATGTAGGCGTGTTGGAAAACCGTTGTGGCACGAGGATGATTTGTTCGGGAGTCAGTATTTGCGACAACTGCTGATAGACGGTTGTGGTTTTGTCAATTTTGTCGGCACCCACCAGCAGGTTCACTCCCGGCTTGATTCCGATTAGGTTGATGCGCTGTACGAGGTTCGTCACCCTTTCTACCTCATCGGGGCTGCCGGGCTGGTGAATGGTGACGTGGATCTTGTCGGGTTTGTGGGCAAGCAGATTGCTCCAAACCTGCCCGTTTTCCAATGGCAGTCCGTTGGTGGTGACCGAGAGATAGCATTGTGGATACAAGGCATCGATAATTTCAAAAACACCCTCATACTCAAATGGTTCACCGCCACCGAGCGAGACTGCCTTCGCGCCGTTGCGGATGCAGTCAGTGGCGAAAGCGATGACTTCCTGAGGTTGCCACAGGGTGTTCCCTTCCCGCGTGCTGTGGTTGTAGCAGAACGGGCACTGCTTGCTGCAGTAGTTGGACAGGTCGACGGACAGCAGCTCTATCATTTTCCTTGTTTGATTTTCTCCATCTCCTCAACAGAGATGATGTGTGGAATCGGTTTACCCTGATACGGCAACAAGGCCAGCCGTTCGATCTCCTCCCGGTGGGTTTCCACCTCCGACAGCAGATACATCGGATAGGCAATGCCCCCTATTTCGATGCTGTGATCTTTTATGGAATACACGGCATCCATAACGGCCTCTGCCTGGCCGCTGATCAGAATCACCCGAGGGTTGAAACGTGCCACCCAATCTTCCAGCCACTTACGGTTCCTTTGGAAAAGTTCTAAAAGTTTATGCCCGTTGATGTGTTTTCTGATGTCTTTTTCGGAAATATAATGCTGCCACCCATCATTCGACCAACTGTTCGGTCTGTTTTTAAGCTTCATCGGGATTTTCGGAAGAAACGGGAGCCAAACGCTATGCGAATTGATGGCATCCGATTTTTGCTGTCTGGAATAGTCCCATTCTTCAAACGGGTTTAAGACAGCAAGGACTGTGGGCTTTGAAGTGAAACAATGGTCCTCGCAAACATGGCAGTGATCATTGCAATCTTTGCAATCATACTTTTCTTTTTCTGAACAATATTGAAAAAAGTCATCGGGAAGGACCATATCGGTAAGGATATAGGCTTGTGTTCCGTCGGTTAGGGGAAGCAGTGCGTACTCACCACCATCGACTGCCTCCATCTTTTCAATATCCAAACCTGTTACCGCACAGGGGAACCATTCGGCGATTTGAAAGTGATGTGTTTCCTTGAATTTGACAGGCACTTTTAGCACTCTATTTCTCAGTTTTTCAGGAAATTGATCCAGTTTTACTGGGTATTTGGGCACATTCATGCATTCAGGAAGTTCAGCCGTCCAATAGGATTGTTTGAAAATATAGTAGGGTGCAGACGGAAACTCCTTTTCATAGACGAGCGTGTCACCCTCCCATTCAGCAGCCATCCAAAAACATTTTCCTTCATACGTTTGCAGAAAAATTCCCAGGTTGATCATTTTCTTGAGAGAAGAATTTTCCAGTATGGAGTATTCCCCGTTTTTCTTTGACCGTGCAATGCAGTCGTAGGCACTGATTTTATAGATTCCTCTTTTTTTTGAAATACAAAATTCAATATTAAAATCTGGATTTTTTGCCAATTCAAGGAATTGTTGCTCCTTGTCCAAATGAATTTGAACGATACAATTTCCCCAAAATTTTTCTTCCTCAATAGGATGCGGTTCCCCAAGCAATTCATCAATTTGCTCGTCACTCAGTGCGATGGTCTGATATTCATTTTTCTGAATATTCTCATCATGAATAAAGACAAGTTCATCCACGGAAGTCTCTTCGGTCTGCCACGGTACAGGACCATTTTCGTCAAAGTCCATGATGCCCACGTTGCCCTCCTCGTCGGCGATATACCAAGCGGTGGACATGGAGTGGGTGGCGGGATATTCTTTGTCTAGTTTCATGGTCAATTTTGCCTTGTAATATTCGTTATCGCAACATTCGTTTTGTCATTAACATCAAGCATTTTCTGTATGTACTTGGAAAACAGGCTCTCCAATTTCTGTGCTTGCTCCTGGGTCAACAGTTGGCCGGAATGGCCTTTGCGCCACTCAAAATCAGGGATGGTTCCCTGCAGTTGTTCGGTGGTAATAATAGTTTGTGCTTCAGGATTAACCATGAAGTTGGGTTTCATATCCACATAGTAGATTATTCGGCTATTTCTTTTAGGATTCCAGTCTCCATCAGCGTACGGCTGTGAGGTGAATATGCCACTCATCACGATACCCGTGTTGCCTTCACCCACACGTATCATATAAAAGCGGTCTCCCATTTTGGCCTTTTCCCACTCGTAAACGCTCCAATTGAAGCTATAGTCATTAATATGGCCGATGCTTTCTATATGGTTTTCCATGGAATTTGAAAAGGCTGGATTCCACATCAGGATAAAGGTCTGCTGCTTATCATTATACCCGTTGCCAGGATAATTGTGAGGATCTTTTTCAAACTGGCTGCTCGTTTTCACAATCCTTCTGCCTTGTAACCAAAGGTAGCCACGAACAGAATCCCCTTTGGATGGTTTCTCATCAAAGAATGAGGTTTTTGCAACAAGCGGAATTATCAGATTCTCGTCTTCTTCGTTGTGATGAACGGATATCTCCATGCGGTAAAAATCGCGGTTTAGTATCGTGACTTTTCTGACACGGGACTTAATAGGCGACCAAAATTCCGCATCATCCGGGTAGCGGCCATCGTGTTGGAGACATGCTACAAATATTTCCATACTCATCTTCATAGGCAATGCCTTACCATTTTTGTCACGACGAACCACAGAAGGATCTGTCCTGTGCATCTTTTCAACAGTTTCCGGGTCAATTTCAAACGACATCTCACTATCGGGCACCTTCTCTGCCTTGTACGCAATAGCAGACAAGGCAAAGTTATACGTTTCCCCAATTTTGTATTCAGCTTTATGGAGCGGATAATCCATGTCAAAGAATCTGAATTCAGTTTCATCGTTATATGAACAACAGAGCACCGCCTCAATTCCATTTGAAAACTCGTATATCTTCTTCAGGGTCAAAGGCACCCCAGTCTCATTGACAACATACGGGAAAAAAGCCATCAATTCATTCCCATCATCTTTGGATTCTAAAAGAGTTCTGAGAGTCATGTCCTTTGTTTCATCCATAGAAAGCATCAAAATCCGAGTTTCGTACTCCCCATCACTTTTTTTTGCTTTCACTTTTGGCCCACCAATATATGTTTTGGAAGAACTCACCACATTCAGAAAATCTTCAACAAACACATTAATATTTTCGTCAACACATTGTATATGAGATCCGTGACCTTGTTCTGGATCAAATTCATCATCTTCTTCGCCCGACTTTTTAATTCTCCTGTTTGTAGTTTTCTCTTCCGTTGTTATACTGTCTGTCGTCGGACTTTTTTCAACGGTTTCTTTTCCATCAGGTGTGAAAACCTCCACATCAAAACGGATATTCCAAACACAGGCTTCACCATTGGGGTTGGGTTTCAGGGTGTTGTCTTCAAGAAAATCACAACGCTCCGGTGCACTCTCCGAATGACCTGTTATTTTCATAGTTTGCGACCTACCCTCACTTAGCAAAGAGATGTATTGCAGACTATCCTTCACCAAGTATGGGAAAACACCATTATTCCAAAAATAGCAAGCGTAAAAACTCTCTGGCATTTCATCGCAGTTCAGTATGAGATTTCCGTCAATATTCTCCAAGATAGTGGAATACGAGTTCAGATGAATAGGAATGTCAATGTGTTTCAAGATGCCGTTTCGCAAATCATCGAATAACATTTGAGGAACTTCAAGGATCATGCTGTTGCCTTCATTGGACACTTCATTTTGATTGTTCATTGCAATGGTGTTCGTCTCTTTCATAACCATACTATTTTAAAATTACGTGGCAAAATTACAACTTGACTGCGCCAAAAAGCGGGCCAGAGTGAAGTGTTTTTCCGAGATTATCCCTCTATCGGCAGATCCTCTTTGGTGATTTCCGCCAGCTTTGCCGATGTGAGGTTCACCTCTGTCGAGAGTCGGTTGGCTTGTCGCTGCAAGGTGCGCTCGAAGACGTTGCGGACGAAGCGGGCGTTGCCGAAGTTCGCGTCCTTGTGCGCCACCGCCTCCGCGAAATAGTTCTTCAGCGCTGCGGCCGCGTCGGGCGTGATGGTGTAATCGAACTCCTTGAGCTGCTTGAGGAATATCTGGTAAAGTTCGTCGGCATGGTAGTCTGGGAACTCGATGTAGCGGCTGAATCGCGACTGCAAGCCAGGGTTGGAGTCGATGAACGCCTTCATCTCGTTGGTGTAGCCAGCGAGAATCACCACCAACCGCTTACGGTCGTCCTCCATACGCTTGAGCAACGTGGCGACGGCCTCCTTGCCGTAGTCCTTCTCGCCGCCGCCGAGCAACGAGTAGGCCTCGTCGATGAAAAGGATTCCGCCCAAAGCGTGGTCAATGACCTTGTTTGTTTTGACGGCCGTCTGACCGACATATTCTCCGACAAGTCCAGAGCGATCGGTTTCCACCAAATGACCTTTTGACACCACGCCGAGTTCTTTGTAGATGTTGGCGAGAATCCGGGCCACGGTGGTTTTCCCGGTTCCGGGGTTGCCGGTGAATACGCAGTGGTAGGTGATGGGGGAGGCTTTCAAGCCCTTTTGGCTGCGGGCATTCTGAATGCGAATATAGTTGGTGAGTGCTGTCACATCCTGCTTCACACTGTCCAGGCCGATCAAGTCGTCCAAGGCTTTCCGCGACTTGAAATCCCCACCCAAAGGAGCTTTATAGTATTCTGTTTCAGGCATGGCTTGGTCACCCGCCACCGAAATGTTGCTCCCATCGCTTTGCAGTTGCATGATGGAGTTCAGGAACTTCGCCTCGTCTTCTGTGACTGTATTGTCAGCTTTTGCCATGATGGAGGCGAAACGGTACAGCAGCACTAGATATTTCTGCTTTTGAAGTTCGTCGATTTTGTCCAAGATATGCGCCACCATGAAAAAATTAGAGTCTTCGGCGTCATGATATGCAAAATAGCACTCTTTGAGGGCTGTTTCCGCCATGACATGGTTGGAGGAACGATACAAATCCCGATAGTTGTCGTAGGAGAGTCTTTTCCCTCCCATTGTTCGCTCCATGAAATAAAAGAGCGCATAACTGGTCTTGTCGAGACGGTCATGCGGGAGCTGAAGCCCTCTGCCGCAATGTGCCATGTCCACCCAAAAAAGATACTGAATTTTGTTGGTAGGGTCTTTAATCGTTTCATTGCCATCGTGCAACACAATTCCTTCAGACGCAGCATCCCTGAACTCCTGCGAGGAGATGGCGGAATCATACACAGTCATCAGGTCATCCACCACTTTGCTGATTTTGTCGAAGTAATCGCGGTCGATTTCCTTGTTTTGTCCAGACTCGGAATAAGCGGCCCTTCCTGTTAAACCTCTTGATTTGGGTGATGAAGTTTTAGATCTCTCAGATTTATTTGTAAACCAACCTAATATGATTGCAGCCAAAACAATGAGGATGCCATAAAGCAACGGATGTTCAGTGCTTAACAAGACAAACACCAAAATAATAGAAACAAGGACACATCCTATCTTTTCCATCTAAAAGACCAATTGATTTTGAAATTGCAAAAGTACAAATATTATCGCATCTGCTTCATTTTTAATTTTATTCCGACCTTCCCGCCCTGCCCAGCACCTCCTTCCCAGTCGCGCGGCTGTACAAGATACCTCCTTTGGAAAAATAGACCGGGTTGTCGGGGTGGATGTCCACGTAGGGCTTCGTTTTCTCCGGATCGTCAATGCCATACTCATAGTAGAAATCGTATGCGATTTCCTTCAAGGTGGAGGGTAACGTGATATGTGTCAGTGAACGTGTAAACACTGCATAATCAATAGATTCGACACCTTCGGGTATTGTTACTTCTTCGATGTAGTCACATAAAAATGCCTCTTCTCCAATATGTTTGACACTCGCTGGAATATCTATTGCCTCAAGATCTTGATTGTATTTAAAGGCGGCAGCAGGTATTTCGCAGAGAGAAGATGAAAGTCGCAATTTTTCAATGTTGCACGAATCGAAACTGTTTTCCCCAATAGATGCGATTTTGTCGTGCATATTGACAATAGACAAATCTTCACAATAAGCGAATGCAAAATCATCGATTATGTGAACATTTGAAGGAAATTCAAGCGTTTTAAGCGTTTGGTTGCCAATCACTGCGGCTCGTGCGATTATCTCTACCGTATCGCTTATTTCAAATATTTGGTCAATAGGAATATGCACCAAAACCTTGCCATCATCACAGAAGACCTTGCGTCCATTTATCTCAAAGATATTTCCGTATTTTCTGTTGATTATCATTTTTTCAAGAAGAGAAATTTCTTCATTATAGTATAGCCTTTGTATAATATCGTCCTCATACGTGCGAATGAGATGGTCGCGCGAGGCCTCCCGATGTATATTCAGTTCATTGATGTCCACGTAAAATTTCCTATTGGTAAGTTTCGACAGTACCCTTGACATTTCAACCACCTCCTCGTCATTATACTCACCACGAATAGCGAAAATATCAGCACTGTCGTACAAAGAGCACCACATTTCAAACTCTTTGCCAAGCCCACTGAAGGTCGCACATGTGTTTTTTTGCTTCTGTCTTTCTTCCAGATAATGGAATGCCTTCAGGTTTTGCGCCAAGTAAATGTATTTGTCCATAGTGAGTTCAGGAAGTTCGTGAATATACAAACTGTCCTCTATGATTTCGTGTAATATATTTGTCGCCGCTGCATTTTGACCCATACGTTGAATGTATTGTCCAAAATCTTCACCCGCTTTTTGTTGAAGAAAAACAATAAGCTCTACAATCATTTTGGGTATTCCTTTGCTAATCAGCATTTGGGGAGTGCACCGAGGATTTCTAAACACATATTGCAATAGACCGACAATGATGGAAGCGTCCGTATAAAGAGTTTTCACTTCCTTGATTGCACGTTTCAGATATGGCTCTCCAAACTCATCGTACATTCCAGCGTATGCATCACTCGCAATATCCAAAACCTTGAAAAACAAATTTTGGTCATCTATAAAATTAAAGTAGAATTCAATGGATTTCGTATTCCCCGCTTCCGTCATCTTTTGCACAAACTCCTCTTTCAGGGAATTCAAATTGTAACCATTTACATTTACTTCACCATCGGGAGAGAAAATATCAAAACCACCGTCTAAAGAGAGTTCAATTTCGGCTTTGCAGGTCTCATCTTCCTCTTCTTCTTCAAAATCAACATCACTTACATGCGATTGAAAAGTCAACGTACCAAACATTGGCTTGTTTTCCTCCAAGAAATCCCCCCAAATTTTCTCCAGTTTTTCGGCTTCTTCGGTGGGAAGTAATCTCCCCGAATGTCCGCCACTCCAATCGAAGGAGGGAATCTTCTGCGCCAGTATTTTGGTGGAAAGGATGGGCAAGATGTCGGGGTCAATCACTACATCGGCCATCAAATCCATGTAATAGACCTCGCGCCCTTTCCCCGACCAGTCCTCACCTTTGTATGGCTCGGAGCAAAAACGCCCGCTCATGCAGATACCTGTTTTGCCCTCGCCGCAGCGCACCATGAAGAAACGGTCGCCCTTGTGCGCCTTGTCGTGCTCCCACACGCTCCAGTTGCCGACGTGAGCATAGTTTGTCAAATCTTCCCGTAGCCTTTTTATGGTATAGCTCGAGATTCCTGGATTCCAAAAAAGAATGATGGTGTTCATAACGCAACTTTTTTAATTTACGCTGCAAAAATATACAGGCACTGCGCCAAAAAGCGGGCCAGCGTCATCTTCTCATCCTCACTTCCTCACCCGAAACCGCCACGGCAGCTTGGCATCTTCGCCAGCGTAGTCAATTCCAACCCGAGGACCGGCTATGATTTCATCATCATGAAAAGATATGCCTCTATCTTCTACCCATAATTTATTGCTATTGAGTAAAATGCCATTTTCAGATAAGGTGATGCCCAATGCTTTGCAGACTTTCCCCGGTCCGTCGGTCAGTGAGGCCCCGCTTTTGGTTTTGCCTGTCCGTTTCAGCATCAGTTCCTCACCATGCGTCGGCAGGATGCCGCGGATCAGCACGGCGTCGGGAATGTCTTCTTGGTTGGAGACGAAATTCAGCATGCAGTGCATCCCGTAACAAAGATAAACGTATGCTCTGCCACCCTCGGCGTACATCATCTCGTTGCGCTTCGTGCGCCGCCCGCCGAAAGCATGCGACCCCCTGTCATGGAAGCCTTTGTAGGCCTCTGTCTCGGTGATGTATCCGCCCGCCAGCTGTCCGTCAATCTGCGTGAAAACGTACTTGCCCAACAGGTCACGGGCCAGCCATACCACATCTTCATTCAAAAAATAGTCGAGATCTATCATCCAAAATAAAAAGGCAGATGGGATTCTGGTTCCACATCTGCCTTGTTTTTAATGATTTAGTCATTTTGTTTGGCCATGTAGCTGATCAGCTCCAGCACCTTGTTGGAGTAACCCCACTCATTATCGTACCAGGAGATGAGTTTCACAAAGTGGTCGTTGAGCATGATGCCGGCATTGGCGTCGAAGATGGAGGTGTGCGGATCGCCTACGAAGTCGGAGCTCACCACGCTCTCTTCGGTGTATCCCAGAATGCCTTTCAGTTCGTTCTCGGAAGCGCGCTTCATGGCAGCCTTGATCTCATCGTAAGTGGTCGGGCGCTCCAGACGGCAGGTGAGGTCCACGACGGAAACGTCTAACGTGGGCACGCGGAACGACATGCCGGTGAGACGGCCCTTCAGCGAGGGGATGACCTTGGTGACGGCCTTGGCAGCGCCAGTGGTGGAGGGGATGATGTTGCCGTTGGCAGCACGACCTCCACGCCAGTCTTTCACCGACGGACCATCTACCACCTTCTGGGTGGCGGTGGTGGCGTGTACGGTGGTCATCAAACCTTCTACCATGCCGAAGTTCTCGTGAATCACCTTAACGAGCGGAGCCAGACAGTTGGTGGTGCAGGAGGCGTTCGAAACGATGTCCTCACCCATGTACTCGGTGTTGTTCACACCCATCACGAACATCGGGGTGTCGTCCTTGGAAGGAGCGGACATCACCACGCGCTTGGCACCCGCCTGGATATGTTTCTCCGCATTCTCGCGCGTGAGGAACAAACCGGTGGATTCTACAATGTATTCCGCACCGACCTCGTCCCACTTCAGGTTGACGGGGTCTTTCTCTGCAGTGACGCGGATGGGACGTCCGTTGACCACGAGGTTGCCGTCTTCTACGCTGACGGTCCCGTTGAAACGTCCATGTACAGAGTCGTGCAGCAGCAGGTAGGCCATGTAGTCAACCTGCAGCAAGTCGTTGATAGCTACAACTTCAAGGTCTTCATGTTCGATGGAAGCACGCATCACGAGACGGCCGATACGACCGAACCCGTTGATACCGATTTTTACTTTTTTCATACTTAAATAATTTTAAATGAATGATTAACTTATTGAATGATTGAATATTGCAAATGATTGAGTTGGACAAGCCGCACTCCGTAGTTCTCGAAGCCATTGGTTTTGTCAGGACGGCGGAATTTAAGCTGGCAGGATAGCGGTTGGAAATCTTTGGGAATGTGGAAGCCGTTGCTGATAAGCTCCACGAAGAAGTAGGTGGCGTCGTAGCCCTGATAGGCGAAGTTTTTCAGCGTTGGGAGGGTATTGTATGTGCGGATGTATTGGTCGCGGAAAATCTCCACGCGCTCTGCATTATCATCTACGAAGAATGGAGTGAAAAAGTATAAGTTGAAGGGACTCAAATCCCTAAGGTCGAATCCACTGTTGTTGAGCAGATTCTCTGGAATCACCCAGTGAAAGTCAGGGAGCTTGCTTCGGTTCGTGAGGTTGAGGGCAATTTCCGTGTACGAATTGGGGTTTTCGGTACAGGCGATCACCACGTTCTGAACCCCTGATTGAAAGTGGGAAGTGAAGAAAGATGTTTCAGCAAGCGTGTCGTAAGGAATGCCTTGCGATTTGAAATAATCCTCATAATCGTTGGCGTGCGATTTTCCCCAAATAATGAAATGGGCATCGGGAAATTGTTCAACAATCGCGGCTGCTTTGGCATCAGGGTGGGGAAACATCTTATACACGTAAGAATTCTCATTGATGATGTCGCTGTTGGGCGACAGCGGGTTAACCACAGGAATGCGGAGCCTCTTGGCGTGTGCCGCCACCAAGGGAAATATGTTTTTGGGGACGGGAGCAATAATGAGTTGCGCGTTTTTGACATCCTCTTCCTCGAAAATGCTTTCCAACTTCGTGCTGTCACGGCTGTTCACCTCGCGTGCGATGACCTTCAGGTTACGTCCTTTCTCGGCCAGCTCGTCCAAGGCGATTTGCGCGCCGCACCAAAAGCCGATGACTGACTTGGCAAAAGTGCGGTCAATGTCTTTCGCCTCTTTCATGCCTGCGCTCTTTGACTGCTCAATGCCGGAACTATTGAGTGGAAGCAGATAGACGACGGTAATTTGCTTCGTGTCTGTCACGATCTGGGCACTTGCAGAAGGCGCCAAAATGGCGAGGAAAAGTAAGATGGTTAAAAGTCTCTTCATGATGCGTGTCGTATTTCATTCATATCCACAGGGTGTTTCCAGCGGCGGTGGCTCCACAGCCAGTATTCGGGTTCGCGGCGGATGGTCGCCTCTAACAGCCGGGTGTACTTTTCTGTGATTTCACCGTTGGAAGTCTCCTTCGGTTTTTCTGTAATAATATGATTGACAATTTTATAACGTCCCAAACCTGTTCTTATTATCTCATAATAAAGCACAGGAATGTCGTATTTTTTCGCGAAATACTCTGCTCCGAAAATCATGCCGGAAGGCTGGTTCAGGAACATCGTTTTGTAGCTCCTCGACATGTTGTTGGGCGACTGGTCGCTGAGCATCATGTAGGCGCTGAGCTGGCGTTCGCGCTCGCGGCTTTCGAACAGTTCGCGCACATGGTCGGCGAACACCACCGTGGTGCCGTAGCGGGTGCGGGCGCGATTGATGAGCTTCTCGAAAGTCTTGTTGCTGTTGGCTTTGCCCACTCCCACTGCCAGATGGCGGTATTGGAGCGGAAGACTCAAAATCATCCATTCCCAGTCGTTGTAGTGGCTCGACATGAGGATGACGCTCTTGCCCTCTTCGTAGAAGCGGTTCACCAGTTCGGGGTTCTCGCACCGGTAGCGGCGCAGCACCTGGCGGCGTGTCAGGGTGAGCATCTTCAGCATCTCGGCGGCGATGCGTGCCAGATGGCGGTAGTAGCGGCGTGCCAGCTGCGCCCGCTCGCGTTCCGATTTCTCGGGGAAGGCGTTCCGCAGATTCTCGGCCACGATTTTTCTGCGGTATCTCACCACATAATAAATAATAAAGTAAAGCAGATAGCCTATGCCGTACAGGATGAACAGCGGCAGGAGCGAGAGCGGGTAGAAGATGAAGTAGAAGGCGAAATGCATGGCTATAGGTTTTGTACGTATTGTAAAAGGGTGGGGGAGATGAGGTCGCTGGCGGCGGTGATGGCCTCGCGGTTGTCGGGCGTGACGGCACCGATGTACAGGGTGCGGAGGCCTGCGGCGCGGCCGAACTGCATGTCGGTCAGACTGTCGCCCACCATCAGCGAGCGGCTGAGGTCGATGTTGGGGAAGTCGGCGAGGGCCTGCTGCATCATGCCGGTTTCGGGTTTGCGACAGCCACAGCCGCTGCCGGCCACGTGCGGACAGAGGTAGATGGCGTCGAAGCGGAAGCCTTCAGTTTCAAGCAGCTGGCACATGTGGCGGTGCACCTCGTCCACATCGGCCCGCGTGCAGATGCCTTTGCCGATGCACTGCTGGTTGGTGACGAGGATGAAGCGGCGGAAATGCTGTTTCAGAAACGGGATGGCGCTCACAAAGTCGTCGCGAAGCACAAACTCGGAGGGCTTCTTCACATAGTCGCCCACCAGCTGCACGTTCACCACGCCGTCGCGGTCCAGAAACAGGGTGTCATTCATGGTTTTGTCGCTCATCATCGCTAATATACCTAAATAACAAATTTGGCCGCAAAGATACAAAAAAGAATGATACATTAAACTTTCGTAAACAATTCCACTCTAACGCCCGTTCTTTCCGAGAGAATATTATTTGTTTTTTTATATAGAATTTATGACAAGGAAAATAACCCTGTTGCTCGCACTTTTGCTTGGTGTGGGCATGATTTATTCCCAAGAACGTATTGTTTGTGATGAAACCTGTAAGATAGAGTCTGGCGCGGATGTGTCGCACCAGCAGTCGGGTGGCAATTACGCCGTGGTGTCGCCCGTCGGACGAAGCTCCGTGAAGATGATTGAGCAGGCACCCCGCTTGGAGACATTGGAAGGCAAGACAATCGCCGTCGTGGGCGAAAGTTTCATGACCCACGTCACCCATCCGGAAATCAAACGCCTGATTTTGAAGAACTATCCGACCGCCAAGGTCATTCTGCTGGATGAAATCGGCGAGGCGGGACCGTTTCCGGCACCGGGCGTCACCCGCAAGCGCAAGGAGGAGTTCGAAGCCAAGTTGAAAGAGATGCATGTGGATGCGGTCATCGCGGGCAACGGCGGCTGTGGTCTGTGTACCCCGAAAGAGACGGGCTCGTGCCTCACTGCCGAGTACATCGGCATCCCGTCGGTCATCATTGCCGGTCCCGGTTTCGCCGACCAAGCTTACTACACCGCCTACAACAACGGCGTGCCCGTGATGCGCGTGGCCGTCTATCCCGGCGCATTCGCCACCCACACCAACGAGGAGCTGATCCGCAACACTCGCGAAATCCTCTGGCCGCAGATTGTGGAGGCGCTCACCAAACCCATCACACAGGAGGAGCTGGACCGCAGTGCCAGCCGCAGTCACGGCGACCTTCGTGATGATGTCTTCTACGGTACTCTCGACGAGGTGAACAGCTATTTCAAAGAGAACAAGTGGAGCGACGGACTTCCCTTTATCCCCCCGACTTTTGAAAAGGTGAACGAATATCTCAAATACACCGATTACGCATGGGACGAGGTGATTGCCACGCTGCCGCCCGCCCACCGCAGCACTACCACATGGCACGTGGCCGTCAATGCAGTGATGTCGGGTTGCAAGCCGGAGTACATGCCCATCCTCATTGCCCTCACCAAGGCGATGGGCGACGGCAACTTCCGCCGCACGCTGGCCAGCACCCATGCGTGGATTCCTTTCTGCTGGCTCAACGGTCCTGTGGCGCGCCAGCTCGGCATCGACAGCGGGCAGGGCCAGATCAACGAGGAGGCCAACATCGCCATTGGCCGTTTCATGAACCTCGCCCTGATGAACCTCGCCGGCTATTACGTGAAGCAGGACCGCATGGGCACCTTCGGCTATCCGATGTCTTGGTGCCTCGTGGAGGACGATGCCGCCTGCCAGCGCGTGGGCTGGAATCCCTACCACGTGCAGCAGGGTTTCAACATGAACGACAACACCATCACCGCCAGCTCTACGTTGCTGTGGGGCAACAACATGGCGCCCTCCACCACCGACCCGCAGAAAGTGATGGAACTGATTGCGTGGGACATCACCGAGCGGTGCCAGTTCGCCCTCGGCAGCGGCCGCCAGTTCACCAACCGCACCATTTTGATGACCGAGCCCGTGGCCGCCACGTTGGCCCAGCAATATAAATCCACCGATGCGTTGGATAAGACCCTGGTAAGTGTGGCCCGCCGTCCTTCCAAAGAGCGCGCCTTCGCCAACTACTATGCCAACCCGGGCAGCGAGAAAGACGGCGGCGAGCACACGCTGCGCGAATACAGCGCCCACATCAAGAAGGCCGAGCACGCCGCCATGACCAACACGCCGCCGTGGTACGACAACGACGCACAGCAGATCAGCACCATCCCCACCATGCAGGCCGGTGCCACCGCCTACCTCATCACCGGCGATGCGGCCCGCAACAAGGTGCAGACGATGCCCGGCGGCGGCAGTGCCACTGTGAAAATCGAGCTGCCGAGAAACTGGGACAAGCTGATGGAAGAGCTGGGGTATGAGGCGCTGAAGGAGTCTTATATCAAGTAATTAACTTGTTTAGTTTTTGATTACCGATCGGTATGTTTGGTAAGACGGGTGTTCCGCCGTTCGCAGTGCGAGCGGCGGAATGGCAAAATTTTTATCAACAAAATACCAACAGTAGAAAATGCCGTTTTAGTGCTTTTTTTCATCGAAAACAGGCTACAAACAGAAAGAATTGCGCAGTTTTTGCCGGTAAAATCGTAGTGACAGGGTACGCCTTGTCACTACTTGAAAATGACGTGTGGGATGTAGTATCTTTGCAGACCACATACTTACAAAGATGAATACAGGAGAAATTATTTTGTATCAACCTGATAGCACCGTGCAATTGGAGGTGCGTATTGACGCAAATACGGTATGGCTCACACAGGCTCAAATGGCATTACTGTTCAACGTAGACAGAACAGTTATCGTGAAACACATCGGCAATATTTACAAAACCTTTGAATTGGATGAAATTTCAACCTGTGTAAAATTTGCACAAGTTCGTTCTGAAGGGAAAAGAAATGTAATCAGGGAACAAAAGTACTACAACTTAGACATGATTATTTCTGTCGGTTACAGAGTGAATTCCATCAATGCCACCAAGTTCCGACAATGGGCCACCCAAACGCTGAAGAGCTACCTGCTTCACGGATATGCTGTAACACAACGTATTGAACGATTGGAGCAGAAGGTGGAGGAGCACGACCAACAGATCGGTTTCTTTGTGCATGCCTCACTGCCACCCGTGGAAGGTATATTCTACGACGGGCAGATATTTGATGCCTACGTTTTCGCCGCCGACCTCATCAAATCTGCAAAAACATCCATTGTATTGATTGATAACTACGTGGACGAATCCGTGTTGACGCTGCTTTCCAAACGCACAGAAGGTGTATCAGCACGTGTCATTACGCGGAGAGTTTCGGAGGCCTTACGATTGGATGTAGAGAAGCACAACCAGCAATATGCTCCCATCATGATTGAAGAGAATTCTCGCTACCACGACCGTTTTCTAATTATTGACGACACCGTTTACCACCTCGGGGCTTCTTTGAAAGATCTGGGCAAGAAGCTGTTCGCCTTTTCGAGGATGAATGCCACTGCGGAGGCAATTCTTGTATGATGCCCGCACAACTGCAGCGTGCGGATTTCGCCGTGTGATTGCCGATTCGTTGCGCTCATGACGAAATGATAAATTTTTATCAACAAAATACCAACAGCCACAAATGACTGTTTTGGTGCTGTTTTTCATCGAAAACAGGCCACAAATAGAAAAAAAACGCAGTTTTTGCCGGTAAAATCGTAGTGACAGGGCGTGCCCTGTCGCTACTTGAAAATGACGTGTGGGATGTAGTATCTTTGCAGATAAAACAATTTACAAAATTATAATTTAAATTACTGATTATGGGAAAGATAATTGTAGGTACATCAGAAATTTCTGTCATTAATCATCAGACAGAGGATTTCATTTCTTTAACAGATCTCGCAAAGCACAAATCAGATGAGCCCAGTGCAGTGATAGGAAATTGGATGAGAAACAGAAACACCATTGAATATTTAGGCTTGTGGGAAACGCTCTACAATCCCACATTCAAACCCCTCGAATTCGATGGGTTTAGACAGCAGGCAGGGTTAAATGCCTTTACACTTTCTCCTCAAAAATGGATTAACGCCACTAATGCGGTTGGGATAATTTGTAAATCAGGAAGATATGGCGGGGCGACCCATGTGCACATCTAACTGCGACTCGCTACCAGCAAGATAGTATCACTGTCGTTTTCTTCTGTTAAGATTCTACGATAATCATTATTGTTTCTTTACAATCACTTTCCAGCGTCCGCCTTTATCCGGACCATCATGACGGATGATGCCTTTCGTTTGCAAAGTTTGCAAATCCCTGCGGATGGTTCTTTCATTTACATTAAAATAACTAGCAAGTGTAGCGGATGTTTCAGTGGTGTTTTCTAGGACATTTTCTAGGGCATTCCTTTGTCCAGTTTCAATCATACGACCTATTATATTTTTTTGTCTTTCAGACAATTCACTCAAAATATCCGCTGGAATATTTTGTAGGACATTTTCTAGGACATCGGCTGGATTTTGAAGGCTATTATCAATGACATCCTTACCCGTTTGTGAACTATTTACATTGTTTCTTTTGAATGTCACTCTTACGCCGCCCTCAATCGTCTCAATCATTGGCATTGGCAATCCCGCTTTCTCAAATCCTTCGCGTATTTTTTTGTATCCACGTCCCCATGATTCAATAAATCCGGCCTTAAAGAATGCGTAGGCAATATTCTTGTTTCTTGGATGAGATGAATGTTTACCCAACAACATCTCAGGTGTAAGTCCCTCAGGCAAGGTACCCTCATTCCACACTTCGCAATAGTCATCCCACACGCGCATTTGAATGGGAGCGCCCATATAGTCTTTGTGCGCAATGGCATTATAGAAAATTTCACGCAAGGCCTCTTCTGGCACTTCAATTTCCTCGATTCGTTGCATCCCTTCATAATGGATAGGTGAGGTAAAGTACTTTGTCTTTAGGATCTCCACCACTCGGTCTGTCATCTGGATAACATTGCCCTCCACAATATCCTGGGAAACCAAATCCGCTTCATCTTTTCTGAAACGGCCTATCTTGAACTCCACACAGGTGAAATAACGTTGTGGCTTCTTGGCAAAGAGAAGCAAAGCCGCATTCTTCAGTTTCCCGCCCTCACTGACCAAGTTGAGGTTTTCCAATACGGATTGCGTGGAAGCATCCGCTTCATCTTCACTGATACGACCGGCTTTGATGCCTTTGCGCAGGAAATAGTCTATAGTGCTGCGGTCCAAGTCATTGAGGGTAGCATAGTCGTTGGGGATGTCGTCCCACGACCGCCCCATCTTCTTCAAGATAAACTGCTGAAGTGCCGGTCCACGCAGTTCCTGCATCGTGCTGCCCGTGCGATAGTAGTATTTGCCCCTGTAGCTGATGGGGATGTTGCTGGGTTCCACCTCCACTTCGATGTACTCCAATCCGTCCAACTCGTGAAGATTCACATCCGCCACGATGCCCATTGTGGTGACAATCTTGTTGGGGATGTCCTCCAAGAGTCGTTCCACGTTATCGAGACCGACCACCTCATGGTCATCATCCACGCCGAAATATAACACAGCGCCTTGCGCATTTGCAAAGCCGCAAATCCATTTCAAATATTCATCCTGCCATACTTTCTTGTATTCAACATTCTGGCACTCTTTAGGGGTTAGTTTGGTCATAATCGTTTTATTATAGGATTGTATGCCTCTGTTTTTCAAGATTTTACATAATGTTCTTATTCTTCAAAATAATGAATATCAGAAATATAATCTATTAAAAACATATTTATCCCTTTCCGTAACAACCTAATTTGCTGGTAACAGCGTTTAACTTCATTCTGTGCTGTGTAATCAGCTCCACAAGAAAACAAGTGCTGGTTATGATGCTCTATTATGTGATTTAAGAAAGGAACATATCTTTTTCTAGCAATCAGTGTATCAGTTTTACTTTTTCTAAAATATGTATTACCGAAAAAATAGGCAGATAGATAAACAGCTTTTATACACTCTTGAGAATAATAATTCTTTCTTTTTTCAAGATTACCTTTTTTAGTAGGATTCCGAGCAGCCTTTCCTGTTGTTATTCCCATATCATTTTTCCTAATAGAAAGTCGCCACTCCTTCTCATAATCCCAATTATTAAGTTTTACATTAGTAATGCATGTCATAGGAATCGTGGGTGTTTTGAATTTCCCAGAAAAAAAGTCAATGGGCTTGAGCTTTGACACATATTGAATAGGGGCATAATGACATTCTGTAATCTCCTTATTGTTTTTTAGCATACAATTCATCAATAGCTTTGTGTCATATTCCACAGCAAAGCCAGTTTCTTGTGTATAATGCGCCCACATCAGTGGATTTGCAGGGGATGAGGTCATTGAGACCAAACCCACTTTGGAGGAATAAACCAAATACCAATGCAGTTTTATGGTTTCAAATCCATTCTCTTTATCCTGTTCGTAACCCTTTGGAGAAAAGTTGTCCCCATATTTAGCATAAAATTTATGGTATTCATTTGGAGTAATATTGCTAAAATCAAACAACAGCCAATGGCTATCAAGAATATCATTAAACTCTATAGGGGCTGTAGCATAGATATATTGTTTTGTAAAAGCATCAATAGAGAAATCAGAAGAAGAGTAGAACTTATATAGTGAAGTGGGCAATTTATGCGGATGCTCTACTACAATTTGGGGTTCATCCGTTAATTTGTATGTAAAGTCGTTTAGTTTAAATTGTTCCATAGCCTTTAAGTATTAGTCTGTCATTATATGAAAGCGATTTCCATCATATTTAATATGTCCTTCAAAATTGGAGCCATCAGGTCTTTTTAGCTGAACAGGAACAAGTTGGCAAATCGGTAGGCTTTTCTTCTGTTTTTCAAATTCTTTTGATAAGTGGTAGTAAAGCAGGAATGTTTTCACAAAACGTAGAGTCCAATCGTCAACTTTTTCAAATGCAATCTCATGTTGTTGACCCTTAAAATTGGTAAAAACTATTCTGTCGCTTGTGAAATAATACTCATCATGGGCTGTAGCATCTCTGATTTGGGACAGGTATGATTCATGAATGAATTTTGCAATATCTAATTTGTTGTTTTCTAGTGCAGTTCGACAATGCCCAATGAAGTTATACATTCCTGTTTTTGGAATGTCCACCTCCCATTCGTAACTCTTACCTTCACAAAGTGTGGTCAAACGGCGTAGTTTCTTCAGAAAGCCCTTCTCTCCCCACATTTGCATATACAGAAGCAATTCGAATGTTAGTGTCAAATCATTGTCTTCTGTATGGAATGAACGAGATGAATAACAGTTGTTGATGTACATTTCAAGGAAATGTACCCTGCTTTGTTCCCGCAATTCATCGATCTCTGATTCATAACAATAAGGTATCTCCATTGAGGTTTCGGTATCATTCTTATCTGCCCGCGCAAGAAAAAGATAAAAATCACCGATGTTAGCATTCCAATAGGCCGTCTCAAATGCTTTTTTTACTGATTCCGAAACAATGTCGCTGATGTGATAGAAACTTTCTTTTTTAATCATTTCATTATATTTTTCTATATAAACACAGCAACCGAGGAATTGTTCACGGGTAATTAAATAATATTTAACTTTTTACCAGCTACTGCTCTTGTAACAAATGCTTATAATCAGGTAACATTTTTTGAAATTTTTCTTTTGAACCTTTGGGAATGACAATGGATTGCAGACTGCTACAGCGACAGAATGCGTCACAGCCGATTTGCGTGACAGAATCAGGAATAACAATGGATCGAAGACTTTCACAGTTCACGAATGCGCCCTCTCCAATCTGCGTGACAGAGTCGGGTATGACAATGGATCGCAGACTTTCACAGCTACGGAATGCGCCCTCTCCAATCTGCGTGACAGAGTCGGGTATGACAATGGATAGTAAACTACAACAGTGAATGAATGTTTCATACCCAATTCCTGTGACAGAGTCAGGTATGTCAATGAAATGTAGACTGATACAGCGACTTAATGCGCGATATCCAATCTGCGTGACAGAGTTTGGTATGACAATGGATAGTAGATTACTACAGTAACTGAATGCATCATGCCCAATTTCTGTGACAGAGTTGGGAATGACAATGGATTGCAGCCTTTTACAGTTCTCGAATGCGCGATATCCAATCTGTGTGACAGAGTCAGGTATGTCAATTGATTGTAGACTTACACAGTCCCTGAATGCGGAATATCCAATTATCGTGACCGAATCGGGAATGACAATGGATCGCAGACTTTCACAGTCCCTGAATGCGTAATTCCCAATTATCGTGACCGAATCGGGGATGATTATTTCTTCAACAATTGCTTTTTTGTTGTATGGCCATTCTGCTAAAGCATCATCACAAAAAGCACCATCACAGATAATGCGTGTGCCTTGTCTGATTTCAATTCTTTTAGCGTCGTAATTTCCCTTGAGAAAAACCAACCTATCTGCAGTATATGTACCCGATTCATCCTCATATACATTTTCCCATGAGTAATCATTAGGATTTGTCGATGCAGTGTTCCAATCCACAGGATCATTTTTCGTTCCGCAGGCGATACAAAATTTCCCACTTCGGTTAAACGTGCCGCATTTTCTGCAATAGAAGCCAATCTCTTTTCCACACTCGCAGCAGTATTTGGCATTGTCCACATTTTCTGTACCGCAATTCTGACATTTTATAGACATAAGCTATCGTTTAAATTGTTTTCATCTTTACGCCGCAAAGGTACTGCTTTTCCCGCAATTTCAGACAGTCTCGCAAGGGAAATTTTTAGAAATTTTTGATTTTTTGGAATTTTGGACGAGGATACGATTATGCGAGGATGGGGGAATTTGTTTATCTCTAAAAAAATGTGAATGAAACAGTTACAAATTGTAACCAGTTGAAATTGCAGGCTGTAAATTGAAAAGTTTTTAGTCTTTGATTTCACCTCCCCGATTTTAAACTTTCATTCTTCGCAACCGTCAAAAAACTTTTCACTATCCGCACGATAGTGCCTTGCCCGACATCCACAAAAGTATGAATATCAAGCCATTATTTATTATTTTCGTCCTGCTTTCCTTTGTCGCTTGCCATAAACCGTTGGACGAGGAAGTTAGGGAAATCACCATTCCCGCTGAGCAACAGGCAGGAATGGAAAGTTCGTATGCCATTGAGTCGTTCACCGGCGGATTGCGACTTAACTTCCAGATGTCAGGCATCACGCATATCGAGTTGGAAAGCGTGGACGGATATGCCATCGCCGGCACCGCCAAAATGCTCAACAGCGACGGCCAAGTAACTGTCGCTACCGTAACGGACAAGCAGTCCATCATTACCTTCCGTGCACCTGCCGGCGGCACCCTGGCTGCGGGACAGAACTATTATATCGTCACCTTCCCGTGCGACATTTACGGCGGTTACAGACTGTCTATTTTCAAGGACGGACTGGTAGCGCACTATTTCGGTGTGCATCAGGTGATTGAAGGAGGCGACTATATCACGCCGCTTGACTTGGTGGAGAGCGAGCTGGATTTTGTGGATCCGGCGGCACCGCTGGTGGAAGAGGAACGTCCGGGACTGAATGCGGCGACACAACAGGCTTTGCACCGCTACCAGATGAACCCGACGGAAGAAAACAAGCAGGCGCTGCTAGAACAGATGGGAATCCGTTACGACAAGGTGGTGGCTCGAAAGAAAGCCAAATTGCGCCAGCTGGAAAGAGAAGCGCACGACCAGTATCTGATTGATGAGATGCAAGCCATTGTGGATGAAATGATTGCAAACCGTGAGGAACGGTTGGAACAGCAGTTCCTTCGGCTTATTGATGATCGTACAGATGACAATCCCAACGATGAATGGATGGTGCTCAGAGGAGTGCCCGACCAAAATGCCTACATCGGCTATACACCCGTAACCAACGAGGAATACGCTGCTTTCAATCCCACTTTCACATATAGTTCTGGGCAAGGCAGATACCCCGTCGTCAATATCACATACAGCGATGCGGTGGCCTACTGCAATTGGCTTGGGAATTCGGATGCAGCCCATTCGTACCGACTTCCCAGTGAAAACGAATGGATTATGGCAGCGGGGCACATGCCCAAGGATGTGGTCATCAACAGCAACCATGTGGAGAGCGGCCTTACAGCGGTGGATGCCTACGCCCAAACAGTGGGCGCGTGCGGCGGCATCGACTTCTGGGGCAACTGCTGGGAGTGGACCGCCACACAAAACACCTCCGGCTATCACATTGTGAAGGGTGGCAGCTGGGACTCCACCCGTGACGAATGTCGCACGGAGTATTCCGACGCCGTCCGTAATCCCGCTACGGGCTATCCCAACGTCGGCTTCCGAGTGGTGCGGGTAAATAATTGATTTTTAGACAAATGCCTATGACCCAAAGAATACCCCTTTTTCTGCTGATATTGTTTTTCGGAATTTCCACCGTTTTTGGACAAGCGGTCGTTGTTCCGCCCGACAGCACCGAAACCGACTATGAGGATGTGGACGACTTCCTGTTTGATACAGAGGGACTTGACGACGAGGATGCCGACTTGGGCGGTTACAACCCCGGCGTGATGAAGTCGTCGGAGGATGTCTTCTCCAATAACGCGGCCGTGTCGTTCAACATCGCCTACTTTAAGAATCGCGGCTTGGAGTCGCGCTACCAGACCATCGCCATCAACGGTTTGGAGATGGAGAACTTGGTGCTGGGACGTGCCTCCAACACGCAGTGGGGCGGCCTTACCCGCATCTTCAACGGGGCGGAGTGCAAGCTGAACCTCAGCGCGTCGCCGTTTGCCTTCGGCGACATCGGCGGCTCCTCCAACTACAACATCTGCGCCTCCTCTTTCCGTAAACAACTGAGCGCCAACTACACCCTCGGCAACGGAAGCTACAACCACCGTTTCATGCTGACCTACGCCTCCGGCAAACTCAAAAACGGCTGGTCGGTGGCGGCCTCTGCCTCCGCCCGCTTCGGCACGCAACTCAACTACGTGAAAGGCACCTCTTTCCTCGGTTTTTCCTACTTCCTCGGATTTGAAAAGCAGTTCAACAACCGCCATTCGCTCAGCTTTTCCGCTTTTGGCGCACCCACCCTGCAAGGACTGCAAGCAAACTGTGTGCCAGAGGTTTACGAAATTACCGGCACGCACTACTATAATCCCAACTGGGGCTGGTACGAGGGAAAACGGCGCAATGCCCGCGTGCGCGATACCTACGAGCCCGTTTTCATGCTTTCCCATCTTTTCAACTCCGAAGACAAGAAAGTGCAGGTAACCACCACGTTAGGAAGTTCCTTCGGACATAAGAATACCTCTGCGTTCAACTTCGTGAAGACCGCCGACCCGCGTCCCGACTATTACCGTTACCTTCCTTCTTATTTTGATGACGACCCCGACGAACAGGCATGGGTGGCACAGCAGTGGGCCGAAAACGAGGAGTACCGCCAGATCAATTGGGACCAGCTGTACGAGGCCAACCGTCAGTCGGCAGCACAAGGCGGTCCGTCGCTCTACATTCTGGAAGACCGTGTGTCGCAGCATGTGCAGGTGTCGGCAGCCACCTCCCTCACGGCCAAACTCACCGACCATATCCGTCTGTATGCCGGTGCGGATGTGAGAGGCTACCGTCAGCGCAATTTCAAGAGGGTCAAGGATTTGCTGGGCGGTGATTATTGGTTGAGCAAAGACAAATATGCCGACACGCTTTCGGGCGACCCGATGCTCCAGTACTACGACATCGACCATGCGGAAGCGCACCTCGTGGAGGGCGACAAATGTGGCTACGACTATGCCCTCAACATCTTCCGTGAAAACCTCTGGATGACGCTGTTGGGCGAATATGAACACCTCCACTTCCATATCGGCCTCAACGGCACCATGAGCGAAGTGTGGCGCACGGGCTTTATGCGCTATGGTGCCTACCGCGACGTGGCCGCCGGCAACTCCGACCTTTTCCTCTCGCCCAACTATGGGGTAAAGGCAGGCATCGCCTACAAGATTGACGGTCATAACACCCTCGAAATCAATGGCCAGTGGCAGACCATTGCGCCCGTCGCCGCCAACATCTTCGTCAATTCTTATTATAGTAATCAATATATCAACGATTTAAGAAGTGAAAAGAACCTCGCTGCCGATTTCTCCTACCATTTGAACTACAAATTCATGAAGATGCGGGCTTCTTTCTATTTTGTCAATTTTCAGGATGTTACCGAGCATTACAACTTTTACCACGACCTTTACGGCGGCTTTGTCAACTATGCGCTTACGGGCGTAAACAAGCGCAACATCGGCGTGGAATTGGGGGTGGAAATCCCTATTGGAAAGATGTTTGCCGTTTCGATGGCGGGCAACTGGGGCGACTTCGTTTACACCAACCGTCCAACGGCCTCCATCACGGCCAACAACGGTTATGCCGAACTGACACCGGGGAACAAGGAGGTGGTTCACACCATCTATTGGAAGAACTACCACGTGGCCGGCACCCCGCAGGTGGCCGCCACTTTGGGACTGAAATTCAAGCACAAAGATTGGGAAGTGAAGGTCAACGCCAACTATTTCGACAAGATCTACGCCGCCCTGAACTCCGAACGTTACACCCCCGAAGCGCGTGGTTTTCTGGAAGAAGGCAGCGAGCTGTTCACCGCCCTGATTGCCCAAGAACGGCTGAAAGGACAGTTCACTTTGGATGCCTCCATCGCCAAATCATGGAAAATCAAGAAGCACTCCCTCGGCTTCAGTCTTAAAGTGACCAATATTACCAACAACAAGAATCTCGTCACCTCCGTGAACGAGCAGCACCGTTTCAACTACGCCGGTCACAATGCCGCATCTTTCCCCAACAAATATTACTATGCCTTGGGCACCACCTTCAGCTTCGGAATCAGTTATTCATTGAATTAAAAGTTTTTATCTCTTTGGAAGATACCGCGTTGCCTCATTCTGTAATGAGGTTTAAAACGCATATTCGCGGCACGCTGATAGCAGCATAGTACCTGACGGCAGGTTTGTCGCGGAAGAACGGGCGGTATGATAGGGGGGCAGATACCGCAGGACGGAGTGAGGTGATGGTGAAAGTGGGCTGTGAAAACCAAAACGCTGCCGTAGTCTTTGGCAGCGTTTTTGTTACCTTGGTGTCCGCGACAACGATTGAAGCGGTTATGAGGACGAAAGGACGAAATTCGAGCGGAAAGCGTGCCCGGTCGCCCCCCAAAAAAAATTAGACTTCAAGCCATCATTAGTTTAACGTACCCGAAATATCAGGTCATAAAAACTATGCTAATAGAATTATTTTAGTAGCATAATTCTGCTAAAATAATTTAGTGGACATCGTTTATCGCGCCCCTTTCGGCATCCTCAATTTACCAGGATGCTCTTTCAGCAAATCTCGATCATTGCTCTCGTGTAAATGTTTGAATTTTAGAAATTTTAAATCAAGGCTAATTTTGAATTTGATGCCGCCGTCAGACTTATAAACCATTTGGTGTGATGGTTTTTGCCTAATTTATTGCACCAATTTCAGTGGCATTGTCTTTACTTAAAAGCGAGAAAGTATGATGATCAGTCTTTCACACACCGGACAGACAAGCCTTCCTCTGTACTCCATGAGTTTCTGAATACGTCGTTGTTAGCGCTGTGAAAACAACGGATATATGCCTGTTGGTAGTATCCGCCTTTTGTGGAGGTCCAGAAATATCCGCTGTTGCCAAATGTATGAAATGTAAACCCTGCAATTCCAGCGGGCAATGCAGAGAATCCAGTAGCATTGTTTTTTGACAGATCGTATCCTACATCGCCCTTGTCTGTTCCCTGTTCCCAGTCTGTTTGGGCAGCCATTGCCTGCGCGATAGCAGATTCGGCTCTCGGACTACTTCGCATTTTACGGTCGCTACTCACGTAATCGGTAAGCTCCGTCCATTCTGCATCACTCGGAACGTGCCATCCGTCAGGACAAATGCCTTGCAAACCGCTCGGATTTTGCTGACTTCCCTCATCGCCACGAACCACAGCATCCCAATTGTATAACCATCCGAATTTGTCGGCATTCATAGCATCGTCATTGGGTGCCCAGCGGTAAGGGGTACCTACTGGCCAATTGGAACCAAAATAAACCGTGGGCTCTGTGGACAAAGGTATTTCCGTTCCATCGGCGAAGCGGGTGGTTCGCAAATTTTGTATCATCCAGATTTGCTCGCCAATCTGTACGGCATCGTAGTGGTTGCCATCAATATCGGTAACCGCATCTTTCATAATTTCGTAGGTGTGGCTGCGCGAAGACTCTTTATCACAAGAGGATATGGTAGTCATTAAAAAAATCCCCAAGATTATAAGTGTGATTCTTTTCATAACAGTAAGGTATTAATGTTGCAAATTAATGAATTCAGGTTGCAAATGGAATCAATTACCGGCGGCAAAAATACACTTATTTTCTGAATATTTATTCCTTCACGCCAGAAATGTGAACCCTCACGGTTTTAACGCACTCGAAATGTCAGGTCATAAAAACATGATTGGCGGAATACTTGAAATCTCGAAACGATTATTTCCCCCGTATCAGACGAACCGAATGCTCGTTGCAGGGACTGCTGTAATATAGATATATCGTGCATGGTGTAAAGAAGAGTTCGTCAAAAGTCAGTGTTAATTTGTCTTTGACAAAAGGGGTTGCACTCCAGTAGTAACCATCGCCTCTTTCTGGTGTGCCGTCACAAAGGCGTCGTCCAGCAGCAGACAGAGTGATGGAGGCTCCGTTCGGACCGGTGATTTTGTATCCGTTCTCCTCCCATGTCCACTGGCAGGAATTCCGCAATTCTTTCCATTGTTCCGTTGTGGGAATCGCATCCCCAAATCTTATGACGGCATCATCGTGGGTGTAAAGCCCTTCTTCGTTCAGGTTACACCAGAGTGTTCCACTGGGTAACCCAAGGTCGATATAAGCCTTGGTTTCTGCTACGGATGTACTTTTGCCACCCTCGGGTGCAGGGTTCGGAAGGAATGATAGTTTGTGAAATGTCCGAGTCTCTTTCCCAGAAGGATGACGATCCAATCCTGTCCAGTAGAGGCTTCCCTTATACCATGCCAGTGCATTCTCATCATTATAATTCTGCAAATAGGCAGAACAAGAAGTGTATTCACCAAGCAAGCGGATATGGCATTGCGCAGAGGCATCCACATGCTGGTAAAAAAACAGGTGGACATGGTTGTCACAGTCAAACCCTTTACATCCTACAAAAATTCCATCTTTGCTGTACACTCCAAAATCACTGCCTGCGATACGGCAGGTATCTGCCACTCCGTTTTCCACAAAAACGGCTTCCATTTCGTTGACATGCCATATCTCGACAATAGTCTCATTGCGTTCTACAAACATTCCGATGTTCGTGAGCCACAAATCGGTCCAAACATAAGCTGTCTTATCTTCATCATCCAGTGTTTTAAATACCGCAACCTCAGCTACTTTTCTTCTAGACCAATCCATTGTGTCACGACGGCAATTGTACTCATCTCTATGTTGGACAGCATTTGTCCATTCTTGTTCTGTAATCACCTCATCTTTCACTGAAAAGGCGTTAAATCCCTTGAAAATCTGCGCCTGCAACTGGGAACACCAGAGGTGTGATGCTGCAATAATGATACCGAGAAGGATGAACTTTTTCATCTGGGAATGGATTTATGGATGTTTTGTTTTAACGCACTCGAAATATCAGGTCATAAAAACAGGACGTACAATCATGCATCTCTTGATTCCTTAGAAATCAGCGTCCTTGTTCTTCTTCTTCAAATACTGTTCATACAGCGGCTTGCCGATTTTATCCTTCTTGAACTCCCGTTCGTGTTCATACGGGGTAGTGGAAAGCCTGACCTTCGCGATTCCATTTTTCATAGCCTCCATCTGGGAAGCTTCGATGCAGAATCTCACCGTTGAATAAAAGCCTGAAACCACCTTCGTCTCACCGTCGCGCTCAACCAGCTTCGATTCAACTTTGCAAACAGGGGTCGAACCATTCAATTTGAAAACAGCTCCGTCAAATGTCCGCACCATCATTGTAGGCTGCTCGGTGAATTTCGAAAGGTCGGAATCGAAATTCACTTCAATAAAACAACTGTCATTCTGCATCACCACAAGATAGTTCACAACACAGCCTTCCGGGAGGAACGCCTTGTGCGTGTAGCCGACAGGCTGGGCGACAGACGAGAACAAGCAAATCAATCCCAAAAGGAACGAGAGTAAGATTTTTTTCATAATAAATTCATTTATAATTATTTACAAATAGAATAAAGTTTTAACGCACTCGAAATATCAGGTCATAAAAACCTGTAAAATGGTACTTTTTGTGAATCATATTATTACAACGATTTTTGTCTAAAAAAATTGTGCGACTTCGCATTTGTAAGATTGCGAAAAATGTGCTATTTTTGCAGTTCCAATCCTTAAAAATCATGCGATGAAAAAAACGCTGCTCTTTCCCGTTGTAATTCTGTTTGCACTCGCGCTTTTTGCGGCTTGCCATAAAGAAGAAGATTTTCCGCCAGCCCTCACGCTCGACAAGGAGGCGAACATGACGATAGCGGAACTGCTGTCGCTCTACACGGTGAACAACGCCTACAGCTATGTTGAGATACCCGACAGTACGGTGATCTGCGGCATCGTAACTTCCTCAGACAAAGAGCAGAACTGCTACAAGTACCTCACCATTCAGGATGAAACCGGTGCCATTATGATTGTGATGAAGAACACGGAGCTTTACGACAAATATCCTGTCGGTGCCAAGGTTTTTGTGGAATGTGGCGACATGGTCATCGGGCACAAGTACCGGAACAAGCAGATTGCCTTGCTGGACGATGGCGCGATGGCCGGGATTCCGAAAGCGGATGAAGGACGCTATCTGTTCACGGACGGGAAGGCGGGACCGGAGCCGGCTCCATGGGTCATCACCTCGCGCGACCAGATCGACTCCACCTATTTCAACCGTCTGGTGCGCGTGGAGGGCGTGCGGATGCAGAACGGCGGCGTGGACACCTACTGTCCCGACACCGTAACCACCTACTGCTCACGCTATATGATGCTGGAAGACAGCACCTATCTCACGCTCCGCACCAGTGCGCGGGCCACCTTTGCGGGCGAGCTGCTGCCTGCGGGGCGATGCAACCTGAAAGGCATCCTTGTCAACTCCAGCAGCGGACCCTTGCTGTACCTCCGCTCGTTGGAGGATGTGGAACAGCAGTAGGGGAGGAAGCAAAAAAACATCATCCCGCAGACAAAAAAAGAGCCGCTTTTCAGCGGCTCCGTATTGCAATTTCTCTATAAAAAATGTGTCGGCCTATTTTACGAGGTCAACGATAGCTTTGAATGCCTCAGGATTGTTCATCGCGAGGTCGGCGAGGGCTTTGCGGTTCAGCTCGATGCCCTTCTTTGCTAAACTGCCCATGAAGGCAGAATAGGACATGCCATATTCGCGGACGCCCGCATTGATACGGGTAATCCATAAACTTCTGAATGCTCTTTTCTTTGCCTTACGGTCGCGATAAGCATATTGCTGTCCCTTTTCCCAGGTGTTTTTCGCAACTGTCCAGACATTTTTCCGTTTTCCAAAGTAACCTTTGGTACGGTTCAAAATCTTTTTTCTTCTTGCTTTGGAAGCAACGTGATTGACTGATCTTGACATTTGATGTTCTCCTTTCTTTAAGTCAGCGGTTTTCTTCTAAAAACTCTTGATTTGCTGATGATAAAGTTAATAAATAATGTGAATTAGTAGCCCAACATGTGTTTGACCGTGTTCTCCATCGTTGAATCAACGAGGGCGCTGTAAGCCAAGTTACGTTTTCTTTTCTTGGACTTTTTGGTCAGAATGTGGCTGTGATAGGCGTGGTGTCTTTTCACCTTGCCGGTGCCGGTGAGAGAGAATCTCTTCTTAACGGCAGCTTTGGTTTTTACTTTTGGCATTTTCCAGTTTGTTTTTAAGTTAATGTATATGAGAAATTTGCAATGTTTCTATTTCTTGATGGGGTTGATGACGATGAACATGCGCTTGCCTTCCAGCTTGGGCATCTGTTCGGGCTTACCGTACTCCTCAACAGCCTGTGCGAATTTCAGGAGGATGAGCTCGCCCTGGTCTTTGTACACGATGGAACGACCTTTGAAGAAGACGCCCACTTTCACCTTGCTGCCCTCTTTCAGGAAGCGGATGGCGTGGTTGGTCTTGAACTCAAAGTCGTGGTCATCGGTCTGGGGGCCGAGGCGGATTTCTTTCACCACCACCTTCACCGATTTGGCTTTCTGCTCTTTCTCCTTGCGCTTCTGCTCATATAGGAACTTCTGGTAGTCCATGACCTTGCAAACCGGCGGTGCGGCTTGGGGAGAGATCTCCACCAGGTCAAGCTCCATGCGCTCTGCGATGGCCAAAGCCTCGCGCAATGAGACGATTTGCGGCTCCAAGCCGTCACCTACCACACGTACGGTGGGAGCGGTGATGTATTCGTTAATCTTGTGTGCAGCCTCCTTTTTTGGCGGCGCGCCCCTTCTGATGACGGGTCTGTTGAATTGTGTTGCGATAAGAAACCTCCTTTGTATTAAGTGTTTATAATTCTTTTTGCCTTTTTAAATTAAGCCTGCAAAATTACATAATTTTTCTTTATCACCATCTATTGTTAAAAAATTTTTTAAGTGTCTCTGTTTTCGGGATTTTCTTGTATTTTTGCAAAAATATTTTTACGATGAATAAAAACGATAACTTGCAGAATAAGAGGAGTTTCAATAAACAGCGTCCTGGTCGTTCCGGCGATTCCGACAGGGGAGATGCTCCCAAACGTCGCTCTTTCGACCGCCGTCGTGAGGGTGGAGATGCCGCTGAGGGCGATGAAGGCCGTGAGAAATCACCCCGCCGTTTCGACCGCAAACCTGCCGGCGGAGGCCGCTCCTTCAACAAGGACCACTCTTTCTTGAAAGACCGCGACCGCAAGCCTTTCGGCGACAAACCGTTCGGCGACCGCAAACGCTCGTTCTCTTCCGACCGCAAGCGCATTTCCCGCGCCGACGACGACCAGCCGCGCCGCCGCGATGTGACCGCTGAGTCCGAAATCCTGACCGAGATTGTCAACAAGCGCCGCAGCGAAGGCCGCTACGCTCCGCAGAAGGTGAAAATTCGCTCGCTGGAATATGAGGATCAGGTGGGTCCGGTGCGCCTCAACAAGTATATCGCTAACGCCGGCGTCTGCTCCCGCCGCGAAGCCGACACGCTCATTGCCGCCGGTGCCATCACCGTCAATGGCAATGTCGTTACCGAGATGGGCTTCAAGGTGATGCCCACCGACGAGGTCCGCTTCGGCGACAAGGTGCTGCAACGCGAGAAACCGGTCTATATCCTGCTCAACAAACCGAAGGACTACATCACCAC
Organism: Bacteroidales bacterium; assembly: GCA_045130235.1. GTDB lineage: Bacteria > Bacteroidota > Bacteroidia > Bacteroidales > WCHB1-69 > UBA1756. Next base: position 215,537 of record JBGUPJ010000021.1, read on the forward strand.
CATGGAGGATGAGTTCAACCGCAAGCATGTCATGCAGCTCATCAAGGGCGCCTGCAAAGAACGCGTCTATCCCGTAGGCCGCCTCGACCGTATGACCACCGGCCTGCTGCTGTTCACCAACGATGGCGAGATGGCCAAGAAGCTCACCCACCCCCGCAGCGGCGTGCGCAAAATCTATCATGTTTCTCTTGACAAAAATCTCAAACCTTCTGATTTAGACAAGATTGCACAAGGCCTTGACCTCGATGACGGCCTCATCCAGGTGGATGAAATTGCCTACGTGGGCGAGCGTAAAAACGAGGTGGGTGTGACCCTCCATTCCGGACGTAACCGTATCGTGCGACGCATCTTCGAGTCGCTCGACTACCAGGTGGAAAAACTCGACCGCGTGGTGTTCGCCGGTCTCACCAAGAAGGATCTTCCCCGCGGCAGCTGGCGTTTTCTTACGCAGGCAGAAGTCAATATTCTGAAAATGAGTATTAAAGGAGAAAACTAATTCTCCCCAATCTTTTATTCCACAAGTTTTAAGGTAGCTTGTGCCTCTGGACCGCGCATCAGCTCGAAGTGCCACCACTCCGAACGGATGGTCAGCATCCCATTGTCGGTCATGAGCTTGCGCAGCAGCAGGCGGTTGTCTAACTCCTGCTGACTGATAGCGCCGCTCTTCACCAGCGAATCTTCATTCGTGATGTGCGCCTCCACCCCAAACCAGTCGAACGGAGTGCCCATGGAAATGGGGTCGCCACGACCGTCCACAATGGTGATATCCACTGCTGCTCCGTAGTTATGCAATCCCTGCGCTTTGCGGGGGTCGGCCACATAATAGGTTGTGTTAGTGGCTGTTGCCACCTCCCACATGTCCCACTGCACGCTGAGCGGACGCGCTGCGTCATACACCATCAGGCTGTAATCGGGATGCTGCGCCTTGAGTTGTTCCTGCGCTCGTTTCAGCTTGTCGGCCACCACAGGCAGCATGAAAGCTTTGTGGATGTCTTTATATAATATAGTATGGGTGAAATTGTCGGGTGTGGAATAGACCAGATGAACCTGAATGGTCGGCTCGATTTCCTGAATATCCACCAACCCTAATGCTCGCATGGCCGCCTCAGTCTCGGTGTCGGGAGTGAGTGTGTCAATTTTTGTAACTATTTGTTTTACAGTATCTTTTTGTGGGGTTGGGTCAGGAGTAGGGAGCTTAGGATGTTTGCAGTTGGTGCAGCATAGAAGTGCGATAATGATGGGGAGGAAGGATAGGATTTTTTTCATATTATTGAATGGTTTAATAGATTGACGTTGTTGGAGTTTCGGTTTTGGAAGGGTAGGACTGGCGTACGAGTTTGCGGGTTGCGAAGGCCATGACCACTGCCGTTACCGCAGCGGCACAGAAGTCGGCTGCTGGCATCGACCACCACACTCCGTTGATGGACAACATTCGGGGAAGAAACCAGAGGAAAGGCAGCAGGAAGATGAGCTGCCGCAGGAGCGACAGGAAGATGGAGACCACGGCCTTGTTGATGGCTTGGAAAAAGGTGGAGGTCACAATCTGGAAGCCGACCACCAGCATGGCGGCGCAACTGATGCGCAGGGCAGAGATGGCAGCGCTAATCATCTGTGAATCATCGGTGAAGGCGTGGGCAATCTGCTCTGGGAAGCATTCGATAGCCAAGAAGAAGGTGGCGCAGATGATGGTCGCCCACAAAAGCGTGAGTCGGTAGGTCTTCATCACACGGTCGTGGTGGCGTGCCCCGTAGTTGAAGCCCACGATGGGCTGCATGCCGTGTGTGAGTCCCAGCACCATGGTGACGACCAGTGACTGCAAGGCCGCGATGATACCGTAGGTGGCGATGGCGAAGTTGCCGTATTGGTCTAATTGTCTGTTAATGAATACATTGATAAGTGATGCGCAGACATGAATGATGAAAGGGGAGAGGCCGATAGCGAAAATGGCGAGTGCGGTTCTGAGGTGGATGCGGATGAACTTTTTCTGGAAATGGATGCGAGATTTTGACTGGCTGAAGTGCGCCAGCACCCAGCACATGCCGACAAACTGCGAGATGACAGTGGCGGTGGCCGCCCCGCGCATTCCCCACTCGAAGGCGAAGATGAAGATGGGGGCGAGAATGAGGTTGCAGGCCACGGTGATGAGGATGGAGAACATGGCCTTGAAGGGGTAGCCGCTGGCGCGCATGATGCTGTTCAGCCCAAACAGAATGTGGGTGAAGAGGTTGCCGGCAAGAATGATCTGGAGAAAGGGCCGTGCGTAGGGGAGGGTGACCTCATTGGCCCCAAACATCAGCAAGATGGGGTCGAGGAAGAGAAGCATAATAACGGTGAAGGCAATGCTAATGATTATGTTGAGCAGCAAGGCGTTACCCAATATCAGTGTGGCTTTGTCGTTTTCTCGCTCACCGAGACGGATGGAGGTGAGCGCGGCGGCCCCGGCTCCCACGAGCGTGCCAAAAGCAGTGGCTAAGTTCATCACCGGCAACGCAATCGTCATGCCAGCCAATCCCAATTCCCCCACAGCATGACCGATGAAGATGCGGTCGATAATGTTGTAAACAGAAGTGGCCGAGGTGGCGATGATGGCGGGCAGCGCAAACACAAACAGCATTCTGCCGATACTACTCTGCTCCAGTTGTGTTGCGCGGTCGGTCATGGAAATCGGTTAGAAAGTATCGCCGCGCAGTTCGCGGTAGCGTTTACGCGAGTCGTTGGTGTAAAGACTGTCGGGATGATCTTTCAACATCTTCTGATACAGCTCCATCGCTTTGGCAGTATCTTTCAGATAATAGTCGTAGAGCTGCGCCATCAGGTAGGTGGCATCGTCGGCCAATAGGTCGTACGAGTAGTTCGAAACAATCTTCCCTAACAGCTGTTCCGCTCCCAAATAGTCTTTCCGTTTGATGGCCAGTTTCGCCTTCTGGTAATACACGTCGTCGGCGAGTTTCCCGTAGGGTGACACAATCAGTACGGAATCCAGCATTTTATCGGCTTCATCATCTTTGTTTTGGAAGATGAGGAAGTCGGCTTTGGCGTAGTAGCGCAGCGGCTGGTTGGTCTGGTTGGTGTCGGCAAAAAGCCCGATGTCCTCATCGCTCTCCTCCTCATTGTCGGTGATGAGCAACGAGAAATACATGGCGTCATTAGCGATGAGCTTGGAGGTGGCGGCCCGCAGCACGTCTAACTGACTTTTCGCCCATTCAAACTCCCCGATATAGAAAGAGAGTTTCGCATTCTTGAATTTGGCATTCTGCCCGATCACATCGTTGGGCAGGTCTTTGTCCACTTGGGAATAATGGAGGGAGGCTTCCCATACATCACCCATATAAAGCTCAATATCAGCGAGATCGGTTTTGAAGTTCGCCCGCTCCTTAAGGTCGCGGGTGGAGTTGGCGATCGCCTGTTTCAGGATGTTTTTCGCTTCTTCGGGCTGGTCGATGTAGAAGGCTAACAGGTGCGCATACTTGCGGGTCCAGTCGGCCGTGCCCTGGTGCAGTCCGTACTCTTGCAGCTGTTCCGAAAATTCATCGGCGAGCCGTTGTGCCTCCGCCTTGTCGATTGGGGAGGTGGAGGAGAGCTTGTCGTACTTGACATCTAACAGCAGGAACTTCGCATCAGCATAGTAGGTGTTGTCGGCACCTCTCTGGATGATATTCTCCAGCGCAGCGATGGCCGCATCGTATGCCTTGGCCCGGTTGGCATCCTTCGCGAGGGCAAATACCCGTTGGCCGTCCCCTTTCTGTTTGCGATCAATAGCCTTGGCCAGCACCAAAGCGTCATCGTAATTCTTATCTAACTCATACACCCACTGCAGGATAATTTCATAACACACATTTCCCGGTTCCTCCTGCGTTTTTTGTTGTAAAGTGTTGAGTACGATGGTGTATTTCTGCTTGTCCTCGTCAGTAGCGAGCAGATTTTGGATGATTTTTTGCACCTCGGGCACCTTGCCCTGCACATTGTCGCTCACCAAACGCAATGCTTCCTGCACCACCATGTCGGTACGGTTGGTCTGGATATACACATTCGACAGCTCGCTGACAAACAGCTGCTGGTTGTTGAGCAGCTTACGTCCGCGCTCCAAAGTGGCGATGGCGTAGGAGTATTGTTTCCGTGCCAGAAATGCGTTGTATAACTCCCTTACATTCTGCTCTTTTGCGGGCACTTCCTTGATGGCATTGTTATACACCTGTTCCGCCTTCTCCATTTCTCCTGAACTCTCATAAATATAGCCGAGGTCGATTTTGTAGCGTTGGGTGGTCGGGAATTTTTTCTGCTGTTTCTTCACCACCTTTTCCGCCTCTTTGAAATCGCCGAGTTGCAGAAGGGTTTGGTAATAATAATAGTAGATGTAGGAGTTGGGATTGGCGTTATAAACCTTCTCAAACATGGGCGCTGCCTTCTCGAACTCTCCGTTTTGATAATACTGAATGCCCAACTGTTCCTCTTGGGAACGCTGGTTCTGTCCCATGGCGGTACACAGGACAAAGGAGAGAAGAAGAAGGGTGAGCAGTTTTTTCATTAGTTGATGAGGTCGAAGCCGGTGAAGGGACGGAGCACTTCGGGCACGATGATGCCGTCGGGAGTCTGGTTGTTTTCGATGAGGGCGGCCATGATGCGCGGGAGGGCGAGGGCGCTTCCGTTGAGGGTGTGGGCGAGGCGCATCTTGCCATTAGCATCCTTGAAACGCAGGTGCAGACGGTTGGCCTGATAGCTTTCAAAGTTAGATATAGAGCTGACTTCCAGCCATTTCTGTTGCGCCTCTGAGAAGACTTCCAAGTCGTAAGTGAGGGCTGAAGTGAAGCTGATGTCACCACCGCACAGCCGCAGCACGCGGAACGGAAGTCCGAGCTTTTGGAGCAGCGACATGCCGTACTGTTTCATCTGCTCCAAGGTCTCATACGAGCGGTCGGGATGCTCAATCTGAACGATCTCCACTTTGTCGAACTGGTGCAGACGGTTGAGTCCGCGCACATCCTTGCCGTACGAGCCGGCCTCGCGGCGGAAGCAGGCCGAGTAGGCACAGTTCTTGATGGGGAAATCACTCTCTTTCAGGATGACATCGCGGTAGATGTTGGTCACCGGCACTTCCGCAGTGGGGATGAGGTAGAAGTTGTCGAGGGTGGCATGATACATCTGCCCTTCCTTGTCGGGCAGCTGGCCGGTGGCGTAGGCTGAGGCCTCGTTCACCATGTACGGGGGCTGTACCTCCAAGTAGCCGGCTTCGGTGGCACTGTTCAGAAAAAAGTTGATGAGCGCGCGCTGCATCTTGGCACCTTTCCCTTTATAAACAGGGAAACCTGCGCCAGTAATCTTGCTGCCGAGGTCGAAGTCGATGATGTCGTACTTTTTCACCAATTCCCAATGAGGCAGACAGCCCTCGCCCAGCGGGGTGGCATCGCCTTCCTGATAAACGATCTCATTGTCTTCAGCCCCTTTGCCGTTCGGCACGGAAGCGTGTGGCATGTTCGGCAGAAGCACCATCATCTCGTTGATTTTCTGACCTTTCTCATCCAACTCGGCTTGCAATTCTTTCTCTTGAACTTTTAGCTCGGCGGTCTGTGCCTTCATCTGTTCGGCCTCTTCGCGGCGGCCTTCCTTGAACATCTGTCCGATGGATTTGGCGATCTTGCCCTGCTCCATCAGGTTGTTGTCAAGATTTTTCTTCATCTGGCGCAACTGCGTGTCAAGCTCGAGGATATTTTGGACCAATTCGGTGGCGTCGAAATTTTTAACTTTCAGTCTTGCAATGACTTCTTCTGGATTTTCGCGTAATAATTGAATTTGTAACATGATGTGTAAATTTAGTGCAAAAATACGACTTTATTTTGTAATCTTTTTTTCGTCTTCTATCCCCATCACTGCATTGCCGGCCTGATAGGGGGTGATTTCGCCCGCCTGCACTCTGGGAAGCTCGTTCTCGATGGCGGCCTGCACGTGGGGGTTGTTGAAAAAGTTGTTGCGGATAGTGAACTCTATCCAGTCATAGAAAATCTTGACATTCTGCTCGTTGCGGTTCTTGGCAAAATAGCCGTTGCCTTTGGTGAGCACCTCAAACTCGGTGATGATGTCCCACACTTTGTTGATGTTGGTGTTCTCTAACGACGAGCAGGTGGTGACGGGCACGTTCCATCCGTTTTCGTTCTTGGGAAACAGGTGGAGGGCCGACTGGTATTTGGTTTTGGCCAGTTCGGCGGGTGTCACATTGTCGCCGTCGGCCTTGTTGATGACGAGTGCGTCGGCCATCTCCATGATGCCGCGCTTGATGCCCTGCAGTTCATCGCCGGCGCCGGCCAGCATGATGAGCAGGAAGAAATCGACCATCGACTTGACGACGGTTTCCGACTGTCCCACGCCGACTGTCTCCACGATGATGACGTCGAAGCCGGCGGCCTCGCACAAGATGATGGTCTCGCGGGTTTTGCGGGCCACACCGCCGAGGGTGAGGCCTGAGGGGGAGGGGCGGATGAAGGCGTGCGGGTCGGTGGAGAGCTGCTCCATGCGTGTCTTGTCGCCCAAGATACTCCCTTTCGACCGCTCGCTGCTGGGGTCGATGGCCAGCACGGCGATATTTTTGCCGATGGAGGTGAGATGCGTGCCGAACGCCTCGATGAAGGTGCTCTTGCCGGCACCTGGTACGCCCGTGATGCCGATGCGCAGCGAGTTGCCAGCGTAGGGCAGGCAGGCTTCGATGACCTGCTGCGCCACCTTCTGGTGGTCGGGATGGGTGCTCTCTATCAGCGTGATGGCACGGCTCAAAATGACACGGTCGCCCCGCCGGATGCCCGCCACATAATCCTCTACCGAGAGGTCGCGACGCCGCTTCCGCTGCAAGTACGGGTTTACTTGAGCCGGCTGCTCAATACCCTCGCGCTCGTGCAACGCACTGTCAAAGGGTTTTTCTACCATGAGGTGGAACAAGAAACATTGCTGGCTACCACTTCGTCGCCATTGACCTCAACGGTGTTGTCACTCTCCATGTTGGCGCAGTCGCTTGCGCTCATGTCACTGCCGTCCCAGCTGTCGTAGCCGAGCAGCTGGTCGTTTTCGTCATAATATTTGCATAAACAGTCGCTGGGTTCGCATGAACTTAAAAATGCGATGGCCAATGCCGAAAAAAGAATGCCAGAAATTAGCTTTTTCATTGTTTTGGTTGATGGTTTTGGGTTAATATTCTGTTTTGTTATTTGTCTCTTTTGCAAACTACTGTCATGTTCACGATCTCTACCTCATCCACTGGAATCTCTTCAATCTGGTCCAACGGGATGGAAATTTCGCGGGAGTCATTCATCCCTTCGCAGTCTTCATCCGTCACATGCTTGTCATCCCACGTTTTGATGTCATACAATTTGCCATCCCGATAGTATTTGCATACACAATCTTTATGACATGAAGTGATTGATACACAAATTATTAAAGAGATAATAAGGGTTAAAATTCCTTTTTTCATTCCTTTCAGAGTTTGAGGTGCAAAAGTAACAATAATCTTTTGATTATGTTCCATTCTGCGGTGAAATTTTGAGGCTTCGTGATTTTTTTGTATTTTTGCACGTTATTTTAAAAAGAAGACAGAATGATGAAGAGATGGATATTGTTTTTTGCTATGGTAATGCCCATGTGGTTGGCTGCTCAGGTGCTTTCTTCTTTCACTCACCAGGTGCCGAATGGGTATAATTTCTGGGTTTATACTCCTGCGGGCTGCGACTCCGCGGAGGTTCAGAAGCCGATTGTGCTTTTTCTGCATGGTCAGAGCCTGTGCGGCAGCGACCTGAATCGGGTGCGCAAGTATGGTCCGCTCGATGCGTTGAATATGGGAAGGAAAATTGATGCGGTGGTGGTGGCCCCGCAAAACCCGGGTGGTTCGTGGAACCCGGCTAAGATTATGAGTGTTATTGAGTGGGTGGAAGCCCGCTATCCTGTTGATACCAACCGACTTTATGTTTTAGGGATGAGCCTGGGAGGCTACGGCACCATCCATTTTGTGGCCGCCTATCCCAACAAAGTAGCGGCGGCGATGGCCCTGTGCGGGGGCAGCAACCTCACCGACCACTGCCCGCTCTGTGAAGTGCCACTGTGGATTCTGCACGGCACCGCCGACAAGGCCATCGCTTTCTCCCAATCACAGAAAATTGTCAATGCCATGAAAGCCTGCGGCGACACCTCCCGCCTGCGTTTCACCAAGCTGCCCGGACAAAGCCACGGAGCATTGGCCAAAATCTTCTATCTTGAAGATACTTACGAATGGCTCTTTGCCCACCGTCTCACCGACTCGGCCCGGGCGGTCAGCCATAATGTGGACATTTCTGTGTCCACGATGTCGAAGGCATACACCAACATCGACCGCTCCAAACAGCATTTTACTGTGGTGAATGGCAACCGCAATGTGCCCGAAGCTTCCGACACCACAGCATTATCTGCAGATACATTAGCGCAAAATGCTGATGGTCAGAATGTCACACAATCACAACAAACCAATTCCCAACCCAAACAAAGCACTTCCTCTCCGCAATATTACAAGGTGCGTAAGGGTGACACGCTCAGCTCTATCGCCCGCAAGTACCATACCACCGTGAAAAAACTGTGCAAACTCAACAAGATAAAGGAGACCACTATCCTTCAGATTGGGCGTAAATTGCGGGTCAAGTAGCGATGAACTATATCGGTTCCAAGAACAGGATGACAGGCTTCCTCCTCGGTGCCATGCGCGACGTGGTGGGCGAGGATTGGTCGGACAAAATCTTCTGCGACATTTTTGCCGGGACAGGTGCGGTGGGATGTGCGGTCAAACCACTGGTGCGCAAGGTGGTTGCCAACGACCTCGAGCCATATAGTTTTGTTCTTAACAGAAACTATATTGGAAATTGTAAATATTTGTCAGACTGGAAGTTTTGGCTTAGTGAGCTCAACAATCTGCCCCCTGCCAGCGATGGATTTATCTATCAGAATTATTGCCTCGGCAGCGGCAGCGGACGTTGTTATTTCTCCGATGCCAACGGCATGAAAATCGATGCTATGCGCCGCGCTATTGGGGAGTGGTTGGCAGAGAAAAGTATTTCGGAAGATATGTATTACTTCTTGATTTGCAGTCTGTTGGAGGAAGCTGACAGACTGGCAAACACTGCTTCCGTCTATGGTGCTTTTCTCAAAAATTTGAAACCGATGGCCAAGAAACCGTTGGTGCTTTCTCCTGCCGTTTTCGAGCCTGCCAATCAGCAAAATGAGGTCTATCAGGAAGATGCCAATAGCTTGATTCGCCGTGTGGAAGGCGACATTCTCTACCTCGACCCCCCCTATAATGTGCGGCAATATGGGGCTAACTATCATATACTGAATACGATATCTAATTGTCAACCCTTCGTTCCTAAAGGGAAAACGGGTGTCGGTCCTTATCAGCGTTCCCGCTACTGCAGCCGCGTGAAAGTGTTTGCCGCTTTCGATGACCTGCTGAAGAATGCCCGTTTCCATTATGTTTTTCTTTCCTATAATAATGAAGGTTTGCTTTCCCCCGAAACCATCCGACAAATCATGTCAAAATATGGTCGGTACGACTGTATCGAAATGAAAAATCAGCGTTTCAAGGCCGACAGAGACGAAAATCGCACCCACCATGCCCACAATACTACCGAATATTTGCATGTGATGGTGCGAAACGGGTAAGGATTAATTATCTGATTATCTTTATTCTACGGCGATAAATTGGGTTGGGGTTCGCAGTCATTCTTACCGCTCGTACCGTGTGGGGTCTTCTATATCTGCCTCCCGCAAGGCCTCCCGCCGTTCCTGACAGGTGCCGCACACCCCGCAATGCACCTCGCCGCCTTTGTAGCAGGAGTAGGTCTCCGCATAGTTGATGCCTAACTGTTTGCCCCTTAATGCGATGTCGGTTTTGCTGAGTCCCGTGTAGGGGGCGCACAGCTCCACATTTTCGTAGGTGCCTGCCGACATCGCCGCCGACATTGCCGCCACGAACTCCGGCCGGCAGTCGGGATAGATGGCATGGTCGCCGGCATGGTTGGCCATCATCACTCGCTTCAGCCCGTTGCTCTCGGCCATGCCGCAAGCCACCGCCAGCATGATGCCGTTGCGGAACGGCACCACCGTCGAGCGCATGTTTTCATCGTCATACCTTCCTTCCGGAATGTCATCGGGTGACATCAGCAGCGAGCTCTTGAAATATTTCCCCATGAACTCTAACGGAATGATGATGTGCTTGATACCCAGTTTTTTACAGTGCATGTCCGCAAACTTCTGCTCCCGTTTGTTCTGCAATGAGCCATAGTCGAAAGTGATGGCGAGGCCTATCTCGTCATGAAACTCATACAGCATGGTGGTCGAGTCCATGCCGCCCGATAGGATGATGACAGCGTCTTTGCTCATGGCGGCTACTGTTGGTTGAGATAAGCCAGCTGGCGCTGACGAACCATCTCCTGATGGCTCTCATCGCCGTAATTGGCAAAGGGTTGTATGGCGATGCCGCCTCTCGCATTGAACAGGCCGGTCACCTCAATGTATCGCGGATCCATAAGTGCGATGAGGTCTTTCATGATGATGTTCACACAGTCCTCGTGAAAATCGCCGTGGTTGCGGAAACTGCCCAAGTAGAGTTTCAAACTCTTGCTCTCCACCATCTTGATTCTCGGGATGTAGCGGATGATGATATGGCCGAAGTCGGGCTGGCCGGTCACAGGGCACAGCGAGGTGAACTCCGGACAGTCAAGCGTCACCACGTATTCGTTGTCGGGGTGCTTGTTGTCGAATGCCTCTAAAAGGGCGGGGGAGTAGTCGCTGTTGTAGTGGTTCTGGTGGTTGCCCAGATGGGACACATTGCCCATCTCATTTTTGCTTCTTGACATAGTGGGAAATTTGGCTGCAAAAATACGATTTTATTTTTTGCCGAGAAGGCGGAACATGTTCTTCTTGTAGGCTTCCACTCCAGGCTGGTCGAAAGGATTGATTTTCAACAGATAACCTCCAATTGCGCAGGCAAATTCAAAAAAGAATACCAGCTCGCCAAGCGTATGCTCGTTGATTTCGGGGATGACGATGCGCAGGTTGGGTACACCGCCGGCGATGTGGGCGGCGCGGGTGCCGTTCTCAGCGGCATGATTGACCTCGGTGATGCTCTTCTTTTGCAGGTAGTTGAGTCCGTCGGTGTCCTGCTCATCGAAGGGGATGGGAAGCGTATGATGGCTCTTTTCTACCGAGATGACGGTCTCGAACAGCATCCGCTGCCCCTCCTGCACGTACTGCCCCAACGAGTGCAGGTCGGTGGAGAAGATGCAGCCGGCGGGGAAGATGCCGCGGTTTTCTTTGCCCTCGCTTTCGCCAAACAGCTGCTTGTACCATTCGATGAGGTAATAAAGGCGAGGTTCGTAGGCCACCATCAGCTCCACTCGTTTCCCATTGCAATACAATAGGTTACGGATGAGCGCATAATGCATGGCAGGGTTTCCTTGGAGCGTTTTGTCGGCCAGCAGCAGTTCGTGCATCCGGTGGGCGCCTTCCAGCAGCGCGTCAATGTCGTAACCCGCCACGGCGATGGGCAGCAGTCCCACAGGAGTGAGCACCGAGTAGCGGCCGCCCACATTGTCGGGGATGACGAAGGTGTCGTACCCCTCTTGGGTAGCCAACTGCTTGAGGGCCCCACGCTGCCGGTCGGTGATGGCCACGATGCGCTTCTTCGCTCCCTCCTTGCCATATTTCTTCTCGCAATGCTGTTTCAGGATGCGGAAGGCGATGGCCGGCTCGGTAGTGGTGCCGGATTTGGAGATGACGATGAGAGAATACTCTTTTTTGTCTAAAATATTCTGTAAATCAGATAGATAATCCTCACTGATGTTGTTGCCGGCGAATAGTACGGTGGGGGCGGTAGGAGAGGGATTCAAGTCGCTGAAATGCGGCTGCAAGGCCTCGATGATGGCGCGGGCACCGAGGTACGAGCCTCCAATGCCGATGACCACCACCACTTGTGATAACTCCTTGAGGCGGGCGGCCACACGCTTAACATCCTCTATCTCGCTGCTTCCGGCAGCTTCGGACAGGTCTAACCAGCCGAGAAAGTCGTTGCCTGCACCATTGCGGTTGACCAGCTGTAAATATGCGTCATCCAATCGGTTATGTACCGCTGTGGGCACTTCAGGAAGGAAGGTCTGACAGCCTTCTGTTTCAAATCGGGTCTGAATCATTTTTGTCATTTTTTAGAAAGTGCAAAGATATAATTTTTTCTTGTAATAATTATACTTTTTTATCATTGTCATGTCTTGAAAAATCTGTACTTTTGCCTCAATTTTCATAAAATGTGTAATTAGGCTTGTTGTGAAAAGTTTATGAAGAGGTTTTGTAATTTGTAAATAATTGAAAATTATGAATTTATATATTATGAAAGAAAAGATGTCTGGGTTTGAAAAAATGACGAATTGTAAAGACATGGGCGTGAAATTGCTCGCTTTATGTCTCTTTTCCACAATGATGCTTCTATTTTCGCCCTCTCTGATGAGAGCGCAGAGCGTGGGGTGCCTTCCTTCAGCGGTGCCGATGCAGTGTAATTTCGACAGCGACAGTGCCACTGCCGCCAATGTGCGCGGCATCCTGCCCGACTGCTGGGAGCCTGTATTCATGGGCAGCGACAGCACTTACGCCCCTCACGTGTCGGCCGACTTCGCCCCCGACAGCAATGCCCTGCTGCTCACCGCGGGCGACAGCTCCATATACGGCATTTCCAACTGCGTGATTATGCCCGCCTTTGCCGCCGATTATGATGCGCTGGGTATCACTTTTACCACAAAAATGGAGAATGATACCCTCGGCCAGTTCTCTTTTGGCTACTGGCATGTCGAAGGGGTGTTTTCGTATTTTGTCCCGATTCAAGTCATCTCAAATTCCACCAGTGCTGTTGAGCATTTCATCAGTCTTCGCGGTCTGTCGCTCACCAGTGACGATAGGCTCGCATTCTCATGGGTGAATTTGGATACCTGCGCCCATTGCGCCATCGACCTTGTGTCTGTGGATTCGCTCGAACTCTGCCTTGTGCCGTCCATTACCAGTTGCTCCCCGTTGTCTGACAGCCAGATCCGTGTGGAGTGGCAACGGGCTTGGAGAGAGACGGCATGGGAGGTGGACTGTGTGCCACAAGGGGATGCTCCTGGTGCCATTACGACCGTGAGAGTGTCACAGCCCTACTACACCTTTACGGGACTTCAGCCAGGAACCACCTATCAGCTGTATGTCCGGGCAGTCTGCTCTATCGACTCCCTCTCCGAGTGGTCGGTAGCAGCATTGGCAGCTACCCCTTGCGAGTCGGCCTCCATTCCCTATTTGGAAGATATGGAGAGCTACACCGGTACGGGGGTCGCGGTGGAAGGACCGATGCCCACCTGCTGGAGCTCTCTGTCGGCAGCTGCGGCTGGCCGCCAACCGCATGTCAGTACGTACTACCCCGGCAGCGGCATCAATGGTCTCGTGCTGACCGCTCGCGATGCGGCGGGCTACTCCGCCGACAACTATGTGGCGGTGCCGTGGTTCGCCTCCGATCTCGACGGGGTGAAGGTGAGCTTCTCTTCCCGTATGGATAATGTCTCCGGCAGCCAACTGACCTTCGGTTACATGACCAACGTGCTGGATGCCGCCACCTTTGTGCCGCTGGAAAGCGTGACCTCTACCACAACGGCCACCCCGCACGAATACTCGCTGGCAGGCACTAACATTCCTGACGGCGCAAGGCTGGCTTTCCGCTGGTACTCGGCCTCCACCTCATGGGACTGGCGCTGTGTCATCGACAACTTCTCTGTGGAGTTCCTGCCCTGCCCGACAGTTACCGACATTCAGGTGAGCGATGTGATGATGACCACCGCCACCGCCAGCTGGAAAGCAGGAAGCATCGAGAACGAATGGCGCGCGGTGTACGGCCCCGCCGGCTTTGACCCTGCATCAGAAGGAATCTCCATCAACCATAACGATACCATCCTCTATCTTACTGGACTTACGGGTCAACAGCCCTACGACCTGTATGTGCAGGCCATGTGCGACCCCGCCAACCCCAGCCCGCTGGCCGGCCCCGTCACTTTCACACCCTACTGTCTTGTGGTGGCCGACACGACTGTGATGACTGTTTGCGATAGCGTGGAATGGAATGGCAGGACCTACGCACAGACGGGCGTTTATGTGGATACCCTCTACAGAGCCGCAGAATTTCAATGCGATAGTGTGGTTATTCTGAATCTCACCGTTCATTATTCGGTGGAACAGTTCGAAACTTTGGAACTCTGCCAGAACGAGCTGCCGGCAGTGTGGCGCGACACCACCTTCGAGGTGGGCAGTGTGGATTCTACCTATCAGTTCCACCGCCTTACCGCTGACGGATGCGACAGCATTGTCAATCTTTCCGTCACCATCTATCCCGCTTCCTACTTGGATGAATACGACACCATTTGTCAGCAGGCACTTCCCTATACTTGGCGCGACACAGTCTTTGAAAGCGGTAGCCAGAGCGGCGACTTTCTCTTCACCCGTCACACCATCCATGGCTGCGACAGCCTCGTGACTTTGCACCTAGTGGTGAATGAGAGCAAGTATGAAGTGGAATATGCGCAGATCTGTCAGCAGGAACTGCCTTATACTTGGAGAGATACAACTTTCGGACAGGATACCCGTAGTGGTGTTTTTGTGCTGAATCGTGAAACTTCACTCGGCTGCGACAGCATCGTGACGTTTGTTCTGGTGGTTCATCCCGCCTACGATGAGCATGAGGTGTTGAGCCTTTGCCGTAGCGAGCTCCCCTATACTTGGCGTGACACTACCATCAGCACCGATGCGCAGAGTGGCACAATGGTATTCAACAAGACAACCGTACAGGGCTGCGACAGCATCGTGACGCTGACACTTGACATCCGCGAGGCCACCTCCTCAGAGGAGACCGTGGAGATCTGCGCCAGCGAGTTGCCATACGTGTGGCGCGATCAGGTGTTCACAGTGGGCACCGAGAGCGGAGTCTATACCTATTCCCGTACCAATGCCGCCGGGTGCGACAGCACCGCCACCCTCACCTTGATTGTTCATCCTACCTATAGCCGCGAACTCTCCTCTACCATCTGCTCCGATGACCTGCCATATACTTTCGGCGACACTATCTTCCAAGAAGGCAGTGAAACGCAGACCGTTGTGCGCCATCTGACGAGCGCCCATGGATGCGACAGTGTGGTGACGCTGAACCTTACGGTCAACCATCCGACAGAGCGTTACGAAACTATTGACCTTTGTCGCAACAGACTGCCGTTCACCTATTATGACACAGTCTTCCACGTGGGCACCCCCACCGATACTTACGTTATCCGTCGTCAGACTGCCCAGGGCTGCGACAGCATTGTCTATCTGACGTTGAACATCCGTCAGAGCTTCGGCGGCAGCGAGACTATAGAAGTGTGCGAAAGCGACATCCCGTTCATCTGGAACGATGAAGTGATTGACAGAACTTATACAACGGGTACCTATTCTTTTGCTGGGCAGACGCAGTACGGCTGCGACAGTATCTGGGTGCTTCGTCTGGTGGTGCATCCGCTGTACCGCCAGTATGAAGAGGCGACCATTTGCGAGAGCGACCTGCCCTACACATGGCGCGACACGGTCTTCCAGCCTGGCACACGCGGCGGTACCTATCTGTTTGAAAGACCGTCTGCAGCAGGCTGCGACAGCGTGGTCATCCTGACCCTGACGGTGAATCCGTCTTATCAGCAGGAAGAGAGCCTGACCCTTTGCGAGCCTGAGCTTCCTTACACATGGCGCGATGTTACCCTGCCCGCAGGAACACAGAGCGGCGACTTCCAGTATGAGCGTACTACCGTGGACGGTTGCGACAGCACCGTGGTACTGCACCTTACCGTTAATCCTGTTTCAGCCGCCGATGAATATGTGACGGTTTGTCAGAACGACCTGCCCATCGCCTTCTTGGGAGAGGTCTTCCCAGTAGGTTCCGCGTCGCAGACTCGAGAGTTCCACCTCACCAACCAGTATGGTTGCGACAGTGTGGTGACGCTGCATCTCACCGTTAATCCCATCTATGAAAATGAAGATGCTATCACCATTTGCGCCAGCGAGCTGCCGTACCTCTATGAGGCTGTGGATACCCTGTTCGAGGTGGGCACGCTGTCGGGCAACTACCGCTTCGGCCGTACTACGGTGAATGGTTGCGACAGTATGCTAACCCTCCATCTGACGGTACTTCCTGTTTATGAGGTTCATACCGCCGATGTGATCTGTCAGAACGAGTTGCCCTATACGTGGCGCGACACGGTTTTCGCTGAAGGTACCCAGAGCGGTATCTATCAGTTCGCCCGCACCTCGTCGCTGGGCTGCGACAGCACCGTGACCTTGGCGCTGATTGTGCATCCGAGCTATGCGCAGGAGGAGGCGTTGGAGGTTTGCGAGAACGGCTTCCCGTTGCAGTGGCGCGATACCACCTTCTTGGAAGGTACCACCACGGGCGATTTCGTCTTCTATCGTCAGACCATCCACGGATGCGACAGCATCGTCACTCTCCACGTGACGGTGAATCCCACCTTTGAGGAGAATGAGTCGTTAGTGATTTGCGAGAGCGACCTGCCTTATACTTGGCGCGACATCACCTTCCCCGAGGGTACAACCAGCCGTACTTTCACCTACAACTTGCAGAGCGAGGACGGCTGCGACAGCATCGTGACGCTTGCGCTCACCGTGCGGCCTACCTTCGTGCAGAATGTCAATTTGCAAATTTGTGAAAACGACCTTCCGTACTATTTCGCACAGACCGACACTACTTTCGATATCGGTTCGCAGTCGGGTACCTATCGTTTCGCATACTCCAACATCTATGGCTGCGACAGTATCATCACCCTCAATCTTTCCATCTATCCCTATTATGAAGAAGGCGAAAGTCTGACCATCTGTTCCAGCGATCTTCCATACTATTATGAACGTGAGAACCGCACCTTCCAGATGGGAACTACCACGGGCGACTATGTGTTCAACCATACCACTTCGCACGGCTGCGACAGCGTGTGGACACTGCATCTTACTGTTAATCAGACATACGCACAGAGCGAACTGCTGCGTATTTGCGAGAATGAATTGCCCTACACGTGGAACGATACAGTGTTCGAGGCCGGCACCATCTCGGGTACATTCACCTTCCATCGCACCTCACATCTGGGATGCGACAGCACCATCACGCTGACGCTTTTTGTCTATGGACAGCCTTCAGTCAATATCATCGGTGCTCACCAGATGACCCTCGGAGGTACGGAGATGCTGGTGGCACAGGCCAACAACTGTAGCTTCGTGTGGAATACGGGCGAAGAATCATCTGTGATCTATATCACACCCGACACAGCGGGAACTTATACCTATTCGGTTACGGCAACCCACTCTGTTTCAGGGTGCAGCAGCATCGCTTACCATACTATCGTGGTGGAAGATACCACGGGTATTCCGCAGTATGGCCATGTTGACTACCATGTGCTGGTCTATCCGAATCCGGCAACCGATGTGGTTACGTTGCGTTGCGACCGCGAGGACATAGCGGAGGTGTATCTGTACAATGTGTTAGGTCGTCAGGTGAGAAGAGTGCGTGTGGATGCGGTGCAGGGCGAGATGGAGCTGAACGGCCTTGCTCAGGGCACCTACCTGTTGCAGGTGGTGATGCGTAATGGCGACGTGGTACGTAAGAAATTGATTGTCCACTAATACTTTCTGCCGTGCAGAAGCCTTTGGCCGAGATATTGAGGCCGAGAACCCTTGACGGATATATCGGCCAGCCGCACTTGATGGGCGAGGGCGCAAGTCTGCGCCATGCCATCGAGACAGGCAATCTGCACTCGATGATTTTGTGGGGACCTCCCGGGGTGGGGAAGACCACACTCGCTCTGCTAATCGCGGAGGTTGCGCAAGCACAGTTCTACATGCTCAGCGCCATCAACTCCGGTGTGAAGGAGGTGCGCGAGGTGATCGAGCAGGCTCGCAAAGCCGAAGGGAAGTCTATTCTTTTTATTGATGAAATCCACCGCTTCTCCAAGTCACAGCAGGACTCGCTGTTAGGGGCCGTGGAGCAGGGCATCGTGACGCTGATAGGTGCCACCACCGAGAATCCCTCCTTTGAGGTCATCTCCCCGTTGCTCTCCCGCTGCCAGGTGTATGTGTTGGAGAGTTTGAATAGAGCTGATTTAGAGAAGATTGTCGATTCCGCTATTCATTATTATGAAAAGGAACAAGGCTTGAAAATTGAGATGAAGGAGAATGAGGCCTTGTTGCGGGTATCGGGTGGTGATGCTCGTAAATTATTGAATGCTATTGAATTAGTGGTGAATGCTGCCCCGCAAGGCACCACCCATCTTGTGGTGGATAATGCCCTGGTGCAGAAGGTGATACAGAAGAATCTGGCCATCTATGATAAAAAGGGCGATACGCATTATGATGTGATTTCAGCCTTCATCAAGTCGATGCGCGGCAGCGACCCCAATGCGGCGGTTTATTGGCTGGCGCGAATGCTGGCGGGCGGTGAGGATCCCCTTTTCATCGCAAGAAGAATGATTATCCTGGCCTCCGAAGATATCGGAAATGCCAATCCCAATGCGCTGCTGTTGGCCAACAACTGCTTTCAGGCTGTTCATCATATCGGTATGCCCGAGGCGCGGATCATCCTTTCCCAAACTGCCATCTACCTCGCCTCTTCCCCCAAGAGCAACGCCTCCTATCTTGCTATTGATGAGGCATTAAGCTGGGTGAAAAAGACTGGCGACCTGCCTGTGCCATTCCATATCCGCAATGCTCCAACCGAGTTGATGAAGGATTTGGGCTACCACAAGGGGTATCAGTATGCGCATGACTATGAGCAGAATTTCGTGAATCAGGAGTATCTGCCGGAGTCTATCAGCGGCAAGAAGTTCTACGAGCCGCAGAACAATCCTCGCGAGAACGAGCTGCGCCGCTATCTGCGCAACTGCTGGCGCGACAAGTACCGCTATGTGCTGATGATTGCTGTTTTTATCGCCTCGCTGCTGCCTTCGTTTGGTCAGGACATCCACTACTCGCAGTGGGAGGCCAACCCGCTGTATCTCAATCCCGCCAATACGGGCGCGATGGACGGGTTGTTCCGTGTGGGGATGAACCAGAAGACGCAGTGGCTGGCCGTCACCAAGCCGTACCTCACCTTTTCCGGCTCTTTCGATGCGCAGGTGGTGAAGAGCAATGCCCATCGTTTCCTTCTCGGCGTGGGCGTGCAGTTCAACGCCGACCGTGCCGGTGATTCCAAGTACCGTACGTTCCAAGGCAATCTGTTCGTGGGTGCCACCAAGTCGTTGGATCGGGCCAACCGCAACAAGATTTCATTGGGTTTCTTTTGTGGCTTCGACCAGCGCGCCATAGACTATTCTGCGCTCTCGTTCGACGAGCAGTTTCAGGGCGGCGCATACAACCCCGGCATTCCCATCAGTGAGACGTTTGAAAGGGAAAAGTACTGTTTTTTTGACTGCGGTGTCGGTGCCGCGTGGACACTGACACCCAACAAGCGAAGCAGTTACAGTGTGGGGATGAGTGTGAGCCACCTTGCGCAACCCGCAACCACGCTGAACGGCGGCAAGAGTGTGCTGCATCGCAAATACACGGCTTATGTCGCTACCCATATCCCGGTGGCCAAGCAGTTGGTGCTGTCGCCATCGGCAATGGCGAGTTTTCAACATCGCTATCGGGAAATTATCTTCGGCACCCTTTTGGAGTATGAGTACTTCAAAAATCCCAAAAGCAACCGGTTCGCAGCCGGCGGTGGGGTTTATTACCGCTGGGCCGACGCCCTCGTCATCTGCGGGGTGGTGCAATGGGAGAATCTTCGGTTAGGATTGAGCTACGACCTCAACTTCTCTTCGCTGACGGTGGCCAGCCACGCGCGAGGCGGCTTCGAGGTGTCGTTATACTATATATTTAAAAAGGCCAGAGAGAAAAGAAGTAAGGCCATTCTTTCTTGTCCGTATGATGTGATGTAAAGGGTATGATGATGAAAAGATGGCTTCAAGTTTTGTTTTTGGGATGGATGCTGGCGCAGAGCTTCGGCCTTGTTGCGCAGCAGGTGCTGGATGATGAAGAACGGAAACGCCAAATTTCTTATATTCAGAATGATACCATCCCCGTAGAAATTGAAGAGGTCTCCAATGTCATCAATACGCAGTTCTCCGAGTATAATGGTGTGCTATTCCCGGATTCTTCTTTTTTCTTTTCATCGCTTCGCCCTGAAAGTGAGGATGATTATGGTGATATTTTCGAACAGTTTTGGACTACCCGCATCTATCGGAGCCAGCTCACGGTAGGCGGTTTCTCGAAGCCGGTATCGGTTTCGCCATTGGTCAACGATAACAAATATTATAATTGTGGAGTTACTTTTAATGATGATAGAACTTTGATGATTTTTGCCCGTTGTTTGCGTGATTCGGGTAAAAAACTCCAGTGCTCGCTTTGGCGTAGTGATTGGAAATCAGGACATTGGAACAAACCTCAACAGCTGAATCGCCGCATCAATCTGCCGGGTACTACCACCACCCAGCCGAACTGGGTGGATGCGGGCGAGTATAGTGTACTCTATTTCGTTTCCGACCGTCCCCGTGGCTTCGGCGAACTCGATATCTGGTATTCCATCTATCAAAACAATCATTTCGACGACCCAATCAATGCCGGCAGCGTGGTCAATACGCCCGACAATGAAATCACGCCTTTTTATGATAAAAACAACGGCCGACTTTACTTTAGCTCAGATGGAACTCATTTGACAATAGGAGGTTACGATGTTTTTTATACCGAAGGGGCTTTGTCGAAATGGACTGCTCCTACCAATATAGGTGTTCCCATCAACTCCACTGCCAACGACATCTATTTTACCGTTAATCGGCACGATAAGGGTGGTTATTTTGCCTCCAATCGTCCGAAAAATCCGGAAGACGATGCCGATACCTGTTGCACCGATTTATATCATTATCAATGGTTGGAAAGAGAAGAAGTTGTTGATAATAAAGAAGATATAATTGTCGCTGATACGGTCTCTGTGCAGGAAAAGGCGACGATGTTGTTGCCTATTACCCTTTATTTTCATAATGATGAGCCTGATCCGAGCACAACGGCCACCACTACCACCCGCAATTACAGAAGCACGCTGGCCGACTATATCGCTCTGAAAGAGACTTATAAGACCGAGTATTCCCGCGGGTTGAAAGGAGAGGATGCGGAGCTTGCGCGACAGAAAATTGAGCGCTTTTTCACTGATTCGGTGGAAAATGGTTTTCGGAAATTGGAGGAGTTTTCACAGCTGCTGCTGTCGGACTTGTCGGCGGGGAATAGCGTCACCATCACCGTGTGTGGATTTGCAAGTCCTTTACATAAAGCAGATTACAATTTGGCGCTTTCGTCTCGGCGTATCGCTTCTTTTGTCAATTATCTGAAAGAATATAAACAAGGCGTCTTCTTGCCCTATCTGTCGGGGTCAGCCGCTAACAGGCTTGTCATTGTCAGCGAGCCGGAAGGCTCTTCCAAGGCGGCGCGGGAGGTCAGCGACAACCCCAACGACAAGCGCAATTCGGTGTATAGCATTTCCGCTTCGTTGGAGCGCAAGATTCAGGTTACCCGATACGAGGTGGAGCCGCGCTAATCCCTTACTTTTTTGAAGGCTTTTCCGATGTTATGGCAGATGTCGGAGGCGATGAGGCTTTCCTCAGACTCGTGCTCCAAGGCGAGGTCGCCGGCCAGTCCGTGCAGATAGGCCGCCAAGATGGCCGAAACTTCGGGTAGCTGGGTGCGGGCCATCAGTCCGAGCAGCAGTCCGGTCAGCACGTCGCCGCTGCCTGCAGTGGCCATGCCTGCGTTGCCGGTGGGGATGATGACCATCCGACAGCCCCACTTCTCGTCGGGAACTGCCACCACGCTGTTGTGCCCCTTCAGGATGACCGTTACCTGATATCGCATCACCCACTGTTTCAGCCGTATCATACGGTCGGTTTGACTGTCGCAGGGTCCCGCTAACCGCTCAAACTCCTTCACATGCGGAGTGAGTATGGAGCGAGGAGGAAGATCGGCAAGAAGGGTTTTGTTGTGGGCTAAAAGGTTGAGGGCATCGGCATCAAAAATGATAGGGGAGCGCACTTCCGAAAGCAGCGACTTGAGCAGCGCTTCGCTCTTCTGCGATTGTCCGATGCCCGGGCCGATGGCGATGGCATTCAAACCATTCATCTCCTCCCAGTAGCATACCGACACGCACTCTTCACACGGGTCGGGATCGAGGATGGCCTCTGGCAATGCAATGGGCAGCGCTTCAATTACATTGGGGGTGGAGTGTACCGTGAGTTTGCCGCCCCCGCCCCGTAAAGCTGACGTCGCACTGAGAATGGCTGCTCCCGGCATCTTCTTTGAACCCGCAATCAGCAAGGCGTGACCGAAAGTGCCTTTGTTGGAGAACTTTTCGGTGGGGGTGGCACTCAGCATCAGCTTCACCATCTCGGCGGTGCAAACCTGTATGGCATCTTCGCAAAGTAGGTCTGTTTCTTTCACGCTTTCAGGAAGTTGTAGGCCGATGTCGATCACGCTTACTTCTCCCACGCTGCTGCGGTTGGCTGGCAGCAGGAACTCCCATTTCATGAACTGGAAAGTGAAGGTGTGGGTGGCTCTTACATGAGCTGCGGTGTACGGTGTGTGCTCGTCGCAAAAGAAGCCGCTGGGTGCATCTACTGCAACAATTTCGCTGAAATGGTAGTTGATGAAACGGATGACATCGCGAAACTTCCCATCCACGGGACGGCTGAGACCGATGCCGAACAGCGCGTCAATGCAGAGAGTATCGTTGAAATCGTGCTGCTGCAGGGTGGTTTCGTCGAAAGGCGCAAGGTGGGCGTTAGAGAGGTTCAGCTGTTGGAAACGCTGCAGGTTAGTTTGGAACTCTTCGGTGCGTTTTTTGTCGAAAGAGCAGTCGATGACGAAAACCTCGATGGACTTTTGTGCCAGCAGGCGGGCGATGACGAGGCCGTCGCCGCCGTTGTTGCCGGGACCGCAGAAAAGGTAGATGCTGCGTAAGCTATTCGGGTTCAGGGTTTCGGAGAGGTGCTCCACGAAGCGGGTGCCCGCCCGTTCCATCAGGTCGATGGAGGCGATGGGTTCGGTGTCCATCGTCTGGCGTTCGCTCTCTCGTATTTGGTTAGTGGTGAGAATCATGGTGGTGAAATTTGAGGATCGCTGCGTTCGCATATGTGCGATGATTAGTTTTCAATTTTCAATTTTCCATTTTCCATTTAAATCAGTCCCATACTCTGGAAAATCATCCGCAGCTCTTCAGCGGTTTTCACTTTCACCTCGCGGACTTTGCTGCCCACGGCGGGACCCACAATCTTGAACTCTTCGAGCTGGTCCATGATACGGCCGGCGCGGGCGTAGCCGAGCTTCATCTTGCGCTGCAACAGCGAGGTAGAGCCCATCTGCGTCTCTACGATGAGGGTGGCGGCGTCCATGAAGCAAGAGTCGATCTCGTTGGGATTCACGGGCTCGTCGTCGCCTCTGCCGGTGGTCTCTTCCACGTATTCGGGGAGGAGGAACGGCTCGGGATATCCCTGCTGGTCGGCGATGAAGCGGGTGAGGGCCTCCACTTCCGGCGTGTCGATGAAGGCGCACTGGAGGCGCACCAAGTCGCTGCCGGTGGAGAGCAGCATGTCGCCCTTGCCGATGAGCTGGTTGGCACCGCTGCCGTCGAGGATGGTGCGCGAGTCCACAATGGAGGTGACACGGAAGGCTATACGGCTCGGGAAGTTGGCCTTGATGACACCCGTGATGATGTTGACCGACGGACGCTGCGTAGCGATGATGAGGTGGATGCCGATGGCACGTGCCAGCTGGGCCAGACGGGCGATGGGCGTCTCCACCTCGCGGCCTGCGGTCATGATGAGGTCACCGAACTCGTCGATAACCAGCACGATGTAAGGCAGATAGCGGTGGCCGTTGGTGGGGGAGAGCTTGCGCTGGCAGAACTTGGTGTTGTACTCTTTGATGTTGCGCACCTGCGCCAGCTGCAGCAGGTCGTAGCGGGCATCCATCTCCGCACACAGAGAGTTGAGCGTGTAGATGACCTTCTTCACATCGGTGATGATCGGGTTGTCGGCACCGGGCAGCATGGCCAAATAGTGCCGCTCAATAATCGAATAGAGCGTGAACTCCACCTTCTTCGGGTCGATGAGCACGAACTTCAGTTCTGACGGGTGCTTCTTGTAAAGAAGCGAGGCGATGATGGCGTTCAGTCCCACGGATTTTCCCTGTCCGGTGGCACCGGCCATGAGCAGGTGCGGCATCTTGGCAAGGTCGGCCACAAACGGCTCGTTGCTGATGGTCTTGCCGAGACCGATGGGCAGTTCGTACTTGTTGTTCTGGAACTTGTCGGAGTCGAGGATGTCCTTCATCGGCACAATCTGCGGGTTGGCGTTCGGCACCTCGATGCCGATGGTACCCTTGCCGGGAATGGGCGCGATGATACGGATGCCGAGGGCGGCGAGGCTCAATGCGATGTCGTCCTCCAGATTCTTGATTTTGCTGATGCGCACGCCTTCGGCGGGTACGATCTCATACAGGGTGACGGTGGGTCCGATGGTGGCGAAAATCTTCTTGATCTCGATGCCGAAACTCTTGAGTGTCTTTTCAATACGGTCTTTTTTTTCGTGCAGCTCCTGCATCTTGGCGGTCTCGTTAATGACCGCGGGCTGATAGTCGAGTAGCAGGTCGGTGGTGGGGAACTGGTAGTGCGAGAGGTCGAGGCGCGGGTCGTAGTCCTCCAACGGCAGTTGGGGAGTCTCCGCTGGCGTTTCCTCGGGCACCGCTTGCTCGTCGCTGACCTCTTCGGTAGCAGGCGTTTCAGTTCCCGCTGGGGTAGCGGTTCCTTTTGCGTTATTGATGACGATATCGAAGGGTACCTCTGAAGCAGGCTCTTCGTGTTTGGGTTTCGCAGTCTCACCGCCGCTGAGGTCGATGGTGTTGTTGTCGTACTCCTTCGACAGTCCTCCTAATTCCTCAATATACTGACCGGGCAGCTCTTCAGTCTCACGCTGCTCTTCTCCCTTTTTGCGTTTTTTCTTCCCTTTGCCAGCAACGCTCTCGTTATCATCTTCATCATCATTGTTGTCATCATCTTCCTCCTCTTGATTTTGCCGCCGTTCGGCCCTTCTTTCCTTTATTTTTTCAAAAGCTTTCGCAAAAACAGAAGGAGAAATGTTGTAGCAGAGGAAGAGGATGATAAGGAGAAGGGCGAGAAGGATGAAGAATGAACCGATACCACCGGTGATTCTCACTAACCATCCGGTGACCAAAATGCCCAACCCACCAGCGGGAAATTCTGAAGAATTGGCATTGATGCCCTTCGAGCCGACTTGGAAATAGGCGAGGAACATCGAAAGCCAAACCATAGATACGAATATGGTGGTGATGATCCAAATGCGTCTTTTCCGTTTCTCTTGGTCCTCTTTTTCCTTTTCTTTTCTGAAAGTGAGTTTTGTTCCAATGAGTAGCGTGATGACGGGGATGCCGATGGCGAAAAAACCTAGCAAAATGTTGCAGAAGAAAATTCCAAGGTATGCCCCCATGCCACGGCACAAGTTGCCGGCACTCTCTGCGTTGCCCTGCACGTAGGCTTCGTCGGCGGTATGCGTGAACCAAAACGACAAGATGGAGACAAAGGTGATGATGGAGAAAAGTAGGAGCAGAATGCCAATGATTCTATTCCAGTGCTCTTGTGTGAGACGCTTTGTGGATGAACTTCCCCCTTTTTTTGCGCTGCCTCCCTTTGTTTTATTGCTGTTCTTTGTACTCTTAACCGACTGGTTTTTCGTTGCAACGTACATATAATGAAATAATTAAACCTAATTATAAAAATTATCGCAAAGGTATGCAATTTGCGGGGATTTTTTTGCGTTGAAAAAAGAAGAATTTCAACATTATGATGTTTGAAAAATTCATGGAAAATGTTGGCGCAAATGGTGTATCAATTGTAATTTTGCAAAAAATTAAAGAATAAAGTTTAGTATCATGAATGTGTTGTTTTTATTAGATGCTGTAAAGCCTACTGAAGAAAAAATCCCCTTTTTCAAACTGGTTTTTGCTCCCGCAAGTCTGTGGATTATGATTCCATTGATTCTGATGTTGTTATGGGTGATTTATGTGTTCATAGAACGCTGGCTTACATTGTCGGAAGCTTCGAAGGTGGATCGCAATTTTATGAACAATATCAAGGATTTCATCCATGAAGGGAGATTCGATTCAGCATTAGCTCTTTGCAAGGGCAATGCCTCTCCGCTCGCACGGATGATTGAGAAGGGTATTTCACGTATTGGCAAGCCGCTGGGTGACATCTCCACCGCCATCGAGAACACCGGTCAGCTGGAGGTGCAGCGCCTCGAAAAACGACTTTCCTCTATCGCCACCATCTCGGGTATCGCCCCTATGGTAGGATTTCTCGGTACGGTCACCGGTATGATTTCCGCTTTCCATACCATGGCCAGCAACCCCAATAATGTCAATGTCGGTGATTTGTCGGGTGGTATTTATACCGCTATGATTACTACGGTAGGAGGTCTTATCGTGGGTATCATCGCCTACGTGTTTTATAATATTTTGGTGGATAAGGTTTCCTCTCTGATACACCAGCTTGAAGGGAACACCACCGAGTTTATGGATCTTCTCAACGAACCCGGCAAATAGCCCTAAAATTTCCGAACTATGGCTATCAAATCCCGTCATAATAAGAAAATTGAACCCAACATGTCGTCCATGTCCGACTTGGTGTTCTTGCTGCTGATTTTTTTCGTCATCACCTCAACGCTGGTGTCTCCGAATATGATTAGCGTGGACCTCCCCTCCAGTGATGCAGCGCCGCAGGAACAAAATGCCAATCTTACGGTGTATGTGGACTCGCTTCAGACATTCCATGTTACTCCCGATAGTCCGGAAGACCAAGGTACAACCTCTCTTGACACTTTGGGCGCACAACTGCGTTTGGCAATGGATCAGGATCAGTCTGAACAACATGTTGTTATCTTGCGTGCCCACAAAGATGTGCCGGTGCAGTGCATGGTGGATTTGATGGGTGTCATCGCATCGCTGAACAAGGAACGTGAAACCGCTGACCCGCCAAAACCAAAGTTCAGCATGGCGATGGCCACTGTCTATCCGTCCAATTAAATCTCAAAATCACCCCGTCATGCATTACGAAGAAAAGAACAAGTACATTTCCGCAGGGGCCACGGCCTTTTGTTTGGCTGTATTGGTCGTGTTTCTGCTATTGTGTGGTTTCACCCACCTTACTCCGCCCCCTCCGCCTGAGGAGGAGATGATTGTGGAGGTGCAGGAGATTGAACTGGCCGAGGATATCGTTCTGGATAATGATCCGGGTGGCGGTAATGGTGAAGAGGGCGGTAATTTCAATCCCGAGAATCCGAAACCTTCACCGGGTAAGCCCGACAAAGCGAAACCTAGTAAGCCTGTTAGTAACCCTACCACCGCAAACCCGGATTCGAAAGCTGTGATCCCGGAGGAAACACCCACCCCGGGGTTTGATATGGGACTTGTAGGAAAAAGTGGTGGTACCACTTCAGGTACCGGCTCTGGCGACAAGACGGGCAAAGGCCTTGGACTTGACCACGGACCGGGTACGAATAACGGAAATGGTGGCGGACATGGAGCCGGTTGGGTGAAAAAACCTGACTTTGGAAAGCTATCCGCAGATAAGGATTTCTATTTTGAGCTCGATTGTACTGTGGATGAAGATGGAAAGGTGATCAGCGTTGGCAAATGTAAGGATACAGGCGCCCCTTCCGCATTGGTAGAGCAGGCAAGAAAGCTGATTTATGCTGAGGCTAAATACTCCCCTGGACATCCAGGTGTGTATAAAATGGGTGTCACTTTACGGCATTAGGTATAAAGGGTTAGAACAACTCTAACTGCGTTCCGTCCCCCATCGGGTCGTCATCGTCATCCTCGCCTTCCACCTTGGGTGCATCAATGGTGTTGAAGATCTCTTTTGCCTCGTTCATCTCAATCTCCTCGATGCTGCCAGTCGCAATGCCTTCCTCTTCCACCTCTTCCTCCTCGGGTTCCTCAGGCTCCTCATAAGGCAGCGACTCCAACCACTTCACACTCTTGATGGTGCCGAGGTTGAGACGTTTCCCTTTCGCTTTAATACCCTGTATTTCAATAAATTCATCTACAGAAATTACTTCTGTAAAGATGGCCTTCGGATCTTTCTTCGTAAACTTTACCTCCAATTGCGGCAGACGGTCAATTGACACTAACACGAGTTTCACATCCTTGTCGTTGGGGACGAACTCGATGCTCTTGTCGGTCAGCTGCGGCGCAAACCGCTTGATGTAATATTTGTCCTCTTTCTTGTTGTAATAGACCGCCGTGATGACTTTGTGCTGACTGAATTTTTTGATGACCGCTAAGTTGTCTTCAAAATGGGTGGTCAGTTCGTAGCCAGTGATTCTGTAATTCCCTGACAGATATATGGATATGATTCTGTCGTCTTTCTTGAACTCTCCTAAAAAGTCACCGCGTTCTTCGTTGTTGAGGCGCATCACGGTGGGGTCGAACCACACGCCTATGGCCGACAGCGTCGATACGCCCTTTTCGCTCATCTCAATTTTGGAGACAGGATTGCGTGACAGGATGTTGCCTTTCGAACTTCTCCCTTTGATGGCTAACGTGCTGAAATCGAACTCGTAGCTCTTCTTCTTGAGGTTTTTCTTGGGCTTGAGGGTCACCTTCACCTTCTCGGCCTCGCCGTTGGGGTTGACGGTGAAATAGAGCACTTCGGTGCCGCTCTCGCCCGAGGTGAGGTCGTACTCCTTGTTGCGGGTGATGCCCCCGACAGAGAAGCGTTTCACCATGGCGGGACCGTTCTTGCCCTTCGAGTAAATCATGTTATATACGGTGCGGTCATCACCCCGTTTGAACACACCAACGTAGATGATGTGCTTGGCAATGAACTGTTTATTAGCCACTTTTGTCACGGTGAACTTGCCGTTCTTCATGAACACGATGATGTCGTCAATGTCGGAGCACTCGCAGGCCAGCTCCACATTGTCGTCTTTCTTCAGGGCGGTGCCGATGAAGCCCTCCTCCTTGTTGACGTATAGTTTCTGGTTGGCCACGGCCGCGCTCACCACATTGATGGTGTCGAAGTTCTTGATTTCGGTTTTGCGCTCGCGTCCTTTGCCGTATTTCTTCTTTAACTGCTTGAAATAGTTGATGGTATAGTCAATGATATGGTCGAGATGGTTCTGTGTCTCTTCAATCTGCATCTCCACATTTTCGATGGCCTCTTCAGCCTTTTTGATGTCGAATTTGGAGATTTTGCGCACCGGTTTTTCGCAGAGTTTGAGGATGTCCTCATGGGTGATTTCACGTTTGAAGAGAGGTTGGTAAGGGATGAAGGCCTTCTGGATATTGTCGATCTGTGTCTCCCACGTGTCGGTGTCTTTTTCGAGTTCTTTATAAATTCTTTTTTCGAAGAAAATCTTTTCCAAAGACATCCAATGCCATTGACCTTCAAGCTCATGCAGATAGATTTCGAGGTCTTTGCGCAGCATATCCACGGTGTTTTGGGTGTTGATGCGCAGGATTTCGCTCACGCTGAGCAGGGCGGGTTTGCCGTTGTAGATGACCCACGGATTGGGGTTGATGTTCATCTGGCAGTCGGTGAAGGCATAGAGGGCATCAATGGTCTGGTCGGGTGAGGTGCCGGGCATCAGGTGCAGCACAATCTCAACGGTCTTGGCGGTGTTGTCGTCGATTTTGCGGATTTTCAGTTTGCCCTTTTCAATGGCGGGAGTGATGGAGTTTTGGATGAGGTCGATGGTATTGGTTCCGTAAGGTATTTCGGTGATTACCAGAGTTTTATTATCTTGGATGGAAATCTTGGCGCGGTTGATGATCTTGCCGCCGAGTGTGCCGTCGTTGTATTTGCTCACGTCGATGCTACCGCCGGTGGGGAAGTCGGGGTACAGCTCGAAGGGTTTGTTTTCGAGAATGGCAACCGACGCATCAAGCAGTTCGTTGAAGTTGTGGGGCAGTATTTTGGTGGCCATACCCACCGCGATGCCCTTCACCCCTTGGGCCAGCAGCAGCGGGAAACGTATCGGCAGCTGGATGGGCTCCTTATTGCGGCCGTCGTACGACATTTTCCACTGCGTGATTTTCGGGTTGAACACCACCTCCAAAGCCAGTTTCGACAGGCGGGCTTCGATGTAACGCGGGGCAGCAGCGGGGTCGCCGGTCAGAATGTTACCCCAGTTTCCTTGCGTGTCGATGGTCATCTCCTTCTGTCCCAACTGCACAATGGCATCGCCGATGGCTGCATCACCATGGGGGTGGTACTTCATCGTATTACCCACGATGTTGGCCACCTTGTTCATTCGGCCATCTTCCAATTCACTCATCGAATGGAGAATGCGTCGCTGTACAGGCTTCAAACCGTCATATACGTCAGGCAGTGCGCGGTCTAAGATGGAGTAGGAGGCATAGTCCAAAAACCAGTTCTCGAACATCGACTGCACATACACCACATTTTGCAGATGGTTGCCTTCATTGGCATTGGTCGATTCGATTACAGAATCACCATCTGCATCATTCTCATTTTCAATATTTTCTGCGTCTAAAACTCTATTCTTGTCTTCGTCCATGAAAGCCCGTTTATAATCAAGGTGCAAATTTACTATGAATATTCGTAAAAATGGCCTCTTTTTGAGGGAATTTATGAATATCATTTTGTTAAAAGATGTCCCGTTTTGCACCAGAAATTTTCGCTGATTTGCTGAAGGCGTGAAAAAATAGTGTAATTTTGCGCTGTCGAAACGATGGGGTCGTTTTTTATGAAAGATATTGAAAATCATGGATAAACTGTCAGTCGTCATCATCACCTACAACGAAGAGCGCAACATCCGTCCCTGTCTGGAGGCGGCCTTGACGGTGGCCGACGAGGTGCTGGTGGTGGACTCCTTTTCCACCGATTGCACCCCGAATATTTGTGAGAAGATGGGCGTGCGTTTCATCCAGCATGAGTGGAAAGGTTATTCCGAACAGAAGAATTTCGCCAACGCCGAAGCCTCTTATGACTGGATTCTTTCGGTGGATGCCGACGAGGTGCTGGATAGCACCTTGCAGCAGGCGATTTTGGAGGCCAAGACGAAAGGCTTTGCGGGGGCTTACCAAGTGAACCGGCTCACCTATTACTGCGGGCACCCCATCCGTCATTGCGGCTGGTACCCCGACATCAAGCTCCGGCTGTGGAACCGCACGCAGGGCGATTGGGACGGCTACATCCACGAGGAGATCAAACTTCCGGCGGGTACGCCCATCACTCGTTTGTCTGGCCACCTTAACCATTACTCGTATCATTCTATCAGTGAGCATATTCGGCAGGCCGACAAGTTTACCGACATGACCGCCCGTGCTGCTTTCGAGCGTGGCGAGGGACGGAAACTCCGCTTTACCATTCTCTGCAAGGCAGGATGGAAATTCCTGCGGGGCTACTTCTTCCAGCTCGGCTTCCTCGATGGCTACTACGGCATGGTGGTGTGCCGCATTTCCGCTTTCGCCACCTTTCTGAAATACACGAAACTGAACGAACTTCACCAGCATGCGAAACATCACTCCGAAACGTCTGATTATTAGTCGTACCGACAGCATCGGCGACGTGATTCTCACCCTGCCGGTGGCGGGCGAGCTGAAACGGATGTTCCCCGACATCCACATCCTTTTTCTCGGTTCCTCCTACACCCGTCCCATCGTGGAGTGCTGTCCCCATGTGGATGAGTTTGTGGACTGGACCGAAATAGGTAAGTTGTCAGATACTGATAAAGTATTGGCTTTTAAAAAGATGCGGGCTGATACCATCCTCCATGTCTTTCCGCGCCCCGAGATCGCCAAATTGGCAAAGCGTGCAGGGATTCCCGTGCGGATTGGCACGTCGCACCGGGTGTATCACTGGCTGACCTGCAACACAAAGGTGAATCTTTCGCGCCGCCACTCTGACCTTCACGAGTCGCAGCTGAACCTCCAGCTGCTGAGTCCGTTAGGGTATGTGTCGCTCGATAGTTTGGCGGAGGTGAGGGAGAGACTCTCGATGGTGCCGCCCGCGTTGGATGCTGAAACCCAGCGGTGGCTCGACCCTTCTCGGTTCAATCTCATCCTGCACCCCAAGTCGAAGGGCAGTGCGCGCGAGTGGGGCATCGACCATTTCTGTCGGTTGGTGGACTTGCTGCCTGCCGACCGCTTTCACCTCTTTCTGTGCGGCACGGCTGCCGAGCGCGAGAAGATGGGGGATTTGTTGGATAAGATAGGGGAGAATGTAACCGACCTGTGTGGTAAACTGTCTCTCTCACAATATATTGCGTTTATCGCTGCCGCTGATGCGTTGGTGGCGGCCAGCACAGGACCGTTGCACATTGCGGCGGCTGTTGGCACGCACGCCGTCGGGCTCTATCCGCCCATGCGGCCGATACATCCTGGCCGGTGGCGGCCGTTAGGCGACCATGTCAAGGTGTTCTGTGTGGAGAAGGAGTGCGAGGCGTGCCGCCACACGATGGAGTGTGCCTGCATGAAGGCCATCAAGCCGGAAGCGGTCGCCCAGCACCTGATGGAGTGCTTGTAAGGGGCTGAGATTCCGTTCCCTCCTATCGTCGGGAACGGAATGGCGGGTGCATTGGGACGAACAAAATGGGGAAGATGGGCGGCGGGCGAGCGTGCTCCTGATTTGTTGCGAGTCACACCGCCGCCCATCTTCCTTCTTGTGGCGCGGCGCTGTCAACCACCATTCCGTCAATCGCCAGATTGACGGAATCTCCACGGTATCATTTTGTTAATGGGTACTTTCCTCACCGCGCCCTGTAGGGGCGCAGGAGCGGGTAGCCGTAGGCAAGGTCGCAGACCGCAGTCTGGGGTGGGAACGCCACGCACCGCCACCCGCGGCACGCGGACGGGATGATAGCACCTGACGGTAGGTTTGCCGCGGAAGAACCGGGCGGTATGATTGACTACCTTCTCTATTTTACAATGAATCTGCATTGAGGATAGTTGGAACATCCATAAAATGTGCCATATTTGCCGTGCCGTTCAATCAAACGGCCGCCACATTTCGGACAAATGCCTGAATTGATGGTTGTATGGACCTCTCTTGCTGCATTTCTAAGGTTCTCGACATGTTGTCGGTCGCTCACCGTCTCTCTGACATTGTTCTCATTGAGTATGGAAAGCACAGTTTGAACATCGTAATCTGTCAGGCAAATGGTTCCGTATGAATAAATCAACTCTAATAAACGGTTTTCATAGATGACATGGTGATTGCTCCTGACGTTTTTCAGTAAGGCATCACCAGCAAACACAACAATGGGTACAATTTTAAGGTTGGGGTATGCAGAAAGGAGTTCTTTAATCCTATAAGCGTGCCCTAAGGATTGTTTGACTGGGTTATAAAAATGGTTCTTCGTCACATAGGTATATGTTTTCCACCATTTCTTTGCATACGTTACCTCTGTAACAATAAGCTGTGTCCATTCTTTACGAGTGTCATCGCCATAAATTTCACCTCGATAGTTCTTTGTCTCTATAGTAATTATCCCATACCGACTGATGACGACATGATCAATTTGTGTTGTCCCTTTTTCTGTTTTCAATATGATGTCATGTAAGACATGGTATTCTTCTGGTAAATGAGAAAGAATATCACGTACTATTAGCTCCCCTTGTTTGCCTTTCTGACGGGGTGAGTTGTACCACCATCTGACAATCACAAGGCTGATGCCGACAACAAGTAGTATGGGTAAGATATATGTCATGCTGTTGATGATGGCTGAATTTTCACGGCAGTTTCCAAAAAATACCGACGCACGGCATCTGTTCGTCAAATGCTTTCATGTTCTGCAGTTGTGCGTCATGCTCTTTGCTGGTTAATTCTTTCATAATTATCTGTCCAAAATTCGTTGGCAAAAATAGTGAAAAAAATGACATGGAGCAAGGCGGGTTTGCCGCGGCGGTGACCTTACGCCTATATCCTCCCGAAGCCGTGCTCACGCTCCACCACTTTCGTCAGGGCCGACTTCAATTGTCCAAAATCATTCCAAGTCCAGCCAAGGCCACCTTCGCAAATCACAATCTTCTTCCCGTCTTGCGAAAATATCCGCAAACGGTCAAGACTCCTTCCTCCCCAAACCACTTCCCATGTCATCCCTTCAAATGGAATGACAGTCTTCAACTGGCGATTCCCTACGGTATAATGGTTCACTCTGATTTCCTGTTTGATATAATCTACATAAACCACATCTGCCAAACTTCCCTTATTGAGAAAAGAATAGAAAGGAGCCATAAACAAGCCAAATCCGCCACATGCCAGCACGTAACTTAAAAAGTTTTTTCCACCATCCAAGAAAATGCAAAGCAGAAACGGCACCCCGGCAAACATCAAAAAGAGTGGAATAAATCGTATCCAAAACCGAAACACGATGGAATGCTTCCGCTTACTCCTTTTGATAACCCTGACGTATTGTGGATAATCTGCCATCTATAATACGATTGAAAAACTTTCTCGCCCCCATCCCTGCATCCTCACCATTACCTCTTAACTCTCAATTCTCAATTCTCAATTCTCAATTCTCATCTCCCCACAATCTTCTCCATCTCTCCCGACAGCGGCGCGGTTACCTCCACGGTTTCGTGCCGCACGGGGTGCTCGAACCGTACACGATAGGAGTGCAGCGAGATGGAACCGTCGCGGTTGGAGCGTTTCGCCCCATACTTCAAATCCCCCTTGATGATGCAGCCGTGCGCCGCCAGCTGCGCCCGTATCTGGTGGTGACGCCCCGTATATAACTCCACCTCCAACAAGGTGTAGTGGGTCAGTCTGCGTACCACGCGGTAGGCCAGTTCCGCCTCCACATATCCGGGCTTCGGGGTGGGGGAGACCGCCGTCTTGTTGGTGCGCTCATCCTTCTTTACATAATCCACCAGCTTCTGCTCGGGCACCTCCGGCGCCTTCTCCACCAATGCCCAATAGGTCTTGCTGATATGGCGCTCTTTCACCAACTCGTTCATCCGAGTCAGCGCTTTGGAGGTCTTGGCAAAGATGACCGCACCGCTCACCGGCCGGTCGATGCGATGCACCAAACCGCAGAACACATTGCCCGGCTTGTTGTAACGCTCTTTCAAGTACTGCCGCACCTCCTCCACCAACGGAATATCGCCGGTCTTGTCGCCCTGCACGATCTCTCCCGCCAGCTTGTTGACGATGATCAGATGGTTGTCTTCGAAAAGAATGCGGTCGGCCAACGACATTAATACTGCTCTTTTTCGTTGGGGAAGTCCATGTTTTTCACATCCTCAATGTAGTTGCCCACCGCGCGGATGATTTCCTCGCTGAGGTTGTGGTATCTTCTCAGGAAACGCGGGGAGAACTGCTGGGTGATGCCGAGCATGTCGTGCAGCACCAACACCTGTCCGCTGGTGGCGTTGCCGGCCCCGATGCCGATGGTGGGAACATGAACCGCTTCCGTCACCTTCTTGGCGACCTCGGCGGGGATTTTCTCTAACACAATGGAGAAACAGCCATATTTTTCCAACTGCTGGGCATCGTACAGCAGCTTCTCAGCCTCCTCTTCTTCAGTAGCGCGCACGGCGTAGGTGCCGAACTTGTTGATAGACTGCGGGGTTAGGCCGAGATGTCCCATGACGGGGATGCCGGCGCAGATGATACGTTCGATAGATTCACGGATCTCTTCGCCTCCCTCCAGCTTGATGGCATCGGCGCCCGACTCTTTCATGATGCGGATGGCCGAGTGCAGGGCCTCTTTCGAGTTGCCCTGATAGGTGCCGAAGGGCAGATCCACCACCACCAGTGCGCGTTCCACCGCCCGCACTACGGAGGCGGCATGGTAAATCATCGCGTCGAGGGTGATGGGAAGGGTGGTCTTGTAACCAGCCATGACGTTGGCGGCCGAGTCGCCGACCAGAATCACATCAATTTTCGCCATGTCCAACAGTTTTGCCAACGAGTAGTCGTAGGCAGTCAGCATCGCGATTTTCTCGTTCTGGTCGCGCATGCGCTGCAAGATGTTAGTGGTTACCTTCTGAACATCTTGGTATAAGTATCCAGACATAATGGGGTGTTATTGTAAGGTTTTTTCAATCAGATATTTGTCGCGTTTCGGGTTGCTGTTGGAAATCAGCTCGCCGATGAAACCCGCGAGGAACAGCTGGCAGCCGATGACCACCGCCAACAGGGCAAGGTAGAACAGCGGCTGGTCGGTCACTTGGCGGAAGATTTCGTGATTGTGTATCAGAAC
This sequence comes from Bacteroidales bacterium, assembly GCA_045130235.1. GTDB lineage: Bacteria > Bacteroidota > Bacteroidia > Bacteroidales > WCHB1-69 > UBA1756. The sequence goes on from JBGUPJ010000021.1 coordinate 251,896, forward strand.
TAACTTCTTTACAATGAGCCAGATCACGATGATGATACCGAGGAGGAAGGAGACGCTTCCCCACAAGCCGAAGAAGTGCATGGGCTGTTTGCCGAATCGTTTGGTGAAGGTGAGCGTCATCAGGTCGAGGTAGCCGTTCACGAAACGGTTCCAGCCGAACTTGGAGGTGCCGTATTTGCGTTTCTGGTGGTGAACCACCTTCTCGCCGATCTTGGTGAAGCCTGCCCATTTGGCGATGACCGGAATGTAGCGGTGCATCTCGCTGTAAATTTCAATGTTTTTCACCACATCCTTGCGGTAGGCTTTCAGTCCGCAGTTGAAGTCGTGGAGTTTGATTTTGGAGATTCGGCGGGTGGTGGCATTGAAGAGTTTGGAAGGGATATTCTTCAGCATCACATTGTCGTAACGCTTTTTCTTCCAGCCTGATACCACATCGTAGCCCTCTTCCGTAATCATGCGATAGAGTTCTGGAATTTCGTCGGGGCTGTCCTGCAGGTCGGCATCCATAGTGATGACCACATCGCCCTCGCAGGCGGCAAAGGCTGTGTTGAGAGCCGCCGATTTGCCGTAGTTGGTGCGGAACTTGATGCCCTTGATGTTGGGGTTGGTAGCGTGCAGCTGCTCCACCACTTTCCACGAGCCGTCGGTGGAACCGTCGTCCACCATCAGGATTTCGTAGCTCAGCGATTGCTCGTTTACCACACGTTCAATCCATGCGGCCAGTTCGGGCAGCGATTCCTCTTCATTGTATAGGGGGATGATGACGGATAGGTTCATAGTGTTTGGTTTTATTGTTCGGAATGATTTTCTTCGGTCTTAACCTCAGTTTCGTTCTCAGTATCAGGCTCTTCATCGGCAGTCGCCGGGTCGTTGCCGTTGCGCGAGCAGATGGTTTTCTCTTTCCGGTATAGGAACATGGCGACGAAAATGTTGATCATCATGCCATAAAGCAGTGCGGGAAGAGTGGAACGGCACGCAGCGTCAACTACAGAGCAATATTGTATCACTGGAATGCTTTTGAGGCGTTGTTCCCAAATGGGATTTTCTGCCATAGAGTCGCGAGCAACTTCCACTGCCTCAATGCTGATCGGCAAGATTTCGGAATTGTTCATGCGCATAGATTGGATGGTAGATCGTAGCTGCTGATCAGCGCAGATGTCAAAGGTGTCCAAATAGTAGAGCCTATGAGTGGTGTCATGTTTGCATTTCACAGACAATTCTTGTTCGAAGCGTTTCAGGATGACCACCACGCAGCTGTCGGCCTTCACAAGAAGTGTGTCGTATCCGGGTTGTTTCTTAGTCTCTGCTAATGCTATTTTTTTGAGGTCGCTGTGGTATTGCTTCAGTTCTGTCGAGGTGATGGTATCCTTCTGTATTTTGCTTTTGGCTGCCTCTATGTTGTTAAGGTTGCGTTGGTTTACGCCGTTTTTTTCGATGGCTCCGATCTGTAGCATCATGTAAAGGGCTAATATAATGTAGCCGATAAAGACGATGCAGCATCCTATGCCGAAAGCTTTCGTGAACTTGATTAGACCATCATAAGCTTTGTCGCGTAGATCGCGGATGCCCATGTACAGGCAGGCCACGATAACCAGTACTTGAAGCAGCTCTCTTACTGGCCCAAAGTGATAGTTGGAGCTCGCCTGCATGAAAAAGGCAAGCAGGTTAATGAGAGAAAGCCCTGCACCAAGCAGGGCTCCCCATTTTATGATGATGATAAATTTTGTATTTTTTGTCATTATGAGATGTTACCGGTTGGAGTCGGAAGCACCATAGAATCTGCTTCTGTTATCAACAAGCTTGATATTTTCAGTTATATCGTTGTAAACCAGATATTTTACAACTTCAACCAGCGGGTATTGGCGATACGTTCCGGCGCCAGGAACTTCAATAAGTGCCGTGCAGTAGGCGTAGTTGGTGAAAATCCAGTTGAGGGAGTTCTCAGCCTCTTTTTGTGCGGTGGCATCGTCCATTTGGTAGGAAGACTTGAACTGGTTGGTGATTTGTTCAAGGGTCTGTTTTTTCACATCGGAGCCTTTTTCAACTTGGGTCACACTCACGAGATATGCATAGTTGTTGCCGCCTACCACAGTGTTTTTGCCGGCGCTGAGTTCTGCAATTTTACCCACAGCAGCGCTCTCCATATTGCCATATTCTGAGAAGTTCACGGTCATCGGCTGCGGGGACGTGCTATATTTGCTAGCGATTTCAGCCATGTTGCTGCCGTTGAACTCTTTCTTGAGTCGAGCCACAACAGCCTCTCTCTTCTTTTCAGCTTTCATGTCTCTGATGACACGTTCTTTCATGTCCTTGAATGAGGGGGATTGGATCTCTGTGGAGGCGGTGATGCCGATGGCGACAACCACTTCGTTTACGCTAACCTCCTGTGTCATTTGGTTATAAGTGGTAAGATGACCGATGAAGGTGTTATGGGCAACACTGCCCACCTCGTTGTCAGCATTCTTATTGGTGTTGAATGCCCAGTCGATGGCTTCGCGGCAGTCGAGGATGAGGTTGTTGTTCAAACTCACATTGTACTGCATACCCGTGATGGTGGTGCTGATAACTTCTCCGCCGTTCTTTTTCGCTACTTTGGTCATCTCTTCAACCGTGTTGCAGTTGGTGACCTTGTCGGCAGTTTGGCGTGCCTTTTTGTCGGTGTTGGAGCTGGCAAAGATCGGAACGGGGTAAAGCACATACTGGCTTTTGAGTACGGGTTCTGACTTATATACAACCATATCAACAGAGTACAAGTTCACGTCCTCACGTTTGTGGATGTAACAGCTGTTGACATCGGTTTTGATGAGTTCGTTGTACCAATTGGAGGTCATGGTGTCGTTGGTGGAGTAGAAGTAGCGGATTCCGTCGAAAGAGGCACCATCGAGGAGATAGTAGGGGCGAAGGAGGGAATCTCCGGTTTCTACAATATAAGGAAGCATAGCGGTGGAGTCTTTGCCGTCAACTGCAGCCTTGATTTCCAATGCTTTTGCGTATGCCTCTTCTTCGGTCATATCTTTGTTGTCCTTATCCGTCTTGGTGCTGTCGGCATAGCGCAACACAACTTGCACAATCTGAATGGAGTCGGGACGGTTTTGCACGTCTCTCACCTGGCCGAAATAAATCATGTTGTTGCTGTAAGGTCTCGGTTCGATATAAGTGACGCTGTCGTTACTTGTGGGAGTGAGCAGGGCTTGCCAGTCGGGAGTCAGGTTGACAACGCGGTTGGAGTATCCGCGGGGGGATTGGCTTAATTCGTTTCTCTTTTGGAGGGCTGTCTCGCCTGCTTTCAGATAAAGGGTGGTGTCCACCTGGGCATAAGCTGCTACAGTATTTGCGCCATATAAATTATAAGTATAGGGGTCTCTGTTGTTCTGAGCATATTTTAAATCGATTTTTTCGATTTTGGCGGGCTGTGAGGTGAACTCGCGAATAGACTCGCTGTTTTTCAGCTGTTTGAACAACGTGTCAGCTAACTCAGAGGTGGCCTGGCGATCTTCGGCAGTGGGATTCACTGTGAAATAGGCAATCTCTACGTCCTTCTCGGTCTGACGAATCGTATAACGGTTCTTGTGTTCTTTGAAATAAGCCTTGGCATCCTTCTCGCTGATGTCAATCTTGATGTCATCGAAAGCAGGATGGTTGAAGTCGATACCCACCATCTGCCCGCTGATGCGTTTGTTGTTGTCAGCCATCTGTGCGAGCATTCTCTTGGGGAAATGGATAGAGTTGACGGCCAGTCCAAAATAGGTGTTTTCCTTGGCCTCAATAATATAAATTCTCTCAACAGCTTTGTATGCTTTGTAAAGCGAGCTCTCTTTGTTGATTTGCTCCATGTTTTCAGGACTTTGCAAAGCTGTGTTGAAAAAGTTCACCAGCTGGTTATAGGACTGAGCATCATTAACACCAGCTATATTCTCTGCCCATGCGTAGCTGATGACGGCTCCCATCAGACTTTCTGGATTGTTGGCAGATTTGAGGGCATTTTCCTTAACTTCAGCCAACATCTCATCGGTGAATGAGAGACCCAATTTCTTCAGCTGTTCATCCAAAATGGTCTCATGCTGGATTTGTTCATAAGTGAGTCTGTGTGCTTCTTCATTGAGAATGGTGCTGTTCTCTTCATACAGCGGGTTGTTCTTGTTTCTGATTTTCAAGTACTCCAAATTCTGCTGGAAATACTCGCTGTATGTGTTGTCAGTCGCACCAGCTTCAATTTTTTTGTTGCCCACCTGCATCACGGTGTTCCTCCCGAAATTAATCACGTTCGTCAAGTCGCCGATGATGAATGCCAAAAGTGCCACACCGATGATAATCATCAAAAATACTCCATGTTTGCGGATGCTGCCAATTGCTGCCATTTCTTTCTTCTTTTGTTATTAAATGATTAAATTTTCTTTTATCTTATGATACAAATTTTAGGGTGCAAAATTACGATTTTTTTTAAGATAATAATATATCCTCTAATTTTTTTTGTACGGACGTCCGAGCAGTCGCTCCACCTTCGTAAATTCTTTGTTTCTAATAAGTTCCCTGATTTTTGATGAGCAAACTTTATTTTCCTCTAAAATGAATTCGGGAATCTGGATGATTTCGATGGAATTTTTTTCACAAATTTCACGCATCGACGAACTATTTCCCTCTCCGTTTCGGCCGAAGTTGTGGTTGGGTCCCATCACGATGGCTTTCATGCCGATTTTGTCGATGAGAAGTTCTAAAAATTGGGGGAAAGGTGTCTGTGCAAATTGGGGTGTGAAATGGAGAATGATGATATGGTTAATTCCTTCTTTTTCAATGAGTTCAATGTTGTCTTCGGGTGTGTTGATGAGGAAAAAATCGCGTTCTGGATGCAGCACCTGCTGCGGATGGGGCTGGAAGGTGATGACCACACTCTCCCCATCGTATCGGGCAGCTGTCTCTTTCACGAAAGAGAGAATCTTCCTGTGCCCTCGATGCACCCCGTCGAATGCCCCCACCGCGATGACGGCGTTGCGAATGTTAGGAAGGTTGTCTATACCATTGTGTATCATATTGTTGATTCGTTGCTCCCCACGCGTTGCGTGAGGTTATTATGGCTTGCCCCTTCGGGGCGGCTTAATGTTCAAAGTTCAGTTTTCAGTTTTCAGTTTTCAATTTTCAATTTTCAATTTTCAATTTCCCCTCACTCTCCCTTCACCCGTATCGCACTCTGTATAGCATTGCCAATCAGCATAAAAGCGAGCACCAATAGCATGATGGCGATACCTGGCACGATGGCCAGATAGGCGTTGTCGAGTACAATGTAGGCGTAATTCTCTTTCATCATCATGCCCCACGATGGGGTAGGAGGCTGCACGCCGAGCCCCAAGAAACTCAATCCGGCCTCCATCAAAATGGCCGACGAGAAATTCGACGCCGCAATCACGATGACCGTACCCGCCACATTGGGCAGAAGGTGTTTGACGATAATGTGGAAACTGCTGTAACCTAATGCTTTACCTGCCTCCACAAACTCTTTTTCTCGTAAGCTCATCATCTGTCCGCGCACCACCCTCGCCACATCCACCCACATGGTGAGTCCGAGTGCGAGGAAAATCTGCCAGAACCCCTTGCCCAGCGCAAAGCTGATGGCGATGACCAGCAGTAGGGTAGGGATGGACCACACCACGTTGATGAACCACATCAGCACATCGTCCACCCACCCGCGGAAATAGCCGGCGATGGAGCCGATAAGGATACCGATAATCAGTGCGATAGTTACCGAGATGCCTCCCACTGCCAGACTGATGCGGCTGCCGATGAGCAGCTGGCTCAGCACGTCGCGGCCGTACCGGTCGGTGCCCAGCAGGAACCGCTTTGTGATGACCGGCTCGTCATCGCTGAGCTCTGTGCGGGCGTAGGCCATTTCTGTGCTGCTGCCGCTTTCAAACGGCCGCACATAGACACTGTCGCCAGCCGCGCGGTAACTCTCTCTCTCTATGGGAACGGTTTGATATTCAGCGGGCTGCCCAAACAACATTCGGTGAAAAAACGAATGCTGCTCCACCTCCGTGGCGGTTTTCAACTGAAGCTCCTGTACGGTGAATCCGGGTTTCTTGAGCGCAATCTCCAACTGCTGGTGGTTGCAGTAGGGGGTGGAATCTGGCGTGATAAGATACCCCAGCAGTGCGATGATGATCACAAGAAGGATGAAGCCTAACGACACCATCCCCATCTTGTCCTTGCGGAATCGTTTCCATGTCAGCTCCGACAACGAAACCGCACGGTACTCCTTCCTTTTCCACCATTTCACCATGGAATATTTATCAAATTGGCCGTTTTGTACGTTATTAAAGAGACGCGGCATGCCACGTCTCTACCTTATTCAATTTTCAATTTTCCGTTTTCAATTTTCCATTTTCAATTATTCCCTCGCCTTCATTCTTTCGATGAACGGGTTGAAATAATTCTCGCCCTTCGCGGTCACGCCAGCGAGACCCTTGCCGCCGGTCTTGCTGCGCTTGACATCGCCGAAGATCCCCTTCTCGAGGGCTGTGAAAAGTCCCTCATTAACAATCTCTTGCAGCAGGTCGATGGCGTTGTTGAGCACGGTCTTGGCGCGTTCGCGGCAGATGCCTCCCTCGCGGAATTCCATCTCATCGCTGATGTCGCGCATGTTGTTGAAAATGTAGCGGGCGTTCTCGATGGAGAGGTAACGGTCGCTCATGAAGGGGGTGTGGATAGCCTCGGTGGGCATACCGAGCAACTGGATTCCCTGGTGGGTCCAGATGCCGATGATGTTGAAGAGCGCGTCTTGGATATGGCCGCGGAAGATGTTGCCGGTCATAAACTTAGTGGGCGGCATGTACTTGAGCGTGGCCTTCGGGAAGATCTCGCGGGTCATCTGTGCCTGTGCCAGCTCGAGGAGGAAGCCGTTTTCCAACATCGGATCCATCTCGAAGGCGTGACCGAGGCCCATCTGCTCTTCGGGCAGACCGGCCAGCAGAGCCAGCTGCTCGTTGATGAGGTCAGAGGCGAGCACGGTGTGGGCGGCCTCCACGGCGTCGGCGGTGGTGAGGTAGTTGTCCTCGCCCGTGTTGATGATAACACCAGCGAAGCCGTTGATGACGCGGGAGAAATACTGGTCGATGAGGGTGCGCTGCGGGTTGATGTCGCGGAAGAGGATGCCGTAGAGGGCATCGTTGAGCATCACATCCAGTCTTTCCAAAGCACCCATGGCGGCGATCTCAGGCATGCAAAGTCCTGAACAGTAGTTGCATAAACGAATGTAGCGACCTTGTTCTTCGCCAACTTCGTCAAGCGCCTTTCGCATGATGCGGAAGTTCTCCTGTGTGGCGAAAGTGCCGCCGAAACCTTCGGTGGTGGCACCATAAGGCACGTAGTCAAGAAGGCTCTGGCCAGTGGTACGAATCACGGCGATGACATCGGCACCCTGGCGTGCGCCGGCCTGCGCCTGCACCACGTCCTCGTAGATATTACCCGTTGCCACAATGATATACAGATACGGCTTGGGACCTTCGCCGATGGTTTTCAGATACTCGTTTCTCTTCGCCACATTGCCTTTGATTCGCTCCATACAGGTGTCCACGTAGGGGGTGACGGCCTTCTGGATTTCGGCAAGGGGGTGGAGTTTCAGCTGGGTGATGTCGAGCTGGCCGTTCATCATGGCCTCCGCGATCTCCTGCGGCGATTTGCCCGTCTCCAAAATGGCGTTACCCATATAGAAAAGCACGCCTTCTTTCAGCACGCCTTTCTCTTGCAAGGCATTCACCACCACATTCGGCAGCGGCACGTCGTTGCTGTCGATGCCGTCGATGCCGATGAGGCGGCAGAGAGTGCGTTCCACGGCAACGGTGGTGTACCCGTCAACAAATTTTTGCACGTCGGCGGCAATGTCTCCAGCTAATTTTTTAGCATATTTAACTTTTTGAAAATCAAGTCCTAATTTGCTTTTTTCCATTCTTTTTATGTTGATTTTTTATAAAATAATTCTAATTACAGAAATTAAGCGGCAAAATTACAAAACAATTTCAAAATGACAAATGCTGATATGGAGCTTTTTTTGTAACTTTGCACCCTTAATTTTTAGCTATGTCAGAAGACCTCCATTTTGTGAGCGATTTGGCGCTCATTCTCATATCTGCGGGTGTTATAACTGTGATTTTCAAGTTGTTGAAACAACCGCTTGTGCTAGGGTATATCGTGGCCGGATTCCTTGTTGGACCCCATTTCAAAATTTTTCCCACCGTAATGGAGCAGACTTCTATTCATGAATGGTCGGAAATCGGTATCATCTTTTTGCTTTTTGCCCTTGGACTTGAATTTAGTTTTAAAAAGCTTTTTAAAGTGGGTGGCACCGCTATCATTGCCTCCATCGCGGAAATTGTGATCATGTTCTGCATAGGCTTTTTCACGGGCTATCTGATGAAGTGGACCGTGATGGAGAGCATTTTCCTTGGCGGTATGTTGGCGATGTCTTCCACCACTATCATCATCAAGGCTTTCGATGATTTGTCGTTGAAGAAGGAACGGTTCGCTGACATCACTATGGTCATTCTCATCATTCAAGATATTGTGGCGATTTTAATGATGGTCTTGCTGTCCACGGCGGCGGTGAGCCGGCAGGTGGACGGTACCGACATGCTCATGTGCATTGTGAAGCTTGTGTTTTTCATGGTGCTATGGTTTGTGGTGGGTATTTCTATCATCCCCACCTTTTTCAGGAAGGCAAAAAAATATATTAACGACGAGACGCTGCTCATCATTTCTATTGGGCTCTGTTTCGGGATGGTGGTCTTTGCTAATTATGTCGGTTTCTCGTCAGCTTTGGGCGCTTTTGTGATGGGATCTATTTTGTCTGAAACTATTGAGGCAGAGCATATTGAAAAATTATTGAAAAGTGTGAAGGATCTGTTTGGGGCCATCTTTTTTGTCTCAGTAGGTATGATGGTAGATCCGAAAATTTTAGTGGATTATTGGCCTACAATTTTGACGCTTACTTGTATTGTGTTGGTGGTGAAGGCGTTGATATCCTCTTTCAGTGTGTTGATTGCAGGGGAAGATTTGAAAACTTCGTTGCAGGTCGGATTCAGTTTGGCACAGATTGGCGAATTTGCATTCATCATCGCCGCACTTGGTGTTTCATTAAAAGTGATGAATCCCGTCATCTATCCGATTATTGTCGCGGTGGCGGTCATCAGTACTTTCACAACCCCGTACTGCATACGTTTGTCTGGACCTGTTTTCCGTTTTTTGGATAAGCGTATTCCTGAAAAAGTGAAAAAGGTGTTGGATGCCTATCAGTTGTTGGGTGGCGCCAACAAGTTTGGCAGCGGATGGCGTAAAGTAATATCCACATCCTTGGTGCGCACCATTGTCTTTGGTGTGTGTAGTATGGCAGTGGTGCTGGTCGCTGCAAGGTTTTTTTATCCCTTTACTATCAGTAAGTTAAAGGATGTTTTGCGCCATGAATGGATTGTCAATCTGATCAACTGCGTGGTCACGCTGTTAGTGCTTGCCCCATTTTTGTTGGGACTGATCCGGCATGGCAGTCGCACCCAGTATGTTTATGCGCAACTATGGCGGCAGAATCGCTCCAATCGCATCGCTATTGTGACGTGGACACTGCTGCGCATTTTTGCTGCCTGCATGTTTGTGGTGGCGGTTCTCTCCAAAACCTTCAATGCCAGTTTGTGGGTGCTGCTCCCCATAGCCATTGTGCTGGTGCTGTTTATCGGATTGTCGCATAGTATGTTGCAGCGTTATGTGCGCTTGGAGGAGAATTTCATGCAGAATTTGAATGCGAAAGAAAATGAGGCTACGCAGGTGACGACTGCGGAGTCAGGGAGACAAGGGTAGTTCGAGAAGTCGGCACCGTTTGTTTTGTTTGATATAAGGCACTGATTGATAATTCAATTGGTGCCTTTATTTATTTGCCCTATAATTATTTTAAAATAAATTCATTATTAGGGCAACATTTTTCTGTGAAAATGGTAAAAAAACTATGGTAAAATGAATTATTTTTAGTAATTTTGCTTTTATTGGTTGAAATAAAAAGTTTTGATTAACTTATTGAATAATAGATAGTTATATGAAGCGATTGGGATTTAAACTGCTGTTAGCTGCAGCGATGGGCATGCTGTTGGGACATGTGCATGCTCAAAATACCAACAACTTATGCCTCAATGCCAACCCGTTCTGTACGGATGAGAACCCTTACGGTGTTTCGTTCCCTGCGGGTACTGATGCTACGGCCACCCCGGACCTTCCGGATGCTCAGCGTGGCTGCTTGTATTATACTCCTGCACCGGCATGGTATGTGATGCAAATTGACAACCCCGGCGATCTGTTGATTTACATGCAGCACAGCGGTGGTCGTGATATCGACTTCGCTTGCTGGGGGCCTTTTACGGGCTACAACACATACGGCGAACTCCTCCAGGCTGTCTGTACTTCACGACTCACGGGTAATGGTAGTACCCATCGTCCCAACAATGGCTATCACGATCCCAACAATCCCGGCACATGGGGCGGCTATCCCAACGGCAACCTCATCGACTGTAGCTATAGTGCGGCTTCTACAGAATGGTGCTTCATTCCTGATGCACAAGTCGGTCAGTGGTATATCTTTTTGATTTGTAACTATTCGCGCGCTTCTGGTACCATCTCTTTCAATGTACAGGATGGTGAGGCTACCACCAACTGCAACATTTTGGCCAATATCAGTAACAACGGTCCTCTTTGTGAAGGAGAGGATTTGCAACTTTTCTGCAACGCCACCAGTACTATCGGTTATACCTGGACCGGTCCCAACGGTTTCACCTCTAACCAGCAGAATCCTATCATTCCCAACGTGACCCCCGCCGCTTCAGGCACTTACACGGTCACTTATCGTCCCAACAATGCCAATGAGGTGCAGACAGGTACCACCACCGTGGAGGTCTATGACCGTCCGACCGCTGAAATCACTCCTTCACAGGAAGGTCTGTGTAATGGTGAGGCCGTCATGCTGTACGGATCCTCCGACTGCGCAACGTGTCAGTATCAGTGGAGCAACGGTTCCAACCAGCATTCCATCAGTGTGCTGCCTACTGTAACGACCACCTATACCTTGACGGTAACGAATGGCAATTGTAGTTCGGTGGCATCGCAGACTATCTTGGTGGGCGCAGTGCCTACCGTGGCAGTCGCACCTTCTGTCATCACCCTCTGCTCTGCCATCGGTTATGTGGATCTGGAGGCTATCTCCACCCAGTGCGGTACGGGTTGTACATACGAGTGGAGCAATGGCGTCACGGGAGCAGTGGACCATGTCACAATGGGTGACTGCACTCCTGATGTGGACAACATCTTCACGGTGACCTGTACCAACAGTTACGGTTGTACGGCCGAAGCCTACGCCATCGTCCGTATGACGGAGAACGTGAACGTGGCCGACTGTAACGTGTTCTATGCCGATAACCATGGTGATCCGGTATCGCAGGGTCTTACACCATCTTCGCCGACAACGGTTCAGCATGCCATCGAGCAGGCTTCGTGTACCAACGCCATTATCCGACTGGATACGGGTGTGTACGTCATTGACCAGCCGATCCATCTGGCCAGCAACTTGACGATTGAAGGTGGATTTATGGATGATTATAAGGTGAAGACTTCTGAGATCGGAGCCACCACGATCTATCGTTCTAGCCAATACGTGGAAGGAACCTCAATGGCTCCGCGACTGGTGGCCATAGAGGCGAGCAGCTTGAACGACTTCCGTTTGCAGGACCTCACCATTCAGACCGCTGATGCCCCCAATCTGCCCGGCATCAACACCACCACCAATGCGGCTGATGATAAAGACTGCTACAATATGGTGGAGCCTGGCGAGCAGATGCCAGCAGCTTATGTCCATTGCGGCAATACCGCCATTTCAGCATACCAAATTCTTCCGGGACAGAACCCTTACAGCCGTTTTGTCACGCTGTATAAGTCGGCCGAGCTGGGCGGAGTGCCGGCTACATTCACCGCCCTCGGACTGGATGTGGCAACGGTGACGGATGTGCCAGTGGACGGTAACCTGCGTTATGTGACCATCACCTTCATTGAAGTTCCTTTCGAGAATTTCAACGACTATTGCCAAGCCAACGGAACAGCTCCGACCGGTAGCGGTGTGGGTTATTATACAGACCTCTTCGGAATGCCGGGCGCTACGGTAGTCTATGACGGTTATTTCTGTGTGGATGGAACAGGATTGCTCACCTTCCCCATCAATTATGACTATCAGGGCGGCAACTTGATTGTCATTTTCGACGGTATCGCTTGTTACACCAGCAACAACAATGGTGGTTGTACCATTACCGTGCAGGGTGGTACTACCAATGCAAGTGACTATATGTCGGGTCGTATGACTGTCCAAAGCAACACTCCTTTGAGTGGCCAGTGGGATCGTATCCCCAGATATTTTCCGGAGCGTCCCAATATCTCTTTCTTCACATGTACTGACCGAACGGTGGAAGGCAATGTGGTGGCAACGGTCAATCCGGGCACTACGCCCCAGAGTTTCCCATTGCCGGGTGATGCGGGTCATCATCGTACTGCCGCTCTTTATACTTCCTCCGAGATTGGAACGGGTCCGCGTATGCTCTCCGGCATCGCCTTGGATGTGGCCAACATTAGTCCTGTGGCAGGTAGAACGCGCACGGTGCGCATCTATTTGAAAAATACTACGGATGCCACCTTGACCCCCGGTCAGGTGTGGAACCAATATATATCGAACTCTTCACTGGTATATTCGGGTACCTTCTGTGAGGATGCTACGGGTTGGACCACCTTCCCTGTCAACTTCGCCTACGAGGGTAACAATCTGATGGTGATGATTGAGGGTGAAGGCTGCGGTTCTACCGGTGGTTGTCCTGTGATGGTTAATTGTAGCTCAGTAGCTGACCAATGCGTGTTCACCACCACCAATGATGGCGCCTACTATTCCATAAACTCACTGTCTGCCAGCGCTTATCGTCCTAATTTGCAGCTATATTCGACAAGTACAGAAGATGATATCTTCTATGTGAATGAATCCAATTACGGTGTCTCGACCTACGGTGTGCACTTGGCCAATTGTGGCCGGTACGACATCGTGCGTTGTCGTATCATTGCTGGAAATGCCAGCCAAGGTAAGAATGGTACTCCAGGAAAGAATGGTGGTGATGGTGGTGATGGTGGAAATGGAAGCCTTGGTTTGACGGGTGTGATTGAGGATGGCACACCTAATGGTGAGATGGGTACGCAGTTCGTGTCGGGTGGCGCTGGTGGTTTAGGAGGTAGAGCAGGAACCTCGGCAGGTACAGCTACTCCGGCCGGCCAGGGAGGAAATGGCGGTAACGGTGGCCAGTATGGAACCGAGACCCCGTATTCCACGAATGCTGGTGGTAATGGAACCGATGGCGGTAACAACCCCAATTCGCGTACGATGGGCCATACCAATGATGCGCAGGCCAGCTCGTCGCCGGGTACCGTAACGGCTACTGCTCAGTGGTCAAATGCTTCTTTAATACAGACGGCAGCCAATGGCTCTTCCGGTGTGAATGGTGTGAATGGTGTAACGGCTAACCCTGTATATAACAACTACTTCAACCCCGGTGTTCAGGTGAATGGTGGCGATGGTACCGGCGGTAGCGGTGGTGGTGGCGGTGGCGGCGGTGGTGCCGCTGCGGCCAAGAACACTTACGATTCCGATATGCGTCTGGCACTGGCTTCCGGTAGTGGCGGCGGCGGTGGCGGCGGCGGTGGCGGCGGCGGCCAAGGTGGCGGCGGCGGTTACGGCGGCGGCTCCTCCTTCGGTATCTACTCCTACAACGATGCCGGCAGCCGTACTATTATGGATTGCTACATCACAGCAGGTTCTGCTGGAATTGGCGGTGATGGTGCCATTGGCGGTACTGGCGGTGTCGGCGGTGCCGGTGGCGTGTGCAATGATATTGCCAGCACAAGAGCAAGACGTAACAACAATAATGCTTTGACAGATTATATGGCTTATGCCTATGCGGGTTATGGCGACAATGGCGGTTCCGGCGGTTCCGGCGGTTCCGGCGGCCGTGGTGCTAATGGCGCGCCCGGTGCCAGCCATGCCACCGTCGATGTGACGAACCTCGGTGTGCCGACCGCTCCGGCGGCTGGTTTCACCAACTGGCAGAACCTTACAACACAGCCTGTCATCTATGCGGGTTCCCATGAACATCCCTATACCAGCTGTACCGATGTGGATATGGACATGTGCGATGAAAACAGTTCGCTTTACTACACGACCTTCGGTAGCGAAGCCACCCCGGCATCAGGAAATTCATGTACCACTATCCAATACACGGGTACCACCTCCGACCTCCCTGGTCAGGTGACGGCAACCGGTCGTAAGACCCCGCGCGCTACGGGTGCTAGCTCTTCCGGATACTATTCCGGATTCAATCTTGTGCTTTTCAGCCCCATCGATCCTGGCCATATCACGGGTAACCCCGATGTGTGTCCGGGTGATTACAGTTACTGTATCACATACGAACCTGGTTATTTCTATTCTTGGGATATTATTCAAGGTAGAGAATACGCGGAATTCATTTCCGATACCACCCTCAACTGCGTGGCTGTTACCTTCACGAATATTACAACGGAAGTACAGCAGGTGGCTCTCGAAGTCCAGATCAGCCCGCCCTGCTGCCCGAGTTTTGCACGCGACACGTTCTGGATCGATGTGGAACCCATGGTTCACATCTCTTATTTGACACCCGATATGCGTCTCTGTACGGGTGATGATGCTACACTGACGGTAACGGCTACCCCGCCGGATGCCACCTACCAGTGGATGCTGAACGGCAACCCCATCAGCGGCGCTAACACGAATACCTATGAAATTACCGATGCCTCACCTGTCAATACGGGTGAGTATGTGGTGGTGGTGACCGGTGCGTGTAATGTGGAGATGGATACGGTGGAGGTGACACTCTATACCATGCCGGTAGTGGAGGTCGTGGTGGATGAGCCTCTGTGCGTGCCCGACTATCCGCTGTTTATCTTCACCTCTAATATGAATGGAGTGGAAATTACCTATACTTTCGAGGGTAATACCTATACAGAAATACTTGACGAAGGTGAGAATTATGTGGATTGGATTGAAGCCCACGGCACAGGAATTGTCTCTGTGATTTCAGCCATCTCGCCGGATGGATGCGAGAATACTGCTATCTCACAAGACCTGTTCCTCGCCATGAACAGCGATGATGTTACTTCCGCAGGTCCTGACCGTACCTATTGTGAGACATACGTTCCCATAGAAGCTGTTGAGCCCGACAATGAGGGAGACCATGTGAGTTATGGTCACTGGGAATTCGTATCTGCCATGCCTCCAGCTAATACCGTCATCTTCGACGATGTCAACGCTTATAGTACCCATATCACAGCCAGTGGCCCTGGCACATACGAGATTCGTTGGGTGCTGACTGTGGAAAGCCCTTGCCCCGACGAAGTGGCCGATACAGTGGTGATTACCATCACGCAACCGCTTAACTTCAATTTCAGTCCCAATCCCGCTTCCTGCTATGGTGAACCGGTTGACCTTACCGCAATTGGTAGCGGCGGAACATCTCCGTACACCTACTATTGGATTGATAATAGCGATCCCTCTAATCCAGAAGTCATTTCCGTAGAAGACCATGCCGATGGCTTAGTGCCTGGTGTGAACTACTTGTTGGTGATGATGGATGAGAATGAATGCGAACTCGACAGTAACTTTGTTATCGAGCTGCTTGCCTCTCAAACGGTTTCCATCCGTGATATTGATACCATTTGTCCTAATGAGAATTCATTCCCCATCACAATTGATATCTCACAGGGTACAGCCCCATTCCATATCTCCCTTTCATGTCAAGGCCGTACCTATAATTTTGACTCGGATGAGTCTCAAGTGGATTATACAATGCCTTTGTTGAATACAGGGTGTGACCTTCACGACACTATTTTCATGACTGTATCGGACGATAATGGTTGTACCGCATACGATACGGCTGCTTTCGTGGTCGCAGACATTTACGCGCCCGTCATTTCGGGCATCATCCCGAACGACACCTTCGCTTGCCCGTCGGATATCCCAGTAGCCTTCAACTCGTTGAGCATGCTGACTCAAAACTTGTCGGGTGGCGATAATACCATCACCGACAATTGCAGCATTGGCGTTATGTTGAGTATGACCATGTCGGAGACTACGGATATAGAAGGATGTAAGTACACCATTGTGCGTACTTATACGGTGTCGGATGCTTGCAATAATTCCTCTACCGTCACCCATACCATCATCGTCGAAGATACCATAGCACCTGTGGTGGTCGGCACGTTGAGTGATATGAATGTGACCTGTGTGGATGATGTTACGTCTGAGATCTCAGACCTGAATACCTTGATCTCTACTTACAGACTTACAGTTTCTGACAACTGTTCGCCTCTTGGGGATTTGACTTTGGCGGCCACAACGGAAAACTTTACTGCTTTGTGTGGAGCCTCCTACATACGTACCTATACCATAACAGATACGTGCGGAAATTCTACAGATATTATTCAGAATATTATTTTTAATGATAATACTCCTCCAGTAGTTACTGGCACATTGCGTGATACTACCATCTATGCGGCAGCAGATTGTAGTTTCTCGAATGTGACAGCCTATGCAACTGTTTCAGATTTGGCTGTTGCTGGAGTGACCGTTACGGATTGTAATCTTGTGGATGAGATTACTTATGTTGATGATAATACCGATCCCATCGATGTGTGTGAGAAGATCATCACTAGAACCTATACCATTACAGATAGCTGTAACAACTCCGTTGACATTTCACAGCAAATCCATGTGGTGGATACTATTTCTCCCGCTGTGGTGGATAATCTTCGCGATACCAATGTATATTATATAGATGCGCAATGTCATTACAATGAGGTAGCTGTACTTAATATCACTGATTTCGAGGTTACTGATTGTAATGATGTGAATCTGACTGTGACGCATCGCGATACGGTGGGCGCTCCTGGCGACTGCGAATGGAGTTATGTGAGAGTCTATTCTTTCACCGACATCTGTAATAATGCTCCCACTATTTTGGAGCAGACCATTACGGTTCGGGATACAACTCGTCCGCAGGTGGTCGATAATTTGGAAGATACTATATTATATTATACAGGTAATGAATGCGAATTGGATCCCTTCCCGCATCTGACTTTGTCGGATTTTGATGTGGAAGATTGTCGGTATGAAAATTTGCAATTCTCTGTTGTTGAACGAGATACTACGAGTGGGGGAGAGGGTTGTGAATGGACTTACACTCGCGTTTATACCTTTGCAGATGATTGTAACAACACAACTGTTTCCATCGACCAGCTGATTACGGTGCGCGACACCACCCGTCCGGACATTGCTGGAACGCTGCCGGATACTACCATCTACCGTTTGGCCGACTGCACCTACGAGCTGCCCGCTAATCTGACCATTGCTGGGTTGGAGGCCGCCGGCCTGACCATCACCGACTGCAATTTGGACAACACTGTTGCCGTGAGCGACGCCAACTTGGTGGGCAACGACTGTAGTGCGACAGTGGTAAGAACTTACACCATCTCTGACCTCTGCGGTAATTCCAACACCATCACCCAGAACATCATCATTGAAGATACTACCCGTCCGTATCTGACTGCCCCGATTGCCGATTCTCTCCTGACGGCTACCAATTGCGACTTTGTGGTGCCTGATTTCGTGACGATTGCCCGCACATTGGCGGTGGACAACTGTACGGCCACGGCTAATATCGACATCCAGCAGTCGGAGGCTGCCGGCACGCCCGTCACCGATGCGATGGATGTGACCGTCACCCTCGAGGATGCCTGCGGTAACGACACCAGCTACACCATCCATATCTCGCTGCCCGAAGAGCTGACGCTGACGCTTCATCAAGGCGACACCGCCATCTGCGAAGGCCAGAGCGTGACCCTGCCCACCACTTTCACCGGTGGCGTGGCTCCCTATACGTACGAGTGGCAACCCACCAGCGGCCTTAATGTCGCTGATGCCGACACAGTTGTCGCCACTCCGGAAGATGGTACTTATAACTATCAGGTGACCATCACCGATAACAACGGCTGTACCGCATCGCAAACGGTTACCGTTATTGTCGATACCCTGCCCGCAGAGCCTACGCTCACCCCCACACCCGATGTGGCTTGCCAAGGTGGCTCCAACGGTACTATCACTATCGAGGATCCTGTGGGAGCTGGCTACAGCTACTCGCTTAACGGTGCCGCTTTCCAGGATACTACGAATGTCTATTCGGGACTTTCAGCTAATAACTATACAGTTGTAGTACAATCCAATACGGTCAATGGTACCAACTGTCAGGCAACCTCCACCATTGAGGTCGAAAGCTCGCCCACCAACCCGCGTGTCGCTATCGACTCTCTGGATGTTGACCTCCTGCTCTGTCCCAACCAGGGAACACAGGTGATTACCGCCCGTATTCTCAGCGGCACCGAGCCTTACGTGGTGGCTTGGACGGGTGCTACAGTTGACCCGGCCGACAGTCTGACGGCTACCGTCGCGGTGGATGCTGCCGCCTGCGATTCCGTTTATACGGTTTCCATTATGATTACTGATGGTAACGAGTGCGAGGCCTCCAGCGAGTATGCCTTCCGTATTGTGGATACGCTGGCTCCCGCCATCCATGGCGTGCTGGTGAACGACACCGTCGCTTGCCCCAACGATGTGCCCGCCCCGTATGCCGATCTGACCGCGCTGAATGCAGCCCTCGTCGGCAACGATGCCGGTATCGAGGATAGCTGTACCGCGTTCGCCAACTTGGTGATGACGATGGAAACTGCTGATTATACGCAGAGCTGTGATTATCAAATTGTTAGAACTTATAATGTGGCCGATGAATGCGGTAATTCATCTTCCATTACCCATACCATCATCGTTCATGATACCATCGCACCTGTTATTACGGGTACGATTGATGCCGAGATGGTGGTTTGTGTGGCCGACTTCACCGATGCGGTTCAAACCGTGGATGACCTCTTGGCTCTGTTGCAGGGCGGTACCATCACCGACAACTGCTGCGATGCCGAGCATCTTACCCTGACTTCTACCACAGATAACTTCACCTCCTACTGTAATGGAGATTATGTTAGAACTTATACTGTAACAGATAGTTGTGGTAATTTTACCTCTATTGAACAGCATTTGATTGTCAATGATAATGTGAATCCTGTGATTGAAGGCACTTTGGCCGACATCACCATCTTTGCAGACTCTTCCTGCAACCATACCCTTCCCACCGCTTTCACCACTGTGACAGAATTGTCGGCCCAAGGTCTGACCATTACCGACTGCAATCTGGTGTCTGAAATTCAGTTTGCTGATGCAGATATGGTGGATTATGATGCTTGCAACACGTTGGTTGTCAGAACTTACACGGTATCCGACAGCTGCAACAATTCATCTACCATCACGCAGAATATTTATATCCAAGATACCATTCATCCTTGGTTGAGCGAAATGATCGCCGACAGCTTGCTGACGGGTGTGAATTGTGAGTTTGTGGTTCCTGACTTTGTGGCGATTGCTGTTACTTTAGCGCAAGATAATTGTACGGCACAAGCCGACATCAATGTGGAACAGTCGCCTGCGGCTGGAACTTCTGCTGACGCTGATGGTGATGTGACGATTACCTTGACCGATGTCTGTGGCTTGCAGACCACCTACACGGTCCATTACACGCTGCCCACGGAGCCCGTTCTGATGCTCCATCAGGGCGATACTGCTGTGTGCGAGGGACAGAGCGTGACGTTGCCCACTACGCTGGTGGATGGCACGGCTCCGTTTACCTACTCATGGACTCCGACTGCCGGTCTTAACGTCACCAATGCTGATACGGTGGTGGCCACTCCCGACAGAGGAACTTACACTTATACTGTGACAGTTACCGATGCCAACGGTTGTACTTCACAGGTTTCCGTAACCGTTGAGGTGGATACCATCCCCGCTACGCCTGTGATGACGCAAGAACCCAATGTGGCTTGCCACGGCGATGCCAATGGTTCAATTACCATTACTCATCCTGTTGGAAACGGCTATAGCTACTCGCTGAATGGAGCTGATTTCCAGGATACTACGAATGTGTATAATGGTCTTATTCAAGGTCAATATACGGTGGTGGTGATGACGGATGCGCAAGCAGCTTGCAAAGCCACGAATACCATTGAGGTGGAGAACTCACCGGCTATTCCGAGTGTGGCTATCGATACGCTGCTGGTGGATCTTTGTCCCAACCAAGGAACACAGGAGGTGACTGCCCAGATTCTGAGTGGTCTTGCCCCGTATGTGGTAACTTGGGAGAATGCTACGATGGATGCTACGGATAGTCTGTTGGCAACGGTTACCTTCGATGCTGCGGTTTGCGATTCCAACTACAGCGTCACGGTACGCATTGTAGATGGCAATGAATGCGAAACTTATTCCAACTATGTCTTCCGCGTGGCCGACTCACTCGCTCCCGTGATGGCTGACTTTGTGGATACACTCCGTGTGGAGGGATGCGATGACTCTGCCGCTCCTGCTGTTTTGACTACGGAAGATGAGCTGGCGACCCTGGGCATGAGCTATACGGATGAATGTACGGCTGTCGGCAACTTTGCGGTAAGCTGCACCTCCGATACCGCTGGCACCTGTCCGATTGTCATCACCCGCTACTACACCGTGACCGACGAGTGCGGCCATGTGAGTAATCCGGCTATCCATAGAATTTTGATCGATGATGAAACGGCACCCGAGGTGACCGTGGCCGAGGTGATTGACACGCTCAACAGCTGCGGTGCGCAGAACGCTCCTGCCGCTGCCACCACGCCTGCCGAATTGCAAGCCATTGGCTTTGCTTTCTCAGACCTCTGCACTGCAACCGCAGACCTGACCCTCTCGCTCGTGGCCGACACGACCTCCGACGGCTGTACGGTTGAGATGAACCGTACCTATACCGTGACGGATGCTTGTGGAAACGAAAGTGCTGTGATGACGCATATCATCCGCATCCACGACAGCATCGCTCCGGTCATCAACAATGAGATTCCCGAGCTGACGCTTTACGGCTGCGATACCACTACGGTGTTGGCGGCTTACCCGCCGGCTACTACCGTGGCCGAGCTGCTCGCACTTGGCGGCATCTCCATCACGGAGGCTTGTACCCCGCAAGACGAAATAGTGGTTCATCATCGTGCCGACTCCACAGGTCTCTGCGAGATTGTGGTTACCCGCACCTACTGGGTGGAAGACGCCTGCGGCAACCTCAGCAACGAGGTATCCCACGTGATTCGTATTCTGGATACATTCGCTCCTACTGTGAATGTGACATTGTCTGATACGACTATCTATTATACCACCACCCATTGCGACTATGATGAAGTGGCAATACTGAGTCAGGATTATTTCAATGCGCAAGACTGCCATCAGGTGAATATGGAGGTGGTGCATCACGATACCGTTGGTGCGCCTGGCGACTGCGAATGGAGCTACATGCGTGACTACCGCTTCACCGATGAGTGTGGCAATGGACCGGTCATCGTTTCACACCAAATCATGGTGAAAGATACGATGCGCCCGCAGGTGGTCGATGATTTGCGTGATACTATATTATATTTTGTGGGTAATGACTGCACACTGCCCACTTATCCGAGATTGACGTTGAGCGACTTTAATGTAGAAGATTGTAGATATGACAATTTGCAATTCTCTGTCATTGAAAGAGATACAACGAATAATGGCGAGGGCTGTGAATGGAGTTATACCCGAATTTACACTTTTGCTGACGATTGTAATAATACTTCCGTCAGCATTGACCAGCTGATTACCATCCAAGACACTACCCGTCCGGCTATCGACGGCACCTTGCTCGACCTGACGGTTTACCGCTTGGAGGATTGCAGCTTTGTGCTGCCCGACACGCTCACCATTGCGGGAATGTCTGAGTCATTGGTTATTACGGATTGCAATTTGGATCACAATAATGTGGGCATTGCTCATTCGGATATGGAAGGCGATAATTGTGATGGTACAATCATTAGAACTTACACATTGTCAGATCTTTGTGGCAATTCTACCACCATCAACCAAACCATTCACATTGTAGATACCACTCGTCCATATCTTACTGAAATCATTCCCGATACGGTACTGGTTTCGAATGATTGTCATTTCGTGGTGCCTGATTTTGTGACGATTGCATACGGTCAGTCTCACGACAACTGCACGGCTGTCGCTGATCTTACCATCACGCAGTCGGTGGCTGCCGGCACGGATGTGACCGCCGATATGGATGTGACCGTGACGTTGGCCGACGCCTGCGGTAACGACACTTCTTATACCATCCACCTCACAATGCCTACCGTGCCTCAGATTACTTTGCATCAGGGCGACACTGCGATTTGCGAGGGCGAGAGTGTGCTGCTGCCGACCACCTACGAGAATGGCACCGCGCCGTATGAGTTCAGCTGGACTCCCACCGATGGTTTGAGTAGCACCATGGCTGATACCGTCACCGCAACGCCCGCCCATGGCGTGTATGTCTATGTGGTGACCATTACGGATGCTAACGGCTGTACGGCTACGGCGACCGCCACCGTAACGGTGGACACGCTGCCCGCTATTCCGGATCTTACTTCTGAGCCTAACGTGGCCTGCCATGGTGATGCCAACGGTTCTATCCAGGTGATTGCGCCGCTTGGAACGGGCTACAGCTACTCGCTGGATGGGGTGACCTTCCAAGATGAGACGCTCTTCGAAAACCTGACCGACAGCAACTATGTGGTGACGGTGCTCACCGCTGAGGGTTGCCAGTCAACAGGTAACGTGACCGTGGGTCGTTCGCCCGCTATACCGGCGGTGACTATCGACTCGCTGGCCGCCGACCTGCTGCTCTGTCCCAACCAGGGTACGCAGACCATCACAGCTCAGATTTTGAACGGTCTGGCTCCGTATGAGGTGACTTGGACGGGGGCTACGCAAAGTGCTACCGACAGTCTGACCGCCACGGTTGACGTGGATGCCACCAACTGCAACGCAATCTATTCTGTTACAGTTACTATTGTGGATGGTAATGAATGTGAGGCCCATAGCACGTATAATTTCTCCATTGTGGATACGATGACTCCGATTATCACGGGCATTGTGCCGAATGACACGGTGGCATGCCCCAATGATGTGCCCGCCGTCTTCGCCGACCTGACGGCTTTGGCTGCCGCACTGGTAGGGGATGAGACCTCCATTATCGACAGTTGTACGACATTCGCCAATTTGGAAATGTCAGTGGAAACAGCTGAATATGTACAAAGTTGCGAATATCAGATTGTTAGAACATATTCTGTGACAGATGAATGCGGCAATACTTCTTCTATTACCCATACCATCTACATCCATGATACCATCGCTCCTGTTATCAGTGGCACTTTGGCCGATGTTACGGTGGTTTGTGTGGAAGATATGCCCGCTGCTGTTCAGACGGTGGCCGAATTGCTCGCAATGCTTCAGGGTGATGATGCGGCCATTACTGACAACTGTAGTGATTTCGCGGGTCTGACATTGACCTCCGCAACACCTGAATTTACTGCTCTTTGTCATGCTTCGTACGTCAGAACTTATACCGTTTCTGACACTTGCGGCAATACGACGACCATCACACAAAATCTCATCTTTGAAGATAATGTGAATCCTGTGGTGGAGGGTGCGCTGGCCGACATCACCATCTATACAGATTCTTCTTGCAACCACACTCTGCCTGCTGCTTGGACGACAGTTGCAGATTTGACGGATGCCGGCTTGGATATTTCCGACTGCAATTTGTCTTCCGATGTGACTGCGTCTGATGCAGATATGACGGTGGTGGATGCGTGTACAAACTTGGTGGTCAGAACTTACACCGTTTCTGACTCCTGTGGTAATAGTACGACTACTTCACAGAATATCTATATTGAGGACACCATCCATCCGTGGATGCAGCCGATTGCTGACACTCTGTTGGTGTCAACCGATTGTCACTTCCTCGTTCCTAACTTCGAGGCTGCTGCTGCGTTGCTGGCACACGACAACTGCACAGCGGATGCTGATATTGACATCCAGCAGTCGATTCCTGCTGGCACTGAGCTGAGCGATGCAGCCGATGTGGTGCTGACGTTAACCGACCTCTGCGGATTACAGTCCACCTATACGATTCATGTGACTATCCCCGAAGAATTACAAATCGCAATTTTGCAGGATGATACTGCATTCTGCGATGGCGGTAATGTGGCATTGGCCACTGAGGTGACGGGGGGTACTCCCGATTTCACCTACAGCTGGACACCGACTACTGGTTTGGATGATCCCGCTTCATCTGCTCCGGTTGCCACTCCTACTGAAGGCACTTATAACTACGAAGTGGAGGTGACGGATGCCAATGGCTGTACGTCCCTGGCCGGTGTGGAGGTCGTGGTTTGGGAAAGCCCCGACACAGCTGTGGTGACGATTACGCCGAACTCCATGTGCGAGGGCGGCTTCAATGGTATCATTGAGGTGACCTCTCCGCTGGGTACCTATTACCAATATTCTCTTAATGGTGATGAATATCAGGTTAGTCCGATTTTTGATGAACTGCGTGCTGGCACGTATGTCATTACGGTTCAGACTTTGGACGGCTGTACATCCCAGAGTGTGACCGTGGTGGTGCCTAACTCCGACAATATGCCGAATGCTTCCATTGTGGTGGACAATCCTGTGATTTGTCCTAATGCGGGTAATCAGACCGTACATGTTACGGTGACGGGTGGAGACACCCCCTACGGCTATGAATGGTTAGGTGAGGCGGTTATTACTTCTCAGGATGATGAGGCCGTTGTGCAGATTGACCCGGATGCCTGCGATAGCGTTTATACTTTCTCCATTGAAGTGGTGGATGTGAATAATTGTGTGGCAACGGCTTACGCAACTATTACCGCTCGTGATGTGGACGCTCCTGTGGTAGATGGTCAGCTTGATTCAATAGTGGTGGATGGCTGCTCAGCTGAGGATGCTCCCGCCGCCCAAACAGCTGCTGAACAGTTGGAGGGAATGGGAGTGACCATCTCTGATAACTGTACAGACAATGAGGATATCGTTGTGACTTATGCGGATGTGGTGACAGGTAGCTGCCCGATTCAAGTTACCAGAACTTATACCCTGACCGACCATTGCGGTCTGCAGACTTCTATACCGCAGATTATCCAGATACAGGATGTGGAAGCCCCGGTGGCAGAAAATCCGGATTTCGAGGAAAATGTACAGGGATGCTCTCTGGCTGATGCTCCTGCGGTGGTTGCCTCGGTGCAGGAATTGAGTGATATGGGATTTGAGATTTCTGATAATTGTACTGATATTGATGATCTGACTTTCACTTACGAGGAAAGCTCCGCCGGCAATTGTCCGATTATGTTGCTGCGTCAATATGTGATTTATGATGTATGTCAGAACGCAAGTGACACATTGTGGCATACGATTTACATTATGGATGATGTTGAACCTGTGATTTCCGGCACGGTCGCAACCCGCCTAATTGAAGGCTGCGATATTACCGCTTTGGGCGATGATACGCTCGTACATACGGTGGCCGGTTTGCAGGCATTGGGCTTGCAGGTAACCGAGGACTGTTCGTTCGACGAACTGTTGGTTTATGCTGAAGAAGAGGTGAACGGTCACTGCCCGATAGTGGTTACCCGTAGCTATTTCGTAGAAGATCTTTGTGGAAATCGTAGTAATACGGTTACACAAATTATCAATATCCAGGATACTACACCTCCTGTCTTTGAAGGTCTGCCGACTGAATTGACCCTCACTTCCGATGAATGTCTGTTCTTCGTTCCTGACTTTGAAGAAGAGGCGATGAACCATGTCACCGACAACTGTGGCGGTCTGACATTTGAACAGTCTATAGAAGACGGCACAACACTGTCGGCCAGCACAGATATTGTACTGACGATGACCGACGAGTGCGGTAATTCTGCTTCCCATACCATCCATCTTATCGTTCCTGAAGAATTGCAAGTGTCTATCGCACAGCAAGACACTGCTTTCTGCGAAGGCGGTAGTGTGGTGCTGACGGCAACCGTAACGGGTGGCACTGCCGATTATGTGTTCGCTTGGACTCCCACCACCGGCTTGGACGCTTCAGACCAGTCGCAGGTGACGGCCACACCCACCACCGGAGATTATCCGTACGAAATTACAGTGACCGATGCCAATCGTTGTGTCGCTACCGCCAGTGTAAACGTGACCGTTTACGAGACTCCGGCAGCTGCCGTTTTGGATGCTTCCGACAATACCATCTGTAACGGCACGCCCAATGGCACCATTACCGTTACATCACCGCTGGGCGCTTATTATGAGTACTCTCTCAACGGTGGGGAATACCAGTCGGATCCGGTCTTCAGTAACCTGGATGCCGGCGACTATGTGGTGGTGGTTCGCACCGCCGACGGCTGCCTCTCTGCTGAGGCGACTACCACGATTCAGACGGTTCTCAACTGGCCTGAAGTCACCATCTCGGTGGAAGGCAACCTCACCATGTTCTGTCCCAGCGTGGGTACCCGTGAGGTGACCGCAGCAACTACTGGCGGTCAGCCCGAATACACTTATACTTGGTCGGGTGTGACGAATTCCAACGATGAAACTGCCACAGTGGATGTCAATCCCGACGCTTGTGATACCACCTATCAGGTGATGGTTGTTGTGGAAGATGAATATCATTGTACCGCCACCGCTTCCGTTACCCTTACGGCACGCGATGTGACCCCGCCTGCCATCTTAGGCCGTTTGGATACCTCTGTATATTATGGCTGCGATGTGTCGGTGCTGCCCTCACCTGCTACCACAGGTCTTCAGCTGAACGCCCTCGGCCTGATGTTGTCGGAGAACTGTACGAATCCCGACATCTGCGAGGTTTCCAGCTACGATGATGTGTCGGGCTACTGTCCCATCACCATCGTTCGTCATTACACTATCATTGACCATTGTGGAAATGTGAGCAACGAGTTGCAGCAGGTGATGTTGGTCCTCGACAATGTGGCTCCGACCGTTACAGCGGCGAACATTACAACTAATGTGAACGGTTGCACCGTGGCAGCGGCTCCCGCCGTCATCACCGACCCGACCGAGCTGGCTGCATTTGGCTTCACCTTCAGCGACAACTGCTCCGACATCACCGACCTGACGGTGAGCTGCGAGGCCGACACCAGCGACACCCACTGCCCGATTACCATTGTGCGTACCTACACGGTTACCGACCCGTGCGGAAATAGCAGAGCTGGTATGGTGAATACCATCGAGATCTTCGACAGCGTGGCACCTGCCCTTTCAGGCACGATTGCTACAGTAGCTATCGATGGTTGCGACCTCACCGCACTGGAGGGCTATGCCGCCGTCACGACAGCGGATGCCCTTGCTGCTCTCGGCATCACCATCAATGAAGAATGCTCTGATGTGGAAGTGTTCAGCGAGGAGACCTCTGAGGGTGAATGCCCCATCGTGGTCACCAGAACGTATTGGGTGGTGGATGAATGCGGTAATGTGAGCAACACCGTTTCACAAACTATCAATATTCAAGATACCACCAGCCCTTACTTTACGAGCGTGATTCCTGAACAATATCTGGTGGGTCAGGGTGGACAGTTTTTCATCCCCGACCTCTCTGCAATTGCGTTGGCTTTGTCTGGCGATAACTGCACACCGCAAGGTCAGATGACCATGACACAGACTCCTGCTGTCGGTGTTCAGGTGACCCACGACCAGGATGTGACGGTGGTGATTTACGACCTCTGTAACAATACCGACACCATGCTGGTGCCTGTCATTCTGCCCGATGTGCTTCAAATTCACATCGTACAAGATGATGCCCGCTTCTGCTTCGGCGACAGCATCCTGCTGACCCCGTCTGTGGGCGGTGGCTCCGCACCGTATGCGTTTGAATGGACACCTAACGATGGCGGTCTCAACGCTTACGACACGCTGAATGTGACGGCTCGTCCTTCTGTGGGCACGCACGTCTATACCGTGACGGTCACCGACTTCAACGGTAGCACGGCTTCTGATGACATCACCATCATTGTGGATTCCATCCCGGCAGTGCCCACGCTGGTCGCTACTGGCAACACTGTATGCGACGGCACGCCGAACGGTACCATTACGATAACCAACCCGCTTGATCCGGATTATACCTACTCGCTGAATGGTGGCACTTACCAGAGCGAGCCTTCGTTTGGCGAACTCGCCCCTGGCACTTATACCGTTACGGTACAGACTCCGGCAGGCTGTACTTCAGATCCGGCTACAGTGGAAGTTCCGGATGAGACCGCATCACCTGTCATCACCATCGTCCAGACCCTTGACACGCTCTGCCCGAATGTCGGTACCTATACGCTGACCGCAGAGATCGTTGGCGGTGAAGCTCCGTTCACCTACACTTGGAGCGGCGACGGTGTGGCCGATGCCAATGCCCTCACCACCACGCTGACCGTGGATGCCAATGCTTGTAATACCTTCTACGTTTCTAATATCAATGTGGTAGATGTCAACAACTGTACGGCTACGGATGCCGACACAGTTTACGTGCGCGACACCGATCTGCCCACCATCACGGGCGACCTTGCCGTGGTGACCTACAATGGCTGCACCATCGATGTGCTGCCCGCCGGTGCCACTACCGCCACCGAACTCGAAGCCCTCGGCGTGACACTGGCCGACAACTGTACCGCTGCCGATGCCCTTGTCGTGAACATGCGCGAGGTGGTTGACGGAAGCTGCCCCATCGTGGTAAGCCGTTACTACACCGTTACCGATGCCTGCGGTAATGTGAGCGAGGAGTTCCTCCACACGTTGCAGGTATTCGACAGTGTGGCTCCGCAAGTTACGGTCAATGAGGTGACCACTCACCTGAATGGCTGCGACGAGACGGCTGCCGTTGCAGTGGCTACCACGTCTGCGCAGTTGCTGACTTTGGGATTTGTATTTGATGATGGATGTACGGATGTCAATGCACTGGTTGTCAATTCTGAAGAGACGATCGACGGCACTTGTCCGACAACCATCACCCGTACTTATACGGTGACCGATGAATGCGGTAATGTGAGCGCCACGATGACGCACACCATCACCGTGTTCGACAGCATCGCACCGGTTATCAATGGTGCCATTGCGGATGTGACCGTGGATGGTTGTAGCGTGAACGACATTGCCGACCGTCCGATGGCTACTACCGTGGCTGAATTGCTGGCTCTCGGTGGAATCACCATTGATGAGGCTTGCTCATCTGACGATCTAACTTTGAATAGCAGTGAAGCTATTACTTACGGCTGTCCGATTGTAGTGATGCGTACCTACTCGGTGACCGACTTCTGTGGCAATATCAGCAGCGAGGTGACCGAGACCATCACCATTCAGGATGTGACAGCTCCGGTATTCGCCGAACAGGTGGCTGAGCACCTGCTGGCATCTACTGACTGCCAGTTTGTGGTTCCCGACCTCGTAGAAGAGGTGAGAGCGGTCAGCTCCGACAACTGCGTGACCGATCCTGCCGAGCTCCTCATCACCCAAGAGCCTGCTGCCGGCTCTCCCGTTACCGCCGACATGACGGTGGCCGTGACGGTGACCGACACCTGCGGCAATGCGTCTGTGATGAACATCCAGCTCCGTCTGCCCACCGTGGTAACCCTCTCTATCGAGCCTTCTACCACCCAGTATTGCGAATGGGATACCGTAGCGCTGACGGCTATGCCGGAAGGCGGCAACGGTAACTATACTTACGAATGGACACCCGCCACGGGTCTGCTTTCCACCACCGACTCCATCGTGCTGGTGAATACAGAAGAGCAGAACTTCACCTACCATCTGGTGGTGACCGACGGCAACGGCTGTACGGCACAGGCCGACTTCACGCTGCCCGAACCGAGCCACCTGACGGTGAGCGTGGCACAGCAGCATATCATCAGCTGCTTCGAGGGTAGCGATGGCGCTGTGGTGGCTGCCGCCGAAAATGGTGTGACCGACTACACGTATGCTTGGAGCAACGGTACAACGGCCGCCTTGTGCGACAACCTCTCAGAAGGTACCTATACCGTAACGGCTACCGATGCATACGGCTGTACGGCTACCGCCTCCATCGACATCACCCATCCGACAGAACTGACCGCTACTATCTCCGATGAGACCGCGGTGCTCTGCTTCGGCGATGCCAACGGTAGCGGCACGGTGACTCCGACTGGCGGCACCGCTCCGTACACGGTAAGCATTAACAACAACGCGACCACTTATCCTGTCGGAGAGGGTGATTCCTACACCTTCACCGGCCTTACCGCTGACACCTATACCGTATTGGTGACCGACGCCAACGGCTGTACGTTCAACGCCACCCTGATGGTGGGTACGCCCGAGGTGTTGGCAGTGACCGAGATGGCCAATACCATGCCGCTCTGCTTCAACGGCGACGATGGTACGGCTACGGTGAACCTCACCGGTGGTACGGTGCCTTACACCGTCTCCGTGAACGGCACGGAAACACTGACCGCCGATGCCGAAGGCGAACAGCTGATACATAACCTTTCCGCTGGCAGCTACACCGTTTCAGTGGTGGATGACCACGGCTGTTCTGCCCAGATCACCATCACCATCAACCAGCCCGATGCTTTGCAACTGGCTGAGGTGGGCACGGTGAATGTGAGCTGCTTCGGCTTGAGCGATGCTACCGCTACTGTCTCGATGAACGGTGGTACTACTCCTTACACGCTGTGGATCAACAACAATGAGCAGCAGCAGACCGTCAACACCATCCAGAATGTGACCTTTACCAACCTGCCCGCGGGTACACATACCGTAACGGTTCAGGATGCTAACGGCTGCTTAACCACTATGCCGGTCACCATCACCGAGCCTAACGAGCTGGCACTGACGGCTACGAATGCCGTGGCGGTGCTCTGCTTCGGTGATGCTAACGGTTCTATTTTGGTCACGCCTTCTGAAGGGACGGCACCTTATACGGTGACGGTTGACAACTTCGCCACTACCCAGACGATTCCTGCGGGTGCTAACTACAACTTTGCAGGGTTGGCAGCTGGCGACTATACCGCCGCTGTGCGCGATGCCAACGGCTGCGAGGCTACGGCCGACTTCACCATCACCACCCCGGATGAGCTGACCCTCGCCGAGGCGTCCACCACCGACCCGCTCTGCTACCAAGGCAGCGACGGACAGGTGGAGGTGACGATGGCTGGTGGTGTAGAGCCCTATAGCATGACCGTTGACGGTACTGCCTACGCCAATAACCTGACAGCTGGTAACAGCGCCATCACTGATTTGAATGCTGGCGACCATGTCATTGTCATTACCGATGCCAACGGCTGTACAGCTACGGTGACTTCCACGCTTGGTGAACCCGACCTGTTGACCCTCACCCAGACTGCCATCACCCCGATTACTTGTCATGACGGTGACGATGGTACGGTGACGATGAGCGTGGCCGGTGGTACGGCTAACTATTCTGTTTGGATTGATGCTTCGTTGCAGCAGCAAACGCTTGCTTCTACTGCAGAAACCGCCCTCTTTACCGGTATGAACGGTGGGACCCATACCGTGACGGTGGTCGATGACCACCAGTGTACGGCCACCTTGCAAGTGTCGTTCGTGAATCCTGATCCGTTCTCAACGGTGGTGGATGCCACTACCGATGTGCTCTGCTTCAGCGAGTCCAACGGTACCGTTACCTTCACCGTTTCAGGTGGTACGGTGCCCTATATCGTGACGCTCGATCCGACCATTCCTGACATTACCCTGAATAGCGAAGATCCTTATACCTACAGCCAGCTGTGGGCCGCCGACTATCAGGTCAGCATCGTGGATGCCCACGGATGTGAGGCTACGATGCAGTTCACCATCAACCAGCCCGATACGCTGGATGTGGAAGCACGAGTGGTGAACCATGTCAGCTGCTTCAGCTATACCGATGGTAACGTGACCGCCGATGTGACCGGTGGTGTTCAGCCCTACAGCTACAACTGGGACAACGACCAGCACGAGCAGAATCTGAACAACGTGGGTTCTGGCTTCTATGTGGTGACAGTCTCCGACTACAACGGTTGTATCGCTACCGACACTACCTTCGTGAGCGAACCCGAACTGTTGCATGTAGAGCTGGTGACCGTAACGGAGAGCTGTGCGGGTGAAGAGACCGCTGTGATTGATGTGGATGCTATGGGTGGTACCCCCGACTACACGTTCCTCTGGAGCAATGGTGCCACTACCGACTCCATCTTCAACCTTGCGGTGGGCTTCTACACGGTAACCGTGACGGATGCCAATGGCTGTCCCGATACGATGACCGTGGAGGTGCCGTACCACGCACTGCCCGATTTTACCGTTAGTGTGACGCCTGCTTACTGCGACCGTCCCGACGGTACGGCTACGGTGGTGGGCAGCAACACCGAACTTTACACCTACGATTGGCATGCTGATAACAACCCGAACGCACCGTTCAACGATGCGCTGACGGGAGGCAACTATGTGCT
This sequence comes from Bacteroidales bacterium, assembly GCA_045130235.1. Classification (GTDB taxonomy): domain Bacteria; phylum Bacteroidota; class Bacteroidia; order Bacteroidales; family WCHB1-69; genus UBA1756. The sequence goes on from JBGUPJ010000021.1 coordinate 284,476, forward strand.
GACCGTCGATGACGGCGTGTGTACCCTCGACCTGCCGTTCACCATCAACAATATTCCTGGACCGACAGCCAGCTTCGATGCCGATCCTACTACCTTCATCCAAGGTGCGGTGGTGCGTTACCATGACCTTTCTTCGGGTACTATCGTGTCGTGGAACTACGACTTCGGTGATGGCAACGGTCAGGATGTCCGGAACCCGTCGCACGAGTTCGGAGAGCCGGGCGAGTTTATCACAGTGCTGACCGTTACAGACGAGCACAACTGCTTCGATACCGCCCAGATTACCATCACGGTGATTCCCGATGTCATCTACTACGCTCCGAATGCTTTCACCCCGAACGAAGACGGTATCAACGATATGTGGCTGCCGGTGATGAGCAACTATGGCGATGATTTCTATGAGTTGTACATCTACAACCGCTGGGGTCAGCTGATCTTCAAGTCCAACGATCCGAATGTGGGCTGGGACGGTACCTTCAATGGTAAGAATTTGGAGGCCGGAGTGTATGTGTATGCGGTTGGCTATCACAATTTGATGGGTAAACTCATCAAGAGAGAAGGCACGATTACTTTGATTCGTTAAAGATGAAGGTAAGAGCGCTTTTATGGATAATTATGATTGCCCTCCTTGCCTCGTGCGATAAGTACGAGCAGGGAGGCTATCTCTATCAAACTCCGCAAAATATCAGGGGTACTTGGGAGTATGAGGAGGTGGTGGAAAACCATCTGCCGATGGACGATAGCACCTTCGAAGCCCGTTACCGCCACTCTTCCGTTACCTTCGAACGGGGGAGTAGCGCCGTTTTTCATTGGAAAATACAGGATTCTATCGAGCAAGAGGAACATGCCTCATACGTCTTCAACTATAATAAAACGAAACTGTGCGTCATTTTCGATGCCTATCCTTTGGACGAACAAGTCTGGGTGGTGAATAAGTTGACGAAAGATGAATTTTGGTTCTCCTGTGTCCTGAGCGATGATGAGTCAGTGGATATTAAATTAAAGAAAATTGCTAAAAAATGATGAAGAAAATCTTACTGGTTTGCCTATTGGCTTTAAGTGGAATAGTCTTTGTATCATGTCGATACAATGAAGGGCCATGGATTAGTTTCATTAAGCCTGAAGAACGGCTGGTGGGCTATTGGAAGTTGGCCGATGTGTATTGTAATGGAACGAAAGTCGATTCCGCCACCGTGTTCGCCAATAAGGCGGGCAATTATTACGCCTTCTTCTTTGAGGGAATGGTGTCGGTTTCGGCATTGGATACCACGATGAACCGTTGGGAAGAGTCGGACTACGGTGGCTGGCAGTTCGAGAACCATTGCAAAGAAATCTATGTGACTTTCTCCCTCAAACATCGCAAATATGAATATACGGCTACCATCAAGCGCCTCACCCGCGACGACCTCATATATGAGTATAACGACAACAACGGCGACCTCTGGCGCTTAGAGTTCGAAAGCCGCTCCACCATGTATTATTAACTATTTACTATAAATTATTAATTATTAACTATTAACTATTAACTATTAACTATGAAAAAAGTCCTCCTCCTCACCGCCCTTATGATGGTTCGTTTCTTCGCCATGGCCGACGAAGGAATGTGGATTCCGCTTTTCTTGGGCTACAATGAAGCCGAAATGCAGCAGATGGGATTTCATCTTACTGCCGATGACGTGTATAGTGTCAATCACCATAGCATGAAAGATGGTATCGTGCTGTTCGGTGGCGGCTGTACCGGCGAACTGATTTCGCCCGACGGTCTGCTTATCACCAACCACCACTGCGGCTACAGCTACGTGCAGGCGCACAGCAGCATGGAACACAATTACTTGCATAATGGATTCTGGTCAAAGAATCGCGATGAGGAGCTGGTAACGAAGGGCTTGACCGTTACGTTCTTGGTCTATATGGAAGATGTCACCACGAAGGTGCTGGAGGGTGTGACGGACGGTATGAGCGAATCGGAGCGCAATTCCAAAATCAAGAAGAATATTAATGCTATTGAGAATGAGGCCGTTGAAGGCACGCATTATACGGCAAAAATCAAACCCTTCTATTATGGCAATCAGTATTTTCTGTTTGTGAATGAGGTATTTGAGGATGTGCGCCTCGTGGGCGTTCCGCCCGAAAGCATCGGCAAGTTCGGTGGCGATACCGACAACTGGATGTGGCCCCGCCATACCGGCGACTTCTCCCTCTGGCGTATCTATACCGACAAGGACGGCAATCCCGCTCCCTATTCTCCCGACAATATTCCGCTCAAATCGAAGAAATATTTCCCCATCTCCATCAAAGGCGTGAATGAGGGCGACTTTACCCTCGTTTTCGGCTATCCGGGAACTACCCAGCAGTTTCTGATCTCCGATGCGGTGGATATCAAGGCCAACGTGCAGAACCCCATCGCCATCCATGCCCGCGACCTGCGCCTCGAAGCCATGAAACGCCAGATGGAAAAATCCACCGAAATCCGTTTGATGTACTCCGCCAAATCCAACAGCATCAGCAATGGATGGAAAAAATGGATAGGGGAGAGCAAAGGTATCAATGAATGTAAAGTGGTGGAAAAGAAAATTGCTGAAGAACAGGAGTTTATGAAATGGGTAAATGCCTCTCCTGAACGCCAGAAGCAGTACGGCAGTCTTCTTTCCGACATGAAAAAAGTGTATGTCGATTATAAAAAGCAGGTCAAGTCGTTCACCTTCCTCAGCGAGACCTTTATCGGGGTGGAACTCAACCGCTTCCTCTGCACGCAGGTGCATTGGTTCGCCTCCTGCTGTCCGTCTGATGTGTGGACCGATGAGCAGTTTGAGAAAGGCAAGACCGAGTTGGCCGAGAAAGCCCGCTCATTCTTTAGCAATTATAATGTAGATATTGATTCAGAGTGTTTTGTGGAACTGATGTATTATTATTTCTCAGAACAAGATCCCGAACTCATTCCCGAAGGTTTGCGCAAATATATCAACATGCCCAAGAGCGAGTGGCAGGCTTTCTTGGATCGTGAAAAGAAGAAGGCTCCCTATCTTTTTGATGGTGAAAAAATGCAGGAGCGCATCCAGAAGGCCAAGCGCAAAGATTGGGTGAAATTTTTGGATGATGAACTCTATCAGCTCGTTATGATCGCTTATAAGGCGTATGCCCAGAGTTATTATGCGATGGATGATACGGAAAAGCAGCTGGATTTGTACTATCGCACCTACGTAAAGGCTTTGATGGAAAAAGATACCGACAAGACCTTCTATCCCGATGCCAACCTCACCATGCGTGTCACTTACGGCAACGTGAAGGGCTTTGAGCCTAATGATGGCGTGCGTTATACCCATTACACCACCCTTGCCGGCGTGATTGCCAAGGACAACCCTGACATCTTCGACTACAAGGTGGATCCGAAGCTGAAGGAGTTGTTTGCCAAGCATGATTTCGGCCCGTATGCCAACGAAAAGGGCGAGCTGCCGGTATGTTTTATCGCCAGCAACCACACCACGGGCGGCAATTCCGGCAGTCCGGTCATCGATGCTGACGGCAACCTCATCGGTATCAATTTCGACCGTGTGTGGCAGGGCACTATGAGCGACATCAACTACGACGTGAACCGCTGCCGCAACATCTCCTTGGACGTGCGCTATTTCCTCTTCATCGTTGACAAGTTCGCCGGCGCGCAGAACATCATCGATGAGCTGGACATCCGGTAATGCCGGCATCGAAACCAAAGCCGGCATCTCCGACGTGAAGTTCGTGAAGGGGGAGTGATTTTGCTTCGTGTGCCAAAGGCACACACTCCTAGTAACCCCACTCAAACGAAGTGTAATTAGACTCGTTGTTGAGGCCTGTCCTATCGGTCTATAACAGTTTCATCCGTAAGAAAATCAAACAGGCTGAGATTGAGAAAACCATTGTCGTCGTAATACGGAAGAATGGGGTCTTTTTGTACTAAAATTTTTTTGAAGGAGTCGTTGATATGCCGTAAGGACTTTGTCTCCTGTTGGCGCTTTTCCTCGTCATACAAAGCGTATGCGGATTGTATGTAGTATCGCTGGCTGCCTCTGTTGCACACGAAATCAACTTCAAATTGTTTTCTTTTCGATTTTCCGTCTTCCTTGCAGTTTACTTCCACCATTCCTACATCCACCGACATTTCCCTCATCCTGAGTTCGTTATAAATAACATTCTCCATAATGTGTCCGTAGTCGTTCTGCCGGAAGTTCAGTCGGGCATTACGCAGACCTACATCCACAAAATAGTACTTCATGGGCGTGCCGATATAGTGTCTGCCCCTCACATCATACCGTTGGACCTTTTCTATGAGAAATGCATCCTGCATATATTGCAGGTATGAGGCAACGGTATCGCGTGTTATGTGCATCTTTTTTTCAGAAATAAAGGTGTTGGTCAATGTCAGTGGATTGGTCAGAGTGCCGATGGTGGAGGCCACCACATTCATCAGTTCCTCCATTTCCTCATTGCCGCGCAGGTTATAGCGTGAAATGATGTCTTGGAAATAAGTTTGAGAGAACAGGGCTTGCAGATAGGAGGCTTTTCGATTTTCACTGCTGATGGCCAGCAGTCCTGGCATACCTCCATAAACTTGGTAATTGTTCCATGCTTCGGATTCAGTGCCGTCAAACACTGACAAAAATTCAGGAAACGAGAGGGGATACACCCTCACCTCATCGCCTCTGCCACGGAATTCAGTGATAATGTCTGAGGAAAGAAATTTTGAATTGGACCCAGTGACGTAAGTGTCTGCATTGGGAATATGGAGGAAACCGTTCAGCAGGTATTCAAAGTTCTGCACAAGTTGGATTTCATCAAGAAGTATGTAGTACATGTCCTTGTCCACAATTCTGGCTCTGACATATTGGTTCAGATTGTCTGGGTTAAGATATTCTCTGTTTTGGTAATCGTCCAAAGCAAATGAGATGATATGGTCTTCTTGCACGCCCAGTTCCATCAGTTTGCGTTTGAACAGATTGAAAAGCAGATAGGACTTGCCGCATCTGCGCACCCCTGTGACAATCTTTATCAAGCCGTTGTTCCTGCGTTCCAGCAGGGATGAAATGTACCGTTCTCTTTTGGCTTCCATAATTCTATTCGTTTTTTTTGCGTAAATACGCATTTTTTACGACTGCAAAAATACATCATTTTCTTGAATTGCAATAAAAGGTTTTCAATTTTCATTTTTCAATTCTCAATTCTCAATTTATTCGTATCTTTGCACCCACATCTTCCACCCTATAAAATCCCACCCATTATGAAAAGACCCCTTATCCCCTTCCTTGCATTGACCGTATTGTTCGTTTCTGCCGCCACCGCCCAGGGCGAGTGGAAATGGGCGCACTACTGGACCGGACAAGACGGAAATTCTCCTGGTGATTACTATAACAAGATCATTAATACTGCCTTTGATGATGAGGGCAACATCTATGTGTATGGCACAATGGGGGGAAGTGCTGCCTTTGACGGCAATACTTTTGCTTTTTCATCAGATGCAGAAGTCCTTAATGGACACATGCGCCCTTCACTTTTAGCGAAATTTGATACGACAGGAAATATGCAGTGGTATAAGGTTGTAAAGTGCAGTCATAGTGAAGCTATTCCACTATGGATGGAAGTAGTGGATGATAAAGTGTTTGTTTCGGGTGATTGTTCAATTTATGGGAGTGATGTCAATGCGTGGTTATATTATATGGATACCTTGATTACGAAGTATCAAATTAGTTCGATTCCACAGAATATACAGAAACCGCCTTTCGCATTCGGTCATTGGACATGGTTCGCACAATTTGATTTGAATGGAAATCTTTTGGACAATCATTTTGTACAGACTTTTTCAAGAGAATCATTATATGGCAATAGATTAGTTGGGTCTTTGACCAATAGCGTTTTACCAACGCCATGCCATACTGACAATGACGGAAATTATTACATATTCACTCCTATCCAATACTATGGCGTTGAGAGTGCCCCCTATACCATAGTGGTGGATGGTGATTCTGACAAGACGTATGATATATATTTGCCGGGCAATGCGGATCCGTCGTGTACCCAATCGTGTTTGAATAATGCAATGTTGTACAAATTCTCACCTGATGGGGACTTGCTGTTTGCCAAAACTCTTGTGGACAGCACTGATGGAATTGCACCGTCATACAATATATGTGATACCATAAACCGGTATTTTTATACCTATTTCAAAGGTATGTCATTTGATGAGGATGACAATATGTATGTATCGGGTTATGTGCGCTTGGCACAGCATTTGAATGGTCACGGGGGAGAATTACACGAATACCCCGTGCATATATGGTGGGACAGCACGCATTGTCTGACCATAAACGACATCTCTTCTGCAGCATTTTGCAACTTCATCATCAAATACGACACGAGTGGCAATGTCGTCTGGTGCAACCAAGCATACACTCGAGTCGCATCTTCGGATATTTTTGCTCAGACTCACTTCTATGGTAGTTCTGTACACGATAATTCAGTATTTGTTTGTGGGGATGCAGAAGACCTTTTCAATGCAGGTTCCGTGATCTATTTCAATAACGATACTGACGATTTCATAGACCGATTTGCGCCAGAGCAACAGACACGGGGTTTTTATGTTGAATTTGACAGAAATAATGGTTCATATGTACGTCATTCAATTATTCCAAACAACACATTGTCTGTATTAGGACAAAACTCATTTGCGAAGCCTGCCGTCAGTAACAACCAAATAGTCATTTCTGCAAGTGTAGATTTCTCCGACAAAAAATTTGGATTGGCAAGATGGTGTACCAGTGGGGATTTTATAGACTATACACCGATAACTTCGTTTCCGGATCAAATGATAGGTACAGGACCTACCATTTTGAATGACAATGGTTTTGTTATAGTCTCTCCTCAAATAAAAGGAAGTATTGCATTCAGTGAAGATGTTGTTGTTAATGGAGATGCGGAGCACTCCAATGCTGTCTTTGCCCTGTACCACGATCCGAGATTTGCGGAGCCCTTCGTGCCGGATGATACCGTGGGCATTGACGACTATTACCGGAACCGCGAAAGCGACATCTATCTCTACCCCAACCCCACCCACGGCACCACCACCGTGTGCGGCTACATGTACGGGTACCAGAACATCGAACTGTACGATCTGCAGGGACGGAAATTGGGGAATCTGGTGGAGAATGGTTCACAAATACCCACATTGGATTTGTCGCCCTATCCCGCCGGTACCTACCTCGTGAGAATCAATTTCGCCCGCGGCGTCAGCGTGACGCGGAAGGTGGTGAAGGGGGACTAATTTTGCTATTTTAAGAAAAATTATACTTTTGCAACCTCATTACAAGCGAAACAGCTTCTACCGTTATTTAACTTCAAAATACTATGAAAGAGATGGATAAGAAACGAATTACATCCCAAGATGAGTCGATTGTGCAACAAAATAAATTTTATTACCTTTTATATTAAAATAATACGTACTTTTGCCGTGTTATTTATAAACAAAAGGTAAAGCTGTGAGTCATTCGAAAATTATGCTTACACCAAGCGATCAAAGTCAGCAAGGCATGGAAGAACAGTATTGGCGGACATCTTCCGGCGGAACAGTTGCCGCAGTTTGATGACGTCATCCGTGATCTGAAACAATTCTGTGCTGATAGGGAATGGTAGGTTATAATGTAAATGACAATTGAAGTATCGCAATTTTCAATTCTCAATTTTCATTTTTCAATTTATTCGTATTTTTGCACCACCAAAAACCATCCCTTTTGTGGATGATAAATTACGACAGCTGTGATAAGTTTTGATAAAATCAACCAATTCGACCCCGTCTATCAATTTTTTAATTGGTTTTTTAGAATTGACCATAACTATATCTATTACAAAAAGATACAGGTAATCGGGTATGAGAATGTACCGCCGAAAGGTTATCCTATTTTTGCCATCTCGAACCACACCAATGCCGTGATGGATCCGCTGGCCATGCTCTACCTTTACAAGGATCACCGCCAGCCGGTTTTCATCGCTCGTGGCGACGTTTTCAAAAAAGGCAATTTCATCGCCCGACTGCTGCGCTTTCTGAAGATTTTGCCCACTTTCCGCTCTCGTGACGGCGGCCGCAGCGATATCCGCAGCAATCTCGACACCTTCGACCTCGCCGCCCGCATCCTCGGCGAAGGCGGCACCCTCACCATGTTTCCTGAGGCAGGGCACCAGGCCGGCAAGTTCTTTAACACCTTCAAGAAAGGATTCCCCCGTGTGGCCTTCCTCGCTGCCGAAAAGTCTGACTATCAGTTGGATTTCAAAATCCTGCCCATGTATGTCTATTATACCGACTATTTCAATATGCGGGGAACTCAGGTGATGGTGATCGGTGAGCCGTTTTCCATTGATGAATTTTATGAACTTTATAAAACGGAACCCAACAAGGCTTTTCTCCTGATGAACGAGAAAGCTCGCGAGGCGGTGCGTTCCCTCGGCATTGATGTGACCGACCATGAGGCGCATTATCCGCAGTATGAGACTCTTTTCAAGGTGTGCCGCTCCACCATTCTCTCCGACCCGCACGCCTTCGACGGCATGGAGCTGCGTGGCACCGAGCGCGACCGAAAGGCGGGGATGCCTTATCGGCAACTGCTGTCGGACAAGAAGTTAGTGGCCGTGCTGGAGCGTATGCGCGACGAGCATCCCGACCGTTACGAGCAGCTGATGGCCGACACCGCCGAGTATGCCGCCGGACTGAAGCAGCTGCGCCTCCGCGACTGGGAGCTGGAACGCCCCATCACCGGCGGCAACGTAGCAGGGAAAGGGTTGCTGCTTCTGCTCACCGCTCCCTTCGCGCTTGTGGGTTTCTTGGGCAATATCATTCCGTTCCAGGCGGTTCAGTTCCTGAAGCGCAACCTCGAGGACCCGATGTTCCGTTCCACCTTGAATTTCGTGCCCGGCCTTATCTTCTTCCGCTTGTGGTACCTGATCTTGTTCATCCTCGTCATGATTTTCACCCAATGGTGGATCGGCCTCATCGCGGTCGTAGTGGCCTTTTTGACCTTTATTCCTTTCTATGAATGGAAAAAAGCCGCCATCAAGTGGTTGAGTATGTGTCGTTTCCGCCGTTATGAGCGCAAGGGAAATGCCTTACTCGCCAAGCTGAAAGATTTGCGGAAAAAGCTGATAGAGACGATTTTCTAATCGGGGGTTATAATACAGTAATCACATCTTCCCCTAACGCCAAAGAAATGTGTGCCAGAGTTTTGGTCGTAAAATTATGACGTCCTGTAAGCCATTTTGAGACCTCCGATTCTTTTTTGCCGAGTTTTTCTGCCAATGCTCGTTGTGTCATGCCATTTTTTTTCAGCAGACTATCTATTTTCTCTGCGATGGCAAAAGACAAATCAAACTCAGCTTTTGTTTCTGGTGTTACTTGAGCCAAACATTCTCTGAATAAAGGATTTGTAATCATAATTCAAAAGTTGCTCCTTCCAATCCAATTATATAATTTTTGTCAATACTTACAGTCCCTTTTTCTGTGCTGCTTTCAAAAGTTTATCAAATTTTTGAAGTTCCATGACATAGCCACACAATTCTGCATCTTCCTGATATGTCCGTGTTTTTTTTCTCATAGTTGTGATAGTTTAAGATTAGACGCTGCAAAAATACAAAAAAATATAAACTTAATTTATAAGTAAAGTTTTTTTTGAAAAATATTTTTTGATTGTCCGCTTCTCCCTTTCTTCAAAAAGAAACATCGGGACGAATCCGCACCTGCAGATTTACCCCTGTATTTTTCAATTTTCAATTTTCAGTTTTCAATTTTCAACTCTGCTGCCTCCCCCTCTAAATCCCTTCTTCAATCGGTTTCACCAGCCGGTCGATGTCGCCGGCCCCTACGGTGAGCAGCACCTGCGGGCGGTGTTGTTGCAGATAGGACACCACTTCCTCCTTGGCAATCAGTACCTTGTGGTCGCAGGGGATCATATCCAACAGCCACTGCGAGGTGATGCCCGGGATGGGCTTTTCACGGGCCGGGTAGATGTCGAGCAGGATGACATGGTCGGCAATGGCGAGCACCTCGGCAAACTGCGGCCCGAAGTCGCGGGTGCGGGTGTAGAGGTGCGGCTGGAAGATGACCGTCAGCTCCTTGTCGGCATAGAGCTTCTTTACCGCATTCAGGATGGCACGGATCTCCTCAGGATGGTGGGCATAGTCGTCGATGTAGATGAGGTCGTCGCGGCGGATGCGGTAGTCGAAACGGCGCTTAACCCCGCAGAAAGCGGCCATGCGCTCCTGTATCTGAGCGGGTGTCAGACCGATAAGATGTCCGGCGGCCACGGCAGCGGCGGCATTCAGCACGTTGTGAGTGCCCGACACTCCGATAGTTACGGGTAACTGCTGTCCGTCGGGCGTGTGCAGGGTGAAATGTGCCTGACAGTCGCCCAGCACAATGTCGGCGATGCGGAAGTCGCAGTGCTCGCCGGTACCGTAGATAAGTTTATGGGGATGACTGATCTGGTCGGCCACCTTCTCGTGGATAAGCAGGTGCCCGTCGCGGTCGGTCTGGTCGGCGAAGAGCTGGAACGACTCCACGAGGTGCTGGCGGTCGCCATAGATGTCGAGGTGGTCGGCATCGAGCGAGGTGATGATGGCGAGGGTAGGGAAGAGGGTGAGGAAGGAGCGGTCGAACTCGTCGGCTTCGGCCACCACGGTGTCGTAGTCGGGCGTGAGGATGACGTTGCTGTCGAAGTTCTTGGCCACGCCGCCGATGAAGGCGAGGAGGTGGCGGTAGGGAGCGAGCAGCTGGGCGAGCATGGCGGTAGTGGTGGTCTTGCCGTGGGTGCCGGCCACCGCAAGGGTGGGATGCCCTTGTGCCAGATGCCCCAACACCTGCGAACGCTTATAGACGGGCGTGCCATGTTGCTGGAAATAAACCAGTTCGGCATGGGTGGAGGGTACAGCTGGGGTATAAACCACAAAGTCCACCTGCGGTGGAATTGCGCTGACATCTTCCGTATAGTGGATGTGCGCGCCTTCCTCTTCCAGCTTTTGGGTGATGGGAGAAGGGGTGAGGTCGTAGCCATAAACCGTGTCGCCGCGCTGCATGAAAAAGCGGGCCAACGCGCTCATTCCAATTCCTCCAATACCAAGAAAATAAAGAGTTTTCGCCATAGTTCTGTCGTTTCTTATCAGGGTGCAAATTTACGATGAAATTTTCAATAATGGAGGGATTGGAGAGATTTGAAGGCTTTGAAAGATTTGTGGGCTCAAAATCCAAAAATATTGTATCTTTGCATCGTATTTTATTGGCTATTAAAATGAAAAAGTTTTTTACACTCGTATGCTTTCTGCTGGCAATGACAGTTGTGGTGGCACAGAGCAATAAAACCTTCACGGTGGAAGGCTTTTCCTTCAAAATGATATACGTGGAAGGCGGCACTTTTACGATGGGTTGCACTTCGGAACAGACTGGCTGCGAGAATGATGAGAAACCTGCCCATGAGGTGACGGTCAGCAATTTTTATATCGGTGAAACTGAGGTGACGCAGCTGCTGTGGCGCCTTGTAATGGGGGGTGAACCTACTGCTTTTGGTGGCTGGACAGATGAGTTTGGAGTAGGTTCCATGAATCCGGCCTACAGAGTGAGTTGGGACGACTGCCAGCAGTTCTGTGATAAACTCAACCAATTGTGCCGTAGACAGTTGCCAGCTGGTTATCATTTCGCTCTCCCCACTGAAGCGCAGTGGGAATACGCCGCCCGAGGTGGAAACAAAAGCAAGGGTTATCTGTACAGCGGCAGCAACAATCTCGATGCTGTGGCTTGGTACTGGCAGAACAGTGGCGACAATACCTTGAGCGGTACTGATTCGGATTGGAATTGGGATAAGATTAAAGAGAATAACGGCAAAACCCATCCCGTGAAACGGAAAGCGCCCAACGAACTGGGCTTATACGATATGAGTGGTAATGTGTGGGAATGGTGTGCAGACATCTATGACGCTCAGTATTACGAATTTACCACCGACAACGACCCGCTGTGGAATCCCTCTTTTGGTGGAACCAATCGTGTAAACCGTGGCGGCAGCTGGATTAACTATGCAAGCCGAAGCCGAGTGTCGGATCGAGAAAGCGACTCTGCTGAAACCCAGGATGGTAACCTCGGACTTCGCTTGGTATTAGTGAAATAGTTTTATTCCACAGCTAAACTTCAAAATCAGGTAGCTCCCACCTTGAAGGTGTGTCGGTAATCTGTCCACCCTATCCGTTTATCTCCCGCGCGATTGCGCTAACTCGAAAAAGGCCTCGGGACTATCGGCCGTCTGCTCTTTCGATATCTGACAGAGGGTGATGCGTCCATTGGTGGCAATGGGATCGAGATAACAGAGCACATATCGGTTGCCGTCAAATTCATTCCGATAGATGTCGTTTTCAATGACAATATAGTCATAATCTGCGGCCAGGGCCTTACGCACCATCTTCTCATCCGTGTTCAACACAATGTAGCCGCGCCGCTTCATCTGGATAAAGGCCGAACTCTTCGGGTAGGCGAATAACGCGACAATCTTGGCATCACGCGATACCCCCATGCTGTCCAACCATTTGTCTGACTGGTGAAAATTGTTATAGCAGCGCAATGCTCCGTCGTTGGGATCGCGGCGTAACTGTTGCATATTCAACGCTTCTTGCGTCATGGGGATGGTCAGTCCTATCAACAGCAATAGGCCCACCACACTGGCGATGTGGCCCTGAATGCGGGGCAGCGTCGCCAAAGCCAAGATGAATAGGAAAATGATAGAAAAGAACAGACTGTCCAAAAAATAGTAGTCGTGATCGCAATATTGCAACAGCATACTGCCACAATAAGCCAATTCTCCTAAGATATAGATGCCCAGTAACCACCACAGCGATAGTGATTTGCGTAAAGGCTCCGCTTCGTTAGTGGCAGAGGTTGTTGTATGGTTTTTGCGTTTTCGTATTTGGATAATGAGGGAATAAATGACCGTTACTGCCAAAATAACCGCTACCATCCAATGCTGGATTCTTTGAAAATAATGGAACATCCAGCGCTCTTGAATATTCTGGTAAACGAATTGCACATCTTCCATGTTCTCCGGTGGCCGCAACTTTCCTAAAAACATGGAGTCGTACAGGTTCTTCAGATGGATATTCCACAGAAAAACGCCCAGATAACACGCAAAAGCGATGGCGATAATGAGAATGTTGCCTCGCAACTGTGTCTCTTTACGGATAATGCGGAGCAGCTCGAAGCCGCAGACAGCCATCAGCAAGACAATTTGTGGCATCCGAATCATCGCAGCTAAGGTCAGAAAGGCAAATCCGACAGCGAAATAGACGCGTTTTTTCTTCTTAACGTAGGAGAGGTATCCCCATAAGCCGACAAAGGCACACGACAGGGCAGGAATGGTGGGGATGAAGCCACTGGCGTAGTAGGTGTACGAGGGGACAGTGGCCACCATGATGGTCACAAGCAGAGATTTGATAGGGTCGTCGGTGAGAAGATGGGTGAGTTTGTATAGAAAGAGCAGTCCTATCATGCTGATTAGTAATGTATAACATCGAAATACCCATGGCGATGTGTTGCCGAGAATCTTCATCAGCAAGGCGACGATATACTCATGGATGGGAAAGTCGGCGGAGGTGATGGGCGAACCCCACAGTCCGTCATCTTGCTTGTTGTACAGCATGGTGAGGGGATGGGCAAAATCCATGCCGTTGTCCACGTAGCCAATTGACAATGAGTACCAGTCGGCTTGTGCCCAAGCGTGAATATATAGCGGAAACTCCCTCAGGTAGCGAAACTGCAACACAAAACTCAGAGCTACAATGACGGCTGCCGCCAAAAGCAGATGGTTGTTTCTTTTGATGAAGTTGATAAAAGCGGATTTCATATTAGTCTTAAAAAGAAGAAGTTACAGGATCAAGTCAGCGAGCCGCACCTTGGGCACGTAGTGTACGCCGTCATTGCGGTAGTAGGCGTGGCTCTCGCTTTCGGAAATCTCCACCCGCCGTATCACTTCGGCCCCGCGCCCGATGGCAAGTACCAGCAGCGGTTCAAGCGGCAGCTCGAGTTCCTGCTTCAACGCGCTGCGGTTGAAGGCTCCGATAATCAGTCCGTTGTATCCCAACTCGGTGGCTTTCAGCAGCATGCTCTGCGCGGAGATGCCAAGGTCGATGTCCACCAGCTTGGTCTCCGGCGCTGTGCTGCAGATCACGATAAACGCCTGCGGCTCGGTGCCGGGAAAAGGCAAGTGCAGCTCCGGCAGCGCGGCCCCCATCTTGATGTGGCGCAATACCACATCCGCTCCGCTCTCCTTGGTGATGAGCTTGAAGCGCAGCACCTGCTGGTTGCAGGCGGACGGCAGTAGCGGATTTACCGCCACAATTTTCTCTAATGTCTCTCGGGTCACCACCGTCTCGGGATGAAAACCGCGGTAACTCCGGTTGCGCTCCATCAGCTGCTCCACCGGCACCCGTTTCACCACCGTGCGCGTAGCATTCTTTCCAAACACCTCGTCATATCGTTTCTCTAAATATCCGTCGGCCATAGTATAGATTTGCAAATTATTAATATTCAATATATTATTAAAATATAAACACTATTGAAGATGCCTATGATTCTCTTTGCAAAAATAGTAGTTTTTTCGTAGTGATGCAAAATGATAATTTTTTTGTGAAAAGAAAAGGGGGATAACGCTTTTGTTTGTATCTTTGCAAACTTCAAAACAAGGCTATGATCGACGTTCAAGAGCTGCAATTTGCCTACTCGCAGAAACAGGTGCTGCAAGATGTCTCCCTCCATTTGGAGGAAGGGAATTTTTGTGCGATTGTGGGTCCTAATGGTTCGGGAAAGACCACGCTGCTGAAGCTGATGACGGGTCTTTTGCAGCCGCAGGGTGGCTCGGTGCGGGTGGGCGGACAACCGCTCAACTCGCTGACGGCGATGGAGAAAGCGCGGCTGATGGCCTACGTGGCGCAACGGCAGGATGTGGTTTTCGACTTCTCGGTGTTCGACACCGTGCTGATGGGTCGTAACCCGCACCAGAGCCGTTGGGAAACCGCCTCATCGCACGATGTTGAGGTGGTGGAGGAAGTTCTACAACTTACCGCTCTTGCCGACTACCGCAACCGGTTGCTCACCGAGCTGAGCGGCGGCGAGGTGCAGCGCGTGATGATTGCCCGCGCCATGGCCCAACAAACGCCCGTCATTCTGCTCGATGAACCGCTCTCCAACTTGGACATCACTTATCAGTTTGAAGTGATGGATATTCTTCAACATCTTAATAAACAGAATAATACAACTATCGTCATCATCCTCCATGACCTCTCTTTCGTAAAGAAATATGCCCACAAAGTACTGATGCTGCAAAACGGCGCACTTAAACATTTCGGTCCTGTTGATGACGTGCTGACCGAGCAAAACGTCCGCGAAGTCTTCCACCTCTCCTCCCACTATGGCTTAGATGCCAACGGCCACGTCTATCGCACCTCCCCCCAATCCTAATCTCTCAAATCTGCAAATCTTTTCGAATCTTCAAATTTTCAAATCATCAAAATACCTATCATGAAACTTTTATTAATCAGCAATTCAACCAATTACAAAGAGTCTTATCTGGGCTGGTGTATGCCTTTGATTCAGGAATTTTTAGGTACAAAGGGCAAAAAGAAAATAGCCTTTTTCCCGTATGCTGTCGTGCGCAACGGAGCCACCTTGGAGGAGAGCTACAATGCCGCCACCGAGAAGGTGAAAAACTGCTTCAAGACTTTCGGTCTGAAGGCCGACATCGTCTCTACGCATTCGGTGGCCGACCCTGTGGCGCTGGTCAACGAGAGTGACGCCATCATGGTGAGTGGTGGCAACACCTTCCATCTGGTGTATGAGCTGCACCGCAACAAGCTCATCGAGCCGGTGCGCCGCAAGGTGCTCGAGGGTGCGCCCTACATGGGCTGGAGTGCGGGTTCCAACGTGGCCTGTCCCACCCTGCGTACCACCAACGACATGCCCATCATCATGCCCGAGAGTTTCAACTGCTTCGACTTCGTGCCGTTCCAGATCAACCCCCACTACATCGATCCCTATCCGACCGAGGTGGAGGATGCGCTGACACATGCCGGCGAGTCGCGCCAGGACCGTATCGAGGAGTTCCTCTGCATTCATCCCGAAGTTACGGTGGTGGGCTTGCGTGAAGCCACTGCCCTTTGGGTGGAGAACGATGTCATCACGCTGCGTGAGTACGAGAAGAATCCGTACAAGAAAAAACGCGAGATGATTGTGCTGAAACAGGGTTGCCCTGTGCGTGAAATCAAGCCCGGCAGCATGTTCGACTTCTCGATGAATCTGCTGAAGAAGGGTTGCAAGAAATAATGTCTCTGCACCGGAACTGGAAACAGGTGCTGCTGTACAGTCTGCTCTCCGCTTCCCTGGCGGTGGCGGGGGTGGCTGGATTGTGTCTGATCGGCAATTCTGTGGAGGGCAAAAAGTGGGAAGCGGCCACGGAAGATGTAGAGCTGATTCCCGACCAGAATGTGGACCTCGCCACAACGCAGGCCTACCTCCAGAAAGACACCCTCTATGCCGATTTCCGCAGCCATTTCCGGTTCCATTACCAGACCATCGGCGAGGCGGCCTTCGACGACGGCAGCTGTTTGCTGCTCATCTCGGAGCCGCCTCCCTATTTCAATGCCGACACGATTGCGCAGATTTTCAGTCAGTTTACGCACTCCGTGGAGACTCGCAAGCATCCTGTCGGTTACGACGGCAAAATCACCGACCTGCTGATTGTGCTGGGCAACACCACCGAGCGCAACCGCACCCGTCTTACGAAAGAGCTTTCACAGGCTATTTATCTTTCTGATTATAAGCCGAATGTAACGCCGTTGCCGGTCGAACATGGCCGTTCTTACTTCGTGGAGGACACCATCGACTACCAGATTACGTTGTACGAGTTCAACGACTGGTTCATGGAGAAAGGGGAGGAGTTTTTCCAGCTTTCCGACACGGCCCACAAGGTGACCATTTCCGACATGTTTGAGCAGCAGCTTACTGGCGTGTATTTCAGCCGTGTGCCGGGTTTTGTGGCGTGGGCCATCTCCAAAAACCACGACCTTTCGGAGCAGCTCAACCATATCCGGCAGTTCACCCTCGATGCCGACTTGGTGCTGGGTGGCTTGGCCGATTCTGCCACCTTGGTGGTGATAGGCCGCGAGAGGGTGGCGGCCCTCTACGAGCTGCCGCCGCTCAACGTGGAGTCGATCCTGCTGCTGGCTTCGGTCACCGAGAAGGAGCTGTCGCAGAGTCTGGATGTGAACGACCTGATGGCTGGCAAGATGAAAAACGGTCACGACTGGTGCCCCACTTTTTTGAGTAAAGAGCTGGAAAACACCGAGTTCGGCCATCTGCTTACTATCACCGATGTGCTTTTGAAAGACTGGTCGGAGAACGGCACTATACAGGAGGCCTACTACCGCTACCCGTCGCCGCCCCGTTTTCCATTCGATAGACCGCTGTTCAAGAAGCTGGGACTGAACGAGTTGGTGTACAATTGGAACACCTGGAATGCCATGTATGCCATCGACATGGACGAGGGTTTTACCATCTATACGTTGAATAGAACCGGCTCATTACCAGTATCTTATTTCAATTCGCCTGAAAGAAGTGTTTCCATTGGTTACCGATATGAAAATCAGGCATACCAGTATTTCGCTACTTTAGGGAATACGGATTTGGCGCGGGTGGTGCAATATACCGCTTTGTATCAGTTGTTTATGGATAATGGTGTGACTTATTCGGGGGATGTGGGCAATGCCTTTCCCGAACAGAAACCCTATCTTTTGTACCAGCCTACCCGAAACCTGTTGGATTTTTTTAAGAATCTGAACGACCAGCAGATGGACTGGCTGGCCGACACAATCTCTGCCATCAATTATTCTTCTTATCAGAAAGGACAGGTTACCAATGCTTTAGCTAAAAATGAAAGAACCTACCGCTTCACTTATTCCGATCAGCAGCGTAAAGAGATTTATGAGCGTGTGGCTAAAGATGAACGCAATGCGTTGCGGTCGGAAATCAGTGGGGTGCGTTCTATGCTGAAAGCGCTGAGTGATGAGGAGTATACGAAGTTGGCGCGGTATTTGGCCTATCCCCGTGGCATGCGGAAGTCGGGCAGTGTCGCCTACCAGTTGGTGCAGCGGGCCCAGAAGGTCAACCACCTGGTGCGCCGCATTGGCAAGAATCATCTCTCGGTGGTGGGACTTGACCTCAGCACGGTGCGCAACTTCTATGTCGGCAGTTTGGCCAACGCCTCCGCGCGGTATCTGAAAACACCTTCTGTCATAGTGACTTACAACGATATGTTGACCACCGGCGGGCACAACCTGTCGTCGGGCATCACGCGGGTGAACTCCTTGACGGGTTACAAGCGCAGCGGTGGACGGGGCTATTATGCGCCACAGCCGTCATCGCCTTCAGCGCCGGCCAAACCGTCGGCTCCCAAGGCGCAGTCGCCCTCTGGAGGCGGGAAGAGTTCCGCTTCATCGTCCTCATCCTCATCGGCGAAAAAGCCATCGTCCTCGGCGGCCAAGTCCCCGCAGAACATCCGTCCCCGCGGGGAGGTGATCTCCACCGCCGCCCGCAGCCAGCGAGGTTTTTAATTGTGGTTATACATTTTTTGGGGGGGGAGGTGTTGAGTATAGCTGTGGTGTGTTGGCGATCGTTGTCGTAACTATTTTCTTTGTCCCCGTCCCGAAGGGACGATATCTTATTAACCCCAGATAAGGCCGTTAGGCCGCAATCTGGGGTAGGGATGCACTCGTGCATCCCACCGCGGCACGCTGACAGGAGCATAGTACCTGACGGCGGGTATGCCGCGGAAGAACGGGGCAGCGATGTGAATTTGTCAGACGCAAACCTCAATGAGTTCCGCCAACGTGTTGTATATTTTCTCGTTCTTTGACCAAAAGTATTCACTTAGCTTTTCAAGAACCTTTCTCTCAGGGAAAATAATTGGAAAGATTTTTTGACGAATTTCCAAGTTATTCAATAATTTTCGATAGATACATGGTGACAGATCCTTGATTTCATCAAAAACAGCTTCTGCATTAGCGTCAAAGTTTACTTCTGGCATATCAGGCAAAGTTGTTTTCCATTTTTCTAAATAGTGCAAAGTCTCTTTCCAAATTTCATCATTAAAATCTGCTATACCATTGATATCACCAAACATTTGCCCACCATAATATAACCTCGGTTCACACCCATAGTCCTTTGACATACTTTTCATCCTTTCTAAGTAGTATCTTTTGTTCTTTTCAAGAGAATCATCGATGAACCACATTATTGGTATGATGTTGAAGTCATGGAAACGCCTAGTCAAAGCATAGTATTTATTCTCGAAATTATCAAACTGCCCAGCTTTTTTCGTGCTATCATGATCATCCCTGACCTTTTGTTCTATCATATACAAAGTGTTGTCTTTGCTGAAAAGTTGGTCAATGCTTAATTCTGTATTGTCATCAGTCCGAAATCTTTTTATATGTAATTGAAATCCAGTTTCTTCAAAATATCGCTCAAAAAGAAATTCGAGGGCATCACCAAAACGGATTTCATGGGATTGTGTGATATTTTGGATGAGTTTAGTCTTGGGTTTGGTGGGACGAAACAAACCGATGTATCTTTCTGGATAATCGGCTATTTTTTTAATAAGATCACTGTAACTATCTTCAAAAAGCTTTGTATTAAGTGTATTTTTGAAGTATTCATATTCCAATATCATTTTGTGCCTCCTTTCTCGTTAGCCAAGTATCTAAGCGAGTCTATTGCCACAAATTCATTATTATAGTCGCACCAAAAATAATCCCACCCATTGTTGTTGCTCCGATTCAACAATTTTGCCGATGCTTTGTGTATGGATGTTTCAACACCATCTATTATCACATTTCCGCTTTCACACACTATAACATAATGCTTTTTGTCTTTGCTGAAAAGTCGTTGACCTATTTGTAAATATCCTAATTCCAACAGTTTTTTTATGGATATTCGTGGTGGTTTTACATCATATGCATTGTTAATCAAATCTGGAGTTAAATCCAGTTGGATGCTATTAATGCGTTCTTTTGCAGCTTTGATATATAGAACCTCCCGTTCAATCCCTATAAAATGTCTGTCTAAGCGTTTAGCGACAGCACCAGTTGTGCCTGTTCCGAAGAAGGGGTCTAATATCAAATCTCCCCTTTGTGTAGATGATAAGATAACATTATATAGCAGTTGCTCTGGTTTTTGTGTTGAATGGATTTTTTTGCCATTCTTGTCTTTTAACCGCTCGTTCCCTATGCAAATTCCTAAATCCCAAACACTTTTCATTTGTTTGTTCCCATTCAGGAATTTCATGGTTTTATAATTAAAGTGGTATTTTGCTCCTTTGTTTTTGGAACACCAAATCAAAGTTTCGTGAGAATTTTGAAATCTTGTTCCACCAAAATTCGGCACAGCGTTAGGTTTCGACCATATCACATCATTCAAGATCCAAAAGCCGATATCCTGCATGATATAGCCCAGTCTAAAGATATTTTGAAAGGAACCGATAACCCATATTGAAGCATCAGGCTTCATTACTCTATGACATTCAGTTAACCACTGTTTTGTAAAAAAGTCGTATTCTTGGAGACTTGAAAATTTATCCCATACATCATCCACCCCATTGAATGAAGAACCATCAGTGCGTAATAATTCGCCTTCAGTTTGCATATTGTATGGTGGGTCGGCGAATATTAAATCTACAGAGTTAGATGGGATTTTTTTCAAAACCTCAAGGCAATCACCTTGCAAGATAGTGTCTTTCTTTATTTCTTTTGGCATAACTACTTGTTTTTAAGCGCTATGCCATCTTTCCAATTCAACTACTACGACCAAATAAAAACTGCGGGCAAACTTGCTCGCAGTGTGGCCGTAGGAAATGCCAAAAGAAAGACAAGCCGCCCGCATACACGGGGCGCTGCTTTTGCATCTTTCTTTGCATATTCATGAAATTTCCTACGTTTCACTGCGAATAGACAAATAGCAAACGCTATGTTATATGATGTTGATTTATTTTATCTTTCTGTGATTTAGTGTTTTAGTTGTAAAAATATAAATTATTAATTCAATGCAAAAGTACATAAAAAATCTAATATATAGAAATAATTCACCATCTTCTATCCCTCCGCCGGTTCTTCCGCGGCACATTTCCCGACAGATACTATCTTCCTGCCAGTGTGCCGCGGTGGGCGCCTTCGACAAGCTCGGGCGCCGCGGTGGTTGAGCTTGTCGCGGTGGTTGAGCTTGTCGCGGTGGTTGAGCTTGTCGAAACCACCGCATGGTCTGGGGTTACGATAATGTCGTCCCTCTGGGCCGAGCACAATATTCCATCACTACATGAAAAAGAGAATCTTCCATGATTTTTTTTGAAAAAAAATAGAGAATGTGGAATTTTGGATGCTATTCTCCATTTCATAAAATATGCGTACCTTTGCAGCCTAATTTGTTCATCATGAAAAAACTCTCCATATTCCTGCTGCTGTTGGTTCTGTGCGTGGTCGCATATCCGCAAAAAACGAAGAAAAATGCGGAACCTACTGCCACCGACCGTATGGTCTCCACTTTTTATGCCAATGCATTAAGAAGTTATTATACTGGAAATTACGAAGCGGCAGAACGCACTTTCAGAAGTGTGTTGTCCACCAATCCTTCGCACGATGCCACCTATTATATGCTGGGCAAAATGAAGGCGGAATTGGAAAAATATGTCGAGGCAGAAGAGAATCTGCGCAAAGCATGCCAGCTCAACAAGTCGAACATTTGGTACTGGCAGACGTTGGCTCAGGTGCTGGATGATCAAGGGAAATATGCCGAGTCGTCCAAAGTTTGGAAGCAGGTGTGCCAGATGAGTCCCACCGATGAGCAGTTTTTGCTGTCGTATGCCAATGCGTTGTGGAATACGGGCAACGCCAAGGAATTGTTCAAAGTGCTGGATCAGGTCGAAGTGTTAGTCGGTGTGACAGAGCAGATTACGCAGGCAAAAGTGGAGATTCTTTTGTTTAAGAATGATGTAAAAGGTGCAGTGGGCGTTTATGATAAGCTTATAAAAAAATATCCCAATACGGCTGATTATTATGTGAATGCGGCTGAATTGTACATGAACAATTCTATGACAGAGAAGGCCATCCCTTATCTGGAGGAGGCTGCCCGCATTGATGCCACCAACGGCAATGTGCAGTCGATGCTGGCCGTATATTATATGCGGATTGGCAATGAGCAGGCCGCTTTCGAGGCCTCCAAGGCCGCTATGCTTTCACCCGATGTGGAGTTGGACAAAAAGTTGTCTATCCTGCGCATCTATCTCGCCCCCCTCTCCACCTCCGACCCTACCGACCAGCAGATGCAGCTTGCCACTGCCCTTATCACCGCCAACCCGGAAGCAGTGGAGGGATGGGCCTCCCGCGCCTCCATCCTCCTGCGACAGAAAAAGTATCAGGAGGCCGTGCCCGATTTTGAGACCGCCCTCTCCATTGATCCATCGCAATATGCTCTGTGGAAGGATTTTATGTACTGCCTCGCCCGCGCCAAGAACTATACCCGCATCATTGAACTGGAGAAAGATATTGTGGAGATTTTCCCCACCAACGGCATGATGAACTACACTTTGGGCAGCGCCTATATGAACACGGGCAAACCTGAAAAGGCCGTTCCTTATTTCGAAAAGGCGTTGAAATACACCTACGATAAAGAGGAACAGCGTCACATTTATAACTCATTAGAAGAGGCATACGAGGTGTTGGGCAATAGCGAGAAGGCCGCCGAGTATCGTCAGAAAGGTGGCAAGAATTAGCCTATTGCACTCGCTTCCACCACGGTTAGCGTTCGCCCGTCAACTTTGAATTTGATTTCCCAATGCCCGAATTCGAATCCGTAGATTCGTTCGGGGTCGTTGTGGTACGCCGGTCGCGGATCCTGCGCAAGCACCTCCTGCAAGGCGGGAAGCAACTTGCTGGGTATCTGTCGGATAATGGCTTCCGGGATGATGACCTCGGCCTTTTCGTGCTGGTGGGTGGCCACGAACCCGTCGATGGCGTCGGGGTGACAGTCGGTGGTGGTGAGGTAGGGCTTGATGTCGTAGATGGGTGTGCCGTCCATGAGGTCGGCACCGAGCACGTGCAGCAGCGGGCGGCCATGGGCATCCATCTCCACACGCTCTAATTTTACCGAAGAGAGTCCTAACGCATTGGGTCTGAAGGTGGAACGGGTGGCGAACACGCCCATCCGCTGGTTGCCGCCGAGACGGGGCGGCCGTACCGTGGGCGTCCAGCCCTTCTCCATATTTTCAGAAAAACTCCATATCAGCCACAGGTGCGAAAACTCAGACAGACCACGCACCGCCTCCATCGAATCAAACGGCTCCACAAATTCGATGGTGCTGTGCAACGACGGCGCCAACCCGCTCTGCCGGGGAATGCCGAACTTGGTTGGAAAGTCGCTGTGGATGTAGGCGATAGGGACAATCTCCATACTACTCGGATGCTTTCTCCTGCAACGATGAGAACCCTTCGCCCAGCACTTCTGATGCCTCTAAGATAGAGAGAAATGCCTTCGGATCCACCTCGTGAACATGGTGGATGAGTGCGGGCAACTGCTTGCGGGAAACATTCGTATAGATGATGTTCTTCTCCTCATTATAGTACATTCCCATACCTCTCAGATAGGTTCCACCACGTTGCAAATCGTTAAGGATGAACTGTTTAATAGGTTCTGGATTTTGCGAAATGATGAAAACGGCCTTGCTGGAACGTCCGCCCGAAATCACCATGTCAATCACAACACCTTCCACGTAAATCACCAACCACGAGTAGAGCGGGATGGTCCACTCGAAATCGGGGATGCAGAGTGACAAAAGCACTACGGTAGAGTCAACAGCGATGATGAGCTTGCCGATAGGAATGTGTTTCAGGTACTTGCCGAGGATCATGGCGATGATGTCGGTACCGCCGGAGGTGGCTCTCGACTTGAAGATCAGTCCCAGACCAATGCCGATGATAACGGCGCCGAAGAGGGTGAGGATGAAGGTGGCCGACGGGTCGCTCACCAGCGGCGTGCCGTCGTGGAGGAACTCAAGAAGCGAGATGCTTCCCGACAGTCCGAACACGCCAGCTACCGTTTTGAGTCCGAATTTGGGACCCAGCCACAGGGTGCCGATAAGCAGCAGCGGCAGGTCAAGGCACAGACCGGCCAGACCGATGGGGAATCCGACGGTATGGTGCAATACGATAGCGATACCATAAACGCCGCCAGGCACCAGTTTCAGCGGGTCGATGAAAAACACGTACCCGATGGCCATCACAAAGCATCCGGCCAAAATGAAAACATAGTCTTTTGCCAAAGTTTTGGCACTCTCTTTGGTGATTTTCTCGGGTTTGAATTTGGAGAAAAATTTGTTAGCCATTTTTGTATCCATTTAGAGAAAAAAAAGAGGCATCTTTTCAACGCCTCTTTTTATGTTATAAGGGAAAGGTCAATTATTTTACGATGGCTTGGAACTGGCTGAGTTTTCTGTATCTCTTGAACTCGGCATCCTTCTGGGCTTTAGCCTTGTAGGATGCGTCCAGTTTCACGCATTCGGTCAGGTTGCTGAGCACCTTGCTTTCCTCTTTCATTCTGGCGGCGAGAACGGCGCGCAGGTAGTAGGTCTTAGCATCGTTCTGGGTGACGCAGTCGAGGGTCTTCTGTGCGGCAGCATAATCTTTGTTCAGCATCTGAACGAGGGCCGTGTTGTAGTCGCAGCTCTTGTTGTTCATATCTTTGAGTGCTCCGCTGTAGTCACCTGATTTGATTTTGTTCATAGCCAGGTTGTAATCCTGCTGTACAGGGTTGACAGATGCTTTTTCGGAAGCGGCGAAATCGCGCATGGCGGCATCAACATTGCCTTGCAGAAATTCACCGATAGCCTTGTTGTTCAGGATGATACCGTTGCTCGGGGAGATGGCCTCGGCTTTTTCAAGGTTCTTCATACCGTTCGTCAGAGAA
Organism: Bacteroidales bacterium; assembly: GCA_045130235.1. Classification (GTDB taxonomy): domain Bacteria; phylum Bacteroidota; class Bacteroidia; order Bacteroidales; family WCHB1-69; genus UBA1756. The sequence continues at coordinate 309,518 of JBGUPJ010000021.1, forward strand.
GCCTCGTTGCCATTCTGGATATAGTCGTTGATCTGGAGGATAGCGAGGTTGTTGTAGGCGCGCCAGTCGTTCTGATCTTTAGCGATGATGGAGTTGTAGAGAGAGGCCTTTTTCTCAAGGTCTTGTTCCATAGAGGCGGCATACAGTTTTTCGTTCAGGGAGAGTGTGTCGGGATTGGTGTTCATCATCTCCTTGATTTGCTCATCGTTGAAGTTGTTCTTGTTGCAAACCATGGAAACTTCCACGCGGCGGAGGGGAGGAAGAATGATGTCGGCGATCTCATTGTAGATGTCGGTCATCTCACGAATCTTCTGTTCGCGCATGGTGGGGTTGGGCTGGGAACGCACCACATTGAGAATCTGGTTCTTCTCGTTGATGTTGGATTGTTGCAGAGCTGCCTCGAAACCGCTCCAGTCTTCACCCGGAGATTTCACATCATATACGATTTCCGGCTTCGGAAGATCTTTGTATTTGATCTTGTTGTCTTTGGCATACTGACGGAGGTATTTGTCGAATTCTTTCTCAAACCAGCTCTTGCCCTGCTCGGCACGCTTGTCGGAAAGACCCTGGTTCAGCGACTCTTCGCCTTCGGGGGATGCCCATCCGGTGATGACCATCTTGTCAATCTTGCGACCCTCTTTCATGAAAGCGCCAAAGTCAGCAACAGCCTTCTTGGCGGCCGCCTCTTTGTTGTACTTTTGGTTCATGTTGAGGTTGGAGCTGTTGACATCGAAATAGAGGGTGGCGGTGCTGGTCACGAATTCGGGTTTGTAGCCGTGTTCAGCATAGATGAGGGTGGTGCCGTTGCCAGCCTTCTCGCCCAACTCAGGGTTGATGTCGGCCAGAGCGGCGGAGTTGCCAATGCCTTCGCACAACGGAACGGGATCGAAGGTGTGTGATTTTTTCTTCTTCTGGGCAGTGGAAATAGCCACTAAGTTGGCCTCCTCATAACCTTCTTTGAACTCGAAGCTGCCAGAGCCGGAGAAAGCACCGCCATTTTTGTAGGAAATTTTGGCGCCATTACCTTTGGCCTTTTCTCCCTGGATTTCAATAGGAGCTAAGGCAATCTGCTGTCCCTGATACTCAATCGTGGGAACAATGGTCATCGTGGCTTTCTTCTTCATGTACTTGGGAGGGATGTTGCCTTTGATTTGATAAGCAACTTGGCCGCCCTTGTTTTCGAGGTCTTGGTCATCCAATTTAATGGAGACTTCCGGGTAACGGGAAACCATTTTACCCAAACCGCAGCTCAGCAGCGTGACAGCTGCAATGCAAGCTAACAAAATGATTCTCAAATTTTTCATAGTTCTACTTTGTATTTTTAACTTTGTTTTTAACTATTTTGATTGGCTTTGCAAAATTACAATTTTTTTTCAAAGAAAAAACTATTTTTATCAAAAACTTATCATCATATTTTTTATTAAAGAAATTGCAACAAAATGTCTTGTTTTGCGTTAATATGGACTACTATTTTTGAAAATGAGAAATTGTCTGTTGTTGATGTCATGTTTGCTCTTCATCCTGACGGGATGCAAGGGGAAAAAAGAGAGCCGCTCCCTTCAAGCCATTCCTGTGGAGGTGATGGTGGTAGGGGAGGAGGCTGAAGCGGGTGCGCAAAATTATGTCGGCACCATTGAAGCCTCATCCGCCAGCGTGTTGAGCTTTCCTGTGGCGGGAAATGTTACGAAGGTTTATGTGCGAGAGGGCCAAAAAGTATATGAAGGTCAGTTGCTTGCGGAGGTCAATGATGCCAGCTTCCAACAGGCTTATTCCGCCGCACAGGCCACACTGCGCCAGGCACAGGATGGCTACGACCGCCTCAAACTCCTGCACGACAAAGGCTCTATCACCGAGGTGCAGTGGGTGGAGATGGAGACTAAACTCGCGCAGGCCGTCTCCTCCGAGGCCATCGCCAAACGCAACCTTGAGAACTGCAAGCTGACAGCCCCTTATTCGGGCGTGGTCGGTAAATTGAGTGCGGAAGAGGGAATGAATGTGCTGCCGGGCAATGCCGTACTCACCCTCCTGCAAACCCGTGCCATGCAGGTCAATATGCCAATACCCGAAAATGTGATTTCAGAAATTTCTGTGGGGCAGCCGGTTAGAATTTCCGTTTCGGCACTCAACCATAGGATATATGATGGAAAAATTAGTTCTAAAGGGGTGGTGGCCAACGCACTTTCCCACAACTACGAGGTGCTGGTGCCGCTCCAAAACTCCGACGGCGCCTTGATGCCCGGCATGGTCTGCAACGTATGGCTCCCCTCTACCGACACTTCCCAGCTGATTGTGGTTCCGAACCGTGTGGTGAAAATCGACCATACGGGAGACCGGTACGTGTGGCTCGCTTCCGGCGGCAAGGCCGTGCGTCGCTCCGTTACCACTGGCGGCCTCGCCCAGCGCGGCATCATCATCGCCGAAGGTCTCGAACCTGGCGATTCCGTCATCGTGAACGGAGAACAAAAAGTGAGTACGGGTTCCGCTGTAATTGTCCGTTAAGCCATGTCGAAGTCCATAGTCAGAAGCGCAGTCGAGTTCTCAGTCAAGAATAAGTCCATTATTATTCTGATTGTCACCTTCATGGCTTTGTTCGGTGTGTACGCTCTGACGAAGATGCCCAAGCAGGAATTTCCTCAATTTTCTATACGTCAAGGACTTGTGGTTGCGGTCTATCCGGGTGCCAGCTCCGACCAGGTGGAAGAACAACTCACCCAGCCGCTCGAAGAATTTCTTTTCAGCTATAAGGAAATCAATAAGGCGATGACCTATTCCGTCACCTCCGACGGCATGGTGGTGATGTATGTGCAGCTTTCTGATAAGGTGAAGTCCGACGATGAGTTCTGGTCGAAATTCCGCCTCGATGCGGCCAACTTCAAAAGCTCGCTGCCCAGCGGTGTCGCAGGCATTTTCACCAGCAACGATTTTGGTAGTACATCCGCGCTACTCATCTCTATCGAATCCAAAGAAAAAACTTACCGTGAGCTGGAAGGCTACCTCGCCGAACTGGAATCGCGCCTCCGCACCATCCCATCAGTATCCAATCTTCGTAGATATGGTCTTCAGAATGAGCAAATTACCATCTATATTGACAAAAACAAACTGGTGAAGTATGGCATTGATGCCTCCACGCTCACCAGCACACTTTTCGCCCAGAATTTTACTACCATCAGCGGCACTTTTGAGGATGATGAGCATCTGGCTCCTATCCATGTGTCGGAAACGTATGCCTCTGAAAACGATGTGGCGGAGCAGATTGTATATGTGGATCCTACGGGGAGTATCGTGCGGTTGAAAGACATCGCCCGCATCGAGCGTGAGTATCCGAGGCGTACCAGCTATATCCAAAACGGCGACAAGAAATGCGTGATGCTCTCCATCGAGATGCAGGACGGCAACAACATTGTGGAGTACGGCAAGGCGGTCCGCGAAGTGCTTGACGAGTTCGAGTCCACCCTGCCGCCGGAGGTCACCGTGTTCCGTGTCGCAGACCAAGCTGAAGTGGTCTCCCACTCGGTCAACATGTTCATGCGTGAGATGCTTATCGCCATCATCACGGTCATCCTCGTCATTATGCTGATGCAGCCGATGCGTGTGGCCGGTATCTCCGCTATGACTATTCCGATTACGATGTTCATCTCGTTGGGTATCATGTACTTAATGGGATTTGAAATCAACACCGTCACGCTGGGTGCATTGCTCGTGATGCTGGGAATTATTGTAGATGACTCGGTGGTGGTGATCGACAATTATGTGGAGAAATTGGACCATGGGGTGCCACGTCTGGAAGCCACACTTTCCAGCGGTACCGAGCTTTTCAAGTCTGTGGTCTCTGCCACACTCGCTATCACCATTACCTTCTACCCGCTGCTGTTCACTTGCACGGGACTTTTCGGCGAGTTCCTCAGCAGTTTTCCGGGTACGGTCACCATCACGCTCTTTACCTCTCTCCTGATTGCCATGCTTTTCATACCCTTTGTTCAGTATGGCTTTATCAAAAAAGGATTTCATGGGCCTAACTCGAAACCGCGTAAGTTTAACATCCCTGACCTTATCCAGAAGATTTTCGACAAGATTATTATGTTCGCGTTCCGGTGGCCCAAGCTCACCATCCTCACTGCCGTGCTGGCCGTGGTGGTGGGGGTGCTGATATTCCTCCATATTCCGCAGAGAATGATGCCGAGTACAGAGCGAAATCAGTTTGTCGTGGAGATCTATCTGCCTAATAGTTCTCCACTTACACGTACTGAGAAAGTGTGCGACTCGCTCGCCAACATTTTGCGGCATGATAAGCGAATTACCAATGTCACCTCTTTTGTGGGCTGTTCCGCACCGCGTTTCCACATGTGCTATGCCCCGAAATTCCCGTCCAAGCATTACGCCCAGCTGATTGTCACTACTACCACGGAAAAGATGACCAACAAGTTGTTGGATGAGTATGAGGACAAATTCGTCAACTACTTCCCCGATGCGTACGTGCGCTTCAAACAGCTCGATTATGTGATGACCGCCTTCCCGGTTGAGATTGATGTTTCGGGGGACGACCGCGATGCGGTGCGTGTGGCTGCCGGTAAAATTGCAGATAACTTGAAGCAGAGGGATGACCTCCTCTTTGTGACCACCACAGAGGATGAGCTGATGACCGGTATTAATGTGGATGTCAATAATTTGGAGGCAAATCGCATAGGAGTAGGGAAACCCACCATCATGACCAACCTTGCCTTCGATTATGGTGCTGGAATTCCGATTACTACAATCTGGGAGGGCGACTATCCCGTCAAGGTGGTGCTGAAATCCGACAAGGATTCGCTCGGTACTTTTGAAGGCATTTCGGATGAGTACATAGCGTCTCTCAGTGGAAGTTCCGTCCCGTTGCGGCAGATTGCCACGGTGCATGAGGATTTCTCTACTGGACAGATTTATCATAAGAACGGCATCTATACCATTACAGTGCAGGCAGATGTAAAACGCAATGTGAACGTCACCAGCACCACGAAATCTATCGACAAGAGTCTGAAAAATGTGGATATTCCTGATGGGGTGAAGATCAAGTGGGGCGGTGCCCGTATGCAGGATGACATTCTGATGCCTCAGATTTTCAAGGGGTTGGCTTTCGCTGTGCTAATTATTTTTGTGATTTTGGTCTTCCATTTCCGCAGCATCAAGCTGGCCTCGCTGATTCTGGCCGCCACGTTGCTCTCCATCTTCGGTGCCACATTGGGCATCCAGATCATGGGGATGTCGTTCACCCTCACATCGGTGCTGGGTTTGGTGGCTCTGATGGGCATTATTGTGCGAAACGGTATCATCATGTACGATTATGCCGAAACTTTGCGCATCAAGGGCGGACTGTCGGCACGTGAGGCAGCGTTGGAGGCCGGCAAACGGCGTACCCGTCCGATCTTCCTCACCAGTGCCGCCGCCTCAATGGGTGTGGTCCCGATGATTATCAGCAACAGCGCATTATGGTCACCGATGGGGGTGGTGATCTGCTTCGGCACGTGGATTTCAATGGTGCTGGTGGTGTCGGTGCTGCCGGTGTTGTACTGGCTTTTCAATTCCAAGACGAAGCAGCCTGTTCAGGAGGGAACTTCTGAAGCGTGATGGGGAGTGGCTACGCCTGCGGTGTTTCGGGATACAGCAAGGCGCATCGGTCGATGATGCTGTTGGCATATTCGAAGCCTGCATCGCACAACTTTTTCCCTCGGGTGCCATCATACCCCATATACAAGTGTAAGGTGTTATAGCCATTATTTACATACTGTAGTAATTTGCGGTCGCGTTTGCCTGCGGCCTCTTGGTATTTATCAATTGAGGGCCGTCCTTTGCCTTTTCGTACGTGTAATACCGCATCTAAAGCAATCAGACATCCTTTCCAAAGGATATCACCAGCGGTTTTGACATACTTGCTGTCTGTATATGACTTGACTTCAGGGTCATAGCCTGCTTTTTGAATAATCTCTTCTGCGTTTGTCACATAGCGTCTGGCTTCTTCAATAGGATTTTCAAGTTCCATAGTAATTCTTTGTATTAAGTTTAGGCTGCAAAGATACGATAGATAAATGACATTCCTTCACTTTTAGAAAATTTTTTTCTAATTGAAATTGAATAATTTATAGAAATATTCTGAAAAATATTGTTATTGAAATATAAAAATTTGGGGTAATTGCTGGATTTTTTTATAAAAATGTTGTAATTTTGCAGCGAATTAACTAAGACATAACTTATATTAAGATGAACGAGATGTTGCTGCACTATTTTTGGCGTAATCAGTTGTTTTCTGCTTTGGATTTGCACACCACCGACCACCGGTCGTTGCGACTTGTCCGAAGCGGCATCGCCCACCAGGATGCCGGTCCGGACTTCAAGCAGGCGGTCATCAAAATCGACGGCATCACATGGGTCGGGGATGTCGAGATTCATGTCCGCACGTCCGACTGGCTCCGCCATGGGCATCAGCATGATGCTAAGTATCAAAGTGTTATTCTTCATGTGGTATATCAGCATGATATGGAGTTGGAGGAAAACTTTCCAACATTGGAATTGAAGGAGTACATTCCACCCTCTATGATAGAGGAGTACGAGCAGATGTCGTGCAGCCGCGACCTGCTGCCGTGCCGCCACTCGCTGCCGGAGGTCACTTCGCTGCAGTTTGCCAGCTGGCTGTCGCGGTTGGCGGTGGAGCGGATGCAGCGTAAGCAGGCTGAGGTGGTGCAGACCGTCTGCGAGTGCCATCACAACTGGCAGGAGGCCGTATTCCGATACTTCGTCGCCAATTTCGGATTCAACAAAAATGCCAGCGCCTTTGAACTACTGTCGAAAAGTCTGCCATACCGCTACATCTTGAAACACAAGGATTCACGATTGCAGATTTATGCCTTGGTATTCGGACAGGCTGGACTTTTGGAGCAGCCTCCCGACGAGCCTGACCGCTATTTTGAGACCCTCCAGTCGGAATACGACTATCTGAAATATAAGTACAATCTGGTGCCTATTCCTTTGAAGGTGTGGAATTTGCTGCGGCTGCGTCCGCAGAACTTCCCCTGCGTGCGCCTCGCCCAACTGAGCGAGTGCATCTATCGTATGCCCGAACTCATTGAGCTGCTGCTCCACGACGCTGATGTGTCGCTGCTGCGAGGTATCTCCCTTTTTGAACCTAACGACTATTGGAAGTCGCATCTCCATTTCGGCCGTGCCAGCCCCACCCGTCCTCGTAAAATCGGGCAGCAGGCTTTTAACCTGCTGGTGGTTAATGTGGTAGTGCCGGTGCGGCTGGCGTGTGCGGCCTTCATGGGCGATGATACCTCCCGCGAACAGGCCCTGTCGTTGCTCGAAAACTGTGATTTCGAGAACAATAGTATCACGCGACAGTACGTCGAGGCTGGCTTCCCATCTGGACATGCCCTATACTCTCAAGCTATCCTTGAGCTGTACAAACAATACTGTTCTGTGAAACGGTGCGCCAACTGCGACATCGGCTGCCTCATTCTGCGGAGGTTGGCGTGATGTTATTGTCAGAATGGCTACCTTCCTTGTCAGTAATCCCTTTGGGTGTGCTGACATCAAGGCTGCGAGTTACCTTACTCTCGGTTTCGGCGCTCAGCACCACGATCAGGGCGAAAAGTCCCCAGTAGGGGAGCGACAGCTTGTCGGTATCGAGGAAGTTGTTCATCACTCCGTGGATGAAGTAGGTGATGAGCGAGAGGGTGGCCGCCAGGCAGAGTCGTCGCACGCTCTTGTCGCAGTTCCGTTGGTAGGTGCGGAATCCGTAATAGAGTAGCAGCACGACCATCGCCAGCACGGTGAGTAGTCCTACAAAGCCGGTCTCTGCCGTCGGACCGATGTACTCGCTGTGCGCATTGCCGCCGTCGCCAAAGTCGGTAGTGATGATAGTGTGGTAGCGAGAGTCTTGGTAAGGTGCGTAACAGAACTGGTAACATCCGGGTCCCCAGCCCATGACAGGCCGCTCTTCAATCATGGCGAAGGCTGCGTGCCAGCGGTTCAATCGCTCCACATTCGAGGCGTCGGTCGAGATGTTGGAGATGGACTGCAGGTGCTCGGCAAGGTTGGTAGAGGAATCCTGGCTGTTGCGCGACATCCGGTAGAGAATGTCATCGGAAAAGGCAAACAGCAGCGCTCCTATGATGGTGGCGCCGGTGATGAACCACGAGAACTTGATGCGCAGCTTTACCACGCACCAGATGCCGAGTGCGCCCATCAGGCTCAACCATGCCGCACGGCAGAACGACAGGTAGGTGCCCGTAAGGAAGATGGCGATGAGAATGCCGTACAGCACCCGCATACCCCGTTTCGTTTCAGGCAAAAACAGCAGTCCGATGGTCATTGGGAGAAACAGCGCCAGCACGGCCCCGTAGGCGGTGTGGTCGTTGTAGAAGGGATTCATAATCCAATGGGCGATGTGTTCGCCGAAGCCAACCTGCGCATTTTTGATGGTGGTGATGACCACCACACACCCTAACGCGATGGCATAGCAGTTGAAGTAAGTGATCCAACGGCTGCGGTCTTTGTCCATCAGGTGGATGACCATGAAGAAGGAGGAGCAGACAAACCAGATTTTGGCTGCCCAGAACTTGAATGAAACCAATGGTATCTCGCTGGTAATGCAGCAGATAAACATCCATGTGAGGTAGCACAGGATGGCTATCGTAATGGGATGTTTAAGAACATTTTTCTTGAACCTCAGGTCGTAGCAGATACGGGCAAGGAACAGGAAGGTGAGCGAAATCATCAGCACTTCTGCTGGGAGTGAGATGTCGAACTGTACCTTATCGCTTTCTAGTGGAATGGAGAAAGGAGTACAGAACGCCATGAGGTACATGGCCAAATCCACACGGAAGATGAGCAAATATGCTAAAATGGCTGCTAACGAGGCGAAAGGAACAATCAGGTACTCGCGGTAGATGGCCCATGAGTTGAGCAGGATGACCGCTGCGGCCACCCCAATCACCCACCATTTGCTGTACTTCTTCCAGTCCATGCAAAAAAGAAGGTTATTCGGCGGTAGAACTCTCTGGTGTGTCAGCCTTTTCTTCCTTGCGGCGCAGGCTCGGCGTGCCTTTGATGTTCTCAATCACTAATAGAATGACGATAGTGACGATTAACGCGCTCAAAGCTGCTACAAGGGTGATGATGGATTTTTTAGGATAGCATTTCTTGTCGGATACGATGGCTCGCTGCACCACAAATTTTGTGGGGATGTTGTTGTCCATATCCACCTTTGCATCCATCATTTTCTGTTTCACTAATGACTGATATTCGCGGAAACTGAACTGTAGGTCATGGAGGGCTTCAGCTCTCGGTCCCCAGATGGCCATGGTGTCCAACAGAGCCTGAAGGCGTTGCTGGGCCGCTGTGTTGCCCTGTGCCACTGCGATGGCCCACTGCTGCATGATTCTTTCCGACTGGCTCTCGAAGTCGAAAACGCCATGCTCCATGATGACGCGGATGGAGTCATCGACGCGGTTGATTTCAGCAGTTACGTCTTCTAACTGCTTTTGCATCACTGCGTAAGCAGCACACGCACGCTCATTCTCAATCTCCCGCTTGATGGTGTCGAGCAGATCCACCACATCGTTGGCGATGGTACAAGCCATCACAGGATCAGTGTCCTCAAAAGAGATGGAAATGGCACCGTATTTAGTGCGTTTGACGTCCATGCTCTCCTCGATGTTCTTGTAAAGTTTGGTCTGCCAGTATTTCTTAGTGGTGTCCAAATCGTAATGCGCAATCAGGTTGTGGCGGCGGATGAGTTTGTCTTTCAACTCTCTGGAATTCAGGATTTCCATCATCTGCTCGGTCTCCGCCTCAATAGCGTAAGCCTTCATGTCCATACGCTCGTTGTTGGTCTCATCAGCCAATAAAATCTTGGAAACCGAGTTGGTGCGCGGCGCATATACGATAGCCGTGGACTTAAAATGAGGTTTGATGAAGCAGGCGCAGACAAAAGCCGCGACGGCAGCCACTACGGTGACAATGGTTAATAATTTCCATTTGCTGACGATGAATCGCAGCAGACTGAAAGAACTATACTCGCTGTTCTCTTTTTTCATCATGATTTTTGTAGTTCGGATGTTCGGCAGTCAAACGATAAAATGCGTTTTTTATTGTATTCAACTGCGCAATGTTTTTCGGTTTTACTCTTCTCCTAATGTCTGTCTGATTTTGCTTGTCAGAATGTCGATACCTTTCTCGTTCTGCCCACCCACTGGGATGATGATGTCGGCCAGCCGTTTCGTGGGCTCGATGAACGATTCGTGCATCGGTTTGACATATTTCTGATAATGGACAATGGACTTGTCGAGGCCGCGTCCGCGCTCGTTCACATCGCGTTGGATGATGCGGATAAGTCTTTCATCGGCATTGGTGTCCACAAATACTTTTAGATCAAGGATTTCTGCCAATTCTGGGTCGGTGAAGATGAGGATGCCTTCCACAATCAGCACTTTGGCCGGCGACACGGGGATCGTCTCCTTGCCACGACGGCAGGTGACATACGAGTAGGTGGGCATCTCCACACTTCTTCCCGCCTTCAACTCATTGATATGCTGCACCAAAAGCGGCCATTCGATGGAGCGGGGATGGTCGAAGTTGATGGATTCGCGCTCCTCTTGCGTCAGTTCTCCGTTGTCGCGGTAGTAGGCGTCCTGCGACAGCACGCTCACCTTGTCCTGCGGCAGCGATTCGATGATTTTCTTCACAACGGAGGTTTTCCCTGAACCCGAACCTCCTGCTATACCGATTACTAACATGGTTTGATATGAATCTTATTGATAATTAAATTGTTGCAATAATTTTCAAATTCTTATTTGAATTTGCAAAAATAGTGAAAATATTTGTAACTGATGAAATTTGAAAATGGAATCACCTTGGTGTCTATTTTTGCGGACAGCGACAGTGATGTAAATAACCTCTCCCTCAGGACCGGCAAGAAGGCCACCGTCATCACCACCAACCTCCCCTTCACAAGATGGGAGGAGGTCCTCAAGGACAAGGTCCTCTGCTCCGCCCTCGTGGACAGGCTATGCCACAAGTCCTACCTGGTCAACATGACCGGGACTTCCTACCGTATCAAAGAAACGAAAAATTTTTAGAACAGAAATGATTTATAACACGCTTTTTGTATTTTTGCAGTCCCAAAGTGGTATACTTTTGAATGGCACTTTGGTATATTTTAACGTGGTTATTTACATAACACTATGAGAGGCCTTCTTTTTCCTATAAGAATTATATGTTTTCTGTGCGTTTTGAACGCTTTTGTTGGAGTTTCCGCTCAAGATACTACAAAATGTTTCAATACAGTCTTTTATGACACAATTTATTTCAGTAAAAATGGACAAGCCTTCCGTACCCTTATTGAAAATCTCCCCGTAAAAATCACCACTTGCGATGGAACCATCAAAGATACTGTAATTATATACAGATTATTGGTGTCACCTGTTTACGATAATATCTTGAAAACATACAAGGTATGTGCTATTACGAAGTATCGAGCACCCAAAAGATATTCATCCGACACGAGACGTCGGGTTTTCCTTATAGATGTTAAGGACACGTGTGGTCCTCCGAGTGACTCAATAATATATTATTCTCGCATGTATACAATTGTTTCATTCAGACACTTGTCATGCAAACGCAAACTTATTGTCGGAAAAACATACGACATGGTATTGCATGCTACAGAAGATGACTTGAATCACACGCGAGATATTTTTCATTCGGTAGTTATTCTTACAATTGGAAAAAACAAAGTGTGTTTGTCCAGTGATGTGCGTAAATACAATCTTGTCACATCCCCAAACATCAGAGGGAGTTCTTATGTTCCACCTGCAATAAAAGTTAAACTAAAATAACACAACATGTTGCCATATCAGAACAGATTGGAAAGAACATTGTTTTCCTCTTCGCACTTCCACTTGGCGCGGCACTACCATTCCACACTCTCCATCTGGTTGAGTGTTGACCCGATGGCGGACAAGTACCCTTCGACCTCTCCGTACACATATTGTGCCAACAATCCGGTGCGGCTGGTGGACCCGAACGGGAGGGATATTGACGAGTGGGACTTTAATATCGTAACAGGACAATTGACACGTGTAGGGGACCGAGGCGGAAAAACGACCGATTACTACAATTTCAAGGATTTGTATGGCAATACCATTGGCCATGCGGAATTGCCCGGTGGCCTTCATCCTGAATATTGCTGGGAAACGAAAATGGATAAGTTCGGTTTTCGATCATCCTTCCATTTCATCGGCTCTTGTGCGGGCCACGGGACTCCCTATATTTTTTATGAGCAGTCATTTGCTCAATCTCCGACACCGACTCCTTCATTGGAAGCCAAAGTAGCTGGTTTTGCCAATTCACTTGACAGGATGGTGATGGGGCATTATGATAATAGTGGATTGGAGGGTCATGGCGACTACTGGGATCGGCAATTCGGAGAACGAGCTGAACCGTATGTAACCAGTGCAGTGTTGCTGTTCCCGCCTGTATCGTCTATAAACAGTGTTAAAACAACATTCACAAAGCACGATATATATGAAAACAAGTCAGATCGTGGGGAATATACTTTAGGTATAGTAGGCACTGTGCTTTTTCCCGCCTTTTTCATTCAAAATGTTCCAGCAGCTGTCAAATGGTTGGACAGGATAAATACTATATTTTCTTTCGGATACTATGAACATAAGAAAAATAAAAATGAAGAAAAAAAATAAAATCAGAGTTCTGAGGTTTATCATCTCATTCTGTGCTATAGTAATCATGTACATAGTTCCTCTTCATTTTTTTAGTTTTAGATTCATGGGGCCTCAACCATGGAGTGAAATTTTTCGCTACTGGTGGATTCCTCTTCAGGTGGGCATTCTTGGTGCAATAGTGACTACCTTTGTTTTTGATGACAAGCCACCATTTTGGGAAAAATTAAAGAAGAAGAAAAAATCAGAATAAAATACAGACTAATATACAGCGTCAGATTGTCAATCCACCTTAAATCACAACAAAATCCTTATTTTTGCCCCACTTTTCACCAAACAAATAAACAAATCAACAGTTCAACAAATCTACCCCCCCCCCATGCCCCACAACCCATCCCCGCATCCCCGTATAACCGCATCCCCGCCCATTGTACATTGTTCATTGTCAATTGTACATTCCGCCTATTTTCACAACCTTTCAATTTTCAATTTTCAGTTTCCAATTTTTTTAATACTTTTGCCCCACTATATTTTCAAATTCTGTTGAAGGGATTGGCAGGGTCTGGAGGTGTGACTAAAAAAGATTAAAAATAGAAGTCCCCTAAAGTGTTAAAGGGACCTTATATGCTAAAAGATGGGAGACCTTATTTCCCAGAAGACTACCTAGAAAAAACAATAAAATCATGAAAATAAGAATATTACTATTGGTTATAGGCAGCATCCTATGTGGATGTTCTACCTTCACAAAAATTGAAATCACCGATGATTCTTATATCCAGATTCCCAGTAAAACAGTAAATAAATTTAATTTCGGCGAATATCATATTGTACACTATTCCGGGGGCATAACTTACTGTTTTACAGATACGATTTCAGGAGGAATGGTGATATTGGCTAATCACCCTTATCCCGGCATCCCATATTTCCCGGAACGGCTCCCTTATTATTTGCACTATCTTCAATCAAATCCTGACATGCAAGAAGTCACTTTCTCTTGGTCGGGCTCCTCTCCTGAA
>JBGUPJ010000022.1:0-41042 GCA_045130235.1 Bacteroidales bacterium
CAAATACGAACAAATCTGCTTTCCTTTCATGGTGAAATCAATTTACGGCTACAATATTATATCGGCGGCAAAAATACACATATTTTAATAACATTTATCCCGTCACCCCCAAAATGTGAACCCTCACAACATTTTTTTCTTTATAAGATGAGAATTTCCTCACAATAATTGCCCCGTCCATATCGTTCCATTTCATAAAAACCCAAAAACCCATTGTAATTATGAAAATTAAGATTAGTTTCATCGCCACGTTGTTTTCTTTCGTTCTGCTGTTCGCTTCTTGCCAGAAAGATGGTCTCTACACTCCCAAAGAGCATCTTACTCGTATCGAGAATTGGGAGTTTCATGACGGTGATAGCCTTTTCCGAAATGCTGAAGAGTGGGAGTGGGATGGCAAGTTACTGTCCAAAATCACTTATCTCGACCGTGCCCGTACCCCATACGCCACCCTTACCCCAAGCTACGACAGCAAAAATAGAATTGAATCTTTCTTATATGAAGAATCTGGAATGACGTGGACCTACCAATATAACTATCACAACAACGACTTGTACCAAATTTTGGTGTACGATCAGCAGGGTGAAGAGAGAGGAACTACCACGTTCAAAAAGAAGGGTGGAAAAGTGGCAGAAATCACTTTCGAAGCTTATATGGTAAACGCTCAAAATCCCTTACGTTTCATCTTACCACCCGAGGTTGTAGAACTGCCTGCTGCCAAAGCTTCAGGCTCTTCCCAAAGAACTACTTATCAGCTCACTTGGAAAGGAAATGATGTGGTGAAATATGTGGTTTTGGATGGTAATGCTGATGATAAAGTGATTTCGACAGTGGAAACCACCTATGACAACAATGTGAACCCCTATCAGGGGATGTTGGCTAATACCAATGGTTATTCAAACATCAATGGAACCTTCTCAAAGCACAATCCGCTTACGATTGACAATACGGGCAAATACAATTTGGTAGATGAATATGGCAACGAACATGCTAATGCTGATTACGAAGTTCACGAAACCTATACCTACGAGTATGAAGGACGTTATCCTGTAAAACAGGTGAGAGATATTTATAGGATTTTTGAAGGAAGGCCCCTCAGCTACACTTTGAAGAGAACTTACACCTACGAATAGCCTCCCCGCTAACTTGTACCTTTCAACTACTTCACCGCTTCGCGCAACGAGGCCGTCACCTTCTCCATCGCAAAATGATAGGAGGATTTCAACGCACCAACCGAGGTGCCCAACGCCTGCGACATCTCTTCGTACGGCATCTCATCATAATAACGCAAGGTAAATACAAGTCGTTGTTTATCAGGAAGTTTAATAATGGCCTGCTGCAACAGTTGCTCAATCTTGTCGGAGGAAAAATATTTCTCTTCAGCGGCCACATTCAGCAAATGGTCGGTGTATTTGTCGTCGGAAAGGTTCAGCATCTTTTTCTTCTTCTCTAAAAAAGATAAAGACTCATTGATACTGATACGCGTGATCCAGGTCTTGAGGGAGGAGTCGCCCCGGAACTGGTCCAAGTAACGCCACACTTTGATGAAGACGTTCTGCGTGACATCGTTGGCATCTTCATGCACATACACATAATGGCGTACCGAGTAATACACATCCCTCTGGTACTTTTCCATCAGTGCGCGAAAAGCCCGCTCTTTGGTCTTTTCGTCCTTGAATTGCTCGATGATCTGCGCGTCTTCCATGTTGAAGGTGAGCTTATTTGCGGGCCATCACTTTCTGGGCAGCTTCCACAATATGCGGGGTGTCTAAGCCATATTTTTTCATCAGCTCGTCGGGCTTGCCGCTCTCGCCGAAGGTGTCATCTACGGCCACCATCTCCACCGGCGTGGGCAGCTTCCGTGCCAATAACTGGCATACGCTGTCGCCCAAACCACCGTTCATCAGATGCTCTTCTGCCGTCACCACGCAACGAGTTTTGGCTGCACTCTGCAAGATTTTTTCACAGTCTAAAGGCTTAATGGTATGAATGTCAATCACTTCAGCAGAGATGCCCTTCTGGGAGAGTTCGTATGCGGCTTCCATCGCGTGCCATACCAGATGCCCCGTGGCGATGATGGTGACATCGGTGCCTTCATTCATCAGGATGCCCTTGCCAATCTCGAACGGCTGGTCGGCGGGGGTGAAGTTGGGCACTGCCGGGCGGCCGAAACGCAAATAAACGGGACCGACGTAGCGGGCGGCGGCCAGCGTGGCCTGGCGCGTCTGGTTGTAGTCGCACGGGTTGAGTACCACCATGTTGGGCAGCATCTTCATGAGTCCGAGGTCCTCCATCATCTGGTGGGTAGCGCCATCCTCGCCCACGGTGATGCCGGCATGGGAGGCGGCAATCTTGACGTTGAGGTTGGAGTAAGCAACCGTCATTCGGATCTGGTCGTACACACGGCCGGA
This sequence comes from Bacteroidales bacterium, assembly GCA_045130235.1. Lineage (GTDB taxonomy): Bacteria > Bacteroidota > Bacteroidia > Bacteroidales > WCHB1-69 > UBA1756. The sequence goes on from JBGUPJ010000022.1 coordinate 2,409, forward strand.
GATGAAGCCCGCGAAAGCACCGGCAAAGGGAATCTTGCCGCTCAGCGCCAAACCAGCAGAAATGCCAATCATGTTGGCCTCGGCGATACCGGTCTGGATGAATCTTTCAGGAAATTCCTTGATGAAGTCGCCCATCTTCAGACTGCCAATCACATCGGCACAAAGGGCAAAGACGTTGGAATTTTCGCGGCCGGCTTCCACTAAACCCGCGCCGAAACCTGAACGGGTATCCTTGAAATCATTACAAACTATAGGTTGCATACCATTGATTTTTTTATCGTGCAAAAATAAGCAAAATTATTGTTTTAAGAAGTGCGGTTTTTCAGGCTTCGGCAAAATCTTGCCATTCGCCCCCCGGTACTTTGCATCGGGATCGTATTTGATGCCGATTTTATCCATCAACTTCTCTGACTGCACCTGGTGGATTTGCAGTCCCAGCTCCCACGGATCGAAACCGAGCAGCAAGCCCGCCATCTCCTCGTATGTGAGCACCGGAATGCCATAACCGTCGCGGTCGTAGGTCTTGTTCTCCATCTCGGCGATGGTGTATTGCCATTTGTCCATGAACATGGCGCAGCCCGGACAGTTGCTCACGATGAAGTCGGGCTCGTAGGGCTCCATCGACTCGAACTTTTTCTTGGAGTTGGCCACCGAGTAGCCGCGGTTTTCCTGCAGCAGGTAGTGGCGGAAACCGAAACCGCAGCAGTGCCGGCGCTCGGGGTAGTCCACCACCTCGCCGCCCCACGACTCAATCATGCCGGCCAGCACATAGGGAAACTCCGCGTTGCCGATGCCCCGTTCTGGGAAAATCTTGGCATAGTGGCAGCCCACATGCTCCACCACCCGCAACGGCTTGCCCGTGAAACGGTTCACCAACTGATACTTCATCTGCTGCTTCAACTCTTCGCGGAACTTGTAGATGATGTCGGAAGGATGCGCCAAGTTGGTCGGCATCTCAAACTCGCGGCCGGTGGCTTTCCGAAGATTCTCGCGCGTTTTTTCCAACAGCTCGGGGTCGTGTTGCCACATCTCAATCATCTCCGAAAAAATACCGAAAGAGGTGACGCACGACGGCACATAGTTGGTGTAGCCTTTATCCGACATCAGTGAAAAAAGGCGCGCCACAACGGTCATGGTGGTCTCTAACGGCACAAAGTCGCTATGGTAGCCGATGCCGGTGCAGGTATGCGCGTTTTCTTCATCGTAGATGTCTTTATGCAAAACCTCGCGCATGATGCGCAGGAAGGCCGCCTCCGAGCCGGGGAAGAAAGTCTGACGGATGCAGCTTCTTTCGTAAAAGAAATGGTCGTCGGCAATCTCCTTCTGATATTCGTTCCAAAAACGTTTTGTCATGGTCGGTGTTTTTTTCTTGAAAGTTAAAAAGTTAGTTGTCGGTCTTCAGGTTCTCGCACACAATCTCGGCGATGTCTTTCACCGGAAGGGTGGTGGAGTGAACGAAGGCCTTCTTGCACATCGGACAGGCGGTGGCAATCATGTCAGGTTTCTTGTACATGAGGTTGTTCACCGCCGCGTCGCGGATTTTCTTCTGCTGGTCGATGTCGATGAGCGAATCGCCGAGGGTGATGCCGCAGCAGAGGCTGTCCTCGCCTTCCTGCTTGGCTTTCACAAGGTGGGTGGTGGCTTTCAGCACCTGGCGCGGCTCTTTGTAGATGCCGCAGCCGCGACCCAGCTCGCACGGATCGTGATAGACGGTGCGCAGGTCATCTTTGCGCACTTTGATGCGCCCGCTCTTGATGAGCATCTGCAGATATTCGGTATGATGCACCACCGGAATCGTCAGCTTGTAGTCTTTTTTGAAAGTCTGATAGCAGATGGGGCAGGAGGTTACCAGCATGGTGATTCGCGACTTCTTGATGTGTTCGGTCACCTTGCGGCGCAGGTCGGCGGCCTGCTGGTTGTAGCCCTGCTGTATCAGCGGCCGCCCGCAACAAATCGAGCGGTCTTCATCCATGAACCAGTATTTCTGTCCGGCAGCCTCGAAGATGGTCTTCATCGACTGGGTGATGCCGGGGGTGAGGTGCGACATGCAGCCGCCGAAGTAGCCGATACGGCCGATGGCGTTGAAAGGCTGCACGTTGTCGAGATAGGTGTAATTGCCGGCGGTATCGAGTTCACCCTTGTTGCGCTCCTGCTGCCGGATGGCCATCAGGTCGATATTCACCGGACAGTCGGCGGCGCAGCGGGCGCAGAGCAGACAGTTGTCGGCCACATCGGGCTTGTCCATCTTATACCGCAAGTTACGCAGAAAATACACCGACTGCACGTTGTTGATACCCAGCTCGGTGTTCAACGGACAGTGGTCGATGCACATGCCGCAGCGCGAGCAGGCGCTCAGCTCGTACATGGTATAACCCGTACGCACATTTGTTTCACGCACACCCCATTTGCGGAAAATGATGAGCAAAAACTCGGTGAAAATGTGCATGTAGCGAGAGAACGGAAGCGTGACGAAGAAGGTGCAGAGCGCAATGGAATAGAGCGTCCACGAGGTCAGATCGAAGTTATTGGCGACCTCTGGAGGAATCAGATTTCCAAGTGTTTGGGTGAAAAATCCACCATTGTGGTGGATGCTTGCCGAAAGAGTTTCGCTGAGCAGACGGAGCGGGAAGATACACCAGAGGGATGCTTTGGCAAAGCGGTCGAAAATCACATGCTTGGTGGCTTTCTTCATACCCAAGGCTCTTGAGTAGATCTTCTTCACCACGGCTAAGAGAATACCTGAAAGCACGTAAATGAGAAGGGCATCCATGATGGTGGTCAGCAACATAGCGCCTTTGAAAGTGCCATGTGTGGTGATGAAGAAGCGGTAGAAGATGGCCAGCCAGAAAGGATGCGAGCCGGTGGGCGTAGGGGTGACATGGCTTTCGATAAAGCCGACCACAATCAGCAGGAACCAGCCGAAGGCGATGCTTCGGTGCATATAGCCCAGCATCAGGTTTTTGCGGGTGATGCGCCAGTGCAAGATACCCTCGCGGAAACACTCCCACAGGGCGGGAAGGATTTTCCATGAGAAGATGTTCTTGCGGATGACAGCGCGCTGCAAACGGTCCAACTGCTTGAACCAACGCACATATTTCCAGATGCAGATGCCGAACAGGAAGATGGCACCCAGCACAAAAGGAAGTACAAACGGATTGAAAAGTTCAGTCATGGAGGTTTATTTAGTGGTGAGAATCTTGCGCATGTTCATGATGGCCGGCCGCAGGCTCACCCCGCGGGGACAAACCAGCGTGCATTTGCCGCACAGCATACATTGCTCCAGCTCTTTGGCCAGCTCGTCGTACTGTGCCTGCTGGCATAACGATTTGATTTTGCGAATGTTGAAGCCCGTGAATTGCTGGGCGCTGCAGGTGGCTGTACAAGCCCCGCAGTTCATACACCGCTTGAAGGAGGGGACAATCTTTTCCAACTGTTCCAACTTGTCGAAGTTGCAGTTGTCGAGGTTGACGACACGGGTCTGGGCGATGGTATATCCGAAGTTGATCATAGGGTTGATTTTGAGCGTGTCTCTATTCTTCCAACAGTTTTTGGTGGAGGTCCATTCCTCCGGTCACTTCATAAATACGGCGGATTTCATCCAAATTCTTTTGGCGGATTTCGCGCAACGCACCGGGCCCCTCCCCGTGGTAATTGGCCCCTAACTTGGGCGCAATGTCAATGATGTTGTTCACATACCATTCCCAAATCGGCCCTTGTTCGGGGTGCTTCTCTGGCAATACCAAGTCAGGATGCACGCAGTAGCCAGTGTTGAGGATGTTGTTGCCCAATGTTTCTGCCAACTGGTGCTGCTGACTACGGATCTCGTCATGAAAGTAGCCTAACATTTGCGAATATTTGCGGAGGATTTGGATGATTTCGCCTGGCGCATTGCCACGCGGACAACGCGGCTTGCACGACATGCACTGTCCGCATGCCCAAATCACATCCGACCGCAGCAATGCCTCAATGGCATTCTCATCCTTCCGTTGCACCGTGTCGCAGATCTGCCTCGGGTCGTAGTCGAAGAACTCAGCGGCCGGACAAATGGCAGTGCAGATGCCGCAATTCATGCAGGCTTTCAGTGCCTCGCTGGCACGACTGTCCTGCATCAATAGATTGTATAAATTGCCCATTATCTTCTAATAAAAATCGCTGCAAAAATACAATTTTTTTATCGAATGCTAACCCTCTATTCTATCAGACTCGGCTATGCTTCAACGGATGTGATCCAGCATGGTCTCAATCAGGTTCTCGGCGCTGTCGGCAATGTCGGCGATGGAGGCCGGAAGCATGTAGCAGGGTGTGGTGAACAGCAGGTTGCGCTTGTCGGAAATCACCTCGGTGATCTGCGTATTGACGTGCGAGGCACCCATCTTCTCCACATCGGCGATGGTACCCGGGTCGGAGCCGACGGTCACCGTAACGTCGCCCAGCACCTTGGCCACCAAAACGGGGGCGATGCAGAGGGCACCGATGGCTTTTCCCGCCTTGTGGGTGGCGACGATGGCATTACGCACAGAGTCAAGCACTTTCGCGTTGGCCCCGTCGAAGGCGTAGGTGAAGAGGTTCTTGGCCACTCCGAAGCCGCCGGGCATCACAAGGGCGTCGAAATCTTCGGGGCGGTACTCCGAAATCTCGTGGATGTCGCCACGGGCGATGCGGGCGGCCTCCACCAGCATGTTGCGCTCGCCCTCCATGGGCTGGCGCGTGAGGTGGTTCATCACATGGTACTGCGGCGCGTCGGGGGCAAAAACCGTGTAGCTGCAACCGTTTCGGTCGATGGCCAGCAGCGTCATCACCGCTTCGTGAATTTCAGAGCCGTCCAAATGACCGCATCCGTTCAAAATAACTGCAAATTTTTTCATATCTCAAAGGTTAATCTATTCAGGGTGCAAAAGTAATAAAAATTAACCATTTTTTCATCCTCGTTTTTCATTTTCAGATTTTTTGTATTTTTGCGCCATCAATCCTAAAAAATTATCCCACAATGAAAAAGTTATCCCTTTTTATCCTTTGTCTGGCGACTACATTATGCCTTTCCGCACAGTCGCCCAGCATTCACACCCCAGCAGAAATTCTCCAAATCATGGAGGACTCACAGATCTCCTACACGCTCTCTTCGGGCAACTTCACCCCCACCGATTTCTCAAAAAATGTTCTTCGCACCAGCTTTTACCGTACCCAAAACGAATCCGGGTACGAGGTGAAAACATTTGAACCAGAGGGAAAAGCGAAAGAAATGTTCGACAAGGCCGAGGAGCTTTTCGCCGATTATGATTTCACCGGCGCCCGCAAAGCCTATCAGGATGCCTTGGCCATTGATCCCAGCCTCTATGTCGCCATCACCTACATTGGGGAAACCTATCTTTACGAAAAAGACTATACCAGTGCGGTGCTTTGGTTCGAGCAGGCCATCGAAGCCAATTATATCGACTACCTTGCCCACTGGGGATTGGCGCACGCTTGCATTTACACGGGCGAGCTGAAACGCGCGCTCAAAGAGATTACCATCACCAAAATTTTAGACCGTAACAATCAGAATATCAATTCGATGTTTAATGGCATTTACAAACTGAACAAGGTCAATTACACCGACTGGTATCTGGATCCTCTCTTCTCCTTATCTACTGATTATGATGAAGATAGGGAAAAAGATATTGTAGAAATTAAATTTCATGAAGACTGGTTGGCCTATGCCTTGGTATATGCTGTTTGGAAATACGAACCCGGCTATGCAGAAAGCATGAACAATAATGAGATGCTGAAAGAAAAAGAGGCACTTTTCTGCACGTACGCTGGCTATAACAAGAAGAAGCTCAAGAAAAGTCTGCCCCTCAGGATGTTTGAAATGGCTGCCCACGAGGGTGTAGTTGACCCTTATATCATCTACGATGCTTTTCTCCCGTACAATCCCAGCATTGCTTTGTATCTTGATATAGGAGATATTGAAGTCATCGCCGACTATGTCATCAATGTTCGTTCAAAAATAAAGAAATGAAAGTTTTACGCATTGTCCTACTCCCATTACTGATCTTTATTTTCTCCCTTCCCACCACCACCTCCGCGCAGGAGTGTTATTGGGTATTTTTTAGGGATAAAAATAACACCACCTTCGACCCCGCCACGTATTTTCATCCCAAAGCCATCGAACGCCGTCTGCAGCAGGGGCTTCCGCTTTGCGACTCCACCGACTTTCCGCTCAACGGACAGTACAAGAGCCAAACTGCCGCTCTTTCGGAGGAGGTGATGGGTGAAAGCAGATGGTTCAATGCCCTGGCAGTCAAAACTTTCCAAATAGAAGATATACTTGCGTTGCCTTTTGTGAAAAATGTGCAGCGCATTGACGGTGATTTCTTGCCCGCCATGGTGGAAACCGATTTTGCCGACGACAACACCTCCACCCCCACCCAGCTCACAGAGCAGCTCTATCTGATGAAAGGAGAGGCTTTTACCGAGCAAGGGATTGATGGAAAAGGGCTCCGTATCGCCATTTTGGACGGTGGTTTCAAGATGGTTGACACGCATCCGGCGTTCCAGCACCTGCGTGACAGCAATCGCATTGTGGCCACCTACAACTTCCCGCGCAAGAATGAGAAAGTGTATGGCTGGGACACCCACGGCACCATGGTGCTGAGCTGCATTGCGGGTATCGACGAGCATGGGCGCCCGTTAGGGTTGGCCACGGGCGCCGAGTTCCTTCTGGCGCGTACCGAGACCGGCCTCGAGAACCGCATTGAGGAGGTGTGGTGGCAGATGGGCATGGAGTGGGCCGACCGCAACGGAGCCAACATCATCAATAGCTCGTTGGGCTATGGCAAAGACCGCTACAACCCTGACGAGATGGATGGCACCTCGCTGGTGGCGAAGGCTGCGCAGATGGCCGCTGCGAAGGGAATCCTCGTGTGCAACTCGATGGGCAACGAGGGCGACGACCCCACCTGGCGCACCGTCATCACCCCTGCTGATGCGGAGGGTGTGCTGTCCGTGGGCGGCATCGACCGCGACGGCAATCCCTCCTCCTTCACCTCGTGGGGACCCAGTGCCGACGGGCGGATCAAACCCAACGTGAGTGCCATGGGCACCCGCGTGGATGTGGCCAATCCATCACGCAAGAATCTCTATACCAAGGCTTCCGGCACCTCCTTTGCCAGTCCCCTCACGGCAGGTTTCGCCGCTTGCGCATGGCAGACCCACCGCGAATGGAGCTGTCAGCAGCTGCTCGCAGAAATCGAGAAGTCGGGAAGTTTATATCCTTACTACGACTATCTATACGGCTACGGCGTGCCGCAAGCCGACTACTTCACTCATTCTTCGCCTGCCCCGAAATCTCCCACGGTCAAACTGTACGAAACCGACTCCGCCATCTTCATCACCGTGCTGGAGGAGTGCATCAGTGGAAAGAATCTGCTTTACCATATCGCCCAACCTGATGGGCGGCTGGTGGGGTACTACACTATCGTGATGAAAGAACGCGACAATACGGTCAAGATTCAAAAATCTGCCTATAAGGACATTGACGGCTGGATTTTGCGGGCCCATTATGATGGCTATACTGTTGAATATCAATCTTCCAAAGACTCTCTCGAAAGACTTCCCAAAGAGATGCGCAACCAACGTATTTTTTGGAGAATTGAGCAGAGCCATACTGTTGCCACCGACCAGCCGCGGGAGCGCGGGGTGAATGCCCGCTACAATCTCTCCCCCTATTTTTCGTTGGGCTTTCCGGTGCCTACAGGTGGAAGAATTAGCACCAATATGGGAGACATCGTGAAAGGCGGTTCCTCGGTGAGTTTTGTGGTGGGACTCCGCTACAAGCACAACTTCTGCAAGTGGTATAGTCTGGGCGGCAACTTGGAGTTGGGCGGCACCTGGTACCGGCTCAATTACCCGGCTTTCCCTTCCAAAGTCATTCAGAACGAGAAGCTGTGGCCTTTTTACGAGTTGAGCATGGGGCATCTTACGGCTGAAATCTACCAGCGGTTCCGTTTGGCCGCCGGCGGGTTGTTCGGCTATGGTGTTTTCTTCGACACGGGCATTTACGGCAGATGGAATTTTGGCTGTCGGCAGACCATTGGCGACAAGGGCATCCGTGTGCGCGAGCGCGACGATCAGCATGTGGTCAACCGTTTGGAGTGGGGCGTGCGGGCGCGCTTGGGCTACGACATCGTGTCGGTTTACGTCCAATATCGCATCAGCAGGCTGATTGCTCCGCCCGTTGAATCCATTGACTGTCCGCACCTTGAGGTGGGGGCGCAGCTCACCTTGCCGTTCGGGAAATAGCGGGGTGGCAGGAGGAAATCCTTTCAGCCATTGCGGTCAAAATCGTCATGCGAAAAATCCTTCCACATTTCTCCGAAAACCATTTCTATCCTACCCAAATTTGGCATAATCAAAAAATGCACATTTTGACCCATTTGTGGTTTTTGTCGGAATTTTTGACCATTTTTTGATAAAAAATTGCATTTTTATTTTGTTGATTTTCAGTGAAATAATTTTTCAAAGGTCTTGTTTTTATAATTTTGAATGGTGTATCTTTGCGGACGTAAATAAAGATTATTCATGATGAAAGAAGAAACCGCATTGCATCCTGTAGGGAATGTCATCGAGACCATTCGCGCACACATTTACGACATCAGAGGAAAGAAGGTTATGCTTGACCGAGACCTCGCCGAATTGTACCATGTGGAAACTAGGCGTTTGAATGAAGCGGTAAAAAGGAACATTGAACGCTTCCCTCCTGATTTTATGTTCCAATTGTCTAAGGATGAATTTCAAAGTTGGAGGTCACAAATTGTGACTTCCAATGATTGGATGTCGCAAAATGCGACTTCCAATATCTTGATGTCGCAAAATGCGACTTCAAATACAGTAAAGATGGGGCTACGAAAACTTCCTTTTGCTTTCACTGAATTAGGGGTTTCTATGCTCAGTTCAGTATTGAACTCTAAAGAAGCTATTCAAATGAACATCAACATCATGAGGGCGTTTGTGCTGATGCGGCAGGCGCTGTCGGAACTGTCGGCGACCAACTTGCGGGTGGAACAGTTGTCGCGGCGCGTGGACAATCTCAACCACTATGTGGATGACATCCTCCGCGACCAAAACGACATCAACGAGGCCACAGCCCTACAGATAGACCTCATTCAAGACTCTCTGGCCGAACTTCACGCCGAAAAAACAGAACGGGACGTGGAGAACGCCCGCCGGAGAATCGGATTCAGAATTGACAAAGATGAAACAGAGATAAAAAGGTAGGGGCGAATTATTATTCGCCCCTACGATTGGAATCACCCTGTCCCTATAGCAATGCCTTCAGCACCGCCTCCCACGTGTCGTAGGGCGGCACTCCGAAATGGAGCACGCGGGGGAATTTTTCCGCGCCGTTCCGGTTGGGGCGGTCGTCAATCAAAATTTCTCCCCGATTTAAATCTTTGTGATGCGATAAAATCAGTCGTTTGTATAAACAGCTATCCTCTTCTTTTCCAAAATGTTGATGGATCCAATGCAGTTTGTCGTTGCAGGCGGTCGGGTTGCGCCACGGGGCGGTGGAGAGGATGTACACATCGTACCGCTTCGACAATCGGGCGAGGGCATCCACCGCGCCGGGCATCGGTTCCATGCGGGCGAAGATGCCGGGCACCTCGTCAAAGTAGGCGTCATATTGAATCCTTTCCAACGTGGTGAGTCGCTGGATGCCGCTTTCAAAATCCACCAAGGTGCCGTCCATGTCGATGTACAGAATCGGCTTTTCGGGCTGGGGCACTTCAGGTTCATCCACAGCCATCGAGTCGAAATAGCGGAAAGCTTGGCCGACGGCGTCGAGCAGCACCTCTGGCGAAAGGTGATGGTGGCCGCCCTCTACCCAGAGGACGTTGGTGGAGGTGATGCGGCCGTCGATGCCGGCGTTGCCGTAGCGGCCCACAAAGAAGTCGTGGTACTGCAGCAGTTCGTCATTTTTGGCGAAAATGCCGAATAAATTTCGGGGCGTGTTTTCGCGATGGATCTGGTAGATATTGGTTTCCACCGCCTTGCACACAGCCAGCTGTTCCTGCGACAGTTGGGCAATGCTGCCTAACAACTGGGAAGGAAAACAGCAGGGGTTGATGAGAACCTTATTGATGACACGAGTGGGGTTGATGGGATTTTTGATGAAGAGGTTGTAGATGCTGCCGAGCGAGGAGGAGACCACCGTGTCGATCTGTTCAGCGTCGATAAGATGACGGAGTTTCTCGCGCATGGCGAAAACATCGAGCAGGTCGAAGGTCTCCAGCACCCAGCGATGCTGCGGGAAAAGGGCCTTGAGGGTGTTGCCGGTGTAGGAGTTCTTATCGCTGCCATAGCCATGAAGGTACAATACGGTTCTGTGTTTTTCCATGTCGAAAAATATTGGTGAAGGTTGAGGATGCAAAAGTACAATATTTTGGCGAAAAAAAGCCGCGGCTGTTCAGCTGCGGCTTTTTCCGTTGGATTGGTTTTGAAGATTATCCGATGTTGATGTTGCGGCAGAGTTTCTTCACCTCTTTCTGCACCCTCGGCAGGGTGACGGTCAGGATGCCGTTCTCCACCTTGGCTTCGATATGGTCCTTGTCCACGTCCTCGGGCAGGGTATAGGCCTGCTCGTAGTTGGTGTACGAGAACTCACGACGCAGATAGTGGTGTTTCTTCTCTTCCTCTTTGTGTTCCACCTTGTTCTCGATGGCGACATGCAGGTTGCCTTCGTCATTGATGCTCACGCGGCAGAACTCCTTTTTGATACCCGGAGCGGCCACCTCCATCGTGTAGGCCTTGTCATCTACCCTCACATTGACTGCCGGTGCGGTTGTATTGGCACGAGGCATAAAATCATTGTTCAGGAAATCTTCAAACACTGTCGGAAACCAACTGTTTTTAAACATTACTGGTAGCATAATACACCTCCATTTTTAATTTGTTAGACATTTTGTTTTTTTCGGCCGCCTCCGCTTTCGCCTCGGCGAACCGCTAATAGGATTTGCAAAGAGCGTGCCAAAATGGCACCCCGCCCATTTGATGATCAAATGGCGACAATCTGTCCGTCAAGGATGACGATTTGTCTGATATGGGTGACAAAATTGCGCTACCGCCACTCGGCGAAACATACAAACCCGTAGCGGGTTTCTGTATTTTCGGTGGGCAGGAAGAAGTAGAGGATTTTCAATCCCACCGGAATCTCTTGATTCTCAATGGTAAATTGATTTTCACGACCCCAGTCACTGTAGTTGGGTAAAAGTTTCAACTTGACGAGCATCCATTCTGCCACTCGGTCGGTGCGCCACTGGCAGTAGGTGCGGGCTTGCTGGGGCGAAATGCCCAACACGGGAAACGAGTTGTACACCGGATTCCGAAAATAATAGGTGGCGATGCTGTCGGGCAGCTGCTGGAGAAGGATCTGCATATCGGGCTGGGCGGCTTGGTATTCTTCCGATTCTTTTCCATAAATCTTTTCCAACCAATAAAGGTACTCGAGCCAGTCGAGGTTGGAGATGGGATTGCGGTCCCTATACGCGTTTTGTGAAATTCGTACCAGCCCTCTGGGCGGCACCTTTTGCTGGTAGTTTTTCATGGTGATGTGCTGGGCGTTCCCCATCATCATCAACCCTATAAAAAGAAGGAAGAAAAGCAGCCGGAATCGCATAGTCTTTTCTTTTATAGAACGGAAAAATGAGGCGGGGGCTTGGGTGTTTCAAAAATTATCGTACTTTTGCCCCATCATTTCACATAAAACACCTATGCCCCGCCGCCTCGCGCTTTTCATCATCCTCCTGATTCTCTGCTGTACCGCTGTCGCACAGCAAGAGACTTGCAAGGTGTCGGGAAAACCGACTACTATCGGATGAGCAATATGCTGCACGGCAAGAGCCGGATGGTATGGTTAGGAATCAGCTACAACTTCAACGGTTACAGAAAGATAGGCGCGGCCAAACCCGACAGCGATGACCGTAGCAAGATCAAGACGGGGTTGTAAACAAAACGAATCAACAATTCAACAAATTATTGTACTTTTGCCGCCGGAATCGGGTTCTCACCGATTAATAGGGAATCCTGTGAAAATCAGGGGCTATGCCCGTAGCTGTGAGTTCCGAAATGTGCTTCCGGCACCTACGTCACTGATATTTTATCGGGAAGACGCCGGAAGTGGAACAAGCCAGAAGACCTGCCCGTTTCCGTGTCCGCAGCTTTCGGGAACAAAAGCTTGGGAATTGTCAGGGAAGCGTATGTGCGCTTGCCATTCTCATTTTGTTTTCTGCTGCTGTTTTTGATATGAAATAAAAAATGATGAAGAAATGAAGAAACAGTATCAGGCAGTTACGGCGGCAGAAGCCGTCAAGGTCATCAAGTCGGGCGACCACGTCCACATCAGTTCGGTATCCAATGTGCCCCAGTGTTTGGTGAAGGCTCTTTGCGAGCGCGGACGCGCCGGGGAACTGAAGAATGTCTATATCCATCATTTACATACCGAAGGCGCCGCGCCCTACGTCAACCCCGAATTTGAGGGAATCTTCCAGCACAACGCCTTTTTCGTAGGCGCCAACGTGCGTGAGAGCGTCCAGAAAGGATTAGCCGACTACATTCCCGTTTTCCTTGGCGAGACCTCGAAACTCTACCGTGAGCGATATATCAAGTGCAACGTCGCGATGATTCAGGTGTGCCCGCCCGACAAGTTCGGCTATGTCTCGCTCGGCTCATCGGTGGATGCCACCCTCGCCGCCATGGAGAGCGCGGAGTTCACCATCGCGGTCGTCAACAAGCACGTGCCCCGCTCGCTCGGCGACTCCCAAATCCACATCAGCAAAATCAACTATTTTGTGGAAGACGACGACCCGCTACTCACCGTGAACGCGCCCGCACCCACCGAGGTGGAGAAAACCATCGGACGCTACTGCGCCGAACTCATCGAAGACGGGGCGTGCCTCCAGATGGGCATCGGCTCCATCCCCAACGCCATCCTGTCGTGCCTCGGCAACCACAAGGACATCGGCATCCATACCGAGATGTTCTCCGACGGCATCCTGCCTTTGGTGAAAAAAGGCGTCATCAACGGCAAGTGCAAGAAGTTGGATCGTGGCAAAATCGTCTCCACTTTTGTGATGGGTTCACAAAAAATCTACAACTTCATCGATGGCAACCCGCAGGTGCTGATGAAAGACGTGGAATATACCAACGACCCGTTTATCATCGCGCAGCAGCCCAAAATGACCTCCATCAACTCGGCCATACAGGTGGATTTGTCGGGACAGGTATGTGCCGACTCGTTGGGCGACAAAATCTATTCCGGCGTGGGCGGCCAGATCGACTTCGTGTATGGTGCGTCGCGCGCCAAAGGCGGCAAGGCCATCATTGCGATGCCCTCCACCACCCGCAAAGGCATCAACAAAATTGTGCCAGCCTTGGACTTGGGGTCGGGGGCTGTCACCACGCGCAACCATATCCACTGGTTCATCACCGAGTACGGAGCGGTGAACCTTTATGGACGCTCCTTGCAGGAACGGGCCAAGCTCATCATCTCGGTAGCGCATCCCCAGTTTCAGGAGCAGCTGGAGGAGGCCGCCTTCAAGCGTTTCGGTTCACATTATCATTATATTTGTAAAAACAATATCTAACTAAAAAAATAAAAATATGCCACATTTCAGCATCTGGGAAGTCTTGTTCCTGCTTTGTTTCGCGGTCAGCTGGCCATTGTCTATTGCCAAATCGCTGCGCACCAAAATCGTAATTGGCAAAAGTCCAATCTTTATGTCGCTCATTATCTTGGGCTACATCTTCGGCATCATCCACAAGGCATTGTACAGTCACGACATCGTCATCTGGCTCTATGTGTTCAACGCCGTGCTGGTAGCCACCGACTTGGTGCTCTATTTCACTTATATTGGAAGAAATAGAAGGGAATTGCAACGCTCCAAACAGCAATAAACCAGACCGCTATGTTCCATCAAATCAACTTTGTAGAGATTTTCAGCTCCTTTATTGTGATGTTCGCCATCATCGATATTCTGGGATCCATCCCAATTTTTATGAGCATACGGGAGAAGAATCAGGATATCAAGGCGGCGCAGGCGTGCCTCACGGCGTTGGGACTGTTTCTGCTCTTCTTTTTCGCGGGCGACGCACTCTTCCGGCTCTTCGGCATCAACTCGGCCTCCTTCGCCGTGGCAGGGGCTTTCGTGCTGTTCATCCTTGCCGTGGAGATGGTCTTGGGCCGCGACATCATCAAGAACGAGCCTAACAGTGGCGGCGCGAGTATCGTGCCTGTGGCCTTTCCCCTCATCGCCGGCCCCGGCGCCATCACCGCCCTGCTCTCCCTCCGCGCCGACTACGCCGTGGTCAACATCCTGCTCGGACTGCTGCTGAACCTCATCCTCGACTACCTCGTCATCCGCTTCTTGGACAAGATTCAGAAACTCTTAGGCGCCAACCTCATCTTCATCATTCGTAAATTCTTCGGTGTCATTCTGTTGGCCATGGCCATCAATATGTTCGTCAACAACCTGATGGTCATCATCCATCCGACACCGTGAGGCCACCCTATTTCTTCTTTCCTTCGTACGAAAGCCGTTTGCTTCCCATCTGACAGGAGAATTGCAATTTCGTGTTGCTGACCGTGCCCTTCAGTTGTCGCACGGTGTATTTTTCGTACCGTTTTCCGTCGTTGGTGGGCACAATGTTGTTTCCTGTTATCTGCCCGTTTTTCTTGGTAACAGGTTTTATTGTAACATCCAGAGTAACAGGCATCAACCAAGAAAACTTGACATCATACATCGTGATGGAGCATGTCTCTGAAGAAGATGTGGATTGCAGTTTTACGGTCACATTTTTTCGGGTATAACTGTCCACCGTCATGGTGCCGATGAAAGTTTGGGCCTGCGCACAAAAAGCCCCTAAAGCGATGATGATCAAGGTGAGAATTCGTTTCATCGTGCTTCCCCTTTGAACACGAATCCCACACTTTCCACGGCCTTGCGGATTTCTTCCGCTGAGGCAGTACCCGTTACGGCAAGTGTTTTGGCACCCGGATTGGCTTCAGCGGAAGTCACTCCCTCGAGGCTTCCCACCGCCTGCTCCACAGAGGCCTTGCAATGGCTGCAATGCATGCCTTCCACGGTATAAACGACCGTCCCTTCAGGAATGTCCTGGTGTTTTTTGAATCGGCTAAAAAATTTCATACTCAATGCAATTATGATGAACAATAATAGTAATGACGAACAGATGATTTGAAAGACGCTGGGCGAAGCGGCCTCCGAATGACAGCAGGCACTATGCATCCCACAATTTTCAGTCAGGCCGAAAGCACTGATTCCGAGCGCGTTGATCAGCAGTCCGAAAAGCACGGCAAAACCGACGATGGTGAGCAGATAAATCCACGTGAAACGTCTCCCCAATGACTTGCGCACCACCAAGATGGAGGCGATATTGACGGCGGGGCCGGCCATGAGCATCACCAAGGCAGCACCGGGCGAGAGCCCTTTCAGCATCAGCGCGGCCGCGATGGGAATACTGCCGGTGGAACAGATGTACATCGGCACCGCCACGATCAAAATAACTAGCATCTGCAGCAAAGGCTGGTGCCCGAAAGTGAGGAAGAACTCGTCGGGGACCGCCACGTTGATGAGTGCCGCCAACAGCAAGCCGATAAAAAGCCTGAGCCCGATGTCCTGCATCATGTCGAAATAGGCATATTTCAGCACGCGCCACAACGGATTGCCTCGTTCTATTGTGCAAGTATCTGATACAACAGCCGTTACATCATCGTTTTTCACCCAGCGATTCACGAGCAGTCCGCCGCAAATGCCGGTGACCAAGGCGGCTACAGGCCGTATGATGGCGAACCCCATGCCCATCAGCGAGAAGGTGGCCAAGATGGAGTCGATGCCCGTTTGCGGCGTGGCAATCAGAAACGAGGCCACCGCACCTTTGGAGGCACCTTCCTTTTTCAGCCCGATGGCGGTAGGAATTACGCCGCACGAACACAACGGCAACGGAATCCCCAACAACGCTGCATACACCACCGACATCCGGTTGTTCTGTGACAAGTATTTGTGGTAGAATTTTTTAGGCACAAACACGTGCAGCACGCCAGCAATAAGGAAGCCCAGCAAAAGGTAAGGGCTCATGCCATTCGTAATTTCCAAAAATGATTGTAAAAAGTGATTCATAGTTGAAAAAACTTAAATCCTTGTTCTTTTTACTAACGGATTTTGTCGTTCCATATTACTTCACAGCCGTTACCATCAGCCAATGCTTTTCTTGATTGAGGAGGATGTTGATATCGCGGAAACCAGTATTTGTCAGATGGAGACTGATTTCTTCGGGCTTGTAGTTGTGCATTCCTTCAATCATGCTCTCCCATTTGGCATCCATAGTTCCATTTCCATCTGATTCATTGATAATTACGAAATGTCCACCTGTCTTCAACACCTTTTTTACCTCGTTGAAACAATGTTCGATGTCGGGCCAGAAGTAGATGGTCTCGAAGGCGGTCACAAGGTCGAATGCCTCCTCTTCAAAGGGGAGGTTGGCGACATTGCCTTCCAGCACTTTGCAACGTCCTTCCAGGATGGCTTTGGTGTTTACTTTTGTCGATTTTTGTACAGAAACCCGTGAAAAGTCGATGCCTGTGACCGCTCCTTGCGGGGCGCGTTGCAGGAGGCGGGCGATGTTGGCCCCACCACCGCATCCGATGTCCAAAATCTGTTCATCGGCCGCAATCTCTACGGATTCCAATGCCCAATTGGACATGGCGGCATGGCCACCGCCATTCATTCCGTTCACCATTATCTTGCCCAAGAAGCCTTCCGGCTTTTTCGCATTACTGAAAAATTTACTGAGAAGTCCCATAGTTGATAGCATTAAAATTTCGGCGGCAAAATTCCACCTTTCGCCATAGTCTTACAATACCCACAATTGGCGATTTTCAAAGGGTCATTCACCAAAGAAAAGTATCGTATATCGGAGGGAGTTGCAACAGGGGAAAGAAGTTTCACGAGTAAATGCAATTCCCGAAATTACACTACATTTCAGGGATTAATTCCTGAAAAATGATGATTTTTTCGGAATTGATAAAAAGTTGTATCTTTGCATTGTAAAAGAACAACAAAAATGATCAAACGTATTCTTAAGAAAAATATTGAGAAAGAGCTATTTAAAGGTAAAGCAATCATTTTAATGGGCAGCCGACAAACGGGTAAGACCACCATTTTAAGAGAAATGTTCCCCGAAAATGAGGAGACAATATGGATGATGGGGGACGACATCGGCGACCAGTCAAGACTGGAGAACATGACCACTCCCATGTTCAGACAATTCTTAAAAGGGAAAAAAATATTGGTCATTGACGAGGCGCAGAGGGTCAAGAATATTGGACTGAGGATGAAGTTGGTGACGGACTATATCAAAGATGTGCAACTGGTTGCCACAGGCAGTTCCGCATTTGAGTTGGCGAACCGTCTTAACGAACCACTGACAGGCCGCAAGTGGGAACACAAGCTCTACCCGCTCTCCTTCGGGGAAATGGTGGAACATCACGGACTTTGGGATGAGATGCGATTGCTCAAGCATCGTCTCATTTATGGCTACTACCCTGAGGTTGTCACTTCAGCAGGATTGGAAAACAAAGTATTGCAGCAACTTACAGAAAGCTATCTGTATAAGGACATCTTCACACTCGGATTAGTGAAAAAGTCTGACAAATTGGTTACATTACTCAAGGCTTTGTCCTACCAAATCGGTTCGCAGGTGAGTTATTCTGAACTTGCCGGAACGGTTGGCATTGATTCGAAAACGGTGGAGGCATATATTGATGTGTTGGAACAAGCTTACATTGTTTTTCGGCTTCCTTCGTTTAGTCGCAACCAACGTAATGAGCTAAAACACAGCAGAAAAGTATATTTTTACGACAATGGCGTGCGAAATGCGCTTATCAATTCCTTCAATGCCGTTGAGGAACGTGGTGATATGGGCGCGTTGTGGGAGAATTTTATGGTTGCAGAGAGAATGAAATTCAACGAATATTACTCCCATTATTGCAACCGCTATTTTTGGCGCACCCGCACACAGCAGGAAATAGACTATATCGAGGAGTTTGACGGCAAGCTTCATGCCTATGAGTTCAAGTGGAACACACGCAAAAAAGCCAAACAGCCGAACAGCTTCGCCGAAGCATACCCCGATGCCGAGTTCAAAGTCATCACACCCGACAACTTCTACGAATTTCTGCTTCCTAAGCAAGAGTAAGAATTGAACAATCTACCTGTGACAAAATCCCGCAAAATCTCCGATAATTTTATAAATTTGCACTCTATTTTATAAAGATAATTTTCAATTTTAACAATCTATAAAACAAGACGTTATGGTTATTCTGGAAAAACCGTTTGTATCGGATTTGATGGTGGAAACTTTGGAGAAAAATGAGATTCCCGTATTAAAAAATGAAATGTCTGAACTGCGCATCACCAAGGGCAAGGTGTTGTCAGACCAAGCATTTAGCGAGGAATATAAAAAGGTGGGAAAATTGTACACCGTATCCGAAAATGCCCTCGGATGGATTTACGACCATATTGATAACCAGCGCTTTTTAGATAGCATCTCTATCGTAAAAGATAAATCGGCATTCCGCAGAATCTGTCGCGATATTTATCCCGATTTCTTTTTCAAAGGATTGAACATCAATGAGATGAAGCAGGCCGACACCCAAAGCATCAAGTTTCCCTGCGTCATCAAACCGTCGGTGGGATTCTTGAGCAAAGGCGTTTTTGTGGTGCATAATGCCGAGGAATACCAAAAGGCGGTGGACAATCTCCTGAAAGAATTTTCAAAGGCCGGCAACGACTTTCCGGAGTTTGTGGTCGGCAAAAGCCGTTTCTTGATTGAGGAGTACATTCACGGCGAAGAATATGCGGTGGATGCCTATTACGATGAAAACGAGAAACCGGTGATACTGAACATCTTCCACCACAAATTCATGAACGAATCCGACACCTCCGACCGTCTGTACCTCACCAACAAGGGACTTTTCGACCGCTACGAGGAACCCTTCACCCAGTTCCTTACCAACATCAA
Organism: Bacteroidales bacterium; assembly: GCA_045130235.1. Lineage (GTDB taxonomy): Bacteria > Bacteroidota > Bacteroidia > Bacteroidales > WCHB1-69 > UBA1756. Next base: position 21,480 of record JBGUPJ010000022.1, read on the forward strand.
CAAGACCTTGCATCTGACCAACTTCCCGATGCACATCGAATTTCGTTACGATGGTCAGAAGGCCGTTCCCATCGAGATTAACCCGCTGCGTTTCACGGGGTTCTGTCTGAACGAGCTGCAGGTATTTGTGAGCGGGTGCCATCCGATGCTCTCCTTCCTGAAAGGCCGCCGTGTTTCCAAGGAGGAGATGTGGAACGGGAAAGAAAAGCTCACCTACGCCTTCACGGTGCTGGAAATGCCGGCAGATGCGGAAGGGAAGAAGTTTAACGATGAGAAGTTCCGGGCCGACTTCCCTGGCGTGATTGATGTGCGCTGCGGCGCCGACCGCTCATCAGGAGTGGCGGCCACGGTTTTCCTCGAGATCGAGACGAAGAACCTTACCGACTTGGATCCCATCATGAGTTTGGACATGCACGAGTATGTGCGGTAATGAGTTGATTCCCAATGTTGTCATAGTACGACCTCACCGACCGCCCCGAGCTGGCGGGTTGTGAATCGCTTTCCAAGATTGCGCAAACCGAAGGCAAACGAGCTTGCTCGATTTGCTGAGGTGCCGCCAATCTTCTCCAAAAAAATTGTATCTTTGCATGCTAAACAACACATCACAGAAAATGGGCATAGCTTATATAGTTGTGAATCGCTTTCAAAAAAATTGTATCTTTGCATGCTAAACAACGGAGTGAGGCAGAAAAGAGCAGAACGCATGTTGTGAATCGCTTTCAAAAAAATTGTATCTTTGCATGCTAAACAACTGTATATTAAATTTTGTATTGTCCTAGTTGTTGTGAATCGCTTTCAAAAAAATTGTATCTTTGCATGCTAAACAACTTATGCAAAGAGTAACCGACACCGCAGCCGGTTGTGAATCGCTTTCAAAAAAATTGTATCTTTGCATGCTAAACAACCAGTAGATGGTACAGGGCGCACGAGTTAAAGTTGTGAATCGCTTTCAAAAAAATTGTATCTTTGCATGCTAAACAACTAGAACGCCCGCCACAATCGGACCAGCTATGTTGTGAATCGCTTTCAAAAAAATTGTATCTTTGCATGCTAAACAACTGCCGACGATTTCGGCTACGATCTGCACAAGTTGTGAATCGCTTTCAAAAAAATTGTATCTTTGCATGCTAAACAACCAGAAGCGAAATCAAGTCGACAGTCGCTGAGTTGTGAATCGCTTTCAAAAAAATTGTATCTTTGCATGCTAAACAACTGGTGAAGATTTCTATATTGGAACTTCAAAGTTGTGAATCGCTTTCAAAAAAATTGTATCTTTGCATGCTAAACAACGGCACGGGAGAAGGCGGAAAACTGCACCAGGTTGTGAATCGCTTTCAAAAAAATTGTATCTTTGCATGCTAAACAACACATGGAAATACGGTAACATATACGTGGGGGTTGTGAATCGCTTTCAAAAAAATTGTATCTTTGCATGCTAAACAACACCTGTGATAAGGTCAACCAACATCAGGATGTTGTGAATCGCTTTCAAAAAAATTGTATCTTTGCATGCTAAACAACTTATCACCGTATTTCACCCACGGTTTACCCGTTGTGAATCGCTTTCAAAAAAATTGTATCTTTGCATGCTAAACAACGTGGGTCGGTGACAATGCGCGTGTCTGTGGGTTGTGAATCGCTTTCAAAAAAATTGTATCTTTGCATGCTAAACAACAACTGGACGGAGAACATCAACGCCTCCGTTGTTGTGAATCGCTTTCAAAAAAATTGTATCTTTGCATGCTAAACAACCCGACGAAATTCAACTACTCATTTGCAGAGTTGTGAATCGCTTTCAAAAAAATTGTATCTTTGCATGCTAAACAACATAATGTCGTGGTATCCGACTGACGATACGTTGTGAATCGCTTTCAAAAAAATTGTATCTTTGCATGCTAAACAACGGTATTGGAAAGGCTTACATTTACTGCAGGTTGTGAATCGCTTTCAAAAAAATTGTATCTTTGCATGCTAAACAACGCTATCTTTCAAAAATCTTGGTTCGTTCACGTTGTGAATCGCTTTCAAAAAAATTGTATCTTTGCATGCTAAACAACAGACCCCATGAAAATCCTTGATAATAAAAGGAAAATTATGGGGTCTTTGCGTGAAAAAAATCGTCATTCAAGGCGTCTCTCCCAAGCGAAAAAGAGTTTTTTTGTGGACGAGTGGGGGGCAGTTAGTTGCATTTTCCTTTCAAAAAAGTTCCAACTGCATGGAGGTTGCAGGCAATGGAGAACTTTTTTTGCCGTAAAACAACTCAATGCTGCCGAATTGCTTGTCGGTGATGCAGAGAATGCCTACCGATCCTACTTCCGGTAGCGACTTGCGCACTCGCTGGATATGAACTTGCGCATTCTCCGCGCTGGGACAGTGGCGCGTATAAATGGAGAATTGAAACATGTTGAAACCGTCGTTGAGCAATTTCTTTCTGAAGGTGGCATAGTTTTTGCGGTCTTTCTTGGTTTCGGTGGGCAAATCAAAAAACACCAAAATCCACATGATACGGTATTCGCTAAATCGGTCCAACACTTACATTTTAGGAAAAATCACTTTCTTGGTCTCACCCGCGTAGCACTTGTATAGCGAGTTGGCAGTGGTGGCCACGGCAACCATCAAAGGACTACGATGATTCTGAATAACCACATCGACCACAGGAAGTTGCAGCAGTTGGGTTTTGACAGGCTTCGACAGGTCTTCCTCTTCTCCGTATTGTGATACAAGTTGAACCACCATCGCATCCACGTATGGGCGATAGGGTTCCATGATATCATCGGCAAGGCAATAGGCATTGTAGCGGTTGCGGTGATGGATGCCGAAGGTGGGCAACAGCCCTGTGGCGACCAATGCGCGGGCGACCACCGCACGCAGGATGGCATACCCATAATTGAGCCACGCGTTCGGGAAACCGCCATTCCGGTCGCGGGTAAAGTGGGGGAGTTGCGGAAACAGATGCGACCAATAATAGGCTGCTGCTCGCGCCTCCAGATTGTCGCTGTCATCGCTGCGCACTTGTTTGGGCCATTGTGTCATGCATCCCGTATCTGCTTCTGTATAAGCCTTTAGCACTGCGGCCTGGTTCTCAATTTTTCGGATGACCGTCTGTTGCCACAACTGCTTTTTAAGCGGTAGGGAGGCTTCAATCTGCGAGGTGAATCGTTCTTCCTGCAAGGTGTTCCCCTCCAAAGGAAGCAACAATCCCGATGGCATTCGGCGACTGTCGCAGGTGATGACCGCGCAATTGTTTTCCAGCAGTTTCTCCAGCAATGCTTGTGTGATGGTGATTTGTTTGTGGTCCAATACCACCACGCCAATGTCTTCAATGGGGAATGTTTTGACATTGAGCTGTTTGAACTCATCGGTAAGGGTGCTGTTGGCTTCCACTTCAGGAAGTTTCAGCACCAACTGGTCGTTTTTCAGCGACAAGTAGGAGGGGTTGCCGAAATAGAGGGTGCGCTTGATCATAGCAAACAGGAATTATGATTCGATTTCCTTCTTCTTTTTATTGGGCAGAAAGTTCTTAGGTGTTGCCACGCTCCGTCCCAGTTCTTTCTCCGTTTCCTTGCGTGCCACGCCCGCCACCTTTCCGCCGCGTTGGGCTATCTTTTTGCTTTCAGCAAAGGTTTCAGGCTCTTCTTTCTCTGAAATTTCGGTGGTGACACGTTCTCCGAGCATAGTGAAAATCAGTTCGAGGTCGTCCATGTGGTCTCGCAGGTTCTGGTTTTTCTTGGTGAGCCCTTTGAATTCCTTATATTCCGAAGGAGTCATTCCGAAAGTTGCCTTGCTGATTTCAGCGGTCAGGATGGCGTAATCTTTTTCCTCGGTGATGCCGCGTTTTTTCCATTCGTCGGTAAGGTTCTGGCGGATGGCGATGCCGCGCAGACGTTTGTCGATCCAGTCCTTGGGGTAGCCTTTCTTTTCGTACAGCTCTTTCATGCGTTCCTGTGCCAGTTCGGGGTTCTCTATTTCCTGGATGCGTTCGTATCCCACTTGTGCCAGCCATTGCTTGAAGGGTTCAGCTTTGGGCGAGGGGATGGATTGGATGATGCGGAAAAGGCCTTTTACATTGGCACAGTCGGTGGCATATTTTTTCCCATCTGAACTAGGCATTTTCAGTTGTACCCAAAATGGGTACAGCTCATATTCCTTTAAGTCGCGGTCTTTCATTTTGCGCCAGTATTGGCGAGGGTTAGGGGAGTCGGTCAACGCCTCAACCACATCGACAACTGAAAAATACCATTGCTCTTCTTCATCGTTCCAAGAGGAACGGATTTTCTTGTCCTGAAATAGTTTGATGTTGCTCATAGTTATAGAGTTAGTTTAATGTAGTTAGTATTCACCGACAGAGACAATCTGACCGATATGGTTTACGCGGACTTTTACTATGCAGTCCAAGCCTTTAGAACTTCTGAAATCCGTCCATGTGGTTCCTCGTAGCGCATAACTGCTTAAATTGATGGTCGTTTCTAAGTGGTGCCTAAAGACATAATTTTTGTATGAGAATTTCTGCACCCTAAATAAATTTGGACTAATGATGGCATAATTATCCGGGTTCTTGAACCATTCCTCATCATAATCCTTCGGATTGAATAGCATATTACCCTCTGAATCATATCGTGGAAACACAAAATATTCGTTTTGTTTCATTGTGAAAAGGAATTGCCACCCGTCTTCTCTTTTATAGCTTTTGTCAATTATGGGCAAACCCTGCAGGTCACGAGAAGTAGCTTCGTAAAATGACACAATCTTTTCATCCAATTCATATTGGATATTACCATTTTCATCTACAATTTCTTGACCATACTTGTCCAGTTTGGGCTTTCGGTAAATTGCTACATGATGATTGTTCCCTGTACTTACAAAGTCAGAAGGTTGCTTATTGCCTTTTTCGTCAAGAATCAGGTTGCCGTCCTTATCTCGTTTGTCATGCAAGGCTACTGCATTACTGATGCCAGTGATTGTCACTCGCTTGATGGCGATACCTTTTTCTTTGTTAAGCCATATTGGTTTTTTGTCAAGGTTAGAAAAGGCTTTCTTTGCATCACCCCCATATTCATTCAAACGGGCTTGAAGAATTTGGCGTACATGTGTGTCAATCACCTTTTCAATTTTCAATTCGGGGGAGATTTCCTTTCTTATAGTGTATATGGTCTCAAATTCGACAATTTTCACTTTTTCGGGCACCATCTCCGAATGTTGGTCGTCAATCCAAATGGGATTCTTGTCCAATGAGTTTTTACCAGTAAATGCCTTTTTCGCATCACCACCAAATTGGTTTAAACGATTCATCAATGCTTCACGATAGCACTGCTTTGCCACTGTTTTTATCTTTTCCTCGTCAAATGAGGCATTGATCTTTTCCAATTTTGTGACATAGTGTTGGGAACTTCCATATACGGTTTCCAAATGCAGTTGACCCCGAGGCGTTTTTGTGACTTGTCCTGTGATTGTTCGTTCTTCTCCTTCCTTCGAAACGATTGATGATGTAACCTTATTTTTTGCCTTGTTCACATTACGAGTCACCACCTTGTTTTTTGCCTTAATAGAAATCAAAACATTATCCAATTGGCGTTTTGCCTCTGCGCGAAATTCATCAAGTGGCATAGGTGGGCGGAATCGCAATTTGCCATGACTATCACGGTAAAGTTCTTTTTTCTCGATTCCATATATAACGGATGAACGTTCCTCTTTGCTTAAATCCGCCAACTCCACCATATCCAAATCAATCCATTCGTCAACTCCTTTTTGAACACGGGCATTCAAGTTGTTGAGATATTGGATGAAACTGTGTTTAGTAAAGGCGATGGTCAGCGCATCCATTGCATGATGGCGATGGTCGTTGCGCTTGGTCCAGTCTTTGATGCGACGAATGCGTTGCCCTTCACGAGTTTCAATGATTTCTGTCAATCCTAATATGTCGTATTTATCCCAATTGAGTTCCTGCATCACATCAACCAACTGCCAATCATCACGCAATCGGTCAGTAACTGAACCAGTCGTTGGCACAACAAATTTCACAATCTCTTCCAAGATTTCACGTGCTTTCTTGGCTATGTATTGCGAATCACGCAAATCACGATTGATGAAACCGCTGGGGATGTCAGCCTCTTTCATTAGTAACTTGTCGTGTTTTGTTTTGCTGATAACTTTTTCACTTAACAATTTGTCAATGCGGTTCGTGTACTCGCCTTTGGCAAAAACTTCACCATATTTTGTCTCTATAAAATCGTAAGCCGTAGCGTTCGACTTGTCAATATTGGCTTGGCGAGCCTCTATTGTCTTATTCGAAAATGAGTCGTCAAACAATTTAGCTTGAGGGATAATGTGTTCAATATCAAACTCTTTACTGAATAGTTTCTCTTTGGGAATATAAGTATTGGTGTACAATGTTTTATATCCGTTGCTCTCCAGCTCCTTGTATAATTTATAACGAATGATGTCATTGCGGCTGACATGCGACAAGCCAAATTCTTTTTGAAGTATTTTCACATATTCTTCGTGTAGTCTGGTGGTTTCACTGATGGATTTTGTCATTTCATCGCGCTCCTTGGCCGATTTTTTCAGTTCACGTGCCAATTCTATTCGAATTTCATCGGGCTTTCCAAATTCATCAATTATGCCATTGACCACATTGACCATCTGATTCAAAATCTTTTCTACAACAGGATTCCTCAAACTATTGCGTGGGAGTAATTCCAGTTTGTCTTTCAGAGTCTTTTTCTCTATTTCCTCTTTGGTAAGAGATCTTTTTGAATGGTTATATCCCGCATATTCGCATGCTGTGCTGTAATCCAAACCATCTTTTAAGTGAGGAAGTATTTTTCTGATGGCTTTGGCACTTAAACTACCATAATCGGGTTGGAAAACTATGTTGGCAAGTATAGTCCCAAATTCTTTAGCTAACCCGAAACTATCATGCAGTTTTTCAATCAATTTCTCGTTGCCCAATTTAGATTTATCTCCTTCAAAAGAGTACAGAAGGTGCCACAGTTTGTACATGGGCTGTTGCTCTATGGCTTGTCCGTCAAGACTGGAATCAAAAGTTAAAATGCGGGTATCAATTCCTAATGTGGCAAAAATAGCTTTTAAATCTTCAACGACTTCTCCCGAGAATTTTTTGGTCCATCCATTTGTCTCATGACCGCTTAATTCTGCGATAGCTTGATAAGCCTTAAAAAGTTCAGCTTGAGTATGATTCCCATCCAGTTCTTTGAAATTTAAATTGACATCTTGATGATTTTTGAAAAGCAATTTGGCCACTTCGGCTTTTGTGAGTTTTTCTTTATAGTTTAATTCATCAAACAAAAGCTGTTTCTCTTCCATTAGAAGTCTGCGCTTTCGCATTCCTGGTATGGAAATTTCGACATCGTTCAACTTCTGCCATATTTTAAATTCTTGGAACAGCGGCGATGATTTTGGACAAACGCGACTTCCTATTGTTTTCAATTTTTTCTTTCCATCAATTTCCACCTCTATTGGCCGACTTTCAAACTCACAGAAAGAAATCAATCCTTTTTGTGATTTGAGCGGTCGCTGATAAAAGATGACCACATCCCGAATCTCGTTTTTGAGTTCAGGGGTGAGCTCTTTGTGGAATTTTGCCTGTGTTTCCCAAATGGTTTCAAACTCGTTCAGATAGTCCTGACGATAGAAAACTTGGTTTTTCAGGCTGTAGTTCGGATTCTTGTCCAACTGCGCCATCTGATATTGGCCGACAGTCTGATTGTTGAAATATAGTTCCTTGCTTCTGTCGCTGATGTCGCCTAAATAACCGCTGGCGTTGTTGATCTGACCATTAATTTCTTGCAAAACAATAGCCAATTCCTCCAAATCCATTTGTTCTGAAAGAGCTTTCACACGCCAACTACAATTCTCTACTTTCTGTTCATTACCCTTAGTCCTACGCTTAATGCCTTCTAAAACAAATGGCTTTTGGCAAATAGCCCACGTCTGCGTTTTGTTTTTATCATGCAGATTTTCTTTCAAGTCATCTGTCAATAATTCAGGATAAAATTGTTTCTGTGCATCCCAAACCTTATCAAATTCTGCCTGCAAATCTGAACGATAGAAATCAGGAAGATATTTTTTGCCACTCTTAAGCAACTCAAACGACAATTGCCCAGGAGTAAGATTCTCATCATATAGACGCTGCGTGATCTCCATGCTATCAATCAGTTGTCCTTCTTCTGTATTCTTGGCCTTGCGACTGCTTTTATAACCACGTTTTTTGTTTATCATCAATAGCACACGGGCGAATTCTGTCAACGATATTTCGTCGGTAGCAGCTTTGGCTCGAAGTCGATAAGTCTCGAATGTCGTGCGATTGCCGTTTTCCGATAATATGGTGTCATCAGAAATAAAACCATTGGCTTTCAATATCTCTATCAGGTGTTCACGGCGTAGTTTGTAGCGTTGCAAATTACGACGCATACTGCGCTTAAGTGTTCTTCCTGCATTGCATGAAATACCTTTTCCTCCTGAAAAATCTTTTACGGGGTCTTTTGATTCTTTCCCTGTTTCAGTACTTACAAAATTGTCATAACTGATAGTTCTTACCCCCAATTTTACAATTGATGATTTCTCAGTCGCATTTTCTGATTCATTCACTACCGCCCAGCCGATGCTGTTGGTGCCCAAGTCTAATCCGAGTATCTTTTTCATTTTAAGCGTTTTTACTGCTGTTCATTGCTACAATTTTAACAAAATCAATTCCTTTTCAGGCGTTTCCACACATTTCTTCTGCAAAGATACAATTAATTTTTTGAAAATTAGGTTGTCGTTTTAAATATTTGTTGTAATTTTGCCGCACAATTTTTTGAAGCGATTCACAATAAGGATTATTCCGTTGTGAAAACATCTAAGACGGGGCTCACAAGGCCTCGTCTTTTTTATTTTCTGCCTAATGAATGCCCACAAAAAAAGGTGCTGATGATGAATCAGCACCTTTTTAGGATATATTGTAGAGGCGAATTATGATTCGCCCCTACGGATAACGTTACCTTTATTTTACCTCCTCAAAATCCACGTCGGTTACGTCGGGATCTTTCGCATTGCGGTTGCCGTCTTGCGGACCCTGCGGGCCTTGCTGCCCGTTGAAGGGACCGTTGGCACCGTTGAACGGGTTGGCACCCGCACCCGGCTGGCCGGCACCCGCCTGCTGGTACATGTTCTGCGAAGCGGTCTGCCATGCGCTGGTCAGCTCGTTCATCGCAGCATCGATACCGGCGAGGTCTTTCTTGCCGTGAGCCTCTTTCAACTTGGCACAGGCAGCCTCAATGGCGCTCTTGTGCTCGGCCGGGATCTTGTCGCCCAGCTCCTTCAGCTGCTTCTCGGTGTTGAACACCATCGAGTCGGCCTGGTTGAGCTTGTCGATCTCCTCTTTGGCCTTCTTGTCGGCGTCAGCATTGGCCTCGGCCTCAGCCTTCATCCGCTTGATTTCATCATCAGACAGTCCAGAGGAAGCCGTGATGGTGATGTGCTGCTCCTTGCCGGTGGCCTTGTCAACAGCCGTCACCTTGAGGATACCGTTCGAGTCGATGTCGAAGGAGACCTCAATCTGCGGCACGCCACGCGGAGCCGGCATGATACCGTCGAGGTTGAACTCGCCGACCTTCTTGTTGTCGCGGGCCATCGGACGCTCGCCCTGTAACACCGTGACGGTCACAGCCGACTGGTTGTCAGCAGCCGTCGAGAAGATCTCGCTCTTCTTGGTCGGGATGGTGGTGTTGGCTTCGATGAGCTTGGTCATCACGCCGCCCAGAGTCTCGATACCGAGTGACAACGGGGTCACATCCAGCAACAGCACGTCGTGAACCTCGCCGGTGAGCACACCGCCCTGGATGGCTGCACCGATGGCCACCACCTCGTCGGGGTTGACACCCTTGGAGGGAGCCTTGCCGAAGAATTTCTCCACAATCTGCTGGATGGCAGGAATACGGGTGGAGCCGCCCACGAGAATCACCTCGTCAATGTCGCTGGTCTTCAAGCCGGCGTCGGCCAAAGCCTTGCGGCAGGGTTCCAGCGTGGCCTGAATCAGGCGGTCGGTGAGCTGCTCGAACTGCGAACGGGTGAGCGTTCTTACCAAGTGCTGCGGCACACCGTCAACCGGCATGATGTAGGGCAGGTTGATCTCTGTGGAGGAGGAGCTTGACAGCTCGATCTTGGCCTTCTCAGCAGCCTCTTTCAAACGCTGCAGTGCCATGGCATCCTTGCGGAGGTCGATATGATAGTCGTTCATGAACTCCTGAGCCAGCCAGTCGATGATGGCCTGGTCGAAGTCGTCGCCGCCGAGGTGGGTGTCACCGTTGGTGGATTTCACCTCGAAAACGCCGTCGCCTAACTCCAAGATGGAAATATCGAAAGTTCCGCCGCCGAGGTCGAACACGGCCACTTTCGACTCCGATTTCTTCTTGTCCAGACCGTAGGCCAATGCGGCTGCAGTAGGCTCGTTGATGATTCTCTTCACGGTAAGACCGGCAATCTCGCCAGCCTCTTTGGTGGCCTGACGCTGCGAGTCGCTGAAGTAGGCCGGCACGGTGATGACGGCTTCCGTAACCTCAGTGCCGAGGTAATCTTCAGCCGTTTTCTTCATCTTCTGAAGAATCATAGCCGAGATCTCCTGCGGGGTGTATCCGCGGTCGTCGATCATGATTTTCGGAAGATTGTTGCTGTTGGTCACCTTGTAAGGCATACGGTTCACCTCGTTGGTCACCAAGTCCATGGTCTCACCCATGAAACGTTTGATGGAGTAGATGGTCTTGGTAGGATTGGTGATGGCCTGACGCTTGGCCGGATCGCCGACCTTACGCTCGTTGTTGCCCACGAAAGCCACTACAGAAGGAGTGGTGCGCTTGCCTTCAGAATTCGGGATCACAACAGGTTCGCTGCCTTCCATGACAGCTACACATGAATTGGTGGTTCCTAAGTCGATTCCAATAATTTTACCCATAATTGTATAATTTTAATTGTTTTTAATTCAGTTAGACTTTGATCTTTTTTTTCAAAGCAACCCAACATTATGCAACCATCGTGCCAAAATTGAAAATGGGTAAATTTTCCTCTTTTCTGACAATATTTTAATATTTAAAGCAAAAAAGCGTGACAATTTGTCACGCCTGTCACAATATTTAATGTTGGATTTACCAGATACAAGCTCCTTCGCCGAACCACTTGCCCTGTACTTTGAGAGTCTGCTCGATGACATCGCGCACGCAGCCACATCCGCCCCCCTTGGGCGAAACATAGTCTGCAATGGCTTGAATTTCAGTGGCTCCATCGGCCGGACTGCACTTCACTCCCGCCAACTGCATCATGTCGTAGTCGGGAATATCATCGCCCATGATCAACACCTGCTCGCGCGAAAGCCCCTTCTCTTTCATATATTCATTGAGCTTTGCCACCTTGTCGGGAACTGAGAGGAAGATGTCCATGCCGGGGAAGGTCTTGTAGCGCAGCCGCATGGTGTCGGAAAAACCACCCGAGATGATGGCCACATGGTACCCTTTCTTCAACGCATACTGGATGGCGTAGCCGTCTTTCACACTGGTGGCTCGAATCTGGTCGCCATCGGGGAAGACGTAAATCTTTCCATCCGACAACACGCCGTCAAAATCAAAAATGAACGTGGTGATTTGGGATAATTTTTCTTTGATTTTCTCCATAAATTATCATTTATTAAGATGCTGACGGTGGATTTCTTGGGTGAGAATTTCGTAGATCTCCCGATATTGAGTATCCTGCAGCATATCTAAATGTTTGTTTATCACATTTTTATCATTGCGAACAGCTGGACCTGTCTGCGCCTCTTCCGGAGTCATGGTATTGAGCTTTTTTAAGGAATTTTGTAAAAGAGGAAGCAGAACGTGGGGCTCGATTTTTGCATTTTTTAAGAGGTCGAAGGCAACACCGTAGAGAGCATTGGTGAAGTTGCAGGCAAACACGGCCGCCAGGTGCAACTGTCGCCGCTCTTCCTCATGTAAGATGAGGGTCTTTTCGCTCAGTTGGGTGGCCAGCTGCAGCAGCAACGCCTCGGTATCTCCGTCGCCACCCTCTACGCAAAGCGGCACCTCCACAGTAGAGAAATCCATGCCGCTGTTAAGGGTCTGACAGGGATATATCGTGCCAAAACGTGGGGCCACCGGCGCTAAAACCCTCGCCGATACCGTGCCGGAAGTCAGTGCCGCCAAGGGCAGCTCAATAGGAATTTGCGATACGACCTCTTCGTAACTATCATCTTTGATAGAGAATAGATATAAATCGCTAATTTTCTTTAATTTAGATAAATCATGAATAGCCTCCGCTCCACATGTCTCTGCCAATTTTTGGCATTTTGTAAGGTCTCTTCCATAGATTTGATGGATTTTGATGCCCGCCTTTTGGAAGGCATAAACGAACCAATGTGCCACGTTGCCCGTGCCGATGATGCTCACGGAACGGATTTCGCTGCACAGCGTGGGGAGCGAATAGGTGTAGGTGGTGGCTTCGTTTTTGAGGGTCGGAAGGGGAAATGATATACTCATGGCTATAGGGTTTTTCCTTTGAAAAAGGGTTCAAGGTTGATGGGATGTGGGGCGATGGCAAACAGGGCGGATCCGCTGCCTGAAAGGGCGGCATAAACTGCGCCCAGCTCGTAAAATTTGGCCTTCATCTCTGCCAAAATCGGGTAGAGTGGGAAGAGGGCGGCTTCGAAGTCGTTGGGGAAGAGACTGTGCCACTTTTCTACCGGTTCTCCCAATAGTTGGTGGAGGTGGGCACGGCCCGAAATGGGACGGATGTGGGCGTAAGCCTCTGCGGTAGAGATGGAAAAGTCGGGTTTGAACACGCTGATGGTCCATTGCGACAGGTCGAGGGTAACGTCCTGCAGGATTTCTCCCCGCCCGGTGGCATACTGCGGTCGGTTGTGGATGAAAAACGGCACGTCGCTGCCGAGACGCGCGGCATAGTTGCATAGCTCTTGGTCGGTAAGGTGAAGCTCGAACAGCTCGTTGGTCATCTGCAGCACGCAGGCGGCATCGGAAGAGCCGCCCCCCAACCCCGCGCCAGAAGGGATGTTTTTCTCCAAATGGATGACCGCTCCCGGCAGGTCAAAGTCCTGCTGCAACAACCGGAAGGCTTTGACACACAGATTTTTCTCCGCATCTACCACAAAATCCCCTCCCGTCATTTTGAACTCCACTGTGCCAGATTTTGGTAGAATGGTGAGGATGTCCGTGACCGTATCAACAGGAACAAAGATGGTTTCCAGGTTATGGAAACCATCAGGCCTTTTTTCTGTTACATATAAGCCCAGATTAACCTTAAAATTGGCAGAGCTAATCAAAACAGGCTTTTTTGTGATTTAATGTTATCCCACTGTTGGTCAGAGAGTTTTGCGCCCACCGTTGCCACAGCCTCATCGCCTACGATGGCGGCCAGCTGGATGGTCTTTTCGGGCGCAAGTCCGTGCATGAGGCCATAGAGGAAACCGGCGGCGTAAGCGTCGCCCGCGCCGTTGGTATCAACGGGCTTCTTGCCGTTGGTGCCGGCCGAAACGTGCGTGCCTCGGATGTTGGCGATCGAGCCTTTTGCGCCTAATTTCACCACTGCCACCTCGCAGTAGCGTGACAGCTCTTCTAAAGCCTGCTCGCCCCTTTTTCCCGTAAAGGCTTCAGCCTCTTCTTCATTCGCAAAAATAATATCGACATAATTGCTCAGCAACTCTCCCACAAACGCTTTCTCCGCCTGCACGAGATTATAGGAGGCCATGTCCATCGAAATCTTCAGTCCGTTTTCTTTGGCCAACTGACAGGCACGTAAGATAAGGTCGTGATTGAAAATGAGATAGCCCTCCACATGGATGCAATCGTAGGCTTTCAGAATCTCCACATCCACCTCGTCGGCCGTCATGGAGGCGGCAGCACCGAGGTAGGTGGCGAAGGTGCGTTCGGCATCCTCAGTCATCAGCGTGGTGGCGATGCCGGTGTCGATGTCGGAGGTGTGAATCAGGTGGGGGCAAATGCCATTTTTCTTCATATCCTCCTCAAAAAAACGGCCCACTTCATCATTCCCCACCTTGCCGATATAGCCGGTTTCGCCGCCTAAATGGGCGATGCCGTGGATGGTGTTGGAGGTGGATCCCCCAGTGGCGCGCACCTGCTTCATCGTGCTGATTCGCTCATGAATCTGCCGTTTTTTTTCAACATTGATCATCTCCATTCCTCCCTTGGGAAGACCAAATTCTTGGAGGAGCGACTCTTCGGGAATGTTCACAATCACATCTACCAAAGCATTCCCGATACCGATAATTTTTGCCATAGTCTGTATTGAAATAGGTTAGAATCTCACACCGAAAGTGGCGGCGAATTTGTGGTTTACATTGTTGACTTCCACAGGGTTGAGGTTCGTGTCGTTGTAGTACCACATACTCTCGCGAGCGATGCGGCACACGTATGCGAAATCGCAGAAGAACACTTTGCCGTACAAACCGATGCCAGCGCAGATGTTGTGCGAGTCGCCCGTGTTGATGTTGTTTTTGAACGGGGAGCTGCTGTAAGCGTAGCCGGTACGGATGTGGAAGACATTGGTGATGGCCAGCTCAGCGCCCACGCGCACGGTGTGGCAGGCACCATATTTGTCCTTAATGGCCTGATTTTCATCTTTGAAATTGTAACGATACATTGTGCTCTCAGAGGAGAAAAGGTTGGCCATGGAGTAATCGGCGAACTCATATTCGGCGCTGATGAAAGCCCTCTTGGCGATGGTGAATCCCACGCTACCCATCACGCGCAACGGGGTGGCCAGTTTGTATTTGGAGATGTTTTCGTAGGAATCCTCGTAGTTGTTGTCCTCAAAGTAGGATTTGATGTTTCTCTCATAGTTCTCTTTCAAGTTGCCATAGTAAGTGGGGGTATGAATGGCTACGCCGAAGCGGAAGAAGTCAACGGGTTTGTAGATGATACCCAACTTGGCATTGACACCCACGCCTGTGGTGCGCAATTTCTCAATGGTAGTGAAGGAGTTAAACCCGCCAATCTCGTCTTTCTCATCGCTTTCGCTGTACTCCGTCTCGCTTTGGTAATCGAGGAAGGGAACGCCTAACGTGAAGCCGAGGAATACCTTGTCGTCGTAGTTGCCGCCGAGCGAGAAGCTCATCTCGTCGATACCGCCTTTGGTTTTGGTGTAACTTTCCTGGCGCAGGTTGTGGCCAGTAAGATAGCTCACATATTCGTCTTCAGAACCCGGAAGGGTATCCAACATCCATGTGTTCCAAGCGGCGAGACCGTCGTGCGTCAGGTTGTTGTAGTGGATGCCGTTCGACATGTTCACCACGTTGTTGGTCCAGCTGCTGCCGTTGCTCATACCGGTAGAAGAGATGCGGTTGTTGAAGTCGTTGATGCGGTTGTAGCCCACGCCGAACTGCATCATGCGCCACTTGGTGACGGGATTTTCGGGGTCGGGGTTCAATCTCCAGGAGAAAACACCGCCGAAATTGGTGAGACTGTAGCGCACGCTGCCGTCGTCCACCTCCTCACCATTGTAAATGGACTTGCTGCCAATGGCGTTAATGACCACCGGAGTAAAGGTAATCTCGTCTTTCTTGTAAAGACCGATAGCGGCGGGGTTGGTGGCGAGAGCGGAGAAATCGCCGCCGATGGAGCCAAAAGCACCGCCGGCACCCATGAAACGGGCCGTACCCGACCAGTTGACCTGCGAAAAACGGAAAGCGTCAATGTCGTTCTGCGCCATCGCTGTCACTGAGAGCAAAAGGGAGGCGCACAAAATGAATACTTTTTTCATGATTATGTATTTTTATGGTTTTCTAAAACGGTTTTATGACTATAGATATTTATTTTAGTTTAATAACAGGATTTTAAACGCAACTTGGTCGCTAAAATTGCATATTACTCCATCAAGTTGTTGAGCATAGCGTACACCGTAAGACCGGCCACGGATTTGATGCCCGTTTTTTTGATGATGTTTTTTCTGTGTGTGATGACTGTGTGAACCGAAATGTGCAGTTTATCAGCGATTTCCTTATTCGAAAGTCCTTTCGAAAGTTCGACCAGCACTTCTCTTTCGCGGTCGGAGAGTTCGTACAACTCGCTCGATTCGGCAGGTTCGGTGAACGAGTTGAGCGCATCGGTGAGCTGGTTGTTGATTTTCTCCGCATCCTCGTTGATTTCAATCACTCCGTTGAAACTCCTGAGCCATTGTTGGTCGAAGTAGTGATAGACCAGTGCCACGATGGGAATATTCTGTGCATCAGGTATTAAGGAACGGAAAGTGTTGCGTTTGGAGTAGTCCACCATGGCGGGGTTGAGCACGATGAGGTCGGGATGATCCACCACGATGCGTTCGGAGATACGGTTCAGGTTGTCGGTGACAGAGGAGACTTCAAAAGTGGCCTGTTTCTGCAAGATGGTGGCAAATCCAGCCGCTACGATGGGCGATTTTTCTATTAGTAATATCCTCTTTTTCATTGTGTTACAATTTTTCTAATGTTTCTACAAATGGGATGAGGATTTTGTCTTCAATAACGGCATGGGTGTTGAGGTCGGAGGAGAGCTGGAAGATGTCGAAGAGCAAAGAGATACGTTCTTTGGGCATGATGTCGCCGGGGAGGTACTTGAGGATGATGTTGGTGAGGTCGCCGAGCTTGTCTTCGATGTTGCTGTGGTTTTTCTCAAACTGGTGGATGGAGTAGCCTTTCGACTTTTCACCTTTGTTCAACTTCTCAATATAAGGAAAAACTGTAACCTCTTCATATTGAAAGTGTTTTACCACCTCTTCTTTGTAGTCTATGAAAAATTTTTGCAGAGTATCGCGATGAACGGGCAGGCAGGCGTCGGCGATTTTGCGGAGGTGGTTTTCGATATGGGGGATGCGTTCATCGAGGTAATAGTTGTGGGAGGCGATGAGGTAGGGGATGAGGGGCGACATGTCGGTGCCGGCGATTTCCTCCTGTGTGGGCAGGTATTCCGGGTGGGTATATACGTTGCAAATCAGCAGGAAGAAGCTGTCGGGAATGCCGTACTGCTTGCACACTTCGCGGATGCTTTTCTCGCCGAAGCCGAGTTGGATGTTGAATCGTTGGAGAATCAGCACAAGACTATGGTTTGAAGCCACCATGTCGGCTAATTTCATGTTAGGGGTGAATAGCATAGTGTTTTCTTTATTTGCTTAAATAATAATCGTGAATTTCTTGCAATCTTCCGGCAGAGTCGTGCAGGCCGCCGGGACGGTTGCGGATGACCCAGATGCGCTTGTGGTTGTCGATGAGTTTCTGAAGTTCGTGGGCCAGTTTTTTGCGCTTTTCAAGCGGAATGTCAAGGGTTTGGTAACTTTTGACCTGCATCCGGTCGATGCCGAGGTGCAGACTGTGTTTGGCGAGGTTGGCGGCCTGGTGCAGCTCTTCGATCACCACCTCCGCATCGGCACATTGCGGTTTGGCATGATGGAGGATGGCGAGTGCATCGTCAATCTCCGCTTCGGTTTTGCGCAGGTTGGCGAGGGTGATCTCCTTGGTTTGGTAATTCCCTTTCATCTTCCATGCATGGCGGTGCAGGAGGAGATGAAAAACATTGGCATTGCCATCGGGTATTTTGGCCTTTTCGTAGGCGTTGCCCAATTTCAAAACTGCGATGCCGGTGTTTTGGGTCGGGTCTTGGAAGATGTACTCGTTGAGTAGGAAGCAGAGGCGCGAAAGCACAGTCGTGTCGCATTTCCAGGCGTAGCTACAGCCCACCATCAGCGGGGCGTAACATACCGAGAGGGGTTGCCAGTGGCCGTGGTCGCCCCAGTTGGTGACGAGCATTCCGCGTGCGCCGTTGGCCGTGGCGCTGGTGGCGGCGTTGTAGAGGTTGTCGAAGGCAATGTTGTTCTTGCCGATGATGGAGCGCCAGGTGGCCGTGCCGGGACAGACGTAAAAATCGAGTCCGGCTTTTCTGAATTTTGGCAGAATGGTGTCGAAGCGGTATTTGCGGTCGTAGCCCCACACCATCGGAATCATATCCTGCGGAATTTCGGGAATCAGCTCTTCGTGGTTGAGGATAATGTCGCCCCAGAACTGCGCCACTTTGCCATACTTTCGCACCTCATCGTTGAGTTTGAGCAGGTAGTTGAGATAGACGCGCCCCACGCCGAGACTGTCGCAGGCGGCTTTCGAGCGGCCGAGGCCTAACTCCACGGTCTCGTCGCAGCCGATATTGAAGTAGGTGCTGTTGAAGTTGGGCAGAAATTCGGCATAGAGACCCTTCACCAGTTCGAAAGACCCCGGGTTGGAGGGGTCGAGCGAGGCAAGTTTGTAAGGCCCCCAGATGGTTTTGCAGTCCTCCACACAGTCGGCCAGCGGCAGGTAGTTGTCGTACTTCAGCCAGTTTTCGAAATGGCCGAACGAGTTCTGGTTGGGCACGAGGTCGATGAAACGGTCGTTGCAATATTTTTGCAGGTCGGCGATCTCGCCTGGCGTCATCGGAGAGTAGTCCTTCCACACGATTTCGTGCTGCGTGTAGGCATAAGTGTGCTCGGTGTAAAGTTGTAATTCGTTGACTTTCAATGTGACGAGAAAGTCCACAATCTGATAGAGCGTCTGCATGGTGGGCACTTTGTCGCGACTGATGTCGAGCATCATGCCGCGGCGGGCGAGGTCGGGATAGTCGGAGACGAGCAGTTCGGGGATGGCGTGTTTTTCGGCGAGACCGTATGCCAGAATCTGGCGCATGGTCTGCACGCCGTAGAAAATGGCCTCCTGACTGCCGCCGATAATCGTCACCGACTGGTTTTTCACCAGCAGGCGGTACTCCTGGCTGGGGTATTTCGGATCCTGCTGCATCGACAACTTGATGACGGGGCCTCCCATCCCTGCAAAAAACGACTGAGTTTCCCAATTGGAGAGGTTGAACTGTGCCAAATAGTTGCTCAGTTGGGAGAATTGGTATTCGTCCCAAGCAAGAGCTTCATTGTTTTGAATATCAACTCGTTGTGGGGTTGGAATAAGGAAGTTTTGCAAAGATTCTCCCCGTCCTATCAGGCCGCAAAGAAGAGAGATGAACAATAGACCGATTTTTCTCATGAAAAACATTTTTGTAAAAACGAGCAAAAGTACAAAAATATTGGGGAATTCTGTAGAACTTCAGTCATTTGTTACTAACAAGGGAATGTGTGTTATATCGTCATTTTTTTTGGAAAATGCTTTTTGTTTTGCAGCATTGACACATCCCGCAAGGTGATTTGTCTTTTCGGGTATGTCTATTTTCTTTGCAAGCGCACAAAGAAAATAGACGAAAAGAAATGCGCTTTGCCGCTGTGCAAATTCCGGCTAAAATCGGGGTTCGTTCGCTAAACGGCGAAAAACTTGATGTGCTCAATACATTTCGCACATCTTCGGACAGCTCGCCGTTCTTCACGCTCTCTCACCGCCGATTCCTTCACGCCGTAATTTACAAGGCGGCCAGAGGCGTGAACCTGCCCCGTTTTATCATGACAGTGGTTGCGATTGTCCTCGTCCCGGAGGGACGACATCTTCGTAACCCCAGACAAGGCCGTTAGGCCGCAGTCTGGGGTGGGGGGGCCGCGGGGGGGCCCCCC
>JBGUPJ010000023.1:0-109434 GCA_045130235.1 Bacteroidales bacterium
TGCACTATCTTCAATCAAATCCTGACATGCAAGAAGTCACTTTCTCTTGGTCGGGCTCCTCTCCTGAATTACATTGTGTAAATACAATAATTGAAAAATATGAAATTAGGAATCGATATTTCTATTGGAGTGCAATGCTGATTTCGCATCCCAGTTTTGCACCAAATTGTGATTGGCTTTTCATCGGCTACGACAATGTGCCCCAAAACGAAGTGCGATTTTATAAAAAGATTTTTCTAATAAAAAGGCATCGGCATAGCTTCAAAAAACGTTCTCCCTGGGCTCCATTGTTCAATCCAGACAACATTGACCGCATTTACAAAGAACTATATAATGGGAATAGTGATTAACCCTTCGCCCGCCATGCCCCACAACCCATCCTCGCATTCTCGTATAACCGCATCCCCGCCCATTGTACATTGTTCATTGTCAATTGTACATTCTCCCTCGGTGCGGCACCGCCATTCCGGCGCAGCCGGAACCTCCGACCTCTACGAACGCATGCCCTTTCATCCCCCTTTATTTTAAGGGCTTCTTTTTCAATACTTTTGTGGGTGCTTCCGGATCAAGGCTGATTTGTACGGTGACAGTCATAGGTGACTTCGACTGCTGCTTTTTTGTGAGTTTTCCATCGGAAAAACACTGTATGATGCTGAGACTTCCTCCAGGAATATGAAATACTCCCACTCCCATAAGTTTGGCACTGGGGTGAAGAATAGCGTCCCTGTGTCCGGGAGAATTCAGAAGGGCCTTTTCTACATCTTCCATCTTACCCCAACCGCCCCATGCCGCATTCTCGCCATGATAGTTTTTATCTGTAAATATGCTTTTATAATTCTGAAAATTAGGTCTTACATGTACATATGAAACCCAGGCAACGAATGATGATGCCATAAGTGCGTCTTTTTTGCGGTACTCAGGATAGTTAGAACCATGCTTTTGTGTGGCGGTTGAAATCCAAAAATATTGTGTGGACAGTTCCGCAGCCCTGAGCATAGCAGCATGCGTAAGCGCAGAATCCAGGGTGAGTGCCGGCAGATTTTCAGCCCGCCGGTCATTGTTCACTAAAACCGCTAATTCTGCAGCCGGTTTATACAAAAAGTCGCCCGTGATGACAATGCTTTTGCATAAGTGCGAACTGTCGGTGGCTGTTTTGCACAACAGCTTTGTAGTTCCATTGCTTACGGTATCCACTTGCAACCGCGCATCCCAAAGGCCTGTAGGCGCATCGGTATTGCCATTTCCCGACATCGTGCAGAGTACGGCCACAAACATTATCCCGTCAGTGTAGCACACTCCTATGCCAATGGTTGTCCATTTCCCGCTTATCCGTTGAACAATGGCTTCGCGTTGGCCGATCCACCATGTGTCGCTGGCTACCCCGTACATAATTGTTTCTTCAAAATTTTCGGAATCGAATTTTTTATAGGCATAGTGTTCTTCCACGATTGTATAGAAGGGGGCTCCGTTGGGACGGCGATGGTCATCCATCACGGCTTGATTTTCCATAGCTTCGAAGATGATCTGTGTGGACAGCTCTGCCGCCCGCAGCATGGCCGCCTCGGTGAGGTCGCGTTCCATGCTCACAGGTGGCAACTTGTTCTTTTTTCTGCTTTTGTTCAGGTCAGTAACCAGTCTATTGGCCTTGTCGTAGTCGAACACTACATTTGTAATGAGGGGTTTGGTTATGCTTTGGCCGTTGCGATAACTTGCCTCTGCGTTGCTTTGTGCTGCGGCATAACTGCTGTACCATTCCTTTGCCTTTTCTTCAGATTGAGTTACGCCTAACCCATTAGCATAGCATTCTCCCAAACGGCATTGTGCCTGGAGATGGCCTTTAGAGACAGCGTCGGTCCAGAATTGAACGGCGGCAGTGTAATCCTGGTGGGCGTATGCCGCTTCGCCCTTCAGGTAAATATCTTCTGCCCATTGGTTAAGGCTTTCCAAAGCTCGTTTTGAAAACTCATCCTCTTGCGCTGCCGCTTGGCGCCACCATTCCGCGGCCTTTTCGTAGGATTGCGCTACACCTTGTCCATTGTAATAACACACTCCCAGGTGAAATTGCGCCTGGGCATAGCCCTGGGTGGCGGATTCTGTCCACATTTGAACGGCTGTAGCGTAGTCCTGTCGGTCGTAAGCCGTTTCACCCTTTTGGTTGAGTTCTTCTGCCGATTGTCCCATGGCAAGGGTGCACACTATCAGGCTGGCAACGGTAAAGAGGCTTCGCTTCATGGTAGTATTCAAAGTGGACTTCTGATTACTATTGCATCTACGTCCTTGCGAAGTCCGTTAGACCAAGGTGTAGATGCGTTTATAAATAAAACGGTATAAAATCGCATTTTATTTGAGCGAAAGTCTTATTATGGAAAATTTGTGTAAATTTGCAAGGTGAACGAATAAATTTAAAACAATGAATATTAAAAGGTTATTTCTTTTCTTTGTCTTTTTTGTCGGGATTTTTTGTTTGAATGCCCAGGAGTGGGAGTGGAACCTAAAGGGCGAGAACTGCACCTCCATCATGGTGGGCTGCAAGGCCAGTGCCGACGGCTCGGTCATCACCTCGCACACCTGCGACGGCATGTACCGCACCTGGCTCCGCTGGGAGCCCGCTGCCGACCACAAGGCAGGCACTATGCACCCGGTGTATAAGGGCACGATGCACACCGCCAACCCCAACGACAAAACGGGCTTGAAACTGGCCGGCGAGATTCCAGAAGCCGCCCACACCTACGCCTACCTCAATACCGCCTACCCCTGTCTGAACGAGAAACAGCTGGCCATTGGCGAAAGCACCTTCTCGGGTCCCGACACCCTCGTGAATGCTGATGGTATGTTTTTGATTGAAGAGCTGGAGCGCATTGCCCTGCAGCGTTGCGACAACGCCCGCGACGCCATCCGTACCATCGGCGCGATGATTGCCCAGTACGGCTACGGCGACGGTGGCGAGTGCATCACCATTGCCGACAAAAAAGAGGTCTGGCAGATGGAGATCATGGGTGAGGGTCCCGACAAGATCGGCGGCATTTGGGTGGCCCAGCGAGTGCCCGACGACGAGGTGGCCGTGAGTTGTAACGTGGCCCGCATCGGTCGCTTGCAACGCAACAACCCCGACTATTTCCTCTGCTCCGACAATGTGGAGGAGGTGGCCAAAAAGTACGGCTTCTGGGACGGCACCGGCGAGTTTATCTGGTGGCGCGCCTTCCCCTCCGACTACGCTGGCGGCAAGAACCATACCGAACGCGAGTGGTACATCTTCAGCCAGCTCGCCCCCTCGCAGAACTTCCAGCTGGATGACGAAGACCTGCCCTTCTCCATCAAACCCGAGCAGAAAGTGTCGGCCGAGAAGGTGATGGAACTCTTCCGCGCCACCTACGAAGGCTGCCCCGAACTCGACCAGCTGCAAAACCTCACCATCGTGAAGGAGAAGAAAAACAAGGATGGCGAGACCTACAACGATACCATCCTCTCTACCGTCGGCAACCCGTGGATGAGCGGTGCCGAGCGTAATTTGTACAATGCCTTGAAGCCCGGAACGGTGGAATTTCATAGAGGCGTGGCCATGTCGTGGTGCTCCTATTCCTTTGTCGCACAGTGCCGTGCGTGGCTGCCTGACGCTGTCGGCGGTGTGTGCTGGTTTGCTTTCGAGAACCCCGGACAGAGCCCCCGCATCCCGATTTATGCCGGCAGCAACCAACTGCCCGATGCCTTCTACTGCTGCGGCCATCATGGAGTGGACGACAATTCCGCTCTCTGGCAATACCGCAAGGCCAACAAGCTTGCCCAGGTGCGCTGGGGCTCCACCAAAAATATGATGATGACTTCGGTGCTGAATTTTGAAAAAGAAATGATTCAGCAAGATGTAGATTTGCAGGCTTTTATAAAAGGTGAAGGAAGCAAGTGCAATGCGAAAAAACTGGCTGCCAAACTCAACGGCATCACGGCTGATTTCTACAACAGAACTTCTGCTGATTGGAAGGATATGGAGAACAGATTCTGGTCGATGTTCTGGACAGGATTCTAATATCCTTTCATCTTTAAAAAGAATTACTATTATGGATATTCGAATATTTCCAAGCAACTTTTTGCAAGTTAACACGATACTATTGTTTGATGAGATAGGTGAAGCGGTCATCATCGATCCGGGCATGACAACGGAGGAGGAAAAACACCTGCTGGTGAAGTTTGTGAACGACCGCCAGCTCATCGTCAAGTACCTCATCGTGACACACCCGCATATCGACCATACAATTGGCTGCGGTTGGGCGGTGCGCACGTTCGCTGTGCCGCTGCTGATGCACGAGGCGGGGCTGCCTGTCTATAATCACAATGTTGCCTACGGGGTGGCCTTCAACATGGACTGTACGAAGGAGGATTTCCCTCAGCCTGACCAGTTTATCAAGGAGGGCGACCGTATCGTTTTCGGACAGCAGGAGCTGCAGGTCATGGAAACTCCAGGCCACTGCGCCGGTAGTGTCATCCTGTACCATGAAGCTGAACGCCAGCTGTTTGTCGGCGATTTGGTGTTCCAAGGTAGTATTGGCCGCAGCGACCTGCCCACCGGCGATCAGGAGGTGCTGTTGGAGAGCATCCGCAAGAAGGTGATGCCATTGCCCGACGATACGGTTATCTACCCCGGACATGGTCCATCCACCACATTACGTGACGAAAAACTATTGAATCCCTATTTTCGGATGGCTTTGTATAACTAAGCCATTGACAGGCGATTAGAACGGTTTGGCATATTCTCCGCTTAACTCCTTGTACACTTTGACTTTATTGCCGTGTTCAAACTGAACGCTGTACATCACTTTGCCTTTGGCATCCCAGTAGGTCCATTTGCCCTCGCGTACGCGGTTGTCGTAACAGCCTTCCATCTGTTTCTTGCCGTTCGGGTAGTATTCGACAAACTTGCCATTGGCAGCTCCGTTGGTGAAGTTTTGTTCGCGCATCTTCACCTCTCTTTCATTATAAAAAATCCATATCCCGTTTTTCTCGCCGTTCACAAACTTGCCCTCTTCAGTTTTCTGTCCGTTGTCGGCATATTCCACCCAGCTACCGTGCTTTTCGCCCTTGCTGTAGTAGCCGGTTGAGCGTTTTTTGCCGTTTTCGTTCCAATATTTATATATGCCGTCGCGCACATTGTCGTTGTATCCGCTCTCGTATTTTTGGGTGCCGTCGGGATAGTAGCCTTTCCACAGCCCGCACATCTGTCCGGCCTTGAAGTCGCCTTCGTCTTTCACCACGCCCGTCTCGTACCACTGAATCCAATGGCCGTCCTCCTTGTTGAAAGAGAAATTGCCGCTGCGTTGTTTGGCTCCGTTTTCGTACCAGGCCTCCCATTTACCGTTGCGCATCCCGTTGCGGAAATCACCTTTTTTCCAAAGCATTCCGCCCTCTTCATAAAAATAGGTCCAAGTGCCGTGCTGCAAACCTCCGCGGAATTCGCCGGTACTGCCTAACTGGCCGTTGGCATAGTAAAATTTCCAGGTACCCTCTTGCAAATCATCCTCAAAATTCCCTTCCATCTCCACCTCGCCGTTGGTGTGCCAGCCTTTCGCAGCTCCGTTCAATTTCCCGTCCACATAGGTGCCTTCAAACGATTTGTTACCGCCATCATAGTAGTCGGTCAACAGCCCATTCAGATTATCTTGCTGATAAGAACATTTTCTATATACCTGTCCGTCAGGATAATAAAAAGTCCAGTTGCCATCTTTCAGACTATTTTTCATGGCTCCTTCCGACTCCAACTTTCCGCTGGCATACCAGCTTTTGAAGGAACCGTTGTCGGCGTAATACTCCTGTGAAAGCTGGCCGCTCTCGTACCATGCCTTCCACAGACCGACTTTTTTGCCGTGCAGATATTTGCCTTCCATCATCAGCCGTCCGTCTGGGTGGTAGAATTTCCAGACGCCCTCTTCGATGGTGTCGTTGGCCAGTCCGATGGATTTTAGTTGTTGATTGTTCCAATAAGTCTTGATGGTATCTTGAGCATTTGCTATGCTAAATAGCAGAAATACAGATAGAAAGGTAGTGATTGCTTTCATGAATTCAGATTTAGAATTTAATTTTGCAAAAATAATCTTTTTTATGAAAAACGTGCTGTATTTTATTTCCTCACAATTGAGGCCAGTGTTTTGAAGATGATCCGTAGGTCTTCGGTAAAGGATTGTTTTTCAATATACTGTAAGTTTAGCTCTAACTTAGCTGGCATAATCTCTTCAATGTAAGTTCGTTCCGGGTCGTCGCTGCCAGCCAGAAGCTCGCTTTCTGAAATGTACTGTAGGGAGGCATAGTCGGTAAGGCCCGGCCGCACGGTGAGCACCTGCCGCTGGCGCTCATCGTACATCTCCACATAACACCGCACTTCGGGACGGGGGCCCACCACGCTCATGTCCCCCTTGATAATGTTGAATAGCTGCGGAAGTTCATCAATTTTGTATTTTCGCAAAAACTTACCGATACGGGTGATGCGGCTGTCTGCCCCCACCGTAATGAGCAATCCCTGCCGGTCGGCGTTGGATCGCATGGTTCTGAATTTCAGCAATTTGAAATCCTTATTGTCTTTCCCGACACGTATTTGTCGATAAAAAACGCCACCCCTCGAACCACAAACAATGCAAAACGCCACCACAATTCCAAATGGTAGTAACAGCAGTATGGCAATAGTGCAGCTGATGAGGTCGAATGCGCGCTTCATTACTGACGGTTGTACTTGTAATACTCACCGGCATGTCCACCCCAGTATTCATTGGGCGTGGTGACATCGGGGTTGGAGTTGGGACTGAGACGTTTCACAAGCTTCATCTGCCAGGCGGGATCGTGAATTTCTCCAACATAATCGGAGTGCAATAGCTCGTAGTTGTTGGTCACAAGGTCGCGGTTGTAGAAGATGAATTTCACATTGGTCTGCTGGTCAACCTCATAGTAGTGCCATATTTCGTATGGATAGGCCTGAGGGTCGTAAGGCTCTTCGGTGATGGTATTCGGCGGTCCGTAGCGCAGATATACCCGACCGCGGTCGGTGCGGAAACCGTCAATGACTTTGCTTCCATAGCGTTCGTTCACAAACTCTATTTTCTTTTTATAAGCTAACCATGCTCCTTCCGGGTCGTTGGGACTACGGCTCACCCAAAAACTGTAAAAATATCGTTGCAACTGGTCTAACGGCACTTTTTTCATGTTCTGGTTGAAAAACTCCTGCTCAATGCGGGTGCCGATGGGGTAGAGGGTGGATACATCATATTGCAGCTGTTTCAGGTCTGTCATCTTTTCTACAAATGTGTTTTCCACCACCACGTTGTCGTATTGGGCAAGGTCAACTTGTACTCTCGGATTGCTGCGCTGGAAGAAGGTGGAGTTGGTGGCGATGATGTTCGAGTCGGCATCCATCACATATAGGTTAAGGTGATAGTTGCCCGATGGCAGCATATAAATGTTGAAGATATGGATAAAAATGGAGGCCGGTGCGGTCTTCATGGTCCTTGTCATGGTATATTCTGGAGTTGCCCTGCGGCCGAGTTCAGCGATCTCAGCCTTTACAATAAAAGTGCCATTGTCAAGTACTTTGTCGGTGTTGTAAATCTCGGCGGAGAAGGGAAGGGAATAGACATTTTCGGGGGCGTACTGTTGGAAAAGTGGGGTTGTGGCCATCTCATATTTGTAGAAGACCCCGCCGTCGCCGCTTCTCGACACGCGGCTGTAGAGTGAGATGTTTGATATCGCTACGCTGTCATCAGGGTAGTTGACGTGGATGAAATCAATGTAGCGTACAGTGTCGCTGGTCCCATGCACATCCTTAAGATTGAAGTAGAGATAATAGTCGCCGTTGGGCAATGCCACGTTGCGCACATCGCTGAAATACGTTTTTTCAGCAGACACCGAGTCACGGGTTTTCGGACTTACCAATATGTAATGCAGTCTTCCCGCCGACTCTTCTTGACCAGCGCGGCGAATGTCCACGTCAATGTCAATTTCAGCGGCGTACAGACCGTCTGAAACCGGAACATATTGGACTGTGCTGCCGTCGATGATGAACTGGAACTCGATGTAGGGCTTGTGGTCATCGGTGTAGTATGCGTTGAAATTCAGGATGGCCAGCAGGTTCTTTTGGGGAACTGGAGCAGCTTCTCCTGTTTTCTTTTTCTGCGCATAACCTGCTATCATGAACAGGCAGATTAAACCAGTACAGATGATGATTCTTTTCATATTGAGGTGTTTTAGCGTAAATTAAAGAAACTATTTGGGTAACAGCCCGATAACTTGTTCATAGCTGATGCCTTCTGGACAGATGACCTGCGCTCTTGCGATGGCGTAATGCTGTCCTTTCGGACATTTGGGAAGCTTGAGTTTATAGGTGTTCGTTACAAAGTCCCCCTGTTTTTTTCCCTTAACTTTAATGACCTGTTCGCTTTGGAAGGATGTGCCATCAACGGTGACTCTGACTGTGAAGCTGCTGACTCCGCTATGGGCATAGTAGATGCCTTCGCAGCTTGTGGAGCTGGAGGAAACACCGAAGGCGGCGAGTACGGAGGCGTCGTATGAACGAGCCAGGTGGTTGTATGCGTTGACGAAGTTGGTGAGGCCGTAGCCGCCGTGGTCGCTGGGGTTGTTATACATATTGCCTGCGCGTTGCACGGCGTCAATCACCTCCATGGGGGTCTTGTTGGGGAAGAGTTGCCACAGACAGGTCACCATGCCAGCGAAGATGGGGGCGGAGAAAGAGGTGCCGTAGGAGGCATCTACCTCATCGGAGGGAGTCACCACAATGGCTTGGGCGCCGATGGCCAGCCCGTCGGGTTTCACGCGCCCGTCAGACGTGGGACCGTAGGAGGAGAAGTCTGTGATGTTATAGCTGCGGTCTACCGCACCCACCGTGAGAATGCTGTCGGCATCGGCAGGACATGTGATGTATTTCCAGTCCTCATCTCCCTCATTGCCAGCGCTTACACATACGATAATGCCCCTGCTGGCAGCCATAGAGGCAGCCCGCGAAGCGCGGCTCACTCGTCCGGTCATGTCCTCATAATTGTACGACTGGTTTTTGTTGTCGAATTTGTAATATCCAAGCGATGATGAGAGTACATCGCATCCTAAACTGTCAGCCCATTCGAGCCCGGCCACCCAGTTGTCCTCCTCAATCTTGTTCTCTGAACGGCCGTCTTCTGTTTTTGCGAGATAGAAGGAGGCCTTTGGCGCTGTGCCCACGATCTCGTCGGGCAGATATGCCGCAATGCAGGAGAGCACCTCTGTGCCGTGCGAGCCGCTGATGAACACCGAACGTCCGGGCTGCACAAAGTTTCGGGTGCCTAACAAGCGACCCTCGTCGCGCAATGCGTTAAAGGCGGGCATCTTTTGTACATTCTGAAATCCAGCATCCATCACCACCATCAACATGCCCTCGCCATGGGCACCAAGGCGGTGCAGCCACTGGCCACGGTTGGCTCCTATCTGCCATGCACCATATCCGTATGCGAAGTCATCGTAATCTTTGGGCATCTCTATCACTTCCTTCGCCTGCGTGGGCGGAGCGTAAGGAGTGGTGGGATAGTCGAAATTCTCATCAACATCCATCCGTGCTGTACATTCGCACAGCGTCACGAAGTCCAGTTGACGAATCTGTTCTGCAATGTTCGCCGTAGTGGTGTATACCGTCACGCCATTCAGCCATTTCGACTTAGTGAGCAAAACCATCTGCGGATCAATAGCCAGAAGCTGCTGGACATACTGGTCGTTTACGGGCAGGTCCTGTTCGGTGATGGGAATGTTGAAACGCTGACGCTTCTCAATAGCACGGGGCGAAAGGAACTCCTCGGGATGCTTCACCGAATATTGACTGCCCTCCTTATCTTTAAACTGAACCCAATATTTGGCAGGCGATTGGGCATAAAAGGCAAATGAAATTGCGAAAAGAACAAGAAAAGAGACGATTTTTTTCATGTTGATGAATATTGGGCGGCAAATTTACAATTTTTTTTCTGCTTTTTTATGGTGAATAACGAAAATTTCAGGAATTTCGTGTAAATTTGCAGCCTATTTGTGATTAGAAATTATT
Organism: Bacteroidales bacterium; assembly: GCA_045130235.1. GTDB lineage: Bacteria > Bacteroidota > Bacteroidia > Bacteroidales > WCHB1-69 > UBA1756. The sequence goes on from JBGUPJ010000023.1 coordinate 10,052, forward strand.
TTTTGTGATGGAAACTGAAGAAACCGCTGTGCGTCCCCCTCGCAAATCCCATAAAAAAGGGTGGATAGTTGTTGTTCTTATTCTCCTTACTGCAGCTGTTGGATTGGGTATTTATTTTTATGTCAATCATTTACGAAAAACAACTGCGGATCCTATAGAGATGGTGCCTGCTGATGCTGCCCTGATGGTACAGGTGAATAATTATGAGGATTTCGTTAAAGCGACAGACTGTCTGAATGATTATGTGTCTGATGTGGTTCCGCTGGGCGCTCTTAATGGAATGGAGTATTTTATTCAGCAGTTCTCTGAATCTGCTACCGCTACTCCAATGGCCTGTTCTGCTCACGAAATCGATGGGCGCCTTGCTCTGCTTTTATCTCTCCGTATTTCAGAAAATGATTTTGAGAATCTTCTTAAAGTTTTGGAAATCAATGATAATGATTTCCATGAATATAAAAATTATCATATCTATGAAGTCGGCACTCACTTCCGAACTTTCTCTTTCTGCTATCATGACGGCGCTTTCTCCGTGTCAGAAAATGAGAAGTTGCTGTATGCCTCCCTCGACTGTTTGGCGAAGCGGAAAAGTATAGCTGATGAAAAGGGTTTTCAGGCTTTGCGTGATATGATGGATAAGAACCCTAAGCAGAACTGGTTGGTGGTGAACCATGCGGCACTCGTCTCCAGTCAGAAGTCAAATGTGGCCCCCGCTTTTACAGAAGCCCTCACCTCCATAGAGAAACTCTCAGACTGGTCTGCGTATCAGATGACTGTGACCGCCGGTGAAATCACGCTTTTTGGTTATAGCGTGATGAAGGATGGTTCGTTGTTGAAACAGTTGGAAGGACAACACCTTCAGAATGTGAATGTTGAGGCTTCTGTGGTGCCTGCTTCCGCTGTCGGCTATGCTAGCTTCCATCTATCCGATGTGGAACGGTTCTGTAATGAAAATTCATTTTCCGAAGCAACAAAAAAATCATTCAAAGCATTACAAAGTAATGATATACATTGTTTTACACTTTCTGATTCGCTTTCCTATCATTACTTTGCGGTAAAATGTCCGATGGATTCCGACTACTTGCTCTCTCTGCTTCCTGAAGGCCAAACCCTCGATTCGGTGGGCGACTGCGGGAGCTACCACTTCGGTCATGGCAACTTCGCCCCTGTGCTCCATGCGGGCTGGCGGCACTGTACCCCTGCTGTCTTCATGCAGCAAGGTGATTACCTCATCTTCACCGACTCGGTGCCCAATCTGCGCAAATACCAGATGGCTATGAAAAATAGCGGTGCGATGGACAACAACCAGTTCTTCATCCTCCTTAAGTCTGACGGACGCTGGTCCGCCCAGTCCGCCTGCTGCTATTTCTTCCAGAATGGGTCAGGAGAGATCAGCAAAGTACTCAATGCCAGACTCGTCTCTCGGAATGCAGGCCTCTCGAAAACCCGCTATGTCGCTTTCTACAGTCTCGAACCTTTCAACAATCTGATACCTAATAATTTGTATATCAGATTTTCTGCACAATAATTTTTTTAGAAAATCAATAAATATAAATGATATTATGAAAGATTTAAAAAATTACATCGAAACCAACAAAGATCGGTTCTTGGAAGAGCTTTTTAGCTTGATTCGCATCCCGTCTATCAGCTCACAAGAAGAGCACAAACCCGATATGATTCGCTGTGCGGAACGCTGGCGTGAACTGATTCTCGCCGCCGGTGCCGACCGTTGCGAGGTGATGCCCACCGCCGGCAATCCCGTGGTGTATGGCGAGAAAATCATCTCCAAGACCGCTCCCACCGTCATGGTGTATGGCCACTATGATGTGATGCCCGTCGATCCGCTCGAACTGTGGAAGACCGACCCCTTCGAACCGGTCGTGAAGGACGGCAAGATTTGGGCTCGTGGTGCCGACGACGATAAGGGACAGTCGTTTATGCACGCCAAGGCTTTCGAGTATCTGGTGAAGACCAACCAGCTGCCCTGCAACGTGAAGTTCATGCTGGAAGGGGAGGAGGAGATCGGTAGCGGCAGCCTGTACGACTTCTGCAAGCAGAACAAGAAACTCCTCAAAGCCGACATTATCCTCGTGTCCGACACCGGCATGATTGCCACCGACACGCCCTCCATCACCACAGGTCTGCGCGGCCTCAGCTACCTCGAGGTGGAGGTGACCGGTCCCAACAAGGATCTGCACTCCGGCATCTTCGGCGGTGCCGTTGCCAACCCCATCAACATCCTCTGCCAGATGATCGCTTCTTTGCAGAACGAGAACAACGAAATCACCATCCCGCACTTCTATGATGATGTGCTGGTGCTCTCCAAAGCCGAGCGTGCGCTGATGGCCAAGGCTCCGTTCAACCTCGAGGAGTACAAGAAGGCGTTGGATGTGCGTGCGGTACATGGCGAAAAGGGCTACACCACCATCGAGCGTACCGGCATCCGTCCGACGCTTGACGTTTGCGGCATCTGGGGCGGCTACACCGGCGAGGGCTCAAAGACCGTGCTCCCCTCCAAGGCTTGCGCCAAAATTTCAATGCGTCTTGTCCCCAACCAGGATTCCACCAAAATTTCAAAGTTATTCCAGAAACATTTTGAAAAGATTGCTCCCAAAAGCGTGAAGGTGAAGGTCACTCCGTGTCACGGCGGCGAGGCTTACGTGTCGCCCATCGACATGCCCGCCTACAAGGCAGCCGAGAAGGCTTACCAGCAGACCTTCGGCAAACGTCCTATCCCGACACGCAGCGGCGGCAGCATCCCGGTGATCTCCGGTTTCGAGCGCATCCTCGGCACCAAGGCCATCCTGATGGGCTTCGGACTCGGTGAAGACGCCATCCACTCACCCAACGAGAACTACAAACTGGAGCACTTCTTCAAAGGTATAGAAACCATTCCTTACTTCTATAAATATTATGCTGAAATGATGAAATAGTGGTTTGATTTCGCACATTTAATACAAAAAAATCCCGACCGTTTAGGCCGGGATTTTTTGTTATTTCCAAGTGTCTTGCGCTTATCTTGCGTAGTTCACCGAACGGGTTTCGCGGATAACCGTGATCTTGATCTGACCGGGGTAGGTCATCTCGTTCTGGATCTTTTTGGAGAGGTCGAATGAGATTTGGTCGGCCTGCTCGTCGGTCACCTTTTCGGCTCCCACGATAACGCGCAGCTCGCGGCCCGCCTGGATGGCGAAGGTCTTCACCACGCCGGGGTAGGTGAGGGCGAGGTTCTCGAGGTCGTTGAGACGTTTCATGTAGGCTTCCACCACCTCGCGGCGTGCGCCGGGACGTGCGCCGGAAATTGCGTCGCAAACCTGCACCAGCGGCGAAATCAGGTTGTTCATCTCCATCTCGTCGTGGTGTGCGCCGATGGCGTTCACGATCTCCGGTTTCTCCTTGTATTGTTCGGCCAGCTGGGCGCCAAAGAGGGCGTGCGGCATCTCAGGCTCGGTGTCGGGCACCTTGCCGATATCGTGCAGCAAGCCGGCGCGTTTGGCCAGTTTCGGATTCAACCCCAGCTCGGCAGCCATGATGGCACAGAGGTTGGCCACCTCTTTCGAGTGCTGCAGCAGGTTCTGTCCGTATGAGGAACGGTAACGCATCTTACCCACCATACGCATGAGTTCGTGGCTCATGTTGTGGATGCCGAGGTCGATGCAGGTGCGTTTTCCTATCTCGTTGATTTCCTGTTCGATCTGCTTCTTGGTCTTGGCGACAATCTCTTCGATACGGGCGGGGTGGATACGGCCGTCGGTCACCAGCTTGTGCAGTGAGAGACGGGCGATTTCGCGGCGTACGGGGTCGAAGCTGGAGAGCAGGATGGTGTCGGGGGAGTCGTCGATGATGACATCCACGCCGGTGAGGTTCTCCAAGGTGCGGATGTTTCGTCCTTCGCGGCCGATGATGCGGCCCTTGATCTCATCGTTCTCGATGTTGAATACCGACACGGCATTCTCGAGGGCAGTCTCCACGCCAGTGCGCTGTATCGACTTGATGACCAGTTTCTTGGCCTCCATATTAGCCGTGTTCTGGGCTTCGTCCACAATCTCTTTGATGGTGACTAATGCCTCGGCGCGGGCTTCGTCTTCCATCAATTTGATGAGCTGTTCCTTGGCCTGCTGGGCGGTGAGTTCAGCGATGGATTCAAGCTTGGCCTTCTGTATGGAGGTCTGCTTGTCGAGTTCGGCCTGTTTTTGCTCGGTAGCCTCAATCTGGCGGTTGAGTTTCTCTTTCAGGGAGTTGTTCTCGTTGATTTTGCGGTTGGCGTCCTCCAATTTCTGGTTGAGGGTGTTCTCTTTCTGTTTGAGGCGGTTCTCGGCGTTGGAGAGTTCCTGGTTGCGCGCGTTCACCGTCTTTTCGTGTTCGGCTTTCAGTTGGAGGAATTTCTCTTTGGCCTGGAGCATCTTCTCTTTCTTGAGCAGTTCAGCGTCCTCTTCAGATTTCTTTTTGAGTGCTTTGGCGTCGCTTTCAGCCTTTTTCAGGATGTCCTGGCTGCGGTTGGTGATGGCCTTTTTGAGAAGTGTATATGATAAGGCGACACCCACACCACAACCCACGACGGCACCGATGATTGCTAATAATATTGCGTTGTCCATAAGTTTGATTTGGTTAATATATTGTGGTTAAGTGTTTTAAAATAAAAAAGCCCGCAGCGTCCCATAGGGTTATTACAAACTCCTATAAATTACGTTGAGGGAGCCTTGGCATCGCAATAGTCCCTCGGGTGCGAGCACCTTGCCTTGCGACAATTAGGGCCGGATTTTGATACCAAATGAGCCTATCCCTCTTTTATATTCTGTTGAGTTTGCCAAACGTATCTGGACGTGCGGGTGTGTTTGTATTCAAAGAACCTATTAATCAACGTTTTCAATGCTCGCTGGCGCATTGTTGGACGGATGAGGAGTTGGTTTTTCTGGTGCCTGCTGTATGGCATCCAAGGCCTCGCTCATCATATCGGCTAATGTGTTCAGCTTTTCAAGCCGGGGAAGAAGGTCTTCCTCGAACCCATTGAGTTTTTCTTCTTTCGCTATATAATTGACTGTCACTTCGATGAGTAATTTTGAGAGTAAGTCCTGCTGGTCAGTGAAGTTCCATTTTTTAGCAAAGTCAGCGGCTTTTTCGTTGATTCGCTTTTCAGCTTCCCGATAGTAAACCTCGTGTTCTTTCTTGATCCACAAGTCAATACATCTTTGCAGTACTGCTATTTGAATGTGGGTGGGTTCAGTTTCCATTATTTACTATTTATAAAGCTGATGCAATAATCTATTTCCCGCACTAGTCTATTTATCTCTTTTTTGATTTCAGTTGTGTCTTCTTTTTGTAGTAAGGTTTGTGTGATGCTGAGCATCTGTTGTTGTTTTTTCTGGTTTTCCTGCTCGTTCCCCATCGCCTCTATCCTGCAGAGCAGCTCTTTGTTCTGTTGTTGCAGGCTGCTGTTAATTTGCTGATAATCACGTAGCCGGATGATGATTCCAGCCATTTTATTCTCTAATTCCTCGAATTGTTGCGTCAAGTTAGCCATGCAATAAATTGAACGTGCAAAGATACGCATTATTTTGTATTTTTGGGGTGGTCACTCACATATTTTTCATTATTTTGATGTTCATTTCTCGTAGCCTTCTCTATTACACCTACTTAATTCTTCTTTTCCTATTTTTTATTTTCAAAATGAATTTCTATCTCCAAATTTCCTGAATAATATTGTAAATTTGCAGTTTCTTACTGAAAGGGACTATTTTGTTTTAATGTTTTTATTATCAATATTTTATAATAATAATTAGAGAACTAAAAAGGAGCGAAAATGTCAGTAAAAATCGGAATTAACGGTTTTGGAAGAATTGGGAAGATGGTTTTCCGTTTGATGGAAGGCCGTATAGATATGGAAGTAACCCATATCAATGACAAGATGGACACGCACCTGATGGCGCACCTGCTGCGCTACGACACCATTCATGGACGGTTCAACGCCGATATCTCCTGTGATGAAAGTCATCTGTTTGTCAATGGTAAAAGTATTTTGGTGACCAACTATACCACTCCAAGTGAGATTCCTTGGAGCCAGACCGGGGTGACCCATGTGATCGACTCATGCGGGCGTTTCAAGACCCGCCCGGCGCTCCAGGGCCATCTCCGCGACGGCGTGCGGCGCGTCATACTCAGCTGTCCTCCCGATGACGCTTCCATCGAACGTACCGTCGTGATGGGTGTGAACGACCATGTCCTGACTGCCACCGATGATATCATCTCCAACGCCTCCTGCACTACCAACTGTATCGCTGTGATGCTCAAGGTGATGAACGACGAATTCGGCATCGCAAGGGGATTTATGAACACGGTGCATCCCACCACCAACAACCAGAACTTGCAGGACGGCTACCATGCCGACTACCGGCGCGCCCGCTCCGCCATCGCCAACATCATCCCCACCACCTCGTCGGCCGTGCGAGCCGTGCACCTCGTATTGCCCGAGATGAGAAATATCTTCGATGGCTTCGCTACCCGCGTGCCCGTCGCCGACTGCTCGTTTGTGGAACTGACCGCCGAGTTGCGCCAGCCCACCACCGCCCACGACATCCGTGAGGCCTTCCGCCGCCACGCCGCAGGACCGCTCAACGGCATCCTCGAATACTCCGAAGACCCGCTCGTTAGCAGCGACATCACCGACAATCCGCATTCCGCTATCTTCGACGCACTCGCCACCAAAGTCATCGGCGGCAACTTCGTGCAAATCCTCGGCTGGTACGACAACGAATGCGGCTATTCATCCCGAATCATCGACCTGATAAAATATCTGCAAAACTATGATTAACGAAATACAATCCAAGGCGTTAGAGGTCAATCTGCGCAACACGAAAGTCGATTACGAAATTCCGGCAGAACACCAGTGGTTCATGTCGCTTTCCGAAAATCAGTGGGGGCTCCACAAGCGCGTGATGGAGTTCTTCGCCGAATACGACCACCCCATGTCCAACCGCGCCGAGGTGGTCAAGGCACTCCCCAACGTCACCATCAACGACTTCTGGCTTTATAAGGAGCTTCCTCTCGAAGAACAGAAACGGGTGGTCAATGTGGCGCTCGCCATCTATGAGAAGCTGCTGTCGGAGAAGCTGAGACACGCTTGGGCCAAGGATCTCGTCACCTATTTCCTCCGCTTTATCGAGAGCAACGATGCTGTGCTCAACCAGTGTGACAATGGCGTGGGGCGCTGTATCGCCTTGTTGAACAAGTATATGGACGATAACGCCTTCGACTATTTTTGTCATATTGGTCAGTTTAAACTGAAACTCACGCTCGCAGCCAACAGTCCTGCTACTGCTGAGGCCACTTTCGAGATGATGAAGCGTCTGGTTATCAAACATATACAATATTGGAGAGAGACCACTCAGATTGTCAAATGGTACGATGAGCACAAGCAAAAAATGTCGCAAGACTACTCGCAGAGCCTTGCTGAGCTGGGCGACTCTTTGTTTGATGAATATACCCAGCTCGCCGAGAATGCCAAAGGCTGGCAGGAACTTTGCGACAACGCCTTCACTTTCAACGACATCATCAAGGCTTTCGAGAGTAAGATTTCCACTTTCCAGCATACTTCCGAACAGTTCTGCTACATCTTCTACCTTCTCCATCTTCCGGGCACCATCGACAACCATCCGCAGCTGCTGGTGGAACTCAACAAGGTCATCAAGATGGTGAGCCACGAGCTGGACGAGGCGCAGTGCATCGCCTCCATGGACGACCTGTTCGAGCAGTTTGTGGATTTCCGCGACAGCCATCTCAACCTCATTCTGGACTCCATTCTGGAGCTGGGAAAAGAGATTATCCATACCGACAACCGCACGCTGATCCGCCATTTGGAGAAGAAAATTATCGATTTCGGGTTTGTGACACCAGGGGTGAAGTACGTCACCAACGACTGGGAGCTGAAAGTGAATCCCTGCCATATTAAAAATGTGCGTGTCTGGCTCGAACTTATTGAGTATGCGCCTGAAACGATGCACAAATTGCTCTCCGCACTCATCATTAACCTGCGGGTGGGAGGCATCTTTGTGTTCGACACCGACTTCTTCCAGAAAGATATCACCAAACTGCTGAATTCGCAAATTTCACCTGTATATAAACAGACCAAGCAGCTGGCCCGTATTTTCCCCGTCTATTTCAATGAGATAGGTGCGGAAGGCGAACTGCGCGATGTCTCCACCAAGATTGATGAGCTTTCGCACCGCAACGACAAACTGATCCATTTCCTCCGCAAACAAATCCATACCGAAGGCAACAACTCGCATATCCAAATCACGTTGGATGTGATTGATTTTTGGTATGATAAGAAAAAGGAACGCCTCAAAGAGATTTTGCCCCCCAATGTTTATGAGCTGGTGGAAGAAGAGGGACAGTGGGTGAACGGTGTTCACGAGTGTCTCCATAAATTCTGCGACTTCGCAAGTCTTTCGCTTGCCGAATTGATTGAGATGAAAAAGGATGATGTGGAGCAAATAGCTCGGAAGATTGATCATTCGGATCCTGTTGATATACAGCGCGTTTGTCTTATCATCGAACTCTACCAGTTGTTGAAGGAGAAGTACATCTTCGACTCTACCGACATCATCAACATCATGCGTCGCGACAGTTTCCTTGAGACCGAGGATACCAACCGTCTGGAAGAGCTGCTGAACGGTAATGACCCCGTCGCCACCGTCAAGCACATCTTCTATCTGATGAAGAAGCTCAACAACATCATTTTTGACCCCAAAGAGAGCAAAGGGTGGGAGAATGTGGTGTATAAGCGGCATATCGCCTTCGGCATCCCCTCCATGTACGGCTACTACCGTGAGGTGAAATTCGATGCGCTCGGTTTGATTTTCCGTCTGGAAAGAATCGTTACGGTACTCATCCACGACATTATTGAGAATCTTAATACGAACGTATTCACTTTCAATGCGTTCAAAGAGATTTGTGGCACTATTCAGTTGATGCACGAGGGTATGATGCTCGACGGCGTTTACGACCAGGGCTTCGACTCCAACCTCCAGATGTTGCACTACAGTCTTAACTCTGGTTGCTTCACTATTGAGCAGTATATCAATATTTTCCAGTTTATGGAGAATAGTTTGCACGAGATCATCAGCAACTATTTCATCCGTCCGTACGAGCCGTTGCTCAAGACCATCATCCCGCAGCTCACGGAAGAGATGCCTGCGGACAAGACCGAGGAGAAAAAGCTGGTGGCGCAGAAGTCGGAAGTGTTCTTCCGTGAGCTGCTCTCCTCATCGTTCCTTATCCAGCAGCTGGACAACTTCATCGGCGAGATTCTCAACAACCTCCGCAACCAGGCTAACCTGCTGACCTCGGAGGAGGCCAGCAACCTGATGACCTACGACCAGAAGCTGGCCTTCAGCCCGCTCAACAAGGAGACGCCCGCTGTGGACAACCGCGTGTTTCTCGGCGCTAAAGCCTATTACCTGAAGAAATTATTCCTCAACAACTACCCGGTGCCGCCAGGATTTGTGGTCACCACCGAGGTGTTCCGCCGCATCCACGCCATTCAGAAAGTCTCGTCCATCAACGCTGAGTTTGATCGGATTTTGCACCGCCATCTTACAGGTGTTGAGAAACTTACAGGATTGAAATTCGGCGATCCCAAGCGGCCGCTGTTGCTGAGTGTGCGTTCAGGTTCCGCCATCTCCATGCCAGGTGCCATGAACACCTTCCTTAATGTCGGTCTCAACGACACCATTACGGAAGAGCTGAGCAAACAGGACAACTACGGCTGGACCTCGTGGGACTGCTATCGCCGTCTGCTCCAGACCTGGGGTATGGCGCATGGTCTCGACCGTAACGATTTCGACCAGATTATTCTTAACTACAAAAAGAAATATGGTGTGACGCAGAAAATTGAGTTCACACCTGCCAACATGCGCGAGATCGCTTTCGCCTACAAACAGTTTTTGATTGACAACAACGTACATTTCGAGGAGCATCCTTTCCGCCAGCTGAAGCAGGCCATCCTCTGCGTGTTCGACTCCTGGTATTCTGAAAGAGCGAAAGTGTATCGCAATCACATGCACATCGCCGAGGAGTGGGGTACCGCCGCCATCGTGCAGAAGATGGTGCTCGGTAATATCCACCGTGAGTCGGGCTCTGGCGTGGTGTTCACCCGCGATGTGAAGCGCAACCAGGGCAGCATCCACCTCACCGGTGACTTCTCCTTCCTCAGTCAGGGTGAAGATATTGTAGGTGGTCTTATCAATACATTGCCTATCAGTGAGTTCCAAAGAAAATCTGAATACCAGAACGCACCCTTCTCCTTGCAAAGTCAGTACCCCGAAATTTATAACAAGTTGAGAGAATTGGCCAAGAATATGTTGGAGAAGGACGGTTTCAGTCATCAGGAGATAGAGTTTACTTTCGAGACCTCTAAGGCTGAAGACCTGTACATGCTACAGACCCGCAACATGAACATCACCCGTCAGGATGCGGTGGAGACTTTCGCCACCAATCCGGAGGAGATGGAGAAGGTGGGCAATGGCATCGGTATCGGCAACGGCGTGCTCAACGGCATCATCGTGTTCGACATGGAGGATATCCAGAAAGTGCGCAACAGCGATGACCCCGACCGCCATATCGTGCTGGTGCGCCCCGACACCGTTCCCGACGACATCGAGCTGATTATCGAGTGCGACGGATTGCTTACTGCCCGTGGAGGTGCTACTTCCCATGCCGCTGTCACCGCCGCCACCCTCGGCAAAATCTGTGCCGTGAACTGCGAAGCCCTCATCGTCCGCGAGAAAGAAAAGACCCTCACTATCAACGGCACGCCTTTCAACGTGTTCGATCCTATCGCCATCGACGGCCATAACGGCATCATCTATAAAGGCAATTATCCGGTTTCTGTCGATGACCTCAATTAATCTTTCAAATCTTTAAATCCCTCAAATCTTTTAAATAATTATGTATAATTTCAATGCTAAAGAAACCAAAGAACGCCTCGTCAACTGGATCAAAGACTGGTTTGAACGAAACGGCAAGGGATGTAATGCAATAGTAGGCCTTTCCGGCGGGAAAGATTCCACCATCATGGCCGCACTCTGTGTGGAAGCGCTCGGCAAAGAGCGGGTGATCGGCGTAGGGATGCCTGATGCGGGGCAGGACCTGCACGGTGCCGACAAGGTGGCCGAGTATTTGGGCATCCGTTTCCTTGAGGCCAATATTGGCGGTATGACCGCTGCGCTGAAGAGCATGTTTGATGGGTTCCGAGAAGGGGAGGGGAGACCATGGGGCTTCGAGATGTCGGTGCAGGCCGAGCAGAACATGCCGCCGCGCCTCCGCATGGTGACGCTGTACGCCATCAGCCAGTCGAACAACGGGCGGGTGATGGGCACCTGCAACCTCAGCGAGAACTATATCGGCTACCTTACCAAATTCGGTGATGGCGCTTCCGATGTGGAGCCATTGGCGGAACTTACTGTGACAGAGCTGCTTCAGATTGGCGATGAGATGGGTATTCCGTACCAGTGGGTACACAAGGTGCCAACCGACGACCTGCCTCACTCCAAAACCGACGAGGAAAAATTCGGGTTCACCTACGCCACGCTCGACAAGTACATCCGCGGTTTGGAAACACCACCCGCCGACATCAAGGAGAAAATTGACAGAATGCACCGCAACAACATGTTCAAGCTGCAGCCAGTGGAGACTTTCAAGCCCATGATAGGATGAAGACGTTGGTGATGATGATCGGTTTGCCCGGTAGCGGCAAGAGTACCATCGCCAACAGGAATGAAGGTCAATCGCTGGTACTTTCAACAGATGAGATTCGTGGTGAACTTTTCGGGGATGAAAATATACAGCGGAGTCCCGACAAGGTATTTGAGACGGTAAAACGCCGGATCGTGGGGGCGTTGAATGGCGACTGTGATACGGTCGTGATGGATGCCACCAATTTGAGGAAGAAAAATCGTATTCCTTTCATTGCGGGCATTCGTGCGAGAGTGAAAGCAGACATAGAAGTTGTGGCGCACTGGGTGGCTGTTCCGTATGCCGAATGCTTGAAACGTGATGGGGCAAGAAAACGGCAGGTCGGAGCCGATGCCATCAGAAAAATGTACCTGAATTTTGCTCCCCCTGGTTATGAGGAGGGGTTTGATGGTGTGGAAATGTCATTCAACTGCACGGAGGAGCAGATGGCCCATTATACCATAGATGGCTTTATGGCCGAGGCGATGGTGTTCGATCAGCGCAATCACCATCATTCGCTCACACTGGGAGGACATTGTTTAAAGGCAATGGAGTACGTGAAGGGGCATGGAGGAGGTGATAGGGTTTGTATGGCGGCTCAGATTCATGATAATGGCAAGCTGTTCACGGCTTCTTTTCTGGATTATAAAGGAGAGATGACGGAAGAATACCACTATTACCAGCATCACTGCGTGGGCGCTTACGACAGCGTTTTCTATACCCGCCATCAGTGCAGTTGCGAGGATTCGGTATATATTGCCAACTTGATCTATTACCACATGCATCCTTTGTTGGATTGGAAAAACAATCCTGCCAAGCAGAATAAGGATACCGCTACGATGTCGCAAGACTTTTTGAAAGACCTTATGCTCCTGCATGAGGGCGACATGTATGCCCATTAATCTAGGCGAATGAGGCGAGATTTTATTTTTTTTATAAAAAAACAAAAAAATAGCGGAAAAATCCTTTTTGTGTCAGAAATAATTTGTATTTTTGCACGCTAAATTTCGAATTAGAATAATTAGAATAAATATTAAAAAAACCAAACCAATGAAGAAGACTTTACTATCTGTTCTTTTCTGCTGTTTGTTCGTGTTTGCCTTTGCAGACAATGTCATTACAGTGCAGGAGGCCAAAACGGTTTCCAAGAACTTCATCACGGCAGTCAGCCCGACCACTCCGATTTCCGAATCTGACCTGATTCTGAAACAAACCGCCCGTGGTGAGAACGACGAGCCTTTGTATTATGTTTTCGGTATCAGAAACGGCGGTTTCATCATCGTTTCGGCTACCGATGCAGCAACTCCGGTGCTCGCTTATTCTCTCGAGAATGAGTTCAAAGCCGAGGCTTGCGGTTATATGTTGGAGAGTTACAAGGCTGATGTTAGCGCTGCCAAAGCCAGCAACAACACGCAGTGTGCCAAAGAGTGGGAGTTCCTCAGAAACTACACCCCCACTCGTATCGACACCACTATCTATATCGACAGCGAGGTGAAACCTCTGCTCACTTCTACTTGGAACCAGGTGACCTACTATAATAACTACTGTCCCTTCCAAGCTGATGCAGTGCAGAGCCAGGCCAACCTCGACTGCGACGGCCATGTGCCCGCAGGCTGTGTGGCTGCCGACATGTCGGTCATCATGCACTACTACCGCTATCCTGAATATGGTATTGGCGGCGTGGGATATCACCCGATTCACTACATCACCAACAACGACAATGAGATTATTGATACCATCACCTATCCTTGGCAGGTTCAGAATTTCAATGTGATGCATGATTATAACTATATGCCGAACTCTATCGACGCCTACACTGGCGAGGTGGCCAAGCTGATGTGGCACGCTGGTATCTCCGTGCAGATGGACTACGGTCCGGACGGCTCTGGTGCACAGTCACCCTATGCCCTCACTGTTATGAAGAACAACTGGGGTTACGAACGTACCGCCCAGATTTACAACCGTGGCGATTTCAGCAATGTGCGCTGGTGCGACTCCATCACGAAGGAAATTGACCTGATGCGCCCCATCTACTACTCCGGTTCTAACAGCGGCGGCGGTCACGCCTTCATGTTCGATGGTTACCAGATGCGCAAGATGGTTCTCACCACCCCCGTCTATGGCGACACCATCTATACCGTCAACCATGTTGACTCCACCGACCACCCCATCATTAGCATCATCGACTCCACTTGGAATGATGTGGATAGCGTTTGGGTATATGCTTACGATACCGCCCACAATTTTGTTTATGATACTATTTGGGACATCTCACACACCGAAAGCCTGACCACGTATGTTCACGATACCGTTGACTACCACACCCTCAACACCCTTCCGCTGGTACACATCAACTGGGGTTGGGGTGGCTATAGCAATGGTTATTACACCCTTTCTGGTACCAACCACGTCGGCACCTACACACAGAACGAGGCAATGATGATTGGCCTCTATCCTGCGAACCAGGCTCCGAAAGACACTACCGGTCATGTGAATGTTTATGGTACTCGCGGCTCTATCAGCGATGGCGCTGGTAACCTTATGTATCGTCCGAATACCGACCGTACTTGGATGATCGCAGCACCGGGCGCAACCCGCTACTCCATTAAGTTCCTCCGCCTTGAGACCGAGGCCAACGCTGACGAAGTGATTTTCTACAAGAATGGTAATATGAACGATGAGGCTGGTCGTTACTCTGGCAACACCTGGCCCAGCACCGCCTTTAACATCGTGGCCGACAGCGTGCTCGTGCGCTTCGTCTCCAATGGTAACGATGTGACTGGCCGTGGCTTCGTATTCGATTTCACCGCCACCACTCCGAGCGGCTATTGCGATGAGGAAGTTATCCTGCCCGCCGGTACGGGTACTATCACCGATAAAGGTAACGCCAATGTTGAGGAAGGCACTCCTTACCGCCCCGAAACCACCTGCACCTGGAGAATTAACGGCTTCGACAAACTGTATATCTCCTACCCGCAGATTGAACTTGGCGCTGGCGACTTCATCGACTTCTTCGATGTTACCCAGCCTACCAAACAATATCCGCTTTTCCGTATCGACCAGTACAACTGGCCTACCTCCGATGTGTATGTTGTGGAAGGTAATGTTCACAAACTGAAAATACGCTTCGTTTCTGATAACTTCGAAGAAAACAACGGCTTCACCCTCACCTACGAAACCGTTACCAATATTGATGAGCAGAATGGTTTGAACAATATCGCCGTTTACCCGAATCCTGCCAGCAGCACTTTGAATGTTGACCTCTCCTCCGACTATGAAGGTCAGATCAATTTCAGAGTTACTGACATGACCGGTCGCACCATCAGCACCGAAAGCATCCATGCTGACGGCGGTGAGCTTCACCACACCCTTAACGTGAGCAACCTTTCCAAGGGGCTCTACCTGCTCAGCATCGAAGGCACCCACGGCAAGAGCGTCCGTAAATTCGTGGTCGAATAATTCCTATATCACCATACTGAAAAGTGTCCTGATTTCAGGACACTTTTTTTTTGTAACAATATTTGTGATTTTACGTTCAAAAATCGTGTGCCATATCAAAAAAATTACTATTTTTGTGGCTTGTATTTTTATGACAAAAATTTATACATTATGAGAATATTCAGAGTTCTGTTTATCGCCGCTGCTATGCTGTTTGTTTGCGGCTTAACTTCTTCACTGAAAGCACAGAAATTGAAAACCGATGACGTTCCGGGTGATGTTACCCAGTCGTTCGCATCCGAGTATCCCGATGCAAAAGTAACGGGCTGGAGCTTGGAGTCCAACAACTATGTTGCCGCCTTCAAGGATGACGGTTCTGACGGAAAAGCCTATTTCTCCAATGATGGTACTTGGCTCAAGACCATTTACCCCATCCCCGTATCGGAAATTCCGTTGAGCATCAGCACCTATGTTACGAGCAACTATCCCAACTATGAGATCTCGGTCTGCAACTTGCGCGAGATGCCGAAAGTGGGCACCCATTATTATCTGGAAGTCCGTTTCCCCGAAGTGGGTGGAAAAGACGAACCTTCCGTGCTGACATTCAACTATGTGGGTAATCTGTTGGAGAGAAAAGACCCCGCAGGTTGGGTGCTCCGTACCGATGAGCCCACCAAACCCACCACCGACCGTACCGCTCCGCCCAAACAGAACAAGGTGGAGGTGGTTTCCAATGACCGTGGCGCCAAGACCAACGATGAGGTGAAGGAGGAGAAGAAGAAAGAGGAAAAGGAAGCCCAGCAAGCAAAAGAAGAAAAACAAGCCAAAGATAATGCCAAAGCTGATAAGGCTGACAAGGGCAAAAAAGGCAAGAAAGAGGCCGAAGCTCCTCACGATCCGTGGGCACAGTATGCCATCGCTGAAAAAGAGGTGCCTGCTATCGTGATGAAGACCTTCAAAAAGAAAGCTACCAAGCCCGAAAACACCAAGTGGTTCAAAGTGGGCGAGACCTATGTGGGAAAATGCATCATGAGAGAGTTCCCGATGGAGGTTTATATCTCCACCAAAGGCGTGTGGAAGAAAACCTATTCTTACATCGCACAAGACCGTATCAACAGCTCCATGATGAAGCATATTGAAACCTATTACAAAGGCTATAAGTTCAGCTTCGCATATAAAGAATTGCGCGCCGACAAGAAAAACAAGGTTTATATTGAATTTTACGAAAAGAAGAATTGGAAGAAGAAACTCCCCACTGGCGCCTGGTTCGACGAGAAGACCCGCAAACTCATCCGTACGGTGGACCCGAATTTCGAGGATCCGTTCAACGACCCCGACCTGTTCAACGATGTGCAGATGAGCGAGGAGGACATGCAGGCCGCCATCAAGGAGCTGCCCGCAGGTGTCAACTCCTATATCGCCGCCAATTATCCCTCCTATACCATCCGCAGCACCGAGACGGAAGAGGATAAGGATCTGGGAGAAATCAACCGTGTTGAGATCGCCTCACCGGGTAATAGTGTTGTGATTCTTTATTTCGACAAGAGCGGCAATTTCCTCAAGAAGGAGAGCCACGATGGCATGAAGACTGTGAAATCATACGGCGACTACGATGAGATTCAGGTTCCCGAAGTGGTGCTCAATGCCTTCAAGGCCAAATTCCCCCGTGTGGTGGATGCCGTTTGGGATGAGGACGAAAACGAGAACTACGACGCACAGTTCCTTGGCACCAAAGGTCGTGAGATGTGCATCTTCACCCCCAACGGAGTCCTGCTGGAAGACCTCTATTTCCTCGATGTCAACAAGCTTACTCCGGAAATCGAGAAATATATCAAAGACACTTACGGAAAATCAGAAATCCAGCAGTATTTCTCTGTTAAGAAAGATGGTAAGAACTACTATAAAGTCATCATTCTCCCCAACAAAGAGAAATATCCGAAGTATTTGTGGTTCACGGCTACTGGAGAATTTGATAGGGTAGAGGAGTAATGGCATACTTGGAAATCAAGGTTCGGTTCTCACAGCCTGACCCGTGGAAAGACCTCTTCGCCTCGCTGTTGGGCGATGCCGGTTGCGACAGTTTCATGGACGGGGAGGATGAGAATACCCTTCTCGCCTACATCAAGGAAGACTGTTACGACGAAGCGACTATCGCAAGGGTGCTTACACAGCATGGCTACGACGTGGAGGTCAGCTATGAAGTTTCCAAAACAGAGGAAAAGGATTGGAATGCGGTATGGGAAGCCGACTACGAGCCGGTGCTAATTGCTAATGAGTGCTATATCCGCGCTCCTTTCCACGAACCTCTCCCCAATGTGACATACGACATTGTGATTGAGCCGAAAATGTCGTTCGGGACGGCGCACCACGAGACCACTGCCCTGATGATTGAGTATCTGCTGACGGAAGAGATAGAAGGCAAGCGGGTGTTGGATATGGGAGCTGGGACGGGCGTGTTGGCCATTCTGGCGCATCAGCGCGGGGCGGTGGCCGTTACCGCCATCGACAACGACCCGTGGGCATACGAAAACAACCTGGAAAACAACATCCGCAACCATATTAGCGACATGACGGTGAAATTGGGTGATGCCCTTTCTATCGGTGACGACACCTTTGATCTCATCATCGCCAACATCAACCGCAACATCCTGCTGAACGACATGCACCACTATGCTAAGGCTTTGAATGCCGGTGGCTGCATCTTCTTCAGCGGTTTCTATGAAGGTCATGATTTGGATTTGATCAAAGAGAAAGCCCAGACGTTAGGGCTTCGCTTTGACTCTTGTAAGGAACGGAATCGCTGGGTGGCCGCCAAGTTTGTGAAATAGCGCGCTCCGTAAGGCAACATTTGTTCTTTAGGAGCGTTTATGTGTAGTGACTTCTATTTTCAAAAATTCTATAGATATGAAAAAAATCATTCTGATTTTGTTGGTGATGTTATGCGTCGTAGTGTCTTGCAACGATGCGTCTCAGCTGGCTCAAGAATTGAAGCAGTCATCTGTGACTTTGAATGATGATAATCTTTCGACGGGCAAGACCGCTGAGGTGTTGTTGGTGATGGACAAGGAGTGGCCGGAAGATGTTCAGGACACCGTATATGGACTGTTGCAGAAAGCACAGGTGGGGCTCCCGCAGTCGGAAGCCATGTTTAGCCTTTACCAGATCAATCCCGATCTGTTTTCAGGTGATTTTACACGGCGCACCAACATCGTGTATATGGATGTGAACACGGCATATACAGAGGCGGAATGCAAGATTGAGAAAAATACGTGGAGCAAGCCGCAAGTTTATGTCCACATCTGTGCGCCAACGCGGGAAGCTGCTGTCAGCTGTTTGGCGGATAACCGCGAGCATATATTGGAGGTGTTGTTCAACAACGACATTGCCAAGCTGCAGGTCTTGCAGAGCCGCAATGCCAATGTTGAGTTGCAGAATTATGTGCAGGAGAAGTTCGGCATTCTGATGACCATCCCCTCTGAGTATGAGATTGGCCGCGAAGGAGAAGATTTTCTGTGGCTGCTTTATCGCACCAAAAAGAACGACCGTTTCATTATGATTTATACCACCCCGAACCAGAAATTGACACGTGAAGCTATGATTATCAAGCGAAACTTCATCACCAGTCAGTATATTGAAGGATCCACCAAGGATGTGCATCCTAAGGTTACAGAATATGGAGGTCTCCCGGTACACAATCCTTTGCGTATAGGTGCGTTGCAGGGCGCGGAACTTCGCGGATTGTGGGAAACCACCAATGACTATATGGGAGGGCCCTTCTATCAGTTCTCTTATGTCAATATCAATGGCGAGTGCGTCACTATTGACGGAAGCGTATATGCACCAGAGGAGAAAAAATTGGTTTATATGCGTCAGGTAGAGGCTATTGTAAAATCTGTAAAATAATTTGCAACATTTCTGAAAAAGTTGCGTCTTGCA
Source organism: Bacteroidales bacterium (assembly GCA_045130235.1). GTDB lineage: Bacteria > Bacteroidota > Bacteroidia > Bacteroidales > WCHB1-69 > UBA1756. The sequence continues at coordinate 29,153 of JBGUPJ010000023.1, forward strand.
ATTTGTGAAACCAATGGATGAAAAGGAATTGGTGGCGGCCTGTCTGCAAAACGACCGCAAGGCGCAGAAAGAGCTTTACGACCGCTATGCTGCGGCGATGATGGGTGTGTGCAGCCGTTATGCCAACTCCAAGGAAGAGGGGGAAGACATTCTCATTGAAGGATTTACGAAGGTCTTCACCCATTTGGGAGAGTTTCACTTTGAAAGTTCTTTGCCAACTTGGATAAGGAAAATCATGCTCAACACGGCCATCAGCTTTTTCAGGATGCACCATAAGCACCACAATGCCATCGCTTTGGAAGATGCTTTTGAGCAGGAGTGGCACGAGGCACAGAGCCTTCCTTCCGACAAGGTGATGGAGAAGGATCTGCTACAGCTCATCCAGCGGATGCCAGAGACCTACCGCATGGTTTTCAACCTGTTTGTTGTTGAGGGACTTTCACACAGGGAAATCGCGACAACATTAGGAATCCAGGAAGGAACTTCGCGCTCGCAGCTGACACGTGCGAAGAACTGGTTAAAGGAAAGGATAAGACAATGAACGACAACGAGATAAGAAATTTATTGGAAAACATTGAGGTGCAGCCATCAGCGAGGTGCTGGGAGGCCATTGAGAGCGGAATTGCGGCCGCCGGTTCTGCTGCCGGCAGTGCCGCTGCGGCCGCTAAAACCGCCGCACAAGCCACGCGCCACCTCTCGGCCGCAGCCGTGAAGACCCTCATCATCGGCGGGGTGGCTACTGCTGTTGTTGCCGGTACTTTTGTCGCTGTTGCTCTCTTCTCCGGTGGCCATGATGCGTCGAACGTGTCGGAACCCATCGCTGCCGTCGCTGCTGACACAGCTAATACATCTTCTAATGAGACCGTTGTCACCGATTCTGTTGCTGAAATTCCTGCTCTTTCCAACGCTATGACATACATAATGCAGGAGAATGGTGCTGTGGATGAAGCAGCTGCAAGGGAGTCTGTGGAAGAGAGTACGAATACTTCAGTGTCGCCTGCTACCCGCACTGCGGAGGCTATACCGCCGAAGTCAAGCCCGTCAGTTGCCTTGCAGCAGCCAGTTCAGACTCCAGTAACCGTTTCCACTCCCGTTGCTCCATCAGCACCGTCGGTTGCACCACAGCCTGTCAGCCATACAGAAGACCCCATTTTGGCAGGCCGCGACGACCTCGACTTCGCCCCGCCCGTCACCATCGAAATACCGAATGTCATCACCCCCAATGGTGACGGATATAACGACCTTTTCATCATCAAAGGCATTGAAAATTGTGAGAAGAGTAAGCTGATCGTCCGTTCTAAAAGTGGGGGAGTGGTTTTGCAAATTAGTGATTATCAGAATAACTGGGATGCGCAAAATGCGCCCGACGGCACCTATTTCTACCAGCTTTATTATACCATCCATGGCATAGAGGAGGTGCGTACTGGCACATTGACCATTATTCGGTAATTATTTTTAAAGAGGTGCAAAAGGTGCGAAATTTTTTGTAATTTTGCACTTTGTTTGTATTTTTTTATCATTTAGTATTCAATTAATTATTTTTTTTATGGAAACACCTGCAAACACTGAGCAACAGTCTCCTGTAACACCTGAGGAAACCGTTATGGGTTCACAGTCCAATCCGGCACCGCAGACGCCTTATCCGGCACCGCAGCCACCGAAGAAAAAAAGCAAGAAAGTCCTTTGGATCATTCTGGGTGCAATTGTGGCCGCATTGGCCGCTGCCGCTGCTGTGTGGTTCTTCGTATTCCGTTCACCCAGCGTGCCCTTCAAACCCGATACCTCTTTGATACCCGTTTATGACGGTAAGAAGTGGGGATATGTTGATCAAAAAGGAAAATATGTTATCAATCCGCAATTTTCGGAAGCCGACTGGTTCAGTGATGGACTGGCCCGCGTGGCAGACAAGGATGGAAAATATGGGTATATTGACAAGAAAGGCACTTACACGATTCCTTCCAAGTATGTGGATGCTACGGTTTTCCATGAAGGACTTGCCTTTGTGGTGGAGGAAGGTGGCCGCCCCGTCTGTATCGACAAGGATGGAGAACAAGTGTTTGAATGCACCACTGCAGATGGAGTGTCATGCTTCTGTGAAGGCATGGCTCCGTTTTATACCATTAACGATAAAGGGGAAACGAAATTTGGTTATTATGATAAAAAAGGAAATGTGGTAATCAATCCGCAATTCAGTGGAGCAGGACATTTTGTGGATGGTTTGGCGAGAGTGTGCAATGACGATGAGAAATGGGGTTATATTGATAAGAAAGGTACGTATGTGATTAACCCGCAGTTTGAAAGATGCCGTGACTTCTATGATGGACTTGCTGCTTTCAGAGCAGGAGATAAATGGGGCTACATCGATAAAAATGGCAAATATGTCATCAATCCACAGTTCGACCGCGCTGATAATTTCTACAATGGCATGGCAGTTGTGTGTCAAGGAGAGAAATATGGCTTCATCGATAAGGAAGGGAAGTTCGTTGTCAATCCGCAGTTTGAGTATTGCAGTGGCTTTACCTATGGTGATGGATTGGCTCTCTTTATGAACGATGAAGAAAAATGCGGCTTTATTGATAAGGAGGGTAAAATTGTAATTAACCCGCAGTTTGATGCGGCCAGCGAATTTTTCGATGGCATGGCTCTCGTTGAGTCAAACGATAAATGTGGTATTATTGACAAGAAAGGACAATATATTGTGAATCCGCAATTTGAAGGTATGGCTGCTCCTTATTTGGATCTTGATTCCTATGTGGAAAGTGAGTATTACGATGCCTCTAAATTCCTTACTGCCTTCCTGAGTGATTTCAGCTCATCGCAAGTGGATGGCTTCTCAGTTGATGGCGTGACCTTGAGAGATATTGACTCGCATGATGTTTACGGAACGAAATGGAAAGATCAGCTTTGGTATACTTCGCTCAATATTGATTTGGATGACGAAATCACCAATGACATTACGTTGAATGATGTCTATTTCACATTCCTTTCGCCTACTTACGAGTATAGTTACGGTTATTATAGTTATGAAAAAGAGTATAATTATTCAGCAGAGTGCGGGTATGTGATATACGAATTTGACCTCGATAACAAAGCTTCAGATCGTTATAAATCCATTTGTTCGGCGCTGAGTAACAAGCTGAAAGGTATTTATGGCGGTACGCTTTCTAATATCAATGAGGAAAAGAGTTATAAATTCTTGAAGAAATTGGAGTGCGGGAACGTCAATTTCATTATCATCGGAGAACATGGGGACATCCTCCTTGCAGTGTTCTTTGATGAGGATGAATTTGATAAAGCTGTCAGTAATCTAACTGAGGAAGAAGAAGAGGTTGCTGATGAGGAGGTGTATTATGAGTCTGATGATGAGCCAGTTGCTGAAGAAGCTGTTGAAATCGCAGACGATGATTGGGATTTATAACCATGTTGAGTAATAACCCTGTATTATCTGCATAAAAATAAGCGGGCGGCCCGATGGACCGCCCGCTTTGCATATTCAGAATTTCGCTGATTATTTCAGATTGAAAGCTTTCTGGATTTTCTCCACATAGTCGAGTTTCTCCCAGGTGAAGAGCTCCACGGTCTTGAAGTAGCGTTCGCACTCGCGGCCGTCGGCATCGGTGCATTTCTCCACGCGCACGCCCTTGCCATTGCAGAACAGCTCCACCTCCTCCTCGCGGCACTCCTGTCCGAAGTGACCGTAAGCAGCGGTAGGCAAGTACATGGGCTGGGTGAGTTTGAGCCGCTTGATGATGTCGTAGGGCTTGAGGGTGAAGATCTTAGCAATCTTCTCTGCAATCTCGCCATCGGTCATCTTCACCTTGGCGGAGTTGTAGGTGTTCACGTTCACGCTCACCGGTTCGGCCACGCCGATAGCGTAAGCCACCTGTACGAGCACTTGGTCGCAGAGGCCGGCAGCCACCATGTTCTTGGCGATGTGGCGGGCGGCGTATGCTGCCGAGCGGTCCACCTTCGACGGATCCTTGCCCGAGAAAGCACCACCACCGTGCGCACCGTGACCACCGTAGGTGTCCACAATAATCTTGCGGCCGGTCAAACCCGTGTCGCCATGGGGACCACCGATGACAAACTTGCCGGTGGGGTTCACATACAGCTTGAAATCGCCAAACAGTTTGCGGATACGAGCGGGCAGGCTCTTTTTCACTCTGGGAATGAGAATGTTAGCCACATCCTCGTGGATTTGCTCGGTGGTGACATTGGGGTCGTGCTGGGTGGAGACCACAATCGTGTCGATGGCCATCGGCTTGCCGTGGTCATCGTACTGGATGGTGACCTGCGACTTTGCGTCGGGGCGCAGGTAGCGCATCTTCTTGCCCTCGCGGCGGATGGCGGCCAGCTCGCGCATGAGGCTGTGCGCCAGGTCGAGGGTGAGCGGCATGTAGTTGTCGGTTTCGTTGCACGCATAGCCGAACATCAGGCCTTGGTCGCCGGCCCCCTGGTCTTTTTCGTTCTCGCGGTCCACCCCCTGGTTGATGTCGGGCGACTGACGGTGGATGGCCGACACCACACCGCACGACAGAGCGTCGAAACGGTATTCGCTCTTGGTATAGCCAATTTTCTGGATGACTTTTCTTGCTACTTCATCAACCGGCACGTAGCCGTTGGTGGTGACCTCGCCGGCACAAACCACCATGCCCGTTGTAACTAATGTTTCGCAAGCCACTCTGGACTTCGGATCCTGTACGAGGAAAGAGTCGAGCAGAGCGTCTGAAATTTGGTCACTCACTTTGTCGGGGTGCCCCTCAGATACTGATTCGGATGTAAACAGATAGCTCATGTTTAAAATATTAAATGTTAATAAATTAGTTATAACGAAAAAGGTGGGAAACCAATGGTTTAGCATTTTTTCAAGTGGTTGCAATCATTACAAATCTCTCCACATTTTTCGCACGGCAAAAGTACACTTTTTTTCTTGAATATAGCGTTAGGATGAAAAAAATATTCGCCCTTTTTTCCGTAATTTTGCACCCTCAAAAATAGCGTTATGATCATCATCGTTGCCAATGGCGAAAAGCCGTCCGCCCCCCAATGTATCAAGCTGATACACAGTGCCGAAACCATCGTATGTTGCGACGGAGCCATCCGCCATTTGGAGGAGCTGGGCGTCCGGCCAACTGTGATTGTGGGCGACGGCGACTCGCTGACTGCCGAGCAGCGCAACCGCTATGCCAGCATCATCGATGCCGACCCCAGCACCGACTACAACGACCTCACCAAGGCGTTCCGTTACTGCGAGGCGCACGGTCTGGACGACATCACTATTCTGGGCGGCACCGGGCTGCGCGAGGACCATACGTTAGCCAACCTCGGACTGCTGCTGCGCTATGCCGGTCGGTTCCGGGTGCGCATGGTCAGCAACTATGGGATTTTCACGCCCATCAGCGCCACCACCACCTTCACGTCGCGGGCGGGCGAGCAGGTCTCCATCTTCAGTTTCACGCCCACCGCAAGGCTCACCTTCCACGGACTGCGCTACCCCGTAGCCCAGCGCACTTTCGCCGAGCTGTGGGAAGGCGCCTCCAACGAGTCGTTAGGCGATAGCTTCACCATCGAGCTGCACGATAAAGGGCAAGTTTTAGTATATCAGGCTTTTAAAGGACAATTTTCATGACATCTTCCATCAAAAACATCATCTTCGACCTGGGCGGCGTGTTGTACGACATCCGCTACGAGAACATCGCCGACCGATTCGCCACCTACGGACTGCACAATTTCACCCAGCAATACACGCAGGCTGCTCAGACTGAGGCGATTGACCTGTTCGAGGAGGGTCGTATCAGCGTGCCCGAGTTTCGCGACTACATCCGTTCGCTCTCGCCGGTGGCGCTCACCGACCAGCAGATTGATGATGCCTGGAATGCCATTATCATCGACCTGCCGCCGCATCGGGTGGAGATGTTGCGGCAGTTGAAAAAGAAGTACCGGCTATTTCTTTTCAGCAACACCAACCAGCTCAACTACGACTGTTTTCAGGTGCAGTTGCGGGCGCAGTACGGCTGCGACATCTTCGAGGAGTGCTTCGTAAAGGCCTATTTCTCGCACGAGATGCACATGCGCAAGCCGCACGTGGAGGCCTTCCGGCGGGTGGTGACCGAGCAGGGGCTCGTACCCGAGGAGACGTTGTTCATCGACGACACGGCCCGCCACATCGAGGGGGCGAAGGCGGTGGGGCTGTGCACCTATCTGCTGCCGAAGGGCGTAGATGTGGCCACGGTGATGCAGTCCTATCTGTAGCTGTTTTTTTCTTTTTTGGGCGGCCCGGCTCCCTACGGTCGCCGTCGGGCTTTCCGCTCTACGTCGCTTCGCTCGTGTCCGCTCCAATCCCTGCCGCGACAGAGGTGTGAGGCGGGAAAAATGCAAAAAAAACAGCGGAACTTTGCAGCGTTTTTTAATGTATTTGCGTCATTAAGAATGTTACAAAATTGATGACCATGAAAAACATTATAAATTTCTTGGTGGCATTTCTCCTTTTGGGATTCTTTTCTGAAGAATTGTTTTCACAAAATACGGAATGTCAGCCAATTATGATTGATGATACCCATTATTTTTGGGAAGATTTTTCTGATTACGATTCCGTAGCCGTCCCCCCGTGCGCCAATGCGACGGCCAGTATGCCCACCTGCTGGCAAAGGCTTACGCATGGGACAGGCGGAGCGTATGCGCCAAAAATTGTGAAAGGGGATACCATGGGTGCATATGGAATCATATTGAGCAATAATTGTTTGCAGATGAGGGTAAATTACTATAGCCAGACTGAAACGTACGCCATCCTTCCTCGTATCGCCACCAATCTGAATACCCTTGAAGTCGGCTTCTCCCTCTCCTCCGCCATAAGCGACAGCAGCTGCCTTCTTTCGCTCGGCTACTTGACCAACGACTCGGTTTTTGAAGAGGTGGATTTTGTGCCCGTGACCTCTTTCCGCAACAGCTACCTCCTGACCGATTCACCTGTGCGGTACGAGGTTTCGTTGGAAGGAATCGACTTCCCTGCCGATGCACAATTGGCATTTCGTCTTGAGCACCAATACCATAGTTATTATGTCAATCAACGAAAATGCGTGTTTATCGACGACATCCTCATCCGCCCAATCCCTTCCTGCCGAAAACCATTTGACATAGAGGCTGTTACCATCACCGATACATCTGCTACCCTTCGCTGGCAACCGACAGAGACCAATGCCCCCTGCCGTGTCGAGTACGGTCCGGCCGGATTTGCACAAGGCACAGGCACCATTCTCGTCAGTTCGTCAAATTCTGCCACGCTCCAGCCTTTAATGGAAAGCACTGAATATGACGTCTATCTTCAAACTCTCTGCGGTGGCGCCGACAGTTCCGAAGCCGCCATCTTCCGTTTCCAGACCAATTGTCCTGCCATAGCAGTGGATGAGCAACATCCATATTTTGAAGATTTTGCAGACAGCACTTTCGCCTGTTGGCAGCAACGCGACGGCCATTTTAACGGCTGGCAGCCCGATATAGGCCGGCTCTTTTCCGACTATTTTGGCAATGGCCCTACCCGCCGTCTTCAGTCGCCCACCTTTGACTTATCATCCTTGCAAACAGCCACTTGCATATTTTCCTACCAGTTGTCTGCTGTCAATTTAGGGACAGAACTGAATATCTATTACCGCAATGCTGACACATCGCCGTGGACACTCCTGAAGACTTGTACTGAAATAACGGCCACTGACACCGTAATCCTTCCGTATCTATCTGATAATTACCAAATTTCATTTATCGCTAACAAGCAAAGCAATGAAATTTCCATTTTTTCTGTTCAGATTGAGGCCGCAGACGATTGTTTGGCACCACCAACCCCGCATCTCCTGTGGGTAGAAGTAGAGGCAGTACAAATCGGATGGGGCACCTACTATCAGGACGCGGCGGTGGAACTGGAATATGGTCCCGCGGGTTTCGTACTGGGTACTGGCACCCGCGTTTCCGCTACCGGAGAGGAAAGTTCACGCTGGATTCCCAATCTACTGCCCAACACTGCTTACGAGGTGTATGTCCGGCAGGAATGTGCAGGTGAGGTGTGGTCAGACTGGTCGCTACCGCTTGCTTTCAACACCGAATGCACCATTATCACATTGAGTGACAGCGTGTTCTATACAGAAAATTTTGAAGGAATGTCGCCTGGCACTTTCCCTAACTGCTGGAAGCGGTTTTCGGAAGGAGCCGACGAAACCTATTTCCCACAAATTTATCAGGGAGACTATACACCGACTGCTGGCAGTACAGCCCTGATCCTGACCGGCACCCACCTCTCCTCCCAATTGTGGTCGATTGGGTCGCAATGTGGCGTGGCGCTGCCCCAATTTTCGAATCCGCTTTCCGAGTTGGAACTGCATTTTACCACCGCGATGACCTCCACCCATAAGGTCACTTTTGAGGTGGGTTATCTTAATGTAGATGAGGAATTTACACCCTTAACAGAAATACCTTGTAATCACTATTTTAGTCAGAATCGGGCCGTCACCCACGTGCTCAGACTCCGCGACTATGGCATTCCCGACACGTTGCGGGCGCGCATCGCATTCCGCTGGAGCGTTGACACCGTTGTACGCAACAGCGTCTGTCTGGATGACATCCTTGTGCGCACGGTGCTGGACTGTGACTACCCGTTGGGCCTGCGGGTAACGGGATTAGACGACCAGACCTACGCGGTGACGTGGCAGCCGCAGGATTCTTCCCAAAACCTTTGGGATGTGGAACTTTCGGGCACCCACTTTACTGTAAATACCGATTCCTGCTACCTCGGCGCTCTTACCGCCGATGCCGATTATTATGTGATAGTCCGTGCCCTATGTGGGGATAACCACTCCTATTGGAGCGACACCCTTTTCTTCCATACTGCTTGCGAGTGTTACTCTGTAAGATATCTCAAACCCTATTTTGAGGATTTCACCAATTACATTTGCACGTATAATGTCTTTGAGATGGCAGACCAGCCCGACTGTTGGTCTTTTTACTATAGTGGTTATTATGAGGGATTTGCGCCACATGTTTACAACGGGAGTTTTGCCATCAACAATCCGTCGCTGCTGATGTCGTTGGGGGTGGAAGGTGGCATGATAGGACGGGAACTGTATGCCGTATTTCCTCCTTTCTGCAATGACTTGGAGGAGTTGCGGGTGGAGTTTGACCTCTACAACAGTCGCGACACGATCGCCTCAACGATGCTGCTGGGGTACCTCACCGACCGTTACGACACCACGACATTCCATCTGATAGACACCATTTCGCCTCACTTCTATGGAGATCCTCTCGATGCCCACAGGTGCTATTATTTGCAAAACTATGCGACTCCTTCCGGCATTCTCCACCTCGCCTTCAAACTAAACTCTTACGATCAATCCACACATTTTTATAGTGTTGACAATGTGCGGGTTAGTCTTGCCACCGATACCACTAACTATGGCATTGACAATCCTGTTATGGAAGATCCCACCTTCGCCGTATATCCGAATCCCACCACGGGAATGGTCAATGTACAATTTTCAATGAACAATGTACAATTGGAGGATATTGATATTCAGATATTTGACGTGTATGGACGGTTGTTGAATACCGTAGAGACGTGCCATGGCGCGTCTCTACGAATCGATCTGTCGCAATACGCCGCGGGCGTTTACATGATCAAATTGGTCGGCGACGGACGCGTCATGGGCGTACGGAAGGTGGTGAAACGGTAATTGGTCGGTCCTCTGTAGAGACGTTGCGCGCAACGTCTCTACGGCCGCGACAAACAATCGATTTCAAAACGTAGGGGCGAATCTTCATTAGCCCCTACGACGGTTGAAAACAACCGATCCAATACACAAAAAAAAGCGCACAGCAAAGACTGTGCGCTTGAAACATCAGAAATAACCGAAATTATTTCTTGAAATATCTGTTGTAAAGACCTTCGAAACCCTTGCCGTGCCGGGCCTCATCCTTGGCCATCTCGTGAACGGTGTCGTGGATGGCGTCGAGGTTCTGCTCCTTGGCATTGCGGGCGATACGCATCTTGTCTTCGCAAGCGCCGGCCTCAGCATTCATACGCTTCTCGAGGTTGGTCTTGGTGTCCCACACCACATCACCGAGCAGCTCGGCGAACTTGGCGGCGTGTTCGGCCTCTTCCCAAGCATAGCGCTTGAAAGCCTCAGCGATTTCCGGATAGCCTTCGCGGTCGGCCTGACGGCTCATCGCCAGATACATGCCCACCTCTGAGCATTCACCGTTGAAATGAGCGTTGAGATCTTTGATCATCTCTTCGGTGGTGCCTTCCTTGGCAATACCAATGACGTGCTCGGTAACAAAAGTGAGGGCATCATCCTCCTTCAGTTCTTTAAACTTGCTTTTCGGCACTTTGCACTGGGGGCAAAAATCAGGAGCCTCGTCACCTTCGTGAACATAACCGCATACGGTACAGATAAATTTTTTCTTCATAATGCTTTTTTTTTGGATTAATATTGGTTGAATTTACGTTGAATTCCGTTCAGCAAAGATACAACTTTTTCTTCATAAATAAGTATTCCTACAAAGAAAAAAATTTTTTTTGAGGGTAATGGGGTGATAATGAAAAAAGTTGTACTTTTGCAGTCGGGTAAGTCTTATACAATCTGCTCCCTTTCAACTCCCCCAGGGCAGGAATGCAGCAAGGGTACATTGGTTGTAGCGATGTGATGTAAGTAGCTTACCCTCTTTTATTTATAAGCATTATGTTTCTGAAAATATATCCCGAAAACCCCAACCCGCGCGAAATACAAAAGGCGGTGGATTGTCTGATGGATGGCGGCATTATCATCTATCCTACTGACACCATCTATGGTATCGGGTGCGATATTTTCAAGCCAAAGGCCATAGAACGCATCTCTGAGATGCTGGGCGACAAGAAAAAGAAGAGCGCGATGACCTTCATCTGCCACGACCTCAGTCACCTCTCCGCCTACTGCAAACCCATCAACAACAACATCTTCAAGGTGATGAAGCGCACGCTTCCCGGTCCCTACACTTTCATTTTGGAGGCCAACAACGATGTGCCTAAGTTGCTGCAAAGCAACAAGAAAACGGTCGGCATCCGCGTGCCCGACAACTCCATCACCCGCGAGATTGTGCGCGTATTGGGGCATCCCATCCTCTCCACCTCCGTGAAAGACGACGACGAGGTCATCGAGTACACCACCGACCCCGAACTGATTTACGAGCGCTATGGCGACCAGGTGGATATGTTGATCGACGGCGGCTACGGCGACAACGTGCCCTCTACTGTGGTGGACTGCACCTCCGGCGAGATTGAGGTGGTGCGCGAGGGCAAAGGCGACATCGATTTGCTGTATTAACCAATCTGCGAAACCGTGTTCAGGAAAATTATCAACACGCTGGGAACCAAGGTGCTGGGAGCATTGCTCAGCTTCATTGTCTCGGCTGTGATTTCGCAAATGGTCGGTGATGTGGGCAAGGGCGAGCAGACCCTGCTGCTCTCCACCATCGCCTTCATCCTGATCTTCTCCGACATTGTGAGCGGCGCCAGTTTGGTGTATCTCACCCCCAAGCATCCATTCTCCAAACTGTTTGTACCCAGCTATTTATGGTCCACACTGGTCGGACTCACCGCTGCGGCGGTCATCCCGCTGTTCTATCACGACCTGCCGCACGTTATCGCCCTGCACATCGGGTTGTTGTCGGTACTGTCATCGCTGAGCGCGGTCAACACCACCATTCTCATCGGGCGAGAGCGGGTGCGGGCCGCCAACTGGGTGAATCTGTGGCAGCCTGCGGCGTTGTTGGCCACCCTCTGCATCTGCTACTTCCAGTTTGAGATGCTCAACCTCAACGCCTACATCATCGCCCTGTATGTGGCGTACGGCGGCAGCTGGCTGGCCGGACTTTTCCTGCTGCGCAACGAGTTCCGTGGATTCCGCATCCATGCGTGGCACGAGTACCGCGAGGTGCTGCGCGACCTGTTCCGCTTCGGCCTGCTGAACCAGAGCAGCCACTTTGTGCAGTTTTTCAATCTTCGTTTAAGTTATTATTTGTTAGATACTTATGTTGACATTGGAAGTACAGGTGTCTTTTCCAATGCGGTGTCGCTAGTGGAGGCGGTATGGATTATCAGCCGCAGCATCGCGCTGGTGCAGTACGCCCGCATCGCCAATGCCGACGACCAGGCCTACTCGCAGCGGCTGACGCTGGAGTTGAGCAAGGTATGTCTGCTGGTGTCGGCGGCGGCTATGATCCTGTTGGCCTGTTTCCCGCCGGCTTTCTACCGACTGCTGTTCGGTCCCGAGTTCGGCGAGGTCACCTACCTGATATGGATTCTGGCCCCCGGCGCACTGCTCTACTGCCTCGCGCTCATCTTCGGGCACTATTATTCCGGCATCGGCAAATACCATATTAATACCTATACGGCACTTTGCGGGGTGGTGTTCACCCTGCTCTGCGGTTTCACCCTGATTCCCGCTATCGGCATCTACGGGGCCGCTATCACCACCACCTGCGCGAATGCCGCCAATGCCATCTTCATCTCCATCTTATTCCTCAAACAGAGCCACTTACGCATATCTGATTTCATCATCACACCACAAAATATCCGTCAATATTATATAGAACTGAAAGGGTATTGCCATTCCGCCATTCACCCTAAAACAGAAATCCCCAAAAATCATGAGTAAAATCCATAAAGCGCTGAAAGCCTTCGGCTTAATTCTTCGTCACCCCTACCTGTTGAACCACGTTCTCGATGATGAGGAGGTGATGCACAGGGAGGTAGCGAAACAGTATCCGTTTCCGGACGGGTTGCCGGTAGTGCCCTTGACCGATTGGCTGCCGGACGGGCAGCAGACCGTTTCACCCTACACCTATCTGTCGGGCGGCACCTGGCCCACTGATTTGGCTCTGTTAAAAACCTTGGCGGCGCATTTCCAGGCTGAGAGCTATTTCGAGATCGGCACGTGGCGCGGGGAGAGTGTGGCCAACGTGGCTTCCATCGTGCCGCACTGCACCACGCTGAACCTTTCGCGGGAAGAGATTTTGCAACTTACTCATTCTGAAGAGTATGCAGATTTGCATTTCTTCTTTTCAAAAAATCTTCCGAACGTCACCCAGCTGTTAGGCAACTCCGAAACCTTCGACTTCACACCCTACAAAAAGCAGTTCGACCTGATTTTTATTGATGGCGACCATCATTACGAGGCGGTAAGGCGCGACACGCAATCCGTTCTTCCCTTATTAAAAAATGAAAAATCCATCATCGTGTGGCACGACTACGCCTACGACCCCGAGAAGATACGGTGGAGCGTATTCAAAGGCATTTTAGATGGGCTGCCGCAGGAGTTGCACCCGAGGTTGGCGCACATCTCCAATACCCTCTGCGCGGTGTTGCTGCCCGAGCCCGCTATCGGCTGCCAGCCGCTGGTGCCGTATGCGAAGCCGAATCATTATTTCGACATTACCATTAAAGCGAAAAAAATATAATTATGAACAAGATATTCCATAATTTTGGTCTCCTCCTCATCATTTTGGTGGGGATGTTGTCATCGGCCGTAGGGCAGGATGACCACTACTATTACCAATACGGAGCGCCTGCCGGCGAGTATTACCTGCCGGCGCCGCCCGATACGTCAAGTGTGCTGTTTGCCCACGATGTCAACTGCTGGATATGGGGCAAGTCGATGCGCAGCACGCCGCGTGGGGCACAGGCCAGCTGGGAGTCGCTGTATGGCATAGAGCGCATGGCCACCGTTTTCGGCGAGGCGATGGGCATCACCATCACCAAAACGGGCACACCTGCCATCTGGAAGTTCATGGAAAAAGCCTGTTATACAGGCGATATAAGTGTATATACCGTAAAAAAATACTATATGCGCATGCGGCCCTTTGCCCGCATGAACGAACATGTGGCGGGTGAGTTCGACAACGAGGAGGAGCTGCGTGGCAACGGCTCCTACCCGTCGGGGCACACCGCTGAGGGGTGGTCAACAGCCTTGGCATTGGCAGAGATGCTGCCTGAGTTGCAAGACACGATTTTGCGGCGCGGCTATGAGTACGGACAGAGCCGAGTGATTGTGGGGGCGCACTGGCAGAGCGATGTGGATGCGGGGCGTCTGGCCTCATCAGCGGGATTTGCCAGGATGCATACCTCTCCCGGCTATGCCAGCGACCTCGCTGCCGCCCGTGCAGAATACCTGACACTGCGACCGGGGGTGGCCAAGGAGAAACCAGTTGCTCCCCATCTCAACCGCATCCTCGATGCCCCAGCCGATACGGCCAGCATCTTCTACTACGGCGATGTGGCTGCCTACTGGCTGGCCAAGGGCGAGCGCGATACAGAGCGCGGACAGCAGGCCATCGCCGATGCCGATGACTCTGACGAATCGCTGTACCGAGTGCTTTCGACAGTTACGGCAAAAGAAGTCTCCGCAAAAGCCACGCCCCATACCGCAAAGCTATTGTACTATGTGCAACAAACTTTGATGGTGGAAGTGCAGACATTGAAGTTAAGCAGTACCTTCCGCAAGCGTCCGTATGTGCAGTTGGGTGAACCTTCTCTGATACCTGAAGAGGAGGAGTCGCACAGGATGAGTTCATCTTATCCTTCTACCTCTGCTGCTCTCGGATGGGGCATTGCCCTCGTGATGACCGAGGTGTGTCCGGAACGGCAGAATGAGCTGCTGAAGTATGGTTACGAGTATGGTTACAGTCGTGTGATTGCCGGCTACCATTACGCCTCCGACGTGCAGGCAGGTCGGTTGCTGGCGGCATGTCATCTGGCCTTCCTGCACAACGATTCCACATTTCGCAGTCTGTTGGAGAGTGCTAAGGAGGAGTGGAAAGACTATAGCTTTTCTGAGGCCCCCGTTTCACCCTGTCCGGATGCTGCTACGGTGACTGACCAGGATGGCAATGTATATAAAACGGTGCAGATTGGCGATCAGTGCTGGATGGCGGAGAATATGCGCGCCACGCATGACTGCAAAGGCAAGGAGATTGCTTGGGGTAATGATTTCAACGCCAAGGTCCCTTACCGCTATTGTCCTAACAATCAAGATAGTCGCATAGCGCAATACGGCTATCTGTACAATTGGACCGCCGCCATGAAAGTCTGTCCCGAAGGGTGGCATCTGCCCACTGATGCTGAATGGGATCAGCTGACCAATTATGTGGGAGACCAGCGTCAATATCGTTGCGGAGGTGACCAAAAGAATATTGCCAAGGCATTAGCTGAAAGAGGGAATGTTTGGCAGGAGAGCGATTCTGACGAATGTATGGTGGGTAATGATCGTTACAAGAATAATGCGACGGGTTTCTCGGCTCTGCCTGCTGGCGACTATCAGCAAGGCTACCATGTGTTCGGTCGCTGCGCTTTCTTCTGGACGGGCACAAAAGTGGATGCCACCAGTGCGGGCCGCCGTTATCTGGTCAACAATTTCTCTACCGTATTGGGAGTGTCAGCCGAAAAGGGAAATGGGTACTCCGTGCGGTGCGTAAAAGATGTGAAATAGGAATTATTAACCGCTATTCTATATCCCATTCCCCAGCGGTGAGCGTGATTTCCAAGTCGGTGCCTGGAAATACGGTTGCGGTGGTGCCTTGAGGAACTGTCACTTTCAAGTGGGTGGCATATTGATCCAACACCTCCACCTTGATGGTGCCGTATAGGGTGGGCTTTGTGGCGCGCACCCATTCGACTCCCTCGCACGGTTGCGGGTCGATGAAAAAGTGTTGGTAGCCAGGGTGTTCTGGATCGGGCTGTATGCCCGCCAATGCCTGGTAAAACCAGATGCCGACCCCATTGTAGCAGTTGTGTACTCGGCTGCGGTCTTCCACCACCTTCTCTCCATTGTCGCGTTCGCAGCCCCATGATTCCCAAGTGGTGGTCGCCCCGTGGTTGAGCATGTGGAGGTAGCCGGGGTAGTCGGGTTGGCGCAGGATGGTGGCCATCAGGTCGGTCTGCCGCTCGCGGATGCACCACTCGGTGAAAATCGGTACGCCCATGAGCCCCACGGCGATATGGTCGTTGTACTTTCCGTGGCAGTCGGCAAGCAGCTGTGCTTCGACCGCCTCGCGGATGGTGTCGTCGGGCGCAATGTCCATCAGCAGGGCGTAGCTCTGGTCGAGCGGCGTGCCGTTGGCGTAGGTGTGGGTCTCGGGATGGTAGAATTTTTGGTGGATGTTGGTTTTAAGCCGTTCGCGCCAGCTGACAAACATTTTCACATCCTCATCATGGTCTAACATTTTCGCTATCCGCTCCATATCGTTGAGGCAATCCACGATGAAACAATTACTTACGAATAGGGCCGACTCGCCGCTCACATCCACACCGTCGGGTGCGAGCCAGTCGCCGAGGAACCACATCCGTCCCTCGTTGGGCCAGGGTTCGAGAAGACCATCAGGACTATATCGCTTCACGTAGTCCAGCCATGCTTTCATATAGTCGTAATGCCAGTTCATATAGCCGTAAAGACTGCCGAATCGCCAAAAACCGGGTTCGCCATAGTTAAGCGCCAAGCGCCAAGGTGCCTTGATGATGAAGCCGCTCCAGTAGGGGCCGCCTCCGGTGGGAAATGCTGGAGCCACGTAGGGCAACGAACCGGTGCTGTCCATCGCATCCATCCACGCTTGGAGCCAGTTAAAGTAAGTGTCGCGCACATCGTACATCGTCATCAACGTCATGGTGGAGGAGTTGCCGTCGCCGCCGTAGCCCATCCGTTCCAGATGGGGGCAGTCCATCATATAGCCGCTGAGGGTGAGGCATTGGAGGGTGTATTGGATGAGGTTGTGGATGGCGTTGAGGTTGGAGTCGGAGCATTCGAAGGTGGAGGCCTCGTTGGGGTTAAGGGCGCTGATTTGTAGGGCGCGCGCCTCTTTGATGTCGCCTCCTGTCACGCGCACGTAGCGGAAGGCGTGGTAATGGAATCGGTTGGTGAAATGGTCGTTGCCGCTGTCGTCCGACACATAATAATCGCTCTCGGTATGGGGCGGTGTGGCGTGCAGGTGGTCGAGGTACTCCATTGTGACTTCGCGACCGGACGGCAGCGGCTGGAAGCCGGCTTGGAACCATCCTGTGAGCACCCGCCCGAAGTCGAGAAGCAGGGTGCTGTCATCGGTACGGGTCACCGATACAGGTGCCAATGTGTCGATGATGCGATTGCCTCGAAAATGCTGACTATGGTCGAAAATATCGGCTGTCTCGAAATGGGAGGCGGAACGCCATTCAGGTTGAACCCGTGCGTCGAAGCGTTCGCCGCCAAACTGGAGAGGTTGCCAACTGCCAGTGTATTGGTAGCCGCTTGGCGAGGCCTGCCATGTGGTATCGGTAGCTGCTCTTGTTTTGGATGTTTTACGGACAATTCTTCCATTTCTAATACGATATTCTTCCCAATATACCTGCGCAGCCACCGCCGCTGGTTTGCCATATACCCGTCCCCAACCTTGTCCGATACACAGGAGCAGTTCATTGTCGCCTTCATGCAGATAGTCCGTAATTTCGTAATAATTAACCAATGCCCACTTGTTGAGTTGTGACACGGCGGGTTGCAGCACACAGTCGCCCACTTTTACGCCGTTTACATACACTTCGTGATATCCTAATGAACGGATTCGTAGAAAAATATCTGTACTATGAATCTCTTTTTTAGAAAAACTAATCGTCTTGCGAAACATGGGTGTTTCTTCCCAGCCGTTGCCGTCGGCGGTACGGCAGCCGATGTACTGCTGAGCGTGGGCGGAAAACGTGGCCAGCAGAATGACGGACATCACCAGCGAAAGGAGTTTAGGGGTTTTCATCTACAGATGCGTCTTTTTTTATTTTACTCGTCAACTCATTCAGTGAAAGGTTGACGTTGCAAAATTACATGTTATTTTCTTATTTTTATCAGTTTAGTTGTAATTATTTGAGATTCGGACATTTTGTGTGTCATAAAAAATCAAAGGCGACCTTTTCAGGCCGCCTTTGATGGAATGGATGTGGTTTTATCGTCTCGTGACGACAAATTTTTGTGAGATGACTTTCTCGCTGTTTCGTACATTGAGGAAGTAAATGCCCTGTGCAAATTCAGCAACGCTGTAGGTAAGCACTTCTGTACTGCCGGTGAGCTCAGCATTGATGACGCGAACCACCTTGCCCTGTGCATCCGTGATGGTGATCTGGGTGTTGCCCTCCATGCCATGGATGACAAGGTTCAGCTGTTCGTTGACGGGGTTCGGGAATGATTGGACAGAGGCTTCGCTGCTGTATTCGCTGATGGCAGCGGGAGCACCAGCCGGATTCACACCGTCCTCGTTGACGATGATAGTGAGGTTGCGAGCGGCAATCACCTCCTTTGTGCCAACGGTATCACCGTAACCACCAAGGATATGGCCGTATCTGCGGTTCACGATGTAGGGGTTGTAGATACCGTTACGGTCGATGCCAGTTTCTTCGACACTGTTGCGCAACTCGGCTTTCAGTTTCAAAGTATATGTGCCGTTCTCCAACCCGGTGAAGGTGACCTTGTTCGGAATGTTCTTGAAGGCTTCGAAGTAGAAGTAGTCGAACTGCATGATGGTACTGTTGGCGGTCTGACGGAAGGCAAACGTTGTGCTTGGAATCTCTCCAGTGGGTTCTGTCAGATCGGCCACTCCGTAATACACGCCCACACGGTCATAGTAGGTGGAGATGCTGAAGTTCTCCACAAGGTTCGGCATGTCATCTTCGGAGATGGGCTGTTCGCTGTACTGCAGCTCATAACTCATATCCATTTTTTCGCCATTCCAAGTGTTTTCAGTGGTGTTGCTGAGGTAGGCGTAGAAATAGGAGGGAGTATTCTTAGCGAGATAGATGGTGTCGCCTAACAGTTCATTCGGCGTGTTGGTATATTCTCTGGTGTAGCTGGAACGGGTCATGATACAAGTATCAGCGAAGAGGATTTCGAGGTCGTACTGGTTGACCACATAGCTGATGATACTGTCGCAACCATGTGCTGTTTCGAGTTCTTCAGTTTCAGGAACTTCGGGAATTCCATTGGTAATAGCGTAGGTTTGTTCGCCGTAGGTGTATTCGTTAAGACCGGTGCCGATGTTGATTTCACGCACGATATTATAGGTCGGCCAGACGGTGAACTCAATCGTGTCGGTGGCATTGCCGGAGCAGAGGTAGGCATCGGTGATGACCATAGCCAAGAGGTACTCTCCAGCGGCCAGCTCGTTGAGGTTGAAGGTAGCGGGGGTGCTGCTGATCTCGTCGGTTTCGGCCACCACTTCGCCATTGCTCACGTTCACCCATTCGATGCTGTAGTCAGGAGTGCCACCGTCAATCGTGAAGGTTACGATATTGTCGGAGCCTTTGCAGATACCTGCTTCAGCAATGTCGCTGAGGATGCTCTGCGTACCGGTGATGAAACCAGGATTCTCAATGGTGACGGTTCCAGCGGTGGAGCAGCTGTTATGGTCAGTAACGACATAGGTGTAGGTGCCTTCAGAAAGCTCATTGATGATGAGGGTGGGAAGGTCGGCCATGATCGTCATCTCTTCAGGAGTGCCGCCGTTCCAAGCACAGGTGTATTCGCCAATGCCGGTGGTCACAATGACGGTGGCGGAACCTAACTCGGTGCAGCTCACATTCTCGTGTTCGGTTTCAACTTCCGGAAGTTCGTTCACGTTCACCGTCAGTGTGTTGGATTCTTTTGAGCAGCCGTTTTCATCGGTGACGATTACGGAGTAAGTACCGGCGTCAGTGGCGCGCAAGGTGGCTCCAGTAGCCCCGTTGTCTTCGTTGTCAAATCTCCATACATACTCAACGGCGGTGGCGCAATTGACAACGAAGTGGAAGGCGCTGTCGGCACAGATGGTGCTGAGGCCGTTCTCTTCTGAAATCGTTACCGTCGGCAATGCGTTGATGGTAATGTTGATGGTAGCCGTGTTGCTACAGTTTTCACCATTGGTGACCGTGACGGTGTATTCGGTTCTGTCAGGTTCTGTTTCAAAGATGTATTCCTCACCTTCAGCATTCCAGGTATATTCCTCATAGCCTTCCGTGGCGGTCAGCGTGATAGTCTCGCCTGCACAAACCGTGTTGTTGACAGCATCGGTGGTGATGGTGACTGCCGGGATGGTATCCACTATAATGGTGCCGTTGAAGGTCTTGACGCTAGCCTCGCAAGCTTCGCTGGAAGCGGTGATGGTGAAGTTGAAGGTGCCGGTTGCAGTCGGCGTGCCGCTCATTACGTAGTTCGGCTCGGTTTCGCTTTCAGCTGTGACGGCTGCGAGTGTTACGCCTGCGGGTGCCCCGGTGAGTTCTACATCATCAGAGTTGGCAACGTAGAAGTTCAGGTCGGTCATCGCAATGCCTTTGCAGAACTCCTGGCTGAAGTTGTCGGCAGGTGAAAGGGCAACCAACTTCACGGTGTCGTTCATGGTGATGCTCACATTCTGGGTCTTGGAGCCGCAGTTGTTGCCGGCAGTGGCGGTGATGGTGAATTCATGCGTGCCGGCTGTCGTCAGTCTGCCTTCAATCTGATGTGCAGCTGCATTGTAGCTCAACTCATTTGACATGCTGCCGAAATCAAGCGTGCAGTGTGCAGTGTCCAAAACGATCGGGGTGATGTTTGTACCCAAGCAGAGGGGCTGCGTGAGATTGTCGGCCTCGAAGTGTGCGGTGTCGTTCATGGTGATGGTGATGTCCACCGATTTTTCACCACAGTCGCTAGTAGCTGTCACGGTGAAGTTGTGAACACCAGCTGTGAGAATTTCACCCTCGATCTGATGATCGGCCTCGTTGTAGGTAAGACCCGTCGGCAGAGTGAAGTTGAGTTCGCAGTTGGCGGTATCCAGCACGATAGCTGTAATCGGTGTGCCGAGGCAGAGGGTCTGCGTGGTATGGGTAGCCGTCAGCTTCGCGGTATCCATCATGGTGATGCTCACCTCCTGGGTCTTGTTGCCGCAGTTGTTGCTGGCCGTGATGGTGAAGGTATAGGTTCCGGCTTGCTCCAGCTCGCCCTTGATCTTGTGTTCACCGGCGTTATAGCTCAAACCAGTGGGCATCTGACCGAAGTCAAGCGTGCAATGAGCCGTGTCGAGCACGATGTCATCGATTGCTTCACCGAGGCAGAGTTCCTGCGTGGTGTTGGTGGCCACGAGGCGTGCAGTGTCGTTCATGGTGATACTCACCTCCACGCTCTTTTCGGTAGAAGGACAGGTGGTGCTGCTGGCCGTGATGGTGAAGCTGTGGACACCGGCGCTGCTCACCTCGCCTGTGATGATGTGGTCGCTTTCGTCGTAGGTCAGGTCATTGGTCGGCATCTGGCCAAAATCAAGTTCGCAGTTGTCCATCGTCAGTGCGATGGGCTCAATGGCGGTGCCGAGACAGAGCGTCTGCGTGGTGTTGTCAGCCGTCAGTTTCACCGTGTCGTTCATGGTGATAAATACCGGCAGGCTCTTGCTGCTGCATCCGTGCTCGGAGGTGGCCGTGATGGTGAAGCTGTGGACACCGGCAGTGGTCAACTCGCCCGTGATGGTGTTGTCGGTTGCATTGTAAGTCAACTCACTCGACATCTGGCCGAAGTCGAGGGTGCAGTTGGCAATCGTCAGCGCGATGGGCTCAATGGCGGTGCCGAGACAGAGCGCCTGGGTGGCGTTGGTAGCCGTCAGTTTCACAGTGTCATACACGGTGATGTTGATGGCGGCGGTGTTGGAACAGCCGTTGCCATCGGTACCCGTTACCGTGAAGGTGGAGTCTCTCTTCGGCTCAACCGTGATGGCGGCAGTGTTGCCAGCTTCGTTCTCCCATACATAGCTGGTAGCACCGGCAGCGGTCAGGTTCACCGTTCCGCCCAGGCAGATGGCGGCGGACTGTCCGTTGGTGATGACCACGTCGGGAAGTGCGTTCACCGTGATGCTGCGTGAGGCGGCTTGCGTTGCCGTACAGCCGTTTCCATCGGTGTAGTTCACGGTCACGGTCTTGGAGCCATTGTCAGACCAGCTCAAGGTGAGGGTGTTACCCGTGGTTTCACCTTCTACCGTGGCATTAGTCTCAGGATAGGTCCAGATGTAGTCATGAATGCCGTTGTCAGCATTGGCGATATCGGTGGTGAAGGTGATGGTATTGCCTTCGCAGACAGCGTTATCGCTGGAGAGGGTGGGAGTGGGCAACGCATGAACCATGACTTCAGCGGAAGATGAATTGGTACAGTTGTTGTTGTCGGTAACGGTTACGGTTACGGAGTGCGTACCCGTGGTGGAACTCGTGAAGGTGGCGGTGGCACCGTCAGCGGTCAGCGCATCTTCGGAAGAAGAAGCCCATACATAGTTGGTGTAGTTGCCATTTTCAATGGTCCAGCTTGTGCTTGCCCCTTGACAAATCTCTTTGTTAGCCAGTGTAAGACCAGTGGTGGGCAGTTCGAGTACGGTAACGGTGGCCGTCGTCTCGTTCACACAGCCATACTCATCAGTACCTGTAATGTTGATTTCTGTTTCTCCTGCTGCTATGCCGTAGAAAGTGACGTTGGAGCCAGTGACAACATCGGTTATGGTGTTGGGTGCCATAAAGTATTCGATCGGAGTCCATTCATATTCATCTGCGCCTGATGCGGAAAGCGCAACCGTGCCATTGAGACACACCTGTGCATCGGCGACTGTGATTGTCGGCAGTTCGTGGACGATAATAGTGTATGATCGGGACTGTGTGCAGCCAGTCGTTGCGTTGGTGGCAGTTGCACTGATGGTGTAGGTGCCTGCTGGAGCGGTGCTGAGGAAGGTGGCTTCACCATCATTCGATTCAAGGTATTCATCGGTTTGCCAGGAGTAGTTGTAGATTTCCTCTTCTGACTCTTGTTCAGCATAGAGGTCTACTTCTGTGCCGCGGCATACTTCGATTCCATCTTCATCTCCTTCGTCATATTCCGTTTCGCTTCCAATAGTGAAATCAGGAAGCGGGTTCACGTACACGGTTATCGTGTCGGAAGTGTTGGAACAGCCGTTGCCGTCAGTCACACTTACAGTGTATTTGCCTTCTTCGGTGACCTCTAAGATGTTGCTGCTACCTTCCATGGACACTCTGTCCTTTTCCCAGCTGAATGAGTTGGTCTCTGAAGTGGCGGTGAGGGTTGCAGTCTGACCGTCGCAGATAGCGACTTCGCCATTGGTTGCAGCAGGTGATGAGGCCAACGTTACAGTCGGCAGAGCATACACAGTGATGCCAATGGATTCGGTCTTGGAACAGACTAATATCGGTTCTTCGTCGTCAGTAATTTCGTCAGACACAAAACCGTACACAGCGTTTATGGCGGTTACAGAAATGGTATGGTTGCCAGCGGGTGCAGGTCCGAATGTGTGCCAGGTATTGGAATTTCCAGAAAGGTAATCGCCTTCCCATGAATAGGGATAGACTTCTTGGACTGATGATCCGGAAGCATAGATGGCGACGGTGCCGTCAGCACACATGCTGATGCCCGTCGTCTGATTGTCGACAGACAATGTGAAGTTCGGCAACGGAACTACGGACACATATACAGGCTCCATCCAACCCTCACATTCGTTAGCGTCAGTAACAATTACGTAATAAGAGCCAGTCTCTTCTTCAGTAATATTGGACAGTTCAAGAGTATTGGTATGACCAACTTCCACACGCCATTCTTCTTCTTCTTCCCCATCTTTGTACCAAATATAGGTATTGCTTTCCACATAGGGTACGCTAATAGTGACACTGCCTCCTTCGCAAAGTAGCACTTCGTCACCTTCGCCAGTAGCTCCAATGTCTTCACCATTCACAATGATGGTGAGATCGGTGCTCGGCAGAGGATTCACGGTAACGGTGTATTCTGCGGAAGCCGTACAGCCGTAGCTGTTGGTACCCGTCACATAGTAGGTTGTGCTTTCATCAATATCCTCGCCATTAGCGACAAGAGTATCTTCTTCAAGGGTTTCAATAGGATGCGTTCCATCGCTCCATACATAGTGGTTCGCATTGTGGGCGGTTAATTCAAAATTTTCACCATCGCAAACACTGGCATGACCGGTGATGGTCACGTTCGGCACAGTATCAACAATGAGGGTGATGGCATCGGAGGTTACGGTACAGCCGCTGGTGGTCTGGGTGGCTACCACAGTGTAGCTGCCAGCTGTGTTGACATTGCTGAGAGTGGAAGAAGTGGCATTTTCAATGTTTTCACCATCTTTCTGCCATTGCAGGGAAGCGATGCTGCCAGTGGTCTCAGCGGTGAATGAGGTGGTCTCGTAAGCACAAATCTCGTTGTCGTTGTTTGCGATGGAGATGGTGGCAGTAAATTCACCGGGATCGGTGAGCTCAAGGGAGATGTTGGCGAGGCAGTAGTAGGCATCACTTACGGTCACATAGTAGGTGTCAGACGGCAGATGGGTTCTGCTTGCGGATGTGCTGTAATTGCCATTGGAATCGTCGCTCCAAGAATAGGTGTAGGGTTGGGTTCCACCAGCCATTGTGATGCTGATGGTACCGTCGCTTAAGCCGTAGCAGGAGATGTTGGACGAGGAGATGTTGGCGATGGTCAGCTCGGCAGGTTCTTGGATGGTGACTCTCAACGTATCGGTACAGTTGTTTTCGTCTTTCACCACGATGGTGTGTTCACCGCCAACGAGATCGTTTTTGTGGGCATTGCCCGTGTATGCGTTGTCATCCCATTTGTAGGTATAGGTTCCGGTGCCGCCGATGGCAGTAACAGTGATTTCACCATCGCTATCACCGAAACATCTGAGGTCGATGTGGTCGTCTCCCACCTCGGTGAGCTCCAGCTCGTTGGGCTGGGTGATTTCAACCGGTACGGAGGCTTCGCAGCCATTGGCGTCTTTCACATAGAGGGTGTCTTTCTCTGCCGGACGGTTGGCATAAGTGAAGCTTGTTTCAGCAGTTGCTTCGCCGTAGGTGCCATTGAGGCCTACCTTGTACTGATAGGTGGCGGTGCCTCCGGTTACATTCACAGTAACGGAACCATTCGTGCCGTTGTAGCAGGAGACATTGTGGTGGTCATTTGTGCTTTCGGTAAGGGATAACACGTCAGGTTCTGTCAGGGTGTAGGAAGCGGTCTTCTCAACACCGCAGTTGTCCTTGACGGTGACGGTGTGCTCTCCAGCGGCAAGGTTGCTGAATGTAACGGTGGTCTCAGCAGTTGCTTCACCGTAGGTTTCGTTGTCGATTTTGTATTGATAATTAGCAGTTCCGTTGGAAGCGGTCACGGTGATGGAACCGGTGCTGTTGCCGTTGCAGGTAAGGTCGGAATGATCCGTTACAGCAAGTGCAAGCTCTTCGGGCTCGGTCAGCACGAAGGTAACGGATTCCTCGGTCTCGCAGTTGTCTCTGACGGTGACTGTGTGGCTGCCCGCTGCCAGATTTTCAAATGTAGCGGTAGCTGAAGCCGTGGCTTCTCCATAGGTTCCGTTGTCAATCTTGTATTGATAGTTCAGTGCGCCGTTGGCTGCGGTAACTTCGACCCAGCCGGTGCTTGCACCGTGGCAAGTGATGTTGGCCGAGTCAACCTTTGTAAGAGTGAGGGCTGCATTCACTGAAACCACCACCTCATCATTGTTGGTGTTACTGCATGCATCGGTGACCACCACTTTGTAGGTGGTGTTGGCCCCTGCGGTTGCGTCAACAGCAGGTGTGGTATAGGCGATGTCGTTGGCGGTGTTGCCGCTGAGGGCTGTATTGCCGTTGAACCACTGGTAGGTGTACGGGGCTTTGCCACTCTCTGCAGAAGCAGTAAGAGTCGTTGTCGCACCCACGCAGATGTTCACATCCTCACCTGCATTCACAACGGGCAGGCTGTAAACGGTGATGGTAGCACTCTTTTCGATGCTGTTGTTGCAGTTGTCGGTAACAACTACTTTGTAAGTGGTTGCGGAGCTTGCGGCGGCGGTGGAGGGAGTGTAGGAAGCCTCATTGTTGGTGCCGGTAGCGTCAGACCAGTCAGTTCCATTGGCGGACTGTTTCCAAGCATAGGTGTACTGTCCGTTACCACCGGTGGCGGTAGCGGTCAGGGTGACTTCAGCGTCTTTGCAAACAGTCTGGTCAGTTAAGTCCTCTACATCCAGCTCTTCCCATACGGTAACCTGAACAGGTCCCTTGGTGAGTTGATGGTTGCCGCAATTGTCGGTGATGATCACGCGATAGTAAGTGGTGCCCGGGTCTGCAATAGAGGCTGCGTAGGTGGCAGCATTCCCATTTTCGGGAACTTCTTCCCACTCTTCAGACGTGGCACTTTCGGCCATCTCCCATTCGTAAGAATAGTCGCCGCTGCCCGAGGTGACGGTGACGCTGAGGTTGTGTGTTTCGCCGATGCAGATGCCGGCAGTGCCACCAGTAATGTCGCTGGCAGCCAAAGCAGGATATACTTCAACGGTCACGGGGTCCGTATAGACTGTACCACAGTTGTTGGTGGCTGCTCTGCGGAACTGGGTGGTGGCGGTGAGGTTGCCAGTGCTGCAACTTGCAGCGTTAGTGGCATTGTCGAGGTTTGTCCATGTGTTTCCATCCAGCATTTGCCACTGGTAGGTGATGGTGCCGTTGCCGCCCGCAGCTTCCGTGCCGCCGGTCAGCGTGGTGCCCGTGTTGTAACAAAGGGTGCTTGCAGAGCCGTTGATGGTGCCGGCAGTCAGTATGGCAGGTTCAGTGATGATAACAGAAACCACATCGGCCGGACAGCCGTTTTGGTCGCTGACATTCACCGTGTGCTCACCAGCAGTGAGGCCGGTAAAGGTCTTGGCTACGGCTAATTCACCATTCTCATCGTTGTCGAGTATGTAAAGGTATCTGCCGCCACTGTATGTCGTGCCGCCCTGTCCCGTCACAGTGAATGCACCGTCATTTCCACCGTTGCAGGTGACATGAATGATGTCGCTTGCAGCAGCGGTTACCTGAGTCGGGCTGGTCAGCGTGATTTCATCGGCATAGGCATGACAGCCTTTGGCATCGGTTACGGTTAGCCTATAGGTGCCAGCAGGTAAACCTGTACGGGGCGGGTTGGAGGTGGTGCCATTTTCCCACAAGTAGGTGTAGGGACCGGTTCCGCCGCTGACAGAGGTGGCGATTTTGCCAGTGCCATTGAAACAGGTCGGATCCGTGGGCGTCGCCGTTACCGTGGGCTGTGCGTTCACCGTGATGGTGACGTTCTGCAAAGTCTGGCAGGTGAGACTTCCGTGTGTCTCTTTGCCAGTTACATTTACTGTGTAGCTGCCAGGTGTTGTGGACGAGAATGTGTATCCTTCGAGTTCTCCCCCGGTCGGAGTAGCGTTGAGAGCGCCGGGACGTGCCCATATATATTGATAGCCAGCCGGTGAGACGGTGATTACATCAGTGCCTTCATTGGCACAGATGCTGTTGTTGGCGACTGAACTTGTCAGCGTGAAGTCGGGTGTGGCATACACCGTCACGCTCTTCGTGGCAGTGCCGGTACAGCCGTTAGCTCCAGTGTAAGTCACACTGACATTCTTATCGCCAGCCGTGGTCCATTTTACTCTAATAGTATTATTATTGTTTATTAAATAGGTAGCACCGTCAACGTCCCAAACGTAATCGGTCATGTTGGCCTCGGTGCTCAGATCTAAATAATTGTTGGAACAGAGAGCTTCATCGCTCGTTATGGTAGGCGTAGGAAGCGGTTTGACGGTCAGCGTAAAGGTTGTGGTTTCAGCGGTACAAGCGGGAGTCTGGTTGCTGGTAGCCGTGATGGTGATGACATACTCACCGGCAGTAGTGGGTGCTGTACCGGTGATCTTGTTGTTGCTGAAGGTCAAGCCAGCAGGAAGTTCAGAGGTCGTCACCGTAGAGTTGGTGTTGGTGATGACAACGTCAGTGATTTCGCTGCCGGCGCACACGCTCTGGGTGAGGTTGGTGGCCTCCAATGTGACGGTCGGGTTGACGGTCAGGTTGAAGGGGAGGGTGGCAGTGGCACATGCGGGTGTCTGGTCGCTGGTGGCCGTGATGGTGATGGTGTAGATACCGGGTTCTGTAGGAGCACCAGTGATCTTCTCGTCTTCTTGGTCATAGCTTAAGCCTGTGGGAAGACCGGTTCTGTTTTCATTATTAATGTTGTAAGTGAAGGTAGGAGTATTGGCATATTCGATTTCGAGTTCCACATCTGTGATGTTGCTGCCAGCGCACACCGTCTGGGTGAGTTCGTCGGCTTCAAGCACCACGGTCGGGTTGATGGTCAGGTTGAAGGTCTGGGAAACGGTCGCACATGCGGGGGTCTGGTTGCTTTCAGCAGTGATGGTGATGGTGTAAACGCCGAACTCTTCAAGAGCACCGATAATCTTGTTATTGTTGAAAGTTAAACCTTCAGGAAGACCATTTTCGGATTCATCATCTATATTGTAGGTGAAGGTGGGAGTGTTGGCATTGGCGTAAGTGATTTCCACAGCTGTAATCTCGCTGCCAGCGCAAACGCTCTGGGTGAGGTTGGTGGCCTCCAAAGTGACGGTCGGGTTGACGGTCAGGTTGAAGGTGGCCGTTTCGGGCTCGCAGGTCGGATTGCTCTGGTTGCTGGTAGCCGTAATAGTGATAGAATATGTACCAGCAGTGGTGGGAGTTCCCGCAATGATGTTGTTGCTGAAGGTCAAGCCCTCAGGAAGTTCGGAAGTGGTCACCGTGGAGTTGGTGTTGGTGATGACCACATCGGTGATGGCGCTACCGGCGCATACACTCTGAGTGAGGTTGGTGGCCTCCAAAGTAACGGTCGGGTTGACGGTCAGCTTGAGGGTGTCCTTCTTGGCTGCGCACTGTGGGGCGCTCTGGTCGCTGGTGGCCGTGATGATGACTTCATACGTGCCAGCAGTGGTGGGAGCACCGGTAATGATATAGTCTTCGGGATCGAATTGCAAACCATCGGGAAGTGTGGAGGTGGTCACCGTGGAGTAGGTGGCGGTGATTTCCACATCGGAGATGCTACTGCCGGCGCACACGCTCTGGGTGAGGTTGGTGGCACTCAAGGTGACTTCCGGATCCACAGTCAGGTTGAACTTCTTGGTTTTGGAACCGCATGACGGGTTGCTCTGGTCGCTGGTGGCGGTGATGGTGATTTCAAACTCGCCGGCAGCAGTGGGCGTGCCGCTAATCGTGACGGTGCCTTCCTCATCATCAGTATAACTCAAACCTGCAGGAATGGGAGTGTGGGTGATGGTGGCATTCTCGTAGCTGAAGGTCACGGTTGCAATTTCACTGTTCTGGCACACTCTCTGGGTGAGGTTGCCAGAAGCGGTGAGCTTCACGGTGTCGTTGATGGTAAGGGTGACCTGTTTGCTATCGGTAATGGTACAAGTCACATCGTTGGTGCTCACTGTTGCGGTACCGACTACGGTGTAGGTAATCTCTCCCTCCGCTTCAGCGGTCGGGGTGGAGGTTACGGTTGCGCCGGTGGTGGCGTTCAGGTAGTCGGCAGGACTCCATGCGTAGGTCACGTCGCCGTTGGCTGTCTGCGTGCTGGCAGTGAGCTGTGTGCTGCCGCCGAGGCAGAAGTGGGTGTCGCCGCTGATGGCATTCATCGTGATGGCCGGTGCGTTCACGGTAACGGAAACACTCTTGGTGTCGGTAGCGGTACAGCTTACATTGTTGGCGCTGACCGTAGCCGTAGCTGTTACAATGTATGTGGTGTTCTGCGTGGGCGACACGGTGATGCTGTTGCCCGTTTCCTGGTTGCTCCATGCGTAGGTCACAGTGCCCGTAGCGGAGGTGGGTTCAACCGATAAGGTGGTTTCGCCGCCTTTGCAGATGGTGGTGTTGCCAGCGATGTTGCTGAGAACAACGGCCGGACTGTTCACGGTTACGGTGAAACTCTTGGTGTCGGTAGTTGTACAAGTCACATCGTTGGTGTTAACGGTAGCGGTGGCCACCACGGTATATTCGGTAGTGGCATCAGGCGTTACGGTGATGCTGTTGTTGTTGCCGCCAATAGTTTCTTCGCCTGCTGTCCAAGCGTAGGTTACGGTTCCTGTGTTGGAGGTGGGCACCACCGACAAGGTGGTGTTGCTGCCGGCGCAGATGGTGCTGCTGCCGGTGATGTCGCTGAGGACAACCGCCGGGGCGTTCACGGTAACGGTCACACTCTTGGTGGCCGTGGCGGTGCAGGGTACATCGTTGTCATCAACCGTGGCGGTGACCACTACGCTGTAAGTGGTAGTGGCTTCCGGATTAACGCTGATGCTTGCGTTATTGCTGTTTTCGATGGCAGTATTCCCCGCGCTCCATACGTATGAGAGGTCGCCGTTGGTGCCGTCAGAAATGGCACCGATGGTGAGGGTGGTGCCTTGTCCGCCCTTACAGATGGTAACGGGGGTCATGTCAGCCAACTGTACGGCCGGAGCGTTTACGGTTACTTCCACACTCTTGGTGTCGGTGGCGGTACAGGCCTCGTCGCCTTCGCCCACCGTGGCCGTTGCCACCACGCTGTAGGTGGTGGTGGTATTAGGACTGACTTCGATGCTTGCACTATTGCTGTTGGCGATGGCGGTGTTGCCCTCATTCCAAACGTAGGAGAGATTGCCGGCGTGTGATGCAGCCGAAACTTCAAGCGTGGTGGAGCCACCTTGGCAGATGGTGGCCGGAGTGATAGCGTTTAATGCAACGGCAGGAGCGTTCACATTCACGGTGACGCTCTTGCTGTCTGTAGCGGTGCAGGTCACGTTGTTGGTGTTGACGGTGGCCGTGGCCACTACGGTGTACATCGTGGTGTCGCTGGGATTGACAGTGATGGAAGCGGTGTTCCAAGTGTCTTGGGTGCGGTTGTTACTCCATTCGTAGCTCATGGTGCCCGTGTTGGAGGCGGGTTCAACGGAGAGGATGGTGCCTTGGCCGTTAGGATCCTTGCAGATGGTGGTGGTGCCGGTGATGTCGTTCAATGTCACAGCCGGATTGTTCACGGTTACCTCCACGCTCTTGCTGGCGGTGACGGAGCAGGCCTCGTTGTCTTCGCCCACCGTGGCCGTGGCCACTACGCTGTAGTTGGCTGTAGCTGTGGGTTCCACGGTGATGGTGCTGGTCGTCTCCTGGGTGTTCCATACGTAGGTGACATTCCCTTTGGTGCCAGTGGCAGTGCTGATGGAAAGCTCGGTCTCACCACCATAGCAGATGGTGCTGGTGCCGGAGATTTCATTCAGTACAACGGCAGGAGCATTTACATTCACGGTGAAACTCTTGGTGTCGGTAGCCGTACAGGCATCATCGCCTTCTCCTATGGTAGCCGTTGCCACCACGGTGTAGAGGGTGGTGTCGCTGGGACTAACGGAAATGGAAGCGGTGTTCCAAGTTTCTTGGGTGCGGTTGTTGCTCCAAGCGTAGGAAACAGTGCCCTCGGTGCCGTCGGCGATGGCGCCAATACTGAGCGTGGCTTCGCTGCCCGCACAGATGGTGCCGGTGCCAGTAATGTCGCTGAGTGTGACAGACGGCGTGTTCACCGTCAAGGTCACGCTCACGATACTATCGCAGCCGTTGGCGGAGGTGTATTTCACCTCTTTGGTGCCGGCTTCGGTGAAGACGGTGTCAGCATGCTGTTGGTCGAAATGATAGGGGAGGTCATAGTTGCAGCAGCTCACCTCCACCTGACTGGTGATGGCCGCCGCTTGCGTAACGGTAACACTCGCCGTTGCGGTACATCCCATGTTGTCGGTCACCGTCACGCTGTAATTGCCTGCGGTAAGACCGGTGATGTTGGTGACATCCTCGCCCGACTGCTGGTTGCTCCATTCATATATATATGGTGCAGCTTGCACACCCGTCGTGACCTCGCGGGAGGTGGATACACTTCCGTTGTTGCCACCGTAGCAGGTCACATGTGTGGGCGTGGCCGTAAGGCTGATGACATTGTCTTGCTGCGCGTCGGCAATGATGATGCTGGTAGGAGTAAGAGAACTACAACCATTGGCATCGGTTACCAAAAAGGTATAAGTGCCTTCCGACAGGCCGCCCACTCTGATGTTTTGTCCAGACTGTAAGGCTTCGATGGGCTCCCCATAGTTCTGCCCGTTTTTGATGGGCTGAATGCTGAATGGAGCTTTGCCACTGGTGATGTCAATCAGGGCGTAGCCAGCGCTGGTCTGTTGGCAGATGGTGGTGTTGTGCCCGCTCGCGCTGATAGCAGCAGACACTTCAGGGTACAAACATACCCGGATGTTCTGAGTCGAGTCGAGTCGGTTGATGTTGCAGGGGATGTCATCGTCGTTGTTGTCGGTGATGAATTGTACCGACTGCTGCCATCCCCGTACACCGTTCACGTCCGGAGTGTCCCATTCCGCACCAGAAGTGCCAGGGGCAGTCCACGTGCGATCTCCTTGAGTGTAAGGTAGTTCGTCGTAGCAAATGTAGATTATGGTGTCACTCAAAACCTTGGTGGTGACGAAAACAGTAGATGTGATGACATTGCCAGTAGTAGTGGCATTGCTGCCGCCCATGGGAACGGAGCCATTGAAATTCATGGTGTAATTCTGCGTTCCACCCGTCATCTCCACCAACTTGATCTCGATGGTGTAGTTGCCGGTGCGCAGCCACTTGATGGAGAAACGGATTTGCTCCCGGTTAGATCCATTGTTGTTTTTCCATTTCAAATATCTACCATAAAAATAATTCAAAGAATTGGTGGATAAGTTGATGAAAAGGGAAAGGGGCTCGGATGGGAAAAATCCATGCGAGCTGGCAATGTAGGCGCCAGTGAAGCTGTTTGACATGAATTTGGTGGCGATGTGCGACGTGTCTTTATCAATGTACAACCCGAGAGAATCTTCCGGAATAGGTTCTCCATCATAATAAAATTGATATTCCAGCGCATACTGCCCATTGTCACTCAATCCCGCATTCTGGAAGGTGAGATAGTAGTGGTGTATCGTGTTGTCCACCACGGCTGAAATGGTGGAGGGACTCGTGTTGATACACTGTGAACTTACTGAACCTATTAGCAGAAAGATACCAATAGTAAAGCATAAAATTTTTTTCATAATAATGTATTTTAATGAATATTCTATTTACAGATGTAGTAATTTGTCTTATAAATGCGTATTGAATCTTGAGGTGTATTGATATTTCATTGCCCTATTCACTATTTTTAGCTTTGCAATATTAACACTATTTTGTTGACAAATGACTATTTTAACAAGAAAAATTTTATAAAAATATAAATAATTGATTACTATATTTTTATCATCATTATTAGTCCATATTATTGACGTATCACAATTATTATTTGAGAATTTGTTCTAATTTTGCAGAAAAAAATTGTAGTTTAGATGAAAAAAATGTGCATTTTACAAAGGTGTTTGCTTCTAATATTCCTCGCTATTTTTTCTTTTCCTTTGATGGGGCAAGGGGTTTCTTACGTGGGTTTGTGGGAGGGTGTACTCCATTTGGGAAATGACAGTTTGCGAATAGTAATGGTTGTTGATAAGCAGGAAGATACAATTTCAGTGGTGCTGGATAGCCCGGATCAGTATGTGACGGATATTCCTGTGACGGAGTTTCGGGCGAGTGGTGACACGCTCTTTTTTGCTGTGAAGTCGCTGGGATGCAGCTACCGTGGCATCAGGACAGGCGACAGTATAGTGGGGAAATTTAGGCAGAACGGCATGAAGATGCCACTGACTCTCCGTCCTGTCCAGCACCGCCAGCTGTTCCCGCGGCCACAAGAACCACATGCGCCATACCCTTACATGCTGTCAGAACTCACATTTCCCTATAACGAGTGGTGCAGCATCAGTGGCACGCTCACTTTGCCCGCAACGGGTGCCCCCAAGGCCGTCGTCGTGCTCATCTCCGGCTCGGGCTGGCAGGACCGCAACGAGACCATCATGGCCCATAAGCCCTTCAAACTGCTCGCCGACTATCTAACCCGACAAGGTTACGCCGTGTTCCGCTACGACGATGCCCCTTACGCCGCTTTCCAGAAGATGACCACGCTCGATTTTGCCGAACAGGTGAAGGTGATTGTGGATACGCTCCGCGGAAATACCTACCTCCAGCTCCAAAATTGCCCTATTGGTCTGCTCGGCCATAGCGAGGGCGGCATGGTGGCGTGGATAGTGGCAGCCGAGAGACACGACATCGACTTCGTCATCTCCATGGCCGGCATGGGCACAACCTTACGCGAAGTGCTGCTCTATCAAGCAGCTGAATATGTGGTGAAAAGCCATGTCAACGCATCGCTCATACCTACCTCATTACATTTATCAGATAAAGTCTATTCGATAGTGGAAAAATCTTCCTCTCCGCAGCACGCAGCCATCAAGGTGAAACAATACCTCCAAAAGCAAGCCTCCCAGCTCTCACCAGAAGAGCGCGTCAACCTCCAGCTTACTGATGATGACGTGGAAAACAGCGTTGCCACGCTGACTAATAACTGGTTTTTCACGCTCATGCACCTTAAACCCTCCGCTTACCTCAAACACGTTACCTGCCCGGTGCTGGCCCTCAACGGCGACCGCGACACGCAGGTGGACGCGGTGCAGAATGTGAAGGCTATCGGCGACGGACTGAAACGCTGTCCATCCTTCACCTCATGCGTCCTGCCCAATCTGAACCACCTGTTCCAAGAGTGCGAGACCGGTTATGCCGATGAGTACGGACTGATAGAGCAAACACTTTCGCCCCTCTTTTTGGAGCAAGTGTCAACTTGGTTAAATAAACAGATGGAAAAGAAAAACCGTTAATTGCTGGGTCTAAGCTTCTTGTATTTTTTCTGACGCATCTGCCAGCGTTCGCGCGCATATTGCTGCATGTCAGATACTTCGTCGCTTTCATCGATGATTTCTAGTCCGAAAATGGTCTCGATGATGTCTTCCATGGTGAGAATGCCTTGGAAACATCCGTATTCGTCGATGATGAGGGCGATTTGTGATTTTTGCTTGAGCAGGGCGTCCCAAATGTCGCTGATGGATTTCTCTTCGTTGAAGTAGGGGAGGTCGCGCCTTATGTCGCCGAGGGTGAGGCTGAATTTGTCCTCCGCAAGGTTCTCAAGGGCATCGTCGCGCAGAATATAGCCGGTGATGTATTCGGGCGATTCGGCATACACGGGGATGCGGGAGAAATGATCATATTGGTCATCATCGTAATACTCTTTCAGGGTCATGCTCTCCGGCGCAATGGCCGCCACCACTCTCGGGGTCATCACATCAGTCGCCTTCACATTGTCCAACTTGATGATATTTTGTATGATCTTGTTTTCGTCTTCTTCCAGAACTCCTTCTTCCTCACCCGCATTGGCCATGGCCGACACCTCCTCGCGGCTCACAACAGACTCGGGTTCCTTGCGGTTTACCATCCGTCCTACCACCTTTACCAGCATCACTAACGGGTACATGAGCACAATCAGCACACGAATGGTACGTACCGTGAAGGGCATCAGCTCCTTCCAGTGTGTGGAACCAATGGTTTTGGGGATGATTTCTGAAAAAATGAGGATGAGCAGCGTGGTGATACCCGATACAACGCCGAACCAAACTTCACCAAAAACCACCTTGGTCTGTAATCCCACTCCTGCCGCACCGATGGTGTTGGCGATGGTGTTCAACGAGAGGATGGCCGCCAGCGGCTTTTCGGGCTCTGTCTTGTATTTTCGGATGCGGGCAGCGTTTTTGTCACCCTCCTCTTCCCGTGCGATGATGTAGGAGTAGGCGGTGGACATCAGCGAGGATTCAAGCAATGAGCATAAAAAAGAGATCGCTAATGCGCCGAAAAGGAAGGTTAAAAGCAGTGCCATTGTCGGTTATCTAAAATTTTTGCAAAAATACAAAAAATAGTGATGCGAAAAAGCGACTCATTACTTTACCCGCAATTTCCGACCAATCTGTAGGATGGTACGCTCCGAAATATGGTTGAGCTTGCACAATTTCGACACTGTGGTGTGGTATTTTTTTGCAATTTTGCCAAGTGTATCTCCTTTTCTAACAGTATAATATACTTTTGAAGAGGTGGCTGCACTTGTGGTTTGCGTCTGTCCGTTGCTGGCGGCAACTGTGGTCTTGCTAGTATAGCGCGAGTTGACATCAAAATAGCTTTTGTAGATGACCAGGGTGTCGCAGCGCAAACTGTCCCCCGGCACATCCACCACCCGTTCGGGGTCGAAAGCCTTGCCCATGTAGCGGGTTTCAAAATGGAGGTGTGGACCGGTGCTGCGGCCGGTGCTTCCTCCCAGTCCGATTACCTCACCAGCGCTCACCACTTCGTTCTCTTTGACCAGTATTTGGGAGAGATGTCCGTAGTAGGTCTCCAAACCGTTGGGATGACGCACCACGATGAGATTGCCATATCCGCCCGTCCGACTCGACCCTTCGGCCACTCTCACGATGCCGTCGAATGCGCTGCGCACCGAGTCGCCAACCTTCAGCGGGATGTCGATACCGCGGTGCGGACGTTTGCCACGCCAGCCGTAGCGCGAACTGAGGAAGCCGTGTACGGGCATACAGAACGAGTGCGTGGAGTCCACCAAAACCAGCTCCACCTCGTTGGGCAATGAGGCAATATCCACATCTTTATAAGCATGGATGGCTACGTTGTCCCAATTTTCCATCAGCGCATCCTCGTCAATATCAGGACGTTCCAATTCAAGATATTCCCAAGTATAGTCATCATATAAAATCACCTTCTTGAACTTGTCGGCGGTGCTCAAGGTGTCAATGGGAGCCGCTGGCGCATCAGAATCATCGGCCTCGTTTTGTGCGAAAAGTGAGAAATTTCCTAATAAGAAAAAGAGTAAAAGGTATGGTATTTTGTTCATTTTGTCAGTAAATGTTGATGTTTAGTAACGATTTTTCATTTTTTTTATTGTAATAGAAAAAGAAGATAGGGGAGCGGAAGACTATCTTAACTCCCAATGTGCAATATTCATATCATTGTCATTCAATATATTAAGATAATTTTCGTAGCGATGTATGGCAATCTCGCCTTGTTCAACGGCCTCCTGTACGAGGCAGCCCGGCTCGTGGGTGTGCGTGCAGTTGCTGAAACGACACTGGTTGTTATATTGCCGTATCTCAGGGAAATAGTCGCGGATCTCCTCCGGCTTGTACTGGATGAGGCCGAACTCTTTCACGCCCGGCGTGTCGATGATGAAGCCGCCGGCCACACGGTGCATGCTGGCAAAGGTGGTGGTGTGCATGCCCTTGCTGTGCACTTCCGAAATACGCCCGATCTTCAGGTTCAGAGTCGGGTCGATGCGGTTGATGAGGGCCGACTTGCCCACGCCGGAATGGCCGCTGAAGAGCGACACCTTTCCCGCCATCAGCTCCCGCAAAGTGTCAATGCCCTGCCCCGTAACCGTCGAGGTGCAAAGGCTGGGATAGCCGATGCGCTCGTAAATACGACCCAATTCTACAATCTCCTCTTTTTCGTCATCTCCGTAAAGGTCGTATTTATTGAAAATTAGCGTGGTAGGAATTCTGAAACCTTCGGCCGCCACCAAGAAACGGTCGATGAACCCCAACGAGGTACGGGGCTCTTTCAAGGTCACCACCAAAAAGGCCTGGTCAAGGTTGGCCGCAATGATGTGACTGATTTTCGACAGTTTGGTGCTCTTGCGGTCGATGTAGTTCTTCCGCGGCTTCAGCTCGGTGATGTAGCCGCAGCCGTCTTCCTCGATGATGAAGCCCACATGGTCGCCCACCACCACAGGGTTGGTGGTCTTGATGCCCTTGATGCGGAACTGGCCGCGCAGACGACAGTTCACCACCTCGCCATCATGGGTGAGCACCTCGTACCAGCTGCCGGTTGACTGTATGACGGTTCCTTCCTGTTTCATGCCGCCCGCTTACATTTTTTCAGGTACGCGGATGCCGAGCAGCGCCATCGCATTCTTGATGACCAGTGCGGTGAGTTCCGAAATCTGTAGGCGCAGGTTGCGTTTTCCACAATCTTCCTCCTTGAAAATAGGAGTCTCCTGATAGAAGCGGTTGAACTCTTTGGCCAGATCAAAAGCATAGTTGGCGATGAGGGCCGGACTCATGCTGCTGCCAGCCGTCTGCACCACCTCCTGGAACTCATAAATCGCCTTGATGAGAATTTTCTCGGCTTTCCCTAATGCCATCTCAGTGGTCTCGCTGTAGTCGATGCCATTGTCGGCCGCTTTGCGCAGCAGCGAGCGGATACGGGCGTGCGTGTATTGCAGGAACGGTCCCGTGTTGCCGTTGAAATCGATGGACTCTTCCGGGTTGAAAAGCATGTTTTTCTTCGGATCTACTTTGAGAATGAAGTACTTGAGCGCACCCAACCCAATCATCTCATACAAATCCTGCACATTCTCGCCGGCGAAATCTTTGCCCAGCTCAGAGGTCTTTTCTTTGGCTTGGAAAACCATCTCTTCCATCAAATCATCAGCATCCACCACGGTGCCCTCGCGCGATTTCATCTTGCCGTTGGGCAGCTCCACCATGCCGTAAGACAGGTGGTAGATGGACTTGCCAAACTCTTTCCCCAACTTGTCGCCAATCACCAGTTTCAGCACGTCGAAGTGATAGTTTTGTTCGTTGCCCACCACATAAATCATCTTCTGGGGATGATACTCTTCGTAGCGCAGCTGTGCCGTGCCAAGGTCTTGGGTCATATAGACGGAGGTGCCGTCTTTGCGGAGCAACACCTTTTCATCCAGACCTTTATCGCGCAAATCCACCCGCACCGAACCATCTTCATGACGGTAGAAAGCGCCTTTCTGCAAACCTTCCTCCACCAGCGATTTGCCGAGCAGGTAAGTCTGTGATTCATAGTAGATTTTGTCGAAAGAGATGCCTAGCCGTTTATAGGTGGCATCAAAGCCTTCATAAACCCAGCCGTTCATCTGCTCCCACAAGGCGCGCACTTCGGGGTCGTTGGCTTCCCACTTGCGCAGCATCTCCTGCGCTTCCAGCATCAAAGGAGCCTGCTTTTCGGCTTCCTCTTTCGCCATGCCTTTCTCCACCAGTTCAGCAATTTCTGCTTTGTAATGCTTGTCGAACTCCACGTAGTATTTGCCTACGAGGTGATCGCCTTTCATACCGGAAGTTTCTGGTGTTTCTCCGTTGCCGAATCTTTTCCATGCCAGCATCGACTTGCAGATATGGATGCCACGGTCGTTCACCAAGTTCACCTTCACCACTTTTCTGCCGCAGGCGGTCAGGATTCTCGAGACGGAGTCGCCCAAAAGGTTGTTGCGGATGTGGCCGAGATGGAGCGGCTTGTTGGTGTTGGGGGAGGAGTATTCGATGAGCGTCACCGGCTCGTCGGCGGCAGGCTGGGTGTAACCGTAATCCTGGCGGCAGCGATTCAGCCGCAGGAAGTCGGTCCAGACCTTGTCGGGGAACGACAGGTTCAAAAAGCCTTTCACCACATTGAACTCACAGCCGGTGCGTTCGGCGAAGTAGTTGCCCAACTCGGTGGCCACCACGTCGGGCGCCTTGCGGGCGGCTTTCACAAAGGGGAACACCACAAGGGTGAAGTCGCCTTCGAACTCCTTCTTGGTCTTCTGCATGATGGAAGGCTCCGCCTGCCACTCTATCTGGTAAAGGTCGCGTAATGCTTGTTGGAGGGTTTCTGCTATTCTGTTTTTCATTGTATTGATGAGTGTTTAGATGATTATTTCTTGGATGATGGTTGTGAGAGTTTCGTGTACATTTTGAAGAGTTCTGCCACGATTTCTTCTTCGGTCATAGTGGGGGCGAAGCCGTAGGCTTGCATCACAGCTCGGTCGTTGGCTTCGTGAGCCTTTACAAGTTCGGAGAATAGGTATGCGTTCTCCCCGTATAGTTGTGCGAGGGTGCAGTCGGCATATTTTGCCCTTGCATCAAGGATAGCTTGGGCGGTTTCCTCGATTTTGGTTTTCTGTGCGTCTGTTGGCGTACACCAGGGGAAATTGTTGTAAACGATATCTTTGCTGTATCTGTATCGCATTTCCAATCTTCCTCCAACCACGCGCATCCATGCATTATGGACATTGCTGGTCAGCACCCCGAAATGATATAGGGTCGCATTCGGAATGATATGCACAGAATCAGAAGAAAGGATGTCAGGACTTAAAAAGCCAATTGGCACATATTTTCGTCTTTCTGATGATACACGTGGAATAAGAAGATACTCTTTTTCCGGTAAATTCTCTACATGAAAACGTGTGGGAGTGTCTGCCAGTTTCACGGTTGGCGCACTGGGGCTCTTTAATCGATACTCTCGCACTGCCTGCACCCTCTTCATGCATTCGGGCATCTTAATGAGTTGTGATGGTGGCACACTCCCAAGATATAAGCACCAGCGTTTATTCCCATTGATGAATTCATCGCTTCCCATCCATTCATGGAAAAATGGTGCTGCTGCAGGCTCTTTCTTGATGAATGCTTGCATCTCCCTTTCTGCAAAAAGATAAAAACCGCCATCTATAGGTTTGTTCCCAATGCCAATTTCAGGCACATCGCACAAAGGATGCTGTTTGCTTTCTATGCATACATTGGGCAAGTCAAGCAGATAACCATTGATATTGTGTACTGCTATTTTATTGTTTTTTTCATCAAAGATGAATTTCTGTTTTTGATGATGTGTATCGTCTGAAAACGCTACAATAATGCAATGCACAGCTGCCATATTGGCCTTGTCGGTGGTCTCGTTCTGCCATTTGAAAGTTCGATAGGCAAAATCAATTTCAATACCCATTTCAAACAACAGTTTCCAAAGAACAGAAACATGTTGCCCTTGGCAGATTGAATTGGTGGAAACGAGGGCGGCCTTGGTGTTTTTCCCTTTCAGATACTCTGCGGATTTTTTGTACCAGCAGCATACATAATCCAGATTGCCAGCTCCTTTTACTCCAGAAAACGTATCTGCGATGTCTTTCTTGGGGTCGCTGTCTTTCCCCATTATCCTTGCGCCGCTGAAGGGCGGATTTCCCATGATGTAGTCGTACACCACCGCCCGTTTCTGTCGTTTAGGTAATTCCTTTTCCTCAATTTCTTTGGTGATGACATTTAGCTCTTTGTAATGTTTTGTGTGATACTCGGTAGGAGGTTCGCATGCCGTGTCGGGTACGAATTGGTCATCAATTTTATATACATTGAGTTTGTCGGTGTAAAGAAATTCTCTCTTTTCATCTTCTGCCAATGTCGCCCAATCTAATCGTAACGCGTTTCCTTCCACGATACTAGCATGGTTTTTGAGGGGGAGGAAATCAATGTCCTGTCCGATCAGCCGCTCGGTTTCTTCCGCCATTTGGCACTCCGCAATCCACAAGGCGGTTTTGGCCACCGTGACTGCAAAATCGTTGATCTCGATGCCATAGAACTGGTTGATACTCACCTTGATATATTCATCGCTGAAGCCTAAAACCTTTTCTCCTTTATTCAAAATAGAGATGATCTCGTTCTCCAGGCGTCGCAGCGAAAGGTAGGTTTCGGTGAGGAAATTGCCACTCCCGCATGCGGGATCCAAGAACGTAAGGGAAGCAATTTTGTTTTGGAAATCCAATAACTGGCGATTGCGTTTCTGTAGGGATGTGCCATGGCAAGTCTCTACAATATGATAAAATTCAGTCCACAATTCATCCATGAACAGTGGGTCAATCACTTTGTGGATATTGGCGATGCTGGTGTAGTGCATTCCACCTTTGCGGCGCGTGTCGGGATTCAAGGTGCTTTCAAACACTGAACCGAAAATGGTTGGACTGATGTCACTCCAGTTGAATGGGGCGCAGTGATTCACAATCACATCTACAATCTCTTGCGTGAAATTGGGAATCTCCACTCCCATCTCGCTGAACAAGCCGCCATTCACGTATGGGAACGGTTTCAGCTTTATGTCGTATTTGTCACGTTCCTCCAGCTTGGTATCCAGTGCCTTGAATAGGTCAATTAGCCCTTTACGCACATCTGTCAAATGGAACGACTTGATGTAATCCTCGAAACTGGTCTTGGTCTCAAACAAGCCGGCATCTTCGGCATATAAGCAGAAAACAATTCTGACACATAGTATATTGAGGCTGCGCAAGCTCTCAGCATCAGGATTGATGTATTCTTGAATAAGTGCATCATATAATTTCCGGACGAGCCCTCCTGCCTGCACAGAGATTTCC
Source organism: Bacteroidales bacterium (assembly GCA_045130235.1). Taxonomy (GTDB): domain Bacteria; phylum Bacteroidota; class Bacteroidia; order Bacteroidales; family WCHB1-69; genus UBA1756. Next base: position 71,152 of record JBGUPJ010000023.1, read on the forward strand.
TCCTCTTTGCGTATGTAATCATTCTTTTCATCTACTAAAAATTGCAAACGATAATACTCCTTCTCTAAATCTTTCAGGAAAATCTGCTGTGGGTCGCCAGTTGGATTCTCCATATCATACACCAAGAACTCTTCGAAATTGCAATTTATAATCCATTTGGGGTGTTGTGAAAGAGGAAGCTCAGATATGTACCTTTTCGCTTGCTGGAAGGGGGTGAGTAGCGTGCCATCTGACTGCTTGATCGGGTCCAACAAGTTCTGGTTGCCGGATTTCTGCTCAATCATCACCCGAGTTGAAGGGATGTAGGCGTCAATGTAATTGGTGATGGTCTTGTTCGGGAATTTTTCTTTAACTCTTTCTTCAAAAAAAATGAAGGGAAAGATGTCTTTTACTCCGAAAACATTGGTGAGGAGGTCAATCCAAAATTTCGAAGTATTCCCTCTCTCGTAACTGGTGCCTAGCCAGTTACGAACGAATTTGCGTGCCGCTTCTGTCTGTTCGTGATGAGTCATGTGAGTAAAATTTGTAGTTGAAATGCTATTTTTCCAGTACTTCATCAAAATCACGCCAAGCCCACTTGCCCGTAATCACACCCTTCTCGATCCTCACGATGCCGGGATTGGCATGGATGGCATCGCGCACAAAATAAGGTCCTTTGGCCGGGTCGAAGTAACTGCAGCAGAGAATGTCAAAGCCGATCTTGTTGTCTTTCACGAACTTGTCAATCTCCACTCTCGGTGTGTTGGTCAAACCGTAAAAATCACACTGGTGGTCTTTACAATAGCTGATGATTTTTTGAAGATCTTCGCTGTTCAGCCCGTCGCTGTCCACCTGGTCGAGGTCGTACATGCAGAGCAGATAGAGCGGACGTTCGTTGTCGTGACTGATGAGCGTGGGTTTCAGGTCGTTGCTCTGCGCATCCTCCATGGTGAAGTTGTAGTTTTTGGCACGACGGAACTTTTGTATGGTGTCGGTCTTGTCGGTCACGTACTCCATTTCGTAGATGGGGCTGTCCTCAGGCAATTCGCCCATTTCTTCCTCGGTGATTTCCACGACTTCGCCCGTGACAGTGTCTTTGTAAACAAACACCGACTTGGTGATGAGTGCAGTGTCAATATAGCTGTGAGTCAGGTCTGTACCCACTGCCCAGGTGTCGTAATCGTCGCTGTGGAACCAATGGTGAATTTTGTTCCCCAGGGCGGTATCGCTGGCGGGAAGATGACGGTAGAAATGAGCTTCCATGACCAGACAGCTCAGACAGCAGATGCTCACCACCACAACTTTGCCCAGATTCGTAAGGCGCGTCTCGGGGATGCGTTTGCGATAGAAAAACACAATGATGGTGGGAATAATGATGAGCACATTTTTCAAGAAGGTGTGGAAGTTGCTGAGTTTCACTGCAGTGCCGAAACAGCCGCAGTCTTTCACTACATTAAGCTGATAGCCATACTTGGTCTCCAAATGTTCAGCGAGGGCGAGCCATGCCGTCAGCAACAGGAAAAATACCATCATAATCAGGTATAGTACCGAGGTGAGTTTGATTTGAATTTTGGTCAGCATCATTACGCCTAACAGAAATTCAATCATCGGCATAACAAATGCAGCGAATGTGCTGAAAATCTGGAAGAAAGACATGTGGAAGGAGAAAAAGTAGTCGTCGAAAGTATAGGAAGTGGCTACGGGATCGAAGGCTTTGGTGAGACCTGAAAAAATGAAGACGCATCCTAAAATGATGCGCAAAACCATGATGGCGATGGGCTCTTTATGTGAATTCATTGGTGATTTTTTTAATCGTTTTGTGATGAGGCACTTTCGTGCAGTTTGATGAGGGCGAACATGGCGTAATTGATGATGTCGTAATAGTTGGCATCCAAACCTTCTGAAATGACAGTCTTGCCGTCGTTATCCTCTATCTGTTTGATTCTTAATAATTTCATTAAAATGATGTCGGTCAGCGAGCTGCGGCGCATCTTCCGCCACGCCTCGTCATAGTCGTGGTTTTTGTTGCCCATCAGCTCCTTGGCATTCTGAAGGTATTTCTTGAAAAGGGCAATCGCTTCATCGGCGGGCATCATCTCTTCCATAGTGTTGGCCACACCCACCTCCAACTGGATGAGCGCCATCACCGAGTAGTTCACAATGCCGATGTATTCGGGCCATACTCCCTCGTGTACTTTGGATACACCCTTTTGTTCTATACTTCTGATTCTCTGTGCTTTGATGTAGATCTGATCGGTCAGCGATGGGGTTCTCAAAATGCGCCACGCCGTGCCATAGTCGATGGCTTTTTTGGAAAAGATGTCCAAACATTGTGCGCCGATGAGGTCGAATTCTTCGTTGGTATTCATTTTAATTGTTTTAATCAATAATGTGGAAATATTTCAGATAATCAGACACTTCGTTGTAAAGAAGGTCTTTCTTGAGAACTTTCTTGTCTTTATCGACGAGGAACATGTAAGGAATGGCGCGCAGGTCGAACAGGGTGTTTTTGTCAATTTCACCACTGTAGTCCCAGCCGTGCAGGTACTCCGCTTTCGCCTCGTTGGCGATGTAGCGTTTCCAAAGCGCTTCATCATCCTCGAAGTAGATGGTGACCACCTTCAGTCGCCCGCTCGCGATGGCTTTGTTCAACTCTTCGTTTTCAGCCAGAAAACCACGAATCATGGTGCATTCCGGACATTCGGGATTTTGGAAATACACCAACAGGTACTCCGCCTCCACATCGTGCAGCGTGCCGCGGGTGCCATCAGCCCATTGCACTTTGAAGTTGTTGATGGTGGTGCCTTCTAAGTTCAACGTGTGCAGCTTGTATTCAGTCTCGCATTTTATGTGGTGACTATTGTCTAATGAATTATATTTCAGTGCATTGTCGAGCATAGCGAGATAGATGGACTCGTTGTAGAAGGGTGTTCCCTGCGAGCCGAAAGTCTTGGCGAGCCAGTCGAAAAAGAAGTGGTACATGCTGGCGTTCACTTGCGCTTTCGTGAGCAGGTTGTCCGCCGCTTGTGCAGCATCCGCTGGCGAAAGGTACAGCGCATTGGCACAGAAATCCCGCAGGCGTTGGGTGGTCATGGGGGCGGTGGTCATGCGCAGGTCGTTGAAGGGGTAGTAGTCGAAGCAGTGCTGACAGTAATATTGCCGCAGAAGGGTACGGTTCTGGTAATAATGTTGCGGTGCGGGGGGCAGCTCTTGGTCGAACTGTGTGATAGAGGCAAGCAGCGTTCCTGCAAATGCCTGTGTCACACTGTCTTTGTAAGATGCTTCCTCTTGGGCGATTTGGGCATCCTGTGCCTGCAACCGCTCGGCGAGGTTTTGCAACATATACTCGGGCATGCTTTTCTGTGCGTCAGCAAATTGCTGGTAAAGGGCGTTGTGCGCCGCTCCATACTGGACCATACGCTGCTCGTAGTTCCATGCCGCCTGGTTTTCATCACTTCCCATAAACTCCACTGTACTGCCGACATTCACATTTACCGTAATGCTCTGCTTCTTTTCTTCCGAAATCAGCAGGGTGAAAAGGTAGTTCGTGTCGGCTGCCACGGAATAGTAACCAGCTGGCAAAGCGGCTTTCTGCTTCAGCGTCGCTTTTTCTGCGAAGGCTACCGACAGCACATTGCTGAAATCTTTCTTTCCATCAAATTGCTGTAAATGAATGGAATCCGCTTTGATTCCCTTGCAATTGATGGTGAGCAAGAAGCCTTGCGCAAAGATTTCTGGCAGGGTGATAACAGAGATGAAAAACAGTATAAAAATCCTTTTCATGTTGTGTTGGAAAGAATTTGCAAAAGTACGATTTTTTTGCGGAATTTCCAACCGCTTTTTGAAAGATGTCAGGGAATAATGTGGTAATGCTTCAGCGCGTTGGAAACATCGTAGTGGGGGAGGTTTTTCACGATGACTTTTTTGTCTTTGTCTAAAAGGAAAATGACAGGGATGGCGCGGAGGTCGAACAGCTGCTCGCTTTCGATTTTGCCCTGGTAGTCCCAGCCGTGCAGCCACTGTGGATTGGCCTTCGTATTGAGGTAACGTCGCCAAAGTTCTTCATCTTTCTCGAAATAGAGGGTGACGACTTTCAGCTTGCCGCTACTTACCGCTTGTGCGAGTTCCGGGTTCCGGCCCAGTTCCTCACGTACCGCCGTGCAGGTGTGACAGTCGGGGTTGTGCAGGTACAACAAGGTGTATTCAGCATCAACGCTTTGCAATCCTGAACGGGTGTCGTCACCCCACAGGATGGGAATGTCGGGCAGCTGTGCGCCAGACAGGTTCTTGCTCTGCAGCTCGTACACCTGCTGGTAGTAGTTTTGCCGCCGTTCCTCCAACTGCGGGTATGCCAATGCGTTGCGCAGCATGGCCAGATAGATTTCTTCTGTCCAGAATGAAACACCGATGGTGCCGAAGGCGGTTTCCATCACGGTGAAGAAGGCGTGGTAGTTGTCGGCGTTGGCCTGCCAGCGGGTCAGCAGCGTGTCGGCAATGGCGGGCGACTGGGTGGGAGGGAGGTAAAAGAGGTTGAAGCAGACCTCAATCACGCGGTCCATGGCCATCGGGGTGGTACACATCCTGCCATCCTCCAATGGGAAGTTGTCGAAAGCGTGCAACGCACTGTAAGCGAGGTATTTCTCATTGGTGTTGATGTCCGCCGGCGGTTGCGGCAGCGGGGCCTCGAAGCGGATGATGGAGGCCAGCAGCGATGTCGGCAGCTCGTCCATTACCTGCTGACAGAAGCTTTCATAGTTGCCGATCATCCTATTAGCCTGCTCGTTCAGCCGCAGAGCCAAGTCCTGCAACATGTACTGCGGCATACTGTTCCGTGCGCTCTGGAAAATCTGGTTCAGCGAGTCCATGCTGTAGTCCAGCCGGCTTTTCGCCAACCTATACTCCTGATAGCGGTTGTTTTCGTCGCTGCCCTCAAATCGCGGGGCGCCGTTTGGTGAAAGGTTTACGGTGATTTTCTGTTTCTTTTTGTCAGAAATCAGCAGTTCAAACAGCAGGGTGGTGTCGCCCATCACGCGGTAGTAGCCTGCCGATAGTCCCTTCTTCATCGTGAAAACGGTTTTCGGTGAAAAAGCGGCGGCGGCCACGTCTTTGTAAAGGATTTCGCCTTCCAAAAAGCGGTTTTCGTCCTTGATTTTTACTCTTTTAATAGATTGAAGATGAAGGGAATCGGCCTGAATGCCGTTGCCCAGCACTGTGAGGGTAAAACTCTGCGCCGATGCGGCCATTGCACCTATCATCAATCCCAAAATCAGCAGAACTACTTTTTTCATAGCGTTTTATAGCTTGTTGGATGAAGACGCTTCGGTGCCGATCAGGGTGGCGGCAGTGCAGGATTGAATGGTCACCATCACATAGTCGCCTTTCTGGTGGTTGCCACGGGGGAAGATGACCACCTTGTTCTGGCTGGTCCGTCCAAAGAGTTGTTCTTCCGACCGTTTGGAGGTGCCTTCCACCAGCACTTCCACGGTCTTGCCCACATCCTGCTCGTTGCTGGCGAGCGAGAGCGACTGTTGCAGCTCGATGATTTCTTCCAACCTTTTGGTTTTCAGCTCATCGGGCACGTCATCGGGATAGTGCGTGGCGGCGTAGGTGTTGTCGCGCACCGAGTATTTGAACATGTAGGCGGCCGAGTAGCCCACCTCTTTCATGATCGAGAGGGTGGACTGGTGCTCCTCTTCGGTCTCGCCGCAGAAGCCGGCGATGATGTCGGTAGCGATGGCGCAGTCGGGAAGGATGCGCCGGATGGCGGCGATGCGCTCCAGATACTGCTCGCGACTATATACACGGTGCATCCGTTGCAGCATGGAGGTGCTGCCGGCCTGTACAGGCAGGTGGATGTATTTGCAGATGTTCGGATAGCGTGCCATCACGTGCAGCAGTTCATCGGAGATATCTTTAGGATGGGAGGTGGCGAAACGTACCCGCAGGGTGGGGGAGAGCTGTGCCACCAGTTCCATCAGGTCGGCGAAGGTAACCGTGCCGTCGGCGGTCTCGTAGCAGTACGAGTTGACATTCTGCCCCAGCAACGTCACCTCCTTGTAGCCGTCAGCGAGCAGTTGCTTGGCTTCCGACAGGATGGTTTGCGGGTTGCGGCTGCGTTCGCGGCCCCGTGTGAAGGGCACCACGCAGTAGGAACAGAAGTTGTCGCAGCCCCGCATGATGGAGATGAACCCCGACACGCCATTGGCAGCGTAGCGGATGGGCATGATGTCGTCGTAGGTCTCCTCACGCGACAGGGTCACATTGTAGGCCTCCTCGCCTTCGGCGGCCCTGTGGATGAGTTCGGGCAGCGTGCGGTAAGCGTCCGGACCGGCGATGAGGTCAAGGGCGGGTTCTTCCTGCAACAGCTTGTCTTTCAGTCTTTCAGCCATGCAGCCGAGCAATCCGATGAGCATCCCCGGCCGTCCCCGCTTGATGGCGCCGAGTTCGCGCAGCCGCCGGTGGATGCGCTGCTCCGCATTGTCGCGCACCGAGCAGGTGTTGATGAGGATCAGGTCTGCCGAACGCTCGTCATCGGTCATCGCATATTCATCAGCCAGTATCGCAGCGACCACCTCGCTGTCTGCCACGTTCATCTGGCATCCGTAGGTTTCAATAAAGAGTTTCTTCATAGTGGCTTTGTTTTATAAAACTGCTGTTGACAAAATCTTTCGTACGTATGCATTTAGTGACATGCCTGACGTTTGTGCGGAGAGAGCAATTTTAGCGTGTAGCTCTGCAGGGATGCGCACGTTAAAGTTTCCACTATATGATTTGTGCAGAGGAAGCCCATTCTCTTTGCAGTGTATGATGTAGTCCTCTACACTATTTTGAAAATCCTCTCGGAGTTCTGCAAGTGTATTTCCTTCGTAGGTGATGAGGGTGCTTTTGTCCAAACCGATTACTTTGCCATAAAGCGTATTGTCACTAAGGTCTGCCTCAATGCTTCCGATAAACCCCTTGTAATTCAGTGTTTCCATTATATTAAATTATTGTTTTCCAAGAAGAGAATAATGTCTTTTAAAGCTATTTCTTTTATGATTTTAGCTGGATGAGGTTTGTGAGCCAAATATTGTATTTTCAATTGTGAGTTGTAAAAACGTATTCGAGAACCAGATGTTTTACCTTTGGTGTCTTCTTCAAATCCCAACTGACAAAGAAGCGACGTTAGTTCTGCATAGGTAAAGTCTTTGGGGAGTGTTCGTAGTTTTTTTATTAGTTTTTCTTTCTTGCTCATTTGTGACTGAATTTCAGTTGCAAAATTACAAAAAAATTTTTATCCGGGAGAATTTGTTGATATTTTTTTTCTTTTGTACTTTCCATTTCTACTTTTTCACCTACTTTTCAAGATTGCTGCAATAATGCCCACAGCCCTTCGTTCTAACATTGTTAAAATCCTTCAGAATGCCCATCTCATCGGTGCAACGCTTTCGTCAATACCTGCTGCTCGAGAAGTCGCTTTCGACCAAGACTGCCGAAGCCTATCTCCATGATGTGGGTTTATTGGATGAATTTTTGGGAGAAAAACTTTTGGAGAATGCAGATGTGTCAGACCTGCAGTCTTTTGTGATGTATTTGCAGAAAGATAAAAAGGTGGAGGCCACCTCGCACGCCCGCATCCTGTCGGGGGTGAGGGCCTTTTACCGTTTCCTCGTGCTGGAAGGCACCCTCAAGACCAATCCCGCCAAGCTCATCGACACGCCCAAGCTCGCCCGCAAACTACCTACTGTGCTGAGCGTGCCCGAAGTGGAGGCCATCATCAACGCGGTGGACCTCAGTCTGCCCGAAGGGCATCGCAACCGCGCTATGATTGAGGTGTTGTACAGCTGTGGACTCCGTGTCAGCGAACTCATTACCCTCCAACTGTCTTGCCTTTTTTTCGATGAGGGCTACATCCGGGTGATTGGAAAAGGCAACAAAGAGCGTATCGTGCCCATCGGTTCCACCGCCCAGAAAGCCATCCGCTTGTATGTGGAAGGGTATCGGATGTCATTGAAAATCAAGAAGGGAGATGCCGATATTGTGTTTCTGAACCGCCGTGGCGGTCGCCTCAGCCGTGTCATGGTGTTCCACATCGTGAAAGAACTGGCCGAGAAGGCTGGCATCACCAAGGAAATCAGTCCCCATACGTTCCGTCACTCCTTCGCCACCCACCTCGTGGAAGGCGGTGCCGACCTGCGTGCCGTACAGGAGATGTTAGGGCACGAAAGTATCACTACCACAGAGATTTACACACACCTCGACCGGGAGTATGTACAGAGCACCATCGCCCTACATCATCCGAGGTACTGAGCGATAGATTCACACCTTTCAGCTCTCCGTTTTCAATTTTCAGTTTTCAATTTTCAGTTTTCGGCGGCCATACATTGCGCCAGCCATAGAAGAAGCCGAGATGATAACGTGCTGAGAAATAGTAAAGTACGTGTTTCAGTTTGCCCAGTGGCATGTATAACAACAGGATGCTGGTCATGATGTAATACACCGCATGCCAGGTGTCGTTCATGCCTTCCGTCAAAAGGAAGATGATGGTCGCACACTGGAACAAGGTGGTAAACATGTTCGAAAGGTAGTCGTCAATGTTGGAGAGACTGCTGAGGTTTTTGCTGCTCAATCTCTTGATAATCAGTGTTGTTCCGCAGCAGGCAGACACGCACAGGCCAATGGCGAGGAGCATGTTCAGCCATTCAGGATACCAGATGTTGAGGTTGAATAGGGAAAGAAAGTAGAGGAGTATGGAGAGAAAAATGCCGCAGTGGAAGATGATGCCGGCGGCGTAGGTGGGCAGATGCAGGTAGGCCGACTCCTTGTGGGTGGGCGACATAGCCACCGTGTTGGCATACACTACACCTTTGGTCACATCACCGCTCTTCTCCGACAAATCCTTCGGTTTCCCCAACCGGATGATTCTTACAAAATGCCACATCATCAGCCCGAAACACACGGCCAATGCACACAACGAAATAATCTGAAAAATACTCATTTCTATAGGTTTTTAACTCCTCAACTTCTTAACTCCTTAACTCTTAATTTTCAATTTTCAATTTTCAATTCTCCATTCTCTACACGCATCCTTCCGGTTTGGGCAGACCAGCCACACGGCAGGCTCCTCTGGCGGGACCCAGCGGGAAGAGTTCGTAAATCTGTTTCAGCTTCAGACCGCTCTCTTTGCAGATGACGCGCACCATCGGGGCAAGACCTTTCTCCAAGTAGTTGGCTCTGATGATGTTGATGATTTTCCAGTGATCCTCAGTGAGGTTCTCAATTCCATCCTCTTGGGCGATGAGCTTAGCCAGCTCTTCAGTCCACAATTCCGGTTGCAGCATGAAGCCGTCACCATCCATTTCAATGGTTTTTCCTTCTAAAGTAATGCTCATAGTAATAATATTTAATTGATTGATTTTCTGTTAAATAATGCGTCATCGTTTCAAACTCATCCTCTTTTCATACTGACGTAAAAATTCAGGGATGGTATTCATCTCGATGCGTCGGTTCAAAATGATTTCATGTTTTTCGTTGATGATGAACATGGCTGGATTGCCCGTCTCGTAGATGTTGAACAGTTCGAGGTAGTCCACATTGCCCTTGTTACCGCCCACGTTGATCCACGGGTAGTTGTTCTCTTTCACGTACTTTTTCCAGCGGTCGATGTCGGCGTCGTTGGCCACGGCATACACGTCGAAGTTGCGCTGTCCGAGGTTCTCCAACGAGTCGTAAACCGCCCGCAGCTTCTGCGATTCTTTCTTGCAGGTGGGACAGTCGGGGTCGTAGAACCACAGGATGGTGTATTTCTTGGAGGCCGCTCCCTTCGGATGATAAGAGGAGTGCCAGTGCGAGTAGTCGTCGGTGAGGGTAGTGTCGGGAATCATCAGCTCCGGCGCAATCTTGCCGATGAGGATGGGCTCCAGATGTTTCACGCGCTTCTCGTACTTGCGCAGCAGGTCTTCCTCCATCCAGGTGCATTTGCCTTTCATGTGGTTGTTCTTCACGATATGCACGAACACGCCGTCGTGACCTAACATCTTGCTGGTTTCATACTGGTAGGAAAGCCAGTCGATGAGAAAATGGTACATCAGCGTGTCGGAAGCCGACTTCTCCAACACCATATCCACATATTGGCAAATGGTGTCAGGTTCTTGATATTGAAGATATTTGGTGAAATACTCTTTGAGTTTGGGCTCCAGCACGGGAGTGAAAATCAGACGGCTGTCGCCGAGGTCGGTTTTGTCCCAGTAGTGGGTGAGGAAGTAGCGAAGCTGGAAGGTGGAGTCGATGCTGCCGTCGGCGTTGACCGGCGCGTCCGGGATGTCAATCTGCTGATAGGCATTCTGGATTTTGGAGAAAAGATAGTCGGGATGACGGTCGATGATATCTTTGATGAAAGTCTCCATCTCTTCATTCAGACTCTTCATCTTTTCCTGATATTCATCGGCTACTTTCTGATTGTCAGCCTTTTTCGCCTCATCGAAAGCTTTGCGCCACTCGCTCATCTGTTTGCCGGCAGTGGTGGTCTTGCGCTGGAAGGCCATCAGCTCGTCGTTGTGCGGTGAGTTGGTCACAGAGACACTATCCACAGTTCCAGTAGTGCCGCAGGTGAACGAGAAAAACTGCGGACCGTCCATGATGAAGTCCATGTATGGGTAGTGCGTCTGGCTGACCAGCTTATACAAACCGCCTTGGTACTCGTTGTCGCCTTTGAAGATGAACTGCGGTCCGTTTTTGGTCTTGGTTACCCTTGCCGAGTCTTTCAAAATAAGCTTATCTCTATAATATACAGCTAAATAGACGATAGAGTCTTGGGCTTTGGGAATGTTGAAAACGATGTTGTGCCCCTTCTTGGGCGCTGCTGCCGAGTTCTTCTTCTGGGCAGAAAGCGGGAAGGGGAGTGCGATGACCGCAATGAGGATTAACAATAAGACATTTCTTTTCATTCTATATTGTATTTGTCTGGATTCAAATTATTTAAGAATTCTTCTAATTGTTCTAAAGTGAACTGCCGCATGATGATTTTGTGGTCTTGGTCAAGCAGCAGACAGGCGGGTGTGGTGAGGATGTTGAAATAGTCGATGACATCGTAGTTGCTGCCTCCTAACCCGTCGCAGGTGTTGATGAACTTCAGCCCCATCTCCTCTGAAACCTGCTTCCAGCGTTTTACGTCCGCAGTGATGCAGTAGCCGAACACCTCGAAATCGTACTCTTCCTGGTACTTTTCGTACATCTCGTTGAGTATGGGGGTCTCCTCGAGGCAGTCCTCGCAGTCGGCGTCCCAGAACCAAATCACCGTGTTGGGCCGGTCGATGGAGGCGGTGGAGATGAGCTTGCCGTCGGCGCTCTTGGCCTCCAACGGCGGCATCTGCGCCCCGATGGCGAGATGGCGCTTGCGGGTCACCCCGTTCTTCAACCGCCGCTCGTAGCTCTCGGAGAAAAGCTGTAACCCGCTGGGCAGATAGTACTTGTCGTACAAGTGCAGCAGGATGTCGTCGTACGCCACGTTGTTGTCCATGTTGTAGTACTTCAACGTCTGCACCATATAGTACTGGCCGATCTCCGTTTCCAAACTATATCGGTAGAAAACCGAGTCGATGATGGTGATATTTTCGGATTGTAATTTGTCGGAAATGAGTTGGTTGAAAAGAGGATGATGCAGCATTCTGGCATCGGGGGTGGTGCAGGCATTCCATCCTAAATACTCCAATAGCAAGTACTTATATACCAAATCGTGCCCCACGCTGGCGGTCTCCAACGTGGTGATGTCGGGCCATCTGGAGTCGTAGGTGTTGATCTGAAAATGGGCCAGCTGGTAGGCTTCATTCTCGGGCGACCCTTCAAAATGTCCAGGGGCATCCGTCCAGTAAGTGAACTTCCGGCTTTCGGAGATGACCAGATGGACAGGGTTCACATTGCCGGCTTTCACCTGATAGAAGCCGTCGGGAAGGTTTTTTCCCTTGAACACGGAGGTGCCTTTTCGCACCACCACACTGTCATACACCTGCACTTCGTCGCCGTGAAATCCCGTGAGATAGGCCATCTTTCCGTCGTATGACGAGCTTTCATTATTCCATTTGATGGTAATCCGATAGGGCTTCTGCTGCGCAAAGCAAAAACTTATCATGCAGAAACACAATAATATAGCAGAGATGCACCTGTTCATTCTCGGATTCAATTTTAAGCCTGCAAAGATACGAATTTTCAACGATTTTCATACTATGGACGCAATATATATAAAAATGTTGATGGAAAATGGGCGGCGGGCATTGTCCTTTGCACTTTGTTTTGTAATTTTGCAGCCTGAAACCCAGCTCAGCTGGGCGTTAGTCTTTTCTCGTTTTATCACTTAAAGGATTCACCTTATGATCAAACCAAGCATTCCCAAAGGTACCCGCGACTTCACTCCGTTGGAGATGATGCGCCGCAACTACATTTTTCAGACCATCCGCAGCGTCTTCGAGGCGCATGCCTACCTGCCGATAGAGACCCCCGCCATGGAGAACCTCTCCACCCTGATGGGCAAATACGGCGAGGAGGGCGACCGTCTGCTGTTCAAGATTCTCAACTCGGGCGATTTTATGCAAGGTGTTGACCGTCAGGAGGAATCCTCTGTCCGGCTCGCCTCCGCCATCTGCGAGAAAGGCCTCCGCTACGACCTTACCGTGCCTTTCGCCCGCTTCGTGGTGCAGCACCAGAACGAGATCACGTTTCCCTTCAAGCGCTACCAGATGCAGCCCGTGTGGCGTGCCGACCGTCCGCAGAAGGGCCGCTACCGCGAGTTCTACCAGTGCGACGCCGACGTCATCGGCACCAACTCGCTCCTCAACGAGGCCGAGCTGATGCAGATCACCGCCGAGATTTTCCAGAAATTCGGCATCCGCGTGGTCATCAAGGTCAACAACCGTAAGATTCTCTCCGGCATCGCTGAGATTCTCGGGGAGGCCGACAAGATTACCGACATCTGTACCGCCATCGACAAACTCGACAAGATCGGCCGCGAGAATGTGTGCGCCGAACTGCGCGAGCGCGGACTGTCGGAAGAGGCTGTGCAGAAACTCGATCCTTTCTTTGATTTCACGGGCACGAATGCCGAAAAGTTGCAGAAACTCTCCAAGATTTTCGCCATCTCCGAAACCGGACTCAAGGGTGTAGAGGAGTTGACGAAAATGTTGCAATATGCTGAATTTCTGAAAATTAATGCCGATATTGAATTGGACATCACCCTCGCCCGTGGCCTCAACTATTATACGGGTGCCATCTTCGAGGTGAAGGCGCTCGATGTGAGCATTGGCAGTATCTCCGGCGGTGGCCGCTACGACAACCTTACGGGCATTTTCGGACTCAAAAACGTGTCGGGGGTCGGCATCTCCTATGGTGCGGAACGTATCTACGACGTGCTCAACGAGTTGCAGCTCTTCCCGAAGTCGTTGGAGAACCCTGTTCAGGCGTTGCTGCTCAATTTCGGCGAGAAGGAGGAACTCTATGCGCTGTCGGCTTTGCAGCAGCTGCGTGCGGCCGGCATCACCGCCGAGTTGTTCCCCGACAAGGCCAAGATCGGCAAGCAGATGACCTTCGCCAACAACCGCGGCATCCCGTTCGTCATCATGGCTGGCGAAAACGAGATGAACGCCGGCATCTTCGCCTTCAAGAACATGGCTACCGGCGAGCAGGAAAACCTCACCGTTGAGCAGCTGGTAGAGAGATTGGCAAGATAAAGGGGTAGAAATCCCTAATACACCTCCATCCACTCGTAGCGGTTGCCTTGGTGCTCGATGAATTTCACCAAGTCCTCGCGGCGGATGATGAGCGAGGCAGTGTTGATGCACGGATGGAAACTGACCTTCTCGGCTTGCAGCAAGTTGTTGTCTAAGAATACGATAACATGATGCTCCACATCGTTGATGAGGCCGAACGGCGTGACCGAACCGGGCGTTACCCCCAGATATTTCATCAAGCGCTGCTCTGAAGCAAAACTTAGCTTGCCCTGATGCAGTTTTTTCTCGATGTCGTGGATGTCCATCACGCGGTCGCAGTCGAGGCACACCAGATAGTGCTGGTTGCCTTTGTGGTTGCGGAAAAAGAGGTTTTTGCAGTGCTTGGCATCGTGCCCCGCCCAATATTGCTTGGCAATCTCAATGGTGGGGGCGGCGGGATGCTCCAAATAATCAAAAGGAATATTAAGTTCCTCTAAAAGTTGGTATAATTTCGGGTCTCCGTTCATGGTTGCGGTTTTGGAGTGCAAAAGTACAAATTTATTGCTAACATTTTTGTATTTTTGCGCCTTAAAATATTGCGATGGAAAATGATGTAATTTTAGAGGAGACTAGCGGCGAAAAAGAGGAATTGTTCGAACACTTTCGCTTTGTGGTGGATCCGGGCACGGAGATTGTCCGGCTCGACCGCTACCTCACCAACCTGATGGCGCACACCTCGCGCAACCGCATCCAGCAGGCGGCCAAGGCCGACTGTATTCTGGTGAACGACAAGCCCGTCAAGTCGAACTACCGTGTCCATCCTCGCGATGTCATCAGTATCCTGCTGCCCCGTCCCGTCCATGTATTTGAACTGGTTGCGGAGGATATTCCGCTGGATATCGTCTATGAGGACGAGGATGTCATCCTCATCAACAAGCCGGCCGGCATGGTGGTGCATCCTGCCGTGGGCAACTTCACGGGCACGCTCGTCAACGCGCTGCTGTGGCACTTCCAAGGTCAGCGCAACGCCGCCGGTGAGGAGGTGAAACCGCTGCTGGTGCACCGCATCGACAAGAACACCTCCGGCATCATGATTGTGGCCAAGTCGGAGATCGCCCAGATGAAACTGGCCGCCAACTTCTTCGAACACACCATCGACCGTCGCTATCAGGCCCTCGTGTGGGGCGACTTTCCCGATGATGAAGGCACCATCATCGGCAATGTGGGCCGCAACCCGCAGAACCGCATGGTGATGACCGTCTTCCCCGAGGGCAGCGAGCAGGGCAAACATGCCGTGACGCATTACCGTGTCATCGAGCGGTTCGGTTACGTCACCCTCATCGAGTGCCGCCTCGAGACCGGTCGTACCCACCAGATTCGCGTTCACATGAAGCATATCGGCCACCCGCTCTTCAACGATGAGAGCTACGGCGGCAACGAGATTCTGAAAGGCACCACCTTCACCAAGTACAAACAGTTCGTCAACAACTGCTTCAAGGTGCTGCCGCGTCAGGCGCTCCATGCCAAGTCGTTAGGCTTCGTACACCCCGTAACGGGAAAGTATATGCTGTTCGACTCCGACCTGCCGGCAGATATGGCAGAGGCATTGGATAAATGGCGCAACTATGCGAAACATAAGCAGTTGGAAGAGGATGAGGAGTAGTTTTTATTAGAAAAATTTTCAATAATGAAAAAAATAATCCTGCAAAAAGGAAAAGAAAAGTCGCTGCAACGCTTCCACCCGTGGGTGTTCTCTGGCGCGGTGGCCAAGAAGGACAAGACATTGGCCGATGGCGACGTGGTGGCCGTTTATAATTTCGAAGGACAATTCATGGCAGTGGGACATTACCACAACAGCTCTACCTGCGTCAAGATTTTCAGTTTCGAGGAGGTGGAACCCGACGAGGCATTCTGGCGCGAGAAGGTGCGCCAAGCGGTGATGCTGCGCCGGCAGTTAGGACTGATGGACAATTCCCGCACCACCTGCTGCCGCCTCATCAACGGCGAGGGCGACTACCTGCCCGGACTGATTGTGGACTGGTTCGATGGCAACATCGTGCTGCAGTTCCACTCCTACGGTATGTACCTGCTGCGCGACCTGCTGGTCAAGATTTTCATCGACCTGTTCGGCGACAAGGTGCATTCCATCTACGACAAGAGTGTGGCGACGCTGCCCGAGGTGGCCGGTTTCGAGCCGGTGGATGAGTGCCTGTACGGCAGTTTCAACGATGTGCTGGTGCGCGAGAACGGCATCCCGTATTATATTGACATTGTGAATGGACAGAAAACAGGTTTTTTTCTCGACCAGCGAGAGAGCCGCAAGCTGGTAGGGGAGTACTCCGCAGGCCGCAAGGTGCTCAACTTGTTTTGCTATACCGGCGGTTTCTCAGCCTATGCCCTGGCCAATGGTGCTGTGCACGTCGATTCGGTGGACATCTCTAAAAAAGCCATCGAGTTTGTGGAGCGCAACATTGCGGAATTGGGCAAGGATTATCTCGCCAAACATACCTCATACGCCGAGAATGTGTTTGACTTTTTCGAGCATACGCCCGACCAGAGTTATGATGTGATTGTGCTCGACCCGCCCGCTTTCGCCAAGCACCACAAGGTGAAAGACCAGGGCGTAAAGGGGTATCGCAACCTCAACCGCAAGGCGATGCAGAAGGTGAAGCCGGGCGGTTTCCTGTTCACCTTCTCCTGCTCGCAGGCCGTGTCGCACGACGACTTCCAGACCATCGTCTTCTCGGCCGCCGCCATGGAGGGCAAACGCATCCGGGTGCTGCGCCACCTCGAGGCCGGTCCCGACCACCCCGTTGATATTTTCCACCCCGAAGGAAGTTACCTGAAGGGATTGCTGGTATATGTTGAAAAATAAATGATTATGAAAAGAATTTTATTATTAACCATCTGTTTATTAGTAAGTTATTCTTCTTTCTCCCAAGAAAAGAAACCTCTTTATGATGAGAATGCCGATGCGGTGGCTCAGATTCAAAATGCTGTTTCCGAAGCCTCCAAGGATGGCAAGTATGTGGTGTGTCAGGTGGGCGGCAACTGGTGCCCGTGGTGCATCCGCTTTTCAGACTTTATCACAAAAAATGATACTATCAATCAGATTGTTAAAGAGAATTTTGTTTATATCCACGTGAATTATTCGAAGGCCAACAAAAATCCGGAGGCGATGAAGATGCTCTCCAATCCGGCTCGTTTCGGTTTCCCGGTGTTGGTGATTTTGGATGAAAAGGGGAAGGTTATCCACATCCAAGATTCCTCCTATTTGGAAGAGGGGCAGGGATATAATGCGAAAAAAGTGGAAGATTTCTTCAAAAAGTGGACCCCGGAGGCGGTCACGACGCTGAAGTGACGTTCTGCTGAGAAGTCTTGCGCCTGTGCACTTTCCGGCCGATGCCGAGGGTGATGCCGAACAGGAGCATCGCACCGGCGAGGAAAGTGAAGAACCGCGCCAGGTAGTCGCCATGGCGGGTGTAGAAAGTCAGTTGATCATTAAGAAATACGTTTTGGCGGATGGCGGTGCGTACGCCGTACTCCGTGGTCTGGTGGGCGGTGCCGCGCTCGTCGATGAAAGCTGAGGTGCCGGTGTTGGCCGCCCGCATGATGCTGCGGCGCGTTTCCACCGCGCGCAACTTCGACAGCAGGAAATGCTGCGTGTGGCCGGGCGTTTCACCCCACCACGCATCGTTGGTGATGACCGCCATCACCTCCGCACCGTTGCGCACAAACTCTCCGAAATGCTCGCCGTACGCCGACTCGTAGCACACGGGAACCCCAATGCGCACTTGACAGTCCGGCAGCAGGAAGGCGCGCTGCTCGCTGTCTGCCCCCAACGACCCTGACGTGCCGCCCAGGTCGATGGCCTTCTCTTCCAAGAAACCAAAAATCTTCGGGTAGGGCATCTTCTCCACGCCCGGCACCAATTTGCTTTTGAAGTAAGTGCCCGTAACACCGAAACGGTTGTAGCAGACAGAAGTGTTATAATAGTCGTAGTATTGATGGTCGATACCATGGATGGGATGTGCGGTTTCAGTGGCCTTGTGGTCGTAGAATTGCACGGTGGAGGTACCGAAGATGAAATTGAGTTCGGGATGGGTGAGGATAGTGGAGTCGAAAAGATCCAATCCACCGTAAATCTCACTGTTTCTGGCGGCACCTTTCATGAAGAGGTCGTATTTCATGGTGTTGGCGAGGGCCGACTCGGGACAAACAACCACATCGGTTTTGTCGGTGATGAGGGGACGTGCCACCTCCAAGATACGTTCCGCATGTTCCTTATTCGACATGGCATATTCCTCTTCCCATGGGTCGGTATTTTGTTGAACTACAACAGCTTCTATGGAACGTCGGTCTTGTTCGGTGGGCATTGGATAGGTGTAGAAGCGGATGAGCGAAGCAGCTGCCGGCACAATCAGCCAGCCCAGCAGAACACTACCCACAATGATGCGGCGTTTGCCAGTCTGACGCACCGATTGCAACAAGTCTATTGTTAGGAAGTTAGCCGCCAAAATCCAAATCGTGCCACCAAAAGCCCCCGTAATTTCATACCACTGCACAAACTCGGTGCAGGCGGAGAAGAGGTTGCCGAGGTTGAGCCACGGCCAGGTGAGGTCCCAGTTGAGGTGGAGGAACTCCCATGCGCACCAGAACGAGGTGAAACAGAGGGCATCCACCCAGAAGGGTAGCCGCAGTTTGCGAAAACGCTGCCAGCCGCCGAATACCATCGACATGAACAGCGAGTTGAGCACCACCATGGCGATACATCCCTCAAGGGTGCTGTTCTTTACCCACCATGTGGTGAGGATGTTCCAAACAACAAATGTAAGGTACGAGTAGCCCATGCCTTTGAGGAAGGGCAGTCGGGCATCCTCTTCCGCTAGCGACTGGCTCACCATCAGCAAGGGCACAAAGGCAAAGAAACTGAGGAAGGCGAGACCGTGCGGCGGCCACGAGAGCCACAACAGGATGCCTGAGGAGAGGGCAAGGCCGAACCGATAGAGAAAACGGATGCCTTTATTTTTAGGTTGGGATAATGTCATGGTAAATTGTTGATAATAAAATGTTTATCGGTCAGTTTTGCGAAGCTCGAAGTTCTTGCCGAGATAGACTTTCCGCACAAATTCGTCGTCTGCGAGCTCTTGGGCAGTGCCGGTGCGCAGCACCGTTCCTTCGTGCAGAATGTAGGCGCGGTCGGTGATGGCGAGCGTCTCGTGCACGTTGTGGTCGGTGATGAGGATGCCGATGTTCTTGGTCTTCAGTTTGGCCACAATCTCCTGGATGTCTTCCACGGCGATGGGGTCAACGCCGGCAAAGGGCTCGTCGAGGAGGATGAACTTCGGGTCGGCGGCCAGACAGCGGGCAATTTCAGTACGGCGTCGCTCCCCGCCGGAGAGATTCTTGCCGAGGTTCTTCCTCACCTTATGCAGGTTGAACTCCGTCAGCAGGCTCTCCATCCGCTCCTTCTGCTCGGCACGGCTGCGACCGCTGAACTGCAAGATGGCCAAAATGTTCTTCTCAACCGTCATGTCGCGAAAGACTGAGGCTTCCTGCGGCAAGTACGAGATGCCCAACTGGGCGCGCTTGTACATGGCCATTTTCGTAATGTCCTCATCGTCAAGGTAAATGTGACCCGACAGCGGACGAATCAGTCCGACAATCATGTAAAAAGAGGTGGTCTTGCCCGCCCCGTTAGGTCCGAGCAGTCCCACAATCTCCCCCTGACGCACTTCGATACTCGCCTCGTTGACGACGGTGCGGGAGTGGTATTTCTTTACTAATTTCTCCGTTCGGATGATGTGTGTGCTTTCTTCTTCCATAACTTATGCTTTGGTGGCCGCCATTCTGATGGCGTTGGTGAGGGTGTCGGCGAACTGCTGCATGGGGCCTTTGACCATGGGCGCTAGAAAGATAGGTATTTCAAGGTGCATGTTGAGGAAAAGGTCGCAGCTGGTTTCCCCATCGCTGATATCAAAAGTGCAGGAGGCGGGAATCTGCTTGTCGTTGCCCACCGTGTAGGAGATATGGCTGTAGGGCTGTTTCTCCTGAATGCGCAGGGTGATTTTGGCGATGCCGCTCACCTCAAATTCGCAGAAGTCCTCTTCAGCATACCAGTTCTGCACCTGCTTCTGGGTGGCCATCTGTTCAAAATTGCGGCAGTCGCACAGCATTTCATAAACTTTTCGGCTGCTGGCGTTGATATTTTCCGCTTTGCTTTCTATATTCATAATTTAATGTAAAAGTTTATAAACCAATTCTTTATAAAGTTCTTCTTCAGTAGTGCTACAATCTACACCTTTCGACTTCACATCAAATTCGCGCAGAAGGGCGATGTTGCGCACGAGGGTCTGTTTGGAGAAACCGGAAGTGAGGGCTACATCGCGGCGCAGCTGGGCCTCCGACCGGCGCGGACCGAAGCAGAGGCGTTGCTCCTCCAAATTCTTGGTGGGCGCATGCTGAAACTTGAGCATACCGCTGTACAGGTAGTACAAACTGCCAATGGCGGCCTGCAACGGGTTGGCTTTCAGGTTCTGACAGAAGGCGTTGACGATGGTAAAGGCCTTGGTCTCGTTGCGTTCACTGAGGGCATCGCGCAGGGCGTACAGGTTGTACTGGTTGCTGATGCCGATATGTCGGTCGATGATTTCGGGGGTGATGGTGGTGCCTTCGGGATAGGTGATGCGCAGTTTGGTGAATTCATTGTCAATACGCGACAGGTCGTTGCCGATGTGCTCTGCGATGAGGTTGGCCGAATCTCGGGAGATCTGGAAGGAGTGATCTTTGGCGCAGTTTTCCACCCATTCGCCTAATTTCCAATCAGACACTTTGGCGGATTCGAACGTTACGGCATCGTTAAGTGCTTTGTTGGATGGGAGTTTGCCGTATTTGTAGCAGATGACGAGAATGGTGGTAGTGGTGGGGTTGGCGCAGTAGGCCATGATGAGGTCGAGGGAGCGCCAATCTTTGGCCTCTTTCACAATCACCACGCGCTTGTCCACCCCGAAAGGAAACTCACGGGCCTGTGCGATAACCTCCGCGGGGTTGGTCTCTTTGGCGTAGTATACCGATTGGTTGAAGTCGCGGTCGGCTTCCTCCATCACGTTCTCTTCGATGTAGTCGGAGATTTTGTCGATGAACAGTGGCTCTTCGCCGGCGAGGAAATATACGTTGGCGAACTGTCTCTTTTCCAACTGTTTGAAAATCTCTTTGTAGGTGCTTTTCATGGGGAATGTTTTGGTGAAAAATTATTTGGGAAGTTCGGTGAGCGTTTTGAGGGTGATGCCTGCGGTGGAGTAGGGAGCGGAGTGGATGGTGGAGAAGTCGTTTTGCAGGTATTTGAAGTAGCCGCACACGGCAATCATGGCGGCGTTGTCGGTGGTGAGGTCGATGGTGGGCACGAAGAGGCGGCGGTGGTATTTGTCGGCGATGCGCTGCATGGCGGCTTTGAGACCGCTGTTGGCCGACACGCCGCCAGCGATGACCAGGTCGCGGCAACGCAGCTCCTTGACCGCCCGCTCCACCTTGTTAGCCAGCGACTTGACGATAGCATATTGCATCGAGGCGGCCAGGTCGGCCACATTCTCCTCGATGAAATGCTCGTTCTCTTTGAGGTGGTCGCGCACAAAATAGAGGAAGGAGGTCTTGAGTCCGCTGAAGCTGTAGTCGAGGCCGGGGAGGTGGGCGATGGCGAAGCTGAACCGCTTCGGGTCGCCGGTCTGCGCCAGCCGGTCGATGACGGGACCGCCGGGGTAGGGGAGACCGAGGATTTTCGCCGCCTTGTCGAAGGCCTCACCCGCTGCATCGTCAATCGTCCGCCCGATGATTTCCATGTCAAAATAGTCGTTCACCTTCAGCAAAAGGGTGTGGCCGCCCGAAACCGTCAGACAGAGGAAAGGAAATTCAGGTTTTCCCTTTTCTTCTCCCTTTTTCTCCAAAAAATTAGCCAAAACATGCGCCTGAAGATGGTCCACCTCGATGAGCGGAACCCCCAAACTGAAGGCCATGGCCTTTGAAAAAGAACTCCCTACAAGCAACGAACCCAAAAGTCCGGGACCATTTGTATAAGCTATCGCGGATATTTGATTTTTGTGTATCTTTGCACGCTTAAGTGCAGTGTCCACCACCGGGATGATATTTTGCTGGTGAGCGCGCGATGCCAACTCTGGAACTACCCCTCCGTATTCGGAGTGAACTCGCTGAGAAGCAATGACATTCGACAATATCGACGTGTCTTCTATCACCGCCGCAGAAGTGTCATCACAGGAGGATTCTACACCAAGAATATAAACCGACATAACCGCTGAATTTTGGGACGCAAAATTACGAAAAAAATCATAAAAAGCATCCTAATTATCTTGGGGTGTTTTATTGCCCTCGACCTAATCGTGGTGGGATTGCTTTTTGTGCCTCCTATTCAGGAAAAAGTGGTCGGTGTGGTGGCGGAATCACTTTCTGAAAAGTGGAACTCCCGTATCACCATCGGCCATATCTACCTCAGCCCTACGCTCAAACTTACCGTCGAAGACCTTGTCATCCGCGACCATCACGACAACTCCATGATCGCCGCTGGCGAGCTGAAAAGCCGTATCACTAAGTTGAAATTTTCTCCATTTAAGCTGGGCTTTTCTGACATTGAGTCCGACAAGATCAATGTGACAATTCGGAAATATGAGGGGGATGATGCCGTCAATATTTCGATTTGGGCCAAAAATTTTAAAAAGAAGAAAAAGACTACGAAACCATTCGAGATGACGGCCTCTTCCATTATCTTGAAAAATGCCCGTTTCGTATATCATAACGACCTGACATGCAGTACGAAAGATAAGGGGGGTATTGATTTTGGCTATTTTGAACTGAAAAATATTGATGCTCGGCTTGACAATTTTGTCTTGCTCGGTTCCGACATTTCCGCCGAGATTGAACATCTTGCCTTCAAGCAATATACTGGATTCGTCCTCAAGAATCTCTGTGGTAAATTTCATATAGGTCCTAAAGGCCTGACACTCAAAAATGCAGTGCTGGCTACCCCTAATAGCAGGGTGTTTCTCGACTTCGCTTTCGAGTACAAAACCTGGCAGGATTATGGAGATTTCCTTAACAAGATTAAGTTCAATGTGAAAACGAAGACCTCCACGTTTGATATGCGTGACCTTCGCTATTTTGCTCCGAAACTGGCAGGCATGGATAACCAACTGGTTTTCTCCGCACAAGTAAACGGCCCTATCAACCATTTGGTGATCAAGAATTTGAATGCAAGATTTGCGGATAATACCCATCTTGCTGGCGACCTCGACATCAAGAATCTTACCGATTTCTTCAATGCGGATATTCGTGCCAAATTGGTGCAGAATGAAGTGGATTTGCGTGAAATACAGCAGTTTAAACTGCCTGGTGGTAAGACCATCCCAATTCCCGAACAGGTGGCTTCGCTCGGTCTGGTGACTCTTGATATGGAGTATGCCGGTGTCGTATCCGACAAGTTCGATGTGGATGCCTCCTTGCTCACCTCTGCCGGCGATGTGGATGCGAAGTTCTCCACCCGCTGCCACGAGGCCGACGACGGGTTGGACTACTCCGTGACGGTGGCCGCCAACCGGGTGTCTGTCCAGAAACTGCTCCCCAAAGTCTCGATGATAGGCGGTGTTACCGGTACCATCAGTGCGAAAGGTAAAGTGGGCGACCTCAACCGTCTCACCGAGACCGTGTCGGCTGACATCGATGCCAATATCGCTCATGTCGCCCTCAAAGGCTATCCGTTGCGTAATCTAAAGGCCAAGGGAAAATATGTGAACAAACATATCGATGCGGATGTGACCCTCCGTGACCCCAACCTCAACTTGGCTATCAATGGCAATATGGATATGTCGGGTAAAGTCTCTGAATATCATGCAGAAGGAAATATCAATAAGCTGAATGCCACCGCATTATTTGCCCATCTCCCGATGATGGACAGCACCGTCACCAAGGGGTTCGACAAAGTGGTGTACTATGTGCAGCAGCATCCCGAACTTGCCCTTTCAATCAGTAACCTGTCTTGCGACTTGGCGGGCAATACGCTGAGTGACTTGAACGGCAATCTGTTCATTGATAGTTTGTTATATGCACAAGACGGCAAGTCCTTGTCTTTGGACCGCTTGCGCGTGGTGAGCCTCGCCCGAGACAACCAACAGTTGATACGCCTCTCTTCTAATTTGGTGAATGCGTCTCTGACCACCTCTTACGACCTTGCCGATGTGCCGAAAGCTTTGCTTAACCTGGTTTATACCTATTGTGGTAATCTGTTCCCGGAGAAAAAAGTAGCTTCCGAGTTTGACTATTCTGATGACATTGACCACTCGCTTGCGTTGAAGGTGGATGCCTACAACCTTGCTCCAATTCTCGATATGTTTGTGCCTAAGATCCAAATAGATAACAATACCACGCTGGCGGTGAAGACCAACGAGTCTCATTCTGATGACCAGATTCAGTTCTATTCGCCAGGCATTCGTATCGGTGATAATATTGTGGTCAACAATGCCCAAATATCATCTCGTCAGAAAGATGTTATGGATCTGGACATTACGGCATCGGTTAGGTCGGTGTCAATCGGTGAAAATGGTAACTTTTCGTTGGAAAATATTGACTTGCAGGCTAATGTTGGTCCGCAATCTTTGGGATATCACCTTGATTGGAAAAATCCTGCCGTCATTTCGGCTCATAAGTCAGTGTTGGCGGGTACCATTGATTTTAGGGAAGACGGAGCTATCGTCGCCCATGTTGATGAGTCGGAAGTCTATTTCAAGGAGTTTCCGTTCTCGTTCAATAAGGATCATTTGGTGACGATTAAAGATGGCAATGTGCAGATTGACAATCTGATACTGACTTCTAAAGAGAGTCAGTTGATGGTGAATGGTAAAGTGGGAAAGGCGAACGACAGCTTGGTAGGTACCATCGACAATTTGGATGTCAGTGTGCTGAACCAGTTCATCAAGACCGACAAGATGCGGCTGGGCGGCGCGTTGTCAGCCAACGTGCAGATGCGGGAGATGCGCGGCAGTAATATTCTGTTGGGTACGGCCATCATACGCGATTTCGAGTTCAACGAGGAACAGTTCGGCCACCTGTATGCCAACGCCATCCTGCCTTCCGACAAAAACATCCATTTCCGTGGTGGTCTTATCGATGCGGAATACTTCCCCGACAGTGCGACTGTATATAATTATAGGTATAGGGAAGATTTTATGAATCAGAAAGGAGTGAACACGCACTTGACCGGTCTTTTCGATATGGAGCAGAAACAGTTGAAAGTGACTGCCGATATCGATACCCTGCCGTTAGGCTTCCTCGAGCCGATGCTTTCGTCATTCAGCCACAAGTTCGACGGCAATGCGTCTGGTAAAATAGATTTCATCTTCAATAAAGATTCCATGTATTTTGAGGGTGTGGCGGAAGTTCGCGAGGCGCAGATCGGTATCGCGCCGCTGAACACCTTCTACAATATTAATAACCAGCGAGTGAAGTTCACGAAGGATGGCTTTACGTTCGACAAAATGGTTCTGACCGACCAGTTTGGCAACAAGGCCACGATGAACGGCTATGTAAACCACCACAATTTTTCTGATTTTAACTTGAAATTGGACATCTCTACCCCGAAGATTTTTGTGCTGAATACCAAGCAGCAAGCCGACAATCCTTTCTATGGTGATGGGTTTATATCGGGAAACATCACCATCGCCGGTGACATGGAAAAACTTTCTTTCTATGGCGACGATCTTGTTACCCAGAGTGGCACTGTCTTCTGTCTGCCTATCAGTTTCGCCGACAAAGCTTACGCTTCCGATGTGATTACTTTCGTGGTTTCCGAAGATGTGAAGAAACCTGTTGAGGAAGAGGAAGTTTCGGAGAGTTCGATGGAAATGGACTTTGATTTCACCTTCGATGTCACACCAGCCGCTGATATTAAACTTGATCTTGACCTAGCAGCGTTTGGTGGAAAAATCAAGACCAAAGGTGCTGGACAATTGCATTTTACGTATAATACTAAAATCGACAAAGTCAATATCTTGGGTGATGTGGAGTTGCAGTCAGGGTCTTTTATAATGACCTTTGCGCAATTGTTGAATAAAAAGTTCGAACTGATGCCGGGCGGTGTGGTGACGTTCCCCGGCTCACCCTACGACATCCATATCAATGTCCGCGCAGGCTATAAAACGGTGGCCTCTCTCGCCGACCTGTTCTCCTCCGAGTCCACTAATGTGCGCAGAATGCCCGTTACAGCCTATCTCAATTTTAACGGAAACCTCAACGACCCTGCCGCTATTGACTTTTCTTTTGAACTCCCTAATGCCACTCCGGATATGAAGAACCTGTTTTACAGCACGATAGATACTACCAATCTTCAGCGTAAAACCGAGCAGTTCTTCTCGCTCGTCATGTTGGGAAAATTTGCCTCCCAGCAAACTTCCGTTGCCAACATCAACTTGGAGAGTACTGGTATCGGTGTGCTGACTTCCACCCTCAGTAACTTCATATCCAATCAGTTGAAATATGTGGACGTGAATCTCAACTATCAGAACGCCACCGCCGACAAGGCTGCGGAATACGCTGTGGGCGCCTCCACGTCCCTCTTCAACGACCGAACCGTTATCGAGACCTACGTCGGCTACAAGGATGACAAGTCAAGCACCTTCAGCAACCAGTTTATCGGCGACTTCAGCGTGGAGCAGAAATTGAATGAGCTCGGCACGTGGCGACTCAAGGTCTTCAATGTCACCAATCAGGATGAACTCCGAAACGCCACCCGAAACAACCCGTATGCGCAGGGTATTGCTGTGATTTATAAACAGGATTTTAATAATAGAAAGGATCTGATCGCTTCTTTTACCCGAAGTAAGGAAGGAAAAGAGAATAAGGAAAAGAAATCACGTAAAAGAAAGAAAAAGAAGGATAAAGAGGCCATTCAGACAGAAGAACCAACCTTTAAACCATA
Organism: Bacteroidales bacterium; assembly: GCA_045130235.1. Lineage (GTDB taxonomy): Bacteria > Bacteroidota > Bacteroidia > Bacteroidales > WCHB1-69 > UBA1756. The sequence continues at coordinate 97,780 of JBGUPJ010000023.1, forward strand.
AATGCCATGTTGAACTATTTTCAGCACGTACCCATCTCCATTACCATCTGCGATAAAGAAGGTAAAATATTGGAAATGAACGACAAGTCAATCGCCACTTTCACCAAGGACGGCCAATCTTTAGTGGGCAATTCATTGCTGGATTGCCATCCCGAACCGGCTCGCTCCAAACTGCTGTCCATGCTCCAAAATCACAACGTGAATGTCTATACCATTGAGAAAAATGGTGTTAAAAAGATGATTTATCAGATGCCGTGGTACAACGATCAGCAGCAGTTCGGCGGCTATGTGGAACTCTCGATGGAGCTGCCCGCCGAAATGCCCCACTATGTTCGTCAGCCAAAAAAATAAAATACAGTCATGTTGAAGTTCAGGACTTTTTTATGGATGATGCTGATGCTGGCGGCTTTCCCGTGTGCCGCCCAGCTGCCTGAAGTGAACGTGACGGCCAAGTTCGATTCCACCCATATCCTGGTGGGAGACCATCTGCGTCTGCACCTTTCCGTACAAACGACAGGCAAAGCGGTGCTGTCTTTCCAGTCGAAAGACGATTGGCAGATGATGAACTGCGAGGTTTTGGATGTATCTGACATTCAACGCAGTGAGAAAAATGGCCAGGTTACTTATCGGCAGGATGTGGTGGTTACGGCCTTTGACACGGGTCGTGCGGTCATCGCCCCTGTAGTGGTGTGGGCCGATACCCTTCCAGTGGCCTGCACCGACACGCTCTACTTCTATGTGGACACACTTCCCGTATTCGTGGATACTGCGGCTGCTTTCCGCGACATCAAGCCCCCCGTAACTGTGAAAGAAAAGGTGGAAAAACCACGTGGCAAAGTGGCGGTCGTGCTGTCATCTATCGGCGCAGGACTCCTACTGATAGCCCTTATCATCTTGTTCTTCCTGTTCTGGTGGCCGAAATTAAAGAAGAAACGGGCCATCCGCCAGCGCGAGATTCGCCGACAGAGTTCTGGCACCATTGCCCTTGGACATATTAGAGAATTGAAAGCCAAAGAGTTGTGCCAGAAAGGAATGGCCAAGGAACACTATTCTGAGTTGAGCGTGATTCTGCGTACATACTTGGATGACCAATGGGATGTGAATGCTATGGAGATGGTGACGGATGAGATTATGACGGCTTTGGCATCTTTGGATGTGACAGAGCAGCAGCGGCTGGAAATCCTGTCGTTTTTGCAACTCTCAGATTTGGTGAAATATGCCCGGCGTCAACCTCCGATGGAGGAAAATGCCTTGCAAATGGATAGGGTGACCCAATTTGTGCGCGACACCGACCAGCAGGAGCAGCAGCGTAGGGCACAACAGGCGGCCAAGAAAAAGTAAGGAGGTAGTATGATGCATGCGTTCGATCACTTTTTTCAAGTTTTAGGACAGATGAAGTTCGCTCATCCTCATCTGCTGTGGTTCCTGCTGATTATCCCGTTCTATGTGGCATGGTATGTGTGGAAAAGGCATCGGCAATATGCGGCGCTGACCATCAGCACCACTGCCCCACTTGTACAACAGCGCACTTTCCGCTGGTATTTGCGCCATCTTCCAGCCGTTTTTCGGTGCTTGGCCCTCGCTTTCCTAATCATCGCATTGGCTCGTCCGCAAACTTCTGACAGTCAGGTTAATGGTAAAACCATTAAGGAGGGAATAGATGTCATCATGGCATTGGATGTGTCGGGCAGTATGGATATGATGGACTTCAAGCCCACTCGTTTGGAGGCCTGCAAGCAGATCGCCGCCGAGTTCGTGCAAAAACGTGAGAACGACAATGTGGGGCTCGTGCTTTATGCCGGTGAAGCTTATACCCTCAGTCCGCCCACTACCGACCACAATTATTTCCTCGACTTGCTCAAGACCGTGAAGCGTGAACCCTTGATTGATGGTACCGCCATCGGTGATGGCCTCGGCTTGGCGGTCAGCCACCTGAAAGACAGCAAGGCCAAGAGCAAGGTGGTGATTCTCCTCTCTGACGGCGTGAACAATGCTGGCTACATCGACCCACGTTCCGCCGCTACGATGGCCAAGGAATATAATATAAAGGTATATACGATCAGTTGCGGCACCAACGGCCGGATGGCTGGTATCAAGGTGCCCGGCCATGGAGTGGTACAGAGCGAGACAGTGCTGGACGAGGCTTTGATGAAAGAAATCGCCGCCACTACGGGGGGCAAGTACTTCTCGGCCGGCAACGAGAAAAAACTGAGGGAGGTATATGGCGAAATCGATAAGCTGGAGACTACCCGCCGTGAGGAAAAATCGGTGGTGAGTTGGGCCAATGACCATTTTCTGCCCTTCCTCGTCATCGCTATATTCTGCTTCCTGTTGGAGATAATTACCCGCCTCGGACTGGTGCGCGTTAATCTTTCTTGACCTGTTATCAAAACATTGATAAGTTTTTTTTGTTTTTTGTCGTTTTAATCAAAAAATAATGTAAATTTGCAAGTTGTAAAAAGTAGAACTTTTTAAATTGTAATTTATTAAATATCAATGTTATATAAAACATTTCTAAAATGAAGAAATTTACAAACAATGCTCTTTGGGGGTTCATTTCTATGGGTCTGAATCTCGTCATCGTAGTTCTGGTGATAGTGTCGGCTGTGCAATTGTCCACATACGACAAGAAAAACACCTATCTGCAAGATTCGATTATGCCGACTTATTCTTTTTGGAAGGATAGTGTGGATTATTCGAAAACTGTGCTTGAAAAGAAGGAGAAAGGTTTGGAAGGCTATACCAGTTCACTGAATGAGGTGAAGGCATCGGCTGAAGTCGTAGGAGCTGCCCTCGCCGAAAATCCAGATGACAAGGATCTTCAGAGTAAATATTACAGCGACACGGTCAATATGAAGACCTGTATTGAGAATATTGAGAGAATTAAAGCAGAGAAAAAACTGTATCAAGATACGCTCAGCTTCGCAGAAGCCGGTTTCAAGCCTTGGGCTGAAAAACATGATGAGGCCGTCAAAGATGCAGAGCCCTCCCTCAAGAGTTTCAATATGATGGTGATGATTGCCGCTGTCCTTCTGCTCATCAAACTGCTTTGTTTCGGTATCTGGATGATGCGCAACTCAAAGAACATTCGTAAGGTCTGTCCTTGGTGGACGGAAAAATCGGATAAGGATTCAGATAAGAGAGGGTTAAAATCCTTCTTTGGGTCAATCAATAATAGCGATGTGATGAGTGTCGTTTCCTGGTTCATCCCGATCTACAACCTCTTCAAGCCCTGCTCCCTTTTCTCCAATCTGATTTCAGAGACTAAATATGTGCTTCGCGATAAGTCCATCATCACCGATACCAAAGACAACAACCACATGGAGTCCATCTCCTTCTGGTGGGGTTCGATGTTGTTCGCAAGAATCGTCATGCCGCTCTTCATTGGCGGTTTGGCTATCTGCCTCATCGATTGGTATTGCCTTATCTTTGGCTGTTGCCTTGGCGACTTCGCTTTCGGTACCTATTTCGGCAACACCGGCCTCTTCTTCTACCTCAGACCGCACGTTGTCGTGATGGCTCTGTATCTCATCGGCTGGCTCGTTTACCTTGGCTATGAGTGCTACATGATCCTCTCTTACAACAAACTCAACAAAATGTTGTGCGACAACGAGGATAAATTCAAGTTTGAAGAAAACGCTGCTAAATAATATCAGCACTGATTCCACATACAAAAAAGCCCGGTTAGTTTTCACTTTCCGGGCTTTTTTTATGCCTCATCTTTTCATCCCTTCATCTTTTCATCTATCCTCATCTCCTCATCTCCTCCAATCTCAACTCTCAACTTTCAGTTTTCAATTTTCAGTTTTCAATTTTCAGTTTTCAGTTTACTGATTCAGTGCCTCAAAAACGGAATTCTTGCTGATGTACTCGGGCACGATATCTTTCATCTTCTTCACAATGGCGAAATCGGTGTTGTCTTTTAAGGCGATGAGTTCGTCAATCTCTTTCGACACCTCCTTGTAATCGTAAGTGCGCACTTTCGCAATCATGATTTTCGGGTTGGGGGTCTCGGTGGTGTTCTCCTTGTTGGCCAGCAGCTCCTCGTAAAGCTTTTCGCCTGGTCGTAGTCCCGTGAAAGTGATTTGGATATCCTTGCCGAGGGTGAGTCCCGACAGGCGTATCATCTTCACAGCGAGGTCGTAGATGCGCACGGGCTGTCCCATGTCGAAGATGAAGATCTCGCCGCCGTTGCCCATGGCACCTGCGTTGATGACCAGCTGGCAGGCCTCCGGAATGGTCATGAAGAAACGGGTGATCTCACGGTCGGTGACGGTAACGGGACCGCCGTTCTCAATCTGCTGTTTGAAAATCGGGATCACCGAACCGTTGGTACCTAATACATTGCCGAAACGAGTGGTGATGAACTTGGTGGTGTCTTGCTCGAAATTCAGCGACTGCACATAAATCTCGGCAATGCGTTTGCTGCAGCCCATCACATTGGTGGGATTGACGGCCTTGTCGGTCGATACCATCACAAATTTTTTCACCCCATATTTTACGGCCAAATCGGCTAAAATCTTGGTGCCCTGCACGTTGTTCTTCAACGATGCGCTCGGATTCTCTTCCATCATGGGCACATGCTTGTAGGCGGCGGCATGATAGATGAGGTCGGGTTTTTCCTGCGAAATAATCTCCTCCATCTTCACCACATCGCGGATATCTACAATCTGTATGTCAATGTCACGCAGTCCGTTGGTCGCATAGCATTCATTGCGAAGGTAAAAGACAGGCGTTTCGGCATTGTCGACCAAAATCAGCCGCTTGTACTGGTATTTCATCACCTGGCGCACGATCTCGCTGCCGATGGAACCGGCGGCACCCGTGATCAGAATGACTTTTCCACATAAATCTTTAGTAATCAGATGTGTGTCAAGAACAATCTCGCCACGCTCCAGCAGGTCTTCAATCTTTACCTTCTTTATCTGTTTGAAACTCAGCTCGCCATTGATCCATCTTTTCACGGGCGGCACCACCAGCACTTTGGCATTATGCTGTAAGCCGATTTCTGTGATTTCATTCAGTTGAGAGGGCGGCATATTCTGGATGGCCACAATTAGGAAGTTAATGTTGTGGTGCTCAAGAAAATCGGCCATCGTCTGAGCGTTGTAAACCGTCGCATTCTCAATCTTTTTCCCAATTTTGTTCGGGTCTTTGTCGAAGAAAGCCAGCACGTTGTATTTGGTGCGAACATCGCGGTCAAGCGCTCGCTTGGTGATGACTCCCGAAGCGCCCGCTCCCACAATCACCACGTCCCGCTTCTTGCGTGCCGGATTGATGGTTTCGAGATACAACACCTTGAATGTCAGACGATAAAACACCATGATAAGTGTCGTAATGGTGAATTCCATTACCACAACAGAGTGAGGAACAATGAAATGTCGGCCGATGGCGTAGGTGATGAGGTTGATGGCCACTATTGCCGCCGACCCCGCTATATTGGAAAGTAAAATTCGGAAAATATCAGTGGTGTTGGTGTAGCGGACCACACTTTTATAGGTCTTGAAGATAAGGGAGAAAATGATCCGTAATACAATGAATATCAGTGGTATGTAAATATATTCCGAGACACTGAATGATGTCTTGCTAAAAATCATGAAGTCTGACCGGAGCAGCAGCGCAAAAAGGGTGGCACAGAGAATACAGATGACATCCGCCAACAATACCCATACGCTTCGGACAATACCGAGAGATTTGAAAAAGCGCTTGATGTATATTAGAATGGGCATTTTTATAGACTTCGATTATTCGTTTATATTACGAAAATGGCTACTTTTTGTTACACTTGTATTTTATTTAAAAGAAAGATTATCTTCTTGAATTTCAATAATTTGAATAGAATTTTCTTTGCTGATGTCGTAGGGGATTTGCAGTTTGATATAATTGTCGGTAAAGCCAAACATGAGGTTGCCTTTCTTTTCCGACTCGATGAGTACAGGTCGTTTTTCGCCGATATGTTGGCGGTAGAAGGCGATCTTCTTGCGTTCCGACAGTTCGAGCAGCTGGTTGGTGCGCTCTCTTTTCACGGGTGGCGGCACCTGCTGGGGCATGGCGGCTGCCGGTGTGCCGGGGCGTTTCGAGTAGGTGAAAACGTGGCAGTAGCTGATGTCCAAGTCTTCCAGAAATTGCAGCCCGTCAGCAAATTCCGCGTCGGTCTCGCCGGGGAAGCCCGCGATGATGTCCATGGCGATGCAGGCGTCGGGCATCATCTGGCGGATGCGATGCACCTTCTCGGCATACAGCTCGCGTGTGTAGCGGCGGTGCATTTCGCCCAGCACGCGGTTGCACGGCGACTGCAGCGGGATGTGGAAGTGCGGCATGATGACCTTCGACTGCGCCGCCAACGCGATGATTTCATCGGTCAGCAGGTTGGGCTCGATGGAGGAGATGCGAAAACGCAGCGGGTAGTGCCGCTCCTCGATGGCGCGGAGCAACTCGTAGAAGCTGCTTCCGTCCTTCCGGCCGAAGTCGCCGAGGTTCACTCCCGTGAGGTTCACCTCCTTGATGCCCATGCCGACTATGCGGTCGATCTGGTCCAGCACGTTGGGGATGCTGTCGCTGCGGCTCTCGCCACGGGCTTTCCACACGGTGCAGTAGGTGCAGTGGTAGTCGCAGCCGTCCTGTATCTTCAGGAACGAGCGGGTGCGGTCGTTGGAGGAGAAGGCGGAGTAGAAGCGCGGCTTTTCCGGCAGCGGTTCGCCCTGCAGGAAGGGCAGGATGTTCATCTTGTCTTCGTTGCCGAAAGTGGCCGTCACGCCGGGCCATTGCATCATCTCGTCGGCGCGGAGGGCCGCCTGACAGCCGACCACCACAATCTGTGCGTCGGGCGACTGCCGGTGCAAATGCGCCACCAGATTCCGCACTTTCTTCTCGGCCACTGCCGTCACGGCGCAGCTGTTCACGATGATGGTGTCGGGCTGTTCCGACAGGGCAAAGCCGCTCTCCTGCAGCCGTCTGGCGATTTCCGACGACTCGCTGAAGTTCAGTTTGCAGCCCAAGGTATGGATGGAGAAAGTCTTGCTCATAGTGGCGGCAAAAATACTGCATTTTTTGCAATTGTGAGCCCTGAATTCACCATTTGCTGCTGGAGTGAATGAAGGTGATGGATGAGGAACTTATTTTTCTTTGTCCAGTGTGATAATGAAGTGCTCCATTTGTTCCGTACTATTCTTTTTTGAACTGACGATAGTCCTGCGCAAATAGTCAGCGTGTAAAAAGATGCCCGGTTGGGTGTTGAACTCGTACACCCCTTCTTCTTCAAACTTCATTTTGTAATTCTTCATCTCTTCATTGTCACCTCCAGCTTGGTAGTATGAAATTGCTTCGAGAGTGGCTTTCTTGAGTTGTTTCTTGTCGGCGACACTTCGTGTGTGGAGTCGGTAGATAGGCTCTTTTGTCGAACATTTCTTCACAGAATAGGACATGTTGGTTGGCAACGCCACATCTAAAAGGGTCTGTGTTTTTCCTTTGCTTCTTATTGTTTTGTTGAGCGGATAGGTGTTCCCTAATGCTGTGTGAAGAATGGAAATCTCCTGATATATTTTCTGAATGAGCAACTCTTCTGTGTAGAGTGACTTAATCATTTCCGTTGTTTGCCAATCCGGTTCCTGCCCCAAAGCGTCTAATGCAGCTATGCTGTATTTCATACAACAGGGGATCAGACTGTCTGCATTGATGACTTTGATGATGGTGCCGTCGGGGTCGGTTGTATATAAAACGGTTTGTATCAATTGGTAGTCGTGTGGAGTGAAGCGATCCCCCAGCAACTCTACGAAAACGGGTGAGTCGAAAAATCCGTGATAAGCCATCTCTATGGTATAGCCTGATGGACCGGAGTTGAGGACAGTCATCGTCATGGTATAATGTAAGGAATCTGTCGACGATTTGTCGCGTGCGATTTTGGTGACATTATAATGGAAGATGTCGCCCGCCTGCCATTTGGGAGTAAATGACACATTCTGACCATGGACTGTCAGAATGGTCATGATAGTGAGTAGGAAAATGCCAATTTTTTTCATTTCAGTGATGTGGTAAAGTCTTGCTCATTTTGAAGAATTGTAGGGTGTTTGTGCTTCTGCCACAATCGATGGTGCAACTTCGGATGTGTCATAGGCGGGCACGCTGTTCTCGTAAAGGTATTCCGGGGCGAGATCGGCCCCGTTTTCCCATTCTATGGTATTGAACCGTATGCTGAAATGCTGAAATTGTTTTTTGTCACGCAGCGGCTCAAACACTTCACCCTTTAGTGAATGGGCGAGATCAACGTCACGCACCTCACCATTGTTGAACCACATTCGGATTTTATATTCTTCGAGATATTTTGCTCTGTTGATTTCGAGAAACATTTCAAATATTATTTTAAGGGTTCTATGGTATCCAGTTTCCTACCACATTTTGCTTTGTTCCAGTCAGATAACAATTCATCCTTATGTAGTTCGAGCCATTCAAAAATCAGATGCAGTGCGCGTTTGGGCATCTCTCCTTTGACTAATCCATCGGCGATGTTTACCGACACCTTATACTCTCCATACCAAGCGTGAAAATGGGCAGGAGCATGATCGTTATAGTTCATAAAGATGATAATTCCATAGAATGAGCAGATTTGAGGCATAGCAGTCTTAGTTTTTTTAGCGTGCAAAAGTACAATTTTTTCCAATTCCATTGGATGCTTTTACCAAAGCGACACTCGTCCAAGTTTGCCAAGGTCAAGTGTTGCGGTTTCTGCGCCGAGAGCCTTGAACGCACGCATAATGGTGCTGTAGGCTATGCCTTTGCCACTCTCAATCTTTGAAATAAAGGATTTTTTGACCCCCATGCGTTCTCCCAGCTCATCTTGTGTCAGCCCCTGTCTCTTCCGGGCTTGTCTGATAGCCTCGCCAATGAAATAGTCGTCAACCTCCTTTTTGAGCTTGGCTTCGAATTCATCACGTTCAGTCGTTCCCACTTTGCCAATGAATTCGTCAAGTACTTCGTCTTCCGTATAAAACTTCTTGTTGTTTTCCATATTGTATATTTATTTGTTGTCAAAATAACATTTGCGTATTAATTCTGCTTTTTCAATCTCCTTTTTTGGTGTTTTCGATGACTTTTTCACAATGCCATGAGTAGCCACAATTAGAGATTTAGTTTGGTTGTCCCAAAATGAAAACAATCTGTAATAGTTGCCACCATGCAGTGTGCGGAATTCCCATATATCAGTGTTATTGAGTTTCTTAAATATATCGCTATCCTTTACCCCCAATCGTACTTTTTTGACATTGAAAAGAACTTTCTTTCTTGCTGTTTCATTGATGTTTTTGAGAAAGTCATAAGCTTCTGGCAGATAGATTACATTTATTTCCATTTTTATTCAAATTAGAGAGTGCAAAAATATAAAAAGTTTTCTATATGGGAAACTTTATTTGAGAATATTTTTACATTTTCTTGTCGTTGCTTCACCTCTGGGTGCCATTGGGAAGTGGTAGAGAGGAAATGGTATTTGATTAGTTCCCGAAAGCCGTTGCATTTTGTAACGGCTTTTTTTTGTAGTATTGCGCCTTGAAAAGTTCAAATAATGCGAAATTGCACAATTTTTTTTAGACAAAAATCGTTGTAATAATATGATTCACAAAAAGTACCATTTTACAGGTTATTATGACCTGACATTTCGAGTGCGTTAAAACTTTTGGGAAAGCCAATAATATAATTTTTAACAATGATAGATCACATTAAGAATTACATAATTATACTATTAATAGCTGGGGGTGCATTCTGTTGTTGCGACTTTTTACCAAAGAAGGCAGCTGTTCACCAAAATGGAACAATAAGAAACGAGGAGCAAAAGATAGACGTTCTTACGGGGCAAAATCCATTCTATTCAGATTCTCTGTCAAAAGACAGCATTCGGGGGAAATGGATTCAAGACACATTAGGCTGTAAACACATGCGAACATTGGGAATGGCAGTTTCACTGATAAAAAAATATGACTTATTACATAAATCAAAAGAAAATTTTTTATTGGTTTTTGGATATCCTAACGAAATACAAAATACTCAAAGTTCTCTATATCTGATATATTATTTGGAATCTGTCTGCGAAAACGACACACTTATTGTAGATTCTGACAAAAGTTGGGTGGAATTTGTCTTTATAAACGATACATTAACAGCTATACCGACTGATATCAATGAAGAATGATTTTTTTGATTTCGTTGAAAGCGAGCGTTTTGCAAGCCGAATTGGCGACGGCACCATCTCAGGCCTCAACAACCATGTTGCCAATGCCGCTGCGCTTGCCGCCAAGCAGGCGAAAGTGAACGCCGCCGCGCCCGACAGCATCGTGCCCAACCGGTTCGCAATTCTGCACCAGCTGCAGGCGGTTTTTATGACCTGACATTTCGAGTGCGTTAAAACATCTGTATATGAAGAATTTATTTGTGTTATTTTCGGCCTTGTGCTCCGCAATTTGCCTGATGGCACAGCCAGAGGTTGTTTTCCCTACGCGGGCAAGCGAAAACCTCAACGGACCCGTGCGCGTGGTCCAGTATTCCGACAATGTTGTCGAAATTGACAGTTCCAACGTCATTTACATCAGCGCGACTACCACAAAAGAATTCGACAAGGAGGGGAGACTGCAATACTCTTTACACTCGTGTGTTGATATAATGGATGATATTTTCAGTTATGAGTATGATGAATCCGGACGTCTGAAAGTGCGGCGTTCCCATTCCAGGGAAATCTACGACGAAACGTATTTTTATTCCGTTGACGGACATTTGATTCGCGTCACAAAAGACTACAAGGAACCGCCATTCAATGAATATAACACTACCTATATAGTTCTTTCGCATGACGGGCAAGGACATCTTACGGATATTTTAGACTCGTCGAATAACAGTCGTTACCACTATGTATATAGCAGCAGGGGGCAATTGCAAGAGCGTCAGTTTTTCCTTCTGGACAAAGAAAGCGGCAAAGATGAGCTCAGGGAGACCATCTCCTACCAATATAATGACAAAGGCGACATGGTATCCGATCGCTGCATATACTTCGGAAAGGAGATATATACAACACAATACGAATATCCTTCCGAATACCAAGACCAGTATGGCAACTGGCTCATACGAGACGTAATCTCGAAGCATGGGGGTGGCATTCACAAATGGATGGAACGCCGAATCATCCTCTATTACGAGGATTAGGGGGCGGGGAACGGCGATTTGTTTGTAGAGCCGCGATGCACCACGCCTCTACAGGTTTTTATGACTTGACATTTCGAGTGCGTTAAAACAATGCTTGGAGGTTTATTCCATAATTAGAAAAAATATGATTAAAATGACAACAGTATTGAAGATTATTTGTTTAATTGCTCTTGTAACAGTTGGTTGTGGCACTTTTAAATTGCTTCAATATGGAAAAGCTATTCAAGAAGAAACGCAAATAAGATTGCAAAAAGAGAAAGATTCTTATTTAGGGCTTGAATTTGAAGGGGTTGTTGTTGAAAAAAAATATAATGTTTTTGTCAAAAAAAAACATAAAGATGAATATTCAGTAACACTATTATTGCATCATATAGAACCAAAACCATCATTTCCTTATAATAGTAATATTTATTTTGATTATACTTGTGATAGTTTACTAACAATTCATATTCCTCAAAATGTTTATAATCAGAT
>JBGUPJ010000024.1:0-45587 GCA_045130235.1 Bacteroidales bacterium
GTAGCCCTGTCCGGGGTTGAACACGTAGTCGAAGTTGGTCTGGCCATAGCCGCTGGTGCCGAAGCTCCAGTCGAAGTAGGTCGTGGTCGGATCCTGATGGTAGCTGAAGTCGTTGTCGGGATAGGTGACATTAGCCGCTAAATGGATGGTGTCGCCAGGACAGAAGTCAATATAGTAATACCCATCGTTAAGTTCGGTGTCGAAGTGGGGTGTGGGCACCGAGTTGGCGAAGTCGATGCCGGCATGGAGGCGCTGGCAGGGCTCCTGGCAGGAGACCGTGAGCTTGAAACCACCACCCGTCTGCGAAGAGGCAGATGACTTGAAATGAATGGTGATGGCCCCCGTCGGGTTTTGGATGGTGGCCGCAATCTGCAAGTCTCCTTGGATGAAGTTGTTGCTGTTGTTCAGCCAGTTGGTGGCAAGTGAACCGACCATAAAAGGAATCGTGTCGTTGTTCGGATCGGTACCATTGTAGAAGAAAAGCGTATCCGTTTCCGCGACATCAAATTCATCCACAATGAGGGCCACGGCACCATTGTTCGGATGGATGGTCATCCACAGGTCTTCACCGGCACTGTAAAAGCCGTTCTCGCCGCCGCTGTCGTAAACGTAGGCATTACAGGTGGTGATATCAGAGCCACTCGTGCCCAGTGTGTAAACAGTTTGTGCAAATGACATTGTGCAAATTGCAAACACTAAAACAAGTAAGGAAATTATTTTTTTCATAATTCAATATTTTTTCAAAATACAACCAAAATGCCTGAAATCTATAGTCCGTATTCTTTCCGCATCGCCTTGTATCTGTCTTCATATACATTGTGCGGATAAACAATGACATAGTAGCCTGTAGTTCCGATGGCGTAGGCAGAATAGCGCAGCTCATCATATTCCATTCTGTATTTGCTGTGGTAAATTTGCTTGCTGCTGACGAGCTCATCGGCGTCGTCGCAATCATTACCATCGGAGATGTATTCGCAAAGGTCACCCATCAAGCGGGTGTTGACGGGCACCTTGTTGTCAATGTAGCAGAACTGGGTCGCCTCATAGTAATAATTGAACAATTTCATCGGACTTTCACGTAAAAGAAGGTCATACTCACTTTGGGTGACGAAGAGTGGGAGCGCCCCTTCATACTTGATGGAACGGATGTCCTTTTGTGCAAAAACGCTCATGCACAAACAGACAATGGCTGCGAGTAAGGTGATTTTTTTCATATTCTGTGTTTTTAATGATATTCTTATTGACGTTGTTTTATTGTTGCTTGTTTTTTAATGCAGCTTTCACGAAACTGAAGAAAAGCGGATGCGGTCGGTTGGGGCGTGACTTGAACTCCGGATGGAACTGGCAGGCCACAAACCACGGGTGGTTGGGCAACTCCATCATCTCCACGATGCTGCCGTTGGGCGAGGTACCGCAGATGACCATACCGTTTTGCTCCAACGCTTCACGATATTCGTTGTTTACCTCGTAACGGTGACGGTGGCGTTCGGAAATCTCCTCTGTGCCGTAAGCCTCAAATGCCTTGGTGCCTTTCTTGAGTTTGCAGGGATAACGGCCCAACCGCAACGAGCCGCCCAAAATGCTGTATTCGTTCTGCCCGGGCAGGAAGTCGATGACAGGATAATGGGTGTTGGGGTTGATTTCGCGGCTGTTGGCGTCCTCCATGTTGCATACGTGGCGCGCGAACTCGATGATGGCGATTTGCATGCCTAAACAGAGACCGAGGTAGGGGATGTTGTTCTCCCTCGCATAGCGGGCCGCATTGATCATCCCCTCAATGCCACGCGAGCCGAAGCCGCCCGGAACAAGGATGCCGTCCACATTGCGCAGCAGTAACCCGGCACTCTTCTCCGTAATCTCTTCTGAATCAAGCCATTTGATGTGCATCTTCGCATGGTTGAAAATGGCGGCATGTTTCAAGGCCTCCACCACACTCAGGTACGCATCCTGTAACTCTATGTATTTGCCCACCAGCGCAATGTGCACATCGTGGTCCACCTTCTTGCTGCGCTGCACCATGTCCTGCCAGTCGGAGAGGTCTTTCTCCTTGCACTGCAAACGCAAGCGCTTGATGACCTGCTCTGCCAGACCTTCCTCCTCCAATGCCAACGGAATTTCGTACAGCGAGGGCATGTCCAAGTTTTCAATGATATTTTCATATTTAACATTGCAGAAAAGGGCCAACTTTTCCTTGATGTCTTTGCCAATCGGACGATCGCAGCGGCACACCAGGATGTCGGGCTGGATGCCCAATCCGAGGAGCTCTTTCACGCTGTGCTGTATCGGTTTGGTTTTCAGTTCGTTGCTGGGTGTGATACAAGGCACCAGCCCCACATGGATGTACATGCAGTTGGCTTGGCCTTCCTCCACAGCAAACTGACGGATGGCCTCCAGGAAGGGGAGACTCTCGTAGTCGCCCACGGTGCCGCCAATCTCCACAATGGCCACATCAGCCTCGTTGGTCGTGGCGTTCAACCGTATTTTCTCCTTAATCATATTGGTGATATGTGGAATCATCTGGATGGTGGAACCCGCATACACCCCGTTGCGCTCGTTGTTGATGACGGTGTAGTACACCTTTCCGGCCGTCACATTGCAGTATTTGTTCAGACTTTCATCAATAAAACGCTCGTAGTGGCCAATGTCCAAGTCGGTTTCCCCGCCATCTTCCGTCACATACACCTCTCCGTGTTGGTAGGGGTTCATCGTGCCGGGATCCACATTCAGATACGGGTCCAGCTTCTGCATCGTAATTTTTAATCCTCTGGATTTCAACAATCTGCCTAAGGATGCAGCCGTGATGCCTTTGCCTAACCCTGACACCACACCGCCTACAACAAATACGTATTTTGTAGCCATTCTACATATTTTAATAACGGGTGCAAATTTACAAAAAATTTTTTTACCCATTTTCGCATTAATCTTATTTTGTGTAATTTTTTTTTGTATTTTCGCTTCCCGATTGAAAATCGGCTCTTCTTTATATATTTATTTGAGAATGAACCTGTTGTCAATTACTTTGTTATTGACTTAAGCCTTTATTGGTATGGAAAAAATTGGTTTTGACAATGAAAAGTATCTGAAAATCCAATCGGAGCACATCAAACAGCGAATTTCTCAGTTTGGCGACAAATTGTATATGGAATTTGGCGGCAAATTGTATGACGATCACCATGCAAGTCGGGTCTTGCCTGGTTTTCAGCCTGATAGCAAGTTGCGTATGCTGATGCAACTGAAAGATGAAGCTGAGATTATCATCGCCATCAGTGCGGTCGATATCGAGAAGAGCAAGGTTCGGGGCGACCTCGGCATCACTTACGACGAGGATGTGCTGCGCCTTCAGGATATTTTCACCCAGCGGGGACTCCTCTGCCAGTCGGTGGTCATTACCAAGTTCAACGGACAGGCCAGCGCCAAGGCATACCGCGAACGCTTGGAACGTCTCGGACTCAAAGTGTATTATCTATACAACATTGTGGATTATCCCAATAATGTGAACCTTATCGATTCGGAGGATGGCTTCGGGAAAAATGATTATGTGGTGACTTCGCGTCCGTTGGTGGTGGTAACCGCCCCCGGACCTGGTAGCGGCAAGATGGCCGTGTGCCTCAGTCAGTTATATCAGGAAAACAAGCACGGAGTGCGGGCCGGTTATGCCAAGTTTGAAACTTTTCCCATCTGGAGCATCCCTCTCAAACATCCGGTGAATATGGCCTACGAAGCCGCCACTGCCGATCTCAACGATGTCAATATGATCGACCCGTTCCACCTGGAGGCATACGGTAAAACCGCTGTCAACTACAATCGCGATATAGAAATTTTCCCCGTCTTAAATGCCATCTTTGAAGGTATTTATGGAGAAAATCCCTATAAGTCACCCACCGATATGGGAGTGAACATGGCGGGTTTTTGCATTTGCGATGATGAGGTTTGCTGCGAGGCATCCCGTGCGGAGATTATCCGCCGCTACTTCACTACCCGTTGTAACATGCTTGACGGGAAGGCATCTGAAGGTGAAGTGAGTAAAATTACCCTGTTGATGAAGATGGCTAAGATTGAGCCCGAAGATCGCCGCGTGGTAGTGGCAGCCCGTCTTAAAAAGGAGCAGTCGGGTACGAGTTCATCGGCCATCGAGTTGCGCGATGGCACGATTATCACCGCCAAAACCAGCACCCTCCTCGGCCCCAGCGCCGCTCTGCTGCTGAACGCCACCAAGCATCTGGCCCATATTGACCATGATGTCAAGCTGATTCCGCAGGAGATGATTGAGCCCATCCAAAGGATGAAAGTGTCGCTGCTGCGTGGCAACAATCCGCGCCTGCATACCGATGAGGTACTTGTCGCCCTTTCCATGCTGAGTCTTAACGATGAAAATTGCCGCAATGCACTTGCCACCTTGCCACAACTGAATGGCTGCCAGGTGCATAGTACGACGATGTTGAGCGAGGTGGACCAAAAGATCTTCAAAAAATTAGGGATTGGCCTCACCTGTGAACCGGTCCGGAAAAAATAGGATTCGGTGGGTATCTTCATTTTAATCGCATCAGCAGGATTTTTTGAAAAAAACCATGTAATTTTGCCAATGCAATTTTTGAAGTTGTAATATTTTAGATTGTATTTATTATCAATAATTTATAAAAATGACAGTAAAAGAGTTAGTAGAAAAAATGAATCTGACCGTCTTCTGCGGACAGGACAATTTGGATCGTGAAATCAAAGGCGGCTACACCTCCGACCTCCTCAGCGATGTGATGGGCTTCGCCCGCGAAGGACAGGTGTGGATCACCCTCCAGACGCACAAGAACGTGCTGGCCATCGCCTCCCTCAAAGAGTTGGCCGCCATTCTGCTGGTGAAGGGCAACAAACCCGAAGAGGATATGCTCGAGCAGGCCATCGACGAAGGCATCCCGGTACTCGGCACCGACGCCCAGACTTTCGAAACGACAGGAAAGGTTTACCAACTCATCAACCAGTAACGTGCAGATTTTCAAGACCGACTTACACAACCACACGCTGATGTCGCCGTGCGGCGACCTCGACATGACGCCCGACTTCATCATCGAGGAGGCGAAGCGGAAAGGGGTGGATATTATCGGCATCACCGACCACAACTGCACGCGGCACTGCCGGCTGGCCGAGCACTACTCGCACAACCGCGACATCTTCGTGCTGTGCGGCGCCGAGGTCACCACCAAGGAGGAGGCGCACTGCCTCGCCTTCTTCGAGACCCACGAAACCCTCGACCTCTTCCAAAAGTTCCTCGACGAGCACCTGCCCGACATCCCCAACGTGCCGGACGTGTTCGGCGACCAAGTGCAGATTAACGAAGAGTTTGAAATCGTGTACGAGGAGCCCAAGTTGCTCACTTCCGGCCTTGACGTGCCCATCGAAACCATCGCCGCCAAGGTGAAGGAGCTCAATGGCATCTTCATCCCCGCCCACATCGACAAGATGAAAAACAGCGTCATCTCGCAACTCGGCTTCATCCCCTTCGACCTGCCTTACGACGCGGTGGAACTCTCGAAGCACGGCGACAAAGAGAAAATCCTGCAGCAGCATCCCTACCTCAAAGACAAAACCTTCACCCGCGCCTCCGACGCACACCAACCCGACGTGATCGCCACCGCCCCCTGCTACTTCGAACTCGAAACCCGCAGCTTCGCCGAAATCCGGAAGGCCCTGCACCAGGAAGAAGGGAGGAATGTTAAACTGAAAATTGAGAATTGAAAATTGAAAACTATTTTACTAACCGCTACTAACCTAACTAATATGAAGAAAAACCCGTTGCATGAAAAAAGTTTATTATTTGCCGTAAGGATTGTTAAATTATATCAATATTTATGCACAGAAAAGAAAGAATATGTTTTGAGTAAACAGATTTTACGAAGCGGGACAAGCATTGGCGCGAATTTTCGGGAAAGCAGAAACGCCCAATCTTCCGCTGATTTTATCAACAAAATGAATATTGCCCTAAAAGAAGCTGATGAAACACAATACTGGCTTGAACTCATGAAACTAACCAAAATTATCAATGAAGAAATCTATAATTCCCTCAATCAAGACCTATCTGAAATCATAGCAATGCTTGTAACCGCTATCAAAACCCTTAAAACTAAAGCATCCTAAAAACACTTTTCAATTTTCACCTTTCAATTTTCAATTCCCATGAAAGACCTCTCCATGCACATTATGGACATTCTGCAGAACTCCACCCGCGCCGGCGCCTCCGAGGTGACCCTCGAAGTGCTGGAGGATGCGGCCGCCGACACGCTCACCATCCGCTTCATCGACAACGGGTGCGGCATGGACGCGGAGACCGTGCAGAAAGTCATCAACCCCTTCTTCACCACCCGCACCACCCGCAAGGTGGGCCTCGGACTGCCCCTGCTGAAACAAAACACCGAGCAGACCGGCGGCAGCCTCGACATCCAGTCGGAGAAGGGCAAAGGCACCACCGTTACCGCCGTCTTCGGCCTCACGCACCTCGACCGTCCGCCGATGGGCGACCTCGCCGGCACCGTCGTCCTCACCGCCTCCGCCTACCCCGACATCCGCTTCATCTTCCACTACCATTCCGACAAAACCGACTACGTGTTCGACACCGACGAGGTGAACGAGGCCCTCGACGGCATCTCCATCCAAGAACCCGAGGTCATCCAGTACCTGAAGGAGATGATTCAGGAAAATATCGGAAACGTTGATTAAAAATCATTGTAGGGGCAAGGCATGCCTTGCCCCTACAACCCGTGAAATAATGTTACCCCCGAATTACACCACCCGCAGCATCATCGCCCTTGCCTTGCCGATTATGGCGGGGAATTTGGCGCAGACGATTATCACGTTTGTGGATACGGCGTTTCTCGGTCATCTCGGACAAGTAGAGCTGGGAGCCGCGATGATGGCGGGACTCTACTACTACGTCTTTTCGACGCTGGCTTGGGGTTTTGCCACGGGCATCCAGATCATAGTGGCGCGGCGGTTTGGCGAGAACAACCTGCCGGAGGTGGGCGCGGTGTTCAAACACGGTCTGCTGGTGGTGGCGGCGTTGTCGGTGCTGCTGTTCCTGCTGCTACATTATGGCACCGACATTTTCCTGAAGGGTATCATCTCGTCGCCCGACATCCTGAAAGTGTCGGAAGAGTTTATGCAGTACCGCCACTACGGCATCATCTTCGTCTGCTTCAACTTCCTGTTCCGCTCGCTGTATGTGGGGCTTTCCGACACCAAAATCATTATTTACACCACGTTCCTGATGGCGGTGGTGAATATCTTTTTCGACTACGGTTTTATCTTCGGAAACTGCGGCTTGCCGGAGCTGGGCGTGGCGGGGGCGGCCATCGCTTCCGTGTTGGCCGAAGCGTCAGCGCTGATCTTCTTTGTGTTTTACACCCTTTTCCGCATCCCGAAGCACGAGTACGGACTTCTGCCCGTGGGCCGCTGCAACTGGGGACTGGTCGGTTCCATCGTGCGGCTGTCGCTGCCGACGATGGGTCAGCGGATGGTCTCTTTCGGAGCGTGGTTTGTGTTTTTCGTGATGATTGAGCACACCGGCGAGCTGGCCGTGGCGGTATCGGGCATTGTGCGAAGTGCGTACATGGTGATTTTAGTGCCAGTGTTTGCCTTCTCCGCCGCCGCCAACACCCTCACCAGCCGTATCATCGGCGAGGGGCACAGCGACGCGGTGCCGCACCTGCTGCGCCGGATCCTGAAAATCTGTCTGGCATTTCTCGTAGTGCTGGTGGCGGCATGCGCCATCCTCCCCGACACCATCGCCACCATCTACACCGATGATGCGGCGTTGGCGGCGGCCTCGGTGCCGTCGTTGCGGGTGGTGTGTGTAAGTACGCTGCTGATGAGCGGTGCCTGCATCCTCTTCGAGGCAGTGTCGGGCACGGGCAGCACATTGGTGGCCTTCTGGCTCGAAGTGTCGGTACTGGTGCTGTATATCGGTTATATCCTGCTGGTTACAAAAGTGTTACCAGCGTCGGTGGAAGTCATCTGGTGTGCGGAAATCATTTACGCCCTGCTGCTCGGTGCGGTATCGCACACTTACCTGCGGCACGGCAAATGGCACGGGAAACAAGTGTAGGGAGTGGAAAATTGAAAATTGAAAATTGAAAATTGAAAGGTGAGGAGAATTGAGAGTTGAGAGTTGAAAGTTGAAAGGGGGAATTTATTCCTCTTTCATATTCTTGAGGCGTTCGCGGTCGCGGAATTGGATGAGGCCGCCGCCGTGACAGAACAGAAATGCGTACATGGTGGCAATGAACCAGTTGCCCCATGAGAACCATTCAAAGTCCTTTATCGACAGGTAGGAGATGATGCCGAACAGGGCACCTCCTACAAAGGCCATGATATTGGCATTACGGTAGGCTTTCTTCGTCTTTTCCTCTACCTTGTAGTCTTTGCGGCGAGTCCACATGAAGATGGAGATGAAACCAAAAAGAATGGCAGGAACACAGATCCAAAATTCCCACATTGACGGATTGAGCTTTGCCCAAATCACCCAAAGGAGGATGCCGAGGATGCCAATGGCGCCTTCAATGAAACCTTGTTTCTTCATAATAATACATAATGGATTCTTGTAAATAATTGATAATCAATCAATAGCCCCCTCCTTACGAATCCGTTAATAAGGCTCAGCTAATTGACACGCAAATATAATAATTTTTTTGAAATGATGAATGAGGAGAGAAATGTATTACCATAAGGCGACACGTCCGAAGTCACCGAGATCCAACGTAGCGGTTCTGACCCCAAGTGCTTGAAACACTCTGACAAGTGTGGAGAGGGTAACGCTTTTCCCTCTTTCTATCTTGGAAATCTCGGCCTTTTGAACCCCCATTCTCTCTCCCAGCTGCTCTTGTGTGAGACCTTGCCGTTTACGGGCCTCCCTGACAGCTATTCCAATAAAATAATCGTCGGCTTCTTTTTTGACATTCGCCTCAAACTCTTCTCTCTCTGGCGTCCCGACTTCGCCAATATATTTCTGAAGTACTTCCTCGTGAGTCATTGTTTCCATTTTCTTTTGCCCCAGTGAGATATTCTACTGTTATTTCCTTCACCATAGTATGTTTAGTAAAAATGAGACGGCAAAAATACAAAATATTTCCAAAATAGGAAACATTTTTTAAGAATTTTCCTGAAATATTCGCATACCATACCGGAAGGCATGGTCCCGTATGCACCGTCCCTACCTCCCAATTTTCAGTTTTCAGTTCTCAATTTTCAATTTTCACCTCCCCTCAAATGCCTCCACCTTCTGGCGGTACAAGGGGTTGATGGGAATGGAACGTTCGGTCTGTCGGTCGAAGCCGGCCAGCACGCTGTGGCACACGGTTTTCACGACATTCGTTTCGGCGCAACGCAGCCGCTGCACCATCTTCATACTTTTATTCCCGAAAGCATAAATGGTGGTCTCGCACACCATATTGTCATGAATCTTAATGGGTTGCATGAAGTCCATGTCCACATGCACCAACACGAGGTCCATCTTCATCCAGTCGATTTTCTCGCCGAACACCTCCTCGAAATATTGGCTTCTCCCGTAGTCGAAATAGTTGCACTGCACCCCGTTGTTCACATGCGCAAAGGGATCCAAATCGCACATCTTGATTTGGATAGGAGCTGAAAAATGGAATTGCACCTGACTTTCTTCCATTACCATAATAGGATTAGAAATTGTTAGAAAAGGGTGGGTTCCCAGTTGAAAAAGCCCTGTATTTTGCGCCCCGACCGCGACTCGAAGTTGAGCAGCAGCAGTTTGAGGTCCACGCCCCAGTGGAAGCGGCCCATCTTGCCGGAGGAGCATATCACGCGGTGACAGGGGATGAGATAGATGACAGGATTGTTGCCCACGGCGTTGCCCACCGGCCGCAGTGAGCGCGGCCTACCGATGGTGCGGGCAATCTCGCCGTATGTCGAGACCTTGCCGACCGGTATCTTGAGCAGCTCCTGCCACACCGCCATCTGGAAATCGGTGCCACGCACGTAAATCCGGATCTTCTCCACATGTTTCCAGTCTTTCATCAGGAAATGGCGCACGTTCTGGTGCTCGGGCATGGTCTGCCGTTTGAACTCGGCGTTGGGGTAGCGGGCACGCATCTCGCCCATGCACACGTCGTCTTCGTCCATCACGCCCATAAAGCAGATGCCGCCATCCACCGAGCCGATGAGCATACGGCCGAACGGGGTATAGATGATGCTGTGGGTGATGAGCATCCGTTTCCGACGGCGGCCCCACACCGAACGGGGCATCTGTTCGATGCTGATCATCTCAGCCGGCACGCGCCCCAGGTTCTTCAACTCTTTCATGTTATTCAAAAATGTGATTAGTCAAAATTTCCTCCTTCAGCCGCTGCAACGGGATGGGAGTCACGCCGCTGTATTCGCACACGATGCCGCCGGCGAGGTTGGCGATCTGCGCCGTCTGCTCGGGCTGCAAGCCTGCCAACAGACAGAGTGTGGCCACCGAGATGACCGTGTCGCCCGCCCCCGACACGTCGCTAATGCGCCGCAGGTAAGCAGGTTGCGTGAAGAAAGTGTCGCGCTCGCGGTCGTACAACGCCACCCCCTTTTCCGACATGGTGGTGAACAGATAGCGGATGCCGCACTTTTGTGCGAAGTCGCGCATCAGCTGTTCCACCCGTTCCATCGGCAGCTGCTGGGCTTTCATCTCCAAACCGTCGGCCAGCTCCTTCAGGTTGGGTTTGAACATGTCAACTCCATGATAGTGAGCAAAGTTGCGTTTCTTCGGATCCACCGTCACGATGATGTTTCGCTCTTTGGCCCAGGCCACCACCTGCGCAATCAGCGGGGCGGAGATCACGCCTTTGTCGTAATCTTCGAAGATGATGGCATCCACCCTGCGGCTGTTCATCACCTGCTGGAGCATGACGAGGAAGGCATTCTGCTCATCATCATCCAACAAAAAACAGTCTTCATCATCCACGCGCAGCACCTGACGGGCATTGGCGAGGATGCGGTATTTGATGGTGGTTTTGCGATGGCCGGAGTGGTAGAGGCAGTCGGTGGCGAGGCCGTGTTCCTTCATCAACGAGAGAAACTCGTGGCTCTTCTCATCGTTCCCGATGACCGAGCACAGCAGCGGTGTGGCGCCTAACGACTGGAGGTTGATGGCCACGTTGGCAGCCCCGCCCAGCCGGTAATAGCGCTCCTCCACATCCACAATCGGAACCGGAGCCTCGGGCGAGATTCTTCCCACACTGCCCTTCAGATAAGCGTCAATCATCACGTCACCGATTACGAGAACGGTGGAGGTCGCGAATTTATTTGTCAGTTGGTTGATCATTTTGAAATGGAATATGCCAATATATGACGCTGCAAAAATTTAGTGGTGGTGACCGCAGCCGCCACAACCTCCGCTGCTGCCGTGACCGCCGCAGCCGCTATGTCCCGATGAGGGCTGGGTGCAACAAGAGGGCAGTTTGGCACGCGCCTCGGCGTTGGCCTTCACATTGTCGGCATCATAGCCCAACTGACTGATGCCCTGGCGCAAAGTCTCGGGAGAGGTCTTCTGGGGCTGGTAGGTGATGGTGACTTTTGCCGTTTTCAGATCGTAAGTACACTTCTCCACGCCTTTCCATTGCGGCACATTGTCCATCATCACTTTCTTGCAATGCTCACAGGTGCCATTGGTCTGTATAGTAATGGTTTGAGTTTCAGCCTTCTGTGCAAAAACGGTCAAGCCCATCAGGGCGACAACCAGAAAAGTAAGCAGTTTTTTCATTTTCCAATAATTATTACAAAAATCGGCAACAAAATTACAACTTTTCCGTATAACTCAGTTAATCGGAGAAAAATAGACTCTTTTTTTATGAAAAAATGGGGGTTGACAGGCGGTATCGGAACAGGTAAAACCTTTATTTCCAAGACTTTCTTGAAAAAAGGCATCCCTGTGTTCTATGCCGACGACGAGGCCAAGAAACTCTATGCTGATGCGGAGGTCTTGCAGCAACTTCGGGAGGTTTTCGGCGAAAAAGTGTTTGAAAATGACAAACCTGACTTCCGGAAACTGGCGGATTTGGTTTTCAACAACCACAATGCCCTCGAAAAACTGGAAGCTATCCTTCATCCGCGTGTGATGGCCATGTTCGAGCAGTGGGCGGCCCAGCAGCACTGTGAAATCGTCATCATGGAGTCGGCCATCCTCTATGAGGCCCATTTAGAGCACTATTTCGACAAGGTGATGGTGGTCAACGCTTCAGTGGGCAAACGCATTGAACGCATCAAGCGGAGGAATCCCGAGCTGACAGAGGCGGAAATCATGGCACGGATCAACCGGCAGATGTCGCAAGAGGAGAAATGCGCCCTCGCCGATGAGGTCATCGAGCACGAAGCGGACTGGTGAAAGTAGAAAGTGGGGAGTTGTTATACAAACTTTACATTCTGCAGCTCTCTTCCAATAGTATGCAATCCTTCAATGATGCGTGCGCATTGCTCTGGACGTGGTTTGGAAACAGCATTGGCATAGTGAGAGAGTTGAGCATGGCGGATGCCCGTTGCACGGCTTAATGCCGCCAACGTGGTAAATTGTTGAGCCTCATGCAGAACAGCACTTACTCGCTTCTCATATACTAACTCATAATTGCCATTTTTCATCTCCTCCGGAATAGGGTCACCCTCATTGATGCACGCTTCCAAGTGAAACTGCAAACCCTCTTCGGTCTCCCTGCACAAATCTTCAAAAGTTCTCCCCGTTGAAATCACCAACCCATTGATGCGTGGGTCGCTAATATAGGATGCGTAATTTTTGCCGCACCAATCTACTTTTACAATAATTCTTTCCATAACCATTCGCATTGATACAGAGCTTATTTCCACCCTGCTTGTTTGATAATACTATCCTAAGTCATCCGACAACTTTTTATTTACCGTTACCTTGCCTTTCTTGGTCGGGTGCTTAAATTGCCTGTGATCGCCTTTGGTATAGGCAAGGAACCAGCCATCATCTTTCAGCATCTTGATTACATCTCTTACTTTCTTAGTCTTCATAATGGTTGGAGTAACTGATTTGAGTGTGCAAAAATAGTATTGTTTATAATACTATTCAAAAATTTTGAAAAAAATTTTTGAACAAACAACCATGCATACAACTAAGGAAAGGCAGACTCCTACCCTACTCGTTGAAGGTGCCAGCGGGTAACGTGATGTTTTTCTGATGATTGGAGAATTTGATGGTGGTCACGTCGCCGTTTTTGTCCGTCATCTTTACCTGCGTGGCTAAATAGGTGGTGGGGTTGAGGTACACCTCGATGCTCTGGTACATGTCTTTCACGCGCTTGCTCTTGGGAGAAAGCATCACCAGTACGTCTTTACCTTTGTAGAAGGTGGCGTCGAAGTCGGCACTGCTGGTGAGCCCCGAGCCGCTGATGGTTTTCAGGATCATGCCAGCCATCTCGCCAATCATTTTGTTCTGGGTGGAGCCCTTGGCGGTTTTCAGATAGGCTCCTTTTTTGTTTAAGATGATGGAATAAGCCTTCGGAGAGGTGTAGGCCCAGCAGAGCAGGTCGGGCTGTTGGTACGAGAGCGTGCCTTCCGACTTGGCGGGCGTGGTGAAGGCCTTGGAACTCTTCTCCTGCGTGAAACTCACCTTCAGCGACTTCAACTGCGAAGAGGCCGTGGAGATGCTTTTGGTCAATGCCGCTTGTGCATCACCGCTCTGCAACGTGTAGCCGGAGGGTTGTGCCACGGCCATTACTACTGATAACACACTGACAATCAGGATTGAGAGGAACTTTTTCATCATCATTTTTATCTGAAATAAACGAGCATTAAGAACGATGGAAGATTAAAAAGTTTAATCTTCCATCGCAGTTTGTTGATTTACAATATTTTAATATCTATAAAAATCAGCTTTGAAAGGACCGTTAACCGGCACACCGATGTAGTCGGCCTGCTTCTGGGTGAGCTGGGTGAGTTTCACGCCGATCTTGGCCAGATGGAGGCGAGCCACCTCCTCGTCGAGGTGTTTGGGCAGGCAATACACGCCGATTTTGTAGTCGTGCTGCCAAAGCTCGAGCTGGGCGAGGGTCTGGTTAGTGAAGGAGTTGCTCATCACGAAGGAGGCGTGACCGGTGGCGCAGCCGAGGTTCACGAGGCGGCCTTCGGCGAGGATGAAGATGGAGTGGCCGTCGGGGAAGATATACTCATCGACCTGCGGTTTGATGTCGCGCTTCACGATGTTGGGAGTCTTCTCAAACTCAGCCACTTGGATCTCGTTATCGAAATGACCTATGTTGCAGACGATGGCCTGGTCTTTCATCTTTTTAAGATGGTCGGCAGTGATGATGTCGCAGTTGCCGGTGCAGGTCACATAGATGTTGCCTTCGTCGAGGGCATCTTCCACGGTCTTCACCTCGAAGCCTTCCATAGCGGCCTGGAGGGCGCAGATGGGGTCGATTTCGGTGACGATGACGCGGGCGCCGTAGGAGCGCATGGAGTGTGCGCAGCCTTTGCCCACATCGCCGTAGCCGCACACCACAACCACCTTACCGGCAATCATCACGTCGGTGGCGCGTTTGATGCCGTCGGCGAGCGACTCGCGGCAGCCGTACAGGTTGTCGAATTTGGATTTGGTGACGGAGTCGTTGACGTTGATGGCGGGGAAGAGCAGCTCGCCGGCCTCCATCATCTGGTAGAGACGGTGTACGCCAGTGGTGGTCTCTTCGGAAACGCCCTTCAGCTCGGCCACGGTACGGTGCCAGCGCTGCGGGTCTTCGGCCAAAATCGACTTGAGGGTGCTGAGGATGACGGCCTCTTCGTGGGAGGAGGGGGTCTTGTCGAGGACAGAAGCGTTGTTTTCGGCGGCATATCCCTTATGAATCATGAGGGTAGCGTCGCCGCCGTCGTCCACGATCAATTGCGGACCTTTACCACCGGGGAAGGCGAGGGCCTGGGAGGTGCACCACCAGTAGTCTTCGAGCGATTCGCCCTTCCATGCGAACACGGGCACGCCGGCGGCCGCGATGGCTGCGGCGGCATGATCCTGCGTGGAGAAAATGTTGCAGCTGCACCAGCGCACGTCGGCGCCGAGAGCGACCAATGTTTCGATAAGACAGGCGGTCTGGATGGTCATGTGCAGCGAGCCCATGATTCGCACCCCTTTCAGCGGTTTGCTGTCGCCATACTTTTCGCGCAGGGCCATCAGACCCGGCATCTCTTTTTCGGACACCTCGATTTCCTTGCGTCCCCAATCCGCCAACTTGATGTCGGCAATCTTGTACTTCAATTCGTAATCAGTCATTGTTTTACTGTATTAAATTCATAAAAAATACCAGATGCAAACCTGACGATTTGCAGGCTGCAAAAATACTCATTTTTTGTGATTTGCGAGCGGATAAAATCGAAAAATTAGCGGGGTTGTTTGCCTTTCACCGTCTCGCCGTTCCAGCCGTTGATGCCCTTTTCGAGGTTGTAAACTGTGAAGCCCATGCCGGTGAGTTTGCTGGCGGCGATACGGCTGCGAACACCGCTGCGGCAATACACAGCCACCGTTTTCTTCTTGTTGAGTTTCGCCGCCTGGGTGTCGAAATCCGCCGACTTGACGTCGATGTTCAGGGCGCCGGGGATGTGGCCGGCCTCATACTCTTGGGGCGTACGCACATCCACCAGTTGCGTGTTCTTTTTGCTGATAATTTTTGAAAACTCCTCATTGCCCACAGTGGTATATTCTTGCGAGCAGGCGGTCATCAGAAAAGCGATGAACAGGATTAGGAAAGAAAAAAGTTTTTTCATGATTTGATGGTTTTAAATGAAACTGCTCACCCAGGTGGTGCGGACGTGCGCCGACAGGTATTCGTGGACGTCCACGTCCCATTACTGTTCTGTGATGACAAGATAGAAGGCATCGGAATAATCACCCCATGCATCACTGGGAGGGAACAAATAAACGGCCACTATTTTAGAGGTGTGCTCATAATAGTGTTGAAATTCTCTTTGCCGTGACACACTCTGCCATACGCGCTGCAACTCCGACTCATCCGTCACAGAAACATAATTGCCTTGGTTGTTGATAAAGGCAAAGTGAAATTGTCCGGGGTAGGGCAGCCCGTAGCTCACCTGTTCTCCAGCGCGGAAGGATTCCGGAAACCGGAGTTCGCCCCCTTCGCACCATGCGAGATCGCCACTGATCAACAAGTTGCTGGTGTTACGGTAATAAAGCTTGATGCTTCCAAAATCGCAGGGTGCATCGTAGTCTGCAAGAAGAGGGATCCGAGTGCCATCGTCAAGTTTGTCGGTCACATCTAATGCATAAAACCCTTTGTATCGGAATGTCAGATAATCCACCTTTGAAATTAAGATATGATGCTGGAGATCATCCTCCTGAAGGTCGTTTGATGTAAAATCATCCGAAGGTTCTCCCGCCCTTGGGTTGACAATCTGCATGTAAACCGCGCTTAAGTCGCGCATCAGCGTCAGATTAACTACATTGGCATAGATGTCATTGCCATTAAACGCGGCATTCATTCCGTTTGCCGAAGAGGTGGTGCTGAGTGCTGCGATAAGTGCTTCGGGGGTGCTATAGTACTGGTAGCCAGTTCCCCATCCCGGAGAGAGTTCGTAGTCTGCTCGGGCCAGCTTGGGATAGAAGGCAGAGTTGCGAATTTCGGTCATCCACTGCGTGAACCACTGCTTCAAGGTGGTGAATTCGCTACTATGGATATTCATTTCGACATTTTTGGGAGAATGGACATAAACCACCTTTGTGATATCGCCTTCTGTTTTCACGAACTTATCGCCTTCTTCTGTAAACCCATGGTCGATGAGCAGATTGGCAGACTCTGCTCCTGACAGACCGATGCATGCCTTGATTAAGGTGAAGTCGTTCATGACAGGTTCCTGAACCTCTGGGGTATATACAAAAGGTTCGGGTTCTGGGGGAACGACATAATTTTCGAAGGGCATCATCTGATCAAAAGGCTTGAGCATAGAAGTAGAAGAGGGAGAAGAGGGGTCTGGCACTATGGGCTCCTCTTTTTCACAGGCCGCCAAGCAAAGCAGCATCAAAAATGCCGCTATCAATGGAAGGTGAATCGTATGGGACTTTTTCATCTCACAAATTATTATGGGGTTATCAATTATCTGGACTGCAAAATTACATAAAAAAGAAGAATCTATAATCTTTCAACCACTTTGATCTTGTAATATTTTTTTCTGATGATGATGAGCCGCACCAGCCACACCGCAAAGAAGACGTCGGAAATGATGCGATACAGCGGCGGCATGGTGACGAATAGCGAGACCAGCCAGACGATTAAGTCGATGTCGAACAGGAGGTTCCATATGCGTTCGCGGTCGTGGAACTCGCAGACCATCTCTTTCTGCGGCGACAGCTGCACCTGCTCGGTGGAAGAGACCGACAGGTCGATGCTCTTGCCGTGTTTCCCTATCGGGATGCGCCCGCCGAACTGCACTCTCAAACTGTAACTGCCCGCTGGTGCGATAATGCGCACATCTCGCTCCTTTATCATGCCGAGAAATTGGCCGTTGATGAACACAGCATGCGGCAGCTTCAGCTCGTACCAGCGTCGTTTGTGGCGGATTATCAACACCGATTTTTCCATGGATGGGAGAGTTATCATCATTCAATTGTCAATTCGCAAAAATACAAAAAATCACGAAACGATTTGAAAAACAAGAATTCTCACCACATTTTTCCTCTAAATATTTTTTTGAAAAAACTTTTTCTACCGCATTGTCAGAATGAAAAATAGTTGTATTTTTGCAGCCCAAAATCAAAAAGAGAATTTTAAAGGTTAAGATAATGAAAAAAGACATTCATCCTAAGGAGTACAGAACGGTTGTTTTCAAAGATATGTCGAACGAAACTGCGTTTTTGACGAAATCAACTGTAAAAACGAAAGACACGATTGTTTGGGAAGACGGTAACGAATATCCGTTGGTGAAATTGGAAATTTCCAACACCTCTCATCCCTTCTTCACTGGCAAGATGAAACTTGTGGACACCGCTGGTCGCGTTGACAAGTTCCGCAACAAATATGCCAAGCATCCCGCAAAGAAAGCTGAATAATCAAAAAAATATCATATCTTTGCAGCGGCTTTTTCAATCCGAAAAGCCGCTTTTTTTGTCTATAAAACAACCACTTATGAACCTCATCCTGTTTGATAGCTGGTGTCACTCGCACCTATTGCCGCTCACCTATACCCGTCCGGCCGCCGACCTCCGCGTGGGCATCCTTACCCTCCGCGAGAAATGGGAACGCCGTCTGCAACCCTCTTCCACCCTCACCCGAAGCTACCTTCAGGAGAAATTTCCCTTGCAGACCAGTGATGACAACCTGCTGATTTCCGGCGCATTACTCCCTAACGACCAGCTGTTAGACGCGGTAATGAACCTGCAACCCGAAGAGGCCCTATACGATGAAAACACCCTGCTGGCCTTCCGCACTGCCGATGCTGCCAACCTTCGCAACTTCTTCGATGGCTACCTCACCCACCCCACCTCCGCACTCCCGCTGCGCCAGGTGAACTATACCGGTCCGTACGACATGGTAGTTCGTCCCTACCATATATTTATGTACAACGGTCAGGAGATTGAAAACGACTTCGCCCTGCTGACGGCCGGTCGCACCTCCCAGCCGCTAAGCGCCACCAACGTGGTCATCGGCGACCCGAGCCGCATCTTCATCGAAGAGGGTGCCACGGTGGAGTGCGCCACCCTCAACACCCGCGAGGGAAGCATCTACATCGGTCGCGACGCCGAAGTGATGGAGGGTTGCCGCCTGCGCGGTCCTATCGCCCTGTGCGAGCACGCCGTCGCCAAGATGGATGCCAAGTTCTACGGCGCCACCACCCTCGGTCCGCACTGCAAGGCGGGCGGTGAACTCAGCAACGCCGTGTTCCTTGGCTACTCCAACAAGGCCCACGACGGCTTTATCGGCAACGCGGTCATCGGCGAGTGGTGCAACCTCGGCGCCGACACCAACTGTTCGAACCTCAAGAACAACTACTCGCCCGTGCGCCTGTGGAACGGTGCCACCCGTAAGATGGAGGACACCGGCCTGCAGTTCTGCGGCCTCATCATGGGCGACCACTCCAAGTGCGGCATCAACTCGATGTTCAACACCGGCACGGTGGTGGGCGTGGGCTGCGGACTTTTCGGCACCGGCTTCCACCCCAAGTTCGTGCCCTCCTTCTCGTTCGGTACGCCCGGTCACACCTACGAGCCGCACAACCTCGACAAACTCTTCGAGACCGCCCGCATCGTGATGGGCCGCCGACACAAAGATTTTGACTCCATTGAACAAAACCTGCTCAAAAGGGTTTATGAAATAACTTCATATAGCGAAAATTAAAGAAATGAATACTTTTAACGACTTTCTTATGCCCGACCTCCTTGGCCCCGACTCCAACTTCATCCCGCTGTTTACCGCGGAAGACGAGGATCGTATCCGCAAGGAGAAGGTTTCCGATACTCTCCCGATACTGCCGTTGCGCAACACTGTGCTGTTTCCCGGCATGGTCATCCCCATCACTGTGGGGAGAGCCAAATCCATCAAGCTGGTGCAGGATTTCTCGCGCAGCGACCAGCCTATCGGCATCGTCACTCAGAAGGACAATGAGGTGGAAGACCCTATGTACGAAGATCTTTACCATGTGGGGACGATGGCGCACATCCTGCGTTTCATCACACTGCCCGATGGTAATATCACCATTATCGTGCAGGGTATCAAACGGTTCGATCTGATTGGAATCACCTCGGTGGAGCCTTACCTGACGGGAGTCGTGGGTGAGTATTACACCAACGACTACGACCGTTCCATCCGCAGCCGCAAGGTGTTCAAAGCCCTCATCGGCTCCATCCGCGATGTGGCCGCCAACATGATTTCCCTCTCGCCGCAGCTGCCCCGCGAGGCCACCGTCGCCATCAACAACATCGACAGCCCCTCCTTCCTCATCAGCTTCCTGGCCTCTTATCTTAGTCTGAAAGTAGCTGAAAAACAGCGCATTTTGGAAATTCCTGACATAATCGAACGCGCCGACATCGTGCTCAAATATTTGAACAAGGAAATTCAGATTCTTGAGCTCAAAGCACAAATTCAAGATAAATCGAAGCAGGAGCTCGACCGTCAGCAGAAGGAGTACATCCTCAACGAGCAGATGAAAACCATCCAGAAAGAGCTGGGTGAGTCGCCGGTGGATGAATTATATAACAAACTGAAAGACAAGGCGAAAGATAAAAAGTGGAGTAAGGAGGTACAGGATGTTTTCGAACGCGAGCTCAACAAACTGAAGCGCTCCAACCACATGGCCCCCGACTTTGCCATACAGACCGACTACTTGGAACTGCTGGTGGACTTGCCATGGAACGAATATTCGGAGGACGATTTCGACCTGAAACGTGCCCGCAGGGTGCTCGACCACGACCATTATGGTTTGGAGAAGGTGAAGGAGCGCATCATTGAATACATCGCCGTGCTGAAGCTGAAGCAGGATATGAAGTCGCCCATCATCTGTCTGGTTGGCCCTCCCGGTGTGGGCAAGACCTCGTTAGGGCGCTCCATCGCTGATGCGCTGCAACGCAAGTATATACGGGTGTCGTTAGGCGGTCTCCGCGATGAGTCGGAAATTCGTGGCCACCGCAAAACCTATATCGGTGCCATGCCCGGCCGTATCATCCAAAGCATTAAGAAAGCTGGCACTTCCAATCCCGTTTTCGTATTGGACGAGATTGATAAAGTGCTGGGTATGAATGTACAAGGCGACCCGTCGGCCGCATTACTCGAAGTGCTGGATCCTGAGCAGAACTCCTCTTTCTACGACAATTACCTCGAAATTGGTTACGACCTGTCGAAAGTGCTGTTTATCGCCACCGCCAACTCGCTCAACACCATCCCCCCAGCGCTCATCGACCGTATGGAGGTGATTGACATTTCGGGTTATTATTTGGAAGAAAAAATCAATATCGCCAAAAAACATCTCATTCCTAAACAATTGATTGAAAATGGATTGAAGAAAACTTCTCTTTCATTTTCAGAAAAAATTATTGCGAAAATCATTGGCGAATATACCCGTGAGTCGGGAGTGAGAACATTGGAGAAGACGATTGCGAAGATTATCCGCCACAAGGCCGCGAAGTATGTACAGGACAATACGTTGGAGAAGAAGGTGACAGACGATGACCTGCTGGAAATCTTGCACGCGCCCATCTTCCAGAAGGAGGATTCATTGGACAACGACACCTGCGGGGTGGCTACGGGCTTGGCCTGGACATCGGTGGGCGGTGAGATTCTTTTCATCGAGTGCGTCACTTCACCCGGCAAGGGCATTCTGACCATGACCGGCAACCTCGGCGACGTGATGAAGGAGTCGGCCACCATCGCCCATGAGTTCATCAAATCGCATGCCTCTTTCTTCAACATTGACAGTAAGACACTGCAAGAAAACAACATACATGTTCATGTTCCGGAAGGCGCCACTCCGAAAGATGGTCCTTCGGCGGGCATTACCATGCTGTCGGCGATGGTGTCGTGCCTCACCGGCCGCAAGGTGCGCTCCAACCTGGCCATGAGCGGCGAGATCACCCTGCGCGGGAAGTTGCTGCCGGTGGGCGGCCTCAACGAGAAGGTGCTGGCTGCCAAACGGTCGGGCATCTACGACATCGTGCTCTCCTCGGCCAACCAAAAGAACATCGACGAGATTGAGAAAACTTATATCGAAAACATGAGATTCCACTACTTCACCTCCATGCTTGAAGCTGTGGACTTTATTCTCACCAAATAATCATTACCATGAAAAAAATCCTTGCCTTTTTCCTGACTTTCAGCTTATCGCTCACTCTGCAGCTGCACGCCCAGTGTCCCTCCGTGGACATTGAGGCGCTGATGGCCGATATCAACGCCGACAGTCTGCGCCAGACCGTTTTGGATCTGCAGAATTTTGGTAACCGCTATGCCCTGCGGGAAGGAGGCAACCAGAATGTGGCGGAATATGTGGCAGGCAGATTGAACGCTTACGGCATTCCTGCCATCGTGGACACTTTCCATGAGTCTGGAAATCATTGGATTGGAGGGCCGTACGACCAGCTGTTTTACAATGTGAAAGGAATCTTGGCTCCGTCTGCTCAAGCCGATGACTCGTTGGTGCTGATAGGTGCCCACTTGGATGCCATCGCGATGGATCCGGGCATGAACTTGCTTTCCTATACGCCGGGGGCCGACGATAATGCCTCGGGCGTGGCGGTTATGTTGGAGATGGCTCGTATCTGTCATCTGCATGGCCTTCAGTTTTCGCGTCCGGTTCATTTCATGGCCTACGACGGTGAGGAACTCGGGCTTTTCGGCAGCGTTCACGATGCTTGGGTGCGGCAAGATGCGGGTGAGAAAATTGCCGTGATGCTGAACAACGACATGGTGAGCTATCAGCCCACGGATGATTGGCGACTCACGTTGCACTGGTACGACAATGCGCTGGATATTGTAGCCCGTGCCGCTGAGATTTGCACACAATATACTGATATAGAGCCTTATATACCGCCCGTTGCCAATAATGATGATGCTCGTCGCAGCGACAGTTATGCCTACTATCAGCAAGGTTTCCGTGCAGTTTTTGCCATCGAGAACATTTTCTCCACTTCCTACCATACCGATCACGACGTAGCCGACTCAAACAATTACGATTACCTCGCTCATGTGGCGAAATACAACCTTGCGATGCTGTTGGAGTATGCGAATGCTGCCACCGTTTCGGTTGACGATATCGTTGTAGTGCCGCAACTGCACGCCTATCCTAACCCCGTGTCTGACAGAATGATGCTGCAATATCAGCTGGCAGAGAGTTCCAATGTGGAGGTGTTCGTCTCCGACCTGACGGGGCGCACGCTGCTTCACCAAACAGAGGGGAGCCAGTCGGCGGGCAGTCACTTTGCGGAGGTTGACCTCGCACAATTGCCGGCAGGCATGTACCTTTGTCGCCTGCACACCGCTGCGGGCAGTGCAACCGTCAAGGTGGTAAAACAATAAAGGTGGGTTTAGAACAGTTCGGCTTGGGTGCCGTCGCTGCTGAAGCGGAATTTCCCCAAATGCTTGTAAGCTAATTCCGTAGCCTCGCGACCGCGGGGTGTGCGCATGATGTAGCCTTCTTGGATAAGGAAGGGCTCATAGACTTCTTCTATCGTACCGGCGTCTTCGCCCACCGAGGTGGCGATGGTGGTAAGTCCGACGGGGCCGCCTTTGAACTTGTCGATGATGGTGCCGAGGATGCGGTTGTCCATCTCGTCAAGGCCGTGCTGATCGACGTTGAGGGCTTCGAGGGCGACGCGGGCGATGGGAAGGTCGATGATGCCGTTGCCTTTGATCTGGGCGAAGTCGCGCACACGGCGCAGCAGCAGGTTGGCGATACGTGGGGTACCACGGCTGCGGCTGGCGATTTCGAGGGCGGCATCGTCGTAAAGCTCAATGTTGAGGATGCCGGCGGAGCGTTTCAGAATGCGGGCGAGGGTGGGCGCGTCGTAGTATTGCAGGCGCAGGTTGATGCCGAAGCGGGAGCGCAGCGGAGCGGTGAGCAGTCCCGAACGGGTAGTGGCGCCCACGAGGGTGAACGGACTAAGGGCAAGTTCAACACTGCGTGCGCTGGGCCCCGACTCAATCATGATGTCAATCTTATAGTCCTCCATAGCCGAGTAGAGGTACTCCTCCACAACGGGTGAGAGACGATGAATCTCGTCGATGAACAGCACATCGTTGGGTTCGAGGTTGGTAAGCAGTCCGGCGAGGTCGCCCGGCTTGTCGATGACGGGGCCGGAGGTGACGCGGAGGTTGACGCCCATCTCGTTGGCGATGATGTGCGAGAGGGTGGTCTTGCCGAGACCGGGAGGACCGTGCAGCAGCACATGGTCGAGGGCTTCGCCGCGGGCGCGGGCCGCCTGCACAAACACGATGATGTTCTCTATCACCTTCGCCTGTCCGTAGAAGTTGTGGAAATCGGCGGGGCGGATGGCTTTCTCAAACTCCTTCTCGGCAGCCGAGAGCCGTCTGGGTGAGGGGTCAAGGTTACTATTCATGGGCATTCTCCTCCACTTTTTCCGTCGAGACGGGCTCTTTTTTATTGACAAAAATATCTTTCAGCATGGTTTCGAGCACCACGGGCGAGATGCCGTGGGTGATATCGCCGCCGCGGCACAGCGAGATGCTGCCGGTCTGCTCGGAGACCACCACCACGACCGCATCGCTCAGCACGGTGACGCCGATGGCGGAGCGGTGGCGCAGTCCGAGGTCGGTAGAAATATCCTCGCGGTCGGAGACGGGCAGAATGCAACGGGCAGCGGCGATGCGATGGTTGCGGATGATGAGCGCGCCATCGTGTAAAGGACTGTTTTTGAAGAAAATATTCTCGATAAGCTCGCGCGAGACGATGGCATCCAATTTCTCACCCGTGGCGATGCACTCATCTAACGGGGTGTCTTTTTCGAACACAATGAGCGCACCCGTCTTCGAGTTCGACATACGCCGGCAGGCCCGAACTACAGCGTTGATTTCCGGCATAAAGAGCGTGTCCTCTTTCTTGTGAAAACGGAATATCTTGAGAATGCGGGCATGGCCAATCATCAGCAGAAACTTGCGGATTTCGGGCTGGAACACGATGATGATGGCCACAATACCTACGCTGAGGACTTGTCCTACAATACCACTCACCAGATTAAAGTGCATGGCACTGAATACTTTCCACAGAATGTACAGAATGGCAATCGTCCAAAAAATACGTATGGCCGCCGTTCCTCGCAAAAGTCTGTACAGATAGTACAAAATGATGGCGAACAACAGGATGTCAATGCAATCCGCTATGCCAAATGTGATGAAGTCGAACATGGTTCGTGAAAAATGTTATCTTAAACGGTCGGCGGCGCGCACTTTCTTCTCATCCCTCTTGATAGCATTGTTAGCAATAACAAGACAGACAGCAGGTATCAGCGAGAGACTAATCCAATAATTGAAATTCACCATCATCCCTTCCATAAACCACTCTTGCTTTTCGAAAACAAGGTTGGGATAGACATACAGCATGACGACCAGTGCGGCCAACATGACCAGCATATTGACTCCGTTGAGTTTGACTTGGAGCGGGCGGTTCTTATAAAGGAAGATGGTGACCAACGATAAAATGGCGGAGGCCAGCCACAAAATGGCGATATAAGTGGTGTGCATCACAGCAACAAGCTGGTTGTTGGCATCAAGTTGCTTCAAGGTGAATGCGTCGAACTGGTAATAAGTTTCTGAATTCAGGTCGATATGACCAACATTAATAAAACATACCACAACAGAAATTACTGCGGCGACAAATAACAATAGGGATTGAATTCTCTGAATCATCTTTTAAATTGAAAATTGAAAAATGTAAGGTGAAATTTGAAAATTATATAATGAAATTAGAGTTTACTGCCGACAAAGTAGTCGTTTTTGTCATCAAAAAGGATGTTGAAGGAGGTCATGGAGCCGTAGATGCGGGTGATATACTGTTGGAGATTTACTTTCTCTTCATCGGTGAGGGTGGGATGGCTGTTGATGTTCTGCTCGAGCACGCGCAGACGGTCGCGCATCATCACAATCTTGTGGAAAAACGTCTCAATGGGAATCTCTTTGGGTTTGAGTTCCGGATTGGCGGGTTGAAGAATGAGGGTGCCGCCTTCCCATTTTTTCCCAAGTTCAGCTTTATATTCAATGGCGTTGTACTGGTTGAGCACCATCGTGAGCATCCGTTCGAACTCTTTGACATTCAGACGGGGCTGTCCATCGTCGGGCAGCTCACTCTGCGCCAGCACTTCGTAGGATACGTTGGCTTTCGAAAACTCGATTTCGCCCCCACCACGAACAAACAGCACCTTAATCGTCAGATTGCCATTCTGACTGATGATGCCTTCGCCGTATTTTTCGTGGTTGATGCGTGTCCCAACACGAAAATCTTTTTCTTCCATAAAAATTATTTAGGTTAAAGGTTAATGTTTGAAGCCGTTATTTTTTCTCTACATAATGAGGGATATTATCTTTTTTAATAATGGAATAGACAATCAGTCCAACTCCCAGAAGTATCAGAGGTATGCTGAGTATCTGTCCGAAATTGAGTATCATTCCATCTTCTTTGGCTACTTGGTCGGCTTTGATGAATTCGATGAGAAAACGTGCGACAAAAATGGTCGTGATCATGATGCCGGATGTTCGTCCAGGAGCGATATTCCCTTTTGAGAATTTGAAGTAATAGATGACCAGTCCGGTGAAAAGAGCAAGATATACCAGTGATTCGTAAAGCTGTGCCGGGTGGCGGAAGGTGCCTTCCACGCCAACTCCCCCATATACGAAGTTGAAGGCCCACGGCACGGTGGTAACGGAGCCCACAATCTCGTGGTTCATCAGGTTGCCGCACCGCACGAAGGCCGCCGCAATGGGAATGGCGATACACAAGCGGTCAAGCAGCCAGAAGAAATTCATCTTCCGGGTGTAACAGAAATAGATCACCCAGCACAACATGGCAATGGCTCCACCATGACTGGCAAGTCCTTGGA
This sequence comes from Bacteroidales bacterium, assembly GCA_045130235.1. Lineage (GTDB taxonomy): Bacteria > Bacteroidota > Bacteroidia > Bacteroidales > WCHB1-69 > UBA1756. Next base: position 26,537 of record JBGUPJ010000024.1, read on the forward strand.
AACCAATAAATTTCCAATTTTCGTCCACCGGCAGGAAAATCTCATGCCAGTGCGCCGCCGTGAGATAGTAGTCGGTGTCGTACACTAAACAGTGGCATAAACGCAAGCCGATGACGCACCAAAGAATCGTCCAGATGGCGAAGCGGTCGAGCAGTTTCTGCGAAACATTCTCCTTCTTCCAAATTTGCTGCAAGGTGATATATGCTAAGACGAACCCTACCGCCAGCAAAATCCCATACCACCGCACCTCAAAACTTCCCATTTTTATGGCGATAGGACTGACATTCCACGTGATAAATCCCAAGAAAGTATTCATCTTTTGTTCCCTTAAAAATTAGGTGCAAAAATACGGGTTTTCCCTGAAATAGACTACCTCGGGTCTAAAATTTTCACAAATTCGCATATTTGGTCAAAAAAATCGTAATTTTGCCGTTCACAAAAATCGCACGAAATGAAACATATCGGACCCCATGTGAGTGCCTCCGGAGGCGTGGAGAACGCCCCACTCGCCGCCGCGCAGCTGAACGCTAACGCTTTCGCCCTTTTCACCAAAAACCAACGGCAGTGGACCTCCCCGCCGTTGAGCGAAAAGAGCATCAACCAGTTCCGCGAGAATTGTAAGGCGGCGGGCATCACCCCCGATTTCATCCTGCCCCACGACAGCTACCTCATCAACCTCGGTCAGCCCGACGACAGCAAACTGCCGCAATCGCGTGCCGCTTTCCTCGACGAGATGCGACGCTGCGAGCAGCTTGGTCTCACCATGCTGAATTTCCATCCCGGCAGCCACCTCAAGCTGATGTCGGTGGAGGCCTGCCTGGACCGTATCGCCGAGAGCATCAATCTCACGCTGGCGCAAACCAGCGGGGTGACGGCCGTCATCGAGAACACGGCGGGGCAGGGGAGTAATGTGGGGTTCAGCTTCGAGCATCTGGCGCACATCATCCGCAAGGTGGACGACAAGACGCGGGTGGGCATCTGCATCGACACGTGCCACACCTATTCCGCAGGCTACGACCTCAAGACTGCCCAGGGCTACGAGGCCACTTGGCGCGAATTTGACGGGGTGGTAGGACTTAAGTATCTGAGAGCCATTCACTTGAATGATACTAAGAAAGAGTTGGGCAGCCGTGTTGACCGTCACGACAGTATCGGTAAGGGACTGTTGGGCATGGAGTTCTTCGAGCGCATCATGAAGGATGCCCGCTTCGACCACATCCCGTTCATTCTGGAGACTCCCGACGAAACCCTGTGGGCCGAAGAGGTCGCTCTGCTGCAAGATCTTAGTCGGTAGGTGAGTGGTATATATCTGTAAATCAAAAGGTTATTATTTTATAAAATCCCATACCCATGAAAGGAAAATTGATCTGCCAATACCTGAAGTCGGTGCGCCGTACGGTGGCCGAGGCCAATAATATTGACTTGGAGATCCCCGAATGCACGTTTGAGGGTGAGTGCAATGGCACCTGTCCGCGCTGTGAGGAGGAGGTGCGCCTGCTGGAGCGATCTTTGAAGGCCCGCCGTATGATGGCTAAGAAAGTGGCCATTGCTGGCGTCGCTGCTGGCTTGTCCATCCTAGGTGGGACGGCCGCCGCGCAGAATGTTACCCCCACCGATTCTGTAGAAACCTTAGATACCATTGAAGTTACCTATACTAGGCCGGTGTTTGAGCCAGATGGTACAGTGAGTTGGTCCCCTCAACATCCAGTGGTGATGAAGTATACGAGGAAAAGCATGTTAACCCCTTGGCTCGTCGCTTCCGATGGCAGTGTGGTTAGAAAATGCGAGAGAGCCTACTTCCCGGGAGGAGGGAGAGCATGTGATAATTACATCAACAAGAACATGACCTATCCCGAAGACTGGGGACCGAAAGGGTGTGCTTATGGTGTGGTAGTGGTGAGGTTCATGGTTAATGCCGACGGACATATCTCAAGAGTGAGGGTAGTGAAGAGGGTTCACCCGCTGTTGGACAAGGAAGCCAAGCGGTTGGTCGCCAATATGCCGGCGTGGGAGCCCACCAAGATAAAAGGCAAAAAAGTGGCCCGCTACTACGAAATCTCTATCAATTTCCTGCCGCGGTAGGGGGGGGGATTTTCAATTTTCCATTTTCAATTCTCAATTCTCCATTTAAATCAGTCCCAGCGGCACGACGGCATTCAGCACCTCGCGCTTCATCTCAATCTCCACCTTCTCCACCTGTCCGGCCGTGTCGCCGTCGATATGCAAATAGATGGGATGGGGAACCGCCGGCTCGATGCTAATGCGCTGGCACGCCAGATATTGCACGATGGACGATTTGTCGAAACGGCTGCTGAGCAGCTTGGGCAAATCCACATTCAGCATTTTCAGCAACAGCTTGGGACGTTTCACCATGCACACATCCAACAGCCCGTCGTGCATCGAGGCCATCGGCGCAATTCTCACATTGTAGCCCCATTGCGAGGAGTTGGCGAAAGTGATGAAAAATGCCTGCGTGTCAATGGTTTGTCCGTCGTAGGTGATGTGGTAATCGCACGACTTGTATTGGAAATAGTTGTGGAGGATGTGTTTGAAGTAGGTGAAAAAACCACGGCGCGGATCGGCCTCAAAGTCGTAGGCAACCTTGGCGTCGAAGCCGATGCCGGCAATGCTGAAGAAGGGCTTCCGGTTGACATACCCCACATCCATCTTCTCGATGCGCAGGTCGTTGATTACGGCGAGGGCTTTCTTCACGTTGATGGGAATCTGGAGGTGGTAGGCGAGTCCGTTGCCGCTGCCGTGCGGGATGATGGCGAGCGCCGTCCGGCTGCCCACCAACTGCGAGGCTACCTCGTTGATGGTGCCGTCTCCACCCACCGCCGCCACGATGTCCACCCCCGCCGCCACCGCCTCGCGGGCGATTTCCGCTCCGTGACCTTTGCGCTCGGTGTAGCGCAGGGTGAGGTCGAAACGACTGCTGTCGAGGGTGTTACGTGCCAACAACCCGATATCCTCACCATGCTTGGTGCCTGATATCGGGTTGATGATAAGCCAGATGCGTTTCCGCTCGGCCATGGATTAGAACTCTGCGTTTTGCGGCGTACGCGGGAAGGGGATGACGTCGCGGATGTTGGTCATGCCCGTCACGAACAAAAGCAGACGCTCGAAGCCGAGACCGAAACCGGAGTGCGGAGCAGTACCGTATTTGCGGGTCTCCAAGTACCACCACACATCCTTCTCGGGGATGTGCAGCTCCTGCACGCGCTGCATCAGCTTCTCGTAGTTCTCCTCGCGTTCCGAACCGCCGATGATCTCGCCAATCGTCGGGAACAAAACGTCCATGGCGCGCACGGTCTTGCCGTCGTCGTTCAGCTTCATGTAGAAAGCCTTGATCTCCTTCGGATAGTCGGTCAGGATGACGGGCTTCTTGAAGTGGTTCTCCACCAGATAGCGCTCATGCTCCGACTGCAAATCGATACCCCACTTCACGGGGAAGTCGAACTTCTTGCCCGATTTCTCCAAAATGTCGATGGCTTCGGTATAGCCGAGACGTACGAAATCGTGAGCGACCACAAATTTCATTCTCTCAATCAACTCCTTGTCGAACATGTCGTTGAGGAACTGAAGGTCGTCCATATTATTGTCCAATGCGTATTGCACGAGGTATTTGATGAAGTCCTCGGCGAGGTCCATGTTATCGTTGATGTCGTTGAAGGCCACTTCGGGTTCAATCATCCAGAACTCGGCCAGATGGCGTGCCGTGTTGCTGTTTTCGGCGCGGAAGGTGGGACCGAAGGTGTAGATGCTGCCCAATGAGAGGGCTCCCAGCTCGCCTTCCAGCTGTCCGGAAACGGTCAGACTGACATGCTTGCCGAAGAAGTCTTTGCTGTAGTCCACCTTGCCGTCGGGAGTTTTGGGCAGGTTGTTGGGGTCAAGGGTCGAAACGTTGAACATCTCGCCGGCGCCTTCTGCATCGGAGGCGGTGATGAGCGGGGTGTGGAAATAGTAGAACCCTCTGTCGTTGAAATATTTATGGATGGAGAATGCCATGGCATGACGCAGACGGAGCACGCAGCCAAAGTAGTTGGTGCGGGGACGCAGATGGCCGATCTCGCGGAGGAACTCCAAGCTGTGGCCTTTCTTCTGCAACGGATAGGTCTCGGGATCGGCGGTGCCGTACACCTCAATCTCCTGGGCCTGTACTTCCACCACCTGCCCTTTGCCCTGCGACTCCACCAGCGTGCCGGTGACGTGCAGACAGGAACCTGTGGTGATTTTTTTCATCAACTCCTCGTCAAAACGGGAAAGGTCGGCCACAATCTGGAGATTATGCACGATGGAGCCGTCGTTCAGTGCGATGAAAGCTACGGCGTTGTTGCCTCTTTTCGTTCTTACCCAGCCTTTTACGCTGACAGTGCTACCTAATCCAATCTCTTCGTAACGCTTGATGGCGTCAATGATTTTTGTGCGTTTCATTATCTTTTAATATGAATTTTGTGATTTAAATTTTGAGAGTGCAAAAATACGATTAAAAATTGTAAATTTGCAGTCCGAAATTTTTAAAATTATTTCAACTAAAAAAATAAAAAATCATGAACATCATTGACCAAATCAAAGAGAATGCCAAAAAGTATGGCAAACGTATTGTATTGGCTGAAGGTGAAGAGGATAGAACCTTGAAGGCCGCCAGCAAAATCATGGAAGAAGGTATCGCAAAGATCGTGCTGCTCGGCAATCCGGAGGTCATCAACCAGAAGGCCGCTGAGTTCGGTTTGAAGAACATTGGCGACGCCACCATCATCGATCCGAAAAACAACCCGAAACAGCAGTTTTATGCTGAGATGTTGTGCGAAATCCGCAAGAGCAAGGGCATGCAGATGGACGAGGCCATGAAGCTGGTGCAGGATCCGCTGTATCTGGCCACGCTGCTCATCAAGAATAAAGAGGTGGATGGTGAAGTTGCTGGCGCACAGAACTCTACGGGCAATGTGCTGCGTCCTGCCTTCCAGATTGTGAAGACCCTCCCCGGCATCTCCGTGGTTTCCGGCGCCTTCATCATGGTTTTCAAAGATACGAAGTGGGGCGACAATGGCGTGATGGTTTTCGCCGACTGCGCCGCCGACCCGAACACCGACGAGAACAAGCTGGCCCAGATCGCCGTGGTCACCGCCAAGACCGCCAAGAACATCGCCTGCATCGCCGAGCCGCGTATCGCCATGCTGAGCTTCTCCACCAAGGGTTCCGCCAAACACGAGCTGGTGGACCGCGTGGTGAACGCCACCCGCATCGCCAAGGAGATGGATCCGAGTTTGATTATCGACGGCGAAATGCAGGCTGATGCCGCCATCATCCCGTCGGTAGGTGCCAGCAAGGCTCCCGGCAGCCCCGTTGCCGGCAAGGCCAACGTACTGGTGTTCCCCTCTTTGGAGACTGGCAACATTGCTTACAAGCTGGTGCAGCGTTTCGCCGGCGCCGAGGCTATCGGACCCGTCATGCAGGGTATGGCCGCTCCTATCAACGACCTCTCCCGCGGCTGCTCCGTGGAAGACATCGTCAGCACCGTGGCCGTCACCGCCTGCCAGGCCGCTTCCATGTAAGCTAAGAAATATCCCGCAGCCGCTTCCCGCCGGCTGCCTCAAAGGACAGGTTCTTCGCCAAGAACCTGTCCTTTCATCTTTTCATCCTTTCCTTTATGCCACAGTATTTCATCTTCTATCTTATTGTCACCAACATCCTGACCTTCATCGCTTTCGGCATCGACAAGGCCAAGGCGAAGCACAAGAAGTACCGCACCCCGGAAGCCCTGCTGCTGTTCTTGGCAGCTATCGGCGGCTCCGCAGGCGCGCTTCTCGGCATGTTGCTGTTCCACCATAAAACCCTGCACACCAAATTTGCTGTCGGGGTGCCACTGCTACTGCTGGTCCACATTGCCATCGGGGTGCTGCTGTACACCCGTTTTTTCGGTGAGGCAGGGATGTAGTTGTTTTTCGTATTTTTGCAACGCGAAATTCTTTGGCAGACAATGAACACCGAAAAGAACAAATGGGGCGGACACTTGGCGGCATTGGCCGTCTATATTATTTTCGGTATCAACCCCAACTGTTCCAAGGCAATTGTTCCCGAATACATCCATCCGGAGGTGTTCACCGCGCTGCGTATGGTGTTCGGTGCGGTGGCCTTCTGGCTCATCTCATTCTTCACCAAAAAAGAAAAAGTCGCGCTTAAAGACCAGAAAATCATGATATTGGGTGGCGTGATATTGGCGGGAACGCTGATCGCCTTTAATGAGGCCTTCCGTTTTACCTCGCCCTGCTACCTATCGCTCATATCGGCTACCAGTCCCATCATCGTGATGTTGATGGCCGCCCTCTTTCTCAAGGAGCCCATCTCGTTGCGCAAGTCGGCTGGTGTGATGGTCGGCTTCAGCGGTGCGCTCCTTATCGTGCTGTTTTCGTGGAAGATAGATGCCAACGCTCACCCCATCGGACTGGCGTTGAGCTTCCTCAATATCCTGTTTTATGCCAGCTACCTGCTGCTCACCCGCAGCACAGCCGCCCGGTACAGTCCGGTCACCATGATGAAATGGATGTTCCTGTACGGCAGTCTGATCTGTGTGCCGGTGGCACTGCCTTTCCTTTCCGCCGAAACCTCCCCCTTGTTGTATCATGCCATGCCGGTTTCGGCCTACCTCAACATGGCCGTTGTGCTGGTTTTCGCTACGGTGTGCTCCTACTTCCTGCTGCCTTTGTCGCTGAAGGTGCTGCGGCCCACCACTGTGAGCATGTACAGTAACTTACAGCCGCTCGTCACTTCGGCGGTGGCCATCGCCCTCGGACAAGACATTCTGACATGGAACAAGCCGGTGGCGTTGGTGCTCATCCTCATCGGCGTGTATCTGGTAACCACCAGTCGCAGCAAAGCCGATACGAAAGCGATGAAGTAACTTTAAGTTGAAACTGCAATATTTTAAAGGAACAGACTCTCAAAACCCTACTGCAGCATAAAGGTGACGGGCAGCTGGAAATAGGAGCGGCACGGCTGGCCATAGTTCTCCCCGGGCTTCCATTTCGGCATGGCTTTCACCACGCGGATGGCTTCTTCGTCAAGCGCCTCGCAAACACCGCGCAGCACAGTTATAGTAGAAATGGTGCCATCTTTCTCCACTACAAATTCAAGCATCACCATGCCTTGCTGTCCCTTTTCACGGGCTTCTTTCGGATAGTGGCAATTTGCCGCAAGATATTCCCGCAATGCAGCCATCCCGCCAGGAAATTCAGCACGGGATGCAGGGATGCGGATGATGGGCTCCTCATCATCAATGTTTATTTCTTCTTCTACTTCCGGGTCATCCTCCTCATACGAAAACTCCTCTACAGTGAACCAAAGCACTTGGCCTGTGCGCTTGTCCACAAGTTTTGTAATCGCTGAGTTCCCCAATTCTTCGCCCTCCACTTGATATACGGGATTGTCTTTGGCAACCGTTACATCGTATATACCGGTCTCCCCGCCATCTCCGAATGCGCTTCCGTCAATGGAAGTGATAGACTTGGGAATGTGGACGGTTTGCAGTACTCCATAATTGCCAACAAATGTCCGTTTGCCGATGGCAGTAACAGCGTAATCCCGTCCTTTGTAGGTGACTTTTTCTGGGATAACCAAGTCGCCAGGGTAGTCTTCGCCAGGATACTCTTCCATCACAATTTCCACCAATGCCACAGTTTTCTGGTCGGCTTGGATCAGATACTTGAGTTCTTGCCCGTAGCTGCACTTTTGGATGAAGGTTTGGGCTTGTACGTCTATGGCGACAATGGTCAGCAGGAAGAAAAGAGGGAAAAGTTTTTTCATAAGGGATTAATCTATATCATTCATAAATAAGTTATTTCGCAAAATCTGAAAATACAACGGTGCAAAATTACATATTATTTTCTGATTTACAAGAATTTGTTGTGTTTTTTTGTTGTTTCAGGCAACATAATTTCTGCAAATCTGTTTTCTTCAAAAATATTAATGATGAAAAGAATCTTGTCTCTGACGCTGCTCTTGTTAGCAGCCATCCTGCTGACAAATGCACAAACCACACGCAAAGTGCTGTTTATCGGCAATAGCTATATCTATACCAATGACTTACCGAATATGATCAAGACGCTGGCTTCAGACTGCGGCGACACGCTGGAGTACAGTCAGAGCACACCGGGCGGGTGCACCTTCCAGAACCACCTGTCGAACAGCACCACCATGGGCTATGTCAACGCCGGCGGGTGGGACCATGTGGTGTTGCAGGAGCAGAGCCAGCTGCCGTCGTTCCCGTACAGCCAAGTGCAGAGCGAGTGTTTTCCGTATGCGGCGCAGCTGTGCGAGGCCATCCGCGAGAGCGCTCCGCAGGCGGGCATCGTGTTCTTCATGACGTGGGGGCGGCGCGATGGCGATGCCAGCAACTGCGCCAACTATCCGCCGCTGTGCACCTACGAGGGCATGGACAGTCTGCTCTGTGCGCGCTATACCGAGATGGCCGAGCAGAACCATGCCGCGCTGTCGCCGGTGGGTCGGGTATGGCACCACCTCCGCGACGAGCAGCCCACGCTGGAACTGTACAACTCAGATGGCAGTCATCCCTCACTGGCAGGCAGTTATGCGGCGGCGGTCACCTTCTACACCATCCTTTTCCGTAAAAATCCCTCCTGCATCAGCAACGACCTCACGCTGGACGCAGCGGTGGCACAGAGCATCCGCGAGACTGTAGAGCAGGTGGTGTACGACAGCTTGGACTACTGGTACCGTTTTGTGGATAGCACCCAGCGGGTAAGCGACGGGGTAGTGTGGGACAACCTGCACGTATATCCCAATCCGGCAGAGAGTTGCATTGATATAGAGATGAGCCAACCAGCTTCATTCGGAGCGTGCCGGTACGTGTTGTACGATGTGACGGGGCGGGCGGTTCGCGAGACCGTGTCCACGGACGAGGCGGCACGGATGAACCTGTCGGGTTGTGCGCCGGGCGTGTATCTGCTGCGGGTGGTGGCCTCCGGACAGGTGGTAGCCACGACGAAAGTGGTGGTGAGTGGTAAATGAAAAAATTGGGTCAAGACTATTTTTAGAAGAACAGCCCTTTCTGCTTGTCCTTCTCGCCTTTGCTCTTGGCAGTAAATACCTTCTCACCCGTGTAAGGGTCGTAACCCAGAAAGTACATGGCGGTGGAGTAGGTCATGGGCGTGGGGGTGAAATCTTGCACCTGCTCAATGTGAAGATGCTGTCCCTCAGTGGCTTTATGCAACGCCTTCATATCGTCGAGGGTGCAGGCGGGATGCGCCGAGATGAAGTAGGGCACCAGCTGCTGGTGCAGTCCCGCCTCGCGGTTCAGCTGCTGGAATTTCTTATTGAAAGCCAAGAAACGGTCGAACGAGGGCTTCCGCATCTTGTTGAGCACCTTCGTCTGCGTGTGCTCGGGCGCCACCTTCAGCCTCCCCGACACATGATGCCGCACCACCTCGCGGAAGTAGTCGGTGAGCCCGTTCTCGCGGTCGGTATCCTCATCGGCAAGCAACAAGTCGTACCGGATGCCGCTGCCAATGGTGATGCGGCGCACCCCCCTCACGGCGGCTGCCTTCCGGTACAGCGCAATCAACGGCTTGTGGTTGATGTCGAGGTTCTTACACACCTCCGGAAAGATGCACGAGGCGCGGGCGCAGCACTGGCACGCCTTGAGGTTGCGGCCATGCATGCGGTACATGTTGGCCGACGGCGCGCCGAGGTCGCTGATATGCCCCTTGAAGTAGGGACGGCGTGCCAAATCCGTCACCTCCGCCAGCACCGACCGCTCGCTCCTCGAGCTGATGAAACGTCCCTGATGGGCGGTGATGGCGCAGAAGCTGCACCCGCCAAAGCACCCACGGTGAATGGTGATGGAGTTCTTGATCATCTCCCATGCGGGGATGTCGCCGCGCTTGGCATACTTGGGGTGCGGGGCGTTCATCATCCGGTCGTATAGGGCGTAATGGTCCATTTCCTCCTCAGTAGCAGGAGGATAGGGCGGCAATATCACCAACTGTTTCCGATTGTACGGCTGCACGATGACGCGCTGCTGTCGCTTGTTGCTCTCGGTCTCGAAGGCCGCAAAGTTCTCGCCGTAGAACCGCTTGTTGCTCAGCTCTTTTTCGAACGGATGCAGCATGAGCGGCGGCTCGGTGCCACAATAATCTTTGTAATGGTCTGTAATAAAGGCGATTTGCGAACACTCGTGGAGGTGTGCCCGCCAGTTGTCGGTGCGGAAGATGCGCACGAGGTCGGTCATGGGGCGCTCGGCCATGCCATACACCAGCAGGTCGGCGCCGCAGTCCATCAGGATGGAGGGGCGTAGCTTGTCCTGCCAGTAGTCGTAGTGCGACAGACGGCGCAGCGAGGCCTCGATGCCGCCGATCACCACGGGCACGTCGGGGAAGAGGCGTTTCACCCACTGGGTATAGACAATGGTGGCGTAGTCGGGACGGAAGCCGTGCTGTCCGCCGGCCGTGTAAGCGTCGTCGTGGCGCAGACGTTTGGTGGCGGTGTAGTGGTTCACCATCGAGTCCATATTGCCGGCGGTGATGCCGAAGAACAGGCGGGGCCGTCCCAGCTTGGCGAAGTCGCGCCCGTCGTCCTGCCAGTTGGGCTGCGGCACGATGGCCACCTTCAGCCCCATGGCCTCCAGCCACCGCCCGATGACCGCCGGACCGAAAGAGGGGTGGTCCACATAGGCGTCGCCGCTGATGATGATCACATCCAGCTCGCTCCAGCCGAGGACTTCAACTTCTTTCTTGGTGGTGGGTAAAAAATGGTCCATCATTTCAGATTTTTCCGCACCTCCTTCACCTGTTTGAAAAGGTCGGGGTAGTCGATACGGAAGTGGTTGTCGGTGAGGGAGAAAAGGGACAGGAATTCGGTGTTTTTCACTTTTTCGAAAAGGGTGGAGATGGCGAGTTTGTTGAGGTGGAGGCCGTGGTTGAGGGCTTCCATCTCCACGCGGTGGATGGCCACCTTGTAGCCCTTTTCGTCGGTCACGATACCGCTTTTGTTGAGGAACGAGGCGCCGGCCTCAAACTGCGGTTTGATGAGCAGCATACACTGGCCGTCGGGTTTCAGGAAGGGGTGGAAGTAGGGGATGAGGTAGGTGAGGGAGATGAAGGAGACATCGGAGACGATGAAGTCGTACTGGCGGTTGCCGACCTCCTGTGGGGTGAGCTCGCGGAAGTCGCGGTTCTCGATGGAGAGCACCTGCGGGAGGCCTTGCAGGGAGGGGTGCAGCTGGCGGGTGCCAACATCTATGGCGGTTACGTGCGCGGCGCCGTGTTTCAGGGCGCAGTCGGTGAAGCCGCCGGTGGAGCTGCCGATGTCGAGCACACTCTTGCCGCCGAAGTCGAGATGGAAGTCGGCGATGGCCTTTTCGAGCTTGAGGCCGCCGCGGCTCACATACTTGTTGAATATGTCAATCACCTCCACGGCAGCGTCGTCGGCCACCTCCTTCGAAGGCTTGTCGATGAGCTTGCCGTTCACCATAACGGTGTGCTGCACAATGGCGTCCTGGGCCCGCTCGCGTGAGGAGAAGAGTCCGCGTGATACGATAAGTTTGTCGAGTCGCATAGGCTGGTTCGTTTCGTGGTGCAAAAATACAGAAAAATTGAATGTCACCACTATCCACGAACAATTTGAGCATGCAATTTCTCTATTCCTCCGCCTCCTGGAAAATTTCCTCCAGCGTTTCCTTATATTGCGTATAGGGGTATAAAGCTTTTTCTTTCAGAATAGAACCCAATAACAGGTCGTATATCTCCTTTTCTGTACCACCCTCTTTTTTCAGACAAATCCAATGGTATAAAAGTGTTTCGTAATACTTGTCCAAATAGTAACCTTTATAACTTTGAGCACCCTCTGACTGTTTGATGACCATTTCAAAATCATCAAAGAAAAAATCCCTATAATAAAAGTAGGGACTGCCGTTGAATTTCGGGAACTTCTTGATAAACTCGTACGCTTTTTGGGTATTCATGGGTTTGGCGATGTTCATATAGCCCCAAATGGTCCTGCCACAAAAACTCATACACCTCAGAAAAAGAATACCCCTTTCCGTATCATTTTTCAAGTTATACTCGCTCATCTTAAAGTCCATTTTGGAAAGATTGAAGGGCTGGTTTTTATTGCCAACAGAAGCGAAAACCATCTCATAATAATTATCCAACAGCTCATATACAGGCACATCCGTACGCATCAAGCTATCAATAAGTTTCTCATTGTCAATAGATTTCTCTTCCCCCATATTCAAACTCACCTTGCGGATGATGTAAATATTCTTTAAGGTCTTGTCATCCGGGCGCGTCAAGTACTTGGCGCTGAGAATTTTGTTTTTGGTCGTTATGGTTTGTTCAATGAACTCCGCGGCGGGGGCAAGCGTAGCATCATTCATCTCCCGAATTTCCTTGATGACCTCCTTTGTCGGCTGGTTGCGGAACATATAATCGCGATAGTCTTTCGCCAGTTTCAAAATTTGAGGATGTTGCTGTCCCTGCGCATAAAAACAAATCGTCAGGCAGGATAAAATACAAGTAATCAATAACTTTTTCATAATGGTGATGTTTTATTTATAAACATTTTTTGTTGGACTTCCATGTTTGCTTTTTTCTTGCCATCTCCCAGTCTTTGCGAAGCTGAAAAGTTGACGCTGCAAAATTACATATTATTTTCTCATTTCCAACAGTTTAGCAATTATTTTTCTATATTTGCGGGGGGGGTAATGTGTTGATATTCAGTATTTTGTGAAATTCTATTTCGCACCGAAAATGACAGGGGTGTTGTTTTTTTTTATTAGGGCGGCCCGGCTCCCTGCGGTCGCCGTCGGGCTATCCGCTCTACATCGCTGCGCTCGTGCCGCTTCTATCCCTGCCGCGACCGAGCCTCGGGGCGGTGTCGGCATTATCCATTCTGTCACGGGGTTACGGGCAACCACCCGGACGCACGCCGTGCGTCCCTACTGACATCTCCATGGTGCGAACAGCAGGCAGCCCGCGGGGCCCGCGCGCCCCTCTACCTTATCAGCGTAACGTTCCCCTTCTTGAGGGTCTCAATCTCGCCGAAACATTTTACTTTCATGAAATAGTCGTAAACTCCCGGCTCGCACGGCTCACCCCGGAAGGTGCCGTCCCAGCCGGTGTCGAGGTCGTTGGTCTCGAAGACCTTCTCCCCCCAGCGGTCGAAAATCTGCAGGTTCACCTCTATCACAATGTCGCTGCGCACCCGCAGGATGTCGTTTTTGCCATCGCCGTTCGGCGTGAAGGCGTTGGGCACGAACACGTACGGGTCGTCGCAAATCACCTCGCGCACCAGCAGATGCACGGTGTCGGTGAGCTCGCAGCCCGCATCGTCGGTCACATGCACCACGTAGTCGGTGGTGGTGATGGCAGTGGCTGTAGTGTTGGGTGCCGTCGGGGTTTCCAGTCCCGCCGAAGGCTCCCACTGGTAGCCGAACCCGCCTCCTAAGTCGGTGGCGTGCAGGGTGGTCTGCTGCCCGGCATAGAGGGTGTCATCATCTATCCACGCTTCAATGGGGGTGGGGAAGTGCGACGAGTCGGTCACCGTGACGGGCAGCTGCGCGAGACAGTCGCGGTTGTCGGTCACGGTCACGGTATATTCTCCCGCACACAGCCCAGTAATATCCTGTGTGTCAGCGTTGTTGCTCCACGAATAACGGTACGGGTAGGTGCCGCCGGTCACCGTCAGGTCGATGGCGCCGCTGCACACCTCCGGACACGGCGGGCGCACCACCGTCGCACTGAGCTGCAACGGTTCTGTCTGCGGGATGCTGACCGTGGTGTCGATACGGCAGTTGCCGGCATCCAGCACGGTGATGGCGTAAGTGCCGGGGGCGAGTTCGGTGATGGTGGCACCACACTCGCTGCCGTTCACCATATAGGTATAGGGCGGGGTGCCGCCCGTGGCATCAATGTGGATGAAGGCGTCGGTGTCGCCGTAGCAGCTGGGCTGCTGTACAAACACATGCGTCAGCTCTATCGGCACGCGCTCCTCCACTTGGAAGTACATCTGGTAATGACAGTTGCCGCCTACGGAAATCTCGGCCTCATACACTCCCGCACACAATCCTGTGATGCTGTCGCCGGTCTGCTCGGGTGTGGTGTTCCACACAATCTGGTAACTGCTTCCGCCGAAGTCGGGCACAACTGCGATGGCGGCATTGCAGTCGCCGCTACAGGAGATGGGCGTGACGGTGTAGTCGATATGGTGCTGCGAGGTGTCGGCCACCATGAAGGAGGCGCTGGCCGGACACTGGTGCGCGTCGGTCACATTCACGGTATAGAGGCCTGCGCACAGGCTGCCCACCGTGCTGCCGCTGCCGCCGTGCAGCCACTGGAAACTGTAAGGGGCGGTGCCGCCGGTGGCCGACACGGTAATGCTACCGTTACAGGCCTGGTCGCAGGGTACGGGGGTGATACTTACCTCTTGTATGACAATGGGTTGCGGCTGTACGATGGTGAACGAATCCACCCCTCTACAGCCCGTGTCATCGGTGATGGTGACGGTGTAGGTGCCTGCTCCTAACTGCGTAAGGCTGGGAGTGGTAGCCCCGTTGGACCACAGGTAGAAGTAGGGTGGTGTGCCGCCGGTAACGGTGAGGCTGACGGCTCCGTCGTGACTGCCGTGGCAGGATGCCGCAGTAAGGTCAGCTACGGCTTCGTACTGGCGGATGCTGACGGTAACGCTGGCCGTAGCGGTGCAGCCATACTCGTTGGTGATGGTGACGCTGTAGGTGGTATTTTCCAAAGGCCGTACCCATGGACTGCCGCTGTTCGCACCGCTCACGATGGAGCTGGTGGGTTGCCAGCTGTAGGTGTAACTGCCGGGCTGGTCGGCGGTGGCGGAAATCTGGATGCTGTCGCCGTAGCACACGATGTAGTCGTCGGGCGGCATCACCTCAAAATGCGAGGTTTGCACGGTCACTTCATCGGTGGCTTCGCAGTAGGTGCCGCGCACACGGAGGTAGTAAGTGGTAGTAGCTGTGGGGGTTACGGTGATGGTGGATTGGCTGGTGGGGTTGAGGAGGTGGGTGAAATGCGGGTCGGTGGCCCACTCGTACGAAGTGGCCGTGCCGTTGGTGGTGGCCGTGAGGGTGGCGGCATCGCCGAGACAAACCACCTGGTCGTCACCCGCGCTGATGACGAGGTCTTCCACCACTACGGTCTGGGTGATGGTGTCCCAGCACACGCCGTCGGTGATGAAGAGCTGGTAGGTGGTGGTGGATGATGGGCTGGCGATAGGGTTGGAGATGGTGGGATTAGAGAGGTCGGTAGTGGGCGACCAGTTGTAGGTGAGGTTGGCATTGCCGGAGGGCGGAATGCCGATCTGTACGTACTCGCCATCGCAGAAGCCGGTTTCAGAGAGGGTGCTGTTGGAGTTGGAGAGCACGACCACCTGGCGGGAGATGGAGTCGGCGAAGTTGCAGCTGCCGGCATCTTGGGCCACCAAAGTGATAGTGTAAGTGCCTGATTGAGTGTAATAATGGGTGGGATTTTCTAGTGTGGAGGTGGTGCCGTCGCCAAAGTCCCAGTGGAAGGTCGTGGAATCGCTGATGCGTTGGGAGGTGTTGTGAAATTCGAGGTTGATGGGTGCGCATACGGTGTTGGGGATGTAGAAGTCGGCGACAACGGCCGGCAGGTTGAAGTCGAACTTGATGACTCCGATGTTGCAGTTGTAACTGCCGTTGTTGGTGGCGTAGGCACCGGGCGTGGCGGGGAAGTGGTGACCGCCGCAGGCCGCGCAAACGGCCTGGTAGATACGCCCTTTGTTGTCGAAACGACTCGTGCCGCCATCCACATGCTCGCGGGCATCGCTGCTGCCGAAGAAGGTACCGTACACGATGTCGGAGGCATCATCGGTAATGCAGAGGAAGTAATAGTCGTTGTTGTCGGTGGTGGTCTGGTAGGCATCGGCGGTGATGGGCATCCCGCTGGTGCCGCCCTGCCCGAAGTTGGTGGTCTGGCTGCCCCATCCCGACAGGTAGATGTTGTTGCACAAATCTACGAGGAGGGCGGTGGGGGAGATGTCCAATCCGAGGTTGCCGGTGCCGAAAGCGGTGGACCACACGATGGTATCGAGTGCAGGGGAGAGCTTGGTGAGGAACTGTCCGCCGTTGGGGATGTACCATTGTGCGTTGTACACCCATGCCATGCCGCTGGCATAAGTCTGTCCGAAGATATGCGGATGGTCGAAGCGGTCGAGTTTCACTTGGTAAGCTTGGTCGTAATTGTCTTTTCCTAAATAGGTAAGATGAAGAATCTGAGTGGCGTTGGGGTTGATATGGGCCACGAAGCCGTCGTTGTCGCCGCCACCGTACTGCGGCTGGTAGGCCGTGGTGGAGGTGGGCAGGTCGGTGGAGGTGGTGCCGCCGCACACATAGATGGAGTGGTCGGAGGCCTGCACCAGACTATAGGCCGCATCGTTGGCGGTGCCTCCTATGTAGGTGCCCCATATCAGGGTGGAGAGGTCGTGGCTGAACTTCACAATGCAGCCGTCCTGTGGCGAGCCGTTGTAGGTGGAGTCGAGTACGCCGGCGGTCACAGGGAAGTTGACCGACTGCGTGCAGGAGGCCACATACACGTTACTCTGTTCATCGAGGATGATCTCCCCGCGCACCTCATCGGCATAGTTTTTCCGCAGGTCGGTCACGGTGTTCAGTCCGTCGTTGCGGCTGCCACCCACGTAGGTGCAAGCCAGCAGGTTAGAACCGTCGTCGCTGAACTTGGCGATGACGATGTCGGAGCCGTTTTCGAAAATTACGGTGCTGGTGAGAGTATAAGAGTCGCCGCCGTTGAAGGTGACGTCGTAGGCGCCTGGTGTGACGGCAAAGTTGGTGGAGCTGGTGGTGCCATAGACGTACAGCTCGTTGTTCTCGTTCACAAACATGCTATGGGGCACCTCCGCACTGTTGCCGCCCAAGTACGTGGTATAGTGCAGGAAGGAACCACCCGCATCAAATTTAGAGATGGCGATGTCGGTGGCCCCGCCGCCGTAGTTCACCTGGAAGCTGCCCGTGTTGACGGGGTAGCCCACGCTGAAGGCGTTGCCGCCCGAGTAGAGGTTGCCCTCCTTGTCGAAGGTGGCCGTGTAGCCCCAGTTGTCGGCGGTGGAACCCGAAAGGGAAGCGAAAATCAAGGTGGGATCGATGACCAACGGACGGGTGGGGTCGTAGTCGCCCACCTCGAAGGTGAGCCGGTTGCGGTTCACCTGGTAGCGGCATTCCACCGTCGTGCGGCTGCCGTCGGCTGCTATCTGGTAGGCGTACGGTTTCAGCTCCAAAATCTGCATCACCGCCGTAGTCACCACCAGGTCGCCCTTACTCACCGACAGGTTCTGTACACCGTCGTAGTCCATCTGGATCAGCGAGGGTGAAACGCCGGGGGCGATGGTAAATTCATACTTCATCTGGCAACCCGACTGGGTGAGCAGCAAATCTATTCCTGAATATAAATTATTATATTTAACTTCGTGATAACGAGGTACTTCACTTTTCCATTTCGAAGTATCTTTTCCAATAAAATAGTTATAATGCCCCACTTTTTTCTCCCAACCCTCTATCCTCACATTATCATTGGCATTCAAAAAATGAACTTTGTAAGCCGCGGCGTCCATCCATTTCGACACCTTAGCATCGGGGTCGAATTTCGCCTCATAGAAGGCATCCAGCTGCTGGGGGGAAAGCACCACGATGGTGAAGCAGTCGCGTTCGGCGAAGAAGGCACCGCCATGCATGGGAGCCTTGAACAGCACCTGCTGCTCCCACTGTCCGAGGTTAGCGATGAACTCCAAATCGCCCGTGGTGAGCGAGTCGCGCTTGTGTCCCTCGGCCATCACACAACAAAAAATGCAGCTGACCACTAACAGCCAGCTGCGTATTTTCGATGTGATGTTCTGTTTCATTTGCCTCGTTATACTTTTTAACGCGGCAAAGATACAAAATAGTTAGGAAATAATATTTCCCACCAAATTTCAAGGCGACAAAATTTAATATTAGCAAAATGTTAAATTTTGTTGTATCTTTGCAGCCATAATATCACTCAAATATTCTAATACTATCTTGACCATGAGCGACAACGAAATCATTCTCTACCAGCCAGATAGAAGCATATCTTTGGAAGTACGGGTGGAGAACGAAACAATATGGCTGACACAAAAGCAAATGGCGCAACTTTACGGTACTGCTGTGCCCGCCATTTCAAAACACATAAAAAATATTTTTGATTCAGGAGAATTGCAGGCAGAGGCAACTGTTTCCAAAATGGAAATAGTTCAAAAAAATTACATCGATGAATCTGTTTTGCTTTTGCTGTCGAAAAGGAACTCTGGTGTCCCCGCCCGAATCATCACGCGGAAGATTTCGCCCCTGCTGGCAGTCGATTTGGCCAAGCACAATCAACAGTACCCACTCATCACCATCGAAGAATCTTTACGCTACCACGACCGTTTCCTCATCATCGACGGCACGGTTTATCATGTCGGTGCCTCTTTGAAGGATTTGGGCAAGAAATTGTTCGCTTTCTCCAAGCTGGATGTTCCTGCGGAAATGCTGGTATCATAATGGTTTTGCCCGCAGGCCTAACGGCCTGCGATTTTTCCCCACACAAATCCCGCGTTTGTAGGGCTGCCATCGTATGACAGCCCTACATCGGTCGTTCCCATTAATGCCGCACGCCGTAGGTGTGCGGGGGAAATCACCTTTTTCGCATAATTGCATCCTCGCCGCAAAAAACTCCGAAATCAAAATTTTCTCTGCAAAAAATAGGCAGAACAAAAATGGCACTTTTTCGCCCGTTTGTGCTTTCATCGTAAAAAAAAGACAATTTTTTGACGAAAATCTGCCATTTTATCATATTGATTTTCAATGAAATATTTTCCAACACCCCTTGAAAATGACCTTCCCGTTGTTGTATATTTGCAGTCGTTAACTCATTTAAATTTCTAACCAAATCTAAAAATCATGAAACAACAAGAAATTGTTCCCAACGTGGAAGAAAAAATCATCACCCTGCGCAACCAGCAGGTAATCCTCGACTGCGAT
>JBGUPJ010000025.1:0-112402 GCA_045130235.1 Bacteroidales bacterium
ACCTATGTTCTTACCTGGGGTTGGTATGAACGTTTATTTTTTAGAGCGGATGCGCGAAACGTCTCTACTGCCGCAATATTCATTCGATTCACAAATCGTAGGGGCGAATGATCATTCGCCCCTACAATCATCATTCGCCCCTACAGGCCATCGCGATTTATCTGTTCACAATCCGCGTGCATCCGTGTAATTCGCGGTCAAATCTTTCTGTGAAAAAAATTTTTAGAGGTTAAATCAACCGTGTATGGCTGAGCGTCTCGGCAAATCGGCTGACACCCTCCCGTATGCGTTGCACGGTCTTGGGCGATGGCTTCCGGTGGCCAGTCACGTAGTGGCTCAGCTGCTTGCTGTTGATGCCGGTGATTTTTTGCAGGCCTGTTAGCGTGATCGTGTTGCTGTAGTATCGCAAGAAACTTGCGGTATCATAGGCAAATTCAAACTCAAATTCAGGCAATTCCTCTAATTCCTTCATCTCGGTGTAACATTCAAAAAAATCCTCCTTTGCATCTTGCTCGGTATTTCCACACCCCAAAAACATGCACTTGTGCATTTCGCTTCGTGCGTGTATGGCTACCATGCCGTCGCGCCCCACTTCTATGATTGCTTTGATTCTTTCCATTATATTGAATCTTATTGTTTACAAAATGATTCCAGACTGACAAATGATATCAATTAATGTGCCATCAGGCACTTCTTTCGCACCATGTCGGGGAATTGGGAAATGACTATGTGTAATGGTACTGTACCAAATGTCGTGTCGTTTTCCATGTCTTACAAAATAGCATCCTTGTTCTTTGAGTTTACGTTCGAGTTCCTTAGTTTTCATTCATCGCATATTTAGCACTGCAAAGATAGAAAAAAAACTATCATTATTGCAGTTGATTAAAAAATAATTTGAAATTGTATTTTATTTTCAATCAAATAGATAAATGATAGTCAGACAGACTATGCCAAAATTCGGTTGATTATTTTAGGAAAATTTTGACAAAATTATGAATGCGGCATTACCAACTATGGGCGTGTCTCCTTTTATCAATAGCCCCAAGCGTGTCGCAGCAGCTCGTCTATAGAATCATACCACCCTCCATACTGCTTCAGATCGGATAATACGAGGGTGTATTTCGATGTGTTCCAATCTTTAACCTCTACAATATAAAAAGGTTTCATATCAATTAGACAAACCATCACGTCATCAAAGAACATGATGCTGCGACCTTCCATATTGAGCGTTAAAGTGTTTCCATTATAGTCTTTGATGTTGTAATGATAGTCAAAGGTGATAAACGCATTGTTGAAGTATTGGATTTCTTTTGTGGAAATTCCGATAAGTTCAGTCTCTCTATGTTCCGCCGTCCATAACAGATATTTCGATGTCTCTCTATCCCACACTTCGAAAAAATACCGTTCCCCATCTTTAAAATTCAGCAACCGAACTTCATTATTTTCAGAAACAAAGAGCATATTTCCCCACGAGTCGAAAACGCGATTCGTGCCATCGCTGTAGTCCACAAAAATAAACCTGCCCTCGGCCTCCAGATGGATGTTCACAATGCGAACCCCTTCCGTTTTAGGATCGATAAAACTGCTTTCGTTATAATATCCATATGGGTATTTTTGCAGCATTTTCCATTCCACCGTGCCATTGGGTTGGGTGTGGCCCAGTACCACAGCAGTATTGTTGAAATTGGTGTAACGGCAGATGTCGTAAGTGAATGAGCCGATGTCTTTTAAATCCACTTCGCCCCACTGGGTGTGAGAGGTTAGTTCGGTGGGCGCAACCGTGAGGTTGTGTTCGTTGATGCCGGAAAAAAGCGGACGGTCCTGCACTTGGGGATGGGGCAGCGTGGAGAAATCGGGTTTCTGGTAGGTGCTTGTAGGGGTTGTTGCAGGTGCGGAATATTGCGGTGCGGGTGGGGTGGGAGTGGGATGGGTGGTGGGTTGGGGATGAGTTTCAGGTTCCTCCTCGGGCTCTTGATGGGGGGCGTAAGGGCACCACGATTTATGAGGTTCGCCGTTTTTGGCGCCGCATTCCGCACAGGCTGCCGGACTTACGGCAGGAATCTGGGCATTGACAACAAGCGTAGATAATAGTAGGGAGGCGAATAAAACTATCTTTTTCATGAATCGTAATTACTGAATCTTTACCAATCGTACAGAGCGTCCGCTACAGCGTCTGGCGGCTCCCTGTCCATAACGGCCAGAAGAGCTGTAAAGCGACCATGCCGTCTCAACATCACCAGGGGTTGATGACCAATAGCCACCATAGGTTCCCAAACTCTCCAGTGTGCCATCGCAGAGGTAGAAACCCAAGGCCGGAAAAAAGATGGAATTGCCGTTAGTGCCAGTAACATGGTAGCCTTTGCCGGTCCATGCCCACTGGCAGTTATCTATCAATTCTTGGAATTGTGTGCGGGTGGGTAGCTGGTTGCCGAAATCAAGCAGGGCTTGTTCGTAGGTGAAATAGCCATTCATTCCGCCCTCCGCGTTTTGGTCCATCCACAGCGTGCCGCTCGGAAGCCCCAGATCAACGTATTTTTGGGCATGGATGGTGAGTGCTGACAAGCACAAAGTAATTGCAAAGATGATTTTTTTCATTGTTGATGGGATTTTTTTGACGAGGCAAAAGTACAAAAAAAACAATAACAATGGTGAAATTCGTCTTTTTTATAAAAAAAACACCCTCCGCAGCGGTTGCAACAGAGGGTGATAATGATGCGCTATAGAAAACTGTTTAGCAGAGCTCGTGAATCACGAGGCCGGAACGGAGCTTCGGCTCGAACCATGTGGTCTTCGGAGGCATGATGTTGCCGGTGTCGGCAATGTCGATGATCTGCTTCATGCTGACCGGGTAGAGGGCGAAGGCGACTTTCATTTCGCCGTTATCGACGCGGCGTTTCAGTTCGCCGAGGCCGCGGATGCCGCCCACGAAGTCGATGCGCTTGTCGGTACGGAGGTCCTTGATACCGAGCACTTTGTCGAGCACGAGGTTGCTGAGGATGGTCACATCCAGCACGCCAATCGGGTCGTTGTCGTCGAAGGTGCCGGCCTTGGCGGTCATCTTGTACCAGTGTCCGTCGAGGTACATGCTGAACTCGTGCAGTTTGGCGGGCTTGTAGATGTCAGTGCCCATATCTTGCACGTCGTAGCTTTCGCTCACGGCGGCGATGAACTGCTCCTTGGTGAGGCCGTTGAGGTCTTTCACCACGCGGTTGTAGTCGATGATGTTGAGCTGGTTGTCGGGGAAGATGACGGTCATGAAGTAGTTGTACTCTTCCTTGCCGGTGTGGTGCGGGTTCTGCTCTTTCTTCTCCTGTCCCACGAGGGCGGCGGCGGCGCTGCGGTGATGGCCGTCGGCGATGTACATGGCGGGAACCTTGGTGGCGAACAGCTCCACGAGTTCGGCGATCATGGCTTTGTTGTCGATGACCCAGAAACGGTGGCCGAAGCCGTCTTCTTTGGCGATGAAGTCATAGATGGGCTTTTGTGCGGTGACGGAAGCCACGATCTCGTCGATGCGGGCCACGGCGGGATAAGCGAAGAAGACGGGTTCCACGTTGGCGTTGGTGATGCGCACGTGTTTCATACGGTCCTCTTCCTTGTCCTTACGGGTGAGCTCGTGTTTCTTGATGATCTTGTTGACATAGTCCTCGCTGTAGGCGCAGGCCACGATGCCGTACTGCCATTTGGCGTTGGCATCCTTCGGGTTCATGCTCTGGGCATAGACGTAGAGTTTCTCCTCTTCGTCTTTCACCAGCCAGCCGAGGTCTTTGAACAGGTTGTAGTTCTTCACGACCTGGAGATACACTTCGGGGGAGTGCTCGTCGGTGCCTTCGGGGAGGTCAATTTCAGCCTTGGTGACGTGCAGGAGGCTGTAGGGGTTGTCGGCAGCTTCTACGCGTGCTTCGGCGGAGTTGAGGACGTCGTACGGACGGGAGGCCAGTTTTTCGACGATGTCGACGGGTGGCCGGAATCCCTTGAAAGGTTTGATGATACTCATAATGGTTAGTTATTTTGTTGGTAATTATTTTCAGCCTGCAAAGATACTTCTTTTTTGCAAAACAAGGAGTTTAAATTTCAGTCTTTTCTGTCGGTTTTTTCTTCCTCATTGTCCTCCCTTCTGAAAATCTTATACCCTAACATCGCTACCGTGATGGACATCAGCGGGGAAACGATATTGAAAAAGCAGTAGGGGAGGTAGGTGATGGTGGGCACGTGAAGCACCAACGACTGCGTCATACCGCAGGTGTTCCACGGGATGAGCACCGATGTGACGGTGGCCGAGTCTTCGGTGGAACGGCTCAGCAAACGGCCTTCGAAGCCTTTTTCTTTGTATAATTTCTTGAAAATGTTGCCCGTCAGCACGATGCTGAGGTACTGGTCGCCGGTGGCCATGTTGGAGAATAGTCCCGTGCCCACGGTGGCCGACACCAACGATTTATGTCCGCTGATGCCTTTGGACAACGCCGTGGTGATGCTTTGTATCATGCCGGAGCCCGACAGCACTCCGCCAAAGGTGGCAGCACAGAAAATCAGGAAGACGGTGCTAAGCATCCCGCGCATCCCTCGCGTTTGCACCAGTCCGTTGAGCACCTCGTTGCCCGTGTCGATCGACGTGCTGTTGTAGTAGGTGGTGATTAAACCACGGTAACTGTCGCCCTCGCCAATCTGCGCCACGAGGTCGGGCTGCACGAACAACATCACGATACCGGCAATCAGCGCCGAAAGGAACAGCACAATGACAGCCGGCATCCGCAGGGCGATGAGCACAGCCGCCGCAACTGGCACCAACAATAACCACGGACTGATGACGAATACGTTCTGCAATCCCTCGGCAAAAAGTGCCGACTGAACTCCGCCATCGCTCTTGTGCAATAGGCTGGCGATCAGGAAAATAGTCAGGGCGATGGCAAAAGAGGGGACAGTGGTGATGAGCATGTACCGGATGTGCTTGAACAGTGGCACTTCACCCACCGACGAGGCCAGTACAGTGGTGTCGGAGAGCGGCGAAATCTTGTCGCCGAAGTAGGCTCCCGAAATGATGGCGCCGGCCGTCCAGCCCATCGAGTAGCCGTGTGCCGTGCCGATGCCCATCAGGGCGATGCCGATGGTGGCCACGGTGGTCCACGAGCTGCCGGTGACCAACGACACCAGCGCGCAAAGCAGGCAGGTGATGAAGAGGAATACCGATGGGCTGACAATCTTCATGCCATAGTAAATCATGGTGGGCACCACGCCGCTCATCATCCAGCTGCCCGACACCGCTCCGATGAGGAAAAGGATGATAATGGCAATGCCTATTGTCTTGATATTCTCAACGATAGCTTCATCGATGCGCTTCCATGGCACTTTGTAGGCGATCATAGCTATCGCCACCGCGATGGCAGCCGAAAAGAGCAGTACGGTCTGGCTCGCACCATCGAGTGCATCGGAGCCAAAGATGCTGATGACCATGGTTTGCAGTGCCACCAATGCCACGAAGGGTATCAGGGCTACCAGCCAATGGATGCGGGGAAGGGGAGTGGGGGTGTGATTTTCCATAGGAGGTGGCGGCGAAAATTGTCGGGTGCAAAGATAGTTCTTTTTTTGTGATTCTCCAGTAGAATTTTGCGACTGTTTCACTTTTGCTGTGCAGGCGCATTCTTCTTTTGTGCCGCAAGGGTGTTGCGTTCCCAAAACACGCCGTTGGCATAGCCCTGGATGGTGGTGTCGCGGTCGGCGGCGAGGATGCGCTTGGCTGCCCAGAGACAATATTCCTCATTGATCTCCACACCGATATAGTGTCGCCCTAACTTCTTGGCTACCACGGGGGCGGTACCGCTGCCCATGAACGGGTCGAATACGAGGTCGCCGGGTTTCGACGAGGCGAGGATGAGTTTCGCGTACAGTTTTTCGGGTTTTTGGGTGGGATGGTCGGTGTTTTCAGGCATCGACCAAAACGGAACGCTGATGTCGTCCCAGAAGTTGGAAGGGTGAGTAAGGCGGTAGTTGCCACCGGCGCTCTCGGTCCAGTCTTTGGGTTTGCCGTTCTCTCGGTACGGCGCCATCACCCGACGTTTGACCTTCACGGCCTCCACGTCGAAATGGTAGTCTTTGGGATTTTTCACGCCGAACCAGATATCCTCCATGGCGTTTTTCCAGTTGGCGGTGGCACCGCGCCCCTTTTCGCGCTGCCAGGTGATGCGGTTCAGCAAGGTAAGTTCTTCTTCCATCACCCGTTGCAGTGCGGAGGTGCATTTCCAGTCGCCGCACAGGTAGAGGCTGCCGTCGGGTTTGAGTTTTCGGCAAACATTGGGAAACCAGCTGCGCAGGTACTCCTCGTAGGCCAGTTCGGAGCGGGCGGTGAAGGTGCGGCCGTGGAAGTCTTTGGTGAGGTTGTAGGGCGGGTCGATGATGACGAGGTCGGCGATGCCGTCGGGCAACCGGTCGATAACCTCCAACAGGTCGGCGCAGATCAGCAGGTCACTGGCTGTGCGGTGGGCGGAGAGGTTGTGGGCTGTGGTCAGCAGCGGCAGCAGAAGTGGCTTCTCTTCAGCGCTGACGGTGAGGGTGCGGTTGCGGGGGGCTTTGTGCGGGGGCATGTTTGGGGTAGTTTAAAAAGGAAAAGCCGGACTTCACAGTCCAGCTCTTCCCAACGCCATGAAAAAAAATATTACTTTTTGGATAAAAAGTCTTTAACTTGGGTGGATTCGACGATTGCCTCTTTGAATGTGTAGGCACCAGTCTTCGGTGAGCGTTCCATACGAATCACGCGTGTGTAGGTAACGCCACCTTCTTTCTTCAATGTTGCAACAACTTTCTTTGCCATCTCTTAAAGGTATTTAGGTTATTTAACTTCTTTGTGAACGGTTACGCGCTTCAGATACGGATTGTATTTCTTCAGCTCTAATCTTTCAGGAGTGTTCTTGCGGTTCTTAGTGGTGATGTATCTCGACATCCCCGGTACGCCGCTGGCCTTCTGCTCGGTGCACTCCAAAATCACTTGTTGACGTGCTTCTTTGTTTTTCTTTGCCATTTCTTTTCTTTTTTTGCTTCTTTTTTGTCTCAAAAAATCGGCTGCAAAATTACAACTTTTTTTTGAATTGGGAGCTGTTCCAGACTTTTTTTTCAAAAAATTATTAACAATTGTTGATAAGTATTTTAAAATATTGATTATTAGAATTTTATTTGATATTTAGTTGAATGCTATTTTTCGTAAAAATCCCGTATTTTTGCAGCTCCAAATCTTAATGTCGAATTTATATAAATATAGTACTATGGAATTACAAATTGAAGGAAAGCTGCTTCAAAAACTTGACGTGGAGAGCGGCACCAGCGCCAGAGGCGAATGGAAGAAACAGAACTTTATCATCGAAACCGTGGAGCAATATCCGCGCAAAATCTGCATCGCTGCATGGACGAACAGCATCCCGATTCTCGACACTTTCCAGCCGGGAGAGATGATCCTCGTGTCGGTGAGCATCGAGTCGCGTGAGTTCAACGGCAAGTGGTACACCGACGTGCGCGCTTGGCGCATCGACCGTCCCAGCCAGATGCAACAGCCCCAGATGCAGCAGCCCTACGGCCAACCTATGCAACAGCCTTATGGCCAGCCCATGCAGCAACCTTATGCTCAGCCGATGCAGCAGCCCTATACACAGCCTGCCCAACAGCCGTACGCTCAGCCGGGCAACATGCCCCAGCAGCCGAACCAGTTCCCGGATCCGCAGTTCCAACCTGGCGGCGACACCAACGACCTGCCTTTCTAATCTGTTGTCATGTACGGTGTTGCTAACTTATCGGTTCTGAACCTGCGGGCTGAACCCTCGCACCGTTCCGAATTGGTGTCGCAGATGCTCTTCGGCGACGCTTACTCCGTTGTGGAGGAAACTCCCGACTGGCTCAAGGTGCGCACCTGCGACTGCGGCTACGAGGGGTGGATCAGCCGCCGCCAGCATAACCCGCTGCATGAGAAGGATGTGGAGGACTACCTCGCTGCCGACAAGTATGTGGTGAAGGATTTGTTGTTGATAATCAATACTTTTGAGAAAAATATCAGCTTCCCAATCTTTATCGGTTCCTCCTTCCCGTATCCCAAAGATGGCATACTGATACTGGGCAATTCTATCTTTATGGTGAATCTTCCGGAAGAGAAGCCAGTTCCTGCGTCTCAGGGACTTTCACCCCTGCAGGTAAAGCTCATGCAGTTTGCCGCAGCCTTCCTGAATGCGCCCTACCTGTGGGGCGGGCGCACACCGGCCGGCATCGACTGCTCTGGCTTTTCTCAGCTGGCCTATAAAAGTGTCGGCATCGCCCTCCCGCGCGATGCCTCGCAACAGGTGGAAGGCGGCATGCCCGTTGATTTTGTGGAGGAAGCCCAGATCGGCGACCTCGCCTTCTTCGGTTCCACCGCCGAATCGGAAACCATTACCCATGTCGGCATCGTGTGCGGCCAAAACCAGATCATCCATTCCAGCGGCAAGGTGCGTATCGACACCCTCGACTCCACCGGCATCTTCTGCAATGAAGAGGGCCGTTATACCCATTTTCTGCGAATCATCAAAAGAGTAATGTAGCCATGGTGGGAAAGAATGTGTTTTTGCGAGCGCTTGAGCCTGAAGACCTTCCGGTGATGTATACGTGGGAGAACGACCGCGACAACTGGATGGTGAGCAATACTACCGCGCCGTTTTCGAGACACATTCTGGAGAAGTTTATCGAGACCTCGTCGCAGGACATCTATGCCAACCGCCAGCTGCGGCTGATGGTGGGAGAGGTGTCCACTGGCGATACGGTCGGGGCGGTGGATGTGTTTGATGTAGATCCCGACCACCAACGTGCCGCTTTGGGCATTCTCATCGCGCCCGAATATCGTCGTCGTGGCTACGGACTGGAGAGCATCCTGCTGGCTAAGGAGTATCTGTTGAAGGATGTGCGGCTGCACCAGATTTACTGCCAAGTCATGGCCGACAACGAGGCCAGCGTGCGGCTGTTTCAGCGCGCGGGTTTCACCGAGTGCGGACGGTTGCGCGAGTGGATGCGTACCCGTGACGGCTTTGTGGATATGTGGGTGATGCAGTGTTTGAATGAGTAAAAAATTGTAAATTAATATATTATGAAAGACAATTTGAAATTGGTAACCGTAGCAGTGGTGGACTTTAGTTCACAGGCCGAGGTCATCCGTACCATTTTGGAGGATGCCGGAATTAGCTGCTACATCAAGGACAACACGGTAGGAAATTTCATGTCGGTGCTCACCGGCGGCATCAAAATTCAGGTGGAGTCGGCCGATGAGGAGGCCGCCCGTCGCTTCCTTGCCGAGAACCAGGGCGTGGACGAAGCCGAACTGGAGCGGCAGTCACAAGAACAATAAAATTTTTACGACCATGGAAGAAGAGATTAAACGATGTGTGGACCTTTTGCTGGAGGGCAAAGTGATTCTGTACCCCACCGACACGGTGTGGGGCATCGGCTGCGACGCGACCAACGAGGCTGCAGTGCGCCGGATTTTCGAGATCAAGGAACGGCAGGAGAGCAAGAGCATGCTGGTGCTGCTCGACAAGGCCGACAAGCTGCCGCTGTATGTCAGGAATATCCCGCTGATTGCGTGGGACTTACTGCAGATGGTGGAACGTCCCACCACCTTCGTTTATCCTTATGCCTTTAACTTGCCCGACATCATGATTCCGTCGGATGGCACCCTTGCCATACGGGTGGTACACGACTGTTTCTGCCGCAAGCTCATCAAGGCGCTCAACCGGCCGCTGGTCTCCACCTCCGCCAACATCTCCGGACAGCACGCGCCCGCCGTGTTCTCCGAAATCTCGCCCGTTATCCGCGAGCGCGTCGATTATGTTGTGCCGGAGACCTACGCCGATTCCACCGACTTCAAGCCCTCCCGTATGATCAAATTCGTGGACGACTACAACTTCACCGTCATCCGCGAATAGAAGGGCACGAAAATCTGACATTCATGTACTAAAATCGTCGTTCGTGCGTTAGTATTACACTAAATATTACACGCATGAGTACGAAAATTCTTTGGGCTGACGATGAAATCGACCTTCTGAAGCCCCACATCATTTTTCTGAAAAACAAAGGTTACGAAGTGATTCCCGCTGTCAGTGGCAACGAGGCCATTGATATTATTGATAAAGAGACGGTTGATATCGTTTTTTTGGATGAGAACATGCCCGGTTTGAGCGGCATTGAGACGCTGAAGCATCTCAAGTCGGTGCGGCCGCAAATCCCCGTGGTGATGATTACCAAGAGCGAGGAGGAGCACATCATGGAGGATGCCATCGGCGCCGACATCGCCGACTACCTCATCAAGCCGGTGAATCCCAACCAGATTTTGCTGTGCCTGAAGAAGAACATCGATAGGGGAGAAATCCTTACTGAGAAAAACACGCAGGGCTATCAGCAGGCGTTCCGCGACATTGCGATGAAAATTTCCGACAGCAGCACTTGTGCCGAGTGGGAGTTGGTTTACAGAGAGTTGGTGAAATGGGAACTCGACCTCGAACGGATTGAAGATGCTGGCGTGGGCGAGATTTTGGCCGACCAGAAACTGGAGGCCAACAGCCGTTTCTCGCACTTTGTGGCCAAAAACTATGAGGCTTGGATTAACGGGCGCGGCAGCGAGAAACCGCTTTTTTCGCATACTATTTTAAAAGAAAAACTCTTCCCCGACCTGGAGGAGGGAAAAACGGCCTTCCTTTTTGTGATCGACAACCTGCGTTACGACCAGTGGCGTTCCATCCTTCCCATGATTCATCCCTACTATCATGTGGACGATGAAACCCTCTTTTACAGCATTTTACCCACCGCCACGCACTATGCCCGCAACGCTATGTTCGCGGGGCTGATGCCGTCGGAAATTGCGAAAAAGTACCCGCAGTACTGGCTCAACGAGAACGACGAGGGCAACAAAAACCAGTTTGAGCAGCCCCTGTTGGAGGAACACCTGAAGCGTTTTGGCAAAAATTCGAAAATCTCTTACTCCAAAATTCTCAATATGGACTTTGGACGGAAGGTGCTCGACAATTTCCATGGTATGTTGCGCAATCCGCTTAACGTGGTGGTTTTCAACTTTGTGGATATGCTGTCGCACGCCCGCACCGACGTGGATTTGATTCGTGAACTGGCTAACGATGAGAAGTCGTACCGCCATGTCACGGCCACTTGGTTCGCCAACTCCGTGATGTTGGAAATGGTGAAATTCTTGTCGGAGAAGAAAGTGCCCATCTACATTACCACCGACCACGGCACCGTCAAGATCGAGCGGCCGGTGAAGATTGTGGGCGACCGCAACACCAACAGCAATCTCCGTTACAAGGTAGGCCGCAACCTCGACTGTAGTTCGAAAGATATTTTTGAGGTGAAATCGCCAGAGAAGATTTTTCTGCCGAAAGAAAATCTCACCTCCTCGTTTGTGTTCGCCACGGGCAATTCGTTCTTGGCATACCCCAACAACTACTCCTATTATGTCAATTATTATAAGGATACCTTCCAACATGGTGGCATCTCATTGGAGGAGATGATGATTCCATTCGTCAAACTTCTGCCTAAATAGTATTATAAATAATTGATAATTAAAAAGATATAATGTTGAATGATTTTTATCTACAAAATGTTGTAGGTAAAGAAAAATGTTGTATTTTTGCAGCCTCATTGAATGAGACGGGAGCATAGCTCAGCTGGTTCAGAGCACCTGCCTTACAAGCAGGGGGTCACAAGTTCGAATCTTGTTGTTCCCACCAAGAAAATCAAGGGTTTGTAGCATTTGTTACAAACCCTTTTTTATTGGTAAAGATTGTTTCGACAGTATTGAATTACACTGGTTTTATCTTCCTCGCTAACCGAGCGCAAAGTCCGGGGAAGAACCGTTTGATGTACACCATGATGAGCTCTTTGCCGCCGACCAGCACCTCGCGTCTGTTCCGGTCGATGGCTCGTACAATCTTTCTGGCTGCCGCCTCAGAGCTGATGCCGTTGGCTTGACCGGGGTCCATCACGCCGCGGCGTTGCCCGTTCCGGTCGAGCGAATTCAGCGAGATGTCGGTGCGCACGCGCCCTGGACATACGAGGGTGGTGTGGATGCCTTTGGCAGTGTATTCGGCCTGCAAGGTTTCGAAAAATCCGTATAGCGCATGCTTCGACGAGCTGTAGGCGCACCGCAACGGAAATCCGAAACATCCTGCGATAGAGGTGGTGGCAGCGATATTGCCGCCGCCATTCTCCAGCATCAGCGGCAGAATGGTCTTGGTCATCTCCACCGGTGCGTAGAAGTTGATATCCATGATTTTGTGGAACACCTCCATGGAGGTCTCCTCCACATTGGTGCGTTGGCTCACACCCGCATTGCAGAACATAATGTCGATGCCGCCGTATTGCTGCCATGCTTGCAGAGAGAGCGCTTGAATACCTGCTAACTGCTCAAGGTCGTAGGGGAGAAGGGTGACCTCGGCACCCAGCGAGCGGCATTGGTCGGCCACGGGCTCCAACTTCTGCAGTGATGACGAGGTGAGAATCAGCTGGGCTTTCCGTGCTGCGTAAAGATAGGCACACGCCTCACCCATGCCTGAGGAAGCACCCGTAATCCAAACTCTCAACGGGGTGTATTTTCCTTTTTTCATTTTGAATGAATTATCGTTTGCTGGGCTTCTGCCTCGACACCCATCCCATCATGCGGAATAAAAATTTGGGCAACTGCTTTGAACGGTCGCGCTTGCGCAGGTCGATGTACCAGCCGAGTTTCTTGACCACAGGGATGCGGTGCGTCTCCACAAACTCAATCAGCGTGCCGTCGGGGTCCTCGATATAGGTGAAATGGCCGGAGGCGTCTCCCATGTCGAATACCTCGCCGTCGGGACAGCTGTCCACTGTGAAGGGGTGGCCTTTCTCTTTGCAGAACTCGCCAAGTGCCTTCATGTTGGAGATGTCGTAACAAATCTGGATGAAGCCGGGGTCGCCCCAGTAGCGACCTTCGTAAATTTTGCGCGGGGTGCGGTCAAGAGCCTGTACCAGCTCGATGGTGCCTTTGGTCATCAGGGCGCTGAAGGCACCTTGGGGTGGCGTGCTGTCTTTCAACAGCACGCGGCGGTACTGCTGGTCGCTGCCGGGCATGAGACTCCAGTCGTCAAACTTGCCAGTCTGGTCATAAACCACCGTGTCGTAGCCGAGCACCTCGCGGTAGAAACGGATGGAGGCCTCCATGTCGCTCACGCCAACCAAAGCGCCGACCATGCCGCCAGTGAGGCAGTGCTGCTCGATGAAAATGTCGGGCTGCTGCACCACTTGGAACGTATTGCCATACAGGTCGTTGACATAAAAGCAGGGCGTTCCGTCGGGCAGGGCGGACACGGGACCGCATTGGGGCCATTTTGCGCTAAGTTGCTGGTAGAAGGCCTGCACGTCGCGGCATTTGAGCTTTGCGGCGAAGACACCGCGGTCGCCTATGGCGGCGGGCTGTGCGGCGGGCACAGGCTTGCGCTCGCTGTACTGCCAGATCTCGAAGCCGCCACCGCCCTGTAGGTTCACCGCAATGCAGGCATGACGCTTCTGCGGCTGATTGCCGGTGTAAGGCAGCATCCGTTCCGCCACGGTGTCATCCTCCAAAATCCGAATGTCGACGCCAAACATCTCAATGAACCAGTCCCATGATTTTCTAAAATTTTCAGTTCCAACTCCAATTTGTTGAATACCAGATATTAAGAAATTTTCCATTCGATGTGATTATTATTGAAATTCATTTGCAAAAATACAAAATATTAAAATGAAGGACAATATAAAAAGGATGGGATTTTTTTTTAATTTTGCCCAATCAATTATAGTCATACAATATATCTTAATTGAGGTGATGAAACGGCTGTTGATTCTGTTATATGGAATTGGAACTTTAGTGTGTCTTTGGGGGTGCAGACATTCTTCTGATGAAGATAATAAGCTGAAAGACACCCTGAATGCTGCAAGTACTGAGGATACTCTTACCGACACATTGTTCTATATCGTGGGTGTCGGTGATGTGCTGCCGGGACTCAACTACCCGGAGCATGCTCCCCGTTACCCCTCTGACGATGGTGCGCACCTTTTCGACAGCGTGCGCGACATCCTGCAGCGTGCCGATGTGGCCTTCTGCAATCTCGAAACCGTGCTGCTCGACACGGGCGGTACTCCTAAGAAGGCGCCTGCATCGGGGTGGCCTTGCTACTGGTTCCGAACACCAGAAAGATATGTCTCCCACCTCATCGATGCCGGTTACGACCTCGTTAGCGTGGCCAACAACCACCAGATTGATTTCGGTTGGGAAGGGAGATTGAATACACTACATGTACTTGATTCTGTGGGGCTTGCATGCGCTGGTGCACCGAGTCACCGGTCCGCCATCATTGAGCGTAACGGTGTGAAGTACGGCTTTTGTGCCTTCTCGACGAATCAGGGTTGTGTGAGCATGACTGATTTGGACGGGGTGAAAGAGATTATTGAGGACCTGAAATCTCAATGTGATATTGTAATTGTTTCGATGCACGCTGGTAATGAGGGAGTGAACTACCGCCATGTGCCTTTCAAGAGCGAGTTCGGACTTCCGGAGCCGCTCGGCAATGTGCATCAGTTCGCCCATTTTTGCGTAGATGCCGGTGCTGATGTCTTCTTTGGCCATGGTCCGCATGTGACACGCGCCTTGGAGCTCTATAAGGATCGGCTTATCGCTTACAGTCTCGGCAATTTCTGCACGCCATACGGCATGAACCTTGGCGGATCGTGTGGGGTAGCCCCGCTCCTTGAAGTGTGTGTGAACCGTTCTGGCAACTTTGTTTCTGCACAGATTCACCCTGTGGTGCAGTCGTGGGGCAAGGGGCCTCGTATCGATCCGCAGCGACGGGTTATTCGTGAAATTCAGGAACTTACCGAGGCCGATTTTCCCGACACGCCTTTGAAAATTGCCGATGACGGCACTGTCACGAAAAAGTAGCCATGTCGCAGCTCTGCATCTTCAATCCCGACCACGACCTCGCGCTGGCGCACGGCAGTACCCATTATGTGTCGCCCACCTCTGCGGTGAAATTTGCCGCCGATGCCGCCTTGTTGCCTCTGTGGCTGGCCGATGATGCGATGGTGTGCACTGCGCTACCCCCATTGCCCGCCTCCTTTATTGAGACGGCTTATTGCTGTGGATTGCAGGTGCAAATTACCGATTCGTGGCACGAGGCCGCTGGGTGCGACCGCATCCTGCCATGGGGTTGGAACCACAATCTGGCCCGCCACCTCCAGAAACAGGGCATTCCTACCGCACTGATGCCTACTGATCAGCAGCTGGAAAAGATACGCGAGCTCTCCCACCGCCGTCTCTCCCGTCAGGCGATGCAGTTCCTGCAAGAGCGACTTCCCGACACCGCCGAGCGGCCGCTGCCCGCCACCGAACTTACCACCATTGAGGAGGTGGAGCACTTTGTGGCCCAGCACGGCGAGGTGGTGCTGAAGATGCCTTGGTCGGGCAGCGGCCGCGGACTCCGCCTCATCAAAGGAACGATGACGACCCACCAGCGGGGCTGGGCGGCACATTCTATCCGTAAGTATGGTTGCGTGATGGGAGAATTGTACTATATTGTTGTTCAGGATTTTGCGATTGAATTTGACCTGTCCCAATCTCCCTCTTTCTGTGGCTATTCCCTGTTCACCACCCGCCATGGGGTGTATCAGGAAAATCTGTTGCTCTCGGATGCGATGATGGTGGAGCGACTCTCAGCGTATGTGAAACTTCCTATTATCCACGCGGTTAGAGATTCGTTGGAGGAGTTTCTCGCCCTCAATGTTGCACCCTATTACCAAGGTGTTGTGGGAGTGGATATGTTTGTATATCAGAAAGATGGAGAATATTTCCTGCATCCAGCTGTGGAGCTGAACCTCCGGCTGACGATGGGGTGGGCGGCCCACCAGTTTTACAGTCGCTATGTGCGAGAGGGGAGCGTAGGGCGATGGAGGCTTCGCTACCTGCCGGATGAAAATGCTCTGTTAGAGGAAGATGCAGCACTTCGTAGCCGTTACCCGCTGCGGGTGGAGCAGGGTAGGGTAGTGGCCGGCTATCTCTCGCTTACTCCCGTCTATGCCGACACGGAGTATGCGGTTCAATGTTGGTTAACGTAAGGAAAGCCTTCTTCGGAGGCTGCTGCCGAACTCGAACGCGCCGATGTCGGGACGGTCGTCGCGGGGGGCACCTGTGATGTCGGTGGTGATGCCCAGACCCGTTTTGCCCGCATCAATGGCGGGAGAACCTTCCTGCAGCCCGTAATCTTGGTCGCTGTTGGCGTTGAATTTGGGATTCTGGTTGCGGATGCAGTTGGTGAAGCAATCTAATGCCTGTTCGCAGCGCAGCAAGCAGTTCTCAAACAGAAGGTTATGCTCTTGGTCGTCGTTGAGCGAAAGTCCAATTTCATTTTCGAGCGAGCCGTAAACGATGCAGTTGGTGAACGATGCTGCGAGGGGTCCCACATACTGATAAACGCCATCGGTGTAGTTGGTGGCGGCGTAGAGGGCGGGATTCTTTCTGCCCGACTGGTGGAAGTAGTTGGCGATGGTGACGTGGCGGAAGTCGTAGTTGCCGATATGCAGTTCGGCGCCGCAGGAACCGTTGTTGCTGAACTGGCAGTTCTCGGCGCGAATGTTGGTGGCGCGAGCCAGCAGACCGCTGTTGTACGTGTTGTGTATCACACAGTTTTTCAGAATGGTTTTCCCGTTCAAATATTCGCTCAAACTTTCCACCTGCAATCCGATGAAAGCATTGGTAATCTCCACATTTTCAAAGTGATTGTCGATATTGCTCTCGTTGATCCAGATGCGGTCCCATTGTGAGTAGTCGGTGTCGAACCAGCTGTTCAGTTTGTCGCCGCGGAAGGTGATGGGCTGCTCCTGCGTGCCCACCGCCTGGATATTGCCGTAGCGGTAAATCCATAGTCCAGCGCCATTGTGGAAGTAGATGGTGGTTCCGGGGTCGATGATGAGCGTGCCGAGCGAGTCTACCGCCGCATAGCCGCCGTAGATGACGTACGGTAAGTCGTTGGTCCAGTGTACGGTCTCATGTTCGTGGGCGATGATTTTGTAGCGCAGGCTGCTCCCTTGGTCGGCCACGATGAAGTGGGCATTCTGCCCGTAGGCCATCAGATCCACATCCTGCATGGTCTTGCCGTGCAGAAACACCACCGAGTCGGTCACCACAAACGGCTGGCTTTGGTCGTTGGGGTTTACATTCACCTTTACATGAACGAAAATGCTGTCCTTGGCCGGAATCTCCACATCTTTGAAATAGGTACCCGCTACACCGTCCACATTGATGCTGAACTGCGAGTGGTCGCCGCCCGCAAGGTAAACATCCAATTTAATGTCGTAGTTGTACGGGTTATATACCCGGAAATTCTGGGTGGCCGACCCCACCGTAGTGAAAACCGTGTCGAACTGCACCAAGTCGGTGGAAAAAGTCACTTTGGAATCCTCTTCGGGATGGATTTTATGGCAGGATGAGAGCGCCACGACGGCGGTCAACAGGAGGATGCAAATGGATAGCTTGTGACGGCGGTAACTCATATTATATATAAAATGAAACAAGGCTTAAACGAAAAAAAAGTGGTTTTATTTTATGGGTTAATAATGAATAAAAAAGCCGGAACCCTTGTTGTATCGGTGTTCCGGCTGCTTTTCGTGGCGGGATCGAGAGTTGAACTCGAGACCTCCGGGTTATGAATCCGACGCTCTAACCAACTGAGCTACCCCGCCATCATTTTGAGGCTGCAAAAATAGCACTTTTTTCTTTGCCAACAGCCATCTCTATGAAAATATTTTTCAAATTGATATGAGATTGATTTTCAAATCATTAAAAATGATAATTCTTGAAAATTCTTGAAAATATTAACCCTATTACGCTTGGGGCGAATTGGATATTGGGAAAATTGGCACGCCAAAACACCGATCCAGAATCAACAGAACTCCTAACAAACAGAAGATAATGCCAATGATGCGGTTGACGTGGTAGAAAATTTTCGGGGTGACCATGTTCTTGATTTTGCCGGCAAAGAAACTCTTCAGCACATCAATGCAGAAAATAGTGGCAAGGATGCAACCAAAAAAGGCAATCTGTTGTTTGAGGCTGAAACTGGCGGTCACGGGCAATATACCCACCCAAAGAATCCAAGCCACCGGGTTGAGAAAATTGAATAGAAAGCCTTTCGACATGGGTTTCAAGACATTCAAATACTTGTGCCGGGGTAATACGGGCTTGAGGTTGTCAATTTTGTCGTCCATCTCATGGATGCGATTTTCAACCTGCATACGCTGTTTCTCACTCACTTTGTCGCGCCTGCTGAAAAATGTGATGAGGCCGTATCCTACCAG
The DNA here is from genome assembly GCA_045130235.1 of Bacteroidales bacterium. Taxonomy (GTDB): domain Bacteria; phylum Bacteroidota; class Bacteroidia; order Bacteroidales; family WCHB1-69; genus UBA1756. The sequence goes on from JBGUPJ010000025.1 coordinate 18,361, forward strand.
AATACTGCCACATACGGCTCCAAATATCTGCTGTGCGAGCGGATTTCCGAGTATGGCCGAGAAACCGAAAAGACAAAGGGAGATGGGAATCATGTCGCTCAAGGCGATGCCGAGCGCAAAGAACACACCCGACTTGAACCCCTTGGAAAGGCTGGTCTGGATAATACCGAACAACGCAGCTCCTGGCGATATGGAGATGATCAGCCCGGTGCCGATGGCGTTCAAAAGAATTTTCCAGAGCATACTATAATCCATTATTCGTAATTTCCTTTCCGTTTTCCAAAATGATACGCTATATAGGCGCAGAGATAAAAGGGTTTCGCTTTGTTGAACGCCATCTGCTGCACAAATGGAAATATCATATCGATGGTTCCACCCACCTCCAATGCGTGAATGGTGTATTCGTCCTTGCTAAAGTCGAAATTGAGCCCTGTCTTGAAGTAAAAGCCAGGTCGCAACTGTGTCTCGCCAATTCCTCTGAAAAAAGGACCTCTGCAAACGATGTTGTCGATGTTGTGTTCTTCGGGAGAGTAGCGTTCAACTCTGGAACCTGTATATAGACCGTTGTTGTCGAACTCTGCGATGTTCAGATACACCGGCAAGGCCATACCGAGCGAGAAACCACCCGACAGAGTGTATCGTATCCGCACGCCGCCCCAATAGGGCTTCTGGTGGATGGTGCGCTGGTATCCGTACCCGCCGCGAAGAAAGAAAAGATCGCACAACTTTCCGTATGCAAATGCTTTAGAAACAGCATAATACGAGCGAGCTCTTACCGCCTTGTAGTGGAAGTTGTACAGAAAGTCCAACTCCCAAAAGTGCTTGTCGGAATAGGTGGGCGTGCGCCCATGCTGGAATCCTACGCCACCCCCATTCGTGTTGAGGAAAGCGTTGACACTCCACTCCTTCACAATCACTTTCTTCCATTCCACCTCACCTACATCCTGACAGAATGCGAAGAGGGGAAGCAGAAAAAGCAGACCAACAAGGGCTCTTCTCAACATTAGCGACTATTTCTCGGCAAGCGTGCTGTCATCAGTCTGAGAAGGAACGTCGGTGTAGTGACCGTAAGCCGGACATTTGTGTTGGTTTTCACATGCGCAAGCCAAAAGAATGACTGCTACTACAACGCAAAGACTTAAAATGAAACGTTTCATATCAAAATATTTTTTTAATCTGCAAAAATAAATAAAATACATTTTAGTTTAATTATAGGTAAAAATGATTTTTCAACAATAACAATAGATTGATTATTAAGAAAATAGCTGTTTTTATGGTGATAATTGTCTTTTTTTGCGGGGATATTTTTTCGCAAAAAAATGTCATTTATACCGCAGAACAGCTATTTCCGAACCCGCCAAAACGCTCCTTGATGCCCCGCAAAGTTGCAGATTCCTCCGTCCTGCAAACCACTCTGCCTCTGCTCGTGGCATACTACCAGCAGCAAGGATATGTGGGCTTTTCCATTGATACAGTGCGTGCCAGCGGCGACACCCTGTATGCGGATTGTTTCATCGGTCCATGCTATGGCCAAAAGTCCATCAGCATTGCCGACAGTACCTTGTCTGCGCTGCCGACAGGTACCCCCCTCCGCTCTGTGCGCAGTGGCACTCTCCCTTTGAGTGAATACGCCCGCTTCGCTGAGAAGGTGGTGCAACAATATGAAAACAACGGTCATCCGTTCTGTCAAGTTAGTATAAAAGATATTGATTTTGAGAAGGATACCATTGGAATGCTTTCTGTGGAAGCTGGTCCTTCCATTATCTTCGACTCCATCATCGTGAAAGGAGATGCCAAGGTGCGTCCATCGTTCTTGCAGCCTTATCTGAACTGGCGGCGAAAACGGCGCTACTCAGAGGCCGTGGTGAGCCAAATTCCTTCTTTGCTGGAACGGCTTCCCTATGTTACCATGACCCGCGAGCCGGGGGTGGAGTTCGTGGGTGACCGCGCCTTCCTGTACCTTTTCCTCGACCGGCAGCGCGTCAACCAGTTTGACGGTTATATCGGACTGGTGCCTGTGAGTGCCTCCACCGGCAAGGTGATGTTCAACGGCGAGGTGACACTCAAACTGCAGAACCTCTTCACCATTGGTGAACGGCTGACATTGCAGTGGCGCACGCCGGAGCGATACTCGCAGTATTTGGACATACAAGCCGAGTTCCCGTACCTGTTTCGTACTCCCATCGGGGTGGCAGGCTCGTTCACCCTCGACAAAAAAGATACCACCTATTTGAATATGAATTACTTGGTAGCGTTGCAGTACTCATTTGCCGGCAGCAGCAGCCTGCGGGCCAGCTACCAGTACACCACTTCGGCTCTGTTATCGCTGTCACCGAATTATGTGGCCGCTGATGACACGTTGGCCGCCGATTTCCGCAAGAGTTTGTGGGGCGTGCAACTCAATGTGAGCCGGGTGGACAACATTCTGCAGCCGTGGCAGGGGGTGGTAGCACGGGTGGGTGTGTCGGCGGGGACGCGGCGACTGCTGCACAAGGCGCAGGTTGTGGGGGAAGGAAGCTCAGAACAGCTGAAGTCAACGCACTATCTGATGGAGGCGGAGCTCAACGGGTATGTGGCCATCGGTAAGAGATGGGGATGGACGGCGGGAGTGCACGGAGCCTCCCAGTTCGGTGGCACTTGCCTCTACAACGACCTCTTCCGTATCGGCGGCACGCATACCCTGCAAGGCTTCGATGAACAGTCGCTCTTCGCCTCCACCTATCTCATCGCCCGCACCGAGTTCCGCTTCCGGTTCGCACGGCTCTCGTACCTGTGCGCCTTCTTCAACGCCGCCTGGTACGAGCGTAACCTCAAAGGGGCGATGTACAACGACTGGCCATTCGGCTTCGGCATTGGCGCCACCATCCATACCAAAGCGGGCAACTTGTACCTCAGCTATGCGCTCGGACAGCAAAAAGAAAGCCCCTTATCTTTCAAGACAGGGAAGATTCATTTTGGAATAGATGTCAGTTTTTAGGCGAAGTTGCCCAAGCGAGATGGCTCAAGAATGAATTCGCGAAACAAAAAAGCACTTACAAAATGTTTCGTAAGTGCTTTTCCAGTTCGTGATTCCGCCGCGATTCGAACGCGGGACCTACTGCTTAGAAGGCAGTTGCTCTATCCAGCTGAGCTACGGAACCCTTTATTTTATTGGTCGGGATGACTCGACTCGAACGAGCGACCCCTTGGTCCCAAACCAAGTATTCTGCCAACTGAACTACATCCCGTATTTCAAATCCGTATCAGAATTGATACGGATTTGAATGCTGTAACGGGTTATGCTTCAGCGCCTTGTTCCATCGGGATGACAGAAACAAAGGATTTTCCGCCCGTGCGTTTTTTGAATTCTACGGTACCGTCAACAAGAGCGTAGATGGTGTGATCCTTGCCCATGCCCACGTTTCTGCCGGGATTGTGAAGAGTACCTCTCTGTCGGATGAGAATATTACCGGCTTTGCAAATCTGGCCGCCAAAAACCTTGATTCCTAAACGTTTGCTTTCGGACTCGCGACCGTTTTGAGTACTACCGACACCTTTTTTATGAGCCATAATGAATTATTTTTTTAGTGATAAAATCCGTGAATTAATTGATTAAAGGTTGATGCTGTTGATCTGGACAGAGGTCAAATACTGACGATGACCATTCAAAGTCTGATAACCTTTTCTTCTTTTCTTCTTGAAGACCAGCACTTTTTCTCCTTTGAGATGTTTCAAGACAGTGGCAGAAACTTCTGCACCAGCAACGGTGGGGGTACCCACTTTTACAGAACCGTTGTCGTCCACTAACATCACGCGGTCGAATTTTACTTCGGCACCTTCTTCAGCTTTGAGGCGATGAACAAAGATCTTCTGATCTTTTTCAATCTTAAATTGTTGCCCTGCTATTTCTACGATTGCGTACATTTTGATTGATTTTAGTTAGACATAATTTTTCGGGCGGCAAAATTACAACTATTTTTTTAAATTTTCTCTTTATTTGAAAAATAAAATAATTTTTAGCGAACAATTTCGTTTCTTGTTTGTCTATGTTATATTATATGTTGAATGAATGTTGATAAAAATTACGCCTATGAAAACGATCAAATTATTGATAACCACATTGTTGATTGTGATTGTAACGGGAGTGTCGGCTCAGTCCGCTTCACGCTCGTATGTTGATTTGACTTCTGCCGCCGAGCAGTCGGTACACGCCGTTGTGCATATCAAAACCACCTTTTCGTACCGTACTTCCGGCTGGGATGACTTCTTCAGTGGAAGTTTTTGGGAAGATTTTTTCAATTTTTCGTCACCTTTCGGCACTTACGAACAGCAGGTGATGGGTGCCGGCTCCGGCGTTATTATCAGTCCCGACGGATACATCGTCACCAACAACCATGTGGTGGAAGATGCACAAGATGTTGTGGTGACCTTGAACGACAAGCGTGAGTTCCCCGCCACCATCGTCGGCACCGACCCGCAGACCGACCTCGCCCTCATCAAGATTGAGTGCGACGGACTGCCCACCCTCACCTTCGGCAACTCCGACCAGGTGCGGATAGGGGAGTGGGTGCTCGCTGTGGGCAACCCCTTCAACCTCACCTCTACCGTCACCGCCGGCATCGTGAGCGCCAAAGCCCGTAACCTCGACATCCTCGGCGAAAATACTTCCATTGAGTCTTTCATACAGACTGATGCAGCTGTCAATCAGGGAAATAGCGGTGGTGCTCTGGTGAATGCCTCGGGCGAACTCATCGGCATCAACTCCGCCATCGCCAGTCATACCGGTTATTTTACGGGCTACTCCTTCGCCATCCCCTCCAACATCGCCCGTAAGGTGGTGGCGGATTTAAAAGAATATGGTATGGTGCAACGCGCTGTGCTGGCCGTCACCATCCAGGAGGTGGACAATAACGTGGCGCAGGAACTGAACCTCTCGCAGGTGAAAGGCGTATGCATCACCTCCGTTGCCGACGATGGCGCTGCCTACCGCGCTGGCCTACAGCAGTATGATGTCATCACCTCCGTCAACGGCGCGGAAGTTAATTCTGTTTCCGAACTGCGCGAAGTGCTGGCCCAGTACTCACCCGGCGACCGTGTGGAAATCGCTTACCTGCGCGACGGCAGCTCCCATAAAACACCCCTCACCCTCCTCAACAGCGAAGGCACCACCCAACTCTATTACTCCAACGGACAATAATCTAATAATCAACTTCTTCACTTCTTCACTCCATCACTTCTTCACCCTTCACTTTTAACTCTTAACTCTTAACTCTTAACTCTCAACTTCTCCCTCTCCCTCCATCAATCAAGCATTAACACCAAAAACCATACCATTATGATGCGTCAAATTAAAATCTCCAACTCCATTACCAACCGCGACTCGGCTTCGTTGGAGCGTTACCTTGCCGACATTTCCAAGGCACCGCTCATCACCGCAGACGAAGAGGTCGAGCTGGCCCGCCGTATCAAGGCAGGCGACCGCGAGGCACTGGAGAAACTCACCACCTCTAACCTGAGATTTGTTGTTTCCATTGCCAAGAAATACCAGAACCAGGGCATCTCACTGTCGGACCTGATTACCGAAGGCAATATCGGACTGCTGCGGGCCGCCGAGCGTTTCGATGAGACCCGCGGCTTCAAGTTCATCTCGTATGCCGTTTGGTGGATCCGCCAGTCGATTCTCACCGCCATCGCCGAGCAGTCGAGGGTGGTGCGTCTGCCCCTTAACCAGGTGAGCACCATCGGCAAAATCCGCAAGGAGATGTCGCGACTCGAGCAGGAACTGCTCCGCAATCCTACCATTGAGGAAATTGCTGAGGCTGTGGATCTTGCGCCCGACAAAGTAACCGACCTGCTGCGTCAGAACGGCTACCATGTTTCCATCGATGCCCCGCTGAGCGCCGACGACGACACCAAGTTCATCGACACGTTCGTGCCGGAAGGTGGCAAATCGACCGACGATGTGCTGATGTCGGAGTCGCTCACCACCGATCTCGATGCGGTGCTGGCTTCTCTTCCGCCCACCGAGCGTGAGGTGGTCAGCATGTACTTCGGTTTCCATACCAAACGCGAATACACCCTCGATGAGATCAGCGCCTGCACCTCCCTCTCCAGAGAACGCGTGCGCCAGATCAAGGAGCGCGCCATCAAGCGCCTCCGCACAGACGGGAACCAGTCGAAACTCAAAACTTATCTGTAGTCTATGCGGCTTGTCGTTGTACCCACCCCGATCGGGAATTTGGAAGATATCACTCTTCGGGCACTTAACGTGCTGAAAGAGGCAGACTTTGTACTTTGCGAAGATACCCGCACCACCAAAAATCTGCTCCGCCATTTTGAGCTGGAGAAGACCTGCTTCGCATACCATATTCATAATGAGCACCAGCAGCTGGAGCATATCATCCGGCAGATTCAGCAGGCGGAAATGGTGGCGCTTACCTCCGATGCGGGAACTCCCTGCATCTCTGACCCTGGCTATCTGTTGGTGCGGGAGTGCGTGCGGCAAGGTATCGAGGTGGAGTGCCTGCCCGGTGCCACTGCGCTGATTCCGGCACTCGTCAACTCCGCCCTTCCCGCCAGCAGCTTCAAATTCTACGGTTTCATTCCCCATAAAAAAGGCAAAGAGACCTGTCTCAAGCAGATGGCTGCCGCTCAGGAGACCTCCATCTTTTATGAATCACCCTACCGTTTGGTGAAAACTTTGGAGATGATGATGCCATTTTTTGGCACAGACAGGGCCGTTTGTGTCTGCCGTGAGCTGACCAAAATCCATGAGGAGAACTTCCGGGGCACGTTGCAGGAGGCGCTCCAGCATTTCTCTGCCAAAGAGGTGAAAGGCGAGATTGTGGTGGTGGTGGAACCCGCGCCGGATGACCATCAAACGGAATCTAAATGAGCCCACACATGGAAAGAATTTGGCATAGTGGAAGCGTAATTCATGGTCATGAGAATGGCAGAAAATGGCATTATCCGACCATCAATTTAGCTGATATACATCCTGTTATGTCGATAGAGGCGGGGGTGTATGCCGCAAAGGTCAAGGTCGCTGAAAAAACGCTGGCTGCGATGCTCTATTGTGGTCATCGGCCCACGCTGAACCTGTCGGAGCCGGTGGTGGAGCTTCATCTTTTGGACTTTCAGGGCGATTTGTATGGGCAGCAGGTGGAGTTTATGGTGCTGGATCGGGTGAGGGGAGAGCAGAAATTCGCCTCGGTGGACGAACTGGCCGCGCAGCTCCGTGCCGACGAGCTGGCGATTCGCAGACTGCTGAATCTGTAACCGCAGATTTTTTTTTAAGTCACGTGGGGGAATTATTTCAGAGAAACGCTCTTTTACTCCGTAGTGATTGCGTATTGAATAAAATTTTGTATTTTTGTTCCCCATCATTTTGTTCGCAATGACCTCCCACAACATCTCCTCTTCCGGCAAAATCACCTCCTCGTTTGAGAACATCTCCAACGTATTCACTTCCTATACAGAGATTCCCTCCGCAGGATTCAACTGTCTGTACAAAGCCCAGCGGTATGGCAAGTGGTTTGTGCTGAAAGGGTTGAAGCCTGAGTATCAGGGCGAGGCCGTCTATGAGGAACTGCTGGCCAAAGAGTTTGAGCTGGGCATGAAGATGGAGCACCCTCACATTGCACACACGTTCAGCAAGGAGGTGGACCCTGTGGCTGGTCCCTGCATCGTGATGGAGTATGTGGATGGCATGACCCTCCGCGAGTTCCTCGTCCAGAAGCCCTCCGCCAATACGCGCCTGAAAATCGTGAAGGAGCTGCTGGAGGCGATGGCCTATTACCACAGTCTGCAGATCATCCACCGCGACCTCAAGCCCGACAACATCCTCATCACGCGCAACGGCCACAATGTGAAGCTCATCGATTTCGGACTGGCCGACAGCGACTACCACGGCATTTTGAAGCAGCCGGCGGGCAGCAACCGATACGCTGCTCCAGAGCAGGTGGCGGGCGATGTGCCCCTCGACCTGCGCGCCGACCTGTACGCCTTCGGTATCATTCTGTCACAGATTTTCCCGCATCGTTACCATGACATCGCCCGTAAGTGCACCCGCCCCGCCCGCGAGAAACGCTTCAACAACGCAGAGGAGATTCTGCGACGCCTGCAGCGACGGCGTGTGCTCATCGTCATCTTCGCAGTGATGGCCCTTCTCCTTGTTATCGCCAGCATGGGAGTACTACTTTTCCATCAGCAGAAAAGTCTGGTAACGGAGCAAACCGCCACTACCGCCATCCCCGTCGCGCACGATTCGGTTACTCCGATTGTGGTACACGATACCATTTTCATTTCAGAGACGGACAGAATCAACAAGGCCATGCAATTCATAGATGTAAAGATGGATTCTGTTTTTAGGCCTTTGCAGTCATGGTACAATTCCGTTACTGCTGAGGAATCAAAACTCGACTCCGCCAGGGTGTATGACATTCTTATAGAATTCAGTCATAGGCTGCCAGCATATAATCGAAAACTGAACCTGCGCATTGTGGATGAAACCTTGAAGGCATATCCTCAATGTTCAACATCGAGAAGACAATTGGAGCAGTATGCTGAAACCAGTTTTTCAACCCACATTGCCGATTGCAGCAATACCATGCTGGAATTATGGGAAGAGAAAAAGAAAATCCGGAATGATTAGTTAGTTTTTGCGCTCCACGGTGGTGAGTCCGCCTTTGTTGCCCACCACAAACAGCGTGGGCGGGTTGTGGCCGCGCACGAAATGGTCGAGGTAGAGCGGCTGCCCGAGGATGAAGCAGGTGCAGTGGAAGGTATCATCGGGTTTGAGTTTGGAGTTCTCGCTTTCCAACACTTTGAAGTTCCCTTCGCCCAGGTGCTGCAGTAGCACGCGACGGTCGGGCGCCCATGTGATGGAAAGCTGGCCGTTTTCAGGAATTTCGCTGGCATACAGGGTGTGGCCGATTACCCAATTCGACGATTCTCCTTCACGTCCGTGGTTGGCGAGGAAATCCTCCCAGTCGCGGAAGCCGATGCAGCGGGCGAGGAGGGAAAGGGTGGAGAAGCGGGTGGTGTCGTAGCCGTCCACATAGCCCCAGATGCGCTTGAGGGTGCTCACCGCAAGGGTTTCGTGGCACCGTTCCTGAATGACACCTGTAAGGAAGATGAAGTCGGCGGGCGACTTCATCTTCCGCGCCACCGACTTCTCTACCATATCGCGTAAAAGCAAAATGTCGTTTTCTTCAGGAGTCATAAGGGTTCTTTTTTCAGGTGCAAAATTAGTAATTTTTATGGTTTCGTTATCTTTAATTGGAACTTCTTGACTTTATCCAATTCTGCACTTACATTAGGCGGATTGATTCCTGAAAATGAGAGTGTAATGGTTTCGCCAGGTTCACCTTCCAAAAATTCCTTAAATTGATCTCCACGAGAATCACCAGATCTCCATTCTCCAGATCCAAGTGCGTCAATGGGTGCGCCATCTTCATCTTGAGCAAAGCCAACTATCCAAAATTGGTTTGTATAACCGCACAAAGGCTTTGTATTTACTGTGCTGAGAAGTTTGAAAGTAACTGCTACATGTGGGAATCCATTACTGACTTTTTTTGAAACCTTAATGACTTCAACTTTATCTTTGAGCTGGGAAGGCAACACAACATCTTCTAACTCTATTGAGGAGGCATTTGCTTGAGCTTTAGAACCTTCCGAATCTCCCACAAGCTCGTATGCACTTGATACTTTGAATTTCAAAGGCTCTTTTGCATCCATGCACTTTTTATCAACACTCCAACGGATTTCTCCCACTTCGCCCGGCTTAAGCTTTAGCAATCCCTCAACATCGTCACTATAGGGACCACCCATACCGCCTTCTGTGGCTTTGTTTTCCTGCACTACATCTCCGTCTGCCCCTTCAATTCTCAATCCAAAACCAACAAGGCAATAGGGGGTTATGGTGCTATAACCACCATACGATATAAAATTCATACCCTCTTCAAAAGGCAGTGGAGCATCCGTTCGTTTCACTTTCACTCTCCAAACAGATTCTAAATCATCCAGTTTGCCATCTTTGAGTTTAACAACAACTTCCTCATCAACTACTTCAAAACAGTTTGCCAAATCTCCCGAAACCTTGGTCGTTTCAGGCTTCATGCTGATATTCGACTTTTTACAAGCCGATAGGGATACTACCGCGACAACCAGCACTGCAATAAAAAACAAATTTCTTTTCATTTTAATAGTATTAGTGTTAGGCTTACTCTTTTGGGGATTTTCAGCATCCTCCCATGAAAACTGATTTTGACGTCAAATATGATGCCGCAAAAATACAATGTTCATCCATGCGGAGGCTGGTTCTTATTGGTTCTTATTGTGACGATAAATGGAGGGTGTTTGGGGGTGAAAAAAAACTTCCGCCTGCGGATGGCGAATTATACACCCGGTATCGTTTGCATGAGATATGGTGGACGTATTTATAGCCTTCCCTCCCCGTTCTTTCGCATTTTCTTGTAAAACAATGTTTTACACTTTTTATTAACAAAACATCCACAACCCGCTTTTCATTGCCATTCTTTTTGTATTTTTGCAGTCAATTATCACTAAAAAATACATTTATGCACATTGCAGTAGCAGGCAACATCGGATCGGGAAAAACCACCCTTACCGGCATGTTGGCCAAACATTATGGCTGGGAGGCCATGTACGAGAGTGTGGAAAACAACCCCTATCTCGCCAGTTATTATGAGGACATGCAGCGTTGGTCGTTCAATCTGCAGGTCTATTTTCTGAACAACCGTTTCCGTCAGGTTATCGACATCCGGAAACACAGCAAGACCGTCATTCAGGACCGTACCATCTACGAGGACGCGTATATCTTCGCCCCCAACTTGCACGACATGCAGCTGATGGCCACCCGCGACTTCGAGAACTATGCTTCTCTCTTCGAGCTGATGGCGCAATTTCTCCAGGCTCCCGACCTCCTGATTTACCTTCATGCTGACACTTCCACCCTCGTTTCCCAAATTCAGAAGCGCGGTCGTGAGTACGAGAAGACCATCCGTCTCGACTACCTCCAGCACCTGAACGAGCGTTATGAGGATTGGATCTCCAACTATAAGTTGGGTAAGCTCCTGGTTATTGATGTCAATAAGATTAAATTTGGCGAGCGTCCGGAGGACTTCGGAACCATCATCAACAAAATTGATGCCGAGTTGTTCGGTCTTTTCCCCAACAAATAGCGTATGGCGTTCATCGGAATCATTCCTGCACGCTACGCCTCCACCCGTTTCCCCGGCAAGCCGTTGGCTTTGATACATGGCCGGCCGATGGTGCAATGGGTGTATGAGCGTGCCTGTAGGGCAGGTTTGTCACAGGTGGCCGTCGCCACCGACGATGACCGCATCCGTGAGGCGGTGGAGCGCTTTGGCGGACAGGTGGTGATGACCTCTCCCAACCACCGCTCCGGCACTGACCGTTGCGCCGAGGCCGCTCGTGCGCTGGGAGCATCTGAAGAGGATGTGGTGGTTAACATACAAGGCGATGAGCCGTTTATCCAACCCGATGCCATCCGTTTGTTAACCAGTCAGTTCGACCGTCCAGAGGTGCATATCGCCACGTTGGCAAAAGCTTTCATGGAGGATGAAAATCCCCAAAATCCGAACATGGTGAAGGTAGTGGTGGCGCAGAACGGCCGCGCCCTCTATTTCAGCCGCTCGCCGATACCTTATTTTCGAAATGAGCAGTTGTCCCCCTTCCATTACAAGCATGTCGGCATCTATGCCTACCGACTCTCCGTGTTAAACGAGCTGGTGCAGTTGCCAGCCTCCCCTTTGGAGGAGGCCGAAAAGCTGGAACAGCTGCGCTGGCTGGACAATGGGTATGACATTTTCGTGAGAATTTGCGATTACGAGAGTATCGGCATCGACACACTGGAGGATTTGAAACGGGCAGAAAATATGACACAGTTTAATTGAAAATATATGATTGTCAGCAGTTTAATTGACCTTTTGCGCACAGAGGAGCAGGTTTATGTGAACCAGATAGGCCTTTTTAGCAAGGAATTTCATCCCGCCAAGGTGGGAAAAACTTCTGTCACCCCGCCGCACTATTCAGTAGTGCTTGACAGCCAGGCAGATGGCAGTGGTTTCACGTTCATCCTCCATCATTCCAATCGTCTGAAATCCAAAATTGTGGATGCGGATGATGATATCAACCGCTGGACGGAGGAACTGTTGGAGCGGGTGGCGAAAGAAAAGCGTGTGGAAGTGCCAAATTTTGGCATCTTCTCGATGAAAAAAGGAGTGTTGGTTTTCGAGAGCGCCTTTATTCCAGAACTGAATGCAGAGTTCGAAGGGATGACGGAACTTCCTCTGAAAGAGAATGTTGCCGACGTTCCGGTTATCCCCGTTCCGATTGAGGTGCCTTCAGAATCCGCACCGACCGAGGTCGAAGTTCCGGAGCCTCAACCCGAGCCTCAACCTGAACCAGTGCCCGTACCCGTATTTGAGCCGGAACCCGAACCCGAACCCGAGCCCGAACCAGAGCCGGAACCAGAGCCGGAACCAGAGCCCGAACCAGAACCAGAACCAGAACCGGAACCAGAACCAGAACCGGAACCAGAACCAGAACCTGAGCCTCAACCCGAGCCCGAATCGGAACCCACAGACACTCCTCAAAACGATTACGCATGGGTGAAGTTTCCGGATGCTGTAGAAGAGCCTCTGAATGTTGAAACGCCTGCTAAGCCTGCTGAATCGGCTGAACCTGCTGAATCAGAAGTGCCTTCCATCCATATTGAAACTCCAGAAGATCCTGAGGATTTTGAACCCGCTATCATTCATATTGAGACGCCAGAGGAAACGGTTGTTGCTGAACAGCCCGTGATGGTGGAAACGCCTGTGGAGACTGTTGCCCCCGAGCCGTCCCTGAATGTTGTCGCTCCAGAGGAAACATTTGTGCCTGAGGAGGTTGAACAACCTCAAGCCGAGCCCAATTTGGAACCTGAATCCAACTTTGAACCTGATATTAACCCTGAGCCCGAACGCGACTCGGAATCCACAACTATCTCTGAAGAACCCGCAGAACCGGAAGTCCCCGAAGAGCCTGAAGAATCTGAAGAATCTGAAGAGCCCGAAGAGCCCGAAGAGCCCGAAGAGCCCGAAGAGCCCGAAACTCCCGAAGGGTGCGAAGAGCCAGAAACCCCCCGCAAGAAATCACGTTGGTGGGTGTGGCTGTTGTTGCTGCTCATACTTGCCGGCGGGGGCGTGGCTGGCTACTATTTCCGCGACCAACTTACTGATCTTTACCACACTTGCAAGGATAAGATAATGGGGAAGGAGAAGGTTGAACAGACCACCACCCTGCAAGAACCACAGCCGGCGGATGAACCAGAAACCTTTATTCCTGAGCCTGACACCCTCTTATCGGAGTCAGATACCCTTCAGGATGAGGAGATTGTGGAAGTCGCACTGCCCGAACCTGTTCATGAACCGGTGGCAGCTCCGTTCGACATCAACAATATGCGGCACATCACGTTTGAGCCGGGTAAGTTCTACGTGATTCATGGTAGCTTCGGCTCCGATGCCGACTGTGCCAAACATGTGCAGCATGCGGGTTTCCAGAAATACAACCCTGCCATTCTCATCAACCCTGGAGATTGGCACCGTCGCGTCTGTCTTGGCGTGTTTACTTCTGAAAGTGAGGCAGAAAGCTTCGCCAGCAACATCAATAAGGCATGGGTGAAGAGTGAATAACCAAATTGAAAAACGATGAACGAGTCAATTACATACGGTTTGCGTCCTGTTTTAGAGGCTATTGCTACAGGCAAGACCATTGATAAGGTGCTGTTTCAGAAGGATTTGAGTGGCCCGCTCTTCAAGGATCTCTTTATAAAGGTGCGCGAGCGCAAGATTCCCTTCCAGTACGTGCCTGCCGAGAAGCTGAACCGCCTCACCCGTGGCAACCATCAGGGTGTGGTCGCCTTCATGTCGGCCATCGAGTACGACGACATTTACGCCATCCTGCCCTACCTGTTCGAGCAAGGCAAGGTGCCGTTCCTGCTTATCTTGGACAAGGTGACGGATGTGCGCAACATCGGGGCCATCGCCCGCTCGGCAGAGTGCGCCGGCGTGGATGCCATCATCATCCCGATGAAAGGTGCCGCCCAGCTCAACGAGGATGCCGTCAAGAGCTCTGCGGGTGCCCTGCATAAGGTGCCGGTGTGCCGCCACACCAACCTCGTGGAAGTGATTCGCTTTCTGCAAGATTCTGGCATAGAGGTGGTGGGTGTTACCGAAAAGGCGGAACACCTGTTTCACGAGCACGACTACCGTAAACCGCTGTGTCTCATCATGGGAAATGAGTACGAGGGCATCGCATGGGACTATCTGCGCCTATGTAACGAGACAGTCCGCATCCCGATGGCGGGCACCATCCGCTCGCTCAACGTGTCGGTGGCGACGGGCGTGCTGCTCTTTGAGGTGGTGCGGCAGCGCATGACAGAGTAAGGCGAATAATTCAACGGGCAATGTTCACAAATGTCGTGAAAGCGTGTCTTTCGCTTCGTTTTTTGTCGTAATTTTGCAGTCGTTAATAATGCGAATATTATGAAAAGAATAGCTTTGATGACGGGCGGAAACTCTGGTGAATACGAGATTTCGCTCAAAACTGCCGACAACATCTTTCAGATGCTTGACAAGAATCTTTACGAACCCTATCTTATTCATTTGAAGGGAAATAACTGGACATATACCGCACCCGATGGGGAAGTGGTTGAGGTGAATCGGAATGATTTTTCTTTGGATTTGAAAGGGGAGAAAATCACTTTTGACGCGGTTTTCATCGCCATTCATGGCAACCCGGGCGAGAACGGCCGGCTGGAAGCCTATTTCGACATGATTGGGATGCCCTATACGGGCTGCGGAATGCTCTCTTCCGCTCTTACTTTCAACAAGTATTACTGCAATGTGGTGGTTAAGAACCTCGGAATCCCCGTTGCGCCCTCGCTTCATTATTTTAGAGGAGAAACGGTAGATCCGAAAAAAGTGGCTGAAGTTTGCGGTTATCCTTGTTTTGTAAAATCTTGTAACTCAGGTTCGAGTGTAGGGGTAACTAAAGTACATATTGAAGAAGAATTGGCGGCTGCTGTGGAGGAGGCGTTCAAATATGACTCGCAATTAGTAATTGAAAAGATGATTGTGGGACGTGAGGTGACCTGCGGTGTGGGGCGCATTAAAGGTACTGTGCGTGCTTTTGCCGTCACCGAAATTGTCACTATGCGTGAGTTCTACGACTATAAGTCGAAATATACTGACGGTCAGCATGATCTGATTACGCCTGCCGACATTCCAGACACCATCCGCGACCTCATCTTCCACTATTCGGAGATGCTGTACCGCGAGTTGGCCTGCGGCGGCATCGTGCGCGCCGACTTCATCGTCACTCCCGAGGGCGTTCCCTACTTCCTGGAAGTGAATACTATCCCCGGTCAGACCGCCATGAGCATCGTTCCCAACCAGATTCGTTATATTGGGATGAACCTTACGGATGTCTATTCCGATTTGATAGAACAGTCTTTTAATCAACTTTAATAAATCTTTACAAATTTTTGAAAATGAATGCTTTAATTGCTCCTTCAATGCTTTCCGCCGACTTCTGTCATTTGGCAGATGATATTGAAATGGTAAACCGCTCTCAAGCCGATTGGTTTCATTTGGATATCATGGATGGAATGTTTGTTCCTAACATTTCATACGGACTTCCTGTTGTGAAGGCCATCCGTGGACTGGCGGAAAAACCGTTGGATGTGCATCTGATGATCAATGACCCTGGCCGTTATGTTTCCGAGTTCAAACAGGCGGGTGCTGATATTTTGACCGTTCATTATGAGGCCGTTACCCATCTGCACCGGGTGGTGTGGCAGATCAAGAACGAGGATATGCTGGCCGGTGTGGCCCTTAATCCCCACACGCCCGTCGCTCTGTTGGACGATATTATCCAAGACCTTGATATGGTGCTGATTATGTCGGTTAACCCGGGTTTCGGCGGACAGAAATTCATCCGCAATGCGGTGAAGAAGGTCAACGAGTTGCGCGAAATCATTGAAAAACGCAATCTCAACGTGATGATTGAAGTGGATGGCGGTGTGGATGGTAATACGGCGGTCGAGCTGGTGGAGGCTGGTGCGGATGTGCTGGTTTCAGGTAACTATATTTTTAAAGCTACCAATCCTGAAAAAACCATTGAAGCACTTAAACACATCGGCAAAGATGATATTTCTTCTGTAAAATAATGAAATATAAGAATTTAATACGTTCTCTATGGGGAATTATCCTCTCCTTTTTTTTAGGGAATGGATTGTGGGCACAGACAGTGACGGTGAGTGGCTACGTGTATGAGCGCGGCAGTCTCGAGCTGTTGCCGTATATCAACGTGTATGAGGAGAAGAGTGGAATGTCAGTGTTTTCTAATGAATATGGTTTCTATGTGATGCAGATTCCATACGCTGACACGTTGAACGTCATCTTTTCCGGTTATGGTTATGCGTATGACACGTTGCGGATTGTTTCGCCAACGAGCCAAGAATCCTATAATCCTGAGCTGTATAAGATTACTGTTTTGGAAGACGTGATTGTACGTGCTGATCGCTTGACGCAGGATGTGCAGATGAGTACTATCCAAGTGTCGGCGAAAGAGGTAAAGTCCATTCCTATCTTGTTGGGAGAAAAGGACTTGTTTAAAACCCTCATGCTGATGCCGGGGGTTCAGTCGGGCAACGAGGGCACTTCCGGTATATATGTGCGTGGCGGCGGTCCCGACCAAAATCTCATCATCCTCGATGAGGCTACCATTTACAACGCCAACCACCTGTTGGGCTTTTTCTCCATCTTTAACGGCGACGCAATGAAATCGGTGGAGTTGGTAAAAGGCGGATTTCCAGCTCGTTATGGAGGTCGTCTCTCTTCTGTGATTGATGTCCACATGAAAGAGGGCAACAAGACTGAGTATCACGGCGAGGGTGGCATCGGCATTATCTCATCGCACCTGATGGTGGAAGGCCCCATCGTGAAAAACAAGGCTTCGTTCATGATTTCCGGCCGTACCACCTATTTCGACCTGCTGGCACGTCCCCTCATGAAGATCCTTTCGCCTGGATCTTCCGCAGGTTACTATTTCTTTGACCTCAATGCCAAGTTCAACTACGACTTCGGCGACAAGAACAAACTGTATGTCAGCGCTTATTTCGGTCGCGACAAATTCCATCTGGAGGAGTTTTTTAAGGATGAAGGGGAAAAGGAAAAATACAAGATGGGATTGTATTGGCAGAACGCCACTGCCACCGCACGTTGGAACCACCAGTTCGCCAGCAGTCTCTTTTCCAACCTCTCTTTTATCTTTAGCGATTATACGATGGATATCTATGATAAGTATAAAGGTGTTGATTATCAGTATTCTTCTACTTATAAATCAGGTATCCGCGACTATACGCTCAAGTACGACCTTACCTACGTGCCAGATGGCTTACAGCGTATTCTTGTGGGGGCTGCTGTTACCTATCATCAGTCCTGCCCGAGTGCAATCTCCTTGAAGGAGGACACTCTCTCGTCGAAACAGGTGCAGATGGAACATGGTCTCGAATATTCGCTGTACGCCGAGGATGAGATTAACATTCGCAACAAGTTCCGCATCAATCCGGGCATCCGGCTCACCTGTTTCTCTGTGCCGCGTCGCACCTACTTCTCTCCTGAGCCGCGCCTCTCTTTGAGCTACAATTTCCTGCCCAACCTCGCTCTCAAAGCCTCGTATGCCATGATGAGCCAGAGTATGTTGCTGCTCAGTACCAGCACGATAGGACTTCCTACCGACTTGTGGGTACCCGTTACGGCGAATGTGAAGCCGCAACGCTCGCAGCAGGTTGCCCTCGGCTTGCACTATGATCTGTACAACCCCTCGATGTCGTTCTCGGTGGAGGGCTACTACAAGCATCTCAACAATGTGCTCGCCTATAAGGAGGGAGCCTCTTTCTTCCTGGATGCTTTGGAGGGTATTTTCGACCAAACGGGTGAGTTCGAGAAAATCTGGAGCGACAATGTCACGGCCGGCAAGGGTTGGTCGTATGGTGTTGAGTTTCTGGTGCGTAAAAATGCCGGCAAGTTCACCGGCTGGATCGGCTACACCCTCTCGTGGACGCAGCAGCAGTTCGATGACCTCAACTTCGGCCGCAAGTTCTTCGCCCGCTACGACCGCCGCCACGACGTCTCTATCGTGCTGATGTACAGTCCCACCAAAAAGATTAACCTGTCGCTGGCATGGGTCTTCGCCACGGGGAATGCGGTCACGCTGCCCGTATCGGTATATCAGGAACAAAACATTTCGCAGTACCTCCAAGACTACCTCTATCCCGACCCCGATGCCGCTCTCTACAACGACGACTACGGTCATTATGTGGGATATGTGGAGAATTATAGCGAGAAAAACAACCTCCGGATGCAACCTTTCCATCATCTCGACATCGGAGCGCAGTTTATTGTGCCTCATAGAAAGAAAGGGGAGAGCATCTTCGAGGTGAGCATCTATAATGTGTATAATTACAAAAACGCATTCTTCTATTTTGTTGATAGTGAGTATGATGAAAATACAGGCACCTCATCCCAAGTGCTGAAGAAAGTCTGCATTTTCCCCATCATTCCTTCCTTTACCTATCATTTTCGTTTTTAATATTTATTATTGATAATGAATAAATTGCATAAAATTCTGATGCTGGTTTGGCTCCTGCTTACTGTAGGGTTGACAGGGTGCATTTCGACTGTAGATATTGAAGACCAGCTTCACGAGACACAGAAGTTGGTGCTATACTGCCGTATCTTCCCGGGGATGGACACGGTGAAAGTGCACCTGTCGCACACCCACCTCTTGTACGGTAGCGGCAGCCGCGAGGATATCCAAATCATCAGCGATGGCGTGGTGCAACTCTCTACCGACCGAGCCAACTGGTACACTGCGCAGTACGATTCTATCCAAAAACTCTACCTGTTGCCTACCACTGAATTCCCTATCGAAGAGGGGCATACCTATCATATCCGGGCTATCGCTCGCGATTTTGATGAAGTGACCTCCACCTGTACGGTTCCTTACGCACATGACATCCAGTTGCATTGGGAACATGTTCTCAATCAGAACGATACGCACGATGGTGCCTTCTATAACAATCCGCATTACGACACTTATCTGACCTGGAATGACTATGCGGGAGAGAAAAACTACTATGCTTTTGGCACCCTTTGGGAGGTGGAATATGATGATGATGATTGGACTGAGGTGGAGATGAGTCGCTATTACACCACCTATTTCTCCCTAATGACTTTGTATGAGGGGAGCAAGGTTTACAATTGTTTCTCTGATGAGGGAAGGGATGGCAAAACTATACGCTATCTCTATGAATATGACACTGATTATGAGGAAGATGAAGAGATGGATGAAGAGGTGGAGTGGATTCTCTTCCTCGACGAGCATTGTTATATGTACGAAAGCACGTTGAATGATTTGGGTGCATTGAGTACCTTTTTGTTGGAGCCGATTCAGACCTATAACAATATTGAAGGCGGCTTCGGACTTTTTGGTGCTTTTGCGCTTCAGCATGTAGAACATGATAAAAAACAATAGGTTATGAGAGTGGTAGTACAGCGTTGCAGTCGTGCAGAGGTGCGCATCGATGGTCAAGTGGTTGGAAAAATCGGCCGCGGATTCATGCTGCTGGTGGGTTTCTGCCATGAAGATACGCCCGCTGAAGTGGAGTTCTTGGCTAAGAAAGTCGCTGGGATGCGGGTGTTTGAAGACGGGGAGGGGAAAATGAATCTCTCTTTGGCGGATGTGTCGGGTGAAATTCTGAGCATCTCACAGTTCACGCTGTACGGCGATGCGCGCAAGGGCAACCGTCCCAGTTTCATCCATGCCGCCCGGCCCGATGTCGCCGAACCGCTGTACGACCTTTTCAACAAAATCCTTCGCGAACAGTACGGACTGCATGTGGAAACCGGTAGCTTCGGCGCCGACATGAAGGTAGATTTTGTCAACGACGGTCCCGTCACCATTCTTCTGGAATGGCCGGAAAAGTAGGGAAGGGGACAAAAAAAGAGGATGCTTTCGGCATCCTCTCACAACTATTTCGGTAATTGATTTTTCAGTTCCGCCAACTCCTTTTTGAGTTGGTAAATCTCGTCGGCCATTTCCGGCAATTGTCGTGTACAGGCCATCTCGCGCCACTTGCGGCGGGCGTCGATGGCGGGGGTGCCGAAAAGAACCGTGCCCTCTTCCGTCACATTTTTGTCGATGGCTGAAAGGGCAAGCAAGGTAGTGCGTTTTGCGACAGTCAAATCTTTGTTAATCACCGACTTGGCCCATATTACGCACTCGTCTTCGATGCGCGAGCAGCCGGCGACTGCCGAGTGGGAGCCGAAGAGACAGCGATGCCCGATGTAGGTGTCGTGGCCTACCTGCACGAAATTGTCGAACTTGCAGCCGTTGCCGACGAAGGTGTCGCCCGACACGCCGCGGTCGATACAGACGCAGCAGCCAATCTCCACATCGTTGCCGATGACGGTCTTGCCGCAGGAGTCGAATTTCACCCAGCCGTCAGGACGTTTTTGGAAGTAGCAGGCGTCGGCGCCGATCACGCTGCCCGAGTGAATCACCACGTTGTCGCCAATCACCGTGTCGGCATAGATGCTCACATTCGAGTGGATGATGCAGTTCTTGCCGATAGTGACATTCTCGCCGATGAAGGTGCAGGGCTGCACTACCGTGCCTTCGCCAATCTGCGCCGACGGGTGGATGGCCTCCTGCTGGGGAGTGAAATGGATATATTTCCGCACCACCGTCAGGTAGCTCATCAGCGGGTCTTTGACGAGAATCAGGGTCTTGCCTTCCGGACAGTCGTAATCCTTATCAATCAGGATGACAGAAGCTTTGCTGCGCAACATCCGGTCGTAGTACTTCTCGTTGTCCACGAACGAAAGGTCGCCCTCTTCTACAGAGTGAAGCTCGTTAATGCCGCACACGCGGTTGTCTGTCTTCCCCTTGACGGTGGCTTCCGTTTGCAGGATGTCCAATAGCTCGTCAATAGAGATGGGATACGCTAATTTCATTATTCTTTGACTCGTTCTGAGTATTTGTTGGTGCGGGTGTCCACCATGATTTTTTCACCAGTTTCAATGAACAGCGGCACAAACACCTCTGCGCCAGTCTCAACGGTGGCTCTCTTCATCGTGTTGGTGGCGGTATCGCCCTTCACGCCGGGTTCGGTATAGGTGACTTCCAATGCCACGAAAGCGGGCATCTCGCAGGTGAGGGGAGTCTCGGTCTTGGCGTCGAACATCATCTCCACGGTCTGGCCTTCCTTCAACAGGTCGGGGTTGCTCACGAGGTCGTGAGGAATGGAGATCTGCTCGTAGGTCTCGGTGTGCATGAAGTTGTACATGTCGTCACCCTCTTTGTACAAAAATTGGTAGGGACGACGCTCCACGTTGGCCAATTCAATCTTTACACCAGCAGTGAAAGTGTTCTCCAGCACGCGGCCAGTCTTGAGGTTTTTCAGTTTGGAAGTAACGAAAGCGGGACCTTTTCCGGGTTTAACATGTTGGAACTCAACAATTTTCCAAAGATCACCATTGAACTCTATGCATAAGCCGTTCTTGAAATCTGCAGTTGTTGCCATAAATATTTTAGTTTAATTGATATTAAAAATTTCCAGCTGCAAAAATACAATTTTTTGCCGTATCTGAAAATACTATTAACTTTTGTTAACAATTCGTGCGGGCATAATTATTTTCATTTTTAGTATTAAGCGGCTTTTTTTAGTGAATCCCTCAATATTTAGAAAAAAATAGTATTTTTGCTGCCTCAAAATGAAATTAAAATTTTTCTATTAATAAAATTTATAGCTATGAAACGTTTATCATTTCTTTTTGTCATCGCCTTGATATGCTCGGTGATGGTGTCATGTAACAAAGAGGGACAGTTCAACCCTAAGAAGAAAATCAGCCAAATCAGTTATGCAAATTCGTATAAGTCGGAATATTGGGATGAATATTCACTTGAATGGGAAACAGAACAGGGGTCTTCCAATTACGTTGGCCAGCGTTGGAATTGGAATGGCAACTTGCTGGAAAGCATTGATTTTTATGAATCAGACGGCACTCTGGATTATACTGAATATTACACGTATGACGGCAAGCAGATTTCTTCCGTTAATTATGGTGGATCAGGGAGATATGATTTTGTGTATGAGAAAAATAAGCTGTCTGCTATCGACTATTATGTGGGTTCAACGCATTACTACCACTATGAGCTTACGCATGATGGAAAGAAAATCTCCAAGATGACGCTTACTGTATTGAATGATTCTAAGGCCGAAATGCCCTCATTCCCGTCCTTCTTGCTGAATATTCCCACCAAGCAGCTCCAAAAGGCATCGAAGGGTGTTGAATGTGAGTGGAGATTTGAATGGGATGGAGATAATTTGAAGCACATTACTTATTTGGAGCCAGGTGACAGTTATGATTTGTATTACACCTATGACAACAAGTTGAATCCCATGTGTGGGTTGTGGGATATGGAAAGTGGAGGAATTGCAGCCTTCATGTCAAAAAACAATATTGTTCGTGAAGAATACCGCTGGGACGGAGAAACTGAAGTTTACAATATTTCATATACTTATCAAGGCAACTATCCTGCTACTGCTACTACTTCATATAACTATAATAGTGATGACTACCGTTACACATCTACTACCACCACTTATTTTGATTATAAGTAATCGTTGAACGAAAGCATTGCAACAAAAAAAATCCGCTGTTTCCAGCGGATTTTTTTGTTGTAGGAAATTCCGTGAACGGCTTATTTGTTCACCTGGAACTTCTTGTCGCCGGTCTGGAAGAAGCTGACAATCTGGCTGGCAGCAGCCTTCGCGGCGTTGATGTTGGCCTCGGCGGTCTCGGCACCCTGTTTCTTCGGGGTGGCGAAGAAGCGCTTCTCGAAGCCTTCGAACAGACCCATCTCCACGGGGGCGATGTCGGTGCAGTATTTGATATCCTCACGCTCAGCCATCAGGGCGGCGAGTTCCTCTTCGTTGATGACCTCCTTGCGGGCGGTGTTGATCACGCAGCCGCCTTTGGGCATACGGCCGACGAGGTTTTTGCCGATCGACTTCTTGGTCTGGTCGTTGGCAGGAATATGGAGGGAGATGTAGTGGCAGTTCTCGTACATCTCTTCGAGGGTAGCGGGAACATGCACACCTTCGGCTTCCATCTTTTCTTTCGGTACGAAGGGGTCGAAAGCCCAGACTTCCATGCCGAGGGCTTTGGCCTTTTCAGCCACGAGGCGGCCGACATTACCGTAAGCCTGGATACCGATCTTCTTGCCTTTCAGCTCAGCGCCGGTGCCGGGTTTGAAGGTGTTGCGGGCCATGTAAATCATCATGCCGAGAGCGAGTTCGGCCACGGCGTTGGAGTTCTGACCGGGGGTGTTTTCAGCCACGATGTTGTTGGCGGTACAGGCGGCGAGGTCGAGGTTGTCGAAGCCGGCTCCTGCGCGAACCACAATCTTGAGGTTCTTGGCGGCGTCCACCACCTGGGCGGTCACCTTGTCGGAACGCACGATCAGCGCGTCCACATCGGCCACTGCATCGTAAAACTGCTGAACATCAGTATATTTTTCGAGAAGGCACAGCTCATAACCGGCCGCCTCCACGATTTCGCGAATGCCATCAACGGCCACCTTCGCGAAAGGTTTTTCGGTTGCAACTAATACTTTCATTTTTTTCAAGTTAAAAATTAAAAACTAAAAATTAAAAATGCAATGGAATTATCGTTGTTTGTTGGAACGCTGTTTTTGCTTGATGGTTTTGAGACTTGCCGTGATGAGGGCAATGATTTCTGAAATGTCTTTACTCAAATTTTCTCCTTGATCCTTTGTGATGAAATCACATTCTTGTAGAAGTCGTATCCAATAATGGGATTCGTTCGCTTCTTTCAGAGAGATATGGAGTTTGGCAATGAAATCATTGTCTGATTGTGCGCCACAGGCTTCTTCAATATTTGCACCAATAGAAGTCCCGCTTCTAAGAATCTGTTTTGAAAGAACAAATTCTTGCTTTTCTGTACGCAAATATTGGCAAAGCTTTACTGCACGTACTGCAAATGCAAAACTCTTCTCTTTCAAAATATTCTTTTTCGCCATGGAAGCTTCACAACAACTCCAACATTTTCAAAGAACGAATTGATTTTTAATTTTTAATTGTTATTTATTATTTTTTTCAAACTTCTGCATGCAATCCACGAGTGCCTCGACGTCTTCGATGGAGCAAGCGTTGTAGAGGGAGGCGCGGAAGCCGCCGACGCTGCGGTGACCCTTGATGCCAACCATGCCGCATTCCTTGGCGTAGGCCATGAAAGCGTCCTGCTTGTCCTCGTAGCCGGGAGCCATCACCCAGCAGTGGTTCATGATGGAACGGTCGGCCTTGTCGGCGACGGTGCCCACGAACATGCTGTTGCGGTCGATCTCTTCGTACAGGAGGTTGGATTTCTTGGTGTTGATCTTGTTCATCTCAGCCACACCACCGATGGTCTCTTTCAACCATTTCAGGGTTTCGTGCATGATGAAGATGGCGCCTACCGGAGGAGTGTTGAACATGGAGATGTTCTTGGCCTCTTCAGCAGCGTGGGTTCTGTAGTCCACCATGGTCGGCAGCGGGTTCATATAGGCGCGGTCGCCGATGTTGCCGAGGATGGATTTCTTGACGATGACGAAGGTGACACCGGCAGGACCGACGTTCTTCTGAGCACCACCGTAAATCAAACCGTATTTGGTCACGTCAACGGGACGGCTCATGATGTCGGAGGACATATCAGCAACGAGCATCACGTTGTTGCACTTCTCAGCGGTGAAGTCCTCGCGGATCTCGGTACCGTAGATGGTGTTGTTGGTAGTGATGTGGAAGTAGTCGGCGTCAGCGGGAACGGTCCAACCCTTCGGGATGTAGTTGTAGGTCTTGTCTTCGGAGGAAGCGATGATGTCAACCTTACCGAACAGCTTGGCTTCCTTAGCGGCCTTCTTAGCCCAAACACCAGTCTGGAGGTAAGCGGCTTTGCTGCGCATCAGGTTAGCGGGCACGCAGAAGAACTGGGTGCTGGCACCGCCACCGAGGAAAAGGATCTCATACTCTTCGGGGATGTTGAGGAGGTCGCGCCAGAGCTGACGGGTTTCAGCCATGATGCGTTCCCAACCCGGGGTACGGTGGGAGATTTCCATGATGCCGACACCGGTGTTGTCGAAGTTGCGCATAGCGTTGATCGTTGATTCGATCGCTTCTTTCGGGAGGACGCAGGGTCCTGCATTGAAATTGTGTACTGTCATAATATCAGTATTTTTAATGGTTTATGATAATTTAGTGTTTGCCTAAAAAACGGTGCAAAGGTACGCCTTTTTTTCGATATGGATAATCATTTATATTAAGATTTTTCAAATATATTTTTAAAGAGATAAAGATACTTCCAAATTGTCATTTTAAAGAATAGCAATTTGATTTTTTGAGTAATTTTGCAAGTGTAAATTTGCGGTTGGATAAACCGATATTTCCTTTTGTAATTATGCTAATATCAGAAAAATCAATAAAAACTGATGGTTCAGTTCTCGCTGACATCCGCCACCAGCTGCACCGATTGGCCGAACCCTCCGGCGAGGAGGTGCGCACCCATGCGTTTATTTTGGAACAGCTGAAAGCCTGTTCGCCTTCGCGGATTCTTACTTTTGAAGATACACAGAGTATTATTGCTGTTTTTGAGGGTGAAGAACCCGGGCGTACACTGCTGTTCCGAGGCGATTTCGATGCTGTGCGGGTGGAGGAGACTATCGGCGTGCCCTACGCCTCCGAGATGGCGGGGGTAGCCCACAAGTGCGGTCACGACGGCCATGCCACCATCCTGCTCGGTCTGGCACACAGCTTGCACCAGCGGCCGCCTCAGCGCGGACGGGTGCTGCTGTTCTTCCAGGCCGCCGAGGAGACCGGTCAGGGCGCAGGCCAGCTGCTCGCCACCCACTGTCTCGACGCGTATCAACCCGACCGTGTGTATGCGCTGCATAATATTCCGGGCGAGAAGTTGGGCACCGTGTTGGGCAAGCCGGGCAGTTTTACCTGCTCGGTGGTGAGCACCGACATCGTTTTGCAGGGACATAGTGCCCATGCTGCCGAGCCCCTCAAGGCGTTATCGCCCTATCCCGCCGCACGAGCCATCGCCGACAAGTTGCTGTCGCTCAATAACTACGATATGCACAGTGACCACTACCGGCTGCTCACGCTGGTGGAGTTCAGGGTAGGGGAGCAGGCCTACGGGGTGGCCGCCGGCGACGGGGTGCTGCGATTCACCCTGCGCGCCAAGGACGATGCATGGCTGCAACAAACCAAAAAAGAGGTGCTTCAGATTGTGGACGAAGAGGTGAAAAAAGTACCTGGATTGGTCTCTACGCAGAGCTGGAAAGAGTACTTTGCGGCTTCTGACAACCATCCCGAGGCTATGGCCGAAGTGCGGGAGGCGGCTTTGCGCAGTGGTTTGGAATACAAAGAGTTGGAACTCCCATTTTCGTGGGGTGAAGACTTCGGACTTCTCACTCAACACTATCCGGGTGCGTTGTTTGGGATCGGCTCCGGCGAATGCCAGCCCTCGCTTCACCACCCCCATTTCGACTTTCCCGATGAGCTTCTTCCCATCGGCGTGCGCCTTTTCCGCGAGCTGGTGCAATAATTTTGTGTTTTTTTGACTGTAAGGGTTCACATTTCTGTTGTGAAGACGTCATTATTCAAAGAATATGTGTATTTTTGCACCTGAATGATAATCCCTTTATAACCCTTTAAATCATATTGTCATGAAAAAGCTGTCTCTTCTTTCTTTACTTATAATTTTGAGTATTAGTGCGTTCGCACAGACTGTCACCGTTACGTTCACAGGACGCGATATGAATGGACACTGGGTGCAACTCGACCGCGTGGTGATTACGAATCTTACAAAAAACTGGACGGAAACCATCTACTGGCCCGATACCGTGCTCACCGTTGAGAATAATATCGGCATCAACGATTTCGACCGCAACAATGGTTTTGGTCTGTCGCAAAACACCCCCAACCCGTTCAATGGCACCACCGATGTGAATCTGACCATGGAGGATGCTGGTGAGGTGGTGTTGGAAATCGCGGATGCGAATGGGCGCGTTGCCGTAGAGACGCGCCATGGCACGTCTCTACAACCGGGCACCCACCAATTCCGTATCACCCTGGCAACCGCCGGTACCTATGTGCTGACCGCACGGCAAAACGGAAAAATCTCTTCCATAAAAATGGTGAATAATGCGGCTGGTAATGCGGATAATATTGATTATAAGGGAAATGTGGGTTTATATCGCCCTATGGGTGTTCAGCCTAAGTCGGGGGTGCGGGCCAATGTGGCTCGTCCCTTCGAGAGTGGCGACGTGATGGAGTTTAAGGGCTATGTGGTGCTGGGTGATGAAGAGGTGGAAAGTGAGACGATCAGTAGTGTGAATTTTTCTTCTCAAACTTATGTGTTCCAGTTTATGTTGGATGGACATCCTTGTCCGGGCACACCAACGCTCACCGACATAGATGGAAACACGTATGGTACGGTCTGGATGGACGGTCAGTGCTGGATGAGGGAGAACCTTCGCACCACGAAGTATGCTGATGGCAATGCCATTGCGTATGGAACCGGAAGCTCTGCCACGGTGGCGCACTGGTATTATCCGAACAACCTTGCGGCCAACAAGACCACGTATGGCTTGTTGTATAACTGGAAGGCGGTGCGGCGTAATTCGGGCGCTTCAGCGGAAAATCCGAGCGGGGTGCAGGGCATCTGTCCCGATGGCTGGCATGTGCCCAGCGATGCTGAATGGAAACAGATGGAGCGGTATTTGGGTATGAATCAGTATGATGCTGAGCATACAGGATTCAGGGGCGATATTGCCGCCCTGCTGTGTGGGAATACGGGGTGGCAGTCGTCGGCTATAGCCAATGCGGCGGGGAATACCGCTGCCGAAGGACGCAACGCATCGGGCTTCAGCGCATTGCCGGCGGGGTGCTACAACGATGACTTTAGTGATTTCGACTCCGTAGCCTATTTCTGGACTGTGACGGGCAACGGGGAGTGCTGCGCCTTTAAACGGTCACTCGAATACGACAATGCAGGCGTGTACCGCGGCAATGGCGACAAATCAGATGGCTATTCCGTGCGGTGCGTTCGTGGGGAAGGGGGGAGCTTGGCCAATCTTCCCATCGTCAATACCTACTATGCCACGCCTGCTACCACTTCGGCGTCGTTGAGCGGCGAGGTGACGTATGATGGCGGTTTATCGGTGACCGCCAGGGGTTTCTGCTGGAGTCTTTCGCACAATCCCACTTTGAATGACAATCATACCACCGAGGGTAGCGGGCTGGGAAATTTCACCAGTATCGCGCATGGACTTTCGGCGAATACCACCTATTATGTTCGTGCCTATGCCACCAACAGCGAGGGTACGTCCTACGGCAACGAGGTGGACTTCACCACATTGAGTGATAGCGTGATAATGGATGATGAGTATAGCTTCTTTCTGCAAAATACGGTGTTTCTCCACGATGCCGGATGCTCGACGCCATGTGTCAGTTCCAGTATCGATATCTTCCATTTTCCACCGGCTGCATACATCTCCTCGGCAGCCGATGTCCTGGAGGTGAGACTGAACCTTGAACATTCCAGTATCGGGGACCTCAATATCATACTGACTTGTCCTAATGGTCACTCGGTGCTGTTGATGCCAGACCATTGCGGTAATTTGGGCGGCAGCAATATGGCTCACTTTGGAGTGAATTCCACGGTTGATGGCGACTATTGTGATCCCACCAGTAACATGCCAGGGACGGGATGGACATATTGTTGGAGCGAGAATTCCGATTATGCGCAGCTTTCAGGGGCTTGTTACTTGAACGACAATATCGGGCATGATGCTGATCAAACGGTGGATGCTTCCCATGTGGCGCAAAGTTATCCGGGGTATGACGACTTCGTGCCCGGACAGCAGTACTATACTCCCTACCAGTCGTTCAATAATTTGCTGGGCTGCCCGCTCAACGGACGCTGGACGATTCAGGTGTGCGACACTTGGTCGGGCGACAATGGCTTTTTGTTCGGGTGGGGGATGGTGTTCAATCCCGAGCCATAACCGCAAAAACCTTTCAGTTTTCCGTTTCCATTTTTCAAATTATTTGTATTTTTGCACTTTCAATCATTTTGGATAAGTGTTGTTGCGACAAACGGAAATTAAGGGAAATTGGATGAAAGGATGGATGCTGAAAATTTTGATAATCAGTGTCTTAATTCTCGTTGTACAGCCTCTTTCCGCACAGTTCTATAACGGGTCGCAGCTCTCTTTTGGTAAAAATAGGGTGCAGTATCAGAAACAGAACTGGGAGTATTACCGTACCGAGCAGTTCGACGTTTATTTCTACCCCACCGGCAAGGAACTGGCTGAGTATGTGTTGTGGAAAGCACCTACCGAGATTGATGAGATTGAAAGGATGCTGAACTACACCTCTACCAAGAAGATACAGTTCATCGTTTATAATACGCAGTCTGATTTCCGTGAGTCGAATTTCGCTTACGATAATGAAGACTTTTACAACCAGGGTGGTGTCACCAACATCTATGGCACGAAGGTGTATCTCTATTTCGATGGCGACCGCACCCATTTCGACCGCATGTTGCGCGCCGGTATCATGAACCTCTATGCCCATTGGGTCATCAACGGCACGTCGGTAGGGGCTAATATCTCTTCGGAAAGTCTGTTGGATGTTCCGAACTGGTACTTTTCGGGCCTTTCTTCTTATATCGGAGAGGAGTGGAACAGTACGATAGATGCTTATGTAAAAAACGGCATCCTGACGGAGAAGTACGCCGACTTTGGCGAACTCTCGCAGGTGGATGCCATGTATGCGGGGCACTCCCTCTGGAAGTATGTGGGCGACCGTTTTGGCAAGTCGGCCATTCCAGCCATCTTGTTCGCCACCCGCTCGTATCGAAGCCACGAGCGTGGTTTCTATAATGTGACCGGCGTGCCCTACAAACAGCTGCTCATCGATTGGTATCGTTATTATTATGTTCTTTATAAAAAAGATATTAAACGGGATAAACCAGCCGATGATGGCCTGCTGAAACGCCCCAAGGCGAAGCGCGACTACAACCAGTTCCGCCTATCGCCCGACGGCAAGAGCTATGCTTACGTCACCAATGAGGCGGGTAAAGTAACCATTTGGATGTATCGCGAGGGCGACAAAAAGCCGCGCCGCATCTACCATCGTTTCCATAAAACAGAAGACAATCCCGACCTCAGCTTCCCGCTGCTGGCTTGGCATCCCAATGGTGACATTCTGGGTTTCACCATCGAAGATGCAGGACGTTGCTACTATTATCCTTATAATATTGAAGAGAAAAAATGCGAGAAACGGCTGTTGGTAGATGTGGAGAAAATTACCGACATATCCTTCTCCACCGATGGTAAGCTGCTGCTGTTCTCGGGCTTCCAGCACGGACAGTCTGACATCTTTGTCTATAGCCTCCGCGCACGCTCCTTCCAAAATCTCACCAACGATTTCTACGACGATTATGCCCCCCGTTTCATCAACAATAACAAACAGATCGTCTTCTCATCCAACCGTCCCGACAACCAGCTTCATCCCAAGGAACGCTTCGACCAGCTGAATCCCCAGTCCAACTATGACCTTTTTATGTACGACTACTCCACCAAATCGTCTGATTTGATGCAGCTTACCTATACTCCCACTGCCAAGGAGACCGATATACGTCCGCTGGCCGACGGCGGCATCACCTACCTGAGCGACGAGAACGGCATCCGCAACCGCTATGTGGCACAGTTCGACAGCACCATCAGTCGCATTGATACCACCATCCATTATGCCTATTATGCGAATAGTCAGGTGGTAACCAACCGTGCGTATAGTATCTTGGAGCAGGATTATTCGCCCGAAACGGGACAGGTGGCCGAGGTGATGTTGCGCAAAGGAGCGAAAAGACTGTACATCAGTCCGATAGAGGAACAACCCCTGTCGGCTGAACTCACCAAGGCGGCTTTTGTGACACAGATGGAGGCCAACCAGGCCCGCCGCGACAGCATCCAGCAGGCCAACCAGAAAAGCGCCTCGTCGGGTACACGCCACCGCGGCTTCCGCCAGATTCATCGCAGCGACCTGTCGGGCAATCGCTCTGACGGCATGGACGAGGGCGACAGCAGTTCATTCACCCGTGTGGCCGCCCGAAACTATTATACACAATTTTCTATCAACCAGTTGGTTACACAGGCTGACTTTAGCTTCCTCAATACTACTTACCAGCAGTTTACTGGCGGCACATCGCCCGTTTACCTGAACACTGGCATCAATGCCCTCGTCATGGTGGGCATCAATGATCTGTTTGAGGATTACCGCATTACAGGCGGTTTCCGCCTCTCGTTCGACCTGCAGAGCAACGAGTTTATGTTCAGCTACGAGGACCTCCACCGCCGCCTCGACCATCAGGTGGTGGTGTATCGCCAGAGTATCAAATCCATTATCGGCGATTATTACTACAAACAGCACGCCAACAGCGTCTTCTATATCATGAAGTACCCGTTCGACAAATTCAACAGTTTGCGACTGACACTGACGGGCCGATACGAGACCAACATCATGGCGGGACTTAACGACTATTCGTTGAAGATGCCCGATGAGCGGCATGTGTGGGGCGGTGTGAAGTTGGAGTACGTGTTTGATTCTTCGAAAGAGTTGTTCACCAACTTGTGGAAGGGCAGCAAAATCAAGCTGTGCTTGGAATACCAGCACCGTGTGGACCGCGAAAATATGTACCTTTTTGTGGCTGGACTTGACATCCGCAAGTCGGTGAAGGTGTTCCGCAACATGACGTGGGCTACGCGCTTTGCCGCCTCCACCAACTTTGGCAGCAGCCGGTTGGTTTATTACATGGGCGGCGTTGACAACTGGATTTTCGCCAAGTTCGACAGCGATATTTGGGTGGACCAGAGCAAGAATTACGCTTATCAGACCTTGGCCACCAACATGCGCGGTTTCAAGCAGAACATCCGCAATGGCACCTCCTTTGCGTTGCTCAGCACCGAGTTGCGCATCCCGTTCGTGCAGCTGATTGCCCGCCGGCAGATCTCCAACCAGTTCTTCAACTCGCTACAGCTGGTGCTGTTCGGCGATGTGGGTACCGCATGGACGGGCGTTTCTCCGTACTCAGACGAAAACTGCCTTTATACTCGCTGGGTGTATGCTGGCGATATCACGGTGCGGGTGAAACGGCAGGTGGAGCCCATCATTGGTGGTTTCGGCCTCGGCCTGCGGGCCAGTTTGTTCGGCTATTTCCTCCGGCTGGATTATGCATGGGGTGTGGAGGATTTCAAGATAGAGGATAAGACGGGAATGCTGCATTTTTCGATAGGATTGGATTTTTAATAGATTGATATTTAATACGTTATTAAAAAAATTAAATTATGAAAACAAAAGTAGCAATTATTGGTTATGGAAACATTGGTCGTGCGGTGGAGCAGGCGCTTCAGGTGGCCGATGATATGGAATTGGTTGGTATTTATCATCACAACGATGACATGAATGCAGTGCAGGCGGATGTGGCGGTGTTGTGTACTCCTACCCGCGAGGTGCCCGCTTTTGCGGAGAAGTTGCTGTCGCGGGGCATCTGCACGGTTGACAGTTTCGACATCCACACGCAGATTGTGGAGTTGCGTCGCCGCTTGATGCCGCAGTCCAAGGAGCATAAGGCAGTCAGCATCATCGCTGCCGGCTGGGATCCGGGTTCCGACTCCATGGTGCGTGCCCTCTTGCAGGCCATCGCCCCGAAGGGTCTCACTTACACCAACTTCGGTCCCGGCCGTAGCATGGGACATACCGTCGCCGCCAAGGCCATCGCGGGGGTCAAGGATGCGCTCTCAATGACCATACCGCTCGGCTCAGGGGTACATCGACGTATGGTATATGTGGTGCTGGAGGATGGCGCCGACTTCGCCACCGTGGAGAAAAACCTTCTCGCCGACGACTATTTTGCCCATGATGAGACCCATGTGGTGCAGGTGAATTCTATTGATGAGTTGAACAATGTGGCGCATGGCGTGAACCTCGTGCGTTCGGGCGTGAGCGGAACCACTCACAACCAGCGTTTTGAGTTCAACATGGAGATCAACAACCCTGCGCTCACCGGTCAGGTGTTGGTGGCCTGCGCCCGTGCGGCTCACCGGCTCACCGCCGAACAGCGTTACGGCACCTACACCATGATTGAAATCGCCCCAGTATATATGCTGCCCGGCGATGACGAGATGTGGGTAGGGAAGTTGGTGTAATAAGGTTGCAAAATCCATATTGTTTCAGAACCGTGCCATTGGAACCCTTGGCACGGTTCAAACCATAAACAGAAGTCTTCAAATAAATATGAATGAAAAAAAAGCAGCGGCAATTTCTTGTCGCTGCTTCGCTTTTGGGCGGCAGGTCGGATTCGAACCGACGACCCACGGAACCACAATCCGGTACTCTAACCAACTGAGCTACAACCGCCATGTTT
The DNA here is from genome assembly GCA_045130235.1 of Bacteroidales bacterium. Taxonomy (GTDB): domain Bacteria; phylum Bacteroidota; class Bacteroidia; order Bacteroidales; family WCHB1-69; genus UBA1756. The sequence continues at coordinate 51,984 of JBGUPJ010000025.1, forward strand.
GAGGGTGCAAAATTACAACTTTTTTCATCACTTTTTACAAATTCTTGAAAAAATTTTTTAATTATCAATTTATTGATAAACAAAAGATTGCGATTTTGACCCAAATCTTCCTTCTCTCGCATCACCCAATATTTGGGCAAACCGATGGCAATCTTTTCGCATCGCGTCTTTTTTCGCTTTTCCCTTGCTTCTTATTGATTTTTCTCGTAATTTTGCAGCCGTAATTTTCGGCAACATTAAAAATCTATAATTATGAAGAAATTTTTCGCATTATTTGTCGCACTCTGCACTTTTGCAGCCGTCAGCGCCGCCGACATTCCCGGCAACCAGGACCTGAAACAGGACACCCGTATCGTCACCGAATTCCAACAGGTGGTCGTCACCGCCGACTTCAACATCAAACTCGACTATGCCATCTCCCCCAAAGTCATGGTAGAGGCCGAGTCGAACCTGCTGCCCTACATCATCACCGAGGTGAAGGGCAAGACCCTCAACATCTACGTTGAAAAGAAGACCCGCCTCGCGCCCAACTACCCCATCACCATCACCCTCTCCACCTCCATGCTCAACAAGTTGCAGTTCAAGGGCGAAGGTAACATCACCGCCGACGGCATCCCGTCCGACAAGATGGACCTCTCGCTGGCTGGAAAAGGTCAGTGCAACATCACCAACCTGAAAACCGGTAGCCTCAAGGTGGCCGCCACCGGCAATTTCGAGGTAAATATGAAGGATGTGGTTTGTAGTAGCGCTGTTAAGATTTCCATGTCTGACAACGTGACCGGCAACATCAACAACTTCACCGCCCCCAAAGTGGAAGTGGAAGCCAACTCGCTCGAAGGCTCCCGCTGGGGTAGCCTGCAAACCGATGCCCTCACCCTCAAGGTGAACAACGCCGGCAATATGGACTTCACCGGTTTCGCTGGCAAGGATGTCAATGTTACGATGACCAGCACGGGTGCTATCACCATGGCAGGCACCGCCCGCAATGTCAACATTACCGCCTCCAATGCCTCCAAGTTCGATGCGCTGAACCTCGCCGCTGAAAAGGCTAAGGTGGTCAACAATGGTACCGGCGACCTCGGCGTGGCCGCCTCCTCCAGCCTCGATGTCACCATCACCTCCTCCGGCAGCGTGATGTTCAAGGGCGACCTCAAAATCAGCTACACCAGCAACGGTTCTGGCCAGCTCGTCAAGAAAAAATAAGCGTTTCCGCTTCTCTACTATAGCACGGTTTCGGCCGTGCTTTTTTATTTGATATTACTTGTAAAATATTGATTTTCAAAATAATGAATTGTAGAAGAATTCTGTCGACCATCTGCCTCTTCTTTGTCTTAGGCATGGCCTTTGCGCAGCATCCCGCTGTGCAGACCGGCGACCTGCTGTTTGTGGGCATCCCGTCCGACTATACCATCCACGACGACACCACCATGACCGGTGCCATCGCTGCCGCCACGGGCTCCGGCGACACCGAATATATCCATGTCGCTATCCTTGAGGTGGATGTAGTGGGCAGCCTGTGGATTATCGATGCCACCCTCAAGCACGGCGTGGCCCGCTATCCCATCGACACTTTCCTTACCGACTTCACGCTGAAGGATGGCTCCCAGCCGCTGCTGCGCATCATGCGCCTCAACGACAATCGCCATGCTGCTGAGTATGTGGAGAATGCCAAGCGTTTTTGCGGACTTGTGTATAACATGTCCTTCGTTCCCGACCCTAAAGCCAAGTATTGCAGCGAGTTGGTGCGCGACTCCTACATCGAGAATGGCGACTATATTTTCACAGCTTCCCCCATGAATTTCAAAGGTCCCGACGGCACTTTCCCGCTGTATTGGGTGCAGCTGTTCGAACTGATTGGGCAGCCCATCCCGCAAGGGGTGTTAGGTACCAATCCCAACGACATGATCAAGGAGAAGTGCATCCACTTTGTGGGTGACATGTAGAAATTATTGCTGTTTTTTCCTGGTGAAGGCCGGCGAGTCGCCCCACGCGTTGTACTGGATTTCGTGACCGATCGACTCCATCCGTTTGTCTAAGCAGAAGCGGCACTGTTCGGGTTTGTCGCCCACGCATGCCTTGTCGGGGTAAATCAGGTAATCCTCGCGGAACTCGTTGGGGGTGAGGTTGGGCATGATGACGTTGGCGCCGGCGAGGATGGCCTTTTCGCGCCCCATCAGGTCAACGGTCTGGTTGGCGGTGGCCGCCACCATATTGATATCCGGCATCATCAGTCGCAGGATGGCGATCATCTTGAGGGTGAGGTTCATCCGTTCTTCCGCAGTCGGAATCTGGTCGGCGTATGCGTACAACGGTGTATCGGGGTGGGGGATGAATGGTCCCATGCCGACCATGGCCACATCTTTGCGGAGGAAGAAGAGCAGGTCGTCGGCGAGGTCGCTGAGGGTTTGGAAGGGCAGTCCCACCATCACGCCGGTGCCTGTCTGGTAGCCGATTTTCAGCAGCTGGTCGATGCAGCCGAGCCGCTGGTGAAAGTCGTGCCGCTCGTCGTGGGGATGGATGCGGTAGTAAAGTTCCTCGTTGGAGGCTTCGATGCGGAGCAGATAGCGGTGCGCGCCAGCCTCAAACCACTCGCGATACACCTCCTCGCTCTGTTCGCCGAGCGAGAGCGTGATGCCGAGCGAGCCGCCGTCAATCTCTTTGATCTGGCGCACAAGTCGCGTGATGCGGTCGGTGAAGACCTTGTCGCTGCGCTCGCCGCCCTGTATGGCCACCGAGCCGTAGCCGAGCTGGTGCGCCAGTCGGGCACAGCCGATCACCTCCTCGTCGGTCAGCTCGTAGCGCTCCACCTTGCGGTTGTCGCTGCGGATGCCACAGTAGAGGCACGACTTGCGACAGATGTTGCTCAGTTCGATGAGGCCGCGCAGATGCACCTGAGGACCCACATGCTCCTTCTTCACCTCAAGCGCCCTTTTCAGAAGCAGGTCCATGTCGTCGCCCTTACAGGCGAGTAGGGCAACGAGTTCCTCTTTTTCGAAATGTTGCTGGGTGAGAAGGGTGGATATATTTTTCATTATTTTAATATAAATTATTGTTTTATAATGATTTATGAAAAGATTGACACTCGTCATTTTTCTTTCGGCAAAAATATTACAAAATTCCCAATATTACTATTTGTGGTTCGATTTTTAGTTGTAATTTTGCTGGAAATTTTTGAGGATGAAGAAAAAGAAAATCTTGATGGCGATGAGCGGCGGTATCGACAGCACCGTGTCAGCGCTTTTGCTGCTGGAGCAGGGCTACGAGCTGGTGGGCGGCACCTTTCGCACGTTCGACAGCATCAAGGAGAGTTGTATCGCTAAGGAGCGCGGCTGTTGCAGCATCGACTCCATCATGGAGGCGCGCCATCTGGCTGAGCAGCTGGGTTTTGAACATCATATTTTGGATTTTCGGGATGCTTTTAAGAAGCATGTCATTGGCGATTTCATCCATGAATATATGAACGGGCGCACGCCCAACCCGTGTGTGTTGTGCAACTCTTCCATCAAGTGGGGGCTGCTGTTAGACAAAGCCGATGAGCTGGGCTGCGACGGCATTGCCACGGGGCATTATGCGCGGGTGGTGCAGCGCGACGGCCATTATTATCTGGGCACTGCCGCCGACACCATGAAAGATCAGACCTATTTCTTGTGGCGGCTTACCGAGGAGAATTTGTCCCGCACCATCTTCCCGTTGGGGAATCTTACAAAGCCGGAGGTGCGCCAGATTGCCTTCGACCATGGCTTTAAGAAACTTTCGCAAAAAACTGAAAGTCAGGAAATTTGTTTTATTCCAGATAATGACTATCGTAGATTTTTGTCGGAGAATGTGCCCGATTTCAGCGAGATTGTAAAGCCTGGTGACTTCTTGGATCTGGATGGTAACAAGGTGGGCCAGCACGACGGTTTCCCGTTTTACACCATCGGGCAGCGCAAGGGGTTGCGGGTGGCATTTGGCACGCCGAAGTACGTGACCGCCATTTCGGCGAAGGACAACACGGTGACGTTGGGCGACCGCGACGAACTGTTAACCACCACTTTGCGTGCGGAGGGTTGCAGTTTCACCGACGCTGAAAGGCTGCGCGAGCATCCGCAGGTGCAGGCGCGAATCCGCTACCGGAGTGCGGCGGCGGCGGCCACTGTGAGCCTTGACGGCGACAGCCTGGAACTCCGTTTCAACGAGCCGGTATGGGGCGTAACGCCCGGACAGTCGCTGGTGCTCTATCAGGACGGCTTGGTGGTGGGCGGCGGCCTGATAGTCGGCTGATTGATAATAGCTGCTTTTTTCTTGAAAAAACGAGGAACGATATTGTTTATTTAAGCAAAAAGTTGTATTTTTGCCCTCGCATTTCAACTTTATAATATGGGACGCAAACGATTGATATTCCTTATAGGGTGGATTATGCTGCTGATTGTTCTTGTGGGTGCGCTGGGCATCAGCTTTTATCGTTTGTATGAGCAGGCCGAAAAGGCGCAGAAGTCGGCTTTCACTGGCAATGTGTTGAAAGTGGGGCGTGAGATTTCCGAAAAATTCAACGAAAGAATCAATGCTGAATTTTTGGCTGATACGGCATTGGTCTCTTATTCAAGGTCTTCAGATTCGCCCGACACCCATACCTTGTTGGTGATGGATAACGGTGTTCCAAGTGCGTTGCTTACGCAGACGGTCGCCGAATATCAGGGCGGGTTGGTCATTCTAAAGCAAGATACCAGTTATTTCCATAGTGATGACAGCTCCAAACTAATCGTGCTCGATACGGTAGCCACTGGTCATTCTCTTTACACAGATTCTATCATCAGCCGTATTCCCAGTCGTGAATTTACCAATATTGTGAAGAATACGCTTCACAAGAACGGGATGGACATTGAGTTTGAGTACGGTATCTTTAATTTCCCTAAGGACCATTTCATCATTAGGACGGCCTCCATGGACAAGAATATTGTGGACAAAGCCTATATTTTTGCTCTGCAGACCAACAATACGGAGGTATATACGCATTATCTCATTTTGAATTTCCCCTCGGAGCGTGCGTTCTTTCTCAAAAGAATGCTGCCTATCGTGTTGCCTATCGCTGGTATTATATTGTTACTCAGTTTGTTGATGATTATAATGATTATCATCTTGTCGCAGCAGAAACGCAACCAGGAGGTGAAGAATGATTTCATCAACAACATGACCCACGAGTTCAAGACTCCCATCTCTACTATCTCGTTGGCTTGTGAGGCCATGGAGGATGACTCTATTCAGACGGATGCGGCGACCCGGAAAGCCTACGTCTCTATGATTCGTGCCGAAAATGAGCGTTTACAGAAAATGGTCACCAACATTCTTCAACTGGCACAGCTCAAGAAAGGACAGTTGAAGATCAATGCCGAGGATGTGAACGTGCATGGGGTGCTGAATGCTATTGTGAGGAGCTTTTCACTCCAGGTCACCAACCTTGGAGGCAAGTTTGTTACCCGTTTCAATGCGGAAATGCCCATCGTGGTCGCTGACAAATCGCACATTGAGAGCATTTTTATCAATCTGATTGAAAATGCGCTGAAATACAGCAATAAGGAACCGGTTATTGAGATCGCCTCTCGTTGTGAACGGGGAATGTTGGTCGTTTCTGTAGAGGATAATGGCATTGGCATATCTAAGAAAAATCTGAAGCACATTTTCGATGAGTTTTATCGTGTGACTAAAGGAAATGTACACGACAACAAAGGTTACGGTCTGGGACTCAACTATGTGCGGAAGATAGTGGAGTTGCATGGCGGTCAGGTGAAGGTGAAAAGCGTGTTAGGGGAAGGTTCCACATTTACTGTGTATTTACCCATTAAGAACAATAAAAAATGAACGATATGGAAACTTGTAAGATTTTATTAGCAGAAGATGATGTCAATTTGGGAAAAGTGCTCACCACCTATCTCGAGGCTAAGGGTTTCTCGGTGATGCACGCCAACAACGGCGAAGTAGCCTACGAGATGTTCTGTGCCAACACTTTCGGCATCTGTCTTGTGGATGTGATGATGCCCATACAGGATGGTTTCACATTGGCTGAAAGTATTCGTAAGGTGGATCGCAAAATCCCCATTATCTTTTTGACTGCCAAGAGTATGCAGGAAGATATCCTTCAGGGATTATCCATCGGTGATGATTATGTCACCAAGCCGTTTTCTATGGAAGTGTTGCTCGCACGTATCCAAACCGTGCTGCGCCGCGTCAACAGTTCCGATGAGGCTTCTAATGGACCGGTGATGGTGGGTTCCCTCAGCTTCGACCCCAACAAGCAGACACTCTCCAAGAATGGGGAGGTGGTGGAGAAGCTTACTACCCGCGAGGTGGAGCTGCTCAGCATGCTGATTGAGAAAAAGAACGAGATAATGGAAAGAGGTTATGCGCTCAAAAAAATCTGGGGCGACGACAGCTTCTACAACGCCCGCAGCATGGATGTATATATCGCCAAACTGCGCCACAAGTTCAACGATCACGATCCCAGCATCAAGATTATCAATGTGCATAGCATTGGTTTTAAGCTGGTTTTCTAACTACATCTTCTTCAGTAAGAACGGATGCTGAGGTTTATTCTGAAAAGAATCGGTTATGGGCTGTTGCTCCTTTTCGGAGTGATTACCCTTGTTTTCTTCCTGTTTACGGTACTCCCCACCGACCCCGTCAGCGAGATTATGGGGCAGCACAACGACAAGAAGACTGAAGATGCCATCCGCCACCAGCTGGGCTTGGACTTGCCCATTGGGGTGCAGTACCTCGGCTACCTCAACGATCTTTCCCCCATATCGTGGCATCGTACCGATGATGCGACGAATTTCTTTTATCTGAATGACCGTAATTATCATTATGTCAAGGTGATGAGCTTTAAGAAGTCGGCGGTCGTGCTGAAAGCACCTTATTTGCGCCGCTCGTACCATGGCGATAGGCCGGTAGCCGATATCATCACTGAGGCGTTCCCCAAAACCATGCTGCTCGCCATCGTCTCCATCATCTTCGGCATCGTGGTGGGCATCTTCATCGGGGTGCTCTGTGCCATATACCAGGGCACATGGTTCGACAAGACCTCGCTGCTGGTGGCGGTGCTGGGCATGTCGGTGCCCTCATTTTTCGTTGCCATCCTCTTGGCATGGATTTTCGCCTATCTGCTGTCGGATTATACTGGTCTCAGCATGTTTGGAAGTCTCTATTCTGTTGACGATTACGGAGAAGGGGTGTATGTGGATCTGAAGAATCTGATACTTCCGGCCATTACGCTGGGCATCAGGCCATTGGCTATCGTTATCGAGCTGACCAAAAGCTCGGTGCTGGATGTGATGTCGCAGGACTACATCCGTACCGCCCGCGCCAAGGGGGTGACACCCGCCCGCATCATGCTGAAACACGCCCTCAAGAACGCTCTCAACCCGGTGGTGACCGCCATCTCCGGCTGGTTGGCGGGACTGTTGGCCGGTGCCGTGTTCGTGGAGTACATCTTCGACTGGAAAGGGATGGGGGTGGTGATCGTTAATGCGCTCAATCAGAACGATTTGCCCGTGCTGATGGGGTCGTTGCTCTATATCTCTATCATTTTAGTGCTCATAAATATTGTTGTCGATATCATTTACGGCTGGCTCGATCCGCGTGTCAAGACCGCTGCATGACCTTTTTTAGTATAAAATTTTATTAAGTAATTATAAATCAAATTATTAAAAACAAAAAGTATGAAAGTTTTAGTTATCAACTGCGGAAGTTCTTCCCTCAAGTACCAACTCATTGACATGGCCAACAATGCCGAGCTGAAAGCCAAAGGTTTGGTGGAGCGTATCGGTTTGGAAATGGGCGAGTTCACCCATAAGCCGGTCGGCAAGGACAAATATTACACTCAGACTCCCATTCCGGATCACGCTGCCGGTATCAAGCTGGTGCTGGATGCACTTACCGACCCCAAGATGGGCGTGATCTCCTCCCTCGATGAGATTGGCGCAGTGGGTCACCGCGTGGCTCACGGCGGCGAGTATTTCACCCAAAGCTGTCTGATCGACGACAAGGCCATCGCCGAGATCGAAAAACTCTGCAAGATTGCTCCGCTCCACAATCCTGCCAGCCTCGTGGGTATCAACTCCATGAAGCAGCTGCTGCCCAACGTGCCGCACGTGGCCGTTTTCGACACCTCCTTCCATCAGACCATGCCGCCTCACGCTTATCTGTATGCCATTCCTTACAAATATTATGAAGAAGACCGTATCCGTCGCTATGGTTTCCACGGCACCAGCCACAAGTTTGTGGGCCCCCGCGCCGCTGAAATCGCCGGTGTGGACTACAACCACTCCAAAATCATCAGCTGCCACCTCGGTAGCGGCGCTTCCATCTGCGCCATCAAGGACGGCAAGTCGGTGGATACCTCTATGGGCTTCACTCCGGTGGAAGGCCTCGTGATGGGTACCCGCTGCGGCGACCTCGACCTCGGCGTGATGCTGCACATCGCAGAGAAAGAGAATATGAACTTCAAGCAGATCACCACCTTCATCAACAAAGAGTGCGGTCTGAAGGGCGTTTCTGGCAAGGGCGTTGACATGCGCGACATCCGTGCCGGCAAAGAGGCGGGCGATATGCGTTCCACCTACGCTTTCGACATGTTCTCCTACAGAGTGAAGAAATATATCGGTGCTTATGCAGCTGCCATGGGCGGTGTGGACGTCATCCTGTTCACCGGCGGTATCGGCGAGAATGCCTTCTTCCAGAGAGAGCCCATCTGCGAAGGTTTGGAGTTCCTCGGCGCCAAGCTCGATAAAGAGAAAAACAAGACCGTCATCGGCGACGACGCCATCATTTCCACTCCCGACTCCAAGGTGAAAATCGTGGTGGTGGCCACCAACGAAGAGCTGGTGATTGCTACCGACACCTACAATATTGCCATGGGCAAGGTGGTGAAATAGTGAGGTCGTAGAACCACAGACCCCATTAATTTATAAATAGAGGGCTGTCACATTGTGGCAGCCCTCTATTTATAATCGAATGCTGTAGCACCTTTCCGCTTGCTTACTTCATGATGTCCTTGACCTTCACCTCAATGATGTTGTATTGGTCGCTCAGCGACTGCAGATTCATGCGTTTCTTGTCGCCGGCCACGGTGATGACCATAGGGCTGCCCGACGTGGATTGCTCGTAGAATTTCTTTACTTCTTCGTAGGTGATATTGTGCAGGTAATCAATCTGTTTCTGCAGCGGATCCTCATTGATTTGCTGTGCCCGCCAACGATACACCTGCTGTGGGATGTCGCGGAAATGTGTCGATGACGACTCCATTTTCTTGATGGCTGACTCCTTGGCGGCCTCGAACTTCTCGGGTTTTTCGGGGAATTTCGTCAGCAGTTTCCCCATCTCCTCGCAGCCTTCCAAAGTCTTGTCGGCCTGTGTGCCGAGGAAACCCCATATCATGCCGGGACGGCGGTTGAGCCAGTCGTAGTCGTAGCGCCCGTGAGCAGAGTATCCGAGGGAACGCAATTCTCTGATTTCTTGGAAGATGACGCCTGCCATGCTGCCACCCATGTATTCGTTGTAGGCATGGCATACCATGCGCTGCTGCATATCTTTCACAGGCTGGGCTTGCAGATAGAAATAGATGTTGCTCTGGAGGAAGCTTTTGTTGGAAACCATCAGGATGGTGGGCTTGTCGTATTTCACAAGGGGAGCGACATTGTGTTCGCCCTTTTCCCATTTCCGGTCTTCGGGAAGGAGACTTTTGCGCAGCAATTCAGCCACCATGTCGGGAGCGTGGTTGCCCACGTAGTTCACATGCCCGTCGTACTTCAGCGTTTCACTGAAAACGGACAGCAACTCTTCGCCGCTCACCTTCTTCAACTCCTTGAGTGTCATTTTGTTGATCTCTGGCGAATTTTCTCCGTAGATGGCGTAGTAGAACAGAGCGCGGCCCCATGCGCTGGCATCTTTTTTCATCATCTTTTGGGCGGAAAGTTCCTCGTTGATGAGGGTGGCGAGCTTGCTCTCGTCGTTGGCAGGTGCAAGGATTTTCTCGCTGCAAAGCTGTATCACCTCTTTGATCTGATTGTCAAATCCGCTGATGGAGATGGCGGTTTGTTCAGCGTTGGCGGAAATTTCCAGCGATGCCCCCATCTGCTGCAAAGCCATCTGGAACTCGTTGAACGACTGCTGTTTTGTGCCCTGCTGCTCGATGTAGCTGATGGCATTGTCAAGGCGCTTGTCGTTCAATGTGCCGTAATTGTACACAATGGTAAGGGTGAAGATGTCGTTGACGGGATTGTGAGTGCTGTAAAGGGTGAAAGCGGGGTTGATGTCGTTTTCTTTTACCGTTTTTTGAATGTCGAGGGTAAAGGGTTTCATCTCCTTGGCCGGCATCTTAGCGATTTTTTGGGCGTATTCAGACTCCTTGTCGGTGTTTTGCGCCACCACCGGCGACCAGTTGGGCTTGTTGAGTTTCTCTTGATTCTTGACGCCCATGCTGGAGCGAACGATGAGGCAGTTGTCGGAGAAGTAATGCGCCGCCTTTTTTATCAATTCCTCTTTGGTCAGATTGCGGATAATATCTTGTGTTTTCAGGTACAAACCGGGATCCTTCTGGTCGGTCACTATGCCTAACACGGTGTAGAATTTGCTCTCCAGCGTCTCCATTTCCGTCAGGTATTCGGTCAGGTACTCCATCTGCACCGCTTTGAAGAGTTCGTCGCTGAATTGACCTTTTTTCAGCGAGTCGATGGCGGCGAAGATGAGGGATTCGGCCTGCTCGTGCGACTGGCCAATGATTTTGGGCACATACATGAAGGCGAAAAGTCCCTCTTCGAGCAGGCTGTAGTTGAAGCTGTAGGCCATGAGCAGTTTGTTCTCGTTGTTGAGCTGGTCGATAAGTCCGGTGGAGGAGTTGTTGTTGAGAAGGCGGCCCATGATGTCGAGGTAGAGGGCGTCTTCATGGTCGGCACCCACGGTAAGGAAGCCGATGACACCCATCTTGACGGGCGTTTCGCGCATGGTGAAAACCTGCTGTCCAGAAGGGGTGGGGAGGGTGCGATGAAGGCGCGTGTCCATGCGTTCGGTGCGGTATGCCAGCTGCTTGTCCACGCCGGGCGCTTCGTTGTGCAATTGTCCGATGGTGCGTTCCAACAGAGGCTTGAGACCGTCGGCGTTGAAGTCGCCCACCAGCACGAGGGTCATGTTGCAGGGGTGGTAGTAGGTGTTGAAGAACTTTTGCATGGCCGAGGTCTGCGGGTTCTTCAGGTGCTGGGGGTAGCCGATTACCGGACGGCCGTAGGGGTGACCGCCGCAGGCCATCTCGACGGCATCTTCCATGAAGACCGCCAGCGGGTTGTCGTGATACATGTTGTATTCCTCGTACACCGCCTCCAATTCGCTCTGGAAGAGGCGGAACACCGGACGGCGGAAACGCTCCATATAAACCGTCAGCCATTTCTCCAACTGGTTGGATGGAAAGCAGTTGTGGTAGCAGGTGACATCGTTGCTGGTGAAGGCGTTGACGTTCTCACCGCCCATCTTGTTCAGGATCACATCCACCTCGTTGGGGATGGCGTACTGGGTGGCTTGGTTGCTCAGCTGGTTGATATGTTTCAGCAGGTCGTCGCGCTGTTGCGGGTCGGTAGTGCCGTGCAGCTGGTCGTACAGCAGGTCGATGCTGTCGAGATACACGCGCTCCTTCTCCCAGTCAAGCGTGCCGATGCGGTCGGTGCCTTTGAACATCAGGTGTTCTAGGTAGTGGGCCATGCCGGTATTGTCTTCGGGGTCGTTTTTCGAGCCCACATGCACACATACCGCGCCATAGATTTGCGGTTGGTTGTGGTCTTCGCACAACACCACGTTCATTCCGTTGGACAGGGTAAGGGTGGTGAGGGGTTGATTTTGTGCAAACAGACAAATAGTCAGGATGTTACAGACTAATAGAAGGAGGATTTTTTTCATATAATAAATTTTTGCAAAGATAATAAAAATGCCATTGCCGCTGCAATGGATCACCATCAATTCTCACGCTCCCTTTCTCCATTTTCAATTTTCAGTTTTCCATTTTCAATTTATTTGTATCTTTGCCGCATCTTTTTTAACCCCTATCGTCATGAATGGCAAAGACAAGTGTAGTTACCTGAAAGCGATTCGCCGCGAAATAGCAGCGGCCAACGGCATTGACTTGGAGATTCCCGAATGCACCTTCGAGGGTGAGTGCTCCGGCACCTGTCCCCGCTGCGAAGGGGAGGTACGGCAGTTGGAGAGAGCAATCTCACAACGGCGGAAACTCTCCCAAAAGGTAGCCATTCTCGGCGTGGCGGCAGGATTGTCGCTGGCGGGGATGTCGCCCGCTGTCGCCCAAACGGAACCCTCGTGCGACAGCACCAAAACGCAGTTGACTGCGGGACTTGTGGAGAGAAAAGTGCCTGAACATGTGCTAGTCGGACTGGTTGACACACATTATGAATATTTCTCACATGATTTTCTCAATTTTGGTCCCACATCTACTGTGTTTGATTTTGCTGAGAAGACTCCTCTGAGACGAATCGGTGATGCCCAAAAAACGGATTTGTCGAAGTGCGATGTGAAATCCCCTATGTTTCCGGGTGGGGAGGATGAGATGAAGCGGTTCGTTCGAGAGAATTTCATCGTTCCAGAAACGGCTTGTGAGCTGAGAACTGACGGTGATGTCGTTGTGGCATTCCGGGTGAGCACGAAAGGAAAGGTGAGTGGCGTCAAGGTGAAAGGCAAAGCCGACCCTGCTGTAAAAAATGCGTTGAGAAAAGTCTTCCGCTCCATGCCTTTGTGGAATCCTGCCACTGTCGATGGCGAGGTGGTCTCCGGCTATGTGCATGTCCCCATCACATTCCTGCGTAAAGAAGAGTAACCGAGAGATTGTTGGATATTAATTAATGGTTAATAATTAATAATTAATAACCATTGACTATTAACTATTAACTATTAACAATTAACTCCTAACTCTCCATTTTCAGTTTTCAATTTTCAGTTTTCAGTTTAACAAACACTGGCAGGTGGTCGGCATAGCCGCCGATGTACCGTGGACCGGAATAGGTGCGGTACACGCGGTAGCCGCCGTACTTGTCGTCGGGTTCCACCATGAAGTCAGCCATGAAGATGTGCGCTTGTTGTCCGATGATATACGTGCCGCTGTCATCCAGCAGGGCAGGGGAGACGATGATCTGGTCGAGGCAGCCCCAGAAGTCCTCGTGCTTGTGCGAGCCGATGTTGGGTAGGTCGAGGAAATGGAACATGAGGTCGAACAGGGTGTGCTGGCTGTGGTCGTCCTTCTCCCAATTGCCGGCGCACAGCACCTCGGTGATGCTCTCGTCGGTGGGATAGTCGTTGAAGTCGCCGGTAATCAGGATGTTGGCGGTGGGTTCGCGGGCCAGTATCGAGTCGGCGAGCGTGCGCACCACCCGCGCATAGTGATTCCGCTTAGGTATGGTGGGAGCGTAGCCGCCGTAGCGCGAGGTCCAGTGGTTGACTACAATATGGATGGAGTCGCCGTTGGGCAGCCGGGCCACCACATACAGCAGGTCGCGGTTGCGGCAGGCCGTGTCGAAGGGAAACACCACCGGCACGGCGCGTTCCCGCAGGATGGCGATGCGGTCGGCGCGGTAGAGGAGCGCCACATCCACCCCGCGCGCGTCGGGCGAGTCGTGGTGCACGTAGCGGTAGCCGTAACCCTTCAGCGGTGAGTCGTAGCACAGCTTTTTCAGCACCGCCGCGCACTCCACCTCCGCCAGCCCCATGATGTCGGGCGGCTCCCATCCGTTCAGGGCCAGCAGCACCTTCCCGATGTTGTTGATTTTGCGGGTGTATTTGCCGTAAGTCCAGTGGTACAGCCCCGTCGGCGTGAACGCATCATCGTTTTTCAGCGAGTCGTCGCTGGGGTGGAACAGGTTTTCCACGTTGTAAAAACCGATGACAATAGGGCTAACTTCCTGCGCAGTCAGCGCGAAGCTACATATTGTTAATATAGTGCAAATGAGTGTTGTTTTCATCTTGCCTCCTCGTTTAGTTCAAATTGAGGCTGCAAAGATACAACTTTATTTTCAAATATTTACAATCAATTAAAAATAATTTAATAAAATTTTAATCCCAGTCTTCTGAAACGGGGAATCGCGTTCTCCATGCGTTGAGGCGGGTGTGCGAGAGGGTGGTTTGAAGCAGTTGCGGGGTGCCGGGCTGAGCGGCAGCTTGTACGGCACCGTTGGGTGCAATTACCTGTGTATCACCTTGGTACTCCCGTCTCTGCGGATCGGTGCCCACGCAGTTGCAGCCCAGCACGTAGCATTGGTTTTCGATGGCGCGGGCTCGCAGTAGGGTGCTCCAGATATCGGCGCGGGCGGCGGGCCAGTTGGCCACATACAGCAGGATGTCGTAGCGGAACTGTCCGTTAGTGACGGCGTTGCGGCTCCACACCGGGAAGCGCAGGTCGTAGCAGATTTGCGGACAGATGCGCCATCCCTGATACTCGAAGATGGTAAGCGTGTCGCCTTTCTGGAACAGCTCTGGTTCAGGACTGGTGGGGAAGAGGTGTCGTTTGTCGTAGGTGAATTCAGCCCCGTCGGGAGAGATGAAAAAGAGCCGGTTGTACCAGCCGGTGGGTTCGTGTACGGCCACGGTTCCGGTGACGGCTGCTTGGCGGGTGGCGGCCAGCTCGCGCATCCATGCCACGATGGTGGAGGCGTTGTCCGACAGCTGGTTGTCCACGATGAAGCCGGTGGCGAAGTTCTCGGGCAGCACGATGAGCTCTTCGGGGGCGGCATCGCGCAGCATCTCGCTGATGGTGTCGAGATTGTGCCGCACGTTGTGCCACTGTATGGGGTTCTGCACGAGGGTGACGCGAAGGGTGTCGGGCTGGTTGTGACTGGAGGGAGTGCTGTTCATGTCAGGCGGTTTTTCGGCAGCAAAGTTACAACATTTTTCCGTTGGAAAGACGGCGGATGAGAAGGAAAAGGTTTTGAATTTATTATAATAAACTAATTTTCAATTGATTATTAATTTTGAAAAAAATAATTCGGAAGAGGGGTTTGCATTGAAAAAAGTCGTATTTTTGCAGCCTCATTACAGCATTAAGCGCGAGACCCGGAGAGGTGGGTGAGTGGCTTAAACCACCAGTTTGCTAAACTGACGTAGGAGTAATCCTACCGCGAGTTCGAATCTCGCCCTCTCCGCAAACAAAAAGGCGACACGAAAAGTGTCGCCTTAATTGTTTGCAGGAAGCCGTCGTCCGCTTGCGGACGTAAGGCTGACGGCGAACAATTAGGAGGCCTTGCTGAGCAAAGGCCTTTTGTTTGCAAGGACGCCCGCGGCAGCGCAAGGGATATGCAATCCCTCCAGAAGCCGCTTGCGGACGAAAGGATGAAGGGGGGCGTGAATTATGTCAAAATGGCGTTAGGTGCAATATGCAATCGTATAAAGATTGACTTTTCATAAATTGGAGTTCTTCGCCGTGGTGCCGCAGAAGTGAGGGGAAATGTCGCAAAAAGCAAAAAGAACTGTCATTTTTACGCAAAAAAGTGCTATTTTTGCACCATATTTTGCATTAAACCGACAGTATGATAACTGGTAAAATCAAATCCCAAATCGATGCCATCTGGATGACGTTCTGGACCGGCGGGATTTCCAACTCCATTGATGTGCTTGAGCAGATGACCTACCTCTTCTTTATGAAGATGCTGGATGATGCTCAGCTGAACAAGGAAGCCACCGCGCAAGCGATGGGCATGACTGATTTCGAGGACCCGAATGCGGTGTTCAAAAAGGGCAACTGGCACAATCCCGACACCAACAGGGAGGTGCCGTACCACAACCTCCGCTGGAACGTGTTCCGGCAGTTCACGCCCGAGCAGATGTTCGACACGGTGCGTTTCGATGTGTTCACCTTTATTAAGAATATCAGTGATGAGAAGACTTCGGCCTATAGCCGCTTTATGAACGATGCCGTGTTCCTCATACAGCAACCTCGCACGCTGGTGAAGGTGGTGGAGGGCATTCAGGAGTTGGACATGAACGACCGTGACACCATGGGCGATGTGTATGAGTATGTGTTGGGCAAAATGGCCGCGGCAGGCACCAACGGGCAGTTCCGCACCCCGCGCCACATTATCCGCATGATGGTGGAGCTGATGCAGCCCAAGCTGGACGACCGCATCTGCGACCCCGCTATGGGAACGGCGGGATTTCTGGTGGAAAGTGCCAAATATATGCGCCGGCACCATGCCCAAGAACTGCTGAAGAAGCAGCACCAGACGCATTTCCGTACGAAAATGTTCAGCGGGTTCGATACCGACCCCAAGATGCTGCGCATTGGCTCGATGAACCTGATGCTCAATGGGGTGGACAACCCGAGTGTGATTGCACAGGACAGCCTCTCGAACCTGAACACTGCTGAAAGTACCTACACCCTTTGTTTGGCAAATCCGCCTTTCTCGGGCAGCCTTGATTATGATGTGGTGAACTCGTCGCTGCTGGCAATGGCTCGCACCAAGAAGACAGAGCTGCTGTTCGTCAGTCTTTTCATCCGCATGTTGGAGTTGGGCGGCCGTTGCGCCTCTATTGTGCCTGACGGCGTTTTGTTTGGCAACAGTACGGGCCACAAGTCCATACGCAAGGAGCTGGTTGACAAGCAGCGCTTGCAGGCGGTGATTTCGATGCCCAGCGGGGTGTTCAAACCGTATGCAGGTGTCTCCACCGCCATCCTTATCTTCACCAAAACCAATGCCGGCGGCACCGACAAGGTGTGGTTTTACGACATGAAGGCCGACGGCTTTTCATTGGATGACAAGCGCAATCCTATTGCTGACAACGACATTCCCGATGTGATTGCCCGTTTCCACAACCTCGCCGCAGAGGAAAGCCGCACCCGCAAAGAGCAGAGTTTCCTGGTGCCTGTGGATGAAATCAGAAACAACGGCTACGACCTCAGTATCAATAAGTACAAGGAGGTAGAGAAGGTGAAGGTGGAGTATGAAAATCCCGAGGTGGTGCTGGGAAGGATTGAGGCGTTGCAAACCGATATCAATGCCGCTTTCAAAGAGTTCAGAGAGAAATATATGTAAAAATGGCAAACAAAGGCGCAGCATTAGAACAACTGGTTGCTTTAATTCAAGAAACATTGAAGGATAGGCAGGATGCGTCGATTCAAACCAATGTGATGTTGGCTGATAGTACGGGAATGAATCGAGAAATTGATGTGTTGGTTCATACCAAGATACAGGAATTTCCTATACTAATTGCTTTTGAATGTAAGAATTATGCAAAGAAAGCGGTTGATGTTCAAGTTGTGGATGCATTTATAGGAAAGTGTAAGTATCTTCCACAAATTCATCAAAAAGTAATTGTTTCTACTTCAGGTTTTACGGCTAATGCAACTGCCAGGGCAGAACAGGAAGGAATTAAATTGTGTCCAATAGAGGAAATTCCTTTGTATAATATTTTAAGTGAATACCTTGTTTTTAGACCCATTCCAAATTTCCAAGTAGGTGAAACATTTAGCTTGACATTTGATTCTAATAATTTGCCTTATGATACTGATATTTTGAATGATGGTAGTTACTTGATAATTGAAAATGCCGAATTTGATTTGAAACGCGAAGTATACAAGGAAATAGTGAGTTTGGAATCACAAATGGAACTGGCCAAAAAATACATGGAGAATGAACGCAATCCATTTGTTGAAAATGTCACATTGCATTTTGATTCAGGTGTTTACATAAAATGCAAAAATGAATGTAAATATAATGTGAGCGAAATCAAAGTACCCGTTCTCATTGATTTTGTTTTTGATAATGGAAAGATTGTCAAACAGCAAAAACTCGTACAGGGTGGAAATGTGTATATAACAGAGAATGAATTTAGGAAAATAGATAGTACTTTTAGCACTCTGGTCATTGAGGGTAATGGGAAAACAAAAGTACTATTTAAACATGGTGATGAATTTATTGAACCGTCCATAAGAATAGAGTCATGAAAGAAAACTGGACATATAAGAAATTTAGTGAGGTGTTTAACCTACAAATGGGGAAAACACCAAGCCGAGATAATTTGGCATATTGGGGCGGTGATAATGTTTGGGTTTCCATTGCAGATTTAAAGGATAAATATATTGAATCATCAAAGGAGCATATTACAGACATTGCTGTTTCTGAAAGTGGAATTAATAAAGTGCCACAAGACACTGCTATTATGAGCTTCAAACTGACTATTGGCAGATCTGCCATTACAAAATGTGATTTGTTCACAAATGAAGCCATAATGTCTTTTGAGCCAAAAGAGAAAAACATTTTAGCAGCTGATTATATCTATTATTATCTAAAAGGTTGTAAGTGGACTGGGGCAAACAAAGCAGTCATGGGACAAACTCTAAACAAAAAGACCATATCCGAGAATATGTTTGCATACCCGTCTTTAGAAACCCAATCCCGCATCGTCTCCGAACTCGACCTCCTCCAATCCATCCTCGACAAGCAGCAAGCCCAACTCAAAGAACTGGACACCCTTGCACAATCCATTTTTTACGATATGTTCGGCGACCCGGTGGAGAATGAAAAGGGGTGGGAGGTGAAGAAATTAGGTGATGTATGCGAATTAAAAGCAGGTAAAAGTATTAAAGCGTCAGAACTGTCAAATTTACCAGCAGAAGGACTGTTTCCTTGCTATGGAGGAAATGGTATTAGAGGCTTTATTGCTAAAAAGTCTCATAATAAAACATATCCTATTATTGGAAGGCAAGGTGCTTTATGCGGAAATGTTAATATGGCACAAGCACCATTTTATGCCACAGAACATGCAGTGGTTGTTACTCCATCTATAGCATTAGATGTTGAATGGCTTTATTTTCAACTTAAGGCAATGAGATTAAATCAATATGCACATGGGGTTGCACAACCTGGATTATCGGTGCAAGATTTAACTCCACTATACATGATTGTTCCCACTATTAACCTTCAGCAATCCTTCGCCGCAAAGATTGAATCCATAGAAAAGCAGAAAGACGCCATCAGCCAATCCATAGCGGAAACGCAGAAGTTGTTTGATTATACGATGGACAAGTATTTTGGATAAAAAAGAATAGTTATATGAAATGTTTTGTAGAAAAAATAAAAAATCTTTTTGGGAGGAGAAAAACAGATTCCGATGAGTCTGAATTGCGTTTTCACCCGCTAACACCTATTGATAATATTGAAGATCATAAAATCTATCAAGACGCCTTGGAATTTTCTTTGCAGCAAGATGCTGTGAAAAACATTGCGGTTACAGGACCTTATGGCTCTGGCAAAAGCAGTGTCATTCAAAGTTTCTTTAAGAATTCCCCAAATAAATACAAAGTTATCACGTTATCGTTAGCTTCATTCCGCGACTGCGAGGAGGAATTGGGACAATCCGAGCAACAGGAACAATCACAACGTGTTAAAAAACAAACAGATAAAGAGCAAACAAATCCAGAGAATAGAAATAATGGTTTTGCTGTTGACTCAAAATTACAACGGTTAATTGAAATAAGTCTCCTTCAGCAACTTTTTTATCACGAAAAAGATTGCAAGTTGCCTGATTCACAGTTTAAAAAAATCAAAAAACAATCAAGATGTAAATTGTTGACAGTAACAGCGTTAGGACTTATCTTCATTTTGTCGCTTTTATATCTTCTGTTTCCAGATTTTCTCAAATCACTTATTGCCTATGACACAACTCATTGGGGGCAAAATTGGTGTTGGGCACCTTACGTTGCTCCCATTTGTCTGTTAGGAGTGTCTTTTTTTGTTTTGTATAAATTATCTCGGGTACTCATCAACATATCGGTCAAAAAGCTCAATTTGAAAACTGCTGAAATTGAGATAGACCAAAAGATTGACAAATCCATATTGAACAGCCATATCGATGAAATCATATATTTCTTTGAAGCAACTGATAATAATGTAGTTGTAATTGAAGATTTAGATAGATTTGAACACTCCGAAATTTTTGTCAAACTCAGGGAAATCAATCGTTTGATTAATAATTGCGATAAAATTGATCGTAAAATAACCTTTATATATGCTTTAAAAGATGAGGTCTTTGCAGATAAAGACAGAACCAAATTTTTTGATTTTATTCTTCCCATTGTTCCCATCATCAATTATTCAAACTCTGGCGAGAAATTGCGGGCTTGTCTTCAAACCGAAATAGCGAAGGGATATATTTCAGAAGATTGTATTGACAACATCTCACTTTTTGTGAATGATATGCGATTGCTGTACAACATTGTTAATGAATACTACATATATTCAGATAAAGTAAACACTAGCAATTCATTGGATCATAATAGGTTGTTGTCCATCATTGCCTATAAGAATTTGTATCCAAAGGATTTTTCTGATTTGGCGGAAAACAAAGGTGTATTATTTAATGCCATAAATAAAAAAGGCGATCTTTTGATGTCACAGATTTTAAGCTATAATCAAAAGATTGAAAAATTGAAAGAAAGAATTTCAGAAGCGACCAAGCAGAGTCTCAAAGATATTAAAGAGTTGCGATTATTATATTTGAGCAAGATTATAGAAAAATTGAATGGAAATTTTAAATCTTTTGTTTATGATAATGCTGATGTTTCCATGTCAAAATGTGCTGAAAATGATGATATTTTCCAACAAGTTATAGATAATAGGATATTGTATAAGAATTTTAATAGGCCGTATAACACCCTTACTGTAGATTTTAAAACCATAGAAAAGGAAGTTGATCCCAATGCTTCGTACGAACAAAGATCACAGGCCATTCAAGATAAAAATTCCATTGCAACTTTAGAAACACAAATTAGAGAACTTGAAGATGAGCGAGATTCCTTATATAAAAAAACATTGAGTGAACTTTGGCCTGAACATACATCGGACATGAAAGAACAATCAAACCGAGAGGTAATTATTGATATCTTCATTCGTAGTGGTTACATTAACGAAAATTATAACGATTACATCTCTATCTTCCACGAGGGAAGTCTTTCACGGTCCGACAATCAATTTATCATCAATGTGAAAAGAGGTGTTCAATCCGACATGGATTATTCCTTGAATCACGTGGAAAATGTATTCAGGAAAATCAGTTTTTATAGTTTTGAATACCCTTGTACTTTGAATGTCAGTCTGGCGAATCACCTATTCGAAAAGTATCCTGATTCAAAACAAGCCGAATGTTTTATAATGCAACTTGCCAATGAATCCCAACCATCTTTGGAATTTCTCGAAAAATACATTTTTGTCTGTACAAGTCCGCAGACTCTCTTTTCTAAACTTTGTGCAAGATGGAAAAATATTTGGCGGTTTGTTAGTTTACATGAGACAAAGGAAGACATAAAAGAGCAATACTATCATTCCATTCTTAAATATGCTGAATTGCAAGATGTTGTAATCGTTTTTGAGCAAAATGAAGCCATAATTGCCAACGACCCTTCTTTCCTCAAAAAGAATATAGACCATACTCGAATCCTGGAAATCGTTAAGGGGTTAAACATCAAGTTCTTTTCGCTTAATCCGAATTATTCTGACGAGGTTTTTGAATTTGTGAGAAAAAATCGCCATTATGTGTTAACACATGAGAATCTAAAGGTTTTAATTCGCAAAGAACATTGGGATGCAGATGCTTTCATTCACAAAAACTACTCTTATCTCAACCAATTGGAAGATAAATCCATCCTTGAATACGTGAATGAAAATCTTGCGGACTATATCCGAAATGTTTGGCTAAAATTGGATAGCAAGAGCGAGGAGGAAAAATACCTTATTCAATTAATCAATTCAAAGAAAATTGATTTAACTCTCAAAGAACAAGTTGTTGAAAGAGTTGAAGTTTTAATTGACAACATTGAAGACATAGAAGATTCCAACGATTGGGAAATAGTATTTTTGTATATGAAAGTGAGACCCTCTTGGAAAAATGTAAGAGCATATTCAATAGCCAAAGGTGGGATAACTGGTGCCGTTTTATCGTGTGTAGAAAATGTGTCTTTTGTGAACCAACTTGTAGAAAACAAATTTCCACAAGAAGAGGGTTATAAGGATTTAGCTCTTCAACTCATATCTCTTAAAGGAATCTATACGAATTCATATACGAAACTTGTGAGTATAATACCTTGGAAGATAACGGAAGTTCCAACAGATTTACCTCGAGAAAATATTCAAATATTGATTGAAAATGATATTGTTAAAGAGGTGATAGCTGCATACGAATCATTAAAGGAACATTACAAAGGTTTGCATATTCAATTGATGTTGCACTATTTTGAGGAATTTGAAACTCGTTTTGAGGATTTGCATTTCTCTTCTGAAGATTTGAGAAGTATATTGAGTGTTAAATCGATTAGCAATAATCAATTACAAAAAATCATCGATTCGTTTGACAATGATACCATTGTTGAAGATATGACAGCATATAATCAAATATTAGAAAAGGGTATAAAGGGAGAAATTACCATCAATGATGAACTGATAACTGAAGCGATGATGAATCCAAATGTTTTACAAGAAATCCGTATTCGATTATTCAATAAATATTATAAACTAATTTCAACAAGTTTTGCCGATTTTATTGATAATTTGGATCAACCGTACAATTTACTTAATGATAAGGATACACGGTTCTCATATATTCCAAAAAGTGAGTTGAATAAGTCGTTCTTAAGCTTGTTGAGAACATTGAATATCATTGGTACATTTTCAGAAGAACAAGACAAATATAAAGTTAATCACAAACGTAAATAATAGAAAATTCAATTTCGGAAAGGAGGAATGTTTTTTATCAAATGTCGTAACTAAAAGAAAACGAGTATCGACAGAATTTATTTGCTTAATGGCAGGCATCTTCGGGACTCGTCACAAGTTGACAAATTGGGGATAATGAGATTAAAGTAAAAACATAAATTCGTATAATCAAAATATTCTGTATTTTTGCAAATTGTAATTCAAAAGAAAGAGGCCTAACAGAATGGACAGAAACACATTGGAATTTGTAACCTACTGTATTGGAATGTTGTCGCTTCATCATCATTTGCCACAACAGGAGGTGTATAGCAGGTTAAAGAAGTCGGGCATATTATACGGATATATTGTGCCTTCGTATGATGTGCTGCACACCTTTAGCTCGCACTATCTGATGGAAGACCTCACGGATTACATGAAAGAGAAAGGAGTTTTAGACTGATGAAAGTGTATCATTCGTCCACAATTACGGTGAAGCATCCCGATACTACCCACTCACGGCAATACCTTGATTTCGGGCGTGGTTTCTACCTTACAACCCTTTACGAACAAGCAGTTCGGTATGCCGAGCGTTTCAAACGGCGTGGACAAATGGCTTGGCTCAACACCTACGAATTGGCAGACCATTGCGACGGTTGGAAAGTGCTCCGTCTGGATGCTTACGATAAAACATGGCTCGATTTTGTGTCGGTTTGTCGCTCGGGAGAAGACAAGAGCGATTACGATATGGTGGTGGGTGGCATCGCCAACGATAGAGTGATTTTCACGCTTGATCGTTATTTTGCAGGAGAGATATCTCAGGAAGAGGCACTTGGGTTGCTGAAATATGAGAAACCCAATGTACAGTATTGCATCCGCTCGGAAAGGATGCTTCAAGAATGTTTGACATTTATTGAAAGCAAGGAATTATGACGGAGGTTACCAAGCAGATTATTCATAGTGAGCAGTGCGCAAGAATCATCCTGTGCATAAGCGAAATGGCAGGTGTGAGCATACAGGAGGCCACCGATATGTTTTACGAATCGGAAACCGCCAATCTGATTGAGGAGGGGGTGGCTGACTTGCACTGCCGTAGCGACAAGTATCTTGCAACTTTGGTGATAGAAGAATATCAAGAGAAAAAAGACAGCCTATCGTCATAATGCGCAACTTCGACTATCTTAACCCCCTTGGTCTCAACGACCTGCACCGCTTCTGCTCCGCTGCGGAAGAGCACCAGCTGAGCAACCCCGATTTCAGCGCGGTGAATGCCCGAAAGGCGCTGGAATACATCGTGTGCGCCTTGTACTTTATGAAGAACATCGATGTGCCCGAAAGGAGCTCGCTGTTTGAGTTGGTCGATGGCAAGCCGTTCCGCGATTTCATCAACGACGACCGCATCATGATGGCGGTTCACTATGTGCGCAAGGTGGGCAACAATGCCGCCCATACGGGGAAGGTGTCGAAAAAGGAGTCGTTTTTTGCTTTGCTGAACATCTACAACGTGGTTGGCGCTGTGCTGCTGAAATTGAAAGTGGTGCAGGAGGTCAAGCCTTTTGACAGCAACCTCATCCCGAAAACCGTAGAGCAGCCAGCCTTCCCGCCCGCCACAGTGGAGGTGAACGCCTCCGACCCCATCGTGGCTGCTACTGACAAGTCGTCACTGTCGGCTTCGAGTCCAGTGGTCCATATTCCAACCGACATTTCGGAGGCCGAGACCCGAAAGGTGTTCATCGACCTGATGCTGAAGGAGGCCGGTTGGGAAATCCTGTTGCAGGAGAATGTGCCGTACGCCACAAAGGCCGGCATTGAGATTGAAGTGCTCGGGATGCCCAACAATGAGAGCAAAGGCTATTGCGACTATGTGCTGTATGGCCGCGACGGCCGACCGCTGGCGGTGATTGAAGCCAAACGCACCAGCGTGAGCGAGGAGAAGGGAAAACACCAAGCGGAGTTGTATGCCGACTGTTTGGAACGCCAGTACGGCTTGCGCCCTGTAATCTACTATACCAACGGATATCACACGAAAATCATTGATGGATTGGGCTACCCGCCCCGTCCCGTGCTGGGCTTTCACACACTGGAGGACTTGGAGCTGCTCATCTCACGAAGGGGACGGCAGAAGATGACAAACCTCGCCATCAAAGACAAGATCACCAACCGTGAGTACCAGAAGCGAGCCATCCGTGCTGTGTGCGACCATCTCAACAGCATGCACCGCCATGCCCTGATTGTGATGGCTACGGGCACGGGCAAGACCCGTGTGGCCATTTCGCTGTGCGACGTGCTGCTGCGAAACCAATGGGTGAAGAATATCCTGTTTCTCGCCGACCGCACCTCCTTGGTGAAACAGGCCTACGAGAATTTCTCCACGTTGCTGCCGGATTATTCCGTCTGCAAACTGACCGATGCGGTAGAGGAGGACATGAACGCCCGTCTGATGTTCAGCACCTACCAGACCATGATCAACTACATTGATGCCGAACAGAAGCGGTTCTCTATCGGCCGGTTTGACCTGATTATTCTGGATGAGGCGCACCGCTCCATCTTCGGAAAATACACTTCCATCTTCGACTATTTCGACAGTTTCTTGGTGGGCCTTACCGCCACGCCCCGCGACGAGGTGGACCGCAGCACCTACGATATGTTCCACTTGGAGAGTGGCGAACCCAATTTCACCTATTCGCAGGAAGAGGCGGAACGGGACGGCTACCTTGTGGGCTATAATCCCGTATCGCGCACCACAAGGATGCTGCGAGAAGGCATTCTCTACGACAAGCTCTCAGACGAAGAGAAGGAGCAGCTGGACAATGTATGGGAGTACGAGCGCACGAAAGCGGAAATGGAAACAGGGTCGGCACAGGAGAAAACCCCACGCGATATCGAATCGCAGGAATTGTTCGACTATATCTACAATAAGTCAACAGTTGATCTTGTGCTTCAAGACCTGATGAACAACGGGTTGAAGGTCAACAATGGTGAAAAGATAGGCAAAAGCATCATCTTTGCATATAAACATAGCCATGCCCAACTGATTGTGGAGCGGTTTTATGCATTGTATCCGGATTTTGGAAGCGATTTTTGCCAGCTGATTGACTATAGCGTCAACTATGCGCAGGACATTATCGACAGATTCAAAGAGAGGGAGAAGATGCCGCAGATTGCGGTGTCGGTGGGCATGCTCGACACGGGTATTGACGTGCCCGACATTTTGAATCTGGTGTTTTTCAAGCCGGTGTACAGCCGTATCCGGTTCGTCCAGATGGTGGGGCGTGGCACCCGTCTCTGTCCCGCGATTTTTGCCGACGGTTCCGACAAGAAGGAGTTTTACATCTTTGACTGGTGCAACAATTTTGAGTATTTCAACGATAATCGTAGCGGTAGGGAACCGTTGCCACCCATGTCGCTCTCGGAGCGTCTATTCGGTTTGATGCTTGACATAGCGGTGATTTTGCAGCACCAGAAATACCAGCAGGACGATTTCGCCCGTTCATTGTGCAAAGAATTGAAAGAGATTCTTTTCGCGCAGGTGTGCCATTTGAATGAGAAGCATATCTCCGTCCGTAATAATTGGGCGGTGGTTTGCAAATTCAAAAATGCCGACAGATGGGTGTATATTTCGGAGTTGGATGCGTTGGAGATGAAGCAGCAGATTGCCCCCATCATTTTGAATGAGAGTGATGACAACGGCAGCCGTATGTTTGACGCGCTGATGTTGAACATCGAACTGTCGAAACTGACATCGGAGGTCAATGCTGCTCGCAGTACGCGAAAGGTCACACAAATAGCCCAACGCTTGCAGCACAAAGCGACCATTCCCGCTGTGCAGGAGAGAATGTCAACCATTATTGAGGTCAGCAATCCCTCGTTCTGGCAATCGGCATCCATTGAAAGATTGGAAACCATTCGTCAGGAATTACGAGATATCATCTATGTGACATTAGGCTCGCAACACGAGCGCTTTTACATCAATATCGCCGATACGATGGAGGAGAAAGAGGGGGTGGAAAGACCGCAAATCGATATGGATTACCACACGCGGATTTTGGATTATCTGAGAGAGCATAGGAACCATCCTGCCATCAATAAAATATACCATTTGGAACAACTTTCCGCTGCCGACATTGCGGAACTGGAACATATCTGTTGGAAGGAACTGGGCACGAAAGAGGAGTACGAACACTATGTCAGCAAAGGTCAGATGATTTGCGGGGATAAAGTGGCTGCCTTCATCCGCTCCATCATTGGTATTGACAGGCAAATTGCCAAAGAGCGGTATTCAAAATTCTTGAGCGACAACATCTTGAACAGTCTTCAAGAAGAGTACATCAACCAAATCATCGGCTATGTTTGTGAAAATGGCGACATCACTCCTGAGACGCTCATCACGGATGAAAACTTCACGGACCTTGATTGGAACGGTGTATTTGGCCAAAATCTCGCCACTCTACGCAAATACATTGATGAGCTGCATCGGTTGATTGCGTAAAAGGGAAAAGAAAAAATAT
This sequence comes from Bacteroidales bacterium, assembly GCA_045130235.1. Lineage (GTDB taxonomy): Bacteria > Bacteroidota > Bacteroidia > Bacteroidales > WCHB1-69 > UBA1756. Next base: position 79,189 of record JBGUPJ010000025.1, read on the forward strand.
CATCAATTCAAAAAAATGTAGTACTTTTGCCGCCAGATGAGAAAGAGGAACGGATTTAAGTCAACTTGCCAACCTCTCTAAAAAACGCGCTAAATAACAACCAGCCATACGCGGTGTTCTTTAGCGATAAAGGACACCGCGTTTCTCATCTTCGGCACTGAACCTTCTGGTGTATAGGCAACCACCTCCGAGCGATGAGAGAACGAGATTTTATGAAACACAAAAGAATTGTCCTGAATGAACCCCACGCTTCCGTAGAGGGACTGTACGACGAGCGTCTGAGCGGTTGGACTGTCGATGCACGCTTCATCAACGAAGTGGTGTGCCGTCTGACGGACTGGCACACGGACTATCTTTTCCATGGTTTCCGGCACCCGGGTATAAAGGCGGTGCGTTTCCCGTACTCCCGCTTCATTGTCGATGCGGAGCGGCTATGGAATGACCCGCTGGAGGCGGAAGGGCAGGGGATTATCTACCGCCATTTCAACGGCTACCGGCGCAATGTGCCCAAACAGCACGAAGCACGCTTGCTGCAACTGTGGGAAGGCCATCAGCAAAGACTGAAAGCCAACTTGTGTCAGGACGCCCTGCTGATTGACTGCCACTCGTTTCCTGAGGACATGGGCGACGTGGACATCTGTATCGGATTCAACGAGGACTGGTCGAAACCGAGCCGCGTGTTGCTGGATTACACGATGGATCTGTTTGACAGCCACGGCTATTCGGTCGGTGTCAACAATCCGTACAGCAATTCGGAAGCCCCTAAGTGTCCGTTCCGCTACCACTCCATGATGCTGGAGGTGAACAAGCGGGTCTATCTGGAAAAACGGTCGATGTATCTAAAAACGAACTACGGTAAAAGAAAAGATGTCCGGGATCTGTTTTCCCAATTGATGCAGGCACTGGTCGCCAGTGAATAGGGGATGATTTCCCAATCATTTAAATAGAATTGTAAATAATTAAAAATCAATAACGATGAATAAAAAAGAAACATTTTCAAAATTGTATGCCAATAGGCAGAACGTATTGGAACACCCTGAACAATATACAGAAGTGGTCACTGAATTTCTTTCAGGAGGATTGGGGGCTTGTGTTTACGACCAAGGAATAAAAGCTGCGGAGCTTGTCGGCTGCTGGCAGTTCAAGGAATATAGGATTGCCTGTCCCACATGTGGCGAAATGGCCTATATCACCCTATGGGCAGGCAGTATAAACAGCGGCGGCTATTGGGAAATCCAGGCATACTGCCCTCACTGCGATGCGCTGCACCAGTACCACAGGTACACAAAGCCCATTGCCTGGCACGACACAAATTGGACGACAATGAGGGACATTGTCAAGGAGGTGAAAGCTGCGTTGGAGTCTCGTGCAGAATGGAAAATGGTGCTCCTTGAGCATGACAATGCACTGCTCAAAAAGAGGATAAGCAGTTTGGAAAGATGTTTGGAATCCGAAAGAAAGGATCGCGAGCTCCAGACCAAGGCAATGCACATAGCTTTGCTCAATGCCTATTTCAATGGGAACCGCGATGTCTTGAAAGAATGGTATATCGAATATTGCCAATCGAAGAAAGAAAAGGAAAGGCAAATCAGCGAAATGGAACAGCAGAAGAAGGATCTTCGCCAACAGCTGCGAGCAGGAATAATAGATCATTTGTTCTATCAAAAACAGCTGACCCCGCTGAAAAAGAAGATTTCGGAAGTTGAATCTCAAATGAGATGTTTGGTGTATGATACCCTTACGCCGGTTTTTCCTGACTTTTTTGACTTCCTGTCTGATAAGGAAGTGGTTGCGTTTTTGAATGAAAAGTTCGGCTCGTTAATGGGATGCGAGTTGTAAATATTTAAAAATCAAATTAATAACAACGATATTTAAAAAATTAGTTTTATGGAAAATATTAATAACATCAATTATGTATTAGTCCACGAGGCCTTCCAGAGAGATGGCTGGACCATGTATCACAAGCTTATGTTAGGCAACAAATGGGTGAAAGGCAATGATACCGTCACCTGTTACCGTGGCGGCTACAAACTGAACGGTGAGCCGCTCAGCAATGAGCGCCTGTGCGAGCTGCTGCACATCGACAAGCGTGCGGTAGCGGTGTGTGCGGCCATCGCACCGCATCAGATACACGGTGCCTACGGGAGGGCGTTCCTCGATGGCGTGCGCTGGGCAGATGCCCACCCGGACGACAGAAAAGGAGGTCAGATTGTGTGTGATATTTTGGATGCCAACAGTTTATGAATGAGAAAGAAACATTTTCTTTGAAAACAACGCAACTGCGTTGTTTTTTGTTTAAATCAATCGTCAAAAAACAGCAGATTTAAAGTTTTTATTTTCATGAAGAACTTTTTGAAAAATTGTGTAAATTTGCGGCCGCTAATTTTATATACTATATGTCCGAGAATCAAGAGAATATTATAGAGAACAGTCAGGAAAAACAGAAGGAGACTAAGGAGAAGAAGAAGTTTCAGGAGGTGGAGACCGACCATACACAGGTTGAAAACCTCGACGAATACCTTAATATGGATATACGGGCGGGAGTGAGCAAGGAAGCTGAGAAGATTTCCGCCAACCCTTACCTGTCACGAGGTGTGAGCGCTTATCCGAATCCAGAGCAGGTGAATTGTAAAGATTACCACCAGCGGGCTTGCAAGCTCAGCACTTTCGACTGGATGAGCCGTCTCGATATTACTACCGACTACTTGGATTGTCCGTTTGCGGAGGTCCGTTTCAAAAACAGCCATAAGGATTTCTATATCCTCCCGAAGGAGGGCGTTTTCCATGTGGGCGATATCGTGGCGGTGGAGGCCTCTCCCGGTCATGACATCGGCATCGTCTCTATGCTGGGCAAGAATGTCTATCGTCAGATGAAGCATAAGCGCGTCAATCCCGATGATGTGAAGAAAAAGCTTTATCGTACCGCCCGCTATTCTGACATTGAGAAGTGGATTTCCACCGTCAACCAGGAACATACCACTATGCTTTCCTCTCGCTATATCGCATGGGATTTGGGGCTGAAGATGAAGGTGAATGATGTTGAATATCAGGGTGATGGAACGAAAGCTATTTTCTATTATTCTGCGGAAGACAGAGTTGATTTTCGTGAGCTGATCAAGATTTTGGCCGAGCAGTTCCGTATCCGTATCGAAATGCGGCAGATTGGTGTGCGTCAGGAGGCCGGACGCTTGGGCGGCATCGGCACCTGCGGACGCGAGCTCTGCTGCTCGTCGTGGCTCATCAACTTCCAGTCGGTGTCAACCTCTGCTGCCCGTACCCAGCAGCTCTCCCTCAACCCACAAAAGCTGGCTGGTCAGTGCGGCAAACTCAAGTGCTGTCTGAACTTCGAACAGGCCACTTACGCAGAGGAAATCAAGAAATTCCCCGACCCGAAACTTCGCCTCCTTTCCAAAAAAGGTAAGGGTGTTTATAATAAAATCGACATTTTCAAGAAGATTATATGGTACACCTATGCCGGCGACAATTCTACCATGTTTGCCATTCCGCTCGACAAGGTGAACGAAATCATTGAGATGAACAAGAAAAACCAGATGCCCGATGACCTGGAGTCGTTCGCGGTGGTTAATCAGAAGAAGGAGGAAGAGGTGAACTATAGTTTGGATGAACTGAAAAATATTGAGGATAAGTAAGATGAAACGCATAATCCCGATATTCATGCTCTTTGTTGCGCTGCTGATGGCGGCATGTGACCATGATGTGGTGAGCGAGCAGATCGTTGAAATGGAGGGAGAAAAGTGGAATGCTGGCCAAGAGGTGACCTGTGAGTGTGAGATTGAGGATGCTGAGGTCTATTACACCATGGAGTTGGAAGTGCGCAACACCGTGGACTACCCATACCGGAATCTCTATCTTTTCGTGGATGTCGAGACACCCGACACGATGAAATACTGTGACACCGTGCAGCTGTTTCTCGCCGACAATGCCGGCCGCTGGTACGGGAAAGGCAGCCGCCTGAAAGACCGGAGCTACTATTTCGCCGCCGACTCTAAGTTTAGCGCCACCACTCATCAGATAAAAGGTTTTGTTCCATACCCGGTAGCTACCTTGCATGGCAGGGGAGGACATCCGTTCCGCTTTGAGCCGCTGATCGTGCCGTTCGAGATGGAATATCAGGGACAGCAAGTGTCTGTCACAGAATGCTATCCCGTCAGGGTGCGCTTCCCGAAGGCGGGCACCTATAAGTTCACCTTCCGTCAAGGTATGCGCGACACCGAGTTGCAAGGCATCGCCAGTTTCGGTTTGAAAGTGAGTAAATATAACGAAGAGAAACTCATTAAGAGAATAAAGAAAGAGAATAAGGAACGATTAAAACGCATTCAATCAACAGAATAAACGATCATTATTAACATATTATCCATTTAAAATTAAAAATCATGGAAGTAGCAAAAATCACATCAAGCCAGCAGGCTATGGAAATGGAAGCCCGCTATGGCGCACACAACTACCATCCGCTCGGCGTGGTCATCTCCAAGGCTAAAGGCCCCTACATGTGGGACGTGGAAGGTAAGAAATATTTCGACTTTCTTTCCGCTTATTCCGCTGTCAACCAGGGACATTGCCATCCGAAAATCATCCAGGCCATGATCGACCAGTGCCAGAAGGTGACCCTCACCTCCCGCGCATTTTACAACGACTGCCTCGGACCGTATGAGAAATATGTTACCGAGACCTTCGGTTACGACAAGGTTCTCCCGATGAACTCAGGCGCTGAGGCCGACGAGACCGCTCTGAAGCTCTGCCGCAAGTGGGCTTATCTGAAGAAAGGTCTTCCGGAAAACCAGGCCAAGATCATCGTTTGCGACGGCAATTTCCACGGTCGTACCATCACCATCATCTCCATGTCCACCGATCCTGAGGCGTATGCCGGCTACGGCCCCTACACCCCTGGCTTCGTGAAAGTGGCTTATAACGACATCCCGGCTCTGGAGAAAGCGCTGGAAGATCCCAACGTGGCCGGTTTCATCCTCGAACCCATCCAGGGCGAGGCGGGCGTTTACGTTCCCGAAGACGGCTACCTGAAGAAAGCCTACGACCTTTGCAAGGCCAAGAATGTGCTCTTCATCGCCGATGAGGTGCAGACCGGTATCGCCCGTACGGGTAAGATGTTGGCTTGCGACCACGAAGGCGTTCGTCCCGACATCCTCATCCTCGGTAAGGCCCTCTCTGGCGGTACCATGCCGGTATCCGCAGTGCTCGCCGATGACGACATCATGCTGACCATCAAGCCCGGCGAACACGGCTCCACCTTCGGTGGCAACCCCATCGCTTGCAAGGTGGCCATCGCTGCCCTCGAAGTGGTGAAAGAAGAGAAACTTGCCGACCGCGCCGCTTACCTCGGAAAGATCTTCCGCGATGAGATGAACAGTGTGAAGAGCGACATGATCCAGCAGGTGCGTGGTAAAGGTTTGCTCAACGCCATCATCATCCGTCCGAAGAACGGAAAAGAGGCTTGGGACGTTTGCGAGAAGATGAAAGAGCTCGGCGTGCTGGCTAAGCCCACCCATCAGCACATCATCCGTTTCGCTCCTCCGTTGGTTATCAGCGAAGAGGAACTCCGCGAGGCTATCGAACTGATTAAGAAGGCTATCCTTTCGTTCGAATAATAGGATATTTTGATTCCATTGATAAAGTGGGGCTGCCATATTATGGCAGCCCCACTTTTATATGGTAGCATACTTTCTTTTGTACAATCTGCTGCCGTATGGGAAAAAAGTTGTATCTTTGCCGCCTAAAATGATAATTTGCAAGTTTTTATAAAAATGAATATTATGAAACGATTTTTTACAATTATTACCGTCCTGATGCTGATGATGCCTTTTGCGCTTCGTGCGCAGGATTCTGAGTATAAAGGTACTGCTTTCACGGGTGGTATCAAGGTGGGCATCAATTTCAGTAATTACATCGGAAAGAGTACGATGCAGCCTGGTGGTGAGGCGGGTATCTTCATCCGTGCCGGCCGTTCGTTCTATTTCGAACCCTCCTTCATGTACTCGTTCCGCAGCACCAATTTCAAAGACCTCAAGAATGAATTGAAAGAGAGTTTTGAAGTGGGTCAGCATTTTATCGATGTGCCGCTCCTCCTCGGTTACAAAATTGTCAATAACAAAAACTTCAACCTTCGCATCTTCCTCGGTCCCCGTGTGGGCTTCCGTCTCGGTAGCGACTACGACAACTTTGAAGATGCCGTTGGGTTCGCTCAGTGGGGCGCGCAGGCCGGTCTCGGTATAGATTTTTGGATTTTCACCTTCGATGCCAAATACGACATTTCGGCCAGTAAGTTCAAACAGTATGACGAGAAGACTTTCTGGAAACAGAATATGATCAATCTCGTTCTGGGTGTTAAGTTTAAACGCTAAATAATTATCTGTTAGATATTTGTATATCTTCTTCTCTGGCGTAAAACCCGTGTGATGAAGAATTTTAGCAACACCTATATATTTATATATGTCAGCATCCTTGTGGTGGTGATGGTGGGTTTGCTTTCGGGACTGACGCTCGGACTGAAGTCGCGGCAGGAGATGAACTTTGCTGCCGACAAGGCTTCCCAGATTCTTCGTGCCGCCGGCTACGATGTGATGGCGGGCAAAGACGCTGCCGACCTGTTTGCCAAGGTGGCGGTTCGTGGGGAAGGGGAGAAGGAATGCTATACGATCCAATGCGCTGATGGTACGAAAGGTACCGTGGTGCGTGTGGATGGCAAGGGACTTTGGGGACCAATATGGGGTTATGTGGTGATTGCCCAAGATGGGAAAACCATCAAGGGCGTGACCTTCTCGCACAAGTCGGAAACTCCCGGGCTGGGTGCGAACATCACGGAAGAGAAGTTCCAATCGCAGTTCGTGGGGAAAAGTCTCTACGATGCCGCCGGGCGCCCCACTTCCGTCAGGGTGCTGAAGCCCGGCCGCGAGCCTCAGGTGGCCGCCGCCAACCGTGTGGATGCCATCACCGGCGCCACGCTCACCTCCAACGGGGTGGATGCCATGCTGCAGCAGCTGCCCGCACTCCTGGATTCTAATCGTCAAACTCAACCTGCCATGCGATGAAAAAGTACCTCGGACCCTTATCGAAAGAGAATCCCATCCTCGTGCAGGTACTCGGCGTATGTTCGGCTTTGGCCGTCACCGCCCAGCTGAAACCGGCCGTGGTGATGGCCCTCTCCGTGACGGTCGTGTGCGCTTTGTCGAATTTGATTATCTCACTGTTACGCAATACTATACCGCCACGTGTTAGAATAATGGTTCAATTGCTGGTGGTCTCCTCGTTGGTGATTGCTGTGGACCAGTTTTTGCAGGCCTACGTCTTTGAAATCAGTCGGATGCTCTCGGTTTTTGTGGGACTCATCATCACCAACTGCATCATCATGGGACGGCTGGAGGCCTTCGCCCTGTCGCACCCGCCGGTGCCGTCGTTCATCGATGGTTTGATGAACGGCCTGGGTTACGGACTGGTGCTGGTGGTGGTGGGCACGATTCGCGAGCTGTTGGGTTCTGGAACGCTTTGGGGCTGCCAGATGGTGCCGCAGGCGTTTTACGAGGCCGGCTACATGAACAACGGATTGATGATTTTGCCGCCGATGGCGCTCATCATCGTGGGTGCGTTGATATGGATTTTGAATGCTAAACAAAATAAGGTGAAATGAGCGGGTTGGGTGAGCTTTTCGTGCGGTCGGCGCTGATCGACAATATGGTGTTCGCCTACTTTTTGGGGATGTGCTCCTATTTGGCCGTCTCCAAAAATGTGAAGACCGCCCTCGGTTTGGGCATCGCCGTATGCTTCGTGCTCACCGTTACTGTACCTGTCAACTATCTGATTGACAAATATCTGTTGCAAGCTGGTGCTTTGTCGTGGATGAGTGTTTCGTTGGCGGGCGTTGACCTCTCGTTCCTTTCGCTCATCATTTTCATCGCCGTCATCGCAGGCATGGTGCAGCTGTTGGAGATGGTGATTGAGAAATTTTCGCCCGCGCTCTATCAGGCGTTGGGCATCTTTTTGCCGCTGATTGCGGTCAACTGCGCCATTCTGGGCGGTTCGCTTTTCATGCAGGAGCGGCATTTCCCGACAGTGGCGCACAGTTTCTCGTATGCGGTGGGTTCTGGCGTGGGCTGGCTGCTGGCCATCGTGGCATTTGCGGCCATCCGTGAGCGACTTCGCTATTCCGACATTCCTAAAGGATTGCAGGGCAATGGGATAGCCTATATTATTACCGGTCTTTTGGGCTTGGCATTTATGGCATTTTTAGGATTTTAGAAGGAGGATGATGGGATGAAGACGATGCTGATAGCTTTAGGGATTGCGCTGGTGGTGATTTGGATCTTGGTGGCGATGTTGCTCTTTGCCCGCAGGAAGTTAGTGCCGGGCGGGAAGGTGAAGATCCGCATCAATGGCGAGAAGGAGGTGGAACACGAGCGCGGATGTTCGTTGTTGCAGGCGTTGTCGGACGAGAAGGTCTTTGTGCCGTCGGCCTGCGGCGGTGGTGGCAGTTGTGGCACCTGTAAAGGTAAGGTGCTGTCGGGCGGCGGCGAGATTCTGCCCACCGAGTTGGCGCATATCTCCCGCAAGATGGCCGCCGACCATTACCGGCTCTTCTGTCAAGTGAAGGTGCGCGAGGATATGGAGATTGAAATCCCCAAGGAGTTCTTCGGCATCAAGAAGTGGAAATGCACGGTGGTTTCCAACCGCAATGTGGCCACCTTCATCAAGGAGCTGGTGCTGCAACTGCCTGAGGGTGAGCATATCGACTTCCGCTCCGGCGGCTACATACAGATTGACATTCCGGCCTGTATTGTTCCTTTTTTTAATATTAATGTAGAAGAAAAATTCCGTGCCGACTGGCAGAAAATGGGACTTTTCAATCTGAAAATGAAAAACAGCAGCGATACCGTCAGAGCCTACTCCATGGCCAATTATCCTGCTGAAAATCAGATTGTCATGCTCAATGTGCGTATCGCTACGCCGCCTTTCAACCGCAAGAAAGGAGCCTTCGAGAAGGTGAATCCCGGCGTGGCTTCCTCCTATATCCACAACCTCAAGCCGGGCGATGAGGTGATGGTGTCGGGCCCTTACGGCGAGTTCTTTGTGGAAGAGGGCAGGGGAGAGATGATGTTCATCGGCGGTGGTGCTGGCATGGCTCCGATGCGCTCGCATATCTTCCATCAATTCAAGACGTTACATACTCAACGTAAAACCACCTTCTGGTATGGTGGCCGCTCGTTGCAGGAGCTTTTTTATCAAAATGATTTTGAAGAAATTGAGCGTGAAAACGACAATTTCTCCTTCCATATCGCCCTCTCCGACCCGCAGCCCGATGACCACTGGACCGGTCCGACCGGCTTCATCCACCAAGTCATTTATGATCAGTACCTTAAAGACCATCCCGCCCCCGAAGAGATTCAATACTATATTTGCGGCCCTCCGATGATGCTCCAAGCCGTCCTCCACATGCTCGACTCCCTCGGCGTTCCCCCCGAAAATATCCACTACGACGACTTTGGAAATTGACAATGAACAATTTACAATTTACAATGTACAATTTCAACTCCTTAACTCCTTAACTATCAACTATCAACTATTAACTATTAACTATTAACTCTCAATTTTCAGTTTTCAGTTTTCAGTTTTCAGTTTTCAGTTTTAATTTTCATTTTTCAATTTTCAATTTTCAATTCAAAATGTCTCTCCTTTCCGAATACAAAGAAACCCTCCAATATCTTCAAAATTATATTGAACTCATGGAAGATATGGATGACCCGTCGTATGTGGCACGGGGTAATGGTTTCTGCGACAGTAAGTTCAGCGAAGATTTTCTGAATGGTCAGATAGAAAAGTACCGTGCACAGTTGCGGCAGTTCGAAAAACAGATGCTGTCGGAAAATTATACCAAGCCCGAATTGCGCAGCATCATCCGACTGATGAAAAAATCGCGCTTCCCAGATGAGCTTAACGAGATGTCTCGATTGATAATGAATAAGTTAGAAAACCATCCCGCCTTTAAGAAAGCCCAAAATATTCTGCTGTACGCCTCGCTTCCCGATGAGGTGCGTACCTTTGAGCTGATTGAAAAATGGCGGAATCGCAAAAATATTGTCCTGCCCACGGTTGTCGGCGATGACATCGTGCCGGTGGCCCTCGATGCCGATACTCCCTTTGTGACAGGCGATTTCAACATTCTTGAACCCGACAGCGCGCCCTACACGGGTGATTTCGACCTTATTGTGGTGCCGGGCATGGCCTTCGATGCTCAGGGTAACCGTTTGGGACGCGGCAAGGGCTATTACGACCGGTTCCTCGCCCAGCATGCTCACGTGCATACCATCGGAGTCTGTTTTAACTTCCAAAAAGTGCCTTTTGTGCCTACCGAAAAGACCGATATTGCCATGTCTGAAATAGTGTATTAACATTTATTAAGAAAATTATTTTATTGATTATTAAATAGATAATCGAAAATTTTGTATTTTCTGTATTTCGTATTAGAAAAAAGGTGTAATTTTGCCGCCGCAAAACAGAAACCTAATGTTGTTCTAAAAAAAACGATTATGAAAAAATTATTATTAGTGATTGGAATGGTAATGCTGATGATGCCTTTTGCAATGAAGGCGCAGGTTTATCAGTTGCCGAATGGTGGATTTGAGCAGTGGGATGGCACATCAAGTTCATCAGAACCCACCAATTGGAATAGTTTTGGTACTTCAGAGTGTACACTCATCATTGGTTGTTCATCGGCGCAGCAGACGCACCACGAGAACTCATCCGATACTCGTCCCGGCAGTGCGGGAAGCCACAGTTGTCGTATTTATGCCACCTCCATCATGGGCGTTGTGGCCAACGGCAACATGACCACAGGCCGTATTCATGTGGGCTCTATGACGGCTAACAACAGTAATAACTATAATGTCACCTACCCGTCTCAGGCCGGTTTCAATCAGCCGTTCAACGGCCGTCCCGACTATATGCATTTCTGGGCGAAAGCACGTATCTCCAGCTCTTCCGATCAGGCCCGTGCGAATGCGATAGTGCATAACAACAATGCGGTGCGAAATCCCATTATTAATTCCGACCATCAGAATATCACGGGTGTGGCCACCCTTAATTTCAATGGCGACAACACCTGGCACGAGTACACGGTGCCGTTCAGCTATACGTATGGCAATGCCACTCCCGAATACATCCTGTTGACCTTCACCACCAACAAAACTCCTGGCGGTGGTACCAGCGGCGACGAGGTCTATATCGACGATATTGAATTCATCTATATCTCCACCTTGAGCGACCTGAAGAGCAACGGACAGACGGTGGCAGGCTTTGATGCCAACACCCTGACTTACAGCATCGAATTGCCGTATGGTTCAGCCATGCCCACCGTGACGGCCACGGCTACTTCGGTGAATGGTGTGGTGAGCATCACACAGCCTACCACGACCAATCCTACGGCCACCATCGTGGTGACGCAAGGTCCCAGCACCACTACTTATACCATCAACTACACTTTTGCGGCGCCTGAAAGTGCTGATTTGATTGATATTTTGTTGGATGATGCTTCTATCAGCACCTACAACGTAACGCCGGCCTTTGCTCCCAGCATTATGCAGTACGATGTGCTGCTGCCGTTCGGCGCTGAACTGCCGGTGGTGAGTGCAGTGTTGGATGTCGCCACCGCCCAGCTGAACATCACCCAGCCCACGGCCAGTGCGCCCACAGCCGTTCTCGCGGTTACCTGCGGCTCGCTGTCCAAAACCTACACGGTGCATTTCACCATCGCTGAGGCCATCAGCGCCGATCTCGCTGACTTGCAGCTTGATGGCGTGACTATCGCGGGCTTCAACCCGCAGGTGCTGCAGTACTCGCAGGTGCTGCCATACGGCCACTCCTTCCCGACCATCACCGCCATTCCGGTTAATGATGCCGCGCAGGTGAATATTACTGAACCCACTGAGGCAGATCCGATTGCTACTATCGTTGTAACTTGCGAGACGTTGGAGAAAACCTACACAGTTGAGTTCATCATAGCCGAAGCTGAAGATGCTCATCTTTCGCAGATTACGGTCAATGGTGAGCCGATCCCCAACTTCCAGCCGCTGGTGTTCGACTATGAATACGAACTGCCGTTCGGCACTAATCTTACCGCTGTGCAGGTGGGTGCCACCACGGTGTCCTCACAGGCCGTCATCGCCCCCATCATTGTGGATACCTTGACGGAAATCAGTGTAACCTGTGGCGCTCTGTCATGCCTGTACACCCTCCATTTCACCATTGCTCCTGAAATCACCGCCGACTTGGCCGACCTGCAAGTGGATGGCGTTACGGTGACCGGCTTCGACCCGGCTATCACCTCCTACGATGTGATTTGCTTCGGTACGGAGATGCCCGTGGTGACCGCCACCCCGCGCTCCACTATCGGTGAAGTGGCTATTACCCAGCCCAGTTTGGAGAACCCGACCGCTACGGTGGTGGTAACCTGCAGCGGCTTGAGCAAGACCTACACCGTTAACATCACGTTAGTGGAGCCCAATGCCGATTTGGCTGACTTGCAGGTGGATGGCGCCACTGTAGATGGTTTTTCACCTGACGTTACAGAATATGTCCTTACCTATGCTGACATGATGAATATTCCTGTTGTGACGGCTACCCCTGTTTCCGAGTATGCTACAGTGGAAGTCATTCAGCCCGACTGGACGAATATCAATCCTGAAGTGTCGGTGGTGGTAAGCTGTGGTAGTCTGACCAAAACCTACACGTTGGCTTTCCACGTGGGCGTTCAGGAGTATGCTTTGCGTCCGGTGGTGCTCTATCCGAATCCGGTAACTGACGAACTGACGGTAGAGGCACCTGCAGGAGCTTCAGAGGTTCGCATCTACAATCCCGCGGGTCAGCTGGTGCTGCGCCAGTCGGTGCAGGAAGGCAGCAATGTGCTGAATGTGGGCTCGTTGCGCACGGGTCTTTACCTGCTCCACTTGCAGGGCGAAGGCGTGCTGATGGGCACCAGCAAAATGATGAAATACTAATCGGTTCCGCTCTTTCCGATAATTTTGTACGAAAAGGCCGCCACATCGTGGTGGCTTTTTTTTTGTGTAATTCAACAAATAATTGTATTTTTGCACACTGAAATTTCATCTATGAAACTGCATAAAGAGGGCATTATACCAATCACTGTAGCCGCTGTAATAGAGGCAGTTTGTTTATTCCTCTACTATCACTTCACTGACCATGGTTGGTGGACGAATATGGTGTTGACCTTTCTAATGTTGCTGCCCTTCTTTACGGTCGTTCGTTTCTTCCGCGTTCCGCGCCGTCATGTCAATGTGGTGGAAAATGGCGTAATTTCTCCTGCTGATGGAACCGTGATTTCGATTGAGGAAGCTACTGAACATGAGTATTTTAAGGATTCGCGAATCAAGATTTCCGTGTTCATGTCGGTGTATAACGTGCATGTGAATTTTTATCCGATTTCGGGCACTATTGAATATGTGGCCTATCATCCCGGAAAATATTTTGTGGCCAATTTGCCGAAGTCATCTTTGGATAATGAGCACAATACGGTGGTGGTGCGCCGCAATGAGAACGATGTGGTGCTTTTCCGACAGATTGCCGGTTTTGTGGCACGCCGTATTGTCTCTTATCCGCAACCCGGTGACCAAGTGAAGCAGGGCGAAGAGATGGGCATGATCCGCTTCGGCTCCCGTGTGGATGTGTTTCTGCCGCTGAATGCGGAAGTGAATGTGAAAGTAGGGGACAAGGTACGCACGCAGAAGACCGTGCTGGCCTATTTCTAACATCTGCACAATGAAGCTGAGCATCATCATCGTCAATTACAATGTCGAGCATTTTTTGGAGCAGGCTCTCATTTCAGTCTATAAAGCCCTCAATGGCATTGAGGCTGAGGTGATTGTGGTGGACAACAACTCCGTTGACCACTCTTTGGCGATGCTTGCGGAGAAGTTTCCGCAGGTGCGGGTGATGGCCAACAAGGAGAATGTGGGCTTTGCGAAGGCCAACAACCAGGCCATCCGCGAATCCACCGGCGAGTACGTGCTGCTGCTCAACCCCGACACCGTGGTGGAGGAAGACACTTTCGAGAAGTGCCTCGCCTTCATGGACGAAACCCCCGATGCGGGCGGCCTCGGCGTGAAGATGGTGAACGGACAAGGTGAGTTCCTTCCTGAGTCAAAACGCGGCATCCCGCTTCCCTCCGTCGCTTTCTACAAACTGTTCGGTCTCTCCAAACTCTTTCCGCACTCCCGCAAATTCGGTACCTACCATCTTACCTACCTCAGCAACGACGAGATTCATTCCGTGGAGGTGCTGTCCGGCGCGTTCATGCTGCTGCGTCGGAGCGTGCTCGACAAGATTGGACTGCTCGATGAGGACTATTTCATGTACGGCGAAGATATCGACCTGTCGTACAGAATTTTGAAGGGCGGTTATAAAAACTACTATTTCCCCAAGACCCGCATCATTCATTATAAAGGAGAAAGCACGAAGAAAGGAAGTCTGAACTATGTGCATGTGTTTTATAAGGCGATGCAGATTTTTGCTTCCAAGCATTTCTCCAAAAATAATGCGAAGTTATTTAACTTTTTGATTAACTGTGCGATATGGTTCAGGGCATCTTTGGCTGCCTTGAAACGAATTGTCAGCCGACTGTTGCTGCCCGCCGCTGATGCTTTGGTGGCCTACGCCGGACTTTTCTTCCTCGCACAATATTGGAACCATACCGTATTGTCTGGACGCGAGAGCGCGTTCCCGAACCACTATTTTTACGCCGTGCTGCCGCTCTATATCTTGGTGTGGCTGCTGTCGGTATGGATTTGCAAGGGATACAAGCGTCCCCTCGGTGCGGCCCGTGCCAGCCAGGGTATCGCCCTCGGCACGGTGGTCATCTTGCTTGTCTATGCACTCCTGCCCGAGTCGTTGCGATTCTCCCGCGCCGTCATCCTGTTGGGCACGATGTGGACGCTTATCGCCGTCAATCTCCTGCGCTCTATCGCCAAACTGCTGCCACAAGGCATGTCGGGCTCGAAGCCGGCGGGACTGCGGCGCGTGGCTGTGGTGGGCGGCACCGATGAGGCCGAACGGGTGCTCAACATCGTCAGGATGATGGACGACAAATGCAGTTTCTGCGGCATCATCACCACCGACGCTGAGACGAAAACTACCACTCCGCCAGCCATCGGCAACATCGCTCAAATCAGTGATTTACTCACCCTGTATCGTATCAACGAGGTCATCTTCTGTTCCAAAAACCTCTCTTCCGAACAGATTATCGACCTGATGTGCCAACTGCCTGCCAGCCAGATGGAGTTCAAGATCGCCCCGGAGGGCAGCATGGCGGTCATCGGCAGCAGCTCGATATTCTCGCCCGAGGCGGCCTTCACCATTGACTTGCACTCCATTACCCAACCCGCCAACCGCCGAAAAAAACGGGCCTTTGACGTGGTAACCGCTATTATTTTGTTGTTATTCATCGTTATTGACATCTGGTTGGTGAAACACAAAGGTGGATTTATCCGCAACATTTTCAGCGTGTTAGCGGGTAGAAAAAGCTGGGTGGGCTTGTCGAAAGTTTATGCCAAAGGTCCGCTGGCACAACTCAAACCTGGAGTGCTGCGTCCTACAGACGCTTTCCAAAGTTGCCAGTTTACAGATGAGATGCTCACGAAGTCTGACCAGCTTTATGCCCGCGACTATACCGCAAAAAACGATTTGGTGACGATGATTCGTGGGTTCCGTAAGTTGGGTGGTGATTTATAAAATATTAGTAATTAGCTATATATGTCTAATCATTCGCTCTTTCAGCCCATCGAAATTATGTCGCCAGTGGGGTCGTACGAAGCCCTTACCGCCGCCATTCAGGCCGGTGCGGGTTCGGTGTATTTTGGGGTAGGGAAGATGAATATGCGCTCCCGCTCTGCTGCCAACTTTACCCTCGACGATCTTCAAAATATTACCGACATTTGTCGTCAGCATGATGTAAAATCGTATCTCACAGTTAATACCATTATTTATAATAATGAGATAGAAGATGTGCATCGGCTGCTCGACTGTGCAAAACAGTGCGGCGTGTCGGCCATTATTGCCTCCGACATGGCGGTGATTACTTATTGTAGGAAAGTGGGTCTCGAGGTGCATATCTCCACTCAGTGCAACATCACCAATGTGGAGGCGGTGCGCTTTTATGCGCAGTTTGCCGATGTGATGGTTCTGGGGCGTGAAGTGGCTCTCGCACAGGCCGCCGACATCATCCGCCAGATTCATGAGGACGGCATCTGCGGCCCGGGCGGCGAACTGGTGCGGGTGGAAATGTTCGTGCACGGCGCGCTCTGCATGGCGGTTTCGGGCAAGTGCTACCTCAGCCTCGACAACTACAATTTCCCCGCCAACCGTGGCGCATGTTTGCAGCCCTGTCGCAGAGGTTATATCGTAAAAGATAAGGAAACCGACCTCGAATTGGAGGTGGATAACCAGTATATCATGTCGCCTAAAGACTTGTGTACCATTGGCTTTATCGACAAAATGATGAAGGCTGGGGTGAGCATTTTCAAGATTGAAGGCCGAGGTCGCTCCGCCGACTATGTCAAAGTAACGACCGAGTGTTACCATGAGGCGGTGCAGGCGGTGCAGGATGGGAGTTTTTCTTTGGAGAAGATCGCCGGTTGGACGGAGCGTCTTCGTACCGTCTTCAACCGTGGCTTTTGGGATGGTTATTATTTGGGAAGAACGATGGGCGAATGGTCGGAACGCTATGGCTCGCACGCCACCACCGTGCGCACCCATATCGGCAAGGTGACCAACTTCTTCGGCAAACTCTCTGTGGCTGAAATCACACTGGAAGGTGGTGGTTTCGCGGTAGGCGACACCATCGTCATCGAAGGGGCTACTACGGGTGTCTATGAAACTGTGGTAAAGGAGGTTAGACTGCAGCTGGAACCTGTGTCGGAGGTGAAGAAAGGGGAGGTGTGCTCCATCCCGACCGAAGTGCCGGTGCGCCGTGGCGACAAGGTGTACATCAAACGTGCCGTTGCAGATGAATATTAGGAAGTGGAAAATTGAGAATTGAAAACGGAAATCTGAAAATTGAAAATTGAGAATTGAAAACTGAAAATTGAAAATTAAAAATTAATAATTTAATAATGAAGATGTTACGTGGGTTTGCTGTTGTGGTGATGTTGGCCATGATGAATTCTCTGATGGGACAGACCGCCACTTACGAGTTCGCTAAGCGCGATACTTGTAACCTCTATTTGGATGTGTATCAGCCTACAGCGGATAACAACCGCTGCTGTGTGTTGTTTGTGTTTGGCGGTGGCTTTGTGATGGGCGAGCGCGACCACAAGGAGTACAAGGAGTTTGCCCGCCAGCTGAATGAGCTGGGCTACACCTTTGTCAGCATTGACTACCGATTGGGTCTGAAAGGCGCCAACATGAAAGGGGCACACGTAATTAACTCGTTGCATCATGCGATTGAGATTGCCGTGGAAGACCTCTTTTCGGCTACCGAATACCTGCTGCAACATGCTGATGAGCTGGGGTTTGACCGCGACAAGATTGTGCTTTGCGGCAGCAGCGCCGGTGCCATCACCGTGCTGCAGGGTGACTACGAACTGTGCAACCGCACGGAGCTTGCCAGCCGCCTGCCCGCCGACTTCCACTATGCCGGCGTGATGTCGTTTGCCGGTGCTATCTTCTCCACCCATGGTGCCGTGAAGTACCGCGAGAATCCCGCTCCCACGCTCTTCCTGCAAGGTACCTGCGACCATCTTGTGCCCTACAAGTCTATCCGTTTTGCCAACTACGGATTCTTTGGCACCAAACCGCTGGTGAAGCGTTTCGAGAAATTCAACTATCCCTACATCGTGCGCCGCTACGAGGATCTTGGTCACGAGATTGCGGCTGCCATGAACCAGGAGGTGGAAACCTGCGACTATTTTATCCGTCGCTGCGTGCTCAAAAAGGAGTGGCTGCAGTCGGATGCCACCATCAACGACCCGGCCATCCGTCCCCACAAGTGGGGAAAGGTGCGGGCCAGCGACATCTATTAGTCCGTTATTCTTCCACTAAATCGAAATCAATCTGCCGCCGTTGCACATCCACATTCACGATGCGCACCTTCAGCTCGTCACCGAAACGGTACGACTTGCCCGTGTGTAGTCCGACGAGCGTATAGTTCTCTTCATCAATATAATAGAAGTCATCGTTGAACTTGCGCATAGCGATGAGGCCTTCGCATTTCGACTCTTTCAGTTCCGCAAAAATGCCCCATTTGCACACGCCGCTGACGGTCGCCTCAAACACCTGACCGAGGCGTTCTTCCAGAAATTCGGCCTGCTTGTACTTGATGCTGGTGCGTTCGGCTTCGGTGGCGCGCTGCTCGGTCTGCGAGCAGTGCTGGCAGTACTCCTCAAACTGATGAGCGTCAACCGATTCGCCTTTGGCGAGGTAGCGGTCGAGCAGGCGATGCACCATCAGGTCGGGGTAGCGGCGGATAGGGGAGGTGAAGTGGGTGTAGAAGGGGAAGGCGAGACCGTAGTGGCCGATATTGTTGGTGGAATAGGCGGCGCGGGCCATCGTGCGGATGGAGAGCTTGCACAGCATGTCGAACTCCTGTTTGCCTTCCGCCTGCTGGAACATGCTGTTGAACGAGCTGGCCACCACCTTGGGTGAACCTACCTTGAAATCATAACCAATCTTTTTGACGAAATTCTTGAATGTCAACAACTTTTCATCCAGCGGCTTGTCGTGGATACGATATACGAAAGCCTTGGGTTCTTTGTTGTGCGGGGTGCGCTTGCCCACTTTTTCGGCCACCTTTTTGTTGGCCAGCAGCATGAACTCCTCGATGAGGAAGTTGGCTTCGGTGGACACTTTCACATACACACCAATGGGCTTGGCGTTTTCGTCCAATTCGAACTTCACCTCTTCGGTGGCGAAATTGATGGCGTTGTTTTCAAAACGGTGCTTGCGTAAAATTCTGGCTAACTGGTTGATAGTATTGATTTCTTCTGCAAGACGACCTTTCCCTTCATCAATAATGGTCTGCACCTCGCTGTAATTGAATCTTTCGTTGGAGTTAATGATGGTGTGGCCGAACCACTCTTTCACCACCTTGGCATTGTCATCGAGGTCAAATACGGCGCTGAAGCAGAGCTTGTCCTCGTGGGGACGCAGTGAGCAGAGGTTGTTGGAGAGGGCTTCGGGCAGCATCGGGATGGTGCGGTCCACGAGATAGACGGAGGTGCCGCGCTCGTAGGCCTCCTGGTCGATGAGGGTGCCGGGGCGCACGTAGTGCGACACATCGGCGATATGCACGCCAACGCGGTGCAGGCCGTTGGGGAGCCGCTCGTAGGAGAGGGCATCGTCGAAATCTTTGGCGTCGGCGGGGTCGATGGTGAAAGTGGTGACGTTGCGGAAGTCCTTGCGTCTGCGGATTTCCGCTGCCGTGATGGTAGTGGGGATTTTTTGTGCTTCGGCCTCCACTTCGGCGGGAAATTTCAGCGGGAAGTCGTTCTCGGCGAGGATCGACTGCATCTCCACCTCGTTGCTGCCCGGTTTGCCGAGCACGTTCACCACCTCGCCGATGGGGTTCTTGCTGCCGGGCGTCCAGTCAATGATCTTCACCACCACCTTGTAGCCGTTCTTCGCCTTGCGCAGCAGCTTGCCCGGAATGAGGATGTCGCGCCGATAGTGCGGGCTATCGGGGATGAAGAAAGCTAACCCTTTCTCTATGTGGATAATACCCACGAGCTGTTTGCGGCTTCTTTCGATGATTTCCACAATCTGGCCTTCGGGTTTGCGGTCCTCGCGGGGCGGATACACCAGCACCTTCACGAGGTCGCCGTGCAGGGCGTTGCTGAGGTTGCGTTCGCCAATGAAAATGTCCTCCTCATCGCCCTCTTGCAATACCCATGCCGAACCGCTGTATTTCACCTCCAACCGTCCGGTCACATAGTTGCGTCCAGTGGTCTCCTTGTTCATGTATTTGCTGTTCAGCCGATATTTCCCCCGACCGCTTTTTAGCAGGATTTTGGTGTTGACGAACTTGTCAATGATGCGTTTCACCTCCTCACGTCCCGCCTTGTCATATACGTTAATCTTGGCCGCTATCTGCTTGTAATTCAGTTTGTCATTGCCAGTTGAGAGAGCCTGGATAATCTTGTTTTCGATGTTTTGCATAATAGTAGAAATTTGGGCTGCAAAAGTAGGATATTTTTTTGATTTCATATTCCAAAATTGTGGCGGTTTTTGTAACTTTGCAGCCTGTAAATTTTGCTGCTGTGACCAAGGATTCTCCGCTTGTGAAAATGGACCCCGGACTGAAGCCCTACCGCCTTGAACTGGAGCGGCGGCATCGCCGTTCCGTGCTGAAAGAGCTGGAGTTAGCCGACGGTAAGCCGCTGCTTGCAGACGTGTGCAACAACCACCTCTACTACGGCCTCCACGCTACCCCCACCGGCTGGGTGTTTCGCGAAAAGGCTCCTCACGCCCAGCGTGTTTACCTCTACGGCGATTTTTCCTACTGGCGTATCGAGGAACATTATGCGTTGCATCCCATCGGCAACGGCGATTGGGAAATAGAACTGCCCCGCAATTTCTTGAAACACGGTATGTTGTACAAACTGTGGATGGTTTGGCAAGATGGCGCCGACGAGCGACTGCCCGCCTACGCCCAGCGAGTGGTACAGGACGAACAAACCAAGATTTTCTCCGCCCAGGTGTGGTGTCCCCAAACCCTGTACGAGTGGAAGCATGCCGCTCCCGCCCGCCCTGCAGTGCCCCTCATCTACGAGGCACATGTCGGCATGTCGTCAGAAGAGGGCAAGGTGGCCTCATACCAAGAGTTTGAAGATCAGGTGATTCCACGTGTCAAAGCGTTGGGATACAATACCTTGCAGCTGATGGCCATTCAAGAGCATCCCTACTACGGCTCATTCGGCTACCATGTGTCCAACTTTTTCGCCCCATCCTCGCGCTTCGGCACCCCAGAGGAGCTTAAGTCGCTGATTGACTGCGCTCACGCCAACGGTATCCGAGTGATCCTCGATGTGGTACACTCCCATTCGGTTACTAATGAGCGGGAAGGTCTGAGTCGCTTCGACGGCAGCTACAGCCTCTATTTCCACGAGGGCGATAAGGGGTGGCATCCCGTGTGGGAGTCGCGCTGCTTCAACTATGCTAAGAACGATACGCTCATGTTCCTGCTCTCCAACCTCAAATACTGGATGCAGGAGTTCCATTTCGACGGCTTCCGCTTCGACGGCGTGACCAGCATGAGCTACTGGAACCACGGCATCGGTGTGGATTTTGTGGACTATGCCCAATATTTCGATGAGAATGTGGATGCCGATGCACTGACCTACCTCTATCTGGCCAATCGTATTGTGCATCAGCTTGATAATAATGCAGTTACTGTTGCAGAGGATGTGAGCGGAATGCCCGCCTTAGCCTATCCCTGCGAGCAGGGCGGCATTGGCTTCGACTATCGCATGTCGATGGGTGTGGCTGATTTCTGGATGAAAACGGTGAAGGAGGTGGCCGACGAGCAGTGGCATGTGGGTGATATCTTCTTCCGCCTTACCGACCATCGCAAAGAGGAAAAGGTGATCAGCTATGTGGAGAGCCATGATCAGGCGATGGTGGGTGATCAGACGTTGATTTTCAGACTGATAGGGGATAAAATGTACGATAAGATGTCGGTGTTTACACCAGACCTGACAGTGGACCGGGGCATCGCCTTGCATAAGCTGGTGAACTTCTGTACGGCAGCGTTGTGCGATGGCGGTTTCCTCAATTTCATGGGCAATGAGTTCGGTCATCCCGAGTGGATTGACTTTCCCCGCGAGGGCAACGGGTGGTCGTATCATTACGCCCGCCGCCAGTGGTCGCTGGCTGCCAATGAAACACTGAAATATCAGTATATGAATAACTTCCATCGTGCCATGGTGGCGGCGCTGAGCCAAGTCGGCATTCTCACTGCTCCTGCACGGCCTCTTGTCAGAGACATTGCGGGGCAGATCCTTGCCTTTGAGCGCGGCAACTGCCTGTTCGTCTTCAACTTCAGTCCATCTCGTTCCGTCACCGACTACCCCATCCCTTGTCGCACTGGCGACTACCAGATGCTGCTCAACTCCGACGATCCCGCTTTCGGTGGCTTCGGCCATATCAACGAGCAGGCGTTCTATGCCAGCCGTGGCGGTGTGCTCAAGGTATATCTTCCTCCGCGTACAGCGGTCATGTTTCAACCTTCAAATTTGACATAAATCATTTATAAACAATACTATAACCTGATGAATCGTAAAACTATATTGTTGTTCTTTGTTGTTCTGTTGACCGTTCTCCCGCTTTCGGCGCAGCGGTTCAAATCCTTTTCCAACGATCCCTCTCTCACCAAGGAGGAAGTGCGCACCTTTGCCGCTACAGTGCCCAAAGAACGCCAGAAAGATGCGGAAGCCCTTGTGGCCAAATTTGACCAGTTTTGGGATAGTCCGGCCATGACCGATGAATTTCAGGAGTCGTTTATCGAGGCGGCTAACTTTATGCTGCGCAAGAACTTACGTTTCTTTCCGCATTTCGAATCCCTCGAAAACGCTTTCGATGCCTTCATCAATAGTGGTCTTACCGACTGTGATCGTGCTTGGTTGAAGGCCATCCAGTATCATTTGAATGAGAATTTACCTGATTTTCATCATGTTATGGATGATTATGCGGCCATTTTCTCCCGTGATGTGCTGTATCAGACACCCAATGTGCGGTGGACGGCCTACGGCTATGCGGAGACGCTCGCTTTTGACGATGCGCCCTATTTCGAGTATAAGGATATCGACTTGGTGGGCAGCGGCACTCGCGACAGTGTGGAGATTCTGGAGACTTCCGGTCGCTACTACCCGGGTGCTAAGGTGTGGAAAGGTACGAAAGGAACGG
This sequence comes from Bacteroidales bacterium, assembly GCA_045130235.1. Lineage (GTDB taxonomy): Bacteria > Bacteroidota > Bacteroidia > Bacteroidales > WCHB1-69 > UBA1756. The sequence goes on from JBGUPJ010000025.1 coordinate 102,118, forward strand.
TGCAGTGGTACCGCGCCGGTCTCAGCAGTCAGGTGAAGGCCACCTTCCACGACTATGAGGTGGACGTTCGCCAGCCAAAGGTGAAAGTGGAAAATGCAACGCTCTACTATCCAGCCTATTTCGAGTACCCGCTGTTGGGTGTGCTGGAGGATAAGGCCGGACTGGAGAGCGATGAGGAGAAGGTATCGTACCCCCGTTTCCGGAGCTATGACGAGGAGGTACTGGTGCATAATATCTATAAGAATGTGGACTATATCGGCGGTTTCGAGTTGCGCGGGGCGGCTGTGCGGGGTTATTCCTCCGAAGGTAGTCTTGCCCATTTGAATATTCAACGTGCTGATACAACGGTTGTTACGGTTCGCTGTAATCATTTTCTCTTCAAAGAATCAACCGTCTGGTCCAACGATGCGAATATTAGCGTTTATATCGAAGAGGACTCTATTTATCATCCTTCCGCCAATTTCTATTATAATGAAGAAAAGACGCTTCTTCAGATTTCAAGACCTAAGTATGGCGTGGGAAGAAGTCCGTTTTTCGACTCTTATCATCGGATGGACATCAAGGTGGAGTCGCTGTCATGGGACATCTCTACCGACAAGATCGAGCTGAAGCCATTGGCGAGTATGAACAGTCAGAGTGTGGCCACTTTCGAGTCGCAGAATTTCTTTAACAATGCGACTATGAGAGAGTTGCAGGGCGTAAATAGTGAAAATCCGCTCTTCACCATTTGGAAGCTTTTCAAGGGCTATGACTTCCAACCGCTGAGTTTTGAGCAGGTGGGACAGGCCATCCGGCATTCTCCTGAAGATGTGCGTGCGTTGCTCATCCAGTTCGCCGCCGACGGTTTTGTGGAGTACGACGTGAATAACGACAAGATTTATTATCGTTCGAAAATTGCCCAATATTTGAATAATGATGTGGGAAAGAAAGACTACGATAACATCACGTTGGAATCCAAGAACCACTATGCGGTACTTGACTATGCGAACCGTGAGCTTACAGTGGAAGGCTGCGAGTGGTTCGTGATTAGCGAGGCGCAGATTGTGAATGTCTATCCGCAGAATGAGCGCGTGGTGATTCGTAAAAATAGAGATATGCGCTTCTCGGGTCGTGTGGTGGCCGGCCTCTTCGATTTCGTGGTGCATGAGTGCGACTTCAACTATGAGGAATTTAAGATTCAGATGGAGCAGATTGACTCGCTGATCATGTATGTGGAAAATAAGAAAGGCCCTATGAACCGCTACGGCGAGTATCAGCTCACCAAGGTGATGAGTCCCATCGAAGACCTCCAAGGTACGCTTTTCGTAGATCATCCGAAGAACAAGTCAGGTAAAATAGACAATCCTAAATGGCCCTATTTCACCAGTTTGGAGGGAGGTCGCGTCTATTACGACCATCCTTTCACCTTCAATCGTCATTACGACCGTAAAAAATTCTTCTTCGCTCTCGACCAGTTCACCATCACCAACTTGGATAACTTCGATACCGACTCCATCCGTTTTGCCGGCTCGCTGATTTCGGGCGGTATCTTCCCCGACATCAAAGAGGAGCTGAAGGTGCGTCCCGATTTCTCCCTCGGTTTCATCCATGATGCGTCCAGTCCGCTTCCAGCCTACACTGGGAAAGGTGATTATACGGGTATTATTGATTTGAGTAATAGAGGATTAAGAGGTAAAAGAAGTACCGTCAACTATCTCACTTCTACCACCACTTCCGACAGTTTGGTGTTTTTCCTCGACAAAATGACGGGCAGCGTGAAAAAGCATGTGGTTCAGGAGCAGCTGGCCGGCGTGGAGTACCCGCCCGCCGATATGATTGACGGCTCGGTGCGCTGGGAGGCCTACAACGACCAGATGTATGTCTTTACCGACAAGACTCCGATGAACATCTTCCGCGAGACCGAGCTGACAGGTAACTCCGTCCTTACCCCGCAAGGTATGTACGGCACCGGCGTGCTCAACTTCAAACGTGCGGATATCACCTCCAAGTGGTTCACGTTCAAGCATCATGAACTCCTTTCAGATGCCGCTGACCTGCGTATCTACGACCTCTACCAAAACGACCAGTTCGTTTTCTCCACCGACAACTACAACTCCCATATCGACTTCCAAACCCGTAAGGGGCATTTCGTCTCCAACGACGAGACTTCCGAAGTACTGTTCCAGCGTAACCAATTCAAGACCAACGCCGCCATGTTCGACTGGGATCCCATCGACGAGGATGTGCTCACCTTCCAGTGGAACGATCCATACAGCAATGTGGATATCAACAATACCGATGCCCGCGATTTGATTGACATGGTGAGCCACGGCAACGAACTTACCGCCACCAACTCCGAGCGGCATGCCGTACAGTTCACCGCCACTTCCGCCGAGTTCAACTTCAAGACCAACGTCATCAACACCCACGGCGTGCGCTATATCAATGTGGGCGATGGCGCTGTGGTGCCCAAAGATGGAGATGTGACGATTTTGGAACAGGCTGTTATCAAGACACTTAATGGTGCCCGCATCGTGGCCGACCGCGACCACAAATACTATGAGTTGTATAACTGTATCGTCAATATCGTGCATGCTGATGACTTCCGCGCCAGCGGCGATTACGACTATGTGGATGTGAACAAGGAGGTGCAGGTGCTGCACTTCGACACGGTATGGTACTATCAGGCCACCAAGGGTATCGCCCAGATTCCCTTCGCCCGCGACTTCAAGCTCAGTCCGCACTTCGGTTTCGATGGCCGTGCCGAGCTCAACAGTACCGATGAGTTCCTCACCTTCGTCGGCGGTGTGGAGTTGATTCACGACTGCGACACCGTAAAATATGCACGTATGCGCATCATGGATCAGGTGGATCCCGACCATGTGATGATCAAGATCGACAGCAAAACCAAGGATGTGAACGATCGGAAGGTGGTGGTGGCCATCGCCTCTACCAACACGACCGGCCGTATCTACACCTGCTTCGGCGCCGCCAAAGACCAGTTCAACGATGCGGAATATATCTCCGCACAGGGCTACATCGACTTCGACGAGGAGAACCAGTGCTTCCGCGCCGCCTCGTTGGAGAAACTGGAAGACCCAGAGCTGCCGGGCAACATCATCACCCTCAGCAAAACCGAATGCATCTCGCGGGGTAGTGGTACCATCGATATGGGCGCCAAACTGGGCCGCGTCGATTTCAGCACCCTCGGCACCGTCGTCAACTACATGAAGGCCGACTCCGCCGAGATGAGCCTCACCACCACCATCGACTTCTTCTTCAACGAACAGTCTATGAAGGTCTTTATGAAACATGTGGAGGATGCTTCGCTCGATTTTATCGACCCGTGGGAAAACGAGGACTACATCCTTGCCATGAAAACTATCCTGAACGACAAGGATTTCGAGGATTACGCCTACGAGGTCAACACCTACGGACAAACCCAGAAACTGCCCGCCTCGCTGAAGGTGAAGTTCCTCTTCGCCGACATCCAGTTTGTGTGGGACAAAGAGGCCAAGGCCTTCATCTCACAGTACCTGCTGCCCGTGGCCATCTGCAACGGCAGGGAAATCAACAAGGAGATTCCCGGTGAGATTGTGGTGGAGAAGCGTGGCTCGCGCAACCGTCTTTATCTCTACTTTGAAATTGATAACGACTTCTTCTTCTTCCAAGTGGAAAACAACAGCATCTATGGCTACTCTTCCGATACCAAGTTTACCGACCCTATCGTGCAGACCAAGGTGAAAAAACGTATGCTGCCGCCCAGCAACGGTCTGCCAGCCTGCACCTACAAGTTGGGTAACCGTTCGCAGAAAAACAAATTTATAAAGAAATTCTATCGTGTTCCCGATGAGGAGGATGACGGTGGCGAGGATTAAGCCCTTGCCCTGCTATTGGTAAACATATTTATATACTTTCTTGTTGCCATGATACTTTTCGAAGGCGATGAGTTTCATGTTTTGGTCATATAGCTTGTACCCATGCATGCGATATTCCGCCTCCCAGTAAGAATTGTCGTTGGCTTTCATGTATGCTTTTGACAGGTATTTGGCTTTTTCGAATTGGCAGATTTTTATTTCGCCATTGTTTAAGTGACATACCCACAGCTTGCCCTGCGGCTTTTTGTAGTGCACGTAAATACCGCTAACGACCAATGAATCAGTGTTTTCATTGCTGTTATAAACCGTCACTTCGAAAATGGTGTCATTTCTCTTTGCGTAAAATATGGGATGTGAAACAGTGTTGTCATTTTGAAGAAAAGTAATGTTGTTTTGGAGAATGGCTTCCGGTTCTTGGGGGAGTGTGCCCGTAGGGGTGCCATTCGCTGAAGCAATGGTTAAAATGTAAAGATTGAATAGGAAAACAATGGTTTTCATCGTTTTATAATAATAATGAATGGAAAATGATATCACGTTTGGGAAGAAGTTACCGGCGTTTCATCCAAGCGTTCATTTTGTCTATTTGCGCTTGTGTGGCGGTGGTGTTGCCATAGAGGTCGATGTAGCCGACAATGAGTTCGTCTATGTTGTCGGGGTTGCTGGCATAGAACTTGAAGAGTCCATCGCCCACCACTTCAATCACTTCATAGGGACCGCTGACCACCTCTTTTCCTGAAAAGTCAATGATTTTGGTCTGGTCGTCGGTGGTGACGACACGGACATACTGATACCCCAACCAGGTCACCTCTTTGTAGCGGAAGGGCAGCACTTCTTGGAATTTGCTGTCAACAAGGCCCCACAGCGCATCCTTGCCGGCAGGAAAATACTGACTGTAATAAAAGTAGGTTTCGTCGTACTCCTCTCCTGTGAATTGCGGGAATTGGGCTGTCAAATTTCCTTCTTTGTCGTAGATGTCCACCATGCTGCATTGCATCTCATCGTTATAGTTCGTCATGGCGAGGTATTGGTCGTTGATGACATACCACCGTCTGTAGCGCGGCTGTATCACTATCTTTCCAGACCTGTCCACTGCACCGTATTCATAATTATTTGAGCTGGCATCGTTTGTGTGTTTGGAGATGATAAAAACCGAGTTGTCCCAAAGCCAATCATCGATGTTGAACTTAGATAAATTGGTTAAGGTATGCGCTATGTTCCCTTTTTTGTCAATAAGCATATAGGTGTTGTTCTCCTTGACCATCGCGTAGCCATTATGGAAGCCATGTCCGCCGCAGCAATCGTATCGGTTGGGGACAACGACTCGGCCCTTGAGGTCGAGGAAGCCCATCTTGTCGTTCAACCAGAAAGATGCCAGCCCTTCGCTGAAGTTCTGGATGCTCTCGTAGGGACCGATAAGCAGGTTCCCCTCGTAATCAGTAATCCATTCGTTGATGGAGCCATCCTCATCATAGTCGCTGAAACGCAGCATGCGATGCTCCATGTCAATGCCAAAACCGCGGTAGAACTTAAACGGTATGATGACCCTGCCGGCCGTATCCACTGCTCCGTACTTCCCGTTTTTGTGCATGCATGAGTAGCCATGAGAAAACCAGGAATACATATTCAGACACTCCAGACAATCGATTTCATGGTCGTATTCCATCGGCAGCACCCAGCGCATGTTTTTGTCAATCAGCCCCATTTTGTCGTCGCTTACTACGAGGAAAAAAGAGGTGGCTTTCTGGTCGATGTACTGTCGGTAAATGTGATACTGGGCGGGCAACAGAATTTTTCCGTTGAGGTCGATGATACCTTGTTGATAGTCGTCGTTGGAGAAAATGGCCAGTCCGCAATCGATATGCAGTTCGAAATCTGTGTTGTAGCGGGTATCGTATTGCTGCACAATCTTTTTCAGTTGCGCTATACGTTCTGCACTCTGCTGTGCGGTAAGCTTGGTGTTCTGTCCAACGGCCAACAGGGGCAGTATGACCATTGCAAGGGCGATGATGCGTTTCATAAATTCTTTTTTTTGAAAATTTTAGGGTGCAAAGATATAAATTTTTTTTTAATCTTTGCTTTAAAGGGATTTTTCCGTTCCCGCCAGCAAGTCGGCCACGATGAAGGTGCTGCCGCCGATATAGAGAGCATCCTCTTTGTGGAGTTTCTGTTTCAGTTGTAAAAATGTGTCATAAACTGATAGGGGACTAGGCACGGCGTTGAGTCCAGCCGCCAGCATTTTGTTTACAATCTTTTCCGGTTCTTCCGCTCGCGCTACTGATGCCTTGCACACGGCGTATTTCGCTTTTGGGGGTAAAAGATGAATGATGCTGTCAATATCCTTGTCGTTCACAAAGCCGATGATGCAATGTAATTGTCTGCAAGGCAGGCTGTTGAGTTGTTTCGATAGATAGGTGAAGCCCCCGCTGTTGTGGCCGGTGTCGCAAATAACAAGGGGATTTTGGGCGATGATTTCCCAGCGTCCGTGCAAATGCGTGTTTTTCAGTACGTTTTCAATCGCCTGTGTGATGGCGGCAAAGGTCTCGCCGGTGTGCGGCTGCAGCACCAGCACACTGGTGACAAAGGTGGCGACATTCTCTAACTGATAATCGCCGGGAAGAGGAAGTTTTACACTGTCAACCAGTGTTTTATGTTGATATTGAATGCGGATGCTGCGGGTCGCGACATCTGTATCCTCCAAGGTCGTCACTGTTACATCTTCCGTGGTTTGGAGCGGGGCGTGCAGGGCGGCGGCTTTCGCCTCGAAAACGGGTAGCGTTTCTGCCTGTCGTTTTCCAATCACAACGGGTACACCTTCTTTGATGATGCCTGCCTTTTCGCCCGCAATCTTCGCCAATGTATCGCCTAATAACTGCGTGTGGTCCAATGAGATATTAGTGATGATGCACAGTTGCGGATGAATGATGTTGGTGGCATCGAGCCTTCCTCCTAAGCCCACCTCCACAATGGCAATATCCACTTTCTGGGAGGCGAAATGGTAGAAGGCCAGTGCGGTGGTCATCTCAAAAAACGAAGGCTCAATGACTTTGAACTGTTCGTTGAATTTCTCGAAGAAAGTCACTACAGCCTCTTTCGAAATCATCTCGCCGTTGACACGGATGCGCTCGCGGAAATCCACCAGATGCGGCGAGGTGTACAGTCCGACCTTCATCCCCAACTCCTGATAGAAGGAGGCGAGCAGGTGCGAGGTGGAGCCTTTCCCGTTGGTGCCGGCCACATGGATGCACTTCAGCTGCTGTTCAGGATGCCCGACGACGGCGGTCAGGGCTTCAATATTTTCAAAACCTTCCTTGTAAGCGCTGCTGCCCACCTTGTGGTACATGGGCAGTGCGGTAAAAATGTTGTTGAGAATGGATTCGTAGGTCATGGTGAGGATGGATTACCTCGAAATCGTCAGCTTTTTATTAACATACTGACCATTAGGTAGTTCAATGCGTACAATATAGAGACCTGCCGGCCAGTTGGAGCAGTTGACGGTGCGTTCTTCAGCGAAGATATTTTCTCGATAGATGATTTGTCCGAAGGCGTTGAATACAGTCATGGAGGTGGCGGTCGGCGTGCTGACCACAAACTGCGACTGAGCAGGGTTAGGCAGGATGTGCAGTGCCGACAGTTGAATGTTCATGACGAGGTCGTTGGTGTCGATGGAGGTCGTGTCGGTCGGTACCGTGTCGGTCGGGATGGTGTCGGTGGGGATGTCGGGGTTGAGGTTGCGGCCCACGGTGAAGATGAACGGGTCGGGCGCACCGATGAGCGGGTAGGTTTCGCGGCGCCCCGATTCGTCTTTGGCGAACAGGTAGTATTCCACCTGGCAGGTGTCGCTGATGCCGCTGATGGTGCCGGCCCACGTCTCGCCGCTCACAAGTTCCATCGGGGTGTCGTTCCACGGATGGGTGCCGAGCGAGTCGGTGATACGGTAATAAATTCTGACAGAGTCTGATACGATGGGTTGGTGGCTGAGGTTCTTGATGTTGGCGGCAAGGATGAAGGCCGAATCGTACGGCTGTGAGCCGAGGGTGGGGTAGTGGGTGATGCGCAGCATGCTGAGGTCGGGAATCTCATGGGTGCGGCAGTGCAGTGCGTCGGTGTTCTCCCAGGGAGTGCTGCTCTTCTCCATGATGGGCACGATGGTGTAGCCCGGCATGGCCTGCTGATAAACCGCGATGGCGTCATCGTCGTAAGTGGCACCGGTCACGGGCACAAACACGTGGTCGTTGAGTATCAGGCTGTTGGTGTAGGGGGTGCGGGCGTTGCTGACGGTGGAGCCGGGCTCGAACACACGATACACTTTGTACTTGTTGCCCCACGGCGTGGTGGCGTTGGCGAAATAGTCGGCTACCGCTTCGTAGTCGGCGTAATGGGCAGCGCTGGTGGGCAGCTGCGCGATGAGGATCTTGTCCACAGCGAGGAATTTGCCCCAGCAGTCGATATGGGCGATGTAGTCGCCTTGCGGGTCGATGGTGACGTGGTAGTTGTTGATGCCGAGGTAGTCGTTGCAGTATTGGTGGATCTGTGCTTGTGTGAGGTCGCTGTTTTCGTTGTACACCAGCTCGTCGGAGGCCGCTGTGCCGTATCCGTCCGACATATAGTTACCGCCCGTATGCACGATAGGAAAGTCGAAATGGTTGATGTTCAAAAAGTTGGCCATGACAGCCATGTGTGCGTCGTCGTTAGGGCGTGAGGGACGGTTGTAGGTGAAGTCGGCCACCCCGAACTCATCGTTGCCGTCGAGGATGAACCACGGACCGAAGTCGCGGGTCCAGTAGCTGTCCACAGCACCCACCACGAAGTTGACGTTGCTCATGTTCACTCCGTTGTTTTGCAGCTGGTTGCGCACGGTGTTCTGTTGGCTGGAGGTGGAGACGGCCACGGTGACCGTGACGAGTTCCGACATCTGGGCGATGAGGTTGTAGGGGATGCCGAAACCGCTGTAGCCGGGGTAGGCGATCAACACGCCCTGGCAGCGTTCGAACTCGGCGATGCTCACTACAGGGGCATCTGGGGGAGTAGAGGTGCGCAAGCGTTCCGACAGTTCGTGCCAGCGCAGAATATCTTCCGCAGTCAGCTCATAACGCTGCTGCGTTTCTTGTGCGTGTAAAATGTTGATAATTAAAATAAATAGAAAAGAAAAGATAGAAATTTTCTTCATTTTCGCTACTAATTTTTGACAGTGCAAAATTACGAAAATGTCGTAAAAGGTTGTATCAGGAAAAATAAAAAAAAACGTGCGGGGAGCGGAACAGGGTTAACGGACTGCCGTTATCACATTGTTGGTGTTTTCTTCATCTGCACCCCGTCAGGGGTGCAATGGATGGTAGGCGGGCATAAAATGCCCGCCGGTGATGCATCATGTAGTCCACCGCGGCACGCTGGCAGGAAGATAGTATCTGACAGAAAGTATGCCGCGGAAAAGCCGGTAGGTGGATAGGAGGAGACCACTCGTCAAGACAAAATAGGCAATAACAAAAAATTCAGCAACGCCAGTGCATTATATCGATTCTTTTTGTAATTTTGCGGCTGGTGTGAGCGTATGCCCATACCAACGATTTATTGAATAACGAAGCGTGACGCGGCGGATGGACGCAGCGCTCACGCATCCCATGGCGGCCTGTGGTCCCATCATTCCGTTACGAAAGTAGCGAACGGCGGAACCGCCATCCTCACATCATTGCATCATCGCTTCCCAAAAACTCCGAAATCAAAATTTTCGCTGCAAAAATGTGGCAGAACAAAAATGGCACTTTTTCGCCCGTTTGTGATTTCATCGTAAAAAAACGACAACTTTTTGATGAAAATATACCATTTTATCATATTGATTTTCAATGAAATATTTTTCAACACCCCTTGAAAATGACCTTCCCATTGTTGTATATTTGCAGTCGTTAACTCATTTTTATTTCTAATCAAATCTAAAAAATATGAAACAGCAAGAAATTGTTCCCAATGTGGAAGAAAAAATCATCACCCTGCGCAACCAGCAGGTAATCCTCGACTGCGATGTCGCTGAACTGTACGGCGTGGAAACAAGAGACATCAACAAATCTGTTAAGAACAATCCTGAGAAGTTTCCAGAAGGGTATATTTTTGAATTGGACGAGAATGAAAAAAACGAACTGGTGGAAAATTTCCACCGGTTCGACCGGCAAAAGCATTCAACCACTATGCCCAAAGCCTTCACCGAAAAAGGCCTCTATATGCTGGCCACCATTCTGAAAAGTCCAAAAGCTGTGCAGACCACTATCGCCATTGTAGAGGCATACGCCAAACTGAAGGAACTGTCGCGGGTGATAGTGGAAATCCCACAACAGGAAGATGATACTGTCGTACAGAAAAAGCTGCTGCATCGTGGCGGACAACTGGTGGAAGACATCATCGCCGACATGCTTCCGAAAAAAAGCACCGAGACCTCC
>JBGUPJ010000026.1:0-79185 GCA_045130235.1 Bacteroidales bacterium
GATGGCCTGTCGGGGCTATTGATGATTGTAGGGCGGAATAATCATGCGCCCCTACGATTTGTGAATCGAATGATTATTGCGGCTGTAGAGACGTTGCGCGCAACGTCTCTACCAATGAACCGTTCTTCCCTACCCAAGGTAAGACCTTAGGTTCTTGCACTTGGCCTGGTTTTTCAGGCGGCGGATGGCCTTCTCCTTGATCTGGCGCACACGCTCACGGGTGAGGTTCTGCCGCTCGGCAATCTCCTCCAACGTCCACGGGTGCTTCTCGCCGTCAAGTCCGAAATAGAGCTTGATGATGTCGGCCTCGCGTTCGGGCAACGTGGCAATGGTACGGTTAATTTCCTGACGCAAAGACTCATACAACAGCTCTCTGTCGGGCGGAGTGGAGTCCTCCGACTTGAGCACATCGTACATGTTGTTGTCCTTGTCCTGCGTGAGGGAGGCGTCCATGGAGAGGTGACGCGACGAGTTGCGCATCGAATCCTTCACCTCCGCCTCGGTAATATCGAGCAGCGCGGCGATTTCATCCGCGCGGGGCTCGCGCTCGTACTCCTGCTCCAGATAAGCGTATGCCTTGTTGATTTTGTTGATGGTGCCGATCTTGTTCAACGGCAGACGAACAATACGAGACTGCTCGGCCAGCGCCTGCAGAATGGACTGACGAATCCACCAAACAGCGTACGAGATGAATTTGAAACCACGGGTCTCATCGAAACGCTGTGCAGCCTTGATCAAACCGAGATTGCCCTCGTTAATCAAGTCGGGAAGGCTAAGTCCTTGATTCTGATACTGCTTGGCTACAGAAACCACAAAACGGAGGTTGGCCTTGGTGAGTTTTTCCAGCGCAGCCTGGTCGCCCTCTTTGATCTTTCGGGCCAGCTCCACCTCTTCTTCAGCCGTAATCAGCTCCACTTTTCCAATATCATGCAAATATTTGTCTAACGACGCGGTCTCGCGATTGGTTACCTGTTTAGTGATGTTGAGTTGTCTCATTTCAAAACTTTTTGCTCGCTTTTACGGCGGTTATTTTCATTTTGTTACAGATAAATAACAACAAAATTCACCCTGCCAAAAAAGTTTGCAAAAGTACAACTTTTCATCGAAAAACAGCCTCAATTTCAGCATTTTTTTCAAAAAAAATCTTGAAATCATTATATGATTTTGACTATTTTTGCGTTTTAATCAAAAATCAACCCATGTACCGACGTTTCCCCGCCTTTCTGACCGCCATTTTTCTAGGCATGTTTCTCATAACGAACACTGTACACGCACAAGTGCTCAATGAGATTCTGCTTCATTTTTCGGAAGAGGAGATGGAGGTGCCGATGAGCGTGCGCGAAAAGATGATGGCCGAAAAAGGAAATACGCTGCTCAACTACGACAACTACAAGCTGCTGGTGTACGACAAGCGGGCCGGATTCCTCCAGATTCGCACCCCATTAGATGTCACCTACGAGATTGCGACATGGCGGCGCGACGGCCACGGCGACCTGCTGGTGGCCCTTTGCGAAACCCGCTGCGGCAACAGCTGCGGATCGAAGATCTCCTTCTACGCCGTCTCCAAGGAAGCAGATGTGGAGGTATGGCAACCCCTTCCCACCGAAGACTATATCCCCACCTTCACCCTCTCCGACATCTTCAGCGAGCAGAAACTCTCCAAAAACTATCTTACTACGGAGACCGTTTTGAAGGATTTTGAGGTCAAAACACAGTTCATGCTTCCCCAGAGCGGTCACGACATCATCGTGATTTTCACTTGTTTAGATGAGTTAGATAAAAAAGAATACCAACGCATTTACAAATATTTGGACGGCGTGATGCTGGACCTGATCTGGAAGAAGGGCACCTTTATTAAGAGCGATCCCTATTTCCCTGCTTATTAAAACGACCATAACCTTTACGATCATGATAGAGAAAATTTATGAGACTTATCTGAGCCATCCCAAAATCTGTACCGACACCCGCAACATACAGGCTGACAGCTTGTTTTTCTGTCTGAAGGGCGAAAATTTCGACGGCAACACCTTTGCGCTGCAAGCGTTGGAGGCGGGTGCCGCCCACGTGGTCACCAACCGGCAGGATTTGAAGGACAATGACCGCTGCTTTGTGGTAGACGACACCTTGGTCACCCTGCAGCAGCTGGCGCACCACCACCGGTTGCAGCTGCACATCCCCTTCATCGGCATCACGGGCACCAACGGCAAAACCACCACCAAGGAGCTGACCGCCCAGGTGCTGCAAGCGAAGTACCGCGTGGCCTTCACCCAAGGCAACCTCAACAACCACATCGGCGTGCCGCTCACGCTGCTCTCCATAACAGCCGACACCGAAATCGCCATCGTGGAGATGGGAGCCAACCACCCGGGCGAAATCGCCGACCTGTGCCGCATCGCCGAGCCCACCCACGGCCTCATCACCAATATTGGGGTGGCACATATCGAAGGATTCGGTTCTCCAGAAAATATCATCACCACCAAACGTGCCTTGTACGAATCTGTTATGCAACGCCAAGGCACCATTTTCGTCAATGCAGGTGATACCATTTTAACGCAATGTGCGGGCGACTACCAGCCGCAGGTGCGCTACGGCGACGCTTCCGACAGCAGCTGTCGCGATACCATCACCGACATGAACCCCTGTCTCACCGTACAGGTGGAGGATACGACCATCCATACCCATCTCACCGGCGAGTACAACCTGCATAACATCCTCGGTGCCATTGCAGTAGGCCGTTTCTTCGGCATCAGCACAGAGGAGGCCGGCAGGGCCATCGAAGCCTATATGCCCAGCAACCACCGCTCGCAGATCATCGAGGCCGGCGGCAGCACTATCATCGCCGACTACTACAATGCCAACCCCACCAGCATGACGGCGGCGATCCTCAATCTCGCCCATCTCCCCCACCCCGACAAGTACGCCATACTGGGCGATATGCTCGAGCTGGGCAGCGTCAGCGAGCAGGAGCACCGCAACATCATCACTCTTTGCGAACAGCACCACATCCAACCCATCTTTGTGGGAAAAATCTTCCATCAACTCACACCTAATCAAGCATTTGAGAATGTGGAACAGGCCAACCAATATCTGGCTTCACACCCCATCCGCAATGCGATGGTCCTTATCAAAGGTTCGCGGGGCATTCATTTGGAAACAATATCCCTTCAAAATATTCAATAAACAATTATCAACCAAGCATTTATATATGAAGAAAATCTTTATTCTTTTCATCTTCACCCTCCTCACCGCAGGCTATATGAAAGGTCAGACCGTGTATAGCTGCAACTACAAATACGATGCGGACGTGAAGGTTTATGTAACTGATTACAAATATGATGCAGATCTTGTGGTATATAAATGCAGCTACAAATACGATGCCACCGACAACAAGGGGCTGTGGTACTTCTGCGACTATAAGTACGACGCGAAGAAAAAGATCTATTTCGTGGACTACAAATACGACGCCGATCTGGTCATCTATTTCACAGATTACAAGTACGATGCCGGCTGGCGCAAGCAGGAAAAGAAGCACCTCATGTACTGATGTTTTTCAAAAAAAACCTGTTGATAATTTGTTGAAAACTCGCACGTCAGCTGATATCTCTTTTATAAATTTGTATATTAGAATTTAAAATGAATATCGCTGATTATGAAGAGGTTAATCTTTCAAAGCATTCTCATTATTGGGTTGATGCTTTCCCAAATTGCGGTTAATGCACAGCGTCCGCTGAACTACGAATCTCCTATACGCCAGTACAACACGGCTTTGGAGCTGATGCAGAAGCATGAGTATGGCTCTGCGCAGGAGTATTTCCAATACGTGTATGAAAACACCACGGACGAGCAGTACGACATGAAGTCCACCTCCTATTTTTACCAAGGGGTATGCGCTGCCAAGTTGAACCACGGCAACGCCATGTACCTGCTGCGCGACTTTGTGCGGCGGTATCCCATCCACACCCGTGTACCGGAGGCACATCTTTATATCGCCCGTTCCTATTTTTACCAGAAGCAATATAAAAAGGCGCTTGAATATTTCAATGAATTGGATGAAAGAAAGATACAAGACGAGGATCTCGCTGAATTCTATTTCAAGAAAGGCTTCTGCCTGTTAAAGAGCAAAGACCGCGACGAGGCCAAGTACTATTTGAGGAAAGCCCGCGAGTATGACGGTCAGTACAAAGACAAGGCCACCTACTATGTGGCGCACCTCGAGTATGAGGAGGGACAGTACGAAGCCGCTTTGGCTGACTTCAATGAAATTAAGGACGTGAAAGAATACGCCAAGGTAGTACCGCCCTATATCATGCAAATTCACTTCATGCAAGGCGAATACGAAACCGTGGTGAGAGAGGCCGGTAATGCCGGCGCGCAAGCGGGTGACCCCAATGAGCTGAAACGCATCGTCGGTCTGTCACACTACAACCTCAGTCACTATCAGGAAGCAGCCAACTATTTTGCGCAGATTCTTCAAAAGAGGTCTGCCAACGACGCTTCCACATACGACCGCGCCGACCGCTATGCCTTTGGCTACACCTTTTACAAAACTGGCGACTACAGCGATGCCATTGCACAGCTCTCGCAAGTGACCGACACCGTGGATGCCATGACCCAGAACGCCTACTACATCATCGCCGACTGCTTCCTCAAGCAGAAGAAGCTCGCCGATGCCTCCAACTATTTCTTCGAGGCCTCCAAGATGGAATATTCATCTGCCATTCAAGAAGATGCGTTCTATAATTATGCCAAACTGCAATACGAAACCTCCAACGCCATATCGCAAGACAAGGCACTGGCTACCATTGAAGAGTACATCAACCGATACCCCAACACCTCACGGTCACAAGAGATGAGTTCCTATCTGGCCACCATCTATGCCTCCACCAAGAATTATGACGGAGCCATCAAAGCCATTGAGAAACTCGACCGCACCCACAAGAGTCCGGAGATCCTGCGCTCGTATCAACGCTGCACGCATTTCCGTGCCATGGAGCTGATTTCCGACAAGAAATACCGCGATGCTGTAAAAATGCTCGACAAGTCGTTGCAAACTCCCATGAACACCGAGCTTCACCTCTCGAACCTTTATTGGAAAGCCGAGAGCCAATATCGCGCCGAACAGTACCGCGATGCCTACAACTCTTTCATCCTGTACCAAAACAGCGACAAGGTGACCGCCGATGAAAACTACCCGCTCTCACTTTACTCGCACGGGTATGCCGCCATGAAGATTGAGAAGTACAAAGAGGCTCAGAAATCCTTCGAGAAATTTCTTACATTCTGCAATACAGACAAATACAGCTCCTATAAAGCCGACGCATACGCACGGTTGGGCGACTGCTACTTTATGCAACGCAACCTGCAATCAGCCATCACTCAATATGAGCGCTGCGAGCAGCTGAAAAGCAACAACGCCGACTACGCCCTGTACCAACAAGCCCTCTGTCAAGGCTACCTGCGGCATAGCTCCAAAAAGGTAGAACTGCTTGAGAAATTCACCCAGTACTATAGCAACTCTCCCTACATTATAGATGTGGAGTTCGAGCTGGCCAGTATCTATCAGTCACAAAACCAGCACAACCTGGCCATCAACTCCTACAACAGTTTCATCAGAAAGCACCCCAAGAGCAACTACGTGCCGAAAGCCTACAACAAACTGGCACAGGCCTACCAAAGCGCCGGACAGACCGACAAAGCCATTGAGACTTTCAAGCTGGTAGTGGACAAATATCCTGGATCGCAGGAGGCCAAAGAGGCCGTGTCCAACTTGCAGGACATCTACTCCGAGATGGGTCGGCCGGGAGATTTCCTCGACTATGTCACCTCCAAGGGAAACATCTCCATCTCACCCGAACGTCAGGACTCCATTACCTACAAATCGGCTGAAGCCAAATACTTGCAAGGGAATTGCGAGATGGCAATTGCCGGTTTTACCGAATACATCAACAAATTCCCCAATGGTTTCTTCATCGCAGACGCTTATTTCAAACGCAGCGACTGTGAGTACGGGAACCGCAACTACGACGATGCGCTGACCGACTGCGAGTACCTGCTCAACAACTTCCGCACAGAGAACAACGAGATGGCTGCCAAGCGTGCCGCCACCATTCTTTTCAACAAGCAGGAGTACGAGCGTGCCCTCGCCCACTTCAACGACCTTCTCACTCTCGCCACCAGCGAAATGAACACCTCGTATGCCTACAACGGCATCATGCGCTGCGCCTTCGAGCTGAAGAACTACCGAGAAGCTCTCGAGGGTGCCAAAGGCTATATCGCCTCCCCCAAAGCCGACCCCGACCTGATGGACGACGCCAACCTCATCGCTGGAAAATCCTCCTTCGAACTCCGCGACTACATCGCAGCTATCCGATACCTACAACCTCTCTCCACCGCCAGCACCAACAGCACCGCCGCCGAGGCCGCCTACTACTGCGCACTCACCGAGTTCAAGAGAGCTGACTATACCGCTTGTGAAAAGAAAATCACCGAGATCATTGAAGCCCGCTACACCTCCGCCTACTGGATTGCCAGCACCTTCATCCTCTACGGCGACTACTACCAGGCCATCGGCAACACCTTCCAAGCCCGCCACACCTACCAAAGCATCGTTGATAACTACGACGGCGAAGACCTGCGACAAATCGCCCGCGAAAGAATCGCCGCATTGGACGCAGCCAACACCCCACCCACTCCCACCCCTTCCAACGATGACGATGACGACTCACTCAACCCCGAAGATTAACCCGTAAAACATCACAGCAATGAAAAGATATATCGCAATCGCAATACTGATACTGGCCGCCAGCTGCCTCTCCGCACAAGTGGACACATTCTACATCAGAATGGAGTACACACCCAAACTGAAAGCTTTCAACAAAAAGAACGAAAGCCCCAACGTGAACGACACGGTGAAGGAGAAAGTCCAATTCAACTACTACATCACCCCACAACGCTACGATGTGAGCTTCACCCCCACCCCCATTGAGTACAGCAAGGTGTCGCCCGACATCCAAGAGGTGCTCTACCGCAACTATCTCAAGGTGGGATTCGGCTACCCCATCACCCCGCTACTCGACTTCTCCTTCCATAATCTTCAGACCGACCGCAGCCATCCTAACTCCTTCGGACTCAACGTACATCATTTTTCCTCATGGGCAAAACCCATCGGAAAATTCATGAAACAATATGCCTACTACCCCACCTCCGACACCCGAGTGCACCTCAATTTCAAACATTTCTTCAGGAACCAAACCCTCTACAGCGCCATCAACTACAACCACGAGGCGGCGCGCTTTTACGGATTTAAGGTCCGACCCGAAAAAGAATACAACACCGATTCCCTCAAAAACAACTTCCACCATCTCAACGCTTGTATCGGCATCGCCTCCAACTACGTGCTGGAAGACCGCAAATTGAAACAGGACGTGCGCCTCGACTATGACTTTCTGTACAATAACTGGAAAGATATGGAGAACCATATCGGCCTCACCTCCTTCTTCGCCTACGACGCCCGCTGGGCCAAGATCACCGGCAGCCAGCTCTATCGCGCCAACATCAACTTCGACTTTTTCAATGATGACATGGACTACAAAGGAAGCCGCAACGCCTTCCTCTTCAACCCTGAAGTTTATGCCCACTTCACCATCAAAGAATACCACATCCTGCTTGGTGTGGGTGGTATCATCAACGCGCTCGACGGAAAAGTGGGCGGCACCGCCTACCCCATCGCCGAACTCCAGCTCGGTGTCATCCCCTCCATTCTCAACATCTACGCAGGTGTGAAAGGCAACTGCCAGTACAACTCGCTCAAAGACTTGCTCTACGAAAATCCGTTCCTCAAACCCCACCTCGACACCGCTGCCTTCACCACCCATTACATTAATATTTATGGCGGTGTAAAAGGCAATCTCGTCAAGAAACTCAACTACAACCTCTCCGCCCACTACAGCTATGCTAAGAACCTCCAGTTCTTCATCATCGACACCCTCAGCGAAAATAAAAATCAGTTTGATGTCTGCTACAACAATGGCAATGTATTGAATGTCAATCTGAATATCGACTACGAGATCCTCTCCAACCTGCGTTTTGCCTTCGATGCCAACTACTGGCTCTATGTGCTGAAAGACAAGGCAGTACCCTATCACAAACCTATGCTCGAGTTCCGTTTCGACGGTCGTTATACCTTAAAAGAGAAATTCGTGTTTGATGTGAATTTCAACCTCGGATTCCTCAGCAAAGGACTTGGTTTTGATGCTGAAAAAGGTTACTGGACTGCCGTCAACATGAAGCCCACCCTCGATTTCGGCATCGGCTTTGAATACCTCATCAACAACCATTTCTCAGCATTCGCTACCATCAACAACATTGGTTGTCAATACTATACCAAATACTACGACTTCCCTAACATGGGCATCAACGCTCTGGTTGGCGTAAAATACTCGTTCGGTAACGAGAGCATCCGCAAACCGAAGAAAAGAAAATAACCGTGCCCACTATGGTGACCAAAATGGAGTTATGGGAGCTAGATGAACAGGGGTTTCATCTGGTAGTGAAAGGCAAAGTCAACGGCAGCCCCGTTCGATTGCTGTTGGACACGGGAGCCAATCACATTTGCTTCGACCATCAATTTGTGGAAAAAACCTTACAAGAACAATCATCTGTCGTCGGGCACGATGAAATCAATGTGGGAATTGGCGGCAATGATTTTGAGACCTCCATCATCCATATCTCCGGATTGAAAATCGGCCGTATGAAATTCAAGGAGATGGATGTACGCGTGCTGGACTTGTCAGCGGTAAGCGAAATGTACCAATCGGTCGGTTTCAAACCCATCCAAGGCATCCTTGGTGGCGATTTTCTTCACCAGCACCATGCCATCATCAATTATGACACATTAGAACTAACACTGGAAAAATAGTCCACCATGCCTACCGAAACGCTCCTCGACCAAACCATTCTCGGCATCGACCCTGGCACCAACGTCATGGGGTTTGCCATTTTGAAAACGCATGTCCGGAATAGCAGCATTGTGGAGATTGGCGTGGTGAAAATGCCCCGCACCGCAGATCAAAGCACTAAACTCACCCTCATCTATGACAGCGCGAGCCAACTCATCGAAAAGTATCATCCTGATATACTGGCTATTGAAGAGCCTTTTTATGGAAAAAATCCGCAGTCGATGCTGAAGTTGGGTCGTGCGCAGGGCGTGGTGATGGGGGCGTGCCTCCATGCGGGATTACAGGTGTTTGAATACACCCCGCGCCGTGTGAAACAGGCCATTACAGGCAAGGGTGGCGCCTCGAAGGAGCAGGTGGCCGCCATGCTGCACCGCATGTACGATTTCACCAACGAGACCAACCTCCTGGACGCCACCGACGCGTTGGCCGTGGCCGTATGCCACCACCTGCAAAACCGCATCAGCTTCGGCGAGGGCGGGAAGGCGAAAGCCAACAGCTGGGCGGCCTTTCTCACCCAGAATCAGGACCGCATCATCCAGAAATAAAAAACCACCGCGACGAATGATCGGCGGTGGTCCATACGAATTTCGGTAATAGAATCCGACTATTTGTTCTTGCGCTGGCACTGCTTCGGAGTAACACAGGTACCGGAAGCGCGGCACACTACGATGGGCTCTTCCAGCACGTCGGCGGCGGAGTCGGAAATGTCGGTGCGGGGGGTGATGACCTTGCGGGCCTCGAACACCATCTTGCGGCTAGTGTTGCCCACATGGGTAATCTCACCAACAGCCTCGATGAAGTCGCCGGCATGTACGGGAGCCAAGAACTCCACATTGTCATAGGCGCAGAAAAGTCCCTCATCACCATCCTGGATGATGAGCAGCTCGGTAGCCACGTCGCCGAAAATGGCCAGCATGTGGGCACCGTCCACCAAATTTCCACCATAATGAGCATCACCTGCGCTCATTCTAACTCTGATCATTGATTTTGCATTCATAATAAAATAGTTTATAATTTAATAGTTTAATAATTTAATAATCAATAACTTCTCCCCTCTTACAAATGCACGCACTCTTCGTAAGCGGCGGCAGCAGCCTCCATAATAGCCTCAGAAAGAGTAGGATGCGGATGCACGGCATGAATCAGTTCGGGGCCTTTCACATGCTGCTGACGAGCCAGCACGATGCCGGAAACCATCTCGGTGACATTTTCGCCGATCATGTGGCAGCCTAAGATTTCATCCGTCTTTTTGTCAAAGATGATCTTGATCATACCATCGCGGCTGCCCGATGCGGTGGCTTTGCCCGACGCGGTAAAGGGGAACTTGCCTATACGCAACTCGTGGCCAGCTTCCAAAGCCTTCTTCTCGGTCATACCCACAGAAGCAATTTCCGGAGTGGTGTAGGTGCAGCCCGGAATGTTGGCATAGTCAACGGGAACAGGATTCAGACCGGCGATATTCTCCACGCAGACCAATGCCTCGTGGGAGGCCACGTGTGCGAGCGCCGGACCGGGCACGATGTCGCCGATAGCGTAAACGCCCTCGCAGCTGGTGCGGTAGTACTCATCCACCACCACCTTGCCGCGCTCCGTCTGGATGCCCAACTTCTCCAAGCCAATACCTTCAATGTTGGTCACAACACCGACGGCTGACAAAACGATATCGCATTCAATTTCAGTAATTTTACCCTTGGCATCCTTGACCGTCACCTTGCATTTTTCACCGGTGGTATCTACACTTTCTACGGAAGAGGAGGTCATCACCTTCACGCCGTTTTTGCGGAAGCAGCGCTCCAGCTGTTTCGAAATCTCCTCATCCTCAACGGGTACGAGGTTGGGCAGGAACTCCACGATAGTGACTTTCGTGCCGAGGGAGGAATAGAAATGGGCGAACTCGCTGCCGATGGCACCCGAGCCCATCACCACCATCGATTCGGGAAGTTTGGGCAAGGTAAGGGCCATGCGGTAACCGATCACCTTCTCACCGTCCTGCTTGATGTGCGGCAGCTCCTTGGAGTGCGCGCCAGTAGCCAAGATAATATGTTTGGCCTCGTAAGTAGCTGTGCCTTCCTCTTTGAAAACCTGCACCTTACGGTCGGCCGTAAGGGTGGCAAAACCCTCAATCACCTCTACATTATTCTTTTTGAGCAGGAACTGAACCCCCTTGCTCATGGCTTCAGCCACCCCGCGACTGCGGCGCACGATAGCCTCAAAGTCGGGCTGTGCGGGAGTGTCGAGCTTGATACCGTAATTCTCGGCGTGTTTCATATAATTATATACCTGTGCCGACTTCAGCAAAGCCTTGGTAGGAATACATCCCCAGTTCAGGCAGATACCGCCCAATTCGCCGGCTTCCACAACCGCCGTCTTCATTCCTAACTGGCTGGCACGGATGGCCGCCACATAACCTCCGGGACCGCTCCCGATAACGATAACATCGTAATTCATTTGATTTTATGTTTAGATTTGACTTAATATGAATTTCTATTTTTTTATGCTTAAAATCAAGCCCAGCACCACACCCAGGAAGGCCGCGAACAGCACCTGAAAATCGCCCGGCAGAAGGAAAGTGATGGTGTGCGCGGGATACCAGAAAAGCGGGATGGTTTTCTTGAAAACAAAGCCCCACTGCACCTTCCAGTTGATTTTCTCGGCCATGATGTTGCCGATGGGAATAGGCTTGAAGAAACGAATCAACGAGCCGCCTGTCTCCTGAATATGGATGTCGGTGATTTTGTGCAAAGTCATGAACACCGGCGCGAAGATGCTGTTCATCAGCACACTGATGCAGAAGGCCACCAGCACCTTGCCCCACGAAAGACCTTCAGCAAACCAAGTCGGTGCATGGTCCAGACCGAGGTACGAGAGGAAACCGATGGTACCCACGGTGAAAATCTTCATCGACATGGCGATTCCCATACCCAAAATCCCCCAAACCAGCATACGGGGCAGGATACCAAAACCTTTCGCGTAATAGTTGCCTGTGCGGATGCGAAGCGCCAACATTTCGCCGAACGTAGCCAGGATGGCGAATTTGAAGAAACTCATGACCATGCCATGCTCTCTCGTAGAATCCTTGAACCAATCCATTGCACCTGGCACAAAAGCAAATAGGGCTATCACTGCCACCACGCAAATGATCGTAATAATATCACTTTTTTTCATCTTCAAAATCATTTATTGAGTCTCATATATTTCTCTAACCAAGCAGGGTCGTTGGAATAGGAGAAGCCCTCCACGGCACTGAACACTTCCTCTACGTTCGTGGCAATGAGGAGCAAACCACTATGAAAAGTTCGCAGAAACCCCTCTTTTTCAAACATTTCTAATTGTTTGATCAAATGGTCATAATAGCCGAAAGCATTCAGTACGACGATAGGCTTCCGATGGAGCCCAAGTTGTGCATCCGTAAGTACCTCGAAGAGTTCATCCATGGTGCCGAAAGCGCCGGGAAGCACCACGAAGGCATCGGCCAGCCGCTCCAGCGTTTGCTTCCGTTCGCTCATCGACTTCACCCAGATCTGCTCGGTAATATTCTGTGCCACAACGGCAGCGTCGGAAAAGAAATCTGGGATCACCCCCACCACACGGCCTCCGCCAGCGAGGGCAGTCACGGCGGCAGCTCCCATCAGTCCTATTTTCGCACCGCCATAGTAAAGCGTCACGCCACGGCTTGCGCACTGCCGGCCCAACTCGGCGGCAACGGCGCGATATTTGGGGTCATTTCCTTCGGCAGACGCACAAAAGAGAGCAAGCGATTGGAATGATGAATTAGGCTTGGTCATGTTTAAGATGTTTTAACGGGATAAGTATCAGTGAGGTAAGGATGTACATTAAAATAATAATGGGACAAGCGCCGAGCCGGAAGATGATGAGAAGAACGGCTGCCATCAGCAAAAAGATATAGCGCACGGCATTCTCCTTAAAATGCAAATTCTTGAATTTCAATGAAAACATCGGGATATCCGTAATCAGAAGCACCGAGAAGATAAGTACTAAGGTCAGAACAAGCCAGAAGTTGCTGAAGAGCGGTATGGAGCGTGATGAGAAGTGGAGGAAGCCGATAAAGAGTGCATTGGCGGGGGTGGCCAGACCACGGAACTCCTCATGCTGACGCTCATCATGGTTGAACTTGGCGAGACGGAAGGCCGACATGGCAGGGACCACGAAGACGCAGAACGGCAGTAAATGCACCCAGCTATCGCGAAGCTCAGGCGGGAGTGTACCCACCAACTGCGTCAGAAAAACAAACACGATGGTTGTAGGAGCCACGCCGAAGGATACTACATCCGCGAGCGAGTCCATGTCAACGCCCATTGGCGACTGCACCTTGAGCAGTCGCGCGGCAAAGCCGTCAAAAAAGTCGAAGGTCGCGGAAAGAAGTATCAGCAGGGATGCCACCTCCAACATCCCGCGGGTGGCGAACAAAATCGACAGACAGCCAGAGACCAGATTGCAGCTGGTGATGATGTTAGGGATGTGCTTTTTCATCGCTTGAAATTTGCTGCAAAAATACATCTTTTTTCACAATGAATTGTGTAAAAATTTCAGGAAATACAATAAAAATATCTTACAAATAGTTTTATCTTTGTAAGCTTTAAAATAGGCGATTATTAACTGGTTAAGATATGTGTATATGAAAAAGATTTGGATGTTACTCATCTTTTCATTTTTTGCACTGACCTACTGCGGTTTGGTGGCGCAAAGCAAGAAAAGCGACCAACTGAAAAAGGACAAGCAGAAAATACAGACCGAGATCAACAAGAAGCAGAAGCTGCTTGATGAGACCCGCAAAAACAAAAAAGCGTCGCAACAGCAGTTGAGCATCATCCGCGACCAGATTGCCACCCGCGAAATGTACATGACAGAGCTTCAAAATGAGATTGACCTCCTTGCCGTCGAGCGCCGTCAGAACGAGGCAGAACACTCACGCCTCAACCGCAAGCTCACCAACCTTCGCGAAGACTATGCCCGTGTGGTATACAACACTTTCAAGAACCGCCGCAAAAACGACCCTCTGCTGTTCATTCTTTCTGCAGAAGACTACTCCACCATGTTCCGACGGATTCATTTCTATGCCGAATATTCTAAAAATATCCAGCAGAAGGTGGACGAAATCACTGCGACTCAACAAGATATTGAAAGAAAATGCGAAGAGCTTGCGCAGATTGAGAACGAAAAGCAGGGTGTAATGAACGAACAAGAAGTCGCCAATGCCCAGCAGCAACAGCAACGCCGCGAAGCCGAAAAGCTTTCCAATGAGCTCAAGAAAAAGGAGAACAACCTCGTAGCCGACATCAAGAAAAAACAACAGGAGAAGAACCGGCTCGAAGCTGCCATCAAAAAAGCCATTGACGAAGAAATCGCCGCTGCCGCCGCCAAACAAAAACAAAAACAGGGCAACAAATCAGGTAGCGGAAAGTCAGGCTCCACCAGCGGCGGAAAGTCAGGGAGCAGCTCCTCACCCACCATAGTCCTCACCCCCGCCGAACAGCAGCTCAGCAACAGTTTCGCCAGCAATAAAGGCAAACTTCCATGGCCCGTCTCCGCCTGCGCAAAAACTGCCGACTTCGGCAACCACCCGCACCCCGACGCCCCCAATGTAACGGTCCACAACTACGGCATCGAACTTCTCACACATGCCAACGCCGACGTCAAGTCCGTCTTCAAAGGAACCGTCTCCACCGTCCGCAACTTTGAAGGCTCCTATTTCGTCATCATCCGTCACGGCGAATACCTCACTACCTACCAGAACATCGAAAATGTCACCGTCAAAGCCGGACAGGAAGTGTCCACCGGCCAAAAAATCGGGACAGTGGCGAAAAAATCATCCAGCAACACTTACGAATTCTCATTCTACATCACCAAAGGCACAGAATACCTCAACCCGAACTCCTGGCTGCAACGAATCAATTAAAACACCATGTTCCTCGACGAAAAACTCTTCACAGACTTCCTTTCCGAAAAAGAAATCCTATGGCTCGGCATCGACTTTTCTAAAGCCAAGTTCACGAAAAATGGTTTTGACATCTCCCAAGATACCCTGCGCCAACTCTTCAGCGCATGGAACCTCCTCATCATCTCAGACCAGAAAAAGTACGACATCCGTCTCAGCTTTCGCAAACCCATCATGTCGTATGACCTCTCCACCATCTCCAAAAGAAACATGTCGGTGCGACTCACCAGCATCCTCCGCGAACACATCCACCTCAACGACCTCCTCGATGATGACAGCATCCGCCAATACGTCGGCACCATCGAAATGCCCCAACAGCACCATTTCGCCCTCCTCTTCATCGTGGAATCCTTTGACTCGGCCAGCAAAACCGGCTCCCTTTGGGTGGTGGTGACCGACACCCGCACCCGCCAAACCGTCCTGAGCGAAAAATTCATCAAAATGCCCAGCGGATTCGGCACCAAGAACTATTGGGGACGCATCTTCTACAACACCCTCTTCGACATCAAGAACTACGCATTCTGCCGCTGGGAAAACCTCGTCAAAAATGACATCCCCTCCCCCATTCAAGATCATCATCAACACATCATACCATGAGCGCATTCAAAGCATACGATTTTAGAGGAGTCTTCGGTAAAGACTTCACCCTCGACGACATTTATCGCATCGGCTTTTTCCTGCCGGAATTATTAAACGTCAACAAGGTGCTGGTGGGCCGCGACATGCGGACTTCCTCTCCCGCCATCTTCGACGCCCTCACCCGAGGCATCACCGACGCCGGTGCCGACACCTACGACATGGGGCTTACAACCACCCCGATGGTGTATTATTTCACCGCCCGCCACGGCTTCGACGCCTCCGTCATGATCACCGCATCCCACAACCCCAAAGAGCATAACGGCCTCAAAGTGTCCACCACCAACGCCCTCCCCGTCGGCTACGACACTGGCCTCGGCCAACTGGAACAGATGATCCAACAGACTCCCCACCCCACACAGCCGAAAGGGAAAATCATCCCCCACCCTGTCAAGGATGAATACCTGGAGTTCCAACGGCAGTTTGCCCACGACATCAGCAACCTCAAAATCGCTATGGACTGTTCCAACGGCATGGCGACCATTTTGGTGAAAGATATTTTTGGACAAAGCCCTGTATATCTGTACGATGAACTCGACGGCACTTTCCCGCACCACGAAGCCAACCCGCTCGAACCACAGAACGTGAAGGACATTCAAGAACTCGTTTTGAAGGAAAAGGCTGACATCGGGGTCATCTTTGACGGCGATGCCGACCGCGTGATGTTCGTGGACGAGAAAGGCACCTTCATCCCACCCGACTTGATGATCGCCGTACTCGGACATTACTTCATCAAAGAAAAAAATGTGCAAGGGAAAGTCATTCAGGACATACGCACCTCAAAATCAGTAACCGAATACATCAACAAACTGGGCCGCGAAGTGGAAATCTGGCGGGTAGGTCGCGCCTACGCAGCCCTGAAACTGCGCGAGATCGACGGCGCTTTCGGAGGAGAGTTCGCCGGCCACTACTACTTCCGCGACTTCTACTACTCCGACTCCGCCATGATCGCAGCACAAGTCATCCTGCACGTCATTAGCGAAATGAAAAAAGAAGGAGTGTCTGTATCACAACTCATCGCCCAAATCGCCACATACGCCAATTCCGGAGAGATCAACTTCAGAATTGAGAAGAAAAAAGAGGCAATGGAAGCGATGAAAGAGCATTTTATGGCCCAGGAAAAATGCACCCAATATATGGATTTCGACGGTTACCGGATAGAATTTTCCCAATGGTGGTTCAACATAAGACCTTCTAATACAGAACCTTATTTAAGACTTCTGATGGAAGCCCAGACAAAACTCCTGTTGGATGCTAAATTAAAAGAAGCCCGACAGATTTTGGAAAACTACATGTAATATATGTATATCGCCATCGACATCGGCAACACCCTGCAAAAAGCGGCAGTATTCTCTCCCGACGGAGAAATGCTGGCTATAGTCGCTGAAACGGAACTTACAACAGCACAAGTGAGCCAGCTGCTGGACAACTTTTCTTGCACCCACTCCATTCTGTCAAGTGTGGGATCAGAACGTTCTGACATACAATACGTTTTGTCAAAACGCACGCAACTGACCGATTTCACCCACACTACTCCCCTTCCCATTATCATCGACTACCGATCGCCTCAGACTCTCGGACTGGACAGAATTGCCAGCGCAGCGGCCACGCACTCGCTCTTCCCCAATGAAAACGTGCTCACCATCCAAGCAGGCACCTGCCTCGTCGCCGATTTTGTCACCGCCAACGGCCATTACTTGGGAGGCTCCATCTCACCCGGAATGGACATGCGACTTGCCGCACTCCACCACTTCACCAAACGGCTTCCAGAAGTGAGGCGCCAGCCTGTTAGCCAACTCATAGGAATGAGCACAGAAGAGAGCATTCTTACCGGGGTGGTACACGGAATGGAGGATGAAATCAACGGTCTTATTGAACGCTACCAACAACAATACGGGACAGTAAAAGTGGTGCTTACAGGAGGAAATAAAGATGATTTGCAATTTTCAATAAAATATCCTATCTTTGCCGCCTCTAATTTAGTCTTATTAGGACTTTATAAAATATTGACATTCAATGCTAAAGGCAATAAATAGAATAATCTTGTTAGCGATTTTGTCTGTCGCATACTGCACTTATGTACCAGCGCAGAACGAGATTAGCTCGCCCTACTCCAAATATGGTTATGGGTTGCCCAGCAATGTCACCTCCGGCGCATACGACGCAATGGGGAAAGTAGGGTATGCGGTACAACACCCCCATCTTATCAATTTCAAGAACCCCGCATCTTACGTTGCCTTCGACTCACTCTCTTTCATTGCCGACGCCGCTTTCAGCATCTATTCCAGCACGCTGAAAACAGCCGATGTCACCCAGCAGTCAACCTACGCACGTCCCGCCTACATCACCATAGGGCTTCCGCTCACACGACATTGGCGCACATCTGCCGGTATTCTTCCGTTCAGTAACCTCGGCTACAACATCGCAGATAGCAAAGCCCTGCCCAACAACGTGACGGCCACCTACAACTACAAAGGCAGCGGCGGTCTGCTACAGCTTTATTGGGGCAACGCCTTCAAAATCTGCAAAGGACTATCCTTAGGCGTTAATGTCTCCTATTTGTTCGGACGACTGAACTACACCAAAAGCGCTGAATTTGACGGCAGTTATTTCTTCCATACCATGGTGGACAACACCACACAGGTGGACGGCCTTTATCTGTCGGGCGGAATTCAGTATTTCGCCACTGCGAAAGGCATTCACACTATTGGGCTGGGCATAGTCTATGAAAACAGCGCATACATCAAGACTCGCAACCGCCTCCTCACCTACAACTATGAGGGCACCGGCACCAGCGCTTTGCTGAACGACACCATAGATTTCAAAGAGAACAACGGTAAAATGCAGACCCCACAGACCCTTGGCGGCGGCATCTCGTACCAATACCGCGACAAATGGTTGGTGACAGCCGATGTTACCTGGCAAAATTGGAATCACTACTACCTCAACGGTAATAATAACGGCACTCTCCAAGATGCCATAACCATTTCCACAGGCATTCAGTTCATCCCCAACTCCGCCTCCACCAACTACCTGAACAAGATACGTTTTCGTGCCGGATTCCGTTACTGTACTGGCCAAATTTATGTCAACGAACAATCCATCAATGACTTCAGCGTATCATTAGGACTTGGTTTACCCCTGAAAATGTACAACAACAACTCCTCACTTGGCATCATGTTCGAATACGGTCAGATGGGGACGCTACAAAACGAACTTCTCAAAGAAAATTACTTTAGATTCTCCCTGCATTTTACTTTGCAAGAAAAATGGTATCAAAGAGTGAAATTAGAATAATTTAAATTATAATGACTATGAAAAAGACACTGTTAACCTTAGTCGCCGTCATCATTGCGATGACAGCCGTCGCGCAGAATCCCTGCCCGTTCAAGTATGGCGCCACAGAAGAAGACTCTCTGAAATGCGCCGAGCAAGTCACCCTCTTCCGTACCTTTTACAACCAAAAGGAATACGACAAGGCATACGTTCCATTCCAGTACATCGTCAACACCTGTCCCTGCGCATGGAACGGCACTTTCATCAATGGCAAGACCATGCTCGAAAAGATGATACAAACTGAAAAGAAAAAAGAGAATAAAGACTCTGCACGCCTTGAACGCTTGATTGACACTCTGATTTGGTCGCAGACCGCTTTCAGCACCTATCATCCCAAATCATACTCCTATGGTAAGGGTCTGGGATGGAAGGCCTACTACACCATCAAATATCGCGGTTCTAACAAGGAGCTCCGTGACCAAGCTTTCGAGGACTTTATCACCTCAGTGGAACTTGAGAAAGAGAACACCCAGCCTGCAGTGTGGGAAGCCTACTTCCAATTGGCCGTCCACAAAACCAAGGAGACCCAAGACACCACGTACGTAATTGATGCCTACGAGCGTGCCACTGAATACATTGACGACGGTATCATCGCCAACCAGGAGAAATTCGAAAAAGACCTCGTCATATTCGACTCTCTTGAAACAGAATTCAAAGAGGGAAGAATGGGAAAAATGGCTTACGACAAAGCTGTTGAAAAGCTGGTAAAAGACACTACGGCCTGCGTCAACGCCATCAACGGATACAAAAAAGTAACTGTCAAGCTGGAAAATGGATTTGCCCCCTACGCCAACGGAAGTGTTCTTCTTACTATCTACGAGAAAAAATTTGAAGAGAGCAAAAATGACCTCAAAGCCCTCAAGAAGATGCTCGGTATCCTGAGCAAGGATTCACTCTGCCGCAGCTCACAGATATACACCGACATCCTATACATCCTAAACGATGCTGAGCCGAGCGGAAAAGTGGCTTTCTTCCTCGGAGTACAGGAATTCCAGAAGAAAAACTATGACAAGGCCATCTCCTTCTTCAACCAGGCCATCTCCCTCTATACCACCAATGAAGAGAAGGCTCAACCATACTACTTCATCGCTACCATCGAATCGGTTAGAAACCAATATTCAGCTGCCCGTACACACGCTCTTGAAGCCGCAAGATGCAACCCGAAGTTCGGACGTCCGTACATCCTCATCGGCGACATGTACCGCAACTCTTTCAACCAATTCACCAATGGCGGTGAAGGTGTGATCCCTGGTGCAGTATACTGGGTAGCCGCCGACAAATACAACAAGGCTCAAGCTGTTGACCCATCGCTGGCCAATGAGTGCGCAAGAAAACGCGCCGCCCTGCCCGCTGTAAGTGGTAAAACTCTCGTTGAAAACAACTTACAGCCTGGCCAGACCTACCATGTCGGTGGATGGATTAACGAAAACACCACCATACGCTAACGATGCGTACCATTCATAACATATTAAAAATCGCCCCCTGCCTCCTGGCACTGGGGGTGATTTTTATTTCATGCCGACAAGAGGAATTCTCCAAAGACAAACTCTACTCATATCAAGGACAATACCCCGACGAGTCAGCCGAAGACCTCCATCTCATATACAGCGATTCCGGAAGACTTAGCTTCCAAATCAACACCCCGATCCTCAACAAGTATTACAACAAAAATTTCGTTGACTGCCCAGAAGGGATAGAAATCATCTCATACGACTATTTCGGACAGCCGGAGGCAGTCATGAAAGCCGACTATGCCATCAACGCCGAAAGGGACATGCACCTTGAGGCACAAAAAAACGTTATCATCACCAACCTGAAAAAAGGTGATACCATCAAAACAGAAAAAATTGTTTGGGACAAACGAACCCGAAGAATTTATTCGGACGTGCCCGTACGACAAATCCGGGCTGATGGCACCGTATATAACGGCGACGGCTTCGACGCAGACGAGAAATTCACTCGCTATACTGTCCGAAACCCGAGAGGCGAAATCATCGCCGACGACCTCTGACAAATTGAGATTTGATAATTGAAAATTGAAAGGTGATTTTCAAAGGTGAAAAATTGATTTTTGGCAATAAAAACCAACAATTTTTCCAGAAAATCGTGTAAATTTGTCGGTTATTTTTTTTGATAAAGAAATTTTATAATATATTGATATTCAATTTTTTATAAAAATCAAATTGAATTATGCTGCTGATTGAAACGATTTCAGATTTACAAAATAAACTCGAACAGGCACACCGCACCCAACAAACCATAGGTTTGGTGCCCACCATGGGAGCCTTGCACGAAGGGCATCTCTCGCTCATCAAACGCGCAAGAAAAGAGAATGACCTCTGCGTGGTCTCCGTTTTTGTGAACCCGACACAATTCAACAATGCCGAGGATTTGGAGAAATATCCGCGCACATTAGAGCAGGACCTGCAACTCGTAAATGACTATGCAGACATCGTTTTTGCGCCCTCTGTGGAGGAGGTTTACCACGTGCCCGCCACCGAGCAATACGACTTCGGACCGGTGGCAGAAGTGATGGAAGGTCCCGCCCGCCCCGGACATTTCAACGGCGTGGGCATCATCGTGAAGCGGCTCTTCGACTGGGTGCAGCCTACCCGCGCCTATTTCGGCGAGAAGGATTTACAGCAGATTGCCGTCATCAAAACCCTCGTGCGCCAATGCAGCCTGAAGGTGGAGATTATCCCCTGCCCCATCGTGCGCGAAGCCAGCGGACTGGCCCTGAGTTCACGCAACCGCCGTCTCACCGAAGAGGAGCGCGCCATCTCCGCCAACATCTACCGCATTCTGAAAGCCTCCACGCAGCTCAACACCACCAACACACAGGAAATCAGAAAGTTTGTGGAAGATGAAATCAGCAAATATGACCTTTTCCGTCTGGAGTATTATGAGATTGTGGATGATGAGACCCTTCAGCCCGTCGCCGACCTCAACGACAGCAACGGCGTGGTGGGCTGCATCACCGTGTGGGCCAACCAAGTGAGACTTATCGACAATATTCGTTATAAATAATTATCAATAAAATAAACAAGCACTACGGTCATGCAGATTGAAGTTCTTAAATCAAAAATACATCGCGTCACAGTTACCGAAGCCGACATCAACTATGTGGGAAGCATCACCATTGATGAGACCTTGATGGAGGCCGCTAATCTCATTGAAAATGAGAAAGTTCAGGTGCTTGACATGAACAACGGCGAACGCTTTGAAACCTACGTCATCAAAGGGAAACGCGACTCCGGCGTCATCTGTCTCAACGGGCCGGCGGCCCGAAAAGTGCTGGTGGGCGACATCGTGGTCATCATCTCCTACTGCACCATGGATTTCGAAGAAGCCAAAACCTTCAAACCCACCGTCATATTTCCTGAGAATAACCGAGTAGGAAATTGAAAACTGAAAACTGAAAACTGAAAACTGAAAACTGAAAACCGAAAACTGAAAACCGAAAATTGAAAGGTGAGAGGTAAAGAGTTAAGAGTTAAGTATATGACTCATTGTTAATTGTTAATTGTTAATTGTTAATTATTCATTGTTCATTGTACATTGTAAATTTTTAATAGAAATAAAATGCATAGATTAGTATTGATTCGCCACGGCGAAAGTGAATGGAACAAGGCCAATCTCTTTACAGGTTGGACAGATGTAGATCTTTCTGAAAAAGGATTGCAGGAGGCTGCTGAGGCCGGTATCGCCCTGAAAGAGGCTGGTTTCCAGTTTGAATATGCCTACACTTCATTTTTAAAACGTGCCATCAAGACCTTGAACATCGTTCTGGAAAAGATGGATCAGTTGTGGATTCCTGTGGAAAAAAGCTGGCGCTTGAACGAGAAACACTACGGCGCTCTCCAAGGGTTCAACAAAGCCGAAATGACCGAGAAATATGGTCCTGAAAAGATCAAACAGTGGCGCAGAAGTTACGATATCCGTCCCGAGAGTCTGACCGACGACGACGAGCGCAATCCCGCCCTCGACCCGCGCTACAAGAACATCGACGACCCGATGGCCAAGCCCCACACCGAGGCACTTTGCGACACCATCGCCCGTATCATCCCTTACTGGGAGAACGTCATTCTTCCCAAAGTAAAGAGTTCCAACGACATCATCATCGCCGCCCACGGCAACAGTCTGCGCGGCATCATCAAGGTGCTCAAGAACATCTCCGACGAGGACATTATCGGTCTCAACCTGCCCACCGGCATCCCGTACGTCTTCGAATTCGATGACAACATGCAGCTTCAGAAAGACTATTTCCTCGCTGATGAGGAGAAAGTGAAAGCGCTGATGGACGCAGTCGCCAATCAGGGCAATAAAAAATAATTCATCCTTTATAAAACAACGAAAAACAACATACAGTGCAGAAAATCAAAAATATAGCCATCATCGCCCACGTTGACCACGGCAAAACTACGCTCGTGGATCGTTTCCTTTACCAGAGCAACCTGTTCCGCAAGGACCAGCAACAGCAGGAGTTGTTGCTCGACAACAACGATCTGGAGCGCGAACGCGGCATCACTATCTTGTCGAAGAATGTTTCCGTAAGATATAAGGACTACAAAATCAACATCATCGACACTCCCGGCCACAGCGACTTTGGCGGTGAGGTGGAGCGCGTGCTGAACATGGCCGACGGCGTGCTGCTGATTGTGGACGCTTTGGAAGGCCCCATGCCGCAAACGCGTTTCGTGTGCCAGAAAGCCATCGAAATGGGACTGAAACCCATTGTGGTCATCAACAAAGTAGATAAGCCCAACTGCAATCCAGAGTTGGCGCAAGAGGCTGTGTTTGAGCTGATGTTCAACCTCGGAGCCACCGACGACCAGCTGGATTTCCCCACAGTGTATGGCTCGGCCAAGCAGGGCTGGATGGGCCCCGACTGGAGAACTCCCACCGAGGACGTGAGCTATCTTTTGGAAAAAATCATTGAAGTGATTCCCGACCCGAAAGTGGAAGAAGGTAACCTTCAGATGATGATCTCCTCATTGGACTACTCCTCCTACGTAGGACGTATCGCCATCGGCAAACTGAAGAGAGGCACTCTGGACTGGGGGCAAAATGTTACGCTGGTGAAGCGCGACGGCACTCGTATCCAATCCAAAATCAAGGAGTTATATGTTTTTGAGGGGCTGGGAAAAGAGAAGATGAAACAGACCATCTACCCCGGCGAAATCTGCGCTGTGTTGGGTTTGGACAACTTCGATATTGGCGATACCATTGCCGACTTTGAAAATCCGGAACCGCTTCCGCCCATCAAGGTGGACGAGCCGACCATGAGCATGTTGTTCACCATCAACAACTCACCTTTCTTCGGAAAAGAGGGTAAATATGTAACTTCCAGACATTTGCGCGACAGACTTTTCCTCGAATTGGAGAAAAACCTGGCTTTGCGTGTAGAGGAAACTGACTCCCCCGACCGTTTGAACGTATTCGGCCGTGGCATTCTGCACTTGTCGGTGCTTATCGAGACCATGCGTCGCGAAGGCTACGAATTGCAAGTAGGTCAACCTCAAGTAATTGTAAAAGAGATTGACGGTGTAAAATGCGAACCCGTAGAGCAGTTGACCGTGCTGGTGCCCGAAGAGTTCTCCAGCCGTGTCATCGACTACGTTTCGCGCCGGAAAGGCACCATGACCTCTATGGATACCGTCGGCGACCGCATCCACCTCAACTTTGAGATTCCGTCGCGCGGTATCATCGGTCTGCGTAACCAGGTGCTCACCGCCACCGAAGGCGAGGCCATCATGTCGCACCGTTTCTTGGAATACCAGCCGTGGAAGGGCGAAATTCCAGGCCGTCATTGCGGCGCGCTCATCTCCATGGAGACCGGCCAGTCGTTCCCGTACGCCATCAACAAGCTGCAAGACCGCGGCTCGTTCTTCATCGAGCCCAACGACATGGTGTATGAGGGACAGGTCATCGGCGAGCACATCCGTCAGGATGACTTGGTGATTAATGTGTGTAAGTCGAAGCAGCTCAGCAACATGCGTGCAGCTGGTTCGGACGAAAAGATGCGCATTGCTCCTGCCGTGAAGCTCTCGTTGGAAGAGTACATGGAGTTCATCGCCAATGATGAGTACCTTGAAGTCACTCCCAAGTCGTTGAGAGTCAGAAAAATCATCCTGAACGATATTGAGCGCAAGCGTGCCCGCCAGCGTGCGGAGGCCGCCAACGAAGAATAAACCATTCCAAAACACCTGCGATGAGCAACGAGACCAAACCCTACGCGATCGGCATTGACATGGGCGGCACCAACACCGACATCGGGCTGGTGGACCGCGACGGACATTGTCTGGCGCGCAAGAACCTGCCGATGTGCCGTTACACGGAAATCGGAGCGTATGTAGCCGACGTGGCGGCTGCGATTCACCAGTTAGTAGCCGATAGAAACCTCACCTTCAGCGAGATAGCAGGAGCCGGCATCGGGGCGCCGAACGGCAACTTTTTCACCGGCTGCATTGAGCACGCCTCCAACCTCGTCTTCACGGGAGTGGTTCCGTTAGCGAAACTGTTGGGCGAGCAACTGCCGGTGCCGGTAGCGCTGACCAACGATGCCAACGCGGCGGCCTTGGGAGAGAAGGTGTATGGCGGGGCCCGCAACATGAACGACTTCATCGTCATCACGCTCGGCACGGGCGTGGGCAGCGGCATTTTTGCCGACGGCAAGTTGGTATATGGCCACGACGGTTTTGGTGGCGAGGTGGGGCACACCATCCTGCACCCCGGCGGTCGGTTGTGTACCTGCGGACGGAAAGGCTGTTTGGAAGAGTACGCCTCAGCACGCGGTATCATTCAGAATTACAGAGAGGTATGTGAAGAAAACAGACGTGAGGCCTACATCGAAGCTGACTGCCGCTGGCTGACGGAAGCGGCCAACAAGGGCGACATGATGGCCATCCGCGCATGGGAGGTTACCGCATGGCACCTGGGTATCGGCATTGCCAATGCCGCCACCACGTTAGCACCGGAGGCTATCTTCCTGATGGGCGGCATCCTCAATGCGGGGCGCTGGCTCATCGACCCACTGCGAGCGATTTTCAACGAGCACCTGCTCTGCATGCAGCGCGACAAGATCGCCATCCTTCCCACCCAACTCAACGCCAACGACGCTGCCATCCTCGGCGCAGCGGCCTTAGTACAACTGTAATGATGGACTGGAACCGGCTCCTCACCACCGAACGCATCCGTCCGTCGCAGCGGCAGACCGATGCCCGCAACGCCTTCGAGAGCGACTTCGGGCGTATCATCTTCAGTCCGGCCACCCGCCGTATGCACGCCAAAACTCAGGTGTTTCCACTGACTGAAAACGACAACATTCATTCGCGCCTCACCCACTCATTAGAGGTGATGTCGGTGGGCCATTCGTTCAGCATCCGCTGCTGCGAAAGTCCTGTCATACAACAACGTGCGAACTGCGACACGCTGGAACTTTTCCGTAAAATCACCCTCATCTTGGAGAACGCTTGTCTCATCCACGACATCGGCAACCCGCCGTTCGGACATTTCGGAGAGACCGTCATCCAGGACTATTTCAAGGAGTTTTTCAGTCGGAAAGATGTGCCGTTGCAGTTGACGGAAGAGGAGCAGCGCGACTTCATCCATTTCGATGGCAATGCGCAGGGGCTGCGTGTGCTCACCAAACTACAGAGTGTGAACGACTGTTATGGGTTGAACCTCACCTGCCCTACGTTGGCCGCCTGCGTCAAGTATCCCAACTTTGGTGCGATAGACAAAAGCCGAATTGAGACCAAAAAGGTAGGCGTTTTTCAGTCGGAAAAAACTTATTTACAGTCAATTGCAGAAAAATGCGGATTGATGGTGAATGGAAGGATGGTACGCCACCCGCTGTGCTATCTGGTGGAGGCCGCCGATTCCATCTGCTATCTCACCATGGATTTAGAGGACGGTTTCAAGAACAATCTGTACAGTCTCGACATGCTGAGCGAGGCCATCGGGCAAGATTTTCCGCTAATTTACGACATTCTGAAAGAGGACATTCCCGATAAAGCCAAAATTACCAACATCCGTAATTCATTGATTACAAAATTAGTAGAGACTGCATTTCACAATTTTGAAGTTCATATTGAAGAAATCGAGAAAGGGACATACAATCAAGAACTTATCTTTGCGGATTCTCCATTGGCGAATCATCTACAGATATTCTGCATTGAAAAAATCTTTTCCATTGAAAGCATTTACGAATTGGAAATGTTAGGCAGCCATGTACTGAGAGGGCTTTTGGACTTTTTCATCACATCATTATTTATCAAAGGAAAAGAATATCGAAAAAGAGCGCTTAAACTACTGTCTAATAGCATTGTAGAAGTGGCTCTGAAAGAGTGTGAAGTGGCACGATTTGAGGAGTTGCCCGACTATTACCAACTGCGCGTGGTAGTGGATCATCTGTCGGGAATGACGGACCGCTACGCACTGAAAGTTTTCCGTAAAATTTCAGGGATGAATTGAGTTGTGGCTGCGGTGCATTGGAAGATTTGTTGTAAATTTGCAAACTGAAAAATTCTACACCTTTAACATGCAGCAAAACGTCCTCGTAACCGGTGCTAACGGTCAGTTAGGCAAAAGCTTACAAGCCCTTGCACCCCAATATTCTGAAGATTTCCGCTTCATTTTCACGGATGTGGAAGAGTTGGACATCACGCAGCCGGATGCCATACGGGAGATGATGCGGCGCGAAAAGGTGCAGTGCATCATCAATGCGGCGGCGTACACGGCGGTAGATAAGGCCGAGAGTGATGTGGAGAAGGCCTACCTGCTGAACGAGACGGCGGTTGCACATCTGGCCCAAGCCGCACAAGAATCGAATGCCCTACTCATACACGTATCCACAGACTATGTATTTGACGGTCAGAGCAAAACGCCCTACACGCCCGACATGATGCCGAATCCATTATCGGTATATGGGAAGTCGAAATGGGCGGGCGAACAGGCCATCATGCGCAGTGGCTGCAAGGCCGTGATTGTGCGTACCGAATGGCTCTACTCTCCTTACGGCAACAACTTTGTGAAGACTATGCTGCGGTTGGCTTCCACCAAAGAAAGCATCGGCGTGGTGAACGACCAGGTGGGCTGTCCCACTTTGGCGGCCGACTTGGCAAACCTTCTCATCCGCATCCTACAACAATCTGATAATCTGAAAGATGTGTCAGTATATCATTTTGCTAACAGAGGAAAATGCTCGTGGTATGACTTCGCCTGTGAGATTATGCAGTTGGCTGAAAAAGAGATGGGAAAACGCTGCCAAGTCAATCCCATCAGCACGGCTGAATACCCCACGGCGGCCACAAGACCCAACTTTTCGCTTTTCGACCTGTCTAAAACGGCACAAGACTTCCACTTCGACATTCCCGACTGGCGGGACAGTC
Source organism: Bacteroidales bacterium (assembly GCA_045130235.1). Lineage (GTDB taxonomy): Bacteria > Bacteroidota > Bacteroidia > Bacteroidales > WCHB1-69 > UBA1756. Next base: position 28,278 of record JBGUPJ010000026.1, read on the forward strand.
TCCGGGCCGTCTTCCCGCAAATCTGCCATAACTTCCTGAACGACATTCGATAACCTACAAAAAAGTACAGTTATGAAAAAGATTATCGTCATCCTGATCATGCTAAGCCTCACGGTGGTGGGTGTTGCCCAAAAAACCGACGGGGGCGCCAATGCCATCATGCAAGAGCTGGACACCAAGTACAAAGGTTTCACCACGATGAAGATCAACTACACCTACAAGGCCGAAAAGGAGAAAAAGACCTTGTCGGCCTTGTCGGGTGTGGCGCTCATCAAAGGTGACAAATACTACATCACTTTTGATGACCAAGTTTTTTATTGTGACGGAACCACGATGTGGAACTACCAAAAATCCACCAACGAGGTTTCGATATACGACTATGAGGAGAGCGACGATGACGCATTGAATCCAGCTAAAATGCTGGCTACCTGGTCGAAAGAATTCAATGCTAAATTCATACGTGAAGATAACGAGAAGAACAAGACCGTGCAAATCATCGACCTCACTCCTAAAAATGGACAATCGTATTACAAAATCAGAATTGTGGTGGATAAGGTGAAGAAAGAGATTATACGCACCTCCATTTACGAAAAAGACAACACCATTTACACCTACTATTTTGACACTTTCACGACCAATACCGCATTGGACGACAGCAATTTCAAATTCAATGCGTCGAAATTCCCTGGTGTGGAAGTCAATGATATGAGATAATATGCGAAGACTCCTGTTCCCCCTTCTTATTCTTGCTCTGCTGCTGAGTGCGTGCAACCCGTCGAAGCACCTGCAGGATGGCGAGTACATGCTGACCAAGAACAGCGTGAAAGTGGTGGACAAAAATCGGGATGTCTTGTTCGATGACCTTTACTATATGGTGCGCCCCATCACCAACAAGAAATTCTTGGATGTATTCCCTATCCGTACTAGTCTGTATGTCAACAATTTGCCTAAAACCGACTCGGCAGGCAATGTCATCAAGGACACGAAATTCATGCAGAAGATGCGCAATGCTGGTGAGGAGCCGGTACTGTTGGACACCACGATGGTCGCCTATTCCATAGACCAGATCTATACTGCCACCAAAAACTGGGGATATTTTGAGGCAAAAGCCTGGGACACCATCATTTACAAAGATCCGAACCGTTGGCATCCGCGCCGACACAAGGCTGAAGTCATCTACTATGTGGAAGCTGGAGAACCATATTATGTTAGAGACATCCGTTATTTTGTAGATATTTTCGAATATAAACGCATCATCCAAAAAGACACGGTGAACCGGCTCATCAACCCGGGCGACAAATACAATGCCGAGACATTGTTGGAAGAGAGAGACCGCATTGTTGGCAACATTCGTGACAATGGGTACTATTATGTTACCAACGACATCGTCTCCTTCACCATCGACACCATCCATGCTGCAGATTACCGCGACAAGAAAGGCCACAAGACACTGGTAATCAACATTCTTGTAAACTTCAACCGTATTAAAGACCCCATTATCAAAGAGAATCACGCTTATAAATTCTACTTCAACGATGTGACGATCTACCCGAACTACAATCCCGATTTAGATTCGGCACAACTGCAGACCACCAAGTATAATCGCAGCAGAACCGACAAGACCAAGTACTTTATTATCTCGGCACGTCGCGACTCCATTCCCAAGAATGCGAAAGACAAACCCGTGCGAGACATCAGACCGAGAATCTTAGTGGACAACATTCTCACTAAAAAGGATGTGCTATATTCGGAATCGTTGGTTACCCGCTCACGCAAGAAATTAAGCGACCTACGGAATTTCAGCTACTTGGACATTGTGCTGGTGGAGAACCCCAAAAAGCGCGACTCCACCAATCGTACAGGTCAATTGGATGCCTATTATTATCTGAAACGCAACAAGTTGCACTCCCTTTCTGTAGAATTTGAAGCCCGAAGCGACAAAACCGACCTGTCGCTCACCTACTCCAACAAGAATCTGTTCCGCAGTGCGGAGTACTTCAACATCAATGTATATGGCGGTTTAGGGTTCCGCATCCGCACCAAGACTGAGGAAGAGCCTGCGGCTTTCGTGTTGGAGAACAAGGAAATAGGTGCGGAGGCCTCGTTGGATTTCCGCCGATTGCTTTTCTTCAGAAAAACACAGAAAATTGACGCCACCACCTACGGCACCTCAGTCAAAATTGGTGCCCATTATGAAAACAGCTACCTATACAACCGTGGTATCTACAACGCAGCCATCGTATATACGCTGGCTTACACCGCCAACCTTACCCACACCATCACGCCAGCTGATTTGAGTATCATTGATATCCAGCCGAAGGGAGATGAATTTTACGAAGTTATGTCTCTCTATTCCAAAGACTTCCAATCGAAATACAAAGACAACATCCTTTTATCATTCAAATACGGTCTCACCTACACCCATCCCTTTTCAAATCCCCGCAATTCATTGATTATCAGATTAAAATTAGAGTCATCGGGAATGTTATTGTCTGCCATCTGTGCGATGGCCAATGCTCCCAAAGATGACAACGGGCACTATCTGATTGCCAAGCGCAACTATGGTAATTTCGAGTTGGCGGAGATTGACCTGCGGTACAATTACACCATCAACAAAAAGAACTCGGTGGCCACACGGTTTAACTTCGGAATCGGTTTACCGCTGTGGAACGCACACACCATGCCGTTTGAAAAGAGCTTTTACTTAGGTGGTTCCAACAGCATGAGAGCGTGGGACTACCGTACTTTGGGCCCCGGCTCGTACTACAATGAGGCGAATGAGAACCTTAAGAATGACATCCGCACGGGCGATATGAAATTGGAGATGAACTTGGAGTACCGCGGCACGCTGTACAAATTCATCAAATACGGACTGTTTGTGGATGCGGGTAACATCTGGCTGACACACAAAGACGATGAGATGCCGAATGCGGAGTTCAACCTGAAACGTTTTTACAAGGAGATCGGTTTGGGTGCCGGAGCGGGTATCCGCTTGGATTTCAGTTTCTTTATCATCCGTGTGGATGTGGCCTTACCGATTTACGACCCCTGCAAAGCGGAGGGTGACCACTGGGTACAATTCAGGAAAAACGACGAGGGCAAGCTCACCTGCAACCGGCCGCTCAACATCCTATTTGGTATTGGACACGCTTTTTAAATTGAGAGTTGAAAATTGAAAATTGAGAGTTAAGAAGTTAAGAAGTTAAGAGGTTAAGAATTAGGTTGTTAGGGTAAATTGAGGAATGGAATGAGTCCGTTGGAGTTTGCAAGGATATTCAGGAATCAGATTCCGTTTGAGCTGACGGCTTCGCAGGCGGTGGCGGCGCGTGCGCTCACCGAGTTTGTGTGCGAGCCGGAGGGTCATCAGTTATTCATTCTGAACGGATATGCGGGAACGGGCAAGACCACGTTGGTGAGTGCGCTGGTACGCTCGTTGAAACAGGTACGCAAGAACTGCATCCTGCTGGCGCCGACGGGCCGGTCGGCGAAGGTTTTCTCCATCTATTCGGGCATGAAAGCCTATACGATACATAAATGTCTCTACTGGGTGAAAAGTCGTGACGGCATCAGCGAATTCTCGCGCCGTCCGAACCGATTAGTGAATACGCTTTTCATCGTTGATGAGGCCTCGATGATTGCCGACGGGGTGTCGGAGTCGTCACTGTTCGGCAACAACAGTCTGATGGACGACCTCTTCTCGTACGTCTTCGAGGGTTCAGGCTGTCAGCTGCTCTTAGTGGGCGACGGGGCGCAGTTGCCGCCCGTCAACTTCGAGGAGAGTCCGGCCTTGTCGATCGAGTACATCCAGCGCAACTTCTCATTATCGGCAGGACACGCCACGCTGACCGATGTGACGCGGCAGAACCGAGAGTCGGGCATCCTGTGCAACGCCTCACAGCTGCGGCAACGCATGGAGGACGAAGCCTTCAGTTTCCCGATACTTCCCGCTCCTAAATTCCCTGACTGCGAGCGCATTAACGGGGAGGAGCTGGAGGAGTTGTTCAATGAGCTTTACGGCCGTTACTCACCCGAGGAGGTGGTTACCATCACCTATTCTAACAAAAGAGCCTACATCTACAACCAGGAGATCCGGCATAGGATTCTGTATAAAGAGGAGGAGATTGCCGCCGGTGATTTGGTGATTGCGGTGAAAAACAACTATTTCTGGATTAAGGATGATGCAGAAGTGGGCTTCATCGCCAACGGAGACAGCCTGGAGATACTATCCATTAACAAGATACAAGAGCTTTACGGTTTCCGGTTTGCGGATGTGACTGTGCGGTTGTGCGATTATCCCAATCATGGCGACATTGACATCAAGATCATTTTGGAAAGTCTGACTTGTGAGGGAGCTTCTTTGAGCAGAGCTGATTTAGACAAATTGTATTACGCTGTCAGTGAAGACTATGCGGACATACCCACCAAGCGGGAGCGCTACGCGAAGATGAAGGAAGATCCGTTTTTGAACGCTGTGCAAGTGAAATTCTCGTATGCGCTGACGTGCCACAAGACGCAGGGCGGGCAATGGCCGGTGGTGCTGCTAGACCAAGGCCTCATCCGCGACGGGGTACTCACCAAAAGTTATTTCCGGTGGCTTTATACGGCCCTCACCCGTGCCAGCTCGCAGGTATATCTGCTCAATTTTTCGGATAACTTCTTTGAAAAAGAAGACCTTACGGAATAACAACTTACATTTTATAAAAAAAACATCACTTTGTTTTTTGTAAAAGAATAAGTTGTATATTTGCCGCTGTATGTGGAGAAACACGACACCTTCTTGTAGTTCAGTTTGGACAGGGACTGCGTTGATATGCACAATGCTTTGTCTGTCACTTTCGTCCTGCTTAAAATCAAGCGATTTTGGGGATCCCGTATCGTATGATACTACAGGACTTCGCAATGGTGACTTACTGTTCCGAAACGGCCGCAGTTATGAGAGTGATATCGTTACGAGCGTCAGTTCCGGCAAATATTCGCACATTGGGATAGCCTACCATGCACCATCGGGTTGGCAGGCCATACATGCGGTACCTGGCGAAGCAGAGAAAGGTCAACCAGAATATCTCAAATGCGAACCCATTGCAGAGTTCTATCGCGCTGATCGAGCTCAATCTGGCGCAACAGCACGGGTTAAATGTACAGACCTGCTTGCCAATGCAGCAGCGGAACATGCGTTACAGATCGTGAAACGTCATGTGGTTTTCGATAACGACTACGACCTCAACGACAGCTCACAATTATACTGCACAGAACTTGTCAGGCTCGTATACCTGTCATGCGGACTGGATTTGAGCGAAGGGCGCCGTCACACTGCTCCCCTCATAGCCCGAAACAAGGTCGTCTTCCCAGAAGACATCTGGGTAAGTCGGCTGCTAACCCGTAAGAAAGAGTTTTAACAACACCTATTCATTTATTTATTAACCAAAATTTTATCAACATGAAAAGAATCATTTTAGGAATCACAGTAATTTTAGTAGCTGTATTGGCCGTTAGCTGTACCCACAGCTCACCCAAAAACGTGGCAAAAGCTTACATCAAGGCACTCAAGAGCCAGGATGCCAAAAAATTAGCTGACTGCTACTACTATGAAGGAAGCGATGAACAAAAAGACCAGCAGAAACAACTCGTGATCGCCCTGGCTGACAAAGTATTCAAGGGTATCGAAGCAAAACAGGGTATCGATTCTTTCAAAATCGATTCTGTGGAAGAAAAAGGCGATGACAAAGCCATTGTTCATGCTACCATCACTTACGGTAACGGCGAAACAGAAACCGACAATATTGAGACCATCAAAAAAAATGGCAAATGGTATGTCGATGAATAAATCTAACACCTAATCCGAAGGGCCGGCATTTCAGCCGGCCTTTTTTTATTCCATCAAGGCTACAATTTGTGCGAATTTCGAAAGAAATCTCAAAAAATCCAACTGCATTATTCTAAAAAAATGCGTATTTTTGCCGAATTATTGTAAAAAAGTGACACCTACTACAACATGAAGCTTTCTATCATCATACCCGTTTACAACGAAGAGAAAACCATCCATCTGATTCTCGACAAAATATTGGCTGTCAATTTGATAGGAGATTTCACTAAAGAGTTAATTTTGGTGAATGACTGCTCAAAGGATGACTCTCGCGGGGCGATTGCCCGCTATGCGGAGGCGCATCCCGACGCTGACATCCGTTATTTTGACCAACCCGTGAACAAAGGCAAGGGTGCAGCATTGCACCGCGGTTTCGAGGAGGCCACAGGCGACTATGTGATTGTGCAAGATGCTGACTTGGAATACGATCCTGAAGAGTACAACCTCCTCCTCCACCCTATCGTAGAAGGTTTCGCCGATGTGGTTTATGGTTCGCGGTATCGTGGTGGCAAGCCCCATCGCATCTCCTTTTTCTGGCATACCAAAGGGAACAAATTCCTCACATGGCTCTCCAACGTGTTTTCCAACCTCAACCTCACCGACATGGAGACCTGCTACAAACTGTTCCGTGCCGACATCATCAAACGTATCGCCTTCAAGGAGAACCGCTTCGGATTCGAGCCGGAGGTGACAGCCAAACTCGCCAAGATGGCCAAGCGCGAAGGCATCCGCATTTACGAAGTGGGCATTTCGTACTATGGCAGAAGCTATGCGGAAGGCAAGCATATCGGTTGGAAGGACGGGGTAAGAGCCATCCATTGCATCATCAAATACAATTGGTTCACAAGAAAGTATTTAAAGTAAATCCCTATATACCCTTTTCAAAATGAATTATAAAAATCTGTTCATCAATCTTTTAGCGACAATCGTCTTGGGAATTGGAGGAAGTATCTGTATGGCACAGCCCACGCCTGAGCCCTTCACCTCGTGGACTTTCGATGAGGCGGAGGAACCGCATTACTGGTACGGAACCTCTTTCATAGCCGGATTCGGCAACTTCAGCAATGCGGTATTATATGCCGATGGCACCCATGGCTCGTCGCAATTCGCCACTGTCACCACCTCCAATTATGCCCAGATGTTGAAAAACGACTGGACCGGAACGGTGCTGGGCGACCCCCGCGAGGAGCCCTTCGATGGCTATTGCTTGGGCATCAAGCACCCCAACTCGGCAGGACGTCGCATTGTGCTCTCCACCCCTACCACCCTCTACTCCAAGATCTCGCTGCGCTATGCCGTCACCCGCTCCAACACCGGTTTCAAGAAGATGATCTTCGAATGGAGCACCGATGGCAGCACCTACCATATCATCCAAGAGAAACCTTGCGAGCCCCTCGACTTTGAAGTGCAGTATCTGAACATGGAAGACCTCACCGTACTGGAGGACCAGCCGATGATTTACCTCCGCATCACTGTGGACAGCATCCTTCCGACAGCTTACCAAGGGAATATCAAATTCGACAACCTCACTTTCATGGGAAGCAAGTGCATGGACACGCTGGTGCTGCACGACACCATCATCAGTGGGGAGAACTACTACGAGAACGGATTTTTCCTGCAAGGGGTGTATGGCGACGGCGAGTATCTGTACCAGCGGCGCGTACGCTTTGTTGACCAGTGCGACTCGCTGTACCAGCTGTTGCTGTACGTGAACGACACCACCACTCCGCCTGAACCGCCCGTTGACCCTGACGATCCGCCCACCGACACTTCTCACATCAGCATCCCAGAGATTGACCTGCACACCCCCATCATCTTCCCCAACCCATTCAGCAACCAACTGACCATACGTTTTGAAAAGGCAGCTCAAATCAATGAAATCAGGGTTTACAATAGCATTGGAGAATTATATTACCGTTTCGAATTCGACAGATTAGAATTACTCGAACTACATCAGGGGGATTATGTGGTATTACACCAGATAAGAGAAGATTGGCACATTTTTACTGAGGATTGGCCATCAGGAATCTATTTCGTGCACGTTATCTCGGACTCCGGAGGCACAAGCTGTGTGAAGAAAGTAGTGAAATAAAGTGAAGGAAGTGGCATCAGAACTATCTATATGAGAATTGAGAATTGAAAATTGAAAACTGAGAATTGAAAAATGAGAATTGAAAACTGAGAATTGAGAATTGAAAGGTGAGATAACTCGAATTCAGATATGAAAAAAAGACTTTTACTGGTTGTCGTAGTTCTGTTAAGCCTCACAAGCTGCACAAAATACAACTTCCACCGCCAGTGGCACGGAACTTATCATTACGTCTGCAAGACCAGTCATTGGTCCGGTGCTGGGCAATATTATCATGACACAACCTATTATTCTGAGGGCGAATTACTTGTATCAGGAGTCAAAGGCAGCAAGGATGTATTTATTGCATTATTGCCAGACTCCTCTCACACATGGCAATGTGCTCTCACGGCAGACATGGAACTCAATTTAGTGGACAGCGAAATAGATTACAGAGGGTTCGGGGGCTGTTTTATCAACCCTGACAGTTTATATTTTTTTTGCAGCAATTACAGTCCCGGCAGCGGGTACAACGAAGAATACAGTTGCAAGAAACAATAGTAGATTCATTTGCATATCTTAGCAATTTACTTTTTTAATTTTATAACAATAATCATTTAATAATGAAAAGAATAGCAACCATCATTTTGTCATTGCTCACCTGCACGCTTTATGCACAGGTGGATTGGGAGTATGGAATCGACAACATGGAGTGCACCACCATCACGGTAGGCAAGAAGGCCTCGGCAGACGGCAGTGTGATGACCTCGCACACCGACGACAGCGGTCGCAGCCGCACCAACATCACCGTGGAACCCGCCGCCGACCATGCGGCGGGCGAGATGGTGACGTTGTACAAGCGCAAGGCTTGTCCGTCGGGCACCGCCCCGATGCCGAGCTACTGCTACGAAGAGACCGGCAAAATACCGCAGGTGGCGCACACCTACCAGTATCTCAACACCGCCTATCCGTGCATGAACGAGCACCAGCTGGCCATCGGCGAATCGACTTTCGGAGGCCGCAGCGAGCTGAAGAGCGACGTGGGCATGATCGACTGTCCGATGCTCTGTGCCCTGATGTTGCAGCGCTGCACCACAGCCCGCGAGGCCATCCGCACGGCTGGCGCGTTGCTGAAAGAGTATGGCTGGATTGACGGCGGCGAGTGCCTCACCATTGCCGACAAGAACGAGGTGTGGCATCTGGAGATTGTGGGGCCCGGCAAAGGCAAGATGGGAGCCGTTTGGGCGGCACAGCGCGTACCCGACGACCATGTGGGAGTGAACGCCAACGCCTCCACCATCCGCGAAATCAACTTGAAAGACAAGGACTACTTCATGGCCTCCGACAACGTGTACAGTGTGGCCGAGGAGAACGGCTGGTACGACAAGAAGAAGGAGACCTTCCGCTTCGCCTACGCGTATGCACCCGACAGTCGCCAGCACATGGCCTGCCGCCGCAGAGAGTGGCGCGTGTTTGACCTGCTCGCTCCCTCGCTCAAGTTAGATCCCAACATGGAGAACTACCCCTTCTCGGTGAAGCCCGACTCGCTGGTGAAGCTCTCCGACATGGTGCGCGTGTTCCAGGATTACTATGAGGGCACCGAATACGACATGCGTAAAAACCTGACCGTGACCGACAAAGAGGGCAAGAGCGTAATGTCGCCGCTGGCCAATCCGTTCATGAAGAGCGACGAGCTGAAGCTGCACAAAATCAATGGTGGCTGGCACGAGCACGGCGAGCGCAACATTGCGGTATGGTTCACCGTTTACGCCACCATCTTGCAGTGCCGTGCCGACCTGCCCGACGAGGTGGGTGCCCTCTGCTGGTTCTGTCTCGACAATGTGGCCTCCTCGGTGTATGTGCCCATCTACGCCAACTGCAGCGACCTGCCTGACGAGTACGAGACCTGCGGCCGCGAGACCGGTTTCAGCCGCGATGCCGCCTGGTGGGGATTTAACCGTTTAGGTACCCTCGCCTGCCAGCGGTGGGGCGACATGCGAAAATACATCGACAATGCCTGGAAGCCTTTACAGAAAGAGTTCTTCGACAACCAGACGGCTACCGAACAGAAGGCGCTCCAGTTGTTGGAAACAGACCGTGCAGCAGCCATCCGCTTCCTTACGCAATACACTAACAATCAGTGCAAAACTGCATTAGACAAGGCGTGGGAGACCGGCGACCTCATATGGACGAAGTTTGACGGAGCATGGTAGAAAATAAAAGAAATAAGTAACGAAATGTATAAAGGATGGGGTATCGTAAATAACTAATCCCCTCACTTTCTCCCCACTATCACCTTTTCCTGCAACAATCCTTCGGCGGTTTGTGCCCGCACAATGTAGGTGCCAGCTGCCCAATCCTCAACAGCGACATCCACACGGGTGGCATTGGGCTGCGCACGATAGACGCAACGTCCCGACAGGTCAAATACCTCCACCTGCTGCAACAGGACTGAGTTCTCCACCGTCAGCACAGAAACGGCCGGCGAGGGATAGAGACTAAGCTGCGAGCTAAAATCGCGCACCTCATTGGGAAGCGTGTCACCCGGCTTAAGATACCAGAAGGAAAGAGAGTCATGAATATATGTACGAATATCGTATATATTTAAAGCACTGATATACCCGTTCGACAAGAAAGGCTGAGGATCGGTAGAGTAGTTGATCTCTGTATGATGAGCACTTTGCGAATAGTTGGCATTGTTGATCTGTCCATCACTGGTAAGAGTGCCTCCCGGACGATACACATACACCTCGTCCAGCACATCCTCACCATTCCAACCGGCATTACCATTAAAATTGGGGTTGATACGATAGATCACGGCACCGCCATTCGGGATATACGACTCAAAGGGCCTTGAAGAACGACGAAATTCAATCACGAAAAACTCGTCAGGATCCTCGGAATCAATGCGATAGCACACCTGCTCGGGCGAAGACCAGCTCACTGGACGGAGCGTGTAACGACCTGAATTCACTATCGTTGGAATATCAGTAATCCAGTTCCCGTAACGATACTTCATATAAGCGCCCCAATGCTGCGGAATTGTTGCATTCTGCGCCATCAGGTCCCATCCTCCAACCGGCGTATAGCCATTATCATCATCATAATGATAGAGATCGGGCGCACCCAGCGAGTGCGACATCTCGTGGCAGAGCGTAGAGTTGCTGAAATACCAACTATTATCACTCAACTCAAAATTAAAATCCCAAACCCGCAAGTTTCCAATATACGCCTCTGCGCCCCACAACGACCAACGATGAGGCCAAAGCAGGTCAGCCCATCCGGCAACATCACCACTGACAATAAAACAGACGTTGTCCACAAACCCATCGTTGTTATAATCGAAATTCACACCGGAAGGGAACATATTGTTCTCATTGGCATAGTCGATGGCCCGCACCAGCAGCTGCATCTCGCGGGTGGTGCGGTTATCATCCTCAAGGGTGTCCACGTAACCCATCGGATTCGTTTCACTCCACGGCATATAATAATCTCGTGGATAAATATCCTCATAGGCTACAATGACATTATCGGTGCTTTGCGGCACGAGATACGAACGCACGAACAGCTGGTTATAAGTATTGACTTTGAAATAGTTATACATAGAATTGTAATAACCATTACTGGTCATGGAAGAGTCGTTGAACATACGATTCACTTCACCGTAGGTCTGCTGAAAAGGCTCGTCACCTGCGAGACGGATGAAGATGACGAGGTTGTTGAAATCGCCATGGTTGGTGTTCTCATCGCGCACACGCTCACCACGACGCGCCTCTACTGGCTGCATCATAGCATCATAACGGCGCTGCCACTCACTTTTGGAGATACGGGCATTCGGAACGAGTCCAACTTCAGCCGGGTTGACCGTACCCGCCACGTAAGCAGTAGGCACCACCTTCCCATCCTCTCTTTTCCCATACACAAAATAGCCTGTTGAGGGATCCTGCACAATCGTATATCCCTCTGCATCATGTAGATAATGATAGAATTCATCGCCAGAAGCGAAACAATGCAAGGTGTCGCCATTCGGCTGCACAAGCGTCTGAGGAATATTAGTAAAATATGCGGCATGGATAGCCAAAGAAAACATGAGAAGCAAAGAGAGCAATAGGATTTTTTTCATTTTTTATTGATAATAATTTATAAAATATTGATTTTGTGATAATTAAAATTTCCCAATTTCAGCTTGCAAAAATAATAAAAAGTTGCCTTTTGGGGAGGAAGTTTTTCGTTGATTTTATGTAAATTTGCACCCAAATTTTAATGATGAGAATCCGCACTTTCATACTGACCTTCCTGTTCCTATCCTCTTTCTTGATAGGAAGGGCTCAGATTGGCGGTCAGTATATATATAACTTTCTGAATCTCAACAATTCCAGCCGCGTAGCAGGTTTGGGTGGAGGTCTTATCGCAGCCTACGATGATGACCCTGCACTGATACTCAACAACCCGTCGCTCATCGGCGAGCGGCACCACACCTCGTTGGAGGTGAATGCTGTGGACTACTTTTCCAACGCCTCATACGGCTCTGTCCTATATTCCCATACCTTCAAGAAAGTAGGCAGTTTCGCCTTCGGGATGCAGATGGTGAACTACGGAAAGTTCACCGCCACCGATGAGTGCGGCATCGAGCAGGGCTATTTCCATGCGGGTGACTACGCCGCCACCGTGGCTTGGGGCCGCCAGCTCGACTCCAGCTTCTCCATTGGCGCCGACCTCAAGCTCATCTACTCTGCCTACGAGACCTACCAGTCGTTTGGCCTCGCCGTGGATGTGGCCGGCTCATACGTCAACCACAAAAAACGGCTTGCCCTCTCCATCATGGCCCGCAACATCGGCACCCCCATCGTGAACTACGTGCCCGGACAGTTCGAGAAGCTTCCCTTCGACCTGCAAATCGCTTTTTCACAGCGGTTTAAATTCATCCCCGTACGCTACCACATCACGCTACACCACCTCTACCGCTGGAACATGGCCTACGTAGGACCTAACGACCCGCTGCTCGAATACGACGTCATCACCAAAGAGCCCCTCTACCCCAGCAAAGCCGCACAGTTTTTCGACAACTTCTTCCGGCACATCAACTTCGCCATCGAAATTATCCCCGCGAAATTTCTCTCCTTCTATGTGGCTTACAACCATAACCGCCACCAGGAGATGAACATTCCGCAAAAAAGAACCCTCGCCGGTTTCTCCTATGGTTTTTCCATCAACATCAAATCCATCCGCTTCGGTTTCTCCCGTATGCACTACGCCACCGGCGCGGTACCCAACTTCTTCGATTTCTCCATCAACATCAATGAGATGGCGAAACTTCACCAAGAAAACAAAATGAAAAAACTGCAAAGAACCAACTAACCACTATGATACCCTTCTCACCACCCAGAATCGACGACCGCACCCTCGAAGAGGTATGCGCCGCACTAAAGTCCGGCTGGATTACCACCGGGCCGCGGGTGCGGAAGTTCGAAGAGATGCTTTCCGACTACTGCAAAGTAAATAACGTGCTCTGTGTCAGCTCCAACTCAGCCGGAATGGAGCTCATGCTCCACTGGTTCGGCGTGGGGCCTGGCGATGAGGTCATCGTGCCCGCCTACACCTATTGCGCCACCGCCAACGTGGTGGTGCATTGCGGTGCCACTCCCGTCATGGTGGATGTGAAGGAGGATTTTGGCATCGACGTGGAGGCCGTTCGTCGCGCCATCACCCCAAAGACCAAAGTCATCATGCCAGTCGATATTGCAGGTTTCCCGTGCGACTACGACGAGCTCAACCGCCTCGTTCGGGAAGATGCAGTACAACAGATGTTTACCCCCAACAACGAGGTCCAGCGACAACTCGGACGCATCCTGCTTCTGGAAGATGCCGCCCACTCGCTCGGTGCCCGCTACCATGGACAGCCGCTCGGCACACAAGCCGACCTCGCCGTTTTCTCGTTCCATGCCGTCAAGAACCTTACCACCGCCGAAGGTGGCGCCATCTGCCTCAACCTTCCCCACCCTTTCGACAATGAAGCGCTATACAAACAACTGAAAATCAAATCGCTGCACGGTCAGAGCAAGGATGCGCTCTCCAAAACGCAGGCGGGAAACTGGCGGTACGATGTCACCGAGGCAGGATACAAGTGCAACATGACCGACGTGCTGGCCGCCATCGGCATCGTGGAACTGGAACGCTATGACAGTGAGACACTTCCCCGCCGCAAGCAGATTTTCGATGCCTACAGCAACGCCTTCCGCAACGACCCACGCTTCCAGATTCCCACCTACGAAACCGAAGAAAAACAATCATCTTACCACGTTTATCCACTCAGAATCAACAATATAACCGAACAACAGCGTGATGAAATCATGCAGCGCATCTTCCAACTCGAGGTCAGCGTGAACGTGCATTTCATCCCGCTGCCCATGCTCAGCTTCTACCGCAACGCCGGCTACAACATCCAAAACTACCCCGTCACCTACGACAACTTCTCGCGCGAAATCTCCCTGCCCGTCTATTACAACCTCTCCGACCAACAGGTGCAGACCGTCATCGAGGCCGTCAAACAAGCCGTAACTCTCTGATTACTTCCAAAATTTCAGCGAAAAACCCATCTGAATATAAAAAAATCTGTACTTTTGCAAAGTCATCGTCATTATTATAAATAATTGATAATAAATAAAATAACATGTCAAAGAAGGAAAGAACACCACAAGATATACAGGATCGCAAGAAAAGGATTCGCGTAGCGTTGCTTTGCATCTCGGCCATCCTCATTTTCTACATCGGCGCTAACTTTCTCAAAGGCATCAACGTCTTTCACAAAAAGACCTACTTCTATTGCGTGATGGAAGATGCCAGTGGCGTGCAGCAGAACACTCCCGTTTTTCTCGCCGGCTACAAGATCGGACAAGTGCAAGAGGTGGAGCTGCTGAGTGCCAACCCGCCCCGCATCTGTGCCAAAATCATGCTCAGCGAGCAAGTGGACATCCCCAAAGACTCCAAACTAAAACTCAAGTCAAGCAGCATCCTCGGCGGCATGCAGCTCGATGTGGTCATGGGTCACTCCACAGCCTATTTTCAAAACAACGACACCATCGGCTGCTTTAAGGAAGCGGGATTGCTGGACGGCATCGACGACATCAAGAACCAAATCGGCAGCGTGGTCGCTTCGGTGGACACCATCGGTCTCGAACTTAAAGACCTGCTGCATAAAGAAGGCGGCGGCGAATCGCTCCGCAACACTCTCACCAACATCGAAAACGCCACCGATAACCTGAACAGCATCCTTGCGGACAACAAGGGCAAGGTGAGCAAACTCGTCACCAGCCTGCAAAATTTCGGCAACACTCTCGAAGAAGCTTCTCCCAAGTTGAACGCCATCCTCGACAACTTCGACAACATCAGCGACACCATCGCCAAAGCTGACATCGCCGGCGTGATCAGCAACGCCAACAACACCATCAAGGAGGTACAAACTTTGGTTGAAAAGGCCAACAACGGCGATGGCACCGTTTCTGCCCTGCTCAACGATGAAGGGTTAGTGAAGAAGATTGACGACACCATCAAGAGCCTCAACGACCTGCTCAAAGATTTCAAAGACAACCCACGCCACTACTTGAAACCGTTAGGGGAAAAGAAAAAGAAATCAAAATAAGCAGTGCTACTGTGCCCGCTTCGGGAAATTGGAGGTCTGCACCGTCTTATATTTCCCATTCTCATCATAAATAAAATAAGCCGACAAGCGATTTTTATCATAGAATTGGTCGAGGAATTCCATGGATTTCTGTCTGCCCATCACCATGAAGGCTGTGGCTAACGCATCAGCGTAGGCGCAGTAATAACCACTCTCATCGTCCATAGGCACCCGAAATACCACCGTCACGCTCAATAAATCCGACTCTTCAGACCGTCCCGTCTTAGGGTTGATAATGTGGCTGTAACGATGTCCGTCACGCTCATGGTAGTTGCGATAATTGCCGCTCGTGGCCACCGCCATACGGGTATTGGTGGATACACCTGTCTCAAAAACATAGTCAGCTTCCACCATTCCATCCTTGGTCTCAGTCGGCACCTGTATGCCGACACGCCATGCGACCGGTTCTTTATCACGACTTTTCACCCCACATACCAGCAACTCGCCACCAATATCTACAATAAAATCGTGACAACCATGTTTTCGCAACAGCTGACCAATTTTATCCACCGCATGTCCTTTTGCTATCGCATTGAAATCTAATTGCATACGAGGGTCTGACTTCACCGTATCGTCCATTCTGCAGTTCAACTTCTCGTATCCCACAAACTCCATGATGGAATCCAGAGCCGCATCACTCACATCGCCCTCAGCATCCTTCGCGAATCCCCACTGGCGAATCAGCGGACCGGCCGTCACATCAAACGCCCCATCCGTCATCTCACTCACCTCGCGAGCTTTCATCAGCAGATCGGCAATTTCAAACGGCATGGTAACCATCTCGTTGCGGTTGAAACGCGACACCACCGAGTTCTCATCAAACAGCGAATACACATGATTCACCTCCTGCAAAACAGCATTCACCTCCTGCTGCAAATTGTCGATAGGCTTATCGCTAACGTATGTAATACGGTAATAGGTGCCAAAGGCAAATCCTTCCACCACCTCGGGCTGCGGTTGCTTTTTGCACGCCACAACCATCATCATCAATGTGATGAGAATCAGAAATTTATTATTCATAAATAGAAAATTGCCCTATTTAAGGTGCAGATTATGTCCCATCTTGTCCTGCTTGGTCTTGAGGTAGAAACGATTGATATCATTAGGTTCGATGATGATAGGAACGGTTTCCACAATCTCAATGCCGTGACCGAGCAGTCCGGCGCGTTTGGCGGGGTTGTTGGTGATGAGGCGGAGACGGGTGGCGTGCTGGTCGCGCAGGATCTGCGCTCCGATGCCGTAGTCACGCTCGTCGGCCTTGAAGCCGAGTTCGAGGTTGGCCTCCACAGTGTCGCGTCCCAGCTCCTGCAGATGGTACGCCCGCAGTTTGTTCACCAGTCCGATGCCACGACCCTCCTGGTTCATATAGAGCACCATTCCCTTCCCCTCTTTGTCCACCATCTCCATTGAGCGGTGCAGCTGCGCACCGCAGTCGCACTTGCACGAGCCGAAGATGTCGCCAGTGACGCACGACGAATGCACCCGCACGAGCACATCATCGCCCTCGTTCCACTCGCCCTTGCGGAGCACCAGATGGGTAAGTCCGTTGTTGAGCTGCGTGTAGGCAATCAGTTTGAAGTTGCCCCACTCCGTCGGCAGATTCACCTCCTGCTCCTTGCGGATGAGGGTCTCGGTTTTAATACGATAGGCGATAAGATCCTGAATGGTAATGATTTTGATGCCGTAGCGTTCAGCGACCTCCATCAGCTGGGGCACACGGGCCATGGTGCCGTCGGGGTTGATGATTTCGATGAGCGCACCGACGGGCTGTAAGCCTGCCAGCTTCGTCAAGTCAACGGCGGCTTCGGTATGACCGGCACGCACCAGCACACCGCCGTCGCGGGCTCGCAGCGGGTTGATATGCCCCGGGCGGCCGAAGTCCTCCGGACGGTGCCCAGGCTCTGCCAACGCCTTGATGGTGGTGGCACGGTCGTACATGGAAACACCTGTGGTACAGCCATGTCCCAATAAATCCACCGTCACCGTGAAGGGCGTTCCCAACAGCGAAGTATTGTTGTTGACTTGCATCTCCAAGTCCAGCTCACGGCAGCGTTCGGCACTCATCGGTGCACACAACACTCCACGACCGTATTGCATCATGAAATTCACCTTCTCAGGTGTAATCTTCTCAGCTGCAACAATAAAATCGCCTTCATTTTCGCGATCTTCGTCATCCACCACAATCAGGAATTTGCCTTCTCTGAAATCCTCAATCGCCTCTTCTATCGTATTGAATCTAATCTCCATAAATAGCTTATAATAAATCGTTTAGTTAAGAATGAACAATTAGAATTAATGAGCCACTAATTTTTGAAAATGCAACCCCTTGATGGCCCACTGGCCTGCATCAGCCGAGGAGGTTTTATAGCGGCAGCCAATACGCACATTACCAGAGAGGTTGTTGAGCGCCGCAACCTGAGCCCGATAGAAACCAGCACCGTCGCGGTAATCGCTGTAAACCAACGGATACCATACGGTTGTAGCGGGATCTCCTGTATAGTCAGTGGTATAGTGAAGCGTGAATTTGCTCTGTGCGGTGGCATCGGTGTTAAAGAAAGCCTCCTCAACAAACAAGGTACTTCCCTCAATGGTTGCCGTAGGCAGCACTGGCGACACGAGCCAGTCGTCGGTGGCCGCATCCACACCGTTGTGCAACATATAATCCTGGTTGGTGGTCCAGCCTGTGTAATCCCAACCGCTTCCATTGGCGGTGGAGACGGAATAGACATCCTGCACCGTGCCAAATGACTGCACATCGTCGATGGTGCGCAGCATCAGCTGGTAGGTGGAGTTGTAAACGGAAAGAATACCGACTAAGTCGCCAGTACCGCTGGGCACCAACGCCTTACGGAACTTGGCATAGTTGGAGGTGCGCACCACGAGGTTCGTCACTGCCTCACCATTCACGCTCTTGATAATACGGGAGGTAGTGGCCGCATCTTCCGACCACGGCTTACCTACCACATCATCGGCGAACTCCACATTGTGCAAACGCACCAACCGGCACACATTGCCCTCATTGATATCGTAGGCACTCATGATATTCACCGGCTCAACCGGCGCCGGCAGCCCGTCACGCGAGAGATAGCGATCCAGATAGTGACCATCGATACGGCCCACGTCGCCGTTGTAAATCCAACCCACCTGATATACACCATGGTAGTTGCCTACCACAAGGCCGCTACAATTCAGATATACGGTCTGTCCCACGGGATAAGTGTGGCACAATCCCGACTGGTTGATCTGCAGCTGGATGGCGCCTGTCTCGTCCTGGATGACCATATTCTTGTAGAAATTGCCCCCCTCGTCGGAACTCACCACCGTGGCGCGCACGATGAAGGTCTCGCCGGCATGGCAGATCGAATCTAGGTGCCCCGCCTCGGTATATACGTTGATGATGTCCGCAATAGTCTTGTTGGCTGGCTCACCTTGATAAGTGGGAACTTCAAACGCCGGCTCATCCCACTTGTTGCAGGCGCTGAAAGTAACCGCAGCCACTAACATCAGAATCAGGTAACTATATTTTTTCATAATTCAGATTTTTAAAGATTAATGGACAGGTACGCCCTTGATTTGCACACTGTTGATACGCCAGTTGGCGCCGTTGGCATCGCGGTAGCGGAAAGCGATGCGGAAGTTGCTATTGGCGATAGCCTCCGCCGGCAGCGGCTGCGACCGGTTGAACATTGTCCAACTGTTCGCATCGAAGTTGGTGCCGTTGAAGGAGGTGCTATAGTACATCTCCATCAGGCCATTTGCGGAAGCATTGACCACATCTTCCACCGTGACAAACACATCCTGATAGCTGTTTAGTCCGCTGATAGCGGGCGACACCAGCCAGCTGTCAATCACGTTGCTGTTCTGGTTTTGGATAGCGAATGCCGGGCCGCCGGTCCAGTAGAACCAGCCCGCGTCGCCCTGTACCGTCCAGCCCTGGTTCTCCAGCGGGTTGCTAGAGAAATCGACGCTGTAGAGGGTTTCGGCAGTGCCGGGATTCACACCGCCGCCCGATATGCGCACATCCGCCAACGAGCGGATAATCAGCTGGGGCGTGGTGTTGTAGATAGTCAGAATGCCATAGATGTCGCCTTCGCCTGACGGGAGTATCGTGCTGGCAAACTTGGCGTAGTTGCTGGTACGCAGCACAATCTGCGTGTTGTCGCCCATCACAATGTTGCGCGAAGTGGCAGCTCCAGGCTCGCAGTAGGTGGCCGTGCCACCATCCTCAAAATGACAGCCTTCCAGCTTCACCAAACGGTTGTACATGCTGGGGTCAATGTCATTCTTGGAGGTGATGACCAAAGCTTCCGGCTCCGCACCGCACACATCGTCGCGGTACAGATACATTGGCTCGCGTGAGGAGGGGATGCCCGTGATGGAACCGTCCACCCAGAAGCCCAACTGCTTGTTCTTGCGGTAGTCGCCAATCACCATGTCGCGGCATTCCACATAAAGTCGCTGCCCGATGCGGTATCTGGGATAGAGCTTCGAGTCGTCCACCTTGATCATGATGGCACCCGTCTCATCCTGAATGGTCAGGTATTTGTAGCAGTTGCCCTCTTGGTCGCTGGAGGTAATGACACCCGTAATAATCGTTCCCTCAGGGATTTCAGAATACGAGTCCACGCTGCCTACCTGATGCAGAGCCAGCAGTTCCTCAATGGTCATGTTGGCCTCGCCAGTATAGCGCAGCACAGGAGCCTCATCCAGCTCCTTGTTGCATCCCGCTCCCACTACCATCAGCAGAAGCGCAGCCATCATCATTTTCACTTTGTTGAAAGTATTCATAATCTTAAACATTATCTATTATTGAAAAGTGTAATTGATGCCAATGTAGAAGGTCAGTCCCTGCGCATAATAGTACTTGTTGGGGAACTTGTTGACATTGTAGCCGCTGTAGTCGTAACGGCGCTGCTCCCAACCCGAGGTCACAAGGTTCTTGTTGTTGGTGAGGTTGGTGATGCTCACATTGAAGCCGATGGTGTTCTGCTTCACCTTCCACGATTTGCTCACCGAGAGGTCCAGCGTGAACTGACCTTTGCAACGCTCCTGGGCAACAAGCTGCTGGTACAGCTCGCTGTCGGTGGAAAGCGTGCCACGTGCCGCTATGGTACGACGCTCGGGGTTCATATCCACATAAATCTTGTCGAAATAGTTGGCATTAAGGTTGACATACCAATATTTATAGTTGAATTTCAGACCGAGGGTACCCGCCACCTGCGGACCAGCGGCCACGTGGAAATTCTTCCAATATACCAGTTCGTCATACTCTGTAAAACCACTGCCGAACACATCATAACCATTGTCGGCCGAAATGGTGACATTGGGCTGGTTGGTATAGATATAGTCGCCGTAGTTACCGGCCAACGCCACCGTGAACATCGAGCCGATAGGAATTTCAATACCCAACTCTATACCCATGTTGCGCTTGTTGATGTTGCTCATGGCATAATTCACGAAAGTACCATAGTCATCATGGTAGAAGCTGAACTGGTCGGTAACATCTCTAAACATATAATAATAGCCCGTCAGTCGCATCCGCATAAAGGGATAGCGCATGATGTAGGAGAAGTCCACTCCGAGGTCTTTCTCACTCTCTATCCAGTTCACATAATCATTACGAACGGAAGGATTGATAAAGGCATCGAGGATGCTGGGGGCTTGAGTCTGCCACTGCGCATTCAATACCAAATAGTTACGACCATTAATCTTGTAGGTAATACCCGCTTTCAAGCCATAGTCGGGAAAGACTTTCAGGTCGGAACGGCCCTGCGAATTGTCGGGGAAGCGTCCGTTGCGCATGTAACCCGTACGCCACATCTCGGTAGTTGTAAAATTAGCCCCCACATGGAAATCCACATGGCTATAAGCGAATTTGGCGGTAGCCCAAATATTTTGTTTGAAAATGTTGTAGGCATAATCGTAACCGAACTTATCGCCCACGCCGAGGTGCGCACCGATATTGTCCAAATCGTCGTACAGCAGGTAGGGATTGTCGGGACTTTCGCCATCGGCATATTTGTCCTCGTTGAGCCAGTAGGCACCGCCCAACAAATCGTTGATGGTCTTATAATTACGTTGATGATAACCGCGAATATCCACACCGGCGGCGAGTTTGATATGGTCGGTGAGGTTGGTCACCACGTTGGTGGCACCCGACACCTGCACATGGTCGATGACGCGGTTTTCCAAAATATACTGGGAGCGTTCGCCGTTGGCGGCGGCCAGCTGGTTCACCTCATAGAAGTGGTCCCAGTCGAGCTGGCGGAAATCTCGGTTGTGCAGCCACTGGTCGGTGTACCAAGCCTGAAGAGTGGTATCATCGGTAATGTAGCTGGGCAGGTAGCGGTAGTAGTCCGGACGCGGGTCCGGCACGTCGGCCCAGTTGAGCGAGGTGGTACTCTGGCGACCGAAGCTGCTTCCTACGTTCGTGGTAATCTGAAATTTGCCACTCTGCGGAGTGTAAAAATGCGAGAGCATAAACACCGGCTCGTAGGTTTTGCGGATGCGGGCATTGCGTTTCTTTCCGTCGTACCATCCCCAGTTGGAGTTGTAATAATGATCGCCGGTAAGGTCGTACACCTCTTGAGTGGAGTTGCTCTGCAGACTTCTGGAAGTAGGTGAACCCCAGAACGACAAGTTGAGGGCATGCTCGCTGTTGATGCGTTTTTCAGCGGAGAAGAAGTAGGCGAAACCCGTATAGCTGCTGCCGTCCACGTAGCTCAGCTGGCTGCCGAAGCGGGTGGAGGCGGAGGCGGCGAAGGCCCAGCCGTTCTTCATCAGACCGGTAGCGTAGGTGAGCATGATGCGGTTGTTGTAGTTGCGGTTACAGAGCGAGTAGTTGGCATGGAACTGATGACGGTAGTTGGAGGCGCGGGTGCTGTAGTTGGTGGAGCCGCCGATGTCGCCGAAATTGAAGGTCACAGGGTCGAGGTTGCCCACATTCTCAGGCCAGCGGAACACGCGGTTGAGGCCGCCCCACTGCGCATAGACGGCACGCCCTGTCACAAGACTCTCCATCTCCAAACCATTGATGGCAATGGTCTGGTATTTCGAGTCGATACCGCGCGCCTTGAAATAGGCGATGCCGAAGGCATAGGAGGTGTTGTTGCTGTACACGTCTCTCGACGAGTGCAGCAATCCGGGCACAAATCCGCCCACCGTTGACTCTTCATCGTCCAATCCCTCTGTGTCAAAAGTGGAGCTTTCTGCACCACTGCGAGAGTTAGACAAACTATCTGCTACTATAGAATCATCTTGCGAAAATCCTGTAAAGCAAATCATTACAAAAGAAAAAACGAGAAATAACGTTTTTTTCATATCCTTAAATTTGGTTATTCTTTTCCACCTGCAAAAATACATCAAATTATTGAATCCTTTTCATTTTTTCTTATGCTTTCATCATAAAAATGAAAGAAAAAAAGGCGGCAGGAATCATTCATCCCGCCGCCTTTGAAAAGGCATATTCAGTTCCGCTTACTTGGTCACCACAAGTTTCTTGGTGACCACAGTATCGTTGTTGCGGAGGTTCACAAAGTAAACACCTGCAGACCAGCCAGAGACGTTCACCTCGATGGTGCCGTTGTGCGTGCCGTCGAGGGCGTACACTACCTTGCCATTCATATCCGTCACCGTCAGCTGAGCATCAGCCACTGCGCATTGTACGTGGACAATGTCGCGAGCCGGGTTCGGATAGAGGTCGAACTGGCTGTCAACATCGTTGTCGGCAATGCCCGTTTGACCCTCGGGTGCGCCGTTGCTAACGGTGCTGACGTGGTAGTTAACCGTAGCGGTTGAGAGAACCGTATTGGTGGACACGGCATCCTGACCGCCAGCATTCTGAACATTGTTGTAGGTGATACCCACATCATTACCATTCCGCATCTCCACCAAGGTAAACACCATCTGGTACTCACCTGGCTGATACCAAGTAGCGTCAATATGGCTATTGGTAGTCTCCATGAAGTGGAGGTAGAAATAGTTGTAATTGAACATGTTCATCAGGTTGAAGGTGTTCTCGATGATATTGCCACTCCCCTGCTCGATGGCAGCTCCAACGTAGTTGTTCAGCACCGGGAAGTAGGTGGAGAAATGGATGTCACCCACATTGGTTACCGTGGACAGCGGTTCACCGTCTTTGAATACCACATAGTTGACAGCCAACATAGCATCAGGATCGTAGCCGTTGCCAGTGTAGGTCATCGTCACCGTAGAGGTAGCGGACTGCACATCGGCTGTAGCGGCATTGTCCACCAACAGCGTCGGCAACGTACCTTCGCCCTGCTGTTCGTCCTCGGAACCTTCCACTGTGAAGGTCAGAGAATGGATGGCCAATTGTTCGTCATCAACACTATAGTCACCACCGATGAAGCGAGACTCACCATTGACACTATAGGTCAAGTAGGAATCTTCGCCTTCCTGACGGCTCATCAACGTAAAGACAATCTCATATTCACCCGGTTCTGTAAAGGTATGGGTAATACGATTATCTCTACCATTCAAGAAGTGGAAGTAGAAGTAATCGAAATAGTTGACACCAATTCTGAAGGTGTTGGCCGGGATATAACCCTCGGTAGCGTAAACCACATCACCCACATAGCTGTTCAACCATTCAGTACCGATATACAACTCACCGCCACAATCTGCTTCGATGTTGTTCACCAAGTTACCATCCTTATACACCGAGTAAGCAATAGCCACCTTAGTGTTCAGAGGAGTAGTATTGGCAAAGGCCGTAAGGCTGAACTCGTTGTCGCCAACCTGTTCGGAAACCATGAACGAATTGCCGCCCATCGTAGGATTGAGCCACAGGATCATTGTTACAGTGCTATCGCAGCCAGTAGAGGCAGTCAATTGAACAGACTGTGTACCAGCAGTATCAAAGGTAACACCATTCCAAACATACGGCAGCTCCGTCACATCGATGGTTCTTTCAACCTCAATGTTATAAGTCGGATTCACCGACAGATTCAAGAAGTAGTGAATGTCACAACCACCATTCTCATCGGTCACATACCAGTCATATTCGTCGACAGTTGCCTGAGTGAATTCTGTACCGTCGGGTGCCACGTAAGTCACACCTTCACAGATAGTGGTGTCGATATGGACCTCCGGATTATCTATCACTACGATAGACACAGTGGGAGTGAACACACAAGCACCAGCATACACTTCAACGGCAAGGTCGGATTCGAAGTCAGCCATGGTAAGCTCCAATCTGTCATCGGTGGACGACACTTCGTTGTTGATGTACCACTTAATGCTATCCACATTGGCCTGGTTGTCGTTAGTGTAAGCCAGCATCAGGGCACCAGTTTCTGCGTTGGCACAGATTTCTGTACCCAGAACTTCCATCACCGGCATCGGGTCGAAGACGATGGTCACGCGGCGGATGCTGTCGCAGCCGTTCGCCACCTGCTGGTACAACACGTTCACCGTGGTGTCACCATCC
This sequence comes from Bacteroidales bacterium, assembly GCA_045130235.1. GTDB lineage: Bacteria > Bacteroidota > Bacteroidia > Bacteroidales > WCHB1-69 > UBA1756. The sequence continues at coordinate 53,338 of JBGUPJ010000026.1, forward strand.
ACTGCGAACTCTTGACCATTTTCAGCATAGAGGTACGGCAGGAGGCTGGTGCAACGATGGATGGTTGTATCGGCATACACCTTCGGCAACACGTGCAGCGTCAAACGAGTAACACTATCGCAAGCATACTCAGTCTCATCGTAGTTGTACACCACGATATCGCCATACACCTGCGTCTGGTACATGTCACGCAATGTAAGGATAGAGTCAGCACTCAAAGCGAAGCCGTAGCCCTGATAAGGTTGACCTTCGCAAACCACGTCTTCAACCTCAGCATAACCGAAGTCTGCGTTATAGACCGGGTTGATGGTCAGGGTGAGATGTGCATAATACATACCGCAGGTGGTCTGACCCGTCGGCACAGTAGTTTCATACGTACCAGCTTCTGCCGTCTCGTCTGCACTCACATTGAAGATTTCATCCACGTAAGGCTCACCTTGGCAAACCGAGGCCTCATACTCAGTGGTATGACCCATCGGAACTGCGGTCAGCTCAATAGAGTCGGTAGCCGAGCAGGTGACACTTACCTGAGGATCAATGATAGGTGTTTGTTGATCATCAGATACCACAGGGGTAATATTGTAATCAATTTCACCCATGAGATAAATGGTCATGTTTTCATTCACCTCCACACTGACCCGGTTCGGGTCATTACCCGGAACGAGCGTACTCGGGGTCCAATAATAACGATCAGCATTTCCAACAGCTGTCAAGTCAATACTAATGCCCTCGCATACGCTTGTTGCCGGAGCTTGAATCGACACCTGGGGCAGCGGCAACACGTAGATGGTCAACGTAACGATGCTGTCGCAACCAGTCTCTGTCTGTTCGTTGAGTGTGAACACGGCAGTATTCGTACCACGAGCCACCTGAGCGATGGTGTCGGCCGTGAGGCTGAAGTTATGATCCTCATACGGAGCATTCTGGCAGATGTATGCCGTATCGAACAGCTCGTATGCCTGGTTCACCGTCAGCGAGAAGGTAACAACCGTGTCGGATACCAAGTACGGGTCGGAGAATTCAATCTCTTGCGGTTGATCGGTAGAAGCCGTGAACTCATGTCCATGATAAACGAACGGAACTTCGTTCGAACAGATAGCTGTATCGAGCGTCATGAAGACTGTATCGATATTGTAGTGCATCACCAAAGAGTCGACGGCAAGTACACCAGAGAGAACCGTGGAGCCACCACCACCCACAAGCTGCGGGTCGTTCTGGCCGAAGGTCAGAGCATAATCCTCACCTCCCTCACGGCCACGCAAATAGAACTTGATCTTGTATTCGCCGGGCAGATCCCAACGAGCAGTCACATGGTTGGTGGTGTAATTGAGGAAGTTGAGATACCAATAAGTGTATTGGTAGTAAATCACACGGAAGGTGTTGGTCGGAATGCTACCCGTACCGGTGTACAATTCTCTACCAATGGTCTGGTGAATGTCGGCATAATCGGTGCTGAAATAGACGTAACCATAGTCAGCCACATTTTCGATGATTTCACCGTTGCGGGTGATTTCATAGTCGATAGCGACTTTCATGTTGTCAAGGCCGCCACTGGTGACATCCATATCAAATTGACCCGTCACACCCAGATCCGAAGGAATGGTGATGGTGTCGAAGATGAAGCCTGTAGTGCCCTCATTCAACTCAAGATGGATGATGCTATCGCAACCATTTTCATTCTGATAAACAATATCATACGAGCCACCGGCATCATATACATGTTCATCATCGAATGCGTAAGGCAGCTGCATCGGAGCCACTGTGACGTAGATGGTCGTATCGTACGGATTGTTCACCGTCAGATGCAGGTTGTAAGTAGCCACACAGTCGCCGTATGTGCCGTAAGCGGTGTAATCACCGGACACATTGTAGGTTTCCCCATCAACGGTCCAGTCAAATGCGCCGCATGACATCACGGTGGTGTCGATGACCACACCCTCGCCATGACGCAGATGCAACGTGGTAATCAAGCTGTCGCAACCCGAAGCGTAACGCACGGTGTCGTGATAATCGCCCAATCTGGTGTAGGTTACACCATTCCATACGTAACTGTCGCATTCGTCACTCAAGCTTACGGTGAACTCATTGTAATGAACCGCGTTGACCGTCACATTGTACGGATACATCTGGTAGTTACCCTCATTACCAGCGAAAGCTTCGTAATAGCCAGCGCCCGTCACTTCAACGCCATAGACATAGAACGGAAGGTCGCCTTCGCAAACCACCGTATCAACAACCGACATGGTGTCAACTGCACCAACATGGAAGTAGATGTATGAGGTATCGGCATAGACTCTACCATTCGAATAGGAGCCAGCACCACCCATCACCTGCTGGTTGTCGTCAGTATAAGCATAATCCATACCGCCATCCTTGCCGATCACCACCAACTCAAGTTTGTACTCACCCGGCTGATTCCAGAGGGCAGTCACTGAGTTATTGAGTAAGCAGAAATAGTCGGCATAGAAGTAGTTGTAATCGTAGTTGTAGAGTGAGAAGGTATTGCCCGGGAGCTCGCCCGTACCAATTCTCACCTCACTACCGAATTCACGATCCGCCTCAGGCATGTAGGTGGACATGCTCACAGTACCATAATCGCTCATGATGTCAATCAGCGTGTCATCCTTATACAGGTTGAATGCCACTGCCATCTTCGCACCCGGGAAGTCGCAATCCTTACGGACATTGAAGGCTGCCGTAGCCGTCTGGTTCACAGGCATCACCACATCGGTAACCGGAATATCCAGATAAGGCTCATTAGAGATGGTCAGTTCAAGACTGTAAACGATGCTGTCGCAAATGTGATCATCAATATCGCTTCTGTCATTGACACAAGGCACGATGTAGGTCCGATAGATGACCGTGTCGGCCATGCTCTCATTAATCAAGCTCTCACCTGAAACAGGCCATACATAAGGCTCAACAGGATGGTTGCAATAATGGATTCTGGTAGCACGATCAATCGGATAAGTCACATCCAAATTGAGATAAACGACGCTGTCGCAACCACTAGTTGTCACATATTCATAGGTATAGAATCCTGACTGTGTGCATACAATGTCCGGATGTCCCACCGGGTCGAACACGTAGTTAAGGTCGGAAGCACAGATATGGATGCTGGTATCCTTCGAGATGAGGTTCAGATGGAATGAGGAGACAGCCGTGGCCTGACAACCGTGAGTCGGTTCGGTAGCGGTCACCGTGTAGGTCCAATCACCCGGGTCTGCCGGGCTGATGGTCACCTGGGCACCAGTGGTCGCATTCAAGCCATCACCCTCCCAACTGAAGGAAGCGTCTGCATAGTCGCTCTGTGCAGTGATGGTGTAAGTAGGACCGAAGCAAGCCGTGTCGTATTCCGGAGTCACCACGAGGTGGTGTGACCGATAGACGGCAATCTGAACTGCGTTGCTGAATGCCACGCCGCAAGCGTTGGTGTCGGCATAACGCAGCCACTGGCCGTTCCAAAGATCGGCATCAATACCATCGGCCACATCCACAGAGATGAGCGTATTGTCGGAGAGCAGAGCGCTGTCAGCACTCAAGTACCAGCCCGTACCCAGCGACTGGATGTCGCCAGTAGCTATCACCTCAGGAGCAACGAGGTCGAAATCGTCGCCTGAGCAGTAGGTGTTGCCAGTGGAGAGCAATTCACCCAGCGTCGGGATGTCGTTCACCACCAGCTCAACAAAATTGGTATGCATAGAGCCGCATTCGTTGCCAATGTAGTAACGCACGTAGGTATGGTTCATACCATAGTCAATGATCGTATCGGACGGGAAATGAGTGTAGAACTCAGAACCGTAAGTTCTGGTGTACTCCCATCCTTGTACGATATTTCCTCCAAATTCATGGGTAACCGGCGGCAGCACTGCCAACGGCTGACCAGCGCAGACCGCACCATTAAGAGCGGTAATATTCTCAGCATACGGAGGCTGCCAGAATACCAGCGTCATGGTGTCGGAAGTCACAGTACCGCAGCTATTGGTAACCGAGTACCATGCCTTCACGTCGCTGCCATAGCTAAACTCGCGTCCCGGATTGAACTCAACCTCTTCATTGTCGATCATCAGATGCCACGTTGCCAACACTTCAGCATCGCTATTATTGTGGAGATCAACAGTCGGAACGTACTCATCCCAATTGAAGGTGGTCGGCGAGCACATCGGAGCCGGCTGTGTCAAAGCGGCAATCACTGGCAAGCTGTCAACCGCAATCTGTACAGCGTTGCTGTAGCCAGTAGCGCAACGGGTAGTGACATAGTAGCGCACCCACCATCCATCGTAGCTTTCGCTGATCGCTAATGAGTCGGTGAACTCTACGAAATTCTCACCATCCTCTGAACACTGCCAGCCTCTTGCATCCACTGCAACACCGAGTTGTTCAAGGTCGGTGGAGAAGCTCGGAGCACTGATGTTCAACGCATTAGGTGCACAAATCGGATCGGAAGTGGCGATTTGAGCAATCTCAGCAGGATTCAATACGTAGATGGTCTTGGCGACACACTCGGTAGCACCGCAGACTTCAGATTCGAATCTTACGTAGTAGGTGGTAGTGGTATCGGGAGACACCGTCACCACGCTGTAAGTACTCTCCCGACCATGACTGAACACAGTACCGTCGCAGCGTCCAGCAGTCCACACATATTCTGCATCATCGCCCTGTGAACCGCCCACAGCAGTGAGCTGTACTGATTGTCCGGCGCAGATGATGGAATCTGCAGCCTGAATGACCATATTGTCAACAGAAGGAGCTGACACAACTTCCAATTCAACTGGATAGAAGTCATCGGACACACAACCGAACTGAACCTCACCGGTGAGAGTATAGTGGATGTCACCGATGAAATGGTAGTCACCATGCTGTGAGGAGAATTCTGCCACGCCGGAAGGTGTACCATAGTTGGCATGGATGTTCATAGCGCTGGTGCTGTACTCGTTGAGCACATCACCGAAGTGAATACCTGCTGTATTGTTGCCGGCAATGCCGTAAGGTCTGTAGTACATATCGTTGCCATTGACCACATAGAAGGCGAAGGTTTCACCAGAAGCCACATTGACAGGAACATCCAACGGGATGTTGCAGATAGAGCCCGCTGTCTGATAAATTTCCCCACTGTATGCGGTATTCCAGCCCTGGCTGCTAGTGGAAGTAGCCGCACAACTGCCACGACGGTAATAGACCTTCGTTTGTGCGGAACCTGAATAACCAGGATAGAAGGAGATGGAATCGATGGTCAAGTTAGCGTTGGCCGTCACATCCACAAACACACCCTTACCGATATTGTCGCGGTCGCTACCATTACCCATCACCGGTTCAGTGGTATGCAGTGAGTAGGAGCCTGACATGGAGATCAGGTCAGTGGCAGCGTATGCATAATAATAGTGGTAGCCTGCCGAACCATACTGGTCAGGAGTAACCTGCAACGCCTCGCCACTAACGCTGGCACCCACATATTCATTCTCTTCATCAAACCAGAGCACCATCGGTTCTTCACCTTCAGCATCATCTAAAGAGGGAGTAGTATAAGCGACAAGCTGAATATTATTTCCATCACAAATCGCCTCAACATCCACTTCCACATCGTCTTCGGCGGCTGCGTATGCCCATTCCGGTCCATCAATCGGAGTAGTATGGATATGAACTGCAGCGGGCTGAGATTCGCAGAGGTAGATTTCGGGGAAGTAGTAATGAATCAACACATAACCATTGCGGGTATCCACCGGCTTAGCGGGACGAGCCACCTCGTTTCCAGCGGTGGTATATGCATTGATAAGATAATAGGCAGAACCCACAGTATAGCTTGCCGGAGTATAGTCGCTGGAAGCGTTGTTCCACACGAAGCCGCTACCGCCGCCACCGCCGCCGTTGATGTTCTCACCAGCGCCGGAAGCACCGCCGTACCAGCCGCCGCCACCGCCGCCACCATACGTGGAGACCGCGGTATTGGCCGTACCGAAGGCACCTATCATGTTGTTCTGACCATCGTTGTGACCTGCGGAAGTCTGGCTACCGCCATTTCCACCAGCCACTGTAGCCTGTCCAGTGGTACCACTTTCGCCCTGACCGCCAGACAAACCGCCGCCGTAACCGCCGGCCACCTGTCTGTTGGCGTTCATGAAACCGCTACCGCCACCGCCACCAGCCACAATCAAACGGCTGTTGTAGTGCTCGGCGCTGTTCACTGCGGCCTGTGCGAAGGAGACGTCGGATGCACCGCCGCCGCCACCGCCGACACCTGTCGCTGCCGACTGACCACCATTGAAACCGCCATTGTTACCATCGCCATGGCCGCCCACATAGACGTAAAGGGCATCCAACCCTTCAAGGTTGTTGAGCGTACCGACAGAATAGCCGCCATTACCGCCCAAGGAGTCACCGTAGGTCTCATTCATGTTACCACCATCGGCACCCCAAACCTCCATAGTAAGGCGAGTAGCGTTGGCCGGGATTTCAAACACCTGGACATCGTTATTATAAGCAAATCCTTGCGAGCCCTCCTGCGAAGCAGCAAGCAGACCACGATATGCTTTCACGTAGTAAACGGTATCATTAGAGATGTTGCTGGAACCGTTGAGTTCGAAAGTAACACCGCGATTCACTTCCTGAGTACAGTTGGCATCAGCGTACCAGATGTAAGTGTAGGAGGAGTTAGCGTTGGCAACAGTGAGCATAGCGGGAGTACCGCAGAGGATAGTCTGATCTTGCACTGTCGGAGTGGGCAGCGGTTCGATAGAGACATTTACTGCGGTAGGTTGAGTAAGACAGAGGGTATCGAACACCGGACGGACATAAGAGATGATGGCGATACCGTCGCCAGAACGACCCATGGTATAACCACCTGTCGGGCTGGGCATACGGGAATCACCCGCGATAGTAGCCGTATGGGTAAGTTGGGATGAGCAGTAACCACTACCGCCACCGCCGGCACCTGATTCGGGATTACCCGCTGCGCCGCCGCCGCCGCCGTGGTAGCCACCGCCACCACCAGCACCGCCGGAGTAGCCATTACCGCCGTTACCGCCGACACCGCCATTGACATTGGTAGTACCGGCCATACCGTTAGCGTACGAAGCATCGGTACCGGCTGCACCGGAGGTAGATGCTGTAGCGCCCTTACCATTACGACCTGAGATATAGGTGTAACCGTCTGTACCGGCTGCACCGCCACCGTAACCACCCGTCATAGAGGCGGATGTAGAGTGGTATGCGGCACCGCCGCCACCACCGGCTACGAGGATACGGTCGGAAATATTGTTACTGCCGAAGCGTACGTCGGTAGCACCGCCACCGCCTGCGCCCGGATAGTAGCTTGCACTTGAAGTAGTAGCGGCACCACCGTTACCACCGCCGTTGAAACCGCCGGGGATGGCCACGTTGGTAACACCGCTGGTGCCGTTGCCGCCCTGGCCGCCCACGTTGAAGTAGAGCACATCGCCCTCATCCACCGCCAGCGTACCAGCAGCATAACCGCCCTTACCACCATACTGGGTAATAGACTGGTTGGAACCATAATAGACATTACCGCCCTGAGCGCCCCACAGCTGCAGCGTAACCTCGCTGACTGCCGGCGGCACCATGAACTCGAAGGAAGAACCGGTGTACGGGACGACTGAATCCATCATCACCGTGCCGGGCACCTGGTTGAGACCATAGGAACGGATATAATAAGTAGTGTTGCTGCCCACCTCGGGGATGGTCCAGCTGGTACCCTGGTGTACGAGCTGCGTACACGCTGCATCGGCGTACCAGTCGTAGTAGAGACCCGGAACCGCATTGGAGATGGTAAGCGTAGCCGGAGCGCCGCAACCCACCGTCACGTCTTCTATCTGAACCGGTTCGGGTTCAGTAGTGGTGATGGTGATAGAGGCGTTAGCGGAGATACAGTTGCTGGTAGCCGTGCCAAGCGGAGTGATACGGGCGAAGCCGTCGCCGGCATGGCCAATCTCGGAAGTTCCATCAGGAGCGATGAAGGACTCGTTACCAGCGATGGTCTGGGCATCGGTCAAATAATAAGAACTGTTGAGCAGACAACCTGAAGGATAGCTGGATGCAGTTGAAGAGGTATAAACATAGCCGCTACCGCCGCCAGCGCCAGTTGAATTATCACCCTGGCCGCCGCCGTACCAGCCGCCGCCGCCGCCGCCAGCAAGATTCTGTCCATTTGAGCCTTGGCCCACACCGAACTGATATCCGGAGGTTTGTCCACCGCCAATACCAGCGACACGTGTATCATACTGAGTTGCAGCAGCAGGCTGTACACCATTCACGCCACCACCTTCTCCGCCGATGGAGCAATTACCGCCACCGCCGCCACCACCGGCAACGATGACACGGTTGTACAGTGAGTTGCCAGCTACACGGATATCGGTAGCACCGCCACCCGTACCAGCAGGGTAAGAAGTATTACCTTGTACACCACCGCCATTCCAACCTGCAGCGGTAGCCGTACCACTCGTACCCTGTTGACCCACATACACATACAGTTGATCACCAGAATTAACATTCAATGTACCAACAGAATAACCGCCATGTCCACCAGTATATGCTAAACCAGTAGCTGACCAATCGGAACCGTCGCCACCCTGAGCGCCCCAAACTTCGAGACGCACTTGCGTAATACCATCGGGAACAGTATAAGTTTGTGCTGCGCCCGTGTAGGAGAAGTCTTGTGCACCAACAACAACATTCTGCGGGATGCTGCGCACGTAGTAGGTGACTTCACCGCCCACTACCGGCGAATACTGAGTGCCGGTATGGAGGATGGTGCCAAAGTCGGGATCCGTGCTCCACTGATAGAGCAGTTCTTCATTGGGATTCTGAACCGTCATCGTAGTGGCAGTACCGCACACCACCTGTGTGTTGGAAGCCGTAACTTCGGGCGCCGTAGGATCGAGCTTGGTAATGGCAACCGGAGTAACCAATGAAGCGCAACCTTCTGACACAAACACATCAACAGTGAGGCGAGCGTAACCGTTGCCCTGATGTCCGGTTTCAGTACCGCCGCCAGGTGCTGGGAAGGAAGTACTGCCAGCAATTGTCTGTGCATCGGTAAGATAATAAGATGCCGGAACATTATAACCTGCAGGGACATAAGAGGCTGTAGCGGCTGTCCACACGTAGCCAGAACCACCAGCACCGCCATTACAGTCACTCGACGAGTTACTAGTAGGTATAGTTTGTGATCCGCCAATCGTACCACCGCCGTACCAGCCACCGCCGCCGGCGCCACCGTCATTCGGGGAGCTAGCACCAATGCCAAATACTCCACCTGTTCCAGCAGAAGTCTGCGTTGAAGCGGGCACACTACTATAGTTATTCTCACCGCCATTGACGCCACCACCATATCCGCCTTGATCGCCAGAATCTTCGCCGCCACCGCCGCCACCGCCAGCAACAATAATTCTGTCGTACAGCGTGTTACCATTCAATCTAATATCAGTGGCACCGCCGCCACCGCCGGCAGGTTCACCACTACTACTTCCGTAAGTAGAACCACCGCCGTTCCAGCCACCTTGAGCGAGAGAGGCATCAGAATATCCACCTTGACCACCCACATAAACATTGAGGGTTTCTCCACCAACGTTATTCAATGTACCCTCTGAGTATCCACCGAGTCCACCGAAACCAGCACTGGTATTACCACTGAGGCGTTGTCCACCACCTTCAGCGCCCCAAACCTGGAGTTGAACTCGGATAGCGCCCTCGGGAATAACATAAGTTTGAGCACTGCCAGTATATGCGAAATTCACTATTTCGGAATACTCCACAGCAGACATGGCACGTACATAGTAAGTAACATTCTCAGTGACATTATCTACACTGAAGGTTTCACCCGTATGTACCAGTTGTGTGCAGTTCTCATCGGCATACCATCTATAAATCACATTGTTGCCAGTGAATCCAGAAGCGGTAAGGGTGGTACCTGTACCACATTCCACCTGGGTAACACCCGAAACAGCGAGGCTAACAGCAGGAGTCTGGTGAATGATATAACTGCCTGCAGAGGGTTCCCAGTTGCCGGTACAGCCATTGAGATATTCGCGAGTATAAGTGAAGTCACCACCGTTGTGTTCTGTCATCTCCGATACCGAAACGGTATAAGAGGGCATGTCGGAACCATTGATCACCTGGCCGTTGCAGAGCCAACGATAGGCCGTATTGCCACCACTAACACCATCAACTAATGAGCCGATGTTCACAGGAGTGGTCTGCGAAGCACAAATAGTGATTTCATCTGAATGGATCGTACCAGCGGTGAAGATAGGCACCTGCACGACGTGAGAACCCGTTGCCGAGCAGCCGGCTTCGGTAGTACCTGTCACTACATAGATGCCTTCACCGAGGGTAACAGTAGCACCCGTTGCGCCAGTTGACCACTCATAGGTGCTGGCACCCGATGCGGTCAGCACAGCAGTTTCGTTCGCGCAAATGTACTCAGGTACTGAGGTCACCGTCACTTCGGGAATCACATGCACATCGTAAGAGAGTACAGCATCGCAGTTGTAACCAGCAGCAGATACTGTCACTGTGTAGGTCTGATCTTCAGTGGGGTTAACTGTGATGGACGAAGTTTCATCGCCCGTATTCCAAGAGTAAGAGTATGTATCAACTGCATTCACAGATACGGTAGCCACCCATCCATCATAGGTGACAGAACCGTCTGAACTGAAATATACGGTCAGGCTATTGCCTGAAGAAGTAAAGGTATAGTTAGAATATGAGCCGGAGAATGAGTTCAACTGAGTGGCACTGGTAGAAGCACCATCGTAAACATACAAATAATCCCAACCACTTTCAGTATATATGTTACTGAAATTCATTGTCACATGAGCACCTTCAGGAGCTGTGAACACGTGAGTGATGGAAGATGAGTTGTTATACGTTCCCGAAGGACCACCTTGGTCGTAGAAATTGATGGTACATCCACCTGGGATATTTGTTGTCCCAGAATTCATCCAGACATCAGCAGGACAAGTCGCGTTGCCGCCCAACGCCACCACCTCGAGGGTAAGTTCGGAACCGTTTTCAAGACATTGAGTCAGATCGGATACAGAAAGCTCAACTTCGGGAGCGGCCACGTGGATGGTCACCTCATCGGTAATGGTACAACCCGTGTTGGAGACGCTGACCGTGTAGGTAGTGGTGACACCAGGCTGTACATAGTAGTGTCCGTTGCGTTCCTCAACGCCGCTGCTGAACTGGTAGGAGACCACGTCAGCGGAAGCGGTCAAGAAGAGTTCTATCTCCTCCTGGTTGCAAGACTCAATAGAAGAGGCTGTAAGTGTTACTGACGGAGACTCGTGAGGAGTTACCACCACCTCCACCGCCTCGGTAGAACATGATGAGACATCTGCGGCCTGGAAGACTGTGATACGGGCGAAGCCATTTCCAGCATGACCGGTCTCAGTTCCGCCATTCGGAGCGGGGAACGCCGTATTACCCGCGATAGTTTGGGCATCAGTCAAATAGTAGGAGCTGTTGAGTTGACAACCACTCGGGTAGTTGGACGCAGTGGATGATGTGTAAACATAGCCAGATCCACCACCACCGGCGTGACCAGCACCACCACCGTACCAACCGCCGCCACCGCCGGCGAAACCATTAACTGAACTGACCATGCTTCCTCCTAATCCGAAGCTGCCATTCGTCACACATCCAGAACTATAATCATTGCCACCGGAGTATCCACCTGCAGTTTGAGTAGCTGCATATCCAAGATAAGACGAGCCCGTGGCAGCTGTTCCGCTATTACCGCCACCAACTCCAGGCGTATAGCCAGACGAACGATAGCCGCCGCCACCACCTGCAACAATCACACGGTGATACAAAGTGCTTCCATTTATTCTAATATCGGTAGCACCGCCACCACCATAATAAGATTCATATGTCGGATTTCCACCACCGTTATATCCACCACCTGATGTTCCAATTGTACCTTGACCACCAACATACACATTGAGGACATCACCGGTTCCCACATTTAAGGTACCAACAGAGTAGCCTCCCATGCCACCGTTAGTGGCATCGCCACCCTGGGCACCCCAGACTTCAAGCTGCAACTGGCCAACACTAGCGGGGACGGTATAGGTCTGAACAGCACCTGTATATGAGAAGTCCACAACGGACTGCTGGGTGACAGCACCGCGCACGTAATAGGTTGTCGAAGCGTTGACAACAGGGTTGAAGGTAATACCTGTACCCACGATATTATTACCCTCGGGATCGGTACTCCAGACATAGTCATAGCCGTCAATCGGGTTGGTAACCGTAAGGGTAGCCGGCAGGCCTTCGCAGGCCGACACTGTCACGATCGGGTTTGCAGGATCCACCTTGGTGATATGTACTGGAATGGCCTCGGTAGGACAGCTCAACCGGTTGTAACGGGTGATAATAATTTCGGCATAACCATTGCCAGTACGAGTTCCAGACAGAGCACTGGTTTCAGCAAGCAGAGGACTGAAATAGCCGGAGCCGCCGCCGCCGGGATAGGCGCTGGTGGAGTTACCACCACGGCCGCCACCGCCGCCGTACCAGCCGCCACCGCCGCCGGCACCACCAGTAATAGTACCCGTACCTAAATAGTTACCGCCACGACCGCCCTGTCCAAAGGAGCCATTTTCAGCGCTATAGGTGTAACCAGAAGTACTATAAGAGCCAACACCACCTGCATTAGCAGTACCACCCTGTCCACAATAAGTAGTATTGCTGCCATCACCTCCAGTAAGACCGCCGCCAACACCTGCAGTATAGTCAATACCACCACCACCGCCGCCACCGGCCACGATCAGAACATCGCTTTGATAGTTCTCCAACGATGAGAGCACGCCGCTGCGGGTAGCAATATGCGTAGCACCGCCACCGCCACCACCTTGGTAATAGCTGGATGACGAATAGTTATAATAGCCGCTGTTTCCACCGCCATTATAACCGCCTTCGAACATAACATTGGCATAGGAAGTACAAGAAGTAGCATTTTGTCCTTTTCCACCCACATTCACATACAGATGGTCAATACCGGTAAGATCAATCGTACCCGTCATATATCCACCTGAACCGGGGGTATAGGTTGAACCGCTATAATAGCCGTAACCGCCCTGTGCACCATACACATGCAGTTCAGCAGTGGTAGCGTCGGCCGGGATATCCAGCACTTGCTCACCACCTGTGTAATTGAAGGGGTGGGTTTCGGTCGCAACGCTGATGTGTTCCACCTGTACATAGAAGGTGGTATCGGAATTGATAGCAGGAGTGGTGAAAGTAGCGCCCTCGCCAATACGCTGTGTACATGCGGGATCGGCATACCAGCGATAGATATAATCGTCGCCCTCATAACCAACAGCAGTGAGGGTAGTCGTACTACCGCAGGCCACCTCAGTATTGCCGCTGATCAACGGAGCTGCCATCGGTGCGTTGATGATGAGGGTGGCAGTAGTGGCATCTAGGTTACCGCAATCATCGCGGTACTGGCGGGTCACAGTATAGCTGCCCGTGCCGAGGATTTCACGCTCTTGAGCAGAGAGGGTATAAGTAACCAGGTTCTCGCTCCATTCGGTGGTGATACTGGTTCCAATAGTCCAGCGGTATTCCACGTTGCCACCGCCAACAGCGGCCGCATTGGAAGCGAGCGTTATCTCATAATCAGACTGGCAAACGTTCATGTTGGCGATTTCACCAGCAGAAGGAGTAGCCAGTGAGTTGACGTTAACCGTTTCTGTAGAAGAACAACCCGCTGCATTAGTAGCAGTCACGGCATATCCACCAGCTCCCACAGTGATGTCGGCTGTATGTTCGCCGGTGTTCCATGAATAAGTATCAGCACCTGAAGCGGTAAGAGTAACTGTACCGTTAGGACATACCATCGGGTTCTCGGGAGAGATTCCCACCGTAGGATTCACTCTAACAGTATAATCCAGGATAGCGGGACAGTCGTGTGAGTCGTCCGTTACCGTAACGGTATAGGTTGTAGTTTGCGTCGGGGCAACGGTGATGTTGGAAGTAGTCTCTCCAGTTGACCATACCATATCTCCCACAGCTTGTACAGTAAGTCTCAAGTAATTATTATAGGTATCGGTAGTATTCGCACTATACGGCAAGGATGTCAACGGATTTCCATAGCTGTCATTCCAGAAAGCGATTGCGCGACTTGAACCGGTATTATATGAGGCAAAATAGTTGCTACAACTCCATGACAAGTAGGGAACATTAGTACCCAACAACAAATTGCTCACACCATCATATACAAATGGAGTGGTCAAATGGATATTATACCAACCTGAGCTGCTACCATTAGGAAGCGTCACATTGTCGGCCACCACATCAGAGGCTGACATCAACACCCAATCAGACGTACTTGAGAAAGATGACTTATTGGTATGTTTCATATACAGTGTAACTCCTGTTCTCTGCTGGGCATAACTTTCAAGATAGAATGCGATGTCAGTGATGACACATGCGCCACCAATTTCAGCTGCGGTATAGATCTGTTCAGAAGAACTATAGTAGTAGCAACTGTTGCCAGGCACGTAGTATGATGAGGATTCATAGGAGCCGATGTAAACATCTCTGCTTTGGCTTCCGCCGGAGAGTGACAGTGTCACTTCGGTACCAGGTTCCACGCATTCGCCGTTGTCGTTGGCCGAGAGCGTCACCTCAGGAGCATCCACAGAGATGGAGGTGCCACGTACAACGCCGCAGGAGCCATTAGTGGCTGTAACGGTATAGGTCATAGTATGGCCGGGGGTAACCTCGTGGGTGAGTTCAGTAGTGGTTGTACCATCGCTCCACTCGTAAGAGGTAATATCGGCAGAGGGGTTCTGAATCGTCAGCACCACGGGGGCGCTGCCAGCACAGTAGGTTTCGGAAGAAGCTGTGAGTGTGAAACTCGGAGCCGGTTGCGGGTTAAGTGTCACCTCAGCTACCGCTGACGGGCAGTAATCTGAAGCCATACCCAGCAAAGTGATACGGGCGTAGCCGTTGCCGGTGTGGCCTGTCTCGTTTGTTCCGTCGGGAGCGGGGAAAGATTGGTCTCCAGCGATCAATTGGGCATCGGAAAGTTGGCTGCTGACATAGCCGGAACCGCCGCCGCCGGCAGCATTGACTGCACCGCCAGAACCGCCGCCGTACCAGCCGCCGCCGCCACCGCCGCCAGACCAACCGCCAGTGCCACCTGTTTGGTCACCACCCTGGCCGAAGGAACCGGAGAATGAATAGTTTGAGCCAGTACCTGCTGAGCCACCAGCAAGCTGAGTGCCGCCGTAGCCGCCAGAATAACCAGAGTACACATTGGCTCCCATTGTTCCGCTGAGACCACCGCCAACGCCACCATAGGCGTAGGGATAAGAGCTAGAGGTACCTGAGCCGCCGCCGGCACCAGCTACAACCAGCACTGCGGAAGTGTTATTGGAGAGTGACGAAAGCAGACCTTGGGCTGTAGCAATGTGGGTTGCGCCACCACCAGCTGCCGAAACATAGCTGCCATCGCCACCGGTTGACGAACCACCTCCATTGTAACCGCCGGAACATGTGAAGGCAGATGTAGTGGAGGAGCTAGTACCCTTGCCGCCAACATAAACATATAAAGACTGATTGGGGGTAACGCTCACGGTTCCTTTTGCATATCCGCCATTACCTCCCGGCGTTAAATAGGAGGATTGATAGCTGGCATCACCACCCTGTGCGCCCCAAACCTCAAGCATGACGCTGGAAACGCCAGCGGGCACATGGTAAACTTGAACATCACCCGTATAATCGAAATCAATAGGTTCAGACGAAACACCAGCCACACTACGCACATAGTAAGTGGCAGGGTTGTTGACCGTAGGAGTATAGGTAGTACCGGTAAATTCGACCACGCTGAAGCTGGGATCGGTACTCCACTGGTACTGATAACCAGCTTCGGGGTTGACAACCACCAATTCGGAGGGTTCGTCCACGCAAGCCGAGCGCACCTCCACCACCGGAGCAGGCATCTGGTTCACCGTAATGGTGACCGGCTTCAACTCAGACGGGCAGTTGTCTTGTACAAAATAGTAAGGAGTGATACGGGCGTAGCCGTTGCCGGTATGACCAGTTTCTGTGCCGCCACCAGGAGCGGTGAATGAGGTATTACCAGCAATCGTCTGTGCGTCAACCAAATAACAAGAAGCAGGCACGGTATAACCTGAAGGCGCGTAGGATGCCGAAGCTGCGGTCCACACATAGCCGGAGCCGCCGCCGCCATATCTACCGTCGGAGTCGGAGTCGTTGTCGTATGCGCCGCCGCCGCCGTACCAGCCGCCGCCGCCACCACCACAGGAGTAGTTGTAGGCGTTTCCACCTTGTCCGAACGTACCCTGCGTTGAGGCAATTGAGTTCCATGAGATTCCACCTTGCGTTTGTGTAGCACCACCGCCACAACGGTTACTACCCGTAATATAAGTGCCATCTGTATAGTTATAGTAACCATCGCCGCCATATAAACCGCCGCCGCAACCAGCAGGATAAGTGCTTCCATAAGAAACGCCTGCTCCGCCGCCGCCGCCGGCCACGATGATACGGTCATAGAGGGTGTTGCCATTGACACGGATGTCGGTTGCACCGCCACCGCCACGGCCGCTGCTCACGCCAGCGCCACCACCGTTATAACCTGCAGTGGTGCTCGCGGTGCCAGCTCCACCCACATACACATTAAGCGTATTCACACCCTCAAGATTAGATAGAGTTCCAACAGAATAGCCTCCTAATCCGCCGGTGTATGAGCTGTAAGTGCCGCCTTGAGCGCCCCAGACTTGGAGCAAGAGCTGAGTAGCATTGGAAGGAACATCATAAGTATAAGCCCCATAACTACTGAAATTCTGAGGTGTACCAACTTCCATGTGTTCATCAGACACCTGCAGGTAGTAGGTAGTAGTAGCGTCAAGAACCGGAGTGGTGAACTCCTCGCCTTCATATACGAGGTTCTGACCTGCCGGGTCGGAGTACCAACGATAATGGAGGTTATCGCTGTTGACAGAGGAAGAAGCAGTAAGGGTAGTATTCTGTCCGCAGAAAATAGTAGTGACACCCTGCACAGTGGGAGCCGCCATCGGCGGGTTGATGGTGAGGGTGCCCGTAGCGGTGCCCGTATTGCCGCAAGCATCGCTGAACTCACGCGACACATTGAAAGTGCCGGTGCCGAGCGTGGTGCGGTTGGCCTCCGTAAGGGTATATTCAGGATTCTCGCTCCACCCAGTGGTGATACTGGTGCCGATAGTCCAGCGGTACTGCACATTGCCGCCGCCGACAGCGGCCGCATTGGAAGCGAGCGTAATTTCATAATCAGACTGGCAGACTTCCATGGTAGCGATTTCGCCAGCGGAGGGAGCTGCCAAAGAATTCACCGTAACGGTACTTGTGGCATAGCAGCCATCTGCATTTGTGGCCGTCACCGTATAAGTGCCTGCATTCACAGTATTTTGAGCGACCTGAACGCCGTTGCTCCAAGCGTAGTTATCGGCAGTCGAAGCAGTGAGGGTGATGGTACCGCCAGGGCATACCATCGGGTTCTCGGGAGTGATTTGCACGGTAGGATTTACTCTCACAGTATAATCCATAATAGCAGGACAGCTGTGTGAGCCGTCCGTCACCGTAACGGTATAGGTCGTAGATTGCGTCGGGTCAACGGTGATGCTGGAAGTAGTCTCTCCAGTTGACCATACCACATCTCCAATAGCTTGTACAGAAAGTCTTATATAATTATTATAGGTATCGGTATTATTCGCACTATACGGCAAAGAAGTCAACGGATTTCCATCGCCGTCATTCCAATAACAGAGAGCACGACTTGAACCGGTATAATAAGAGGCAAAATAGTTGCTACAGCTATATGAAGTATAGGGAACATAAACACCCAACAACAAATTGCTCACGCCATCGTATACAAACGGAGTGGTCAAGTGGATATTATACCAACCTGAGCTGCTACCATTAGGAAGCGTAACATTGCTGGCCACCTCATCAGAGGCTGACATCAACACCCAATCAGACTCACTTGAGAAAGATGCCTTATTGGTATGTTTCATATACAATGTAACTCCTGTTCTCTGCTGGGCATAACTATCAAGATAAAATGCAATGTCAGTGATGACACATGCGCCACCAATTTCATTTGCCGTATAGATCTGTTCAGTAGAACTGTAATTGTAGCAACTGTTTTGGGGCACGTAGTATGATGTGGTCTCATAAGAGCCGATGTAAACATCTCCGCTTTGGCTACCACCAGTGAGTGATAATGTCACTTCGGTACCAGGTTCCACACATTGACCGTTATCGTCGGCTGAGAGTGTCACGTCGGGGGCATCCACTATAATTTGTACATGATGAGGTGTGCCACAGCCACTATTGAAGGCGGTAACCGTATAGGTGGTGGTGGCACCGGGTATGACTTCGTGTGACAAACCACCGCCAGTATATCCATCGCTCCACTCATAGCGGATAATATCTGCGGATGGGTTGCTGATAGTAAGAGTCACAGGACTCTGGTTGCAGGAGCTTTGCGAAGAAGCGGAGAGAGAGAATGTCGGAGCCTGTTCGAGGTTGACAGGAACAGCAGTAATAGCTGACATACAAGCCGCAGACGCGCCGAAGGTGATACGGGCATAGCCGTTACCAGAATGACCTGTCTCGGTAGAACCGCTAGGTGATGTGAAAGAATAGTCACCTGAAATGGTCTGGGCATCAGCTAAGTTTCCGATATAGCCGCTGCCACCGAATCCTTGCATAGTCGTAGTACTGTTATTCTGCGCATATGCGCCGCCGCCGTACCAGCCGCCGCCGCCGCAAGCGCCCATAGCATGATTGGTATGGCCACCCGTTGTGGACACACCATAGCCGAAGCCGCCATCGTAAAGAGTAGCATAGCCATCACTGTTGTTCAGGGCAGTACCCGCTGCGTTCTGGGTGCCGCCGTACGCACCTGAGCCGACAGTACCACCGCCAGCGGTACCAGCGCCATATTCTGCGCCACCGCCACCACCTGCCACAATCAGACGACCATTGTAGGAGGCTGAAGTACGGACATAGCGGTTGTAGGCATCCAAAGTACAGTCGCCACCAACGGTAGAGATATCGGTAGCACCGCCACCGGTACCGAGGTGGTCGCCTGAACCACCGTAATTATATTCATTGGTAACGCCGCCGCCACCGTTCCATCCGCCAAGCACGTTATAGGAACCCGTTTGACCGGCGCCACCCACGTACACGTAAAGGGTCTGACCGGGGGTCACGGTAGCTGTTCCGATGGAATAGCCACCCTTACCACCTGCCACGCCATGATAAGCGGAGCTGCCGCCCTGGGCGCCCCACACTTCGAGAACAGCGGATGTGGTACCTGCGGGCACCGTCACGGTCTGCACAGAACCCGTATAACCGAAATCTACCACCGGGTGCATAGAGCCGCTATAGGCACGCACGTAATAGGTGGTATTGTTTTGAATATTGTTGACAGTATAGCTCACGCCTTCATGCAGCGGATCGCCATCGCATGATGCATTATCCCACCAGCCATAGTTGACTCCTTCCACAGCATTGGTGACGGTGAGGGTAACATCCTGACCGGGGCATGCATTGTTGACCTCCACCACTGGAGTAGCCGGGAACGCACCCACAGGAAGGGTGAACGATGCCGCACTAGAATAAGAATACACAGGAGCAATATGATAGGAGATACGGGCATAGCCATTACCCGAACGTCCTGTCATCGTACCACCGCTGGGATCAGGCATTGTGGTGTTACCTGCAATAGTTTGAGCATTGGTAAGGATCGAGCTCACATAACCTGAGCCGCCGCCACCACCGCGGTCATCATCGCCACTGCCATCGGGATAGACACCGCCGCCGCCGTACCAGCCGCCGCCGCCAGCACCACCATAACCACTCGAATAGTACAAGCCGGAACCACCCTGTCCGAAGTAACCGGAATTACCGTTTCCTCCTGTTCCACCAGCGGACTGAGTACCGCCGCCGCCACCGCTACCATAGTATTCCGATGATGAACCTCCGTTTGTTCCACCGCCATACATACCATATTTAGACGATGATCCATCAGAGCCACCGCCACCAGCCACCATCAGCACATCGCTCTGATAAGATTCCAACGAAGAAAGAACTCCACTACGGGTGGCGATATGAGTCGCACCGCCACCGCCATTATACGTTGAACGGCTTCCGCCTCCGTTATAACCACCAGAAGTTCCTCCCGTATTACCAGATCCACCCACACACACATAGAGAGTTTGTACAGATGTGGCATCCAACGTACCTACTGAATAACCGCCCTTACCTCCATAAGTGGTGCTCGAACGGTAACCTCCCTGTGCTCCCCAGCACTCCAGTGTCAACGATTGCACACCGCTGGGGACACTGTAGGTTTGCATTCCTCCTGTATAGGAGAAATTCTGTACTCCATCCACACCTGGTTGCGCCATACAGGCTGACCTGCAATAGACGATAGCAGGCTGGTCGGTGACAACGAATGAATAGGTTGGACCCGAGCCCACCTGGTTGGTGCAGTTGGCATCAGAGTACCAGTAGTATTCAGAAAATTCGCCATTGGCCGTCAGCGTGACGTTTTGACCGCACACCAGATTGTTGAGATCGGCATTAGCCGTGATGGTCGGTGCAGGAATTGTACCCGGACACTGGCGAGCAAAAGAGACATAATCATCACAGTCCGACTCCTCGGTATTACCCGTATAAGGAATCACCCAAAGATAGTGGGCACCATAGCTCAAGTCTGACAAGACTTGGGAAGTGGAGGTCGTACTATATGTATAGTTAGTGGGTCTTTCAGGAGTACTACTCAAATAAATATGGTAACCTGTCACGCCACTCATAGCTGACCATGTAGCCGTTGTAGAGCTCGAGTTAATGGTCGAACCATTCACAGGAGATGAAACGGTGGGACAAGCAGGCGGAGCGACAAATGTTAGGCGCATACAAGGAATGGGGGCAGAGGGGTAATCAACCGGAGCTGAATCAAAAGGATATGAGCCATAACCACTATCAGAATAGGTACCTTTTGAATCAGTGGTGTAACTAGAGGAGACCACATACTGTCCTCCGCTACAACTCCACGAACTACCATCCCTACATACTCTAACCACCAGACCACCATTAGACGAGTTATAGGTGAAATCTGTTGAAAAGCTATAATTATTCCAAGTTGACGAGCTTACCGTTGGAGATATCGAACTGGCATAGTAACAGCTAGTCCATCCCGTATTAATCCAGTCATATTCAGTCCAAGAATTGTAGGAGTTGTTCAAATCGATATGAGCATTTGTCACGGTCACACCAGGAGTAGCTGAACACAAGAATGCACAAGCGGTAATGGTTGACCCATTTGTCAATCCTGCCAACGTACCATTTGCGAATCTGAACTCCCAACGAGAGTCGTGGTAACAAGTATAATATAATGCATAAGAATCTTCGCAGGTAGCACTACCCGACGTATAGCCGTCAGCATAAGTATAGGGGTCCACGTAAATGGGGAAGATACGGTCGGGGTTGTTGAGCCACTGTACAGGGATGAGGAAGCGCACTTTGACGGTGCCATTGCTCTGAACGACATCGTACTGTACCTCCAACTTATGGCCGTCCCACTCTTCAGCCAGCGGCTTGCCGTTCTTATCATGACGAGTAGCCATAGTACCCATCTCCACATCCTTCATAATATCATCGTAAGTGAAGTAGCCATCGTAAATAGAAACCTGTTTGAATGCAAGGCCGGTCTTGCCATTCGGGAGTTTCACCTCGAAGGAGTTGGCGGTGAAGTCGCCTGCCACACGCTTGCCATCAACGGTCAGATAGCAGCCTGCGGGAAGCACCAGTTCCTGCTCGGCCATGAGATAGCCAGAATTGGCGTTCTGATAGGCTGACTTATTGTTAATCCAATAACCGGTTTCAACACCAGCGCCCATCTGCACCCATTCCACATTGATGCCGGGGGCGTAGTTGGTGGCCTTCAAGGTACGGAAATCCGACCGTGCCATTCGGGCGCTGCCCGACAGGGTTGTACCCGCGGTGGAGGCATTTTTGACCACGGAGAAAGAGAGGTTCTTTCCCCAACCAAAGTCGTAACCGTCTCTGCTGATCTGCATACCGTCGGCGACATTGGAGGAGTAGTAGGTCTTGAAGCTGTTGGTTGTGTTCTCGAAAGCGAAACCTTCTTTATTTGAGTTCTTGACCGTCACATCAATATCACTCCAGTTGCCCTGCTCATTCTTGTAGTGCAATGCGCCAATATAGAACAGGTCGTTCACACCACCGCCTTGCGAGAAGCATTTAGAATCGCGGCTGCGTTCAGAAACTTTCTCGTCATTGGCGGTGTAGCCAGAATAGATACCATCGGCCGAATACCGTTTGGGGGTATAGCGGGAGTAGATACCTGTTTGGTTCACCCATGAGTCGGCGGAAGATTTTCCGTCGGGTTTGACAGCCTGAGTGGAGGCCACCTGCTGCGCCATGGTACCTGCTGGTATCAAGGAGCAGAGGGCGATGGAGAACAGCATCACGCATTTCCCGAGGAGGGAGGCGGTGCGGTTTCCAAATTTGTTAGCTTGTGAAAGGGTAGAAGATGCTTTCATAAATATTAAGATTTGATTACTAATTATCTTATTTAATGTTAATTTGGTTGTATCGAAGAGTAAAATACTTTTACTTTAATTTATATAATAATGTTACTTTCGTCAGAATACTTTCTTCTAAAAGAAATCAACAATGGCAAGTCAGCAAAACCAGTTATGGCACCGCAATCAACAGCGATTTGTGAATAATTTGGAAGAAAAGGAAGCGCAATTAGTCCACGGACATCCATTGTACAAAAAGAACCTGTGTTTTCAATAAACGGAAAATCAAGAAATTAGAAATCGTCTAATCCTTTTCCATCCGAATACTAAAAACGGCTGCAATTTAATAAAAATTCTAATATATTCAATAAATGTTGATATTTTTTTCAGCAAGTTAAAAACCCATTAAAATTTCACATAATTATCAACACAAACTGCTTTTGGAGAAAAAATTTTATTATTTTTGCATTTCTTTATAAAATACGATTATTACGTACTTATTTTATCTATAAACCACTCAATAACAACTATTTACTTTTACCAGCGCAATTAATCAGTCAACTATATAAATACACCGTTTATGGAAACAAATCAACAATTTAGTGTGAAAAAGATTTCAAAGAGCATGACACTTTTATCAGTTCTCGTGTTTACTTTAATAGTCTCATTTCTGCCCCTTGGGTTGAAGGCGCAGCAGGTGGCGCAGCCGACCATCACGGCGAACGCTGACCTGAACAATTTGGTTTGTGGCCAGACGGTGACCCTGACGGCGAACGGAAATGCGGATGAATATCGTTGGTATTCTGATGCGGGATGCAACAACCAGATTGGGCAAGGCGCAACCTACACCTTTCGTGTTGATACACAGCCCATCACAATCTATTGCAGGGCTGCGAACGTGACCACGCCTGCCAGCTCTGGGGCACAGAAGTTTGCCTACACGGGTGCTGTGCAAAGCTGGACAGTGCCTTCTAACGTAAACGAAGTGCAGCTTGAGGTATGGGGTGCCCAGGGCGGAAGCGGAAGCGGCAGCAGCGGTACTTTATATGCCGGTGGAAAAGGCGGTTACTCTGTGGGAACCCTCTCCAACATTGGAGGCCAGACCCTCTATGTCTATGTAGGTGGAAAAGGCAAAGATGCTGAAGGAGTTACCACAACCGGCATTTCCTATCCCGGTGGCTTCAACGGCGGTGGCGCCGCTGGAACCAACACCTACTCTTCCTCCAGCTATTACCAAGGTGGTAGTGGTGGCGGCGGCACCGACATCAGAATCAATAGCAGCAGCTTATATTCGAGAGTGATTGTGGCCGGTGGCGGCGCAGGAACAGGCTATTCTTCCACCTACTACGGCGGTGTTGGCGGCGGTTTGCAAGGAACCTATTATTCCAGCACCTACGACGGACAGCCCGGCACACAGACCAGCGGCGGCAGCGGAAGTACCGCCGGTAGTTATTCGTACGGGACAAGCAATTCCTCCAGTATCAACGGACAAGCGGGCTCGTTTGGCGTTGGCGGCAACGGTGGTAGCGGCACAAACTGCACCGGCGGTGCCGGTGGCGGAGGCGGCTGGTACGGCGGCGGAGGCGGCAGATCCGGTTCCTCCACATCTTGTTATGCCGGCGGAGGCGGCAGCGGATATGTCTATACTGCCTCTACGGCTTCAAATTATCCGTCAGGTTGTCTGCTCAATAGCAACTACTATCTGACCGATGCACAAACCATCGCAGGTAACTCTTCCTTCCCCTCAACTAACGGTGGTACCGAAACTGGACATGAAGGCAATGGTTATGCCAGCATCTCATATACGATACCTGCAGAATTATCCTATTCCTCTGTTACATCCGTCAACATCACAGCCGGTGCGGTTCCAGAGACTCCGATAATAGAAGTGACCAATGCCTGTATCAATCAGGATGCCACTCTTACTGTAACGAATGTTGTACCGGGGCTCACCTACGGATGGTGGGACAACGCCTCCTGCACTGGCAACCCCATACATGAGGGCACGACCTTCACCATACCAAATATCCAAAGTAACACGACCTACTATGTGCGCGGTTACAGCTACGAGGTCAGCGACCAGCTCTCTACGGTTGACTTCTCCTACACAGGTGCCGCCCAAACGTGGACAGTCCCTGCAAATGTGGACCAGTTGCAACTTGAGGTGTGGGGCGCCCAAGGCGGTAGCGGCACCGGCAGTTCCACCACCTTATACGCTGGTGGTAAGGGCGGTTACTCTGTGGGAACTCTCTCCAACATTGGAGGTCAGACCCTCTATGTCTATGTGGGTGGGAAAGGCAAGGATTCCGAAGCGGTTACCACGACCGGTATCTCCTACCCTGGTGGCTTCAACGGCGGCGGTGCCGCTGGAACCAAAACCTACTCTTCCAGTTATTACCAAGGCGGCAGTGGCGGTGGCGGAACCGACATCAGAATCAATGATAACAGCCTGTATTCGAGAGTGATTGTGGCTGGTGGCGGTGGTGGAACAGGCTATTCGTCCACCTATTTTGGTGGTGTTGGCGGCGGTCTGCAAGGCACCTATTATTCCAACACCAACAGTGGGTATCCTGGCACACAGACCAGCGGCGGAAGTGGCAGTACTGGAGCCACCTACGCGTATGGGACCAACAACACCTCCAGTGTTAACGGACAGTCGGGCTCGTTTGGCGTTGGCGGCAATGGTGGTAGCGGCACAAACTGCTCTGGCGGCGCCGGTGGCGGTGGCGGCTGGTACGGAGGCGGAGGCGGAAAATCCGGCAGTTCAACTACTGAATATGGTGGTGGCGGCGGAAGCGGCTATGTCTATACCGCTTCCTCGGCAGTCAACTATCCGTCAGGTTGCTTGCTGAACAGCTCCTATTACCTGACTGACGCCCAGACCATCGCGGGAGACAACTCCATGCCCAACCCGAATGGCGGCACCATGACCGGACGTGAGGGCAACGGCTTCGCACGTATCTCCTACTATAATGTCACCGTGTCGTGTCCAACAGCCATTTCCACTGCACCTGTGATTCTGACCGGCACACACATTCAACCCATCTCAGCACCGCAGGCCGTTTGCCACAACCAGGCACTCGGCTTGACGGCTCCATCAGTAACGGTGACGGGCACTACTATCACCGATCAAGGATGGCAGATCTCCGCTGACAACAGCAGCTGGAGCAACTTCAATCCCGCCACCCCGGTCACTTTCAGCCAGAACGGATACTACATCCGCTACTATGTGACATCGGGATCCTGCGGGAACACCTACAGCAAC
>JBGUPJ010000027.1:0-105428 GCA_045130235.1 Bacteroidales bacterium
AAAGCATACGATCTCCGGATGTCCGTCACCGTCAAGATCCCCCACCAGCGGTATGTTCAGGTTGGACACCACCGCCGGCGACGACCATGCGTTCATCACACCCCACGTCATGGATTCTGCTGTGATAGTGCACCCCACCGAATCCATGTTGTCGGGCAGGTAGTTGATCTGGGCACTACCTATTCCGACAGACATCAGCGACAGCAACGTTATCGCTACACTATAGCGTAGCGAATGCGAACTTGCAGCATGTTTAGAATGTTTTGTAATAAAAGATACCATCTAAATATGCAACTTGAAATTAATGAAGAGTCGGTCTGTTTCCTCTTTCTCCCTCATCCCCTGCCGCCCACCTTTCCGTTTTCAATTCTCAGTTTTCAATTTTCAATTTTCACCTTTCCATTTTCACCTTCCTCATCCCCTTCCTTATCAATCCGTTCACATCCTCAGACACCCGCCAGTAATATACCGCAAGCAGACCGACCACCGACACGATGCCTGTGCGCACGACCGCCTCCACAATGCGGAACGCCAACGACGGCTCGGGGATGACCTTGCCCACAGCGAAAACCAACAGGTAGTTCAACACCACCATCAACAGTCCCACCGCCAGCACTTTGAGCTGTCCCCGGCTGAACGGATAGGTGCCCACCCGCCACTTGACATACAACAGCAACAAAATGTAATAGAACACATTGGACCCCAACGTGGCCCACGCACCGCCCTCAATGCCGCAAATCGGAATGAGGTAGTTGTTCAAGAATATGGAGGAAACCATCAGTATCAGCGTGAAAAACAGACCTGTATAATACCATCGGGTGTAGCTGAGCGCCGAACCGCCGATGGAAAATGCGGAGGTAATCAGCTTGGAGGTGGCCAGAATCAGCACCACCCACTTGCCGGCCGCATACTGCTCGCCATTGGGCAGAATATCAAAAAAGAGGTCAATGTTGATCCATATCAGAATGAGGATGACCATACCCACCAGCAGCTGATTCAAAGACACTTGCTGGTACAGTCGGGTGGCCGTCGGCAGATCGGGCGGCGTGGCCCGCAACGCCACCGCGATGCGCGGCTGCACAATGGCGTTCAGCGACCGCGACGGGATCTCCACCATCGTGGCAATGTAGTTGGCAATGGCATAAATGCCCGTGAACATCAGCCCCATCTTAGCACTGATGAAGAAGCTGCTGAGCGTGGGCATCACACTGCTCACCAATGCTGCCGTAACCAAAAACAGCGTATATAGCAAGAAGTCGCGGCGCAGTTCCGGCGTAATCTTGCTGAAGTCAGGCTTGAAGGAAATCTTCTGTGAGAAAAGCAAATAGCAGAAGTTCAGCAACGCGCCCAGCCCGTAGGTCACACAGATCACCAACACCAAGCCATCCAAATCAATCACATGCCAGAGGCCGAACAACAGGTACCCCATCAGCAGTCCCACTCGAATAAAGACTTCGCGAATCAGTCGGGGCACCGCCACCCGCTCCAAGATAGTTGCATTTGCCTCAAAAACAGACATATACAACATAAAGAAAGCGATAGGCAGGGCATAATAGACGTAGTTGACAAACAGGGGCGAGTTGTCTTGGAACGCACGTACTATCAATCCTTCAAAGGCGAAGAAGCATGCCAGAAATATCAGAAATCCGACGAAGGGAATGACCAGCGTCCAGAAGTAGAGTCCCTGCTGGTTGCGGCTGCCGTCCTTGAAGTTGGGATAGAACCGCAATGTGGAGGAGCTGGTTCCCATCAGTGCCAGCGAGCTGAACAGTGTGGCGGCATCCACCAGCACACGGGTGAGGCCGACCTCCTCCGCCGTCAGGTACGACGTGAGAATGAAGAAGGTGGTCACGAAACCGATGATGACACCGATGTACGTGGCAATGGTTCCTTTAATGCTTTGTCTGGCGATGATGCCCATAGGAGAGGGAGAGTTAAGAGTTAAGAGTTAAGAGTTGAGAGTTAAAAGTTAAGAGTTAAGAGGTGAGAGTTAAGGAGTGAAGAAGTTAAGAAGTTAAGGTGTAAAGAGATACACTACGGGGTGATAGGAAGAGACGTGCTACAGCACGTTTATATTTTCCGTTTTCAGTTTTCCATTTTCCGTTCCAAGAAGGCGCTGGGGATGTAGGCGGTGGCGAAGATGCCGACGCCTTGCAGCTGCACGAAGACGCGCTTCTGGTGCTTGTATTTCATCACCACGCCCTCCACGCCGGCGAAGGGACCGTCGGTAACCATGACGCGGTCGCCCTCGATGATGGGCGGGAGGTCGGTCTGCCGGACGATGATTTCCCGGTTGCGCGACTCGACGATGATGCGGAAGCTCTCCATCTGGCGGTCGGGCACGATGAGGTATTCGTTGCGGCCGAACTCATTGGTGGCGAAGTGGTTATAGTAAGGTGTTAGACCCGGAATCTGATGTTGCAGCAGTTCGCGGAAGTCGGTTAGTGTGCACTGCACAAACAGCAGTCCGCCATCCAGCGGCTCCTCGCGCACCTGCTGGGTCGGGTGGTCAACATCCTCGTTCGAGTACTCGATGCGGCACAGTGTCGGGAGGTAGGGAGTGAGGCGGTCGTTGTGGAGTTCTGCCAACCGTTCGTAAACTTTCTGGGCGCGGTGGTGCGTGGCCCGTATCGGAAACCAATAACGCACCTCCTCCGACAGAGCATACCCTACCGACTTCCCCTTGCCGGAAGTTTCGACCCGGGGATGGACAGTAACGCTCTGCTTTGCGCTGACAGATGGTTTATCATATTGACTGTCAGGAAGTTCATCCACTGTTTCCATAATAGAGTAGCAGTGTGGTTGGCGGCATGCTTCGGATGGAAGACTCCATAAAATTGCCGTGGCAAAGATACAACTTTTTCCCGTATAAATCTCATCAATACGTAACTTTCTGGCAAGTCCTCAGTGGGCCGGCAGGCTCATTCGGTAGCCGTGGTAGCGGTTCATGACGGCCTCCACATAATTCACAGTATGGCGGCCCGGATAGTAGCCGCATTTCACCACTGGGTCGGTATAATACTGGTGTTCTTTCTTGAGCAACAGGTATTTCGAAACATCATTCCAAGAGGACACATCTCCGCCATATTTGATGCAGAGTTCGCACGCATCCACAATATGGCCGCTGCCCGCATTATAGGACGCCACCGTAAAATAGAGCCGTTCATCATCATCCTCCACATATTTTTCAAAAAGTTTGTCATGTTTGGCGATGAGACGGATGCCCGCACTAATCTGCTCCTCAACGGATGAGGTGTCGCTGACCCCGTATGAAGCGGCGGTAGCAGGCATCAGCTGCATCACGCCGAAACTGCCTCCAACCCCCACAATGTCAGTCTTGAAATTCGATTCCTGACGGATGATGGCCGATACCAGTCGCCAATCCACCCCGTACTTGGCGCCATAACGTTTCATGATGGCATCGAAAGAGGATATGCTCTGATGACGTTTCTCGCGTCCTCCTTGCAAAATATATTTCGAACGGGGATGAAAATATTTGTTGCACAATTTGTCGTATTCCGCAGTCTGCCGGAAAGAGGTGAGCCAAGCGTTGATACTGTCGTTCTTAGACACGTTAGCGGGATTGAGCACCCAGCGTCGCTCCACCTCAGGCCCGATACTTTTAACAATCTGAAGATCAGAATAAAAAGGATCAAGCATGATGGCAGTATTGCAGTCGGTGACAAGATAGTGGATGCTATCATCCTGCAGCAGTTCCACTAGTTCCTCTGCCAAAAGAGTATCCGAAGAGAACTGCCACGTCCCGTTTACCACGGGGAGTGAGTCATTGGTAATGGTACAGGGGAAATGAGAAGGGATATGGATAACCCCAGCTGCATCATCCTCAGCCTTTTTATGTTGGAGCAGCACAGGATAAAAGGTAGAATGGGGTTCTGAAAAGCAGAGTTTGTCGCGATCGGGCTGGTTAGGATCCACATCAAAGGCGATGATGTCGAAATCGCTGGTGAAGAAATGGGAACGAACCTCCTCAAGGTCGGTAGTAAACGTGAAATCAATATCCTTCTTGAGCGAGTCACCGAGAATGTTCAGCAGCTCGTACTGGAAGCCGACGGTGGTGCCACGGTAAAGAAAATAGTCTGAGGAGTGGCAGAACAACAGGACATGGAGCGTGTTGGTACGATTCTCCACATAAACAACATCATCCTCCTGAGGGAGTGCAGTAAAAGGTTGTGGATGACGCGCCACCAAAAGCATCACCAACGCAGTAGCGATGGCGAATGCGGCATATAGAATGACGTTTTTTTTACTCAAAACTATTGTGCTTCCGTTGCCAAGATGTACTGTTCAACCGTTTCGCCGGGCTCGAGTTTCACGCGGCCGGTGCCCACGAAATAATCGCGATGCTGAATATCATTAGTATCAACCCAGGTGCTATCATAAACAGCCATCACATCCAGTAAAGCTTCATATTTGAAGGTATGCGTAAACACACCGTTCTGGTCGGTATAGCCTTCTGCTTTCGCAAAGTCGGCGTAATTATCTTCCAGACCAACATTCACCAAACAGTGGGGCAGTGCGTCAGCAGTGTCGATGCCGGTAGTGGTTTTATGGACATGAAGAACCAAATCACATACGGGTTCCTTCTTGCACTGGGTGAAAAGGGTCACTAAACAGAGTGCGGCCAGCGCATAAAAAGCAATTGCAAGTTTCTTCATTTTAATTCAGATTTTATAATTAATTTTGAACCGCAAAAGTAAACAAATTTTCGCAATTTACAAGCCTTCATACGAAATTTCACAAATTTTGTTTCATATAAGGCGTAATCTGCACACATTTATTGGAGCAATCGGAAAAAATATGTATTTTTGCAAGTTCAAATTTTGTATAGTGGAAAATAGCAGAAAATTCATCATATTTGGGTTAGGGAACGCTGAAGAGCAATACGCTGGCACACGCCATAATATTGGTTTTGAGGTAGTTAATGCTTTAGCCAAGAAATTGTCGGTCACGTTTCGCACCGACCGCTACGCCTACGTAGCGGAGGGGAAACACAAGGGACGCACGCTCATCTTGGTGATGCCCACCACCTATATGAACCTGAGCGGCAAGGCCGTGAAATACTGGATGGAGCACGAGAAGGTGGAGGAAGACAACATTTTGGTCATCTGCGACGACATCGACCTGCCGCCCGGACAGCTCCGGATGCGTGGGAAAGGCAGCGGCGGCACGCACAATGGTCTGAACGACATCATCGAGCGGGTAGGAAATGGCGACTTCCCGCGCCTGCGCTTCGGTGTGGGCCATGATTTCCCGCAAGGCTACCAGATCGAGTACGTGCTGGGACGGTTCGACAAGCAGGAGTTGACTGAGACGATAGAGCCGGCCATAGAGACCGCCGCCGAGATGGTGCTTTCGTTCACCACTGCGGGCCTCCAACGCACCATGAGCCAGTTCAACACCCCGAAAAAGAAACCCACACCAACTTCTGAAACCGATGAGAAATAGAGCCCTCACCCTCTTATTTGTGCTGACGGCGGCATTTTCCGCCCTCCATGCCACCAACGGCGACTCGCTGAAGCGGGCACTACCCCTCCCCTCCCCGATGGGCGGACAGGAAATACAGTTGCAAAACAAGAATTTGGAGAATTATCTCCATCTTGGCTTCCGCTTAGGCACCGACTTTGTGATCAGCGACCGGCAGCTGTCGAACTTTGACCATTTGGAGAGCGTTTTTTCCGGAACCTTCGGCTTCTTCGCGCGGGGCGGCTACCAATACGTGTATGGGGAGTTAGGATTTCAGTACATGTTTTTCAAGGGGCACTATCACGCTTTCACCCTCGACTCCATCCCTATGGGCAGTGAGACAGTGGAGAGCCGCTACCTGCAAATCCCTCTCCGTGTGCTTGGTTATTTTCCTGTCGGTCAGAAAAAAATCGTAGCCCTCATGCCGCATATCGGCATCATGTACCAGCCGCTCATCCATGTCACAAAGAACGACATCAAATACAGCAAGCATAACCTCATGCAGCACCAGTTCCTCTATCAGGCGGGGTTCGGCTGCCGCATCAAATTCTTCACCGTGGAGTTGGCCTGGAAGCGTGCCATCAGACCTTTCTTCCAAGACAGAACCTCTGTAAAACAATCGTATATCAACCTGATGGTCGGATTCCAATTTTAACCTTTTTCTATGAAACTCTACCGCTATCTCCTCCTCCTTCTGCTGCTTTCTATAGCAGTGGTGCCGGCTTTCGCCCAAGAGGAGAAGGATGAGGCGGAAGACCTTTTTCACCACGAGGTGGACTCGGCGATGGCCATTTCACCCAGCTATCTTCCCACCTCCTATACCCAATGCGGCACCACATTCTTCCAACCCATTGATTATAAAGAAATTGACACCACAATCGGGTTTGTTTACCAATACGACCCTCTTTTGCGGAATGAGAACATTTATCAATCGCTGGGCATCAACGGACAGGCGCACAAACCAATGAATTTCACCTTTAACAAGGAACCCGGATTCTCTCTTTTCACCTCTCCTTACCCACTATATTTCAAAAGCCAAAGCGACCTGAAATACTACCAGCTGAAAACTTCCTACACCCAACTGGCTTATACATACGGTTTTGAGACCGAGAACACCCTTTACGCCACTCATGCGCAGAACATCCGCGACCTCTTCAACATGGTGTTCAACCTGCGCGGATACAGCAACGAGGGGTATTTCAGCCACCAGCACACCCGCAACCTTGTGGCAGATTTCCTCGGCCATTTTCACACCCGCAACGAGGTGTACGGCTTTCGCATCAGCTACATCATCAACTTTTTCAACATGCTGGAAAATGGAGGCTTGCTGAACAGCCAGGATTTTTACGACCACAATTCCAAACTGCTATCAGGATACAACATGAACCTCTACGATGCCAACTCGCGCATTCTCACCCACGACCTGATGCTCCAACAATATTTAAATATCAAGTCGAAAAAAAAGACGAAGACCGGCGAGGACAAACACTGGGGAACCTTCACCCATACGTTCCAATTCCGTTACCAGAGTTATCTTTTCAACGACACTCCCACCGACTCTCTCTTTTACCCCTTCACCTACTCCCTTTCCACTGATTCCATCAAAGACTCCTTGACCTTCTACACCATTTCCAACACGATACAGTATTCCACCTTCAGGCCCTACAAAGAACCCATTAATCCGAACAACTTTGTGCATTTCACAGGAGGTATCACTCACGAATACACCCACTTTCAGTCGGCTTTCTACTTCGGCAACTCCTTCATCCCATTTGCACAAGCCCACATCCGCCTTCTCAAAGTCATTGACCTGCACGCCAAAATCGCGTACACGTTAGGGCGGAAGCCCAAGGAGGAGAGCCGTGCGAGCGTATCCAATGGCTGCTATCAGAAAAACGACCTGTACTTTTCAGCCGCTGTACAAGCACGGTTGGACAAAAAAGCGAATCACCACATCGGCTGCGACTTCGACTTTTACTATCTCTCGCCCGACTACTTCTTCTCCCATTTTTCTGACAATATTTTTTATTGGAATTTAAAATGGAGGAAAGAGAACATTGTGCGCCTCTCCCCCTATTGGCAATACAAGGACTACCGCATTGAGTTCAGCTATTTCATGCTTCACAACTACGTGTATCTCAACGAGGAGCTCACCCCCACCCTTATGGACCGGTACGCCAACATTATACAGCTGCACCTTTACTCCCCCTTCCGTTACAAAGGGCTGGGAATCATCTTCAACGGATACCTGCAATATTCCAACAAAGAGATGATACAGGTGCCTGTTTTTGCAGGGAAACTTGACCTTTTCTACCGTTTCGACATTTTCAAGAGGAAGGCCCAGTTACAATTGGGATTGAATGCGGCCTACAATACCAGCTACTATGCGGATGCCTACTACCCGTTGCTGCACCAGTTCTACCACCAGCACGAAGTGAAGACTGGTAATTATTGCTACCTCGACCTCTACCTTGCCATCCGCGTACAACGCATTAACATATTCATCAAAGGCACTCATCTGCTCTGTGGGGCGTTGGGGTACCGCTATTTCACCACGCCCGACTATCCGATGCAGAGCCCTGGGTTCTCCGCCGGACTTTCATGGCGTTTTCACGATTAACCTGCCATGCCCGACACTCATCGACAATCCATATTTCTCAGCATCAACACTTGCCTATTGCTATTTGGAGCAGCCACTTTCTGCGCCAACCAGCAGATTTTTCTGCCCATTGCCATCGTATGGCTATTGCTGGCCCTCGTTGAGTGGAACTGGAAAGAGCGTTACCATATATTGAAAGAGAACCGGCTTCTTCCTCTCGCCCTCTGTTTCATTGCCCTCTACGCCTGCTATCTGCTTAGTCCATTATTTTCTGACAACATAGGGAAGGCCATCTCCGACTGGGAGTACAAAATATGGCTGCTGGTGACACCTGTCTGTATCATGCCGCTCATTCCCAAGCTTTCACGCAAGACGCTCTCGTTGGCGATGATTGTTTTCGCCATCCCCATTTTGTGTTGGGCGATTGCGTGCATGGGATACTCCACCTACCAATACCTCCATACCGGCAAGACTTGGTACTTTTTTTATGAGCAAGCCAATCTCCCCGCATTCCAGCCGTCTTTCAGTCACCCCTCCTATTTCTCACTCTATGAGAATGTTGCATGGTTTATCGCCGCACTTTTCCTCCTCCGACGCAACGAATGGATAAAGTACCGCATCGTGGCCATCCTAATGTGGGGCAGTCTGCTGATTTTACCCCTACACATCTTTCTCCTGCAATCCAAGATGGGAATCCTGCTGTTCGGTCTCTCTCTGCTGGTATTCATTCCTTATTCATTGAATCATCGGAAACGTCGGTATGGTCTGACTGCCATCGTTCTGGTGGCCATCGTGGCGTGTACCGCTATTTACTTGTATAGAGGGCATTCGCATACTGCCGACGAGCGCTGCAACCGTGTAGCCAACATGTTCACCCGACTCAAATCCGACAACCACGAAGACCCACGAGAAAGCAGTTCTATCCGTATCGCGCTATGGAACAACGCATTGGAGATCGGAAAAGAGCATTGGCTCTGCGGCATCGGCACAGGGGATGTGGTGGACGAAATGCGAGAGAAGGCCGTTGAGCATCATTACAAATACATCGCATCCGGGAGATTCAACTGTCACAACCAGTACCTGCAAGTGTGGCTGGGACTCGGAATTGTAGGATTGCTTCTATTGGTCAGTATTTTCGCTATTGCTTTCGTCAACTGTCTGCGAAAACGATCCGTCATCGGGGCCCTAACCATCGCATTATTTGCGCTCAATTTATTGGTAGAATGTATGTTGGAGCGATATTCCGGCGCCACGCTCATCCCAATTGTTACGGCCATCCTCTACAGCATTTCACCCGCTATGCTGTCTTCGGAAAAGTCGGAGTCACATAGTCGCGAAGCTCTTCCATCAACTTCTTGCGCATAAAGAAGATACGGCTTTTCACGGTGCCTATCGAAAGCCCCATCTCATCGGCAATTTCCTGATATTTATATCCATCAACAAACATCTCGAAAGGCTTACGCTGGTCGGGATCTTTTTCCGAAATACGCCCATTGATATCCTTCACAAAATAATGAACATCAGCATCATCGGCGGGGTCGTGCCAATAATTTTCATACCCTTGCGACACGCTGGTCTCCGACACTAATTTGCTGCGCTGGTTCCTGCGAAAATCATTCAAAAATGTGTTGCGCATGATGGTGAACACCCACGCCTTCAAGTTGGTTTCATCGCGATATTGATGGCTGTAAAGCATCACTTTCAGATAAGTATTCTGAATCAAATCTTCCTGATCTTCCCGAACTGAGGTGAATGATGCGGCATACCGGCGCAAGTCGGCATCCATCAGCATCACCTCCTGAATAATTTTCCCACTTTCGTTTTCCATTGCAATTTTTATTACAACAGAAGAAATAGCAAAAACCATACCAAAATGCAAAATTATCGCTTTCGGACCACTAATGGGGTGGTTTCTATCTCGTTGCTCTCATGAAGGGCCCTGTCAACAATATGACAGCGGAACATAATGGTGTCAGTTGGGCGACTCAGATCATAGTCGTTGATATTCAAATCAATACTGATATCTCCTTCAATCGACTCGGGCACGCTGGTGCTCAGACGTGGAATTCTTTGGTTAAATGTAATTCCCTCAAATTCAACCTTTTGAAATTCCCCATTTTCTTTTCTATAAAAATCAATAAAGCAGTTAAAATAGTAGTATGACGAACTGTCAAACGGGGCTGACAGGTCGGTGCTGCCAAGACCAATATCGCCGTCACCGTCTTGAAAATGGAAGGTAAGGGTGGCCTTGTCATCAATATCCGTGCCATTGTCAATTTTCTCCAGACTGACAAAAGATATTTCCGGCTCAACGGGGAATTTTTCCCTTTTGCCGCAGCTGACCAGCGTCAGCAACAGAGCAGTCATGGCGAACAGAGTGATTTTCAAGCTCATAGTCGCTTTAGGTGGAACAATTCTACTCCTTAATTCTGCCAATTGCATGAGTTTTTTCGATTATCGCTTTTAATGAATGCGCAAAATTACAAAAAAATCGACAAATGGGTTTCTGTTCGCAAAAAATTGTGTATATTTGCAGCCGTTTTTATTGACAAATTATATAATCATAACATAATCATTTAGAGTATGGCAGAACAAGTCAAAGGAAAAATCTCGCAGATCGTAGGCGCCGTTATCGACGTACGTTTTGACGAGGGGGTAACTCTTCCGAACATTTACGATGCATTGGAAATCGTCAAGGACAATGGTGAAAAGTTAGTCCTTGAATGTCAACAAGATATTGGTGAGAACACCATGCGGTGTATCGCCATGGACTCCACCGACGGTTTGCGCCGCGGCATGGAGGTGGTGGCCACCGGCAGCATGATCACCATGCCCACCGGCGAGGTCAACGGACGTCTGCTCAATGTGATCGGCGAGTGCATCGACGGTATCGAGCAGGTGAAGTGCGACAAGCGCAACAACATCCACAAGGACCCGCCGACCTTCGAGAACCTTTCCACCTCCGAGGAGGTGCTGTTCACCGGTATCAAGGTTTTGGACTTGATTGAGCCTTACGCCAAAGGTGGTAAGATTGGTTTGTTTGGTGGTGCTGGTGTAGGCAAGACCGTGTTGATTATGGAGATGATCAACAACATCGCCAAGAAATACTCCGGTATGTCGGTGTTCGCCGGTGTGGGTGAGCGTACCCGTGAGGGTAACGACCTGCTGCGTGAGATGATCGAGTCAGGCGTTATCCGCTACGGCGACGAGTTCAAGAAGAGCATGGAGGCCGGCGGCTGGGACCTTTCGAAGGTGGACCGCGACGAGCTGGCCAAATCACAGTGCACCATGGTCTTCGGACAGATGAATGAGCCCCCTGGAGCACGTGCCCGCGTGGCCCTTTCCGGTCTGACGATGGCTGAATATTTCCGTGACGGCGACGAGACCTCCGGCGGCCGCGACATCTTGTTCTTTGTCGATAACATCTTCCGTTTCACGCAGGCCGGTTCCGAGGTGTCCACCTTGCTGGGACGTATGCCCTCCGCAGTAGGTTACCAGCCGACGCTGGCCACCGAGATGGGCGCTATGCAGGAGCGTATCACCTCTACCAAGCGCGGTTCCATCACCTCCATCCAGGCTATCTACGTGCCGGCAGACGACTTGACCGACCCGGCTCCCGCCACGACCTTCTCGCACTTGGATGCCAAGACCGTGTTGAGCCGTAAGATCTCCGAGCTCGGTATCTATCCCGCTGTTGACCCGCTGGATTCCACTTCCAGAATTCTTACCCCCGCCATCGTCGGTGACGAGCACTACAACACCGCACAGCGCGTGAAGATGGTGCTGCAGCGCTACGCTGAGCTTCAGGATATCATCGCCATCCTCGGTATGGAAGAGCTTTCCGAAGAGGACCGCAAGGTGGTACACCGCGCACGTCGTGTACAGCGCTTCCTCTCACAGCCGTTCCACGTGGCCGAGCAGTTCACCGGTCTCCCGGGTGTATTCGTCAGCATCGACGACACCATCAAGGGCTTCAACATGATTCTGGACGGCGAGCTCGACTACTTGCCTGAGACCGCCTTCAACCTCGTGGGTACCATCGAGGATGCCATCAAGAAGGGCGAAAAAGAATTGGCTAACGCAAAATAATCGGCACTATGAACCTCGAAATCATCACCCCCGGCAAGGAATTGTTCAAAGGGGAGGTCTCATTGGTGCAGCTGCCCGGACTCGACGGTCTGTTTGAGGTGCTCAACAACCACGCCCCGCTGATTGCCGCTCTCAAAGAGGGCAAGGTGAAGGCAACCGACACACAGGAACAGACGCTCTTTTTCGACATTCGGGGAGGTATTGTGGAAGTACTGGACAACCACGTGTTAGTTTTGGCTGAATAGGGATGGGAGTTTCAGACTTCATGCTCCTCGGTGCGAAAAAGTCACTCATTGCGTGGCTGCGCGAGCAAGGTATCACTGATGAGAACGTACTCAACGCCTTTGACGTGGTGGAGCGGCATCGCTTCATCCCCAATACCGTTTTGCTGAATCGTGCCTATGAGAACACGCCGCTGCCCATCGGTTGCGGCCAGACCATCTCGCAGCCCATCACCGTGGCGTTCCAATCGCAGCTGCTGAATATTCATCCTGACGAGAAGGTGCTGGAAATTGGCACCGGCTCGGGTTTCCAGGCGGCCATCCTTTCCGCCATGGGGGCTAAAGTTCACAGCATCGAGCGGCAGTTGGATCTTTTCCGCCGGACCCGCATCCTGCTGAATAACCAACTGAAAATCAAAAATGTGTTTATGTACTACGGTGACGGCTTCGCCGGTCTTCCCGACAAAGCGCCATTCGACAAGATCATCGTGACCTGCGGCGCGCCCAACGTCCCTCCTGCCCTCTTCCAGCAGCTCAAAGTCGGTGGCATCATGGTGATCCCCGTGGGCGACGGCGTACAGCAGATGCTCCGCATCACCAAAATCAGCGAAACAGAATACAACACCGAGACCTTCGGCGAGTTCAAGTTCGTACCTATGTTGCAAAAAACTGTTATCAATCAAAAATAATCACCATGAAACGTTTTATCACCTTCATTACCCTTACCTTGTGCATATTGATGGCGACCGCCCAGCAAGGGGCATTCCTCTCCATCATCAACAGCCACAACGAGAATTTCTGGGTCAATATCAACAGCTATCCCATCAACGAACAATCCACAGAGAGCATCACCATCACAAATTTGGATGTCAACCACACTTACAATGTGGAGATTGTGTTCAACAACCCGCAGTACAACACCGTTTCGGCCACGCTGCAACTGCAACCCGGCTACAACAACTTCCAAATCAGCTATTACGACCAGAACAAGATGGGCACTTTCGAGCCTACCCGCCGCGCCATCCAGGCCATGATGATTGTGGCCGCCAGCAACACGGTGCAGCTTTCCACCCCTGAATCGGGACAGTTGGCCAACAACACCAACTACAACGGTCAGAACGGACAGCCCCGTCCCAACTTCCCGCCGAACCCGAATAATCCGAACTATCCTAACAACCCGAATCAGCCGAACCATCCTGGTCAGCCCAATCATCCCGGCCAGCCCAATCATCCCAATACCCCCACCCCACCCGCTCCTAACACTCCTCCCGCTCCTGGCAATCCTGGACAGCCCAACACCCCACATCCGCAAACTCCGCCTGCGCCTCCTGCCCTTCAACCTTACAGCGAACAGGAGTTCCAAATCGCCTACCAAACTGTTGAAGCACAATCTTTTGAAACTGACAAGTTGATGGTGGCCAAGCAGGTGGCTTCCTCCCGCCCCATCCTTACCAGCCAGATTTCCCGCATCACCCAGCTTTTCTCTTTCGAAAAAGACAAACTCGAATTTCTGAAATACGCTTACGACTTTTGTTACGATAAGAACAACTACTACACCACCTACAACCTGCTGGCCTTCTCTTCCGATAAGAAAGCCCTCAAAGCCTACATTTCCGCTCATTCACATTAATCTAAAAATCAGAAATTTATGTTTACAGGAATCGTAGAAAAAACTGGAAAAATCGTCAAGATAGAGAAAGAAAACAGCAACTATCATTTCACAATAGAGGTTGATTTTGCTGACGAACTCAGCATCGACCAGAGCATGGCTCACGACGGCTGCTGTCTCACCGTGGTCAAGGTGGACAAGGACAAACGGCAGTATGTGGTGACCGCAATGGACGAGACCATGCTGAAGACCAACCTCGGCAGCTGGACTGTCGGTTATGAGGTGAACCTCGAGCGCAGCATGCGCATGGACGGCCGCTTCGACGGTCATATCGTGCAGGGCCATGTGGATCAGACGGCCACATGCGAGAAGGTGGTGGACGACAACGGCAGCTGGCGTTACTATTTCAGCTACGACACCGCCAAAAACAACATCACCGTGCCGAAGGGCTCTATTTCGGTGAACGGTGTGAGCCTCACGGTGGTGGATTCCGAGCCCGGCCATTTCTCTGTCGCCATCATCCCCTACACCCACAAGGTCACCAACTTCCACAACTTCCAGCCCGGCACTGTGGTCAACATCGAGTTTGATGTTTTTGGAAAATACGTACAGCGTTTGCTCGAACAGTATTTGGCAAGTACAAATACTTGTATTTCAAAATAATAAGAATAAATGATTAACATCATCCACGCCAGCGAAAACAACCTTAAGCGTGTTTCGCTGCAAATACCGAAACGGAAAATCACCGTCTTTACAGGCGTTTCCGGTTCAGGGAAATCGTCGTTGTGCTTAGACACCATCGCAGCGGAAAGCCGCCGCGAGCTCAACGAGACCTTCCCCAGTTTCGTCCAGCAATATCTTCCCAAATACGGCCGTCCGAAGGTGGAACGCATCGAAAACATGCCCGTGACCATCGTCATCGACCAGAAGAAACCCTCCTCCAACAGCCGTTCCACTGTCGGCACCTACACCGACATACAGCCGCTGCTGCGTCTGCTGTTTTCGCGTGTGGGACAGCCCTTTGTGGGCTACTCCGACTCTTTCTCGTTCAACCATCCCGCCGGCAGCTGTCCCCGCTGCGCCGGTCTGGGTGAAATCCGCGAACTGGACATTCACAAGCTGGTGGACTTCGACAAATCGCTGAACGACGAGGACACCATCCACTATATCGCCTTCGGCAAAGGTGGCTGGCGATGGATCCGGTACGCCCACAGCGGCCTGTTTGACCTTGACAAGAAAATCAAAGACTACTCACCTGAAGAGCTGGAGCTTTTTCTTTATTCCCCCCAAATTAAACTGAAAAATCCACCTTCCAACTGGCCAAAAACTGCTAAGTATGAAGGACTTGTACCCCGTATGTACCGCAGTATCATCAACTCGGAAGAGGGCTTGCTGCATGCCGCGGCTATCAACCCCATGCTCACCATGGGCACCTGTCCCGACTGTGGCGGCACACGCCTGAACGAGAAAATTCG
Organism: Bacteroidales bacterium; assembly: GCA_045130235.1. GTDB lineage: Bacteria > Bacteroidota > Bacteroidia > Bacteroidales > WCHB1-69 > UBA1756. The sequence goes on from JBGUPJ010000027.1 coordinate 15,478, forward strand.
CTCGTGCCGCATCAACGGGAAGAACATTGCGGAGGTGGATGACATGCCCATTTCAGAGGTGATGAACTTCATATCGGCCATCGACAATCCGTTGGCGGTAGATATTCAGCGCGAGTTGGCGAAACGGCTGCAGGCCCTATGCGACATCGGATTAGGGTACCTTTCCTTGAGTCGTGGCACCGGCACGCTGTCGGGGGGCGAAGCACAGCGCATCAAAATTGCCAAGTACATCAACTCCGCGCTCACCGACATGGCCTACGTACTGGATGAGCCGAGCGTGGGGTTGCACCCGCAGGACATTATTCGGCTGAAACGGTCGTTACAGCACCTGCGCGACCATGGCAACACCATCCTCATTGTGGAACATCACCGTGAAATCATCGCCATGGCGGAACATATCGTGGACATGGGGCCGGCAGCAGGGAGCCACGGCGGAGAGGTAATGTACGAAGGTGATTATCAAGGACTTTTACAATCTGACACCATTACTGGACGGATGCTGCGCAGCAGTACGGAAATCAAGTCGGAAGTGCGCACACCGAAAGGGTTCGAGCATATTGAAAATGCCACCTTACACAACCTGAAGCACGTGTCGGTGGACATTCCGTTGGGCGTGCTGACCGTCATTGCGGGAGTGGCCGGCTCGGGCAAATCTTCGCTGATGGAGGTCTTCCAGCAGCAATGCCCGAAAGAGACCATCTTCATCGGACAAAAGAACATCGGCATCAACCTGCGTTCCACCCCAGCCACCTACCTCAACATTTCCGATACGATTCGCAAACTTTTCGCAAAAGCCAACAACAGCAACATCCAGCAGTTCTCCTTCAACTCCAAGGGGGCCTGTCCTGCCTGCGAGGGCAAAGGTGTGATCGTGTCGGACATGGCCTTCATGGAATCCATCGAGACGGTGTGCGACGTGTGCGGCGGCACGCGCTACAATGCGGAGACGCTACAATATTTATATAAAGGAAAGAATATCGCCGAGGTGATGGACATGACGGTGGAAGAGGCGATTGCGTTTTTCGAGGGCGAGTCGTTCCAGCCGCAGCTACAAGCGCTCAACAAGGTGGGATTAGGCTATCTGCATCTCAACCAAGCCATGACAACCTTGTCGGGCGGCGAGTTGCAACGCATCAAGCTGGCCTCCTACCTGCATCGCAAAGGCGAAATCTTCATCATCGACGAGCCCACCGACGGGTTGCACTTGGACGATGTGCGCAAGCTGTTGGCATTGTTCAACGAGATGACAGACACAGGTAACACGCTGATACTCATCGAGCACAGCTTAGATGTCATCAAGCAAGCCGACTACCTTATTGAGTTAGGCCCTGGCGGTGGCGAGGCGGGCGGTGAACTGCTGTTCTGCGGCACACCCCGCGAGATGCTATCGTGCGAGAAGAGCGTCACAAGACCATATATGAAAAGCAACCATTAGTAGAACTTGAAGTTCCAGGTTATGGAAGGCAGAATCGGGAACAAGCTCATCTGATATGCCTTGGTCTGCATGTCGAAACTTTGTCCTTCCTCGTAATTGGTTTGGGTTTCAAAAAAGATAAAGAAGGGATTTTTGCGGTTATAGACGTTATACACCGAGAAATTGAGACTGGTCTCAAAATGTTTGCGTTTGCAAATGTTCCAGTTGACGGAAAGGTCAAGGCGGTGGTACGGGGGCAACCGGTACGCGTTGCGGTCGCTGTACTCGGTGACGATGGTGCCCGCCAGGAAATAGTAACCCACCGGGATGGTCATCGTATTGCCGGACGCGAACACCCATACCGCAGAGACATTCAGCTTGTTGGGCAAAATGTCGTAACTGAGATTGATGGAGACATCATGCCGACGGTCGTACTTGGCATAGAAGGGCTTTCCGCCGTTAAGGTCATCGAACTTCCGCTGCGTGAACGAAAGGGTGTAGCCGACAAAGCCGGTGAAACGCCCCACCGCCTTCTTCACGAAAAATTCAGCCCCATACGACCAGCCTTTGCCAAACACATACATTTGGTCGGCATTCTGCGTAATATCCTGTATATTGATACCATCCCTATATTCAACCATATTATTCATGTGCTTGTAATACAGGTCGATATACGTTTCGAACATATTGTTACGGAAGTTCTGATAAACCCCTAACGACACCTGATGTCCCACCTGCGGTTTGACAATCTCGGTGGAGGGCATCCACACATCAGTGGGCAACGAGATGGTAGCCAACGCCACCTGATGCAGGTACTGATAATTGAGCGTATAGGAGGCCTTGATGGAAGTAGCCTTCGCCACTTGGAAGCGCATCGACAGACGCGGCTCCACATGGTTGTATTGTTTGATAATGTGTCCTGGCTTGTAAACAATGGAATCACTTAAAACTCCTTGTCCATCAAATACATAACGAGTAAATGGACCTATAAATTCAAAGTGGGTATAGCGCAGACCTGCATTTATCTTCCACCATTTGAAAATGTCGAACTCATCGTTGGCATAGATGGCTAATTCGTGGGCGTAATAGGGATCCACGTTCGGCAAGGTGAGGTCGTCGATACCGGCATCCACCGACATCCGGTTGGGGAAGAAGGTGTGGAAGATATACTGCATTCCGAATTTGAACTGGTGTGGGATGGAGGGTGCATAGGTCAGCTCCGTCTTGAACGAGTAGTCGCGCACGCCGGAGGTCATCTCCATCTCATAGATGCTGAGCCCCATCAGGGTGGAGAAATCATAATTGGTGAAGTTGACGGAGGTGTTGAGGAAGAGCTGCGGGTTGATGATGTAGTTCCAACGGAGGGAGGCCGCGCCGTTGCCCCAGCGGAACTGCGCCCGTGTGTCGCCCGACGTCGACTTGAAACCATAGACATCCTTCCCATAATAACCACCCAAGAAGAGCCTATGTTTTTCATTGATAATGACATTGACTTTCGCATTCAGGTCGTAAAAGTAAAACTTGGTACCTTTGAGCGGGGAGGTCTTTTTGAGGAACGGCTGCACCAACGCGTCGATATAAGTGCGACGGGCCGATATGATAAAGGAGGCGCGGTCTTTCTTGAAAGGGCCTTGCACGGTAAGGCGGGAGAAGATGAGTCCGAGGCCGCCATCCACCTGGAACTGCTTGAGGTTACCCTCTTTCTGCCCCACATCCAGTACCGAGGCGAGGCGGCCGCCATAGTAGGCTGGCATTCCCGACTTGGTGATTTCGACGTTCTTCACGGCATCGGCGTTGAATACGGAGAAGAAGCCGAACAGGTGACCAGCATTGTAGATGGTAGTCTCATCCAGCAGGATGAGGTTCTGGTCGGAGCCACCGCCACGCACATAAAAACCGGTATTGCCTTCCCCGCCCGACTGTATGCCCGGCAGCAGCTGCACCGACTTCAGCACATCCACCTCCCCGAACAACGCCGGCAGAGCCTTGATGGTCTCGATTTTCATCTCCATCTTTCCCACCTCCGCACTCGTAACATTATGATCCACAGCCTTGTCGATAACAGTTACATTCTCCAGCATCTCCGCATCAGGGTGCAGCTCCACGTTGTGGGTGACATTTTGCTCCACCACGATAGTGTCGCTTAGATCCTGGTACCCCAGGTACTGGATGTAAAAAATGTAACGTCCCTTGGGCAGGGTGATGGAATAAAATCCCGCCTGGTTGGAAAAAGCGGTAAAAGCCTGTGTATTATCTTCCTCGGGCACCAAGTTCACGAGAATACTCTTCACCGACTCCCCGTTGGAAGCGTCGGTCACCACTCCCGACACAGTGTAGCGCTGTGCTTGGACAGCTACGACAGTACCAGACAGGAGAAAGAGCACGAAATAGCGGAGGAACTTCATGAGGGTGGTTGCTAATTGTCGCGGATGGTGAAATAGGGGCCATTAACAATGTTGTTGCCCACACGGAAATGTGGCCGTAGTTTGACCATGAAGGGAGTGTTGCCACTTCCCAGCTTTGAGATGTCGCCGATAATGTTCACCACCTTCTCGCCCGACTGAACAGGATGCTTGACATCCACAAGGTCGGCCAAGTTTACGCGGAACGAAACCGGGATGATGGTGCTACCACCCTTGGGTGGCACTACAATTTTGGTCTGGTTGGTACTAGTCCCATCCCCCAACTTTTCGTCAGCATAATATAATATATAGTCAAATCCCTCTATCGCTGCCTCCTTCTTGCTCGGATTGGTGGCTTTCAACTCCAGTTTACAATTAACAGTAAAATCCTTATTAACAATGGCTTTCGTACATTTTGCAATAGTAGCAAAGTCAAACTTAGTATAATCAAAGCCATTTTTCATAAAGTCAATGCCGGCCCATGAGATGCCCTTCACCTTATGGAAAGAAAAGTCACAGTTGACCATGTTGTACATCTTCATCAACCCGCAGCTTTGGCTGAAAAGCATCAGAAGAACGGTCAGTGAAATAGGGATGATTTTTTTCATCATTAATTATAAAAAATGGAGGAGATGTCGTTACGACAACCTCCTCCTATTCAAACATTTAAATAATTAAAAACTATATCCAATACCCAATCCGACAATCTCTCTGAACTGTACGCGGGGACTGTTATGCACATCCCCTTGCTTGTCGATCCACTCGATATTGACGGCATCGTAGTATTTCAGTGATGTGCTCAAGGTCACATTCAACACTTTCCAGAACTGATAGGAGATAGCGAAATCCCAGTCCACATCGATATTCCCGAAAACATGTTTCTTATAGGGAGTAAAGAGGGTGAGTGTGGAAAGGATTTTCAGACCCTTGACGGGTGAGTAGTTGACACCGGCCTTGAAAGTGGCACCCAGCTCTGCCTTAAAATTCACCGTGTCGGGAACACCGTACTTGGCATGAAGGGTATGCAGCGTGTCATCATTCCTTTGCAAAACCGTGGTAATACGTCCAGCCACCGGGGAGAGATACACCGTGAAGATATCGTTGGGCTTCCAGTCGATACCCACAGAAAGGTCGCTGTACGAAGGAGAAAGCCAGTTGTAGGCGTAGGTCTTGGTCTCAATTTTGTCATCTCCAATCTTATAGTCATAACCATCATGGTAATGCGATTTGAAGCCGGCCATCACAGTGAGGTACCAGGTCTTATGGAACTCCCAACCGAACTTGGTGCTGAAGACAATCTTGTCGTTGGATTTTCTCCATTTGAAGGCAGTGCTCGGGGTCCACATCCAGCCGTAGTCGCTGTCGAAAGTGGTTTCCCAAGAGATATTGTCTTTCTTATAGGCCAGTTTCAGGTTACAGGCAAGAATACCGTTACCATTATTGTTGCCGCCGCCTGCCCAGTTCCACTGCATGGTTTCTGTGAGATTGAAGGTTACAAGTCCTGTGAACTTCCAATATTTCTGCCAGTTGGTCAGCTCCGGTTCGGGAGCGGCGGTGTCGGCGGCTGCTTCAACCGCTTCGGCTGCATCAGCGGGTGCGGGTGTTTCAGGGTTATCTTGTGCCTTCACAGCCTGAAAGCAGAAAATGCTCATCACAACAAAAAATAGAAGCTTTTTCATAATGATATGATTTTTAATGATTGAATTTGTTATAAGCCTTCCACCAACGGTCCGGAATGCGGTCGTTGCAGGCAGTGTGATAATCGTTGAGGGAACAGGGCAGATAGTAGGTCTGTTGGGTCATCTTCTCTACATTGATGACGGGTACAGAAACCCACCAGCGTCCGCTCTTCTTGCTACAATAGAACACCATCTCTTCGGGGGCGTCCGAAACGGTGACGCTGTACTTCATGTAACTATTTTTATCCTTGAAATCCAAGTCGTTATAACGATTCAGGAAGCCTTCCACAAAGTACCACACCACGTGCGACAGCAGTTGGGCGGTCTGCCCGTTGTAATCAAGCAGCGGGTCGTACTCGTAGATGCCGAATGAGGAGAGCTTGTCGCTCATACCGGCATACATGGCCACCTGACAGATCTCCTCACCATAGAAGCCATTAGCCGAACTGTTGGGGTTGCCCGGCGCGTCAGGATGACGAATGGCCGACACATCCAACGAGAGCATCTCGGCATTGCGCACAATCGGCTCCACCTCCGACACATCCTGCCGGAGCATTCCCACACGGTAGGTCTCGAAATAGAGTTTCTCCATCAAGGAGATGACCTCGGGACTATTCATGTAGGTCTGATAGCCGATGTTGGAATAGTTGAGGAGAAAGTTGGGTTGCTGGAGGATAATCTTGTTGAGATAGGCGTTGGACTTCATAGGCTGTTCCTCCCCGCCAAGGTCGAAACAAGCGTCCACCGACACGATGCTGATGACACGCTGCAACATCTCGTAAGCCTTGTAGTTGGCGAAAGCGAGGTCGTTGCTGCCGCCCAGCACAATCGGGATGACATTCTCGTTGATGAGCGTGGCGAGCATTTCCGTCAGCACATCGTAAGTGTCTTCCACCGTCTCCCCAACCTTCAGGTTGCCAAGGTCGATGATGGAGACCGGCTTGCGCCAGCAATAGAGGGCATAGAGCGACCGACGGATCTCGTTGGGAGCGAGGTGACAGCCATCGTTGTTGAAGGCGTTGCGCGCCTCTGGCACACCGATGAGGGCAAACTGACGACCCTCCAAGACCGGCTCACCGCTCTGCCAGATGTCGATACTATGGTAAAGAAGATGCTGGTCGCCGGCATCCCCAATGGGCGCCAGCGACGCGGCATCAACAGGTGTGAGATACGACTGCAATTCCATCGCACCCCTTATTTTTTGTTACAGTTGCAGCAGCAGCCTTCGCTTCTGTTGGATTTGATGGCTGCCTGTGCAGCGGCCAGACGGGCCACCGGCACGCGGAACGGGGAGCATGAAACATAGTTCATGCCGGTCTTGTAGAAGAACTCCACAGAGGCGGGATCGCCACCGTGCTCGCCGCAAACACCGACTTTCAGTTTCGGGTTCACGAAGCGGCCACGCTGCACACCGGCCTGCACCAGCTGACCCACACCAGCCTGATCCAAAGTCTTGAACGGGTCGGCGGGGATAATCTTCTGGTCAACATAGGTGTGGATGATCTCGTTCACGTCGTCGCGTGAGAAACCGAGCGTCATCTGGGTAAGGTCGTTGGTGCCGAAGGAGAAGAACTGGGCCACTTCAGCAATCTCGTCGGCCATGAGGGTGGCACGCGGGATTTCAATCATCGTACCATAGAGGTAGTTGATCTTGACACCGAACTTGGCCTCCACCTCAGCTTGTACTCTGTCGGCGATCACCTTTTGGTGACGGAGCTCTTTCACGTCGATGGTGAGGGGCACCATGATTTCGAGGTGCGGATCCATGCCTTCCTTCATCAATTCTGCGGTGGCCTCGAAGAGGGCGCGGAACTGGGTCTCGGAGATTTCGGGATAAACGATGCCGAGGCGCACGCCACGGAGACCCATCATCGGGTTCATCTCGTGCAGAGCGTCGATTCTCTTCTTGATTTCCTCGAAGGTAAGACCATACTGGCCGGCGGCTTCACGCTGCTTGTCCTCGGTCTGCGGCACGAATTCGTGGAGCGGCGGGTCCATAAGGCGGAAGGTGAGCGGCTTGCCGTCCATCACCTTCAAGGTTCCCTTGGCGGCCTCCTTGATGTAAGGCTCCAGCTCGTTGAGAGCGGCCACACGCTCGGCCTCGTTGTTGGCGAGGATCATCTTGCGGAGCTTCTCCAAAGGTTTCTCGCTGTTTTTGCCATAGAACATGTGCTCGATACGGAACAGGCCGATACCTTCAGCGCCGAAGTTGACAGCGTTCTGGGCATCTTCCGGAGTGTCAGCGTTGGTGCGGACACCCAGCTTGCGGTATTTGTCAACGATGGCCATGAACTCCTGGAAGCGCGGGTTCTCGGTGGAGTCAATCATCTTGACAGCCTCACCATACACATAACCCTTGGCGCCATTGAGGGCGAGGGTATCTCCTTCCTTATACACTTTACCGTCGATGGTGACGATACGTTTGTCCATATCAATCTTGAGGATGTCGCAACCCACGATGCAGCACTTGCCCCATCCACGGGCCACGAGAGCGGCATGAGAGGTCATACCACCGCGGGCGGTCAGGATACCGTCGGCGGCACGCATACCTTCCACATCCTCCGGGTTGGTCTCCTCGCGAACGAGGATGTTCTTGATTTTCTTTGCGGTGTAATCCTTGGAGGTCTCACTGTCGAGGGCGATGACACCGACGGCGCCGCCAGGACCTGCGGGAAGACCCTTGGCGATAACATCGTGTTTCTTCTCATCAGCGGCTTCGAGGATGGGGTGCAGCAGCTCGTCCATCTGGGCGGGGCTGAGACGCATCACCACCTCATCGTCATTGATGAGACCTTCATGCAACATATCGAGCGCCATGTTCAGAGCGGCGATGCCGGTACGTTTGCCGACGCGGCACTGCAGCATATACAGCTGGCCTTCCTGGATGGTGAACTCGATGTCGAGCATGTCGTGATAGTTCTTCTCCAAGATCTCGCGGATGTCGCAAAGCTCTTTGTATGTGTCGGGCATCAGCTCCTGCATGGAGTGCATGTGCTTGTTCTGCTCGTTCTTGGTGTCGTCGTTGAGCGGGTTGGGGGTACGGATACCGGCCACCACATCCTCGCCCTGGGCGTTGATGAGCCATTCGCCATAGAACAGGTTGTCGCCGGTGGCGGGGTTACGGGTGAAGGCAACGCCGGTGGCGGAGTTCTCGCCCATGTTGCCGAATACCATGGCCTGCACGTTCACTGCGGTACCCCAGTCTTCCGGAATACCCTCAATCTGACGGTAGGAGATGGCCTTCTGACCATTCCAGCTCTTGAACACGGCCTTGATACCGCCTTCGAGCTGCAGCTTGGCGTCATCCGGAAAGTCGGTGCCGAGTTTCTCCTTGATGGTTTTCTTGAAAGCGGTGGCAAGCTCCAACAGTTCGTTGGCTTTGATTTCAGTGTCAGAAACATAGCCTTTCGACTCCTTATAATCATCCAACATATCGTCGAGGATACGGCGGATACCTTTGCCATCCACGGGAGCGATGCCCTCGGCCTTCTCCATCACCACATCGGCGTACATCATGATCAGACGACGATAGGAGTCATACACGAAGCGTTCGTTGCCGGTCTTCTTGATGAGGCCGGGGAGAGTTTTGGAGGAGAGACCGATATTGAGAACGGTGTCCATCATACCCGGCATGGAGGTGCGGGCGCCGGAGCGGCAGGAGACCAGCAGCGGGTTCTCGGGGTCGTCGTATTTTCTGCCCATGATTTTCTCCACATTCTCCATTGCCTTCCAAACGTCGGCCATGAGCGTGTCGGGAAGCTGGCAGTTGTTCGCATAATATGCGGTGCAGCATTCGGTAGTGATGGTCAAGCCGGCAGGAACAGGAAGTCCCAACAAACACATTTCGGCGAGGTTGGCGCCTTTGCCACCCAGCAAGTTTTTCATGTCGGCTTTGCCTTCAGCGGTCTTCCCACCAAAGGTGTAAACATACTTTACATTACTCATTTTCAGTGATTTAAAGTTAATAAATAAAGGAATATTTCATTCTTAAAAAGCAAGTGCAAAAGTAAACATTTTTTCCGTAAATATTATTTAAAATTACAAAAAATAATAAGCAATTTTGTTGTATCTTTGCCGCTAAATTTTTATGAGATGAAAAAGCTATTTTTCTTGGCAATGGTGATGCTCGCCCTCACCACCCTTGGGGCGCAGAATTTCGACCAGTATTTTGAGAACAAAACTTTAAGAATCAACTATTTGCATATCGGCGATGCCAACAGCGAGAGCTTTGCCCTCAAGGAGTATCATGCCGGCGGCATCTGGAGCGGCACCCGCGCCTACTTGATTGAGCCCCACCGCTATGGCTCCGTGCTTTTCGAGGCCTTCGACTCCACCACCAACGTGCTCATCTTCTCGCGCAGCTACGACTGCCTCTTCAACGAGTACCGCACCACCGAAGAGGCCGCCAGCCAGTCGAAATCGTTCGAGGAGTGCATCAACATGCCCTTCCCCAAAAACACCATCCGCTACACCTTTACCTGCTTCAACCGAAAAGGAGAGGGAAAATCTTTATACACAGCTTATTACAATCCGAAAAACACCTTCACTTTCCCCTTCAGCAAAGAGTTCAAATACATAACTTTGCATAAAGGCGGCGCACCCGAACAGTGCCTCGACATTCTCTTCGTGCCCGACGGCTATTCCAAGGAAGACAGGGGCAAATTGGATGTTGATGTTAAAGCCTTCGCCTCCTACATTCTCAACTGTTCCCCCTATAAAGAGAACACCGAACGCATCAACATCTATGCCATCAAAGGCTTTTCGGAAGAGTCAGGGGTGACCGATCCCAATAACAAAATCTATCGCAAGACCCTGCTCAACAGTTCGTACAACACCCTCGGCACCGATCGCTACCTGATGTGCGAGAACGTGTGGCGGATGTATGACGTGGCCGATGACGCTCCTTTTGATGCCATCGTACTGCTCTGTAATTCAGAAAAATACGGCGGTGGTGGCATCTACAACTTCTACGCCACCGTGTGCAACGGTGCCCCCGATGCCGACTTCGTGATTGTGCATGAGATGGGCCACAGCATCGGCGGTCTGGCCGACGAGTACTACACCTCCGAGACCAGCGTCAACGACTTCTACCCCGCCGGCATCGAACCGATGGAGCCCAACGTGACCACCCTCGTCGATTTCGAGAAGAAATGGAAAGACCTGATTGACCCCAGCATCCCGATTCCCACCCCGGCCACCAAGGAGTACAACGACATGCTGGGCGTGTACGAAGGTGCCGGCTACGTGGCCAAAGGCGTTTACCGCCCGTGGCAGAACTGCACCATGAAGGAAATTATCTACAACAATTTCTGCCCCGTCTGCACCAAAGTGCTGATTGACATGTTCAACTACTACTCGAACAGAGAAGGTGAGAGGTGAAATTGAAAATTGAAAATTGAAAGGTGAAAACTGAGGGGCTGAAAGTCTATTCCTTCACCATCAATTCAGTATTGGCTACCCACAGCACAAAATACGGCTGGGAGGCGTCTGCACGCTTCAACAGCACATAGAACGGACGGTCGAAAATCATTTTTTTGGGCTGTGGGCGCTCGGCTGCATCCCCTATACTCAAACAACACTCCACGACTGCCTCACTCTTTACGGCGGCACCTTTCTCATCGAGGCGGAATGCCACCTGCTGCCATGCTTTCGATATCGTCCAATCATCCTGGCCGACAGTGAAATGACCACCCAGCAACAAACGGTAAACGGTGCTGATATCAAAGTCGAATTTGGGGATGAGCAACTCATCCTCTCCCACTGAGAACTTGTATTTCCACTTCGAATCCTCCATCTTTTGCTCTTTTCTTCCCTGCACTATCAACTGGCTTACCCTCTGCTGCATCTCCGCAAAAGTGCTGAAAGCATGGTCGGGCATATAGAGAAGAATTTCGTGCTTTTTATCCTCCGGAATGAGTTTGACCAGAAAATGCCGGTCGTTCTGATAGTAAAGAATCTTGATCTGATCCTGGCACTCACTGCCCCAGTTTCCGGCCTTTCCAAAAGCAGGCACAGTTTTCCCATTGAATTTCAAACGGTTGTCGAAAGTGTTGAATTGCACATCAAAAGGAAGGTTCTTTTCGAAACGGGAGCGGATGACAACGCTGTTGCCCTTGGCAATGCCCTCGGCCATATATTCGCTGGGGCTCAGGGTGTTTTTGTGGGAAGTTGACGCATTCAACAGCTGCAGGTCGCGGTATTGCGATGGAACGACTATCGGCTCCTGAAAGATCTCCCGCGCCTTGTCCCACGCATAGAGCATGGTGGCGCAATACACGGCATTGCTGTCCTTCGAGATACGATGTTCCATCGTGGGCACCAACACCGTACCCCCGAACTCCGCTGCATTGTCCTCATAGTGGAAAGTATCCTCAGCAACAGTGGATTCCGCTTTCTGGGAGGAAGTACTGGATGGGGCTTCGCCACTCGCACAACTTGCCAACGCAATTGAGAAGGAAATTCCCAAAGCAATCCCTATAAAACGACTTGAGTTTCTCATATTTAAAATTTTCGGCAAAATTAATAAAAAATCATTCATCATTTAAATTACGGGATAAAAAGTGTAAATTTGCAGGTTGAAAATTTTCAATTCATAAAACGTTGCGCCCGACACAGAATCAGGATTTAAAAGAAAGAAAAGTAATAAAAATGAACAATAACGAATTATACGACAAATCAGAAGAAGTCAGCAACACTCCTGCTGAGCCTATCGAGGCCGAACGGAAGTTCCTCGTGGAAATCGTGGGCGAATTGCCCGAGTGCCGCGAATTAGAGATTACCCAAACCTACCTGAAAGAGAAGGACGGGCTGGAGCCGCGCATCCGCAAGCGGGAAGAGAACGGCAAATATGTCTATTTCCTGACCACCAAGCGGTTCGTGTCGGTCAACGAGCGAGTGGAAATTGAGCGAGAGATTACCCAAGCGGAGTATGACTCCCTGATCGCCGAGGCCAACCCCGCCAAGCGTCCCATCCACAAGCGCCGACATTGCTTCGAATGGGACGGCCGCTACTTGGAATTGGATACCTTCCTAGAACCGCCCCGCCCCCATCACCTGCTCGAAATCGAGCATGTCTCGATGGACGACGAGATCTCCTTCCCGCCGTTCCTCAAAGTTCTCAAGGAGGTGACCGACGACCCTGAGTGGTATAATGCGAATATTGCAAAAGTAGAGATATAAGGGGTTGCTTTTCAATTCCCTACTTTCAATTCTCAACTTTCAGTTTTCAATTTTCAATTTATAAAAGGTTGCACCCGACACGGAATGAGGGCAAAACAGAAAAGAATTACTGGAATATGAAAATTGCCTCGTTGCTTATAGTCCTTCTTATCTGCCACTATCTGGCCGACTTCTGCCTCACCACACCTGCCATGATTCGCGCCAAAACAGACGGGAGAAATGTCTGGCCGATTCTTCTGCATGCAGGCATCCATGCCGTGCTGATGGGGTTGTGCCTGCTGATATGGGGCGTAGCATGGGAAATGTTACTTTTGCTGATGTTGGCGGAACTAGTCTCACATTTTCTTATCGACACCGCCAAAGGCCGTCTCACCGCCCGCTTCCCGGAATTGGCCGACATGCAGCAGAAACCCTACTGGATGCTCTATGGTCTCGACCAGTTGCTTCATCTATTGGTGATTGTTTGTATCTGGTATTGCAGCACAACTTATTGATGCAGATACTTTTCATAATGGCCTGGCATAGTTCGAAAAGTTTGACAAGAACGCAATTGTCGGCTACATCAGCAAGTCAGGCGAAGTAGTATGTTCGAAGGAAGTAAAATGGTAGGATAACAATCCCCGACAACTCCTTCAAGCATGCCGCCAAGAATCCGTTTACGGCAATGATTTTCATTCGCCTTTATTCCAATCAATAAAAAAATTCACCCACCATCGCAACAATGGGATAAAAAGTGTAAATTTGCAGGTTGAATTATTATGGAATATTATTAACTAAAAAAATATTTAAAGCTATGAGTATCACAAAGTTAGACCAGATCATTGAATTAGTAAAAACCAAACCTCAGAAACGTTTGATTGCGGCTTACGCCAACGACGCACACACCATCGAGGCCGTGCATAATGCTGTAAAGATGGGCGTGGTGAAAGCCACCCTCGTCGGCGATGAGGCCACCATCAAGCAGGTTTGTGCCGACAACAATATTGATGTGAACGATTTCACCATCATCCAGGAGGCTGACGAGAACAAGGCGGCTGCCAAGGCTTGTGAAATCATCAACAACGGCGAGGGCGACATCCTGATGAAGGGCTTGCTCTCCACCGACAAATACATGCGCGCCATCCTCAACAAGGAACGCGGACTGATGCCCGGCCCGAAAGCCGTGCTGTCGCACGTCACCGTGATTGAGACGCCCCGTTACCACAAGCTCATCATCTGCGGCGACGTGGCCATCATTCCTGCCCCGGACCTCAACCAGAAGATTGCCATCACCAACTACCTGGTGAACACCGCCCGCGCCCTTCAGATTGAGAAACCGAAGGTAGCTGTGTTGGCCGCCACCGAGCAGGTGCTGCCCGCCATGCCCGCCTGCGTGGATGCCTGCATCATCAGCAAGATGGCCGAACGCGGTCAGATCAAGAACGCCGTCATCGACGGACCGCTGGGCGTTGACCTCGCCATCGACATGGAGTGCGTGCAGATCAAGAAAGTGAAGAGCGAGGTGGCCGGCGACGCCGACTGCATCGTGTTCCCGAACATCGAGACCGGCAACGTGTTCTACAAGTGCAACACCAAGCTGGCCGGCGCTGAACTCGGTGCCATGGTGGTGGGTGCCAAAGTGCCCTGCGTGCTCTCCTCACGCGGCGACTCCACCAAGACCAAACTTTACTCTATCGCCCTCGCAGCGGCTGTAGCCAAATAATATATGATGAGAAAAAGACTATTGGCAATTGGACTGTTGGCCGCCGCACTTTTGTCGGGCTGCCACAAAAGTGTCACCCTCACCGACTCCGACAAGGTGAACCAGAATCATATCTTCCAGCTCTACCAAGTGAAATATGACGCTGAGAGTGGAGAGATGACAGCAAAGGCCGTTTTCCGCCTCGACCATCGCAGCGGCGAGCAGCTCCGTCTCACCGATCCCTCACAAGTGACCGCCAACGGGAAAGTGTTGGACATTAACGACAAAGGCGAGTATGTGCATTCATCTCGAAAACACCAACAGACCACCTCGTTCGTGTACACCAACAACGACAAACAACAGTTCAAGAACTCCGTCATTACCAACACGATAGCATTCAGTCAAGAGAACATCACCCTCAGCAAGGACAAAGTCTCCCGCGTTGCCATCAAAGCCGAACCCTTTGAGGAGAACGAGAGCGTAAGCTGCTCACTCACCAAAGGGAACGAAACGGTTGAAATTGACCTTGACTTCGAAAACGGACGGCTGATTGTCAATCCCGAAGTATTAGAAGCGGTGCAGCCCGGCACTTACACCGCCCGTCTCTCACGGAAGAACTACAGCCAGCAGCTGAAGTCACTTGACCGCGGCGGAGAGTGGGAAAGCCAATATGTCTCAAAATCAAAAAACATCTCCATCCAATGAAAACATCTTTAAGAACACACACCTGCGGCGAACTCACCGCAAAAAATATCGGCGAAAAAGTCACCCTTTGCGGCTGGATACAGAAAATCCGCAAGCTGGGCGGCATGACCTTCATCGACCTGCGCGACCGCTACGGCATCACGCAGCTCGCCTTCAACGCTGAAACCAACCCCGAACTGTGCAAGCAGATCGAGCCGTTCGGCCGCGAATGGGTCATCCAGGTCACCGGCACCGTCGCCGAACGATACAGCAAGAACAAGAACATTCCGACCGGCGACATTGAAATTCTCGCGGAGAAAATCACCGTGCTGAACGAGTCGCTCACCCCGCCCTTCACCATTGAAGACGAGTCGGACGGCGGCGACGAACTGCGCATGAAATACCGTTACCTCGACCTGCGCCGCAACCCCGTGAAGAACAATCTGCTCTTCCGCCACAAGCTGGGCATCGCCATCCGCAACTACATGAACAACATCGGCTTCGTGGAGATCGAGACCCCCATGCTGGTCAACTCCACCCCGGAAGGCGCCCGCGACTTTGTGGTACCCTCCCGCCTCAGCCACGGCGAGTTCTACGCCCTGCCGCAGTCGCCCCAGACCTTCAAGCAGCTGCTTATGGTATCCGGCTTCGACCGTTACTTCCAGATTGTGAAGTGCTTCCGCGACGAGGACCTGCGCGCCGACCGCCAGCCCGAGTTCACCCAGATCGACTGCGAGATGTCGTTCATCACCCAAGAAGACATCCTCCAGACTTTCGAAGGATTGATCAAGTACATTTTCAAAGAGATCAAAGGCATTGACATCGAACCCATCGAGCGCATCACCTGGCACGATGCCATGAAATATTATGGTAGCGACAAGCCGGATGCCCGTTTCGGCATGCGTTTTGTGGAACTGAACAACGTGCTGCAGCACAAAGACTTCAAGGTGTTCAACGAAGCTGAATTGGTGGTAGGAATCGTGGCCAAGGGCTGCGCCCACTACTCCCGCAAACAGCTTGATGAGCTCACCAACTTTGTGAAACGCCCGCAGGTGGGCGCCACCGGCCTCGTGTACATCCAATGCCAGGAGGACGGCCACTTCAAATCCTCCGTTGACAAGTTCTACGACCAGAACGACCTGCAAGCAGTGGCCAAGGAGTGCGGCGCCGAAGCCGGCGACCTCATACTCATCATGGCCGGTCCGCGCATGAAAACCCAGACCCAGCTGTGCCAGCTCCGTCTGGAGATGGGAAGCCGTCTCGGCTTGCGCAAAGCTGGTGAGTACAAACTCCTGTGGGTGGTGGACTTCCCGCTGCTCGAATGGGACGAGGAAACACAGCGCTACTACGCTATGCATCACCCGTTTACCGCACCGAAACCGGAGCACGAGGCGATGTTGGAGAGCGACCCAGGACACGTGAACGCCAACGCCTACGACTTGGTCATCAACGGCACCGAGGTGGGCGGCGGCTCCATCCGTATCCACGACAAAGAGTTGCAGAAGAGAATGTTCAAAGCACTCGGCTTCACCGAAGAAGAGGCACAGAAGCAGTTCGGCTTCCTGATGAACGCCTTCCAGTACGGCGCACCTCCGCACGGCGGACTCGCCTTCGGCTTCGACCGCATGTGCTCGGTATTGTGCGACGCGGACACCATCCGCGACTTCATCGCCTTCCCGAAAAACAATGCGGCTCGCGATATGATGCTCGGCGCACCCACCCCCATTTCAGACGCACAACTCAAAGAATTGGGACTGAAATAGCGGTCTTCTATTTTAATATAAAATATTAAAAATGAACTATATAGAGTTTGACAAAGAGAAACTTGTAAACATCACTTTCGCCAAGGAACGCGAACTGCTGCGCTGCAGCCGCACGGGAGCATTCGCCAACACCTCGCTGCTGCGACTCAACACCCGCAAATACCACGGACTGTTCATCGTGCCGCAGGACAAAATTGACCATGAGCGGCACGTGCTGGTCTCCAACCTGAACGAGAGTGTCATCATGAACGACATGGAGTTCCGGTTGGGCATCCACCAGTACAAAGGTGGTGTCATCGACCCCAAAGGGAACAAGTACATGCAGCGTTTTGTGGCCGACCCCGTTCCCACCTACTATTTCAGAGTGGGCAAGTTCAACTTCAAAAGCGAGATTCTCCTTCTCAACAACGACGAGCGGCTCATCATCAAATATACTATATTAGATGATGTGGAATCGGTAGCTTTCCAGTTCCAGCCGCTGCTCGCCTTCCGTCAGATTCATCACCTCACCCATAAAAACGATGCCGCCAACACGAGTTACGAGTGTTGCAAAAATGGTGTAAAGTATTGTTTATACGACAATTACACACCCGTTTATATTCAATGTTCTGAAGAGATTTTCTACGAACACGCTCCTGTTTGGTATGAGAATTTTGAATATGAAAAAGAGATTGAACGCGGCTACGAAGGGGTGGAAGATTTGTTGAATCCTGGCAAAATCAATGTCAAACTCAAAAACCAGGTGCTCTACATCACCATGGGTACCGAACCCATCGACCCGGCCACTCTTGACCAGCTCTATCAAGATGAAATTCAGCATCATACCAACCGCAGTTCCTATTTCAACTGCTTGAAAAATGCCGCTGAACAGTTCATCGTGAAACGGAATGGCAAAACGCAGATCATTGCCGGTTATCCATGGTTCGGCCGCTGGGGACGCGACACCTTCATCTCGCTGCCGGGTCTCACGCTGGCCCTCGACAAGCCGGAACTCTGCAAAGAAATCATGGACTCCATGTTGGAGGAATTGCACGACGGTCTCTTCCCCAACATCGGCGATGGCGAGCAGACCGCCTACAACTCGGTGGACGCCCCCCTCTGGTTCATCCGCGCCCTACAGCAATACACCGCCTACACGCACAGCGAGAAGAAAATATGGAACGAATACGGCAAGCACATCCGCGCCATCCTCGACGCCTACCGTCATGGCTCGCTCTTCAATATCAAAATGTTGGACAACGGTTTGATTTATGCCGGCTGCGAGGGCAAGGCACTCACGTGGATGGATGCCATTGTGGAGGGCAAGCCCGTAACGCCCCGCACTGGCTGTCAGGTGGAGATTAACGCATTATGGTATAATGCATTATGCTTTGCCAGCGAGATGGCTCGTCTGGGAAAAGACACCGACTTTGTGCAGGAGTGGAAAGAGATTATCAAAGAATTTCCCGACCATTTCAAGACCACTTTCTGGTCGAAAGAGAAAGGCTGGTTAGCTGATTATGTGGATGGCGACTACAAGAACTTCCAAGTGCGTCCCAACATGCTGATTGCCACTTCCCTACCCTATACCGCCATCAGCGAGAAGATTCGTCAGCTCATTCTGAAGAAATGCACCGAGGAGCTGCTCACCAACAAGGGAATCCGCACCTTGTCGCCCAACGACCCCGACTACAAGGGTTACTATGGTGGTGACCAGGCCACCCGCGATGCCGCCTACCATCAGGGCACTTGCTGGCCGTGGCTGCTCATGCCCTTCACCAACGGCATGGTGGCCGTACACCAGAAGAAAGCCTTCCCCACGCTGGAGAAAATCCTCTACGATTTCGAAAGCGACATCAAGGACTACGGCATTTCCACCATCGGTGAGATCTTTGACGGCGCGCCGCCCCACCATCCCAACGGCTGCATCTCGCAGGCGTGGAGTGTGGCCGCCCTGCTCTACATCAAATGGGTGCTGGAGAACGGCAAAACCATGTAATCGTTCCTATGCCTCTCACGGTCACCGATTTCGACATTTCTATGATGCGCCGATGTATCGAGCTGGCAAAGCTCGGTATGGGGCATACCGCCCCCAACCCTATGGTGGGCGCAGTGATTGTTCATGAAGGAAAAATCATCGGCGAAGGCTATCATCATCGGTATGGCGAAGCTCATGCAGAGGTGAACGCCATCCGTTCGGTAAAGAATGTAGAGCTGTTGAAATCCTCCACCATCTACGTGAGTTTGGAGCCCTGCTCGCACTACGGCAAAACGCCGCCCTGTGCCGACAAGATCATCGAGATGGGAATCCCTCGCGTGGTAGTGGGCTCCACCGACCCGCACGACAAAGTAAACGGGAAAGGCATTGAGAAACTGCGCAACGCTGGTATTGAGGTAGTTACTGGTGTTCTAGAGGAAGAATGCGACTACCTGAACCGCCGTTTTTTCACCTACCACCGGCAGCATCGCCCCTACATCATTCTGAAATGGGCGCAAACCGAAGACGGCTATATGGACATCGACCGTAGCCAAAATCCCGACGGAAAATACTGGATTACCCAACCGGAGACGGGCGTGCTGGTACACAAGTGGCGCAGCGAGGAGCAGGCCATCCTCATCGGGTACAACACCTACCGCAATGACCGGCCGCAGCTCACCACGCGGCACTATCCGGGCAACAGTCCGAAACGGTACATCATGGTGCGGCAGCCCGATTCACTCTCCCCCATCGAAGGGTTCACGCTTTTGCCCGACGACCTCCCCACTGCCATGGAACGGCTGTACGACGAGCGCATCCTGTCGGTGATTGTGGAAGGCGGCCGCAAGACGCTCGACCGGTTCATCGGCGCGGGGTTGTGGGACGAGGCACGCATCCTGACCGCACCCGTGCGTTGGGGAAAAGGCACGCCGGCGCCAGAGATACAGGGAAACACCATTTCTGAAATGTCGCTGGCAGGAGATCAAGTGAAGATACTGACTCCCACCCACACTACTTCTTCTCTCGTTTAGAGAAAACATTAAAGTCGTAAGTAATTCCCATGTTAATGGTGAATGGCATATAGATGGCATTGATGCCGGCAAAGGGTTCGTGGTTCGGACCAGAGCCCCAGAGCTGGCTGTAGCCAAGGTTGAAAGTCCATTTCAGGTGCTGGCCACCGGCGCGGAAGAAAAACTGCGGTTCGAGCAGCGCCATCGGGGAGGTATAGCGTGTAATTCTCTCCGGCTGGCTCTCGGTGGCGGGCAAGCGGTCAACAAGGTTCGGTATGACGCAGCCGCTCTTCACCCCTAAACCGATGTCAATATGTCCCTTGGCGATACCCGCCCAGCCAAATTCAATCTGGGCGTACGGCAGATGGTAGAAAGCGTTGAACTGACGGCCGTTATTCTCATTCTCCCATTGGTTTCCACCCAAGCCGTAGCCGATGAAGCCTTCCAAAACCGCATGGTTCCATGCTTTGAACGCCCCCACGGCGGCCTGTCCGTAAGCGCCTTTGTAGCCATTCCAGTTCACATGTCCCTGTACCACCAGCCAGTCGGTGGCGCCGTAGGAGGCAGTCGTACCCACATACGCATCTCCAAAAGGTGCCGAAAGACCAACGCTGCCGTTCATCTGTAGCTCGCCTTTCTCATGGATGAGCGGCATCTCGGCCACCTGCGGACGGTAGGCGATGCAGGAGGTCATCAGTGAGGAAAGAAGCAAAACAACAGCTATTGCAAGATATTTTTCTTTTAATACCATACCATCCTCTATTCCTTCACCACCTTTATCATGCACACATACCCCTCAAAAGAGCAACGAACAACATAAACACCCGCTGACCAACTAGACATATCAACCATCTCATCCATATCAGCTTTTTCAATACGTTTCATTTCCTGTCCATTCAGACTATAGATTGAAACATGTGCACCTTCAACATTACGAATGTTAAGCATATCGGATACAGGGTTGGGAGTGACAGAAACGGCAACCGCCTGCTCGTTGATACCCGCACCTGTGGTGAAATAACCGAATTCCGTCCAGGCTCCAGAAACGGTTTTGTCATACTTTGCATACCCATAAGTATTCGGTGATCCGGCGAATTTCAATGCGGCGTAGCCCGTATTGGCTGTTTGTCCTGAATAGGTGTCCAGCGTAACCAGGTTGGTGGACCAAGTAGCGGATGAATTGCAGGTGTTCCATACGGCATTCAGCGTGGGGAATTCGGCCACAGTGTACATTTGGTCATTGCTGGGCACTGCAACCGCACCCGAAATAGGTTCTAGCTGCACCTCACTGGGGTCATAGTTGGGAATAGAAATCTGGTTGATTCCATTCACCACTAACACGCCATTCTGTGGGGTGATAATAACGGTTGAATAATTTTGCGCAACAGCGCCACAAACAAAGACTGTCAAAAGCGTCAAAACAGATAAAAATTTCTTCATATACAAAATAATTAAATATTAATAATCAATTATTTACGATTAAAATAAGCTATAACAACACGCTGCAAATATAGCAAATATGCTAATACAGTAATGCATGTTCCAAATATTTTTACCATTCCACCTCTTTAATTTCGCCATCCGGACTACGGAACACGATGTGGATGGTTCCTTTTTTGCGCATCAGCCGCATATAGGTACACATATCTGAGATGGGCACCCCATCAACACTGATCAGATAATCTCCCGTGCGAAGGCCATACTCGTAGGCTTTGGTGCCTTTGCGCACAAGGGCTTTCAGCGCACCATTGGGGTCGCCCTCCTCGGCAGGAACGACATTGACTCCCTTTCCCCTGTTGGCCACGGTGATTTCTGGGGTGCCATCGTGGGGAAGGAAGTAAAAACACTTCTTCGGAGCGTCGATAATCAGCGAGAGATGTTTCAAGATGGCCGAACCGACAGCCCGGTTGTGCGTGGCGGTCGAGACCCACACCTCTTTGAGAATGATGTCGCCGATTTCAATCTCAGGGAAACAGAGTTCGCCATTGACAACCGTATCATAGTTGGCACCGAAAAGACTAGCGTAGGTCATCACGGTCGTATCCCTATTCACTGTCATCTCATCGAGTTGCTGCTTGATTTTAGGATCGTTTTTCGCCCACAGGTCCAGCAGGTCTTGCGGCAGACCGAACCAACCGCCCACAGCGCCCATATCGAAAAGCATTCTCGGGCGGGCAAACGGAATTTTTGTCCATAGGAAGGGTCGGTTGCTATAAACTTTGTAGGGCACCTTGGCGTGCCCCTTCTCCTCTTTGGCGAAGATTTTGTGGTGGGAGGTCATGATTAGCAGACTATCTTGGGTATCGAATTTGAACGAGATGCCCTTGGAGACAAGGTCGAAGCCGAAAGCGCCGTCGATGATGCCGCAGGCGAAATCGTTGAGCCCTTCATCCACCACTACTGGATAATTTAGAATGGTAAGGCTGCCCACTTGAATGGAAGGAATGAACATCATTGCCGTCTTTTTCTTTCTTTTTTGGGCATCCATGGTAGTGATCGTGTCGCCCGATGGCCGCATCCATTCCTCCTCTTTTCCAATCCAGAAACCCATGCCAGCGCCGGTGTCGAACAGCATGTTATAGGCTTTCCCCTCAATTTCCACGGGAACGATAATGGCTCCATCCCAGATTTCAATTTTGATGGTATCGACAAAATCCTGTTTGGAGATACCAAAACAGCGGTCGCTCAGTCGCTGTGCTGATGCCGGCAACCCCACTGCGATTAGCAGTAAAACACTAATAATTAAATATTTGATGTGAATTTTCATAAAATCTTTTCCAATCATTATTGATGCGGCAAAGATACAAATTTCAAATATTTTTCAACATTTCATCTCTCATTTCCCCAAAAAATCGTAATTTTGTTGCAGAATTGTAGGTTCTCCATCCTTATATATGAATAATATTTTAAAACTTATAAATCATGAACAAAGCAGCAGATGTAATTGCCATCGCATTGGCAGAAGAGGGCTATTTGGAAAAATCCAAAAGCGCCTATCAGAAAGATCATAAAGTGCTTGATTCCAAAGAAGATGGAGCTGGCAGCGACAACTATACAAAGTACGGGCGGGATATGCACAAGCTTTATCCCGCTATCATGGATTTCCCAGCGGCTTGGTGCGACTGCTTCGTTGACTGGTGCTTCTATAAGGCATTCGACGAAACCAATGCGAAGGCATTACTATCGGGAGATTTCGACGACTATACGGTGAGGTCCGCAGACATGTACAAGAAGAAAAAAGCCTGGCACACTTCCGACCCGAAACCTGGCGATCAGATTTTCTTCAAAAACAGCAAAACAGGCGGAATCTGCCATACCGGCTTGGTTTACAAGGTTTCCAACGGATATGTCTATACCATTGAGGGGAACACATCCTCCGCATTAGGGGTAGTGGCTAACGGCGGCTGCGTACGGAAGAAAAGCTATGCTCTAACATACAAAAGCATTGCAGGTTACGGCCGCCCCAAATACGACATTGACCCATCAGAAGTGGCAGTTGAGGAGACAACAGAGAAAGTTGAATGGAAACAACTGATAACAGATTTACAGAAGGCCCTGAATGCGGAATTTGACACCAATCTTCCGGTTAACGGATTGGCCGACAAACAATTGTTGCTTGCCACACCCACGCTGAACGCACGCATACGCTCCACACGCCCCAAAACGGTGAAGGCTTTCCAAGCCCTTTTGAGCCATTGGGGATACAAATGCTTGGTGGACGGTGATTTCTACTCCGCAACGGAAAAAATGGTGAAATCATTTCAGAAAGAAGTGGTAAAACTCACCCAACCCGACGGCGAATTCACTGCACAGAAAAAGAGCTGGAAGGCATTGCTGAAACTGTAGCGAGAACGATACATTTCGAATTGAAAGGGGATTGCGATTCCCCGCAACGAAAAACAATCGTCGCGGAAACAGTATAATACAGCATACAGATTATGGTCATCTTGTTCAACAAGCCCTATGGGGTGCTGAGCCAATTCACGCCCGAAGGCGGACATCGTGCCCTCAACGAGTTCGGCTTCCCTCCCGGAGTATATGCTGCGGGACGGCTGGACCACGACAGCGAGGGCGCCTTGCTGCTGTCTGATGACGGACGGCTCATCAAGCGGCTGCTGGACCCCAAAAATGCCCATCCGCGCACCTACCTCGCCCAAGTTGATGGAGAGGTCACCGACGAAGCCTTGCGGAAACTAACAAAGGGGGTTATCATCAAAGGCTACCGCACCCGCCCTTGCAAAGCCGAACGGGTGCCGCCACCGGAAGGTCTATGGGAGCGCGTTCCTCCCATCCGTTATCGGGCCAGCATCCCCACCAGCTGGATTCGCCTCACCCTCACCGAAGGGAAAAACCGCCAGGTGCGCCACATGACGGCGGCGGTCGGATTCCCCACCTTGCGGCTCATCCGTGTTCAAATCGGCGAGCTCAATCTGGGCTCACTCCAACCTGGGGAGTGGAGGATCGTTCAATAGCTGTGAAATGCTTATCGGCGAATCACCTTTTGGGTGGTGAGCACGTTGTGGCCATCCACCACACGCAGGAAGTAAACGCCGGAGGCCTTGTCGGAAAGGTCGATTTCGGCAGCGGAGTTGGTAACCGTCTGTTCCATCAGCAGTTTGCCGTAGATGTCGAGCACCTGCAGACGCACATTGTTGAGGCCGTTGAGGTTGCAGCGCACGATGTCGGAGGTGGGGTTGGGAGAGATGGAGAGAAGGTTGCTATGCTCGCTGATACCCGTATGGCTGGTGGAGGTGATAGTGATGTCGTCAATGAAGATGTCGCTGGAGAAGTTGGTCATGGCATCAGGATCCATAAAATCCATAATGTCAATATCATTACCCATATTTTCCGCATTGAAAAGTCCCATAAAGGCCACCTGGTAGGTGGAAGAGGGGAAGGGCAGTGTTATCGTTTCCTGCGTCCAGTCGGTGGTGTTGGTATACTGCTGAAGGTTCATCCACTGTGCGGAAGGCGAGGTGCGGTACATCACGTAGAGGATCTGGGGAGTCATCATGGAAGTTTGCTTGCGGAAGAAGGTGAGGGTGGCCTGGTCGCCCGTGCCGCCGAGGTCCATTACCGGGGAGATGAGGTAGGCGGATTCGCTCCCCAAGTTTTGCAACTGAGTCATCATCGACATCAGCTGCATCATGATGGTAAGGGGATCGTCGCTGCCCTGGCCGATGTTGAGGAAGTCGCCGAAGAGCGAGCTGGAGTAGTTCACACTTCTGCTACCGGCATGATGTTCGCCCACGATGCTGCTCCACACATCCGTGCCGACATTGGCCTGGGTAGTCCAATCTTCAAGACCGTTTTCAAAACCGGTGGTGTAGGGGTTGCCGTTGGTGACCACGATTTGTGCGGAAGCGGTGCCCACGAGGGCGCTCATCAGAACTATTGCACAAAAAATCCGACAAATTGCGTATAACTTTTTCATAAAATAAGGGGTTTAGTTAATATTGAATTTTGGGGCAAATATACGATTTAATTTTAAATAAACAAGACTTTTGTTTAAATCGGTCCATAAAAATCAGGGGGGGGGATGGGGTGAGTGGATAGTTAATAGTTAATAGTTAATAGTTAATAGTTAATAATTGATAGTTGATAATTGATAGTTTGATGGGGCTACTTGCCAATTTTAGTTCTAGTTGTTTTAACGATGCTTGACAGCAACTTGACAAGTTCTGTTATGTCGGGGTGAATGGAATCGAATTCCACCTCTGATATATATCCCATATCTTTAAGAAGCTCCACCCAATACAACGTCTCGTTGGCCTCTTTCAGAGCGATGTTCATTTTGCTGAGGAAGTCAGCATTTGATTGTCCGTATACTCCTTCGGCCACCAATGCACCGATGGCGGTGCCACTCCTGAGACACTACTTCGACAGAACAAACTCTTTGCGATCAGTGGTCAGCAGTTTGTACAGCTTCACAATTCGTATGGCAAAAGCATACGATTTCTCTTGAATAACACTTCTTTTCATTGTTGTATAATTAACAAAACAACAACGCCACCATCCCACTAATATTTTATTAAAATAAAATAATTATTAATTATTAACTATTAATTATTAAACAAAGATCAATCATGTCGTCTCGCAAAATCACGAGATTAACACGAATCGCAATCCCACATTCAAAAACAGGAAGGTCCCCGTGAGGGTCCCTCCCTGTTCCGCAACCAAAACATTAATCACAAAACAACTTCAACTCAACAATCCTATTAAAAAAGCGTAATAAGCAGTAGTCCTAACAACAATTTTTTCATGATAAATTTCATTTCGCTGAATAGTTTGCAAAAGTAGCAAAATAATTTGAATATTTCACTGAATTTGAAAAAAAATTTTTTTAGCATAAAAATACCACCAACCTGTTTGGTATGAAAAAATAATATGTATCTTTGCCGCGCCATTTTTTCAGTCTAAAAACAGTCTGGGATATTGGCGAAAAAAAGAATAAAATTATAACCCCAATCATTTCATCATATCTTTTCGCTTATGAGAAAGCAAGTTATACTATTGACCATATTTATTATTAGCACATGTACAGTCCCAGCGCAACAGTTTGTCATTGTAGATACTGTCTGTGCCAACAAGGATCGCTGCAAATTATTTGCCGATGGTGATTTCTGGTTCTCTCGCAACATCCATGACGACGAGGTCCCCTGCAGGAAGTGGGATGACGGGAAAACATTCCTCTATTGCACCGATATTGACACTGCAAAATTCAGATACGAGTACAACAGTTCCCAATGCACAAGATTGGTCGTCATCCGGAAAAGACGGGTCAGCTTTGTGGATTTTGTCGCACGTCCGTACTACATAGACACGTTGCGTGAAGGCAAAACTTTTGATGTTTCGCAGCAGCGCGACATCCCGGCGTTCACCTACCAGTCGGCCGATGCCCCCGAGTTGCAGTCGCTGCGGCTGAAGTACAACTTGGATTCTGTGGCCGGTACGGGAGATGAGGTGACCCGGATACTGAATGTGCTGCATTGGGTGCATCAGACAATCCGGCACAATGGTAGCGCCGGATTGCCCCCAACAGCGAGGAATGCGGAGACGATTGCCAAATATGCCCAAAAGAGAGGGGTGAACTGCCGCGGTTTGGCGCTCTTTGCCAACGAATGCTACTTGGCGTTAGGCATCCGCTCGCGTGTGGTCACCTGCATGCCCCGGAATTACTACGACGATTGCCATGTCATCAACGAAGTCTATTCTGCGCAGTTGGGCAAATGGCTGTGGATCGACCCCACCAACGAGGCCTACGTGATGGATGATAACCAGCAGATGCTCAGCATCTTTGAGGTGCGTGAGCGGATTATCCAAGACCAGCCGATCGTACTCAATGCGGAGGCCAATTGGAACAATCAGTATCAAGTTCGCAAGGAGTATTATTTGGATGAATACATGGCCAAGAATCTCTTCTATCTCTCGTACATCCTTCACTCCTCGTATGGTGCCGACTCCCGCACATCGGGAAATACGATAGAGTTTTTGAGACTTGAACCCCTGGAAGTGGAGCAAGGAAAGGATGTGCGGATGAACCAATTCAACAAGTTCACATTACGAGAATACTCCACCAACAATCCCCAATTGTTGCGATAGCGGGAAACAGTTGAGAGTTGAGAGTTAATAGTTAATAGTTAATAATTGGGCAGGATGGGGTCGGGATTCCGTTCCCTCCTGCCGGACGGTTTGCCGCGGAAGAACCGGGAGGAGGGATATAAATTCAAATAAAAGTTGTACCTTTGCCGCGTTGTTCGTAACAAAGACCATCAAGATCGGGCAACATGGTTATTATGAAACAATCTATTTTTACAACATTACTCTTTGTACTGATTGCCGTATGCAATGCTCAGGATATTATTGTCACCACAGATTCAAAAAAAATAGAGGCCAAAATCCTGGAAATTTCCGAAACGGATGTAAAATACAAGGAGTTGGACAATTTGGAAGGACCCACTTTTGTGTTACCTACTCAAAAAGTAGTTTCTATTATCTATGCCAATGGCAAAGTATCGCTTTTCCAAGAAACGGCATCAATTGATGAAACGAATCAGAACACAGAACCAGAGTATGGCTTCCTCACACGTTTGGGAGAGAAATACACCTATCAAGGTCGAGTGATGAGCAGTGATGTATATGCCAACTTCTTGAGGGATAATTGTCCAAGTGCCTTTCAAGTCTACCATCAAGGACATATCATAGCCTATTCGGGATGGATACTCTTGTCAGCTGCTATTGGCATGGAAATCGGAAGTCTTATTGGTGTGGCTATTGCGGGAGGAGATTTTTCTTATGCAATGCCATGGATGTACTGTGCTCTCGGGTTCACAGCTGTGAGCGTACCTCTATTTATCGTTGGGTATAATAAAATGCACAAAAGTGTGGATGTTTTCAATCAAGATTGCATCCACTCCAACCGCACGCAAAGCTATTGGAGTATTGGAGCCAGCAAAAATGGCATTGGATTGGTGTTGAATTTCTAGTACTTTCTGCGGCATCTAATTTGATTGCTCTGCCGCGAAAATACAACAAATTCCTCACTTTTAACTTTTAACTCTTCACTTTTAACTAATCAAGGGATTAAAGATCCCTTCGCTGCCGCGGGCGGCCTAGCATCGCAGCCATCATAGTCCTGCGGAGCAGGACTATCTTCTGATAATCAGCCCCTCCTTACGATAGCAAGCTGTCGCCGGAGAGGCTGATTATCAAAAAAAGGAGTGAAGCTATGCTTCACTCCTCTGATGGCTGCGATGCGGAGAGTGAGGGATTCGAACCCCCGGACCCGTGAAGGTCAACGGTTTTCAAGACCGCCGCGATCGACCACTCTGCCAACTCTCCGCTGCAAAAATACAACTTTTTTCCGCTCCCCATACACCCCACCAAAAAATTTTTATTCCCGCCTTTTATTCAATATTTTATCATACCTTTGCAAAGAAAATAACATCTTTCTATTCATTTTGTAATTAATTATAAATCAATTTTATACATGAAAAACATCCGCGAACAATTAGCAGAAATCGGCGTCGTGAATCCGACCGAAATTTACTACAACCTTTCCTACGATGAGCTCTATGAGCACGAAACCAAACCTGGTCTGACCGGCTTCGATCGCGCATTTTATACCAAAAATGGCGCACTTTCCGTCGATACCGGCATCTTCACCGGCCGCTCCCCCAAGGACAAATATGTGGTGTATGACGACGAAACCAAGAACAACGTGTGGTGGGCAGCCCCCGGCAAAAAGGGCTCCGACAACCACCCCATCACCCCAGAGATCTGGAACCACCTCAAACAACTCAGCGAGAAACAACTCAGCGGCAAGGCTGTTTACGTGATGGACGGCTACGCAGGCGCCAACGAGAACTCCCGCCTCAAAATCCGCTTCGTGACCGAGGTGGCTTGGCAGGCTCACTTCATCAAGAATATGTTCATCCGTCCCAGCGAGGAGGAACTCAAGGACTTCACCCCCGACTTCGTGGTGCTGAACAGCTGCAAAACCACCAACCCGAACTGGAAAGAGCAGGGCTTGAACAGCGAGGTGTATGTGGCCTTCAACCTCACCGAACGCATGGGCCTCATCGGCGGCACCTGGTACGGCGGCGAGATGAAGAAGGGCATCTTCTCGGTGATGAACTACTACCTGCCGCTGCGCGGAATGGCCGCCATGCACTGCTCCGCCAACCAAGGCAAGAGCGGCGACACCGCCATCTTCTTCGGTCTCTCCGGCACTGGCAAAACCACCCTCTCCACCGACCCGAACCGCGCCCTCATCGGCGACGACGAGCACGGCTGGGACGACAACGGCGTCTTCAACTTCGAGGGCGGCTGCTACGCCAAGTGCATCAACCTCAGCGCCGAAAAAGAACCCGACATCTATAACGCCATCAAACGCGACGCCCTCTTGGAGAACCTCGTCATCGACGACGAAGGCAACATCGATTTCGACTCCGCTGCCAAGACCGAGAACACCCGCGTCTCCTACCCCATCTACCATATCAACAACATCGTGAAGCCCGTTTCCCGCGGCACCCACCCCAGCAAGGTCATCTTCCTGTCGGCCGACGCTTTCGGCGTGCTGCCGCCCGTCTCCGTGCTCAACCGCGAACAGACGATGTACTACTTCCTGAGCGGCTACACCGCCAAGCTGGCCGGCACCGAGCGCGGCGTAGTCACCCCGCAGCCCACCTTCTCGTCCTGCTTCGGCGCAGCCTTCCTGATGTTGCACCCGACCAAATACGCCGAGGAGCTGGCCAAGAAACTCACTGAGCACAATGCCACCGCCTACCTCGTGAACACCGGCTGGACCGGCGGCGGCTACGGCGTGGGCAAACGCTTCTCGCTGAAAGATACCCGTACCATCATCTCGGCCATCCTTAACAACGAGCTCGTGAACTGCGAAACCACCCTCGTGAAACCGTTCAACCTGTTCGTTCCGAAGCACATCAACGGTCTCGACGACAGTCTGTTGAACCCCGAGAACGCTTGGGCCGACAAGAAAGCCTACAAGGAGAGCGCCGACCAGCTGGCCTCCTTCTTCATCAAGAATTTCGAGAACTTCTCCGACACCGAACAGGGCAAGGCCCTCATCGCCGCCGGTCCTTCTCTGTAAATCATTCATATTTAATAAAATAAACCATGCCCTTCCCAAAATCCACCCGCATCATCAAAACCGACTTCCTCCGCACAGGCTTCGGCGAAGAAGACATCACCGAACAGCAATATACAGAAGCGGAGATCAACTATAATGAAGCTGGTAAAATACTGACCGAAAAACATTTCAACAGCGATGGCAGCATTGAAAGCGCCGTTGAGAATGAGTACGACGCACAGGGAAATCCTATTGCATCCGCCCAGTATGATGAGAGCGGCGAGCTGTGCCAACGCAACCTTTTCACCTACGATGAGGATGGCAAAATGCTGAAAAAGAGCTGCTTCTATGGAGAAGGATCACCCGAATTTTCCACTCATTATATATATGAGAATGGTCTGCTGGTGCGGGAGGACTCGTATAATGAAGAGGATTTCGACTACACCGAAAAGGCATACGAGTATGACGAGAAGGGCAGACGAATCGTGACCGTGGAATATGATGAGGAGGGCAAGATTCTGTATCGCACTACAGATGAGTATGATGATGATGACCAGCTCACGCAACGGCTGCGCGAGGAGCCTCAGGAGCATGACAGTCGCACCTTTGTGTATGCCTACGACGAACAAGGAAACAAGGTCAAAGAACTCACCTACAACTACGGTGGCAAGCTCATCGCCAAGTCGTATTTCACATACGATGCTGAAGGCAGAATGACCGAGCAGGAGGATGAAAATCTTGACGCATACCGCCGTACGACCTACGAGTATGAGGGGGATAAGTGCATGAAGGTGACCCTCTTGGATAAAGACGAGGCTAAAGTGGGATGGACAGAATACGAGTATGACGAGCGAGGCAATGTGGCGATGCTCAAAAGCTATATCCGCGACGAGGTGCGGCCCGACTACCACCGCTCTGCCACCTGGATTCAGTACGAAAACGAATGGCTATAAAGAATGGAAGACACTGGCAAAAAGCATGTTAGATCCAAGTTTTGGTTAGGTTTTTCCATCGGGCTGATGGCCGGATTGGTATTTGCTGTGGTGTTTTATTTTGTTGATAAATCACTGAACGGCCCCATCCAGCTTCTGGTGTCGCCCCCAGCCTCAGAATCTGCTATGACAGAGGAAAAGACCGCTGAAGAAGAACCTGCTAATCAGTATGTTGGGAAAACGTTGGTGAGGAACACCTCCACGGCGAACCGCTCCGACAAAGACTCCACCAACCTCCTCGTTGAAGACTCCACATTAATAGATGACGAGTTCACCCTCGACCAGACCGACGGCACCGAACAGGTTTACCAAGATCAATGTCTCGCACAGCGCACAGTCACCGTAAAAAGCGAAGCAGGAACGCCCTCGATAACCGCATTTGAGGTGGAGGAATGGAGCGAGCTGGCGAAGAACAAAATTTCCTATTTTAGAAAAGGTAACATTTTAAAAATTAAAGGATTAAAAATTCAGGACATTAAAATCATCTTCCACAAAGATGAATACTATATTGAATATAATGAGCGATATTACTCCATACCGGAGAATGAAAAATACCGTCCTCTCGTATCCACCAAGCTCCCATAATGCCCTGTAATACTAAAATAAAAATCAATCAGGGAATAAAAAATTACCTGCTCCGAATCGGCAAATACCTGCTGCTGATCTTCAGCCTCTTTGCGGTGGAGCGCCTGGTTTTTCTGCTCACTTACCACTCGCATTGTCCCGAAATGGGACTGCTTGACATTTTTCGGACCTACTATCATGCCCTTCACTTGGATATTTCGACGGCAGCGTATATGTTCGCCATCCCATTCATCCTCTTCACCTTACAACTCATCATCCAGCCCAAATGGCTTGACCGCATACTGCACATATACACGGGTATCCTCCTCTTCATCATCGTTTTTTCAGCCATTGGCAATCTATTTTTATACGATGAATGGAGTACGAAAATCAATTATAAAATATGGTATTATCTGAGCAAACCTTCTGAGGTCGTCCGTACGGCAACATGGGCACAACTTATTGGCGGAAGTCTGTCTGGCATAGCGCTCGTAGCAGGACTTTTCTGGCTATATATCAAAGTGTTAGCAAAACCCACCATAGAAAAAATCAACCGGTTCTATTGGCAGACCGCCAGTATTCTCGTGGCGGGTGCTTTTTTGATTTTCGTTGGAATGAGAGGGAAAATCACCGGAATCCCCATTTCGCAAAGCAGCGCTTATTTTTCACAACATCAACTGTTGAACGATGCCGCCACCAACACCCAATGGCATCTGATGAAAACCACCATCCGTTTTTACAAATCCAACAAGTATAATCTCTATGCCTGCATGGATTCGCAAAAAGCAAAAAAAATCGTGCAACAGCTTTACATTCCAGAGAAAGACACCTGCATTTATGTACTCAAGGAGAATCGTCCTAATGTGGTATTGATCATTTTGGAAAGCTGGTCAGCCGATATGATAGAGAGTTTGGGAGGGAAGGCAGGCATCACTCCAAATTTCAAAAAATTAGAGGAAGAAGGGCTGCTATTCACACAAGTGTACGCGGCTGGAAGAAGGTCTCAGGAGGGCATTTCCGCCATTGTCAGTGGCTTCCCACCCATCCCCATCAACTCGGTCACCGATAACTTTGAGAAATACCACTCGTTACCCAGCGTCGCCAAATCATTGAAAAGAGAAGGTTACAACACCTCCTTCTATTTTGGTGGCGATCTCAATTACGGCAACCTCCGCGCCTACCTGATGGGAATGCAGTTTGACCACATCATCGATGAAAAAGACTTCCCCCACAGCACCCCACACGGGAAACTATCCATATACGACGAACACTCCCTCACCCGGCAGCTCAACGAGCTACACAACTGCCATCAGCCTTTCTTCTCAGCCCTCTTCACTGCCAGCTCCCACTCGCCTTACGATGTGCCCACCACCGCCGGCACTTTAGACTGGGATGTAGCTCAGCTCCCCTTCCTCAACTCCGTCCACTATGCCGACTGGGCATTGGGAAAATATTTTGAGAAAGCCAAAAAGGAAGGCTGGTACGACAACACCCTTTTCATACTCGTAGCCGACCACAGTCATGAGACATACAAGCAGTGGAACTGCCATGATGCAGGCTTCCAACACATCCCCATGTTATGGCTGGGAGGTGCGCTAAAAGAAGAGTTCCGTGGACAACACATTGACAAGTTATGCAGCTACATTGACCTGTCTTTCACCCTGCTCCACCAATTGAATATCAGCACGGATGAATACCACTGGAGCAATGACATCCTCAATCCCTATACCCCTCAGTTCAGTCCTTTCCTCAACTATTGCGGTATCGGATGGGTCACCCCTCAAGGTTCTTTCAGCTATGACGTTGAACGAAACGCTGTTTACCGCCGCACCATTGAGGATGAAGAAATCTACCAACGAGAGTTCCAAACCGCCAAAGCCTTCCTTCAAGAGCTGTATCAAACTTATTTAGACTTATGAGCAATCTGCAACGTATTTTCATCGGCATTTTCGGCAGGCGCAACCAAGGGAAAAGCGCCCTCATCAACGCTATCGCCGGACAAGACATCGCCATCGTGTCGGAGGTGGCCGGCACCACCACCGACCCCGTCAAGAAAACTATCGAGATTCTCGGCATTGGCCCTGTCGTGCTGGTGGACACCGCCGGCATCGACGACAACGGCACCGACATCGGACAACAGCGGGTGCGCAGCTCACTGAATATGCTGCCCGCCATCGACCTCGCCATACTGGTCATCAGCGACAATGCCATTACTTCTGAAGATACCAGCCTCATCGGACAGTTCAAGGAGGCCAACATTCCCTTTGTTATCGCACACAACAAGAGCGACTTACAACCCATCTCGCCCGATTTTGCCGAACAGCTCGCACTGTACGCGGGACCCGTAGTAGAATGCAGCGCAGTACAAAAGGAGGGTATTGAGCAGCTTATCAATGCGATAGCGGCAGTCCTGCCACACGACACGGTGGAGGAAGAATCGCTCACCGGCGGCATCGTGCAGCCGGGTGAAACGGTGCTGCTGGTGATGCCGCAGGACTCTGAAGCCCCGGCCGGACGGCTCATCCGCCCGCAGGTGCAGCTTATCCGCGACCTGCTCGACCACCATGCCGTTGCCATCGCCCTGCAGCCAGAAGAATTGGCTGGCTTTTTGCTAACACACACACCTGCTCTCGTCATCACCGACAGCCAGGTGTTTGCCGCCGTGGCTCCGCAGATCCCACAGAGCATTCCGCTCACCAGCTTCAGCATCGTGCTGGCCCGCTCGAAAGGACATTTCGAATTGTACCTCCACGACACGCCCCAAATCAGTCGGCTGCACGAGGGCGACCGCGTGCTCATCATGGAGTCGTGTACGCACACCTCTTCTTGCGATGACATCGGGCGGCACAAACTACCCAAGCTACTTCAGAAATGCGCGGGCTGCCAGCTGCAATTTGACTTTGTGGCGGCTCTCGACCCACTACCCGACAACCTCTCGCAATATGCCCTCGCCGTGCAGTGCGGCGGCTGCATGGTCACCCGCCGGCAGCTATGGAACCGCGTAGAAGCCGTACACCGTAACGGCGTGCCCGTCACCAACTACGGCATGGCCATTGCCTACGCCACCGGCATTTTCGACCGGGTGACCGCACCTTTCCGACATTAATCCTCAAACCTACCATAAAACAAGAAAGTTATTAGCAATCAACAATATGAAAATAGCCATTTACAGCCGTCACACCACTAAAGAAGGGGATGATTTCATCGGCCAGGTCATCCACTTCCTGCTGGAGAAAGCCACAGACGTGTCTGCGTTCCACACCCTGCCGTCCCTGCTCAACGAAACCGTGCGGA
Organism: Bacteroidales bacterium; assembly: GCA_045130235.1. Taxonomy (GTDB): domain Bacteria; phylum Bacteroidota; class Bacteroidia; order Bacteroidales; family WCHB1-69; genus UBA1756. Next base: position 50,691 of record JBGUPJ010000027.1, read on the forward strand.
GCCGACTTTCAGCCACCTTTTCGCAACAACAAGAGCTGGCAGCCCTTCGTCCCGACTTCCTGTTCTCCATCGGTGGCGACGGCACCTTCATCGATGCCGCCAACCTTGTGGGCGACTCCGGCATCCCCATCCTCGGCATCAACACAGGCCGCATCGGCTTCCTCACCAATGTCAACCGCAACAATTTCCAAGAAGCTTATAACTTTTTACAAAAATCTGATTATCAAATAGAAAAAAGAAGTCTATTACAAATTACGAGCGACAACAGTGATACTCTTCCAGCCTCCTTCGCCCTCAACGACCTCTCCATCCATCCCCACGGCGATTCCATCAATGCGATACATGTGATGGCCAACGGAGAGCACCTGAACACCTACTGGGGCGACGGCCTGATCATGGCAACTCCCACTGGCTCCACCGCCTACTCGCTCAGCTGCGGCGGCCCCATCCTCGTGCCCTCTGCCAACGTGATGGTGCTTACCCCCATAGCCTCTCACAGTCTGACTGTGCGCCCCATCGTTTTACCCACCGATAACGAGTTGAAAATCAAAGTAGAAAGCCGTTCCCATCGGTTCATCCTCTCGGTCGATTCACACAGAATCACCATGAACGATGATGTCACCCTCACCGTGAGCCGCGCTCCTTACACCATCGCCACCATCCGCCTCCCCAATGCCGACTTCTACTCCGTCATCCGCGAGAAGCTGCTGTGGGGACTTGACAAACGCAATTTCCATGATCATGAATAAAAAGAACCCGACCAAACGCCAGCTGAAAGCCGGCAACCTGCTCAACCCGACCCCAGTGGTGATGGTGAGCTGCGGCGAAACGCCCGACGAGTACAACATTATCACCGTAGCCTGGTGCGGCACCGTGTGCAGCGACCCTCCGATGTGCTACATCTCCGTGCGACCGGAACGCCACTCCTACCCCATCCTCAAAGAACGAAAAGAATTTGTCATCAACCTCGTCAGCACCGAGCTGGCTGAACGCACGGATTGGTGCGGCGTGCGCTCCGGCAAGAAATTCAACAAATTCCTCGAAACCGACCTCACACCTGTAAGAGGCAGTGCGGTGAAAGCCCCTATGATATTCGAATCCCCAGTAAATTTGGAATGTGTTGTAAAACAGGTCATTCCGCTCGGAACACACGATATGTTCCTGGCTGAAATCGTGGCCGTTCACGCCAACGAATCCCTCTTTGACCCCCAAAGCGGCGCCATGCGATTAGAACGCGCCCATCTGGTAAGCTACTCCAATGGTCACTACTACGAACTGGGCAAGATTATTGGGAAGTTTGGTTTCTCGGTAGAAAAGAAAAACAAAGCCCAATCACGCTGACAAGATACCACTTTTTTTTGTATCTTTGCCGCGTTTTATATAAAATGGAGATTTATTAAATTATGGCAAATTTTTTAGCAAAACTATTTGGAACAAAATACGATAGAGATTTAAAAGCCTTACGCCCCGTTGTTGCACATGTGGCGGAAGCTTATACTGACATCCAAAAATTATCGAACGACGAACTTCGCAGCAAAACGCTCCAATTCCGCGACATCATTCACCAGACCATCCGCGAGGATGAAGAGAGAATTGCGGACATCAAAAAAACATTGGAAGAGCATTACGAGATGCCCGTCCAAGAGAAAGAGGAGCTTTACAAAGAGATCGAGCATTTGGAGAAAAAGAGCTACGAAACCACACAAAAGGTTCTCGATGACATTCTCCCTGAGGCTTTTGCGGTGATGAAGGAAACTGCCCGCCGTTTCAAAGAGAATGAAACGATAACGGTGACCGCCACCGACCTTGACCGCGAGATCGCCGCCTACCGCGAGTGCGTCACCATTGAGGGCGACAAAGCCATCTACCAAACCAGCTGGATGGCCGGCGGAAATATGATCAAATGGGACATGTGCCATTTCGACGTCCAGCTCATGGGCGGTGCCGTGCTGCATCAGGGCAAAATCGCAGAAATGGCCACCGGTGAAGGTAAAACCCTCGTGGCCACCCTGCCTGTCTATCTTAACGCCCTCCCAGGAAAAGGCGTGCATGTGGTCACCGTCAACGACTACCTCGCCAAGCGCGACAGCGAGTGGATGGGACTCCTCTACGAATTTCTCGGCCTTACCGTGGACTGCATCGACAAGCACCAGCCCAACACGCCGGAACGTAAAAAAGCCTACGATGCCGACATCACCTACGGCACCAACAACGAGTTCGGCTTCGACTACCTCCGCGACAACATGGCCCGCAACCTCACCGAACTTGTGCAACGCCCGCACAACTACGCCATCGTCGATGAGGTGGACTCCGTGTTGATTGATGATGCCCGTACCCCGCTCATCATCTCCGGTCCCACCCCCCGCGGCGACCAGCAAGAGTTCGACCGCTACAAACCTATCGTCGAAAAACTTTACAACGCCCAGAAAACCCTCATCCAAGAGATTTTACCCGTGGCCAAACGCCTCGTGACAGAAAACCCGGAAATCAAACCCGAAGAGTTCGGCGCACAACAACTGCTTCGCTGCCAACGCGGTCTCCCCAAAAACCACGCTTTCATCAAATTCCTCAGCGAACCTAACATCAAGAACATCCTCCAGCGCACCGAGAATTTCTATATGGCCGAGCAGAACAAAAATATGTTCATCATCGACAACGACCTCACACAGCTGGATGACAATATCAACGAAAAGATTCACAAATTCAACAAAAAATTTGAGAATCTCAACTACGCCATCGCCCAATACAACTCCTTTGACGAGGATGGCAAAAAGAGTGTGTTCGAGGAACTTAAAAAAGAAGCCCTCGACCTGCGCAAAAACTGCGAGCACCTGTTGGGTGAAGTAAAGAAACAACTCTCTCAGACTATCGACATGGAGGATGAGGGAAAATTTGCCAAAGTGCTTGCCAATATCGCCTGCCTGTATGACAATATTAAAATCATCGACGAGCTTGTCGGCAAAGAAACTTCCGACACTTTCACCGACTATCGTGACATGATGGAATCCACCGTGTCCGCAGAACTCTCCTCCTGCTCCCATCTTGACCGCAAACACGTGCTTTCGGAGATGCACAAGGCCCTCACCACCACTACCTCCGCTAATGCGACTACTCTCGAAATGCTGAAAGAAGTCACCTTCGGAAAATATGGTCTGCATTTTGTTATCGAAGAGAAACTCAACTCCGTGACCATCATGGAGAAAGGTATCGAAGCAGTGTCTAAAAATGCCGAAGAGGCCAAGCTATTTATCCTTCCCGAAATCAGCACTGAACTGGCAGAGCTTGATGCCGAGAACCTTGATCCGAAGGAAAAGGCGGCCAAGAAAAGCGAGATTCTGCGTAACTTCTCCATCGCCTCCGAGCGCGCCCACACCGTACAGCAGCTTCTGAAAGCTTACACCATGTTCGAAAAAGACGTGGAATACGTCATCATGGACAACAAAGTGAAGATTGTGGATGAGCAGACCGGCCGTATCATGGAAGGCCGCCGCTACTCCGACGGCATGCACCAAGCTATTGAGGCCAAGGAGAATGTGAAAGTGGAAGCCGCCACTCAGACCTACGCCACCATCACCCTCCAGAACTATTTCCGCATGTACAAGAAGCTGGCTGGTATGACCGGTACTGCTGAAACCGAAGCAGGCGAGTTCTGGAACATCTACAAACTCGAAGTCGTGGTCATCCCCACCAACAAACCCATCGCCCGTATCGACTACGATGACAAGGTTTATAAGACCAAGCGTGAAAAATATGAGGCCGTGGTCAACGAGATCATTTCGCTACACGAAGAGGGCCGCCCCGTCCTGGTGGGTACCACCTCCGTGGAAGACTCCGAGTTGCTTTCCAAGATTCTCAAGCTGCGCCGCATCGAGCATAACGTGCTCAACGCCAAGCTGCACCAGAAGGAAGCTGACATCGTTGCCGAAGCCGGACAACCTGGCACGGTCACCATCTCCACCAACATGGCTGGTCGTGGTACCGATATCAAGCTGGGACCCGGCGTCAAAGAGAAAGGCGGTCTCGCCATCATCGGCACCGAGCGTCACGACTCCCGCCGTGTGGACCGCCAGCTGCGAGGTCGTGCTGGCCGTCAAGGCGATGAAGGTAGCTCCCAGTTCTACGTCTCCCTTGAGGATAAGCTCATGCGACTGTTCGGCTCCGAACGCATCGCCAGTGTCATGGACCGCCTCGGCCTCAAAGATGGCGAAGTCATCCAACACAGCATGATTTCCAAATCCATCGAAAGAGCTCAGAAAAAAGTGGAAGAGAACAACTTCGGCATCCGTAAACGCCTTCTCGAATACGACGACGTGATGAACTCACAACGTGACAACATCTATAAAAAACGCCGCAACGCCCTCTTCGGCGACCGCCTCCCCATCGACTTGGCCGAAATTTTCGACAAGGTATGCGCAGATATTGTTCAAGACAACTGGGAAGCCAAAGACTATGAAGGATTCTGCGACGACCTCCTCACCATCTGCGGTTGCGCCTCCCCGTACAACACAGACAACGATTTCCTTGAAGCGAGACCTGAAGAAATAATCGAGGATATAAAACGATTGGTGGTGGACAATTATGAGAACCGCATGGAGACTATATGTGGTAAAATCTATCCCATTTTGGAACGTGTCTTTCTTAATGAAGGACAACGCTATACCAACTTGGCACTGCCCATCACCGATGGCACCAAGATGCTGAATGTGATTGCTCCGCTGAAATACTGCTATGAGACCAAAAACTACGGCATCAAACTCTCCATCGAAAAGAGCATCACTCTCGCCACCATCGATGAAGCCTGGAAAGAACACCTCCGCGACCTTGATGACCTCAAGACCGAAGTGCAAAACGCCTCTTACGAGCACAAAGATCCTCTCCTCATTTACAAACTCGAGTCCTTCGGACTGTATGACACCCTTATACGCCGCATCAACCGCGAAATTGTCTCCTTCCTCACCAAAGGTGACCTCCCTGAATTTCAGCAGCAGCCCCAAATCAAAGAGGCGAAGCTTCCCGAATCGGATGCCAAGAAACTACAGACCAGCCGCAGCGAAATTGGTGGCGGCCGTCAAGTGGCCCAAGGAGGAAAAGGCAGCGCCCCCATCCGCGTGGAGAAAAAGGTGGGACGCAACGATCCCTGTCCCTGTGGAAGCGGCAAGAAATACAAGAACTGCCACGGACGCGACGAATAGTCCGTTCGTCCATAAAAAAGAGGCTGGTTCAATCGAACCAGCCTCTTTTTTATTCAGCAATACACTGATTAATACGCTCTTGCAAAAACCACACGCTGTTTGGAAGGCTTGCCTGTAAGAATGCATTTACCCTCCTCCAACGGGTTGTTGAACGGAATACAACGGATGGTAGCTTTCGCCAGCTCCTTGATCTTCTCTTCCGTCTCGGTGGTACCATCCCAATGGGCATACACAAAACCAGACTTGTTGTCCAGAATATCCACAAATTCTTCCCAAGTGTCAGCCTTACGGATATTGCTGTCGCGGAACTCCAACGAACGCTGGAAAAGATTGTGCTGGATGTCGTCCAACAATTTCTCGATGGTCTCATCCAAAGTATCCAATGCATAATTGGCCTTTTCGAGCGTGTCGCGGCGAGCCACTTCAGCTTGGTTGTTCTCCAAGTCGCGAGGGCCAATGGCCACACGTACCGGAACGCCCTTCACCTCATACTCATTGAACTTCCAGCCCGAACGCTGGGAATCGTCATCATCATATTTCACAGAAATTCCTTTAGCCTTCAGCTTGGACATCAAAGTCATCACCTTTTCGGTAATAGCAGCTTTCTGTTCATCACTTTTATAAATAGGAATGATAACCACCTGAATCGGAGCGAGCTTGGGCGGGAGCACCAGACCATTGTCATCCGAATGCGTCATGATCAAAGCGCCAATCAAGCGGGTAGAAACGCCCCACGAGGTAGCCCATACATATTCGAGATTATTGCTCTTGTTCAAGAACTGCACATCGAAAGCCTTGGCGAAATTCTGTCCGAGGAAATGCGAAGTACCGGCTTGTAAAGCCTTACCATCCTGCATCATAGCCTCGATACAGTAGGTGTCAATAGCTCCTGCGAAACGCTCGTTAGGCGACTTCACACCCTTCAGGACGGGCATCGCCATGTAATTCTCGGCGAAGTCGGCATACACCTCCAGCATTCGAGCGGTCTCCTCGCGAGCTTCCTGCTCGGTGGCATGGGCGGTATGGCCTTCCTGCCACAAGAACTCGGCCGTGCGGAGGAACAGACGGGTGCGCATCTCCCAGCGCACCACGTTGGCCCACTGGTTGCAAAGCAACGGCAGGTCGCGGTACGACTGAATCCAGTTTTTGTATGTGCTCCAGATGATGGTTTCGGAAGTGGGACGGACAATCAGTTCTTCCTCCAACTTGGCCTCAGGATCCACCACTACGCCGGAGCCGTTAGGCGCATTTTTCAATCGATAATGGGTGATGACCGCACACTCTTTCGCAAAGCCCTCCACGTGGTCGGCCTCACGACTGAGGAATGACTTGGGAATGAACAGCGGGAAATAAGCGTTCACATGTCCCGTCTCCTTGAACATCTTGTCCAAAGCATCGTGCATTTTCTCCCAGATTGCATAGCCGTATGGCTTGATGACCATACATCCTCTAACCGCAGAATTCTCTGCCAAATCAGCCTTTTTGACAATGTCATTATACCATTGCGAATAGTTTTCTGCGCGCGTTGTGAAATTTTTTGCCATTTTCTCCCTTTCTTTTTGAACTTTTTAGTATTTTTGTGGTCTTAAATTCAAGTTTGCAAAAATACAAAAATTATATCACCCAGCCGCAAACAGAAAGGAGATAAAGTTATGAAAAAGTTAGTGTTTTTATCCGTCTTTGCGTTAGCCATACTGGCAACTTCTTGTAAATTAGAGTCATTGACCTACTACGATGACATCTATAGTAGTTCGACCGATGCACAATATGTTCGTCCTAACCCGACTTCATCCAACTATTCGAACTCAAATGCCGCGCCCAACAATGCGAACAATTCCTACAATAATGCGGCGAACTCCAACAATTATAACAACAATTACAACAACAACAGTAACAATAACAATGTAACGTATTATTACGATGAAGAGACTGGGTTGTATTACGATGCCAACAGCAACACGTATTACGACCCCAATACGGGCAATTACTATTCCGGAACCTCTTCCAACTCCAACTCGTACTCTGATGGCAACGGCAACACGTACATCACGAACAACTACTATTTCGATGACGACAGTTACTACGATTACTACTACACCTCACGTATCCGTCGTTTCCACTCCTGCTGCGACTACGGCTGGAGCTACTACGATCCGTACTTCACCAACCACTATTGGTACAGCTATGATCCCTCTTGCTGGGGTGTGAGCATCTACCTCGGTTATAACTGGTGGTGGCCGACCTACTACTATCGTCCGTACTACTACGATTATGGCTACTACCACTATGGTTTCAACTATGGCTGGGGCTGGAGCTGCCATCACCCCTACCACCACCATCACCACTTCGGATGGTACAACGATCCCTACTACTATGGCTATCACTACGGACATTATGGCTATCACCATGGATACCACAACGGCTATCATCACGGCTATCACAATGGATACCTCAACGGATACTATGATGGATATTACGCTGGAAGCCATGCAGGCTACTATCACAACAACTTCGACCACAATGGTTCCTTCTACATTGGACATAGAGAAACAGCTTCCTCCACCAACTCAGGAAGCAATGGCAGAGGCAGACGTCCCAACGGTTACGGCAACAACGGCGGCGTAGCTGAATATAAGACCGAACCCAGCAGCGGAGGTGCCTCCTCCATCCGCACCGTAACGCCCACCAGCTTCAACGAACGCTACGATGCTCTTGCCTCAACTACCGGCAGCTCCAACAGAGAGAGCAACAATACTGGCAGAGTGAACAACAGCAACGACAAGGTGAACAACAATACGGCCAGAGAGAGCAACGTCACACCTGCGAACAACAACAATAATGATAGAGTGGCCAATCCCTCCAACAACAATGCCAGAGAGAACAACAGCACAGTTGCTCCAGACAACAACGCCAACCGTGTGGTCACCCCCAACAACAACGGCAATGCCAGAGAGAACAACAGTACGGTTACTCCGAACAACAACTACAACAACAACTCCAGTCGAGTGAACAACCCCAATAACAACTACAATAATAATAATACCGTTACTCCCAACAACAATTATAATAACAATTCTGACAGAGTGACTACTCCCTCTAATAACAACTACTACAATAATAACAACAACGATAGAGTGACCACTCCTTCTAACAACAACTATAATAACAACACGAGTCGTCCCAGTAGCGTAACGGCACCTGCTCCCAGCAACAACAACCGCACTCCGCTGCCTTCAAATTACAACAATAACAATTCATCCAACAGATCTTCCAACACTTACAATAGCAGCAACTCCTACAACAATTCTTCCTCCAACAATTCATCCAGCTACAGCAGACCGGCAAGCAGCTCCAACACTTACAACAGCAGCAACTCTTACAACAACAATTCTTCTTCCAGCAGCTCATCCAGCTACAGCAGACCGTCTAACAACAATTCATCAAGCAGCAGCTCATCCAGCTACAGCAGACCGTCTAACAACAGCTCTTCATCAAGCAGCTCCTCCAGCTATAGCAGACCTTCCAGCTCATCTTCCAGTCACTCATCTTCCAGCAGTTCATCCAGCTACAGCAGACCTTCCAGTTCCTCTTCCAGCAGCACCCGCTCATCCTCATCCAGCAGCCGTCCGTCCAGCTCTTACAATAGTTCTTCCAGCCACAGCAGTCACTCCAGCTCTTCCAGCTCATCCTCCCGTTCAGGCGGCAGCTACAGCGGAGGCTCGCACTCATCAAGCAGCTCTCACTCCAGTGGTTCACATTCCAGCAGCTCTTCATCATCCAGAAGATAAGACAAGCGATGGACCCACGGATCATAGGCATCATCACACTAACTTCTATAACCTTAGCCTCCTGCAAAATATCGCAGGAGGCTTATTTGCGTCCAGACGACCCGTGGTCACAATATGAGAAGGCGATTGACGCGTCGCAGAGTTGCGAGCAAATTCATTCCGCATACATCGCTTTTTGCAAGCGGATTGTAGCATTAGACGGACACATTTCCTCAAACGAATGGAAATCGCATGTGAAAACCACCACTTTTTTGGAACGAAAAATCAACAGGAAGTCACGCCGCTATTGCGGATGCCGTTACTTTGACCATTTATGGGATGACTCCCCGATGGAAGAAGGTGAAGGAATACTTCCGCAGGACGACTTCGACTACGAGCAGTGGGAGGATAATTTTGACTATGACGAATTTGATGCGACACGATAAAAAGATAATAACAAAACAGACAATATGAAAGCAGTATTCATCTCATTTTACAAGGCATTCTACACTGAAATGATAGAAGCATTGGACAGATTAGACATTCGTGGATTCACCTTCTGGGAAGAGGTTCAGGGGCGTGGCAGTGAGACGGGCGAACCGCACTATGGCACGCACGCTTGGCCAACTCTCAACTCTGCCATACTCACCTTTATTCCCGAAGAGAAAGTGGCTCCGCTCATGGACGAAATCCATCGTTTGGATGCCAGCGCACCGCAGCAGGGCATCCGCGCCTTTGTGATGCCTGTGGAGCAAATGTCGTAACCGATGTCCGAATCCGTGAAACGAAAAGTCATCATTGTGGATCGTACCGCACCCTCGTTACAGGAGGGACTGCGTGCGCATGGATACGACTGCGAGACGCGCACCGACCTGACCTACGACGACTTTTGCAGGATGGACGATGACCTGTACGGTCTGGTCATCCGCAGTCGTTTTCGGGTGGATGCGCCATTGCTCGACACCAAACGGCACCTCCGCTTCATTGTGCGGCTCGGTTCCGGTGTGGAGAACATCGACACCGGCTATGCCACCCGCTGCGGTATTGTCTGCATGAGCACACCGGAAGGCAACGCACAGTCGGTGGCGGAACATGCACTCGGTTTACTGATGGCGGCTCTGCGTCACATCGCCCGCGCCGACCATGAGGTGCGCGACGGAGCCTGGCGGCGGGAAGCCAACAAAGGACGCGAACTGGCCTCCCAGAAAATCGGCATCATAGGCTATGGTCATACCGGACCGACCTTCGCCCGCATTCTGAAGAACTTCGGCTGCGAAATTTTCGTTTACGACAAGTTTCGTACCGACATCACAGATAATTTCGTTCATGTAACCACATTGGAGGAAATTCAGCAAAAATGCAATGTCATCTCACTACACATCAATTATTTGCCTGAAAATCATCATCTAGTAAATGAAACTTTTCTCGCAAAAGTTCAAGAAGGTGTCATTCTTCTCAATACCTGTCGGGGCAGTGTGGTGGACACGGCTGCGTTGGTACAAGCAGCAAAGAGCGGACAGGTGAGTTGCGCGGCATTGGATGTGCTGGAGTACGAGTCGGTACGGCTACAAATCCCGCCTAAAGAGAAGTGGGACGAAGCGCTGACCGCCCTTTCCCATCTCGACAATGTGATTCTCACGCCTCATATTGCCGGACAGACCTTCGAGGCCGAGCAACGGCATGCCGACATCGCCTTACAGAAAATTCTAAACCTGAAGGCATGAAGCAGTTTCGGCGAGTTCTTACTTATCTCCGTGATTTCAAGATAAATATCGTATTGATATTCTTCTTTAACCTTTGCTATGCCATCTTCTCCGTTTTCTCTCTTTCGATGGTGGCGCCGTTTCTTTCAGTACTTTTCGGCAATGGCGCTACGATAACCGAACGCCCGGATTTCTCGTTGAATGCCAATGACATCCTGAACACCTTCTACTATTACATGGGGATCATCATCCATGATTACGGACAGTTTTATGCGCTGGTATTCATTGCCATCACAATGATTATCAGCACATTATTTTCAAACCTATTCCGCTATCTTGCTCTCTATGTTAATGCGCCCATACGCGCTGGTATCTCAAAAGCTTTGCAACAAGATGTCTATCACCGGTTGCTTATCCTTCCGCTTTCGTTCTACAATCGGCAGAAAAAAGGCGATATACTCAACCGTATCGGTTCCGACGTTCAGGAGGTGGAATGGTCGGTGGTTTGCAGTTTACAGATGTTTTTCAGGGATCCCATCCTTGTGGTTGTCTTTCTCATCACCCTGTTCTCCATCAGCTATAAGCTCACCCTCATCTCACTTATCATTCTTCCCCCAGCTGGGATATTGATTGCGAAGATAGGAAAGAGCATCAAGAAAAATTCAACTGAAGCTCAACAGATTTTAGGAAGAATGTCATCTGCATTTGATGAGGCCATCAGCGGATTACGCATTATACAGGGGCATACAGCAGCCCATTATGCCGACAAGAGATTCGGCAAGATGAACGACCGCTTTTTTGTGCTGAATCGGCGCATCTTCCGGAAAACGGAAATCGGCGCGCCATTAGTAGAGTTTCTGTGTATATTTGCGTTAGTCATCGTTCTGCTTTTGGGTGGCCGTTTTGTTATTTCCGACACGATGATGACGGGAGAGAAACTCATCATGTTTATTGTGATTTTCGCGCGCATCATCCCGCCAGCACAAACCATTGTGTCAGCGTACTATACCATCCAGAAGGGCATGGCCTCCGCAGAGCGTATCTTCCAGGTGATCGATGCCGACGAAGTGATTGAGGAGGACAAAGAACCTATTGCCAAAAAGACTTTTGAGGACAAAATTGAGTACCAACATGTGCATTTTTCTTATCGCGATGATGGAAGCGAAGAGGTACTCAACGACATCAGTTTTACCTTAGAGAAGGGCAAAACCGTGGCATTAGTAGGGGCTTCTGGGAGCGGAAAATCAACCATTGTTGATTTGTTGCCGAGATTTTATGATGTAAAAGAAGGCCAAATTCTTATTGATGGAATTGATATAAGAAAATTGATAATCAGTGATTTGCGAGGAATCTTCGGCATTGTCAACCAAGACATCACTTTGTTTAACGACACGGTGTACCACAACATTGCCTTCGGCAAAGAGGGTGTGACACGCGAGATGGTGGAGGAGGCGGCGAAGACTGCGTTGGCGCACGACTTCATCATGGAGATGGCCGATGGTTACGACACGGTGATTGGCGACCGCGGCATGATGCTGTCGGGCGGTCAGCGGCAGCGGTTGAGTATTGCACGGGCCGTGCTGCAGAACCCTCAGGTGCTGATCTTGGACGAGGCCACCTCAGCGCTCGACACCGAATCGGAATATACGGTACAGCAGTCGCTGCAACGCTTGATGGAGGGGAGAACCACGATAGTGGTGGCGCACCGTTTGTCCACCATCCGGCGAGCCGATGAAATCCTCTTTGTGCAGGGCGGCCGCATCATTGAACGAGGCACCCATGACGAGCTGATAGCCCTCGGCGGTGAATATGCCAAATTCTGCGCATTGCAGGAAGGATAGAGGGCAACGTTAATCCATATAAAAGTTGGCGTCACCGTAGCTCAAAAATCTATAGTCATGGTCTATAGCATGAGCATAAATATCGCGCCAAGCATCACCCAAATAAGCGGAAATGAGCAACAACAGGGTGCTTTTCGGCTGATGGAAATTGGTGATAATGGCTCGCATCATTTTGAACTGATACGAAGGAACAATCATCAGACAAGTGGAAGCAGTGACGTAATCCAGTCCCTGTTCATCCAAATAGTGGAGAATAGCCTGTAAGGCATCTGCCACACTGACCTTTATGATGTCTGGATTTTCATACACCTCCCACTGCTCCACATGTAGTGGGTTGTACAAACCGAGTTTAAATTTGGCACCAATGATGAAAAGTGACTCCAAACTGCGAGTAACCGTGGTGCCGACAGCCACAATTCTCTTGTCAGCAGCGCGGAGGAGATGTTCCACCAACTCACGCCGTATGACGATTTGTTCATCGTGCATAAAATGCTCCCCAATCGTATCGGAGGTAACAGGTTTAAAGGTGCCGGCACCGACGTGGAGCGTCACATATTCTGTTTCAATTCCCTTATTTTCAATTTCTTTCACCAATTCCTTACTGAAATGCAGCCCGGCGGTAGGGGCAGCCACTGAACCGTCGTAATGGGCATACACGGTCTGATAGCGTGTATCGTCCGCCGTTTCAGCCACCCGTTTGATATAAGGGGGAAGCGGAGTCTTACCATACGCCTCCACCCATTCGGCGAAAGTCACTCCTCCATCCTCCCAACTGAAGTACACCTCAAAGGCGTTTTCTATCTGCTGGCCTTTTTGAGCAGTCACCACCACTGTGTGCCCATTTACCACCACCTCAAAGGAGATAGGGTGTTTCCACCGTTTGGCATTTCCAACGAAACATTTCCATGTCACTGGACCGCATTGGGCGAGCGCAGCGGTAAGTTCTGTAGTAGGTTGAAGGGGTTCCAAACAGAAAATCTCAATGGAGGCACCATTTGCATTCTTCACCAACAACCGCGCATGAATGACCTTAGAATCGTTGAATACCACCATCATGTCTGGCGACAGGAAATTGGGCAACGAAGCGAAGTCGCTGTCGGAAATCGCATGAGATTGCCGATGATAAACCAGCATTTTGGAAGTTGTACGCATTTCTTTCGGGTAAAAAGCGATGCGTTCCTCGGGCAAATCATAGTCAAAATCATCAATACGTATATTCTTCAGACAGGTCATAACAGGTATATGGTTAAATGCACACAATTAACGATAAGGGGAGAAAATAATAATAAGTAAAGGTGATGAGTTAAAATAGAAAAGCGGCTGAAAATTTCAGCCGCTTTGGCAGGGGAAGAGAGATTCGAACTCCCATCAATGGTTTTGGAGACCACTATTCTGCCCTTAAACTATTCCCCTGAAAAGAACGGACAAGCTTTCACTTGTCCGTTCAGGTATGTTGGAACTTAGAATTAGTCTAAGATCTCGGTCACCTGACCAGCACCAACGGTACGGCCACCTTCGCGGATAGCGAAGCGGAGGTTCTTGTTGATAGCGATCTCTGAGAGAAGCTTCACGGTGATAGTCACGTTATCGCCAGGCATTACCATCTCAACGCCATCGGGCAGATGGATTTCGCCGGTAACGTCAGTGGTACGGAAGTAGAACTGCGGGCGATAGTTGTTTTTGAAAGGAGTGTGACGGCCACCTTCTTCTTTCTTCAGGATATAAACCTCAGCCTTGAACTCTTTGTGCGGATGGATGGAACCGGGTTTTGCGATCACCATACCACGGCAGATTTCGTCCTTGTCGATACCACGGAGCAAGAGACCTACGTTGTCACCAGCTTCACCCGTGTCAAGGATCTTGCGGAACATCTCAACACCAGTAACAACTGATTTGAGTTTGTCAGCACCCATACCGATGATATCAACCGGGTCGCCGGTGTTGATGATACCAGTTTCGATACGGCCGGTAGCAACGGTACCACGACCGGTGATGGAGAAGACGTCCTCGACGGGCATCAAGAAGTCTTTATCTTTGTCACGCTGCGGCAGCGGAATCCACTCGTCCACAGTGTTCATCAGTTCCATGATGGAGGGAACCCACTTCGGGTCGCCGTTCAATCCACCAAGTGCGGAACCACGGATGATCGGGGTGTTATCACCGTCGAAGCCGTAGAAGTTGAGGAGGTCACGGATGTCCATCTCAACGAGGTCGAGCAATTCGGGGTCATCCACCATGTCAACCTTGTTCATGAAAACAACCATTTTCGGAACACCTACCTGCTTAGCCAAGAGGATGTGCTCACGGGTCTGGGGCATTGCACCGTCGGTAGCAGCCACAACCAGGATAGCACCGTCCATCTGAGCAGCACCGGTAACCATGTTCTTCACATAGTCAGCGTGACCGGGGCAGTCAACGTGAGCATAGTGACGTTTCTCAGTCTGATACTCAACGTGAGCAGTGTTGATGGTGATACCACGCTCTTTTTCCTCGGGAGCGTTATCGATAGAATCGAAAGATCTTACTTCAGAAAGACCAGCCTCAGCCAAAACCTTGGTGATAGCAGCGGTCAAGGTAGTTTTACCGTGGTCGATGTGACCGATAGTACCCACATTAACGTGGGGTTTGGTACGTTCGTAATGTTCTTTTGCCATTTTCTTATAAATTTAATGCGTTAATAATTTACGTTTTTACACAAAAAAATGAGCTATTGGCGAGAGTTGAACTCGCGACCCCTTCCTTACCAAGGAAGTGCTCTACCACTGAGCTACAACAGCTTTTTGTTCTTGAGGGCCTGCGGTTTTCCGTTCCCTTTTTGAACGTGCAAAAATACAAACTTTCTGACAATTACCAACTATTTTTTCAAAAAAAATCGAAAAAATATTTTATTATCTGAAAATCACTATTTTACACTTAATATTACACTAAAAAAAAGAACTATTCTCTCCTATCCTATCACCATTAGCATGAAAACACAGGGCTACTGTCGCACAATTTTCAGCAATTCGCTCCCGCCAGCCCTTTCCTGCACCCGCACCAGATAGATGCCAGAAGGCCAGTTTCCGGTGCTGATGCGCTTCAACGATTCGGCAGAAAAACCCTTCTCGACATACACCACCCGCCCCGAAAGGTCGAAGATGGTGAGGCTCACCTCACGGCACAGCGGGTTGCTGATGAGCAAATGGTCGCCGCAGGGGTTGGGGTAACCGATATAGTGCGCCACGGGCAACTCATGCACCGCATCCGTGCGGTGGTCGAGCCACGCTTGGTAGATATTCGGGATACCGTAGCCCATCAGCGTGTCGGGAGCGTTGTACTGGTGCGCCGCCTCGCGGATGATCTGCATCACCTCTAACGAGGTGAGCTGCGGCAGCGCCTGCCACAAACAGGTGGCCAGACCCGCCAAGTTCGGAGTGGCGCAAGAGGTGCCACTACCCGGAGCGATATACGTGTAAATCATATCGTTATCATCCTGATCCACATACGTATATGCGTTGACCATGTAGGTATCCCACCCGCACGAGGCCACATCGGGTTTCACACGCCCGTCGTAACTCGGTCCGCAGCCGGTAAAACTGGCCGGAATACTATCCACATTGATGGCGCCCACGCACAGGATATCTTCGGCGTCGCCGGGACGGCTCAGCTTATGCCACGGGTTGGCGCCCTCGTTGCCTGCCGCCACACACACCACCATCGCCTTGTGCGCCGCCTTCGTCGCCGCCAAAGAGGCCACACTCGTATGACCGTCGCAGCTGCTGTAGTCGAACACAAAGGTGCTGTCGTCGAACTGGGTGTAGCCCAACGACGCGGTGATGACATCCGCGCCCAGACTGTCGGCCAGCTCCGCGCCGGCCACCCAGAAGTCCTCCTCCAACAGCTGCTCGGTGAGCGGATCCTCGGTGCGGATGAACACCATGTTGGCCGCCGGCGCAGTGCCCACTAACGTGTCGTAGGTGGCATAGATACTACTCAAGATGATAGAAGCACAGGCGGTGCCATGTCCATGGAAAGCATACACATTGTCCATCCCGGGCACAAAATTGTACGTGCCCCAAATCTGTCCATTCTCATACAGGTTGGAGAGCAGCGGTGAGCTGTCGAAGCCCAGCCAGCCCGCATCCAGCATAGCAATGAGCATTCCTTCGCCATGAAAGCCCTCGGCATGGAGCAGATGACCGTTGTGCAGGGCAATCTGTCCGTAACCTTTGCCGTAAATCGTGGTGTCGCTCTCTTGATTGATATCGGAAGTGATGCCGTATTCGGGTGAGGTGGGCAGATCAGAAAGGTCGTAGTAGCCCACCGCCTTCACGCTGTCCACAAACGGCAGGTTGCGCACGTAAGCCATGTGCATAGTATCGGGGCAGCAGACGACGACTGTGTTCAGCCATCTTGAAACCGCCAGCACCCGCAGCTGCGGACTGGCATGACCGATTAGGTACAGGTAGGCGGGATTCACCGGCAGGTCCTCCTCCGTGACGGGGATGTTGTAGCGGGCACGCTTGTCGAGGCAACGCTGCGACAGGAACTGCTCCGGCTGGTCAATGCTGTAGGGAGAATTGACCTTGTCGTGCAGATAAACGCGGTAGCAGTTGACGTCCGTTTGGGCGGTGGCAGCCAAGACAAAAAAAGCGGCGATCAAAATCAGGATGAACTTTTTCATATATAGTTTTAATATTGACGATGCAAAAATACGATAATTTTGGCAAAACAAAAAAAGCCAATGCAGCAGCAAAAAAATGGCTAAAGGTTATTCGAGCCACAACTTCTCAACCTCATACTTTTCATTCATAACAAGCACGGCTGCCTTCTCCAGCTGCAACACACACCCATTTTTGGCAGAGACAGCATAGGTCCATTCCACTGTCTGATGAGGGCGCAGATTGGCAGTCACGAACTCCACCGCCACGTCGTGGCCTGCGGTACCCCCCGCGATGTCGATCCAGCGCACCTGGGTGTCGAGCGTTTCTTGGCGGTACGAGATTGCTCTGGCTTGGTCTCCATTCTTAAACACAAATTTCACCATGCGTTCAGAGCAAGTATCACAATCATCTGCTGCGTGACAGCGATAGTACTCGTAAAGCAGCTTTCCAGCCTTCTCCACCCTGTGAACTGTTAGGGTTGAATCGGAAGCAGTCTGAGCGAATGTGAAAAAGGGGACACCTATCAGGAAAAGGACAAAAAATTTCTTGAGCATAGTCACGAATGAATAAAAAAAATAGTTGGCGATGGCCAACTATTTTTTATGGATAATTTGTAAAAATTACTCAGCGGCAGGAGCTTCAGCAGCAGGAGTTTCAGCAACGGCTTCCTCAACGGGAGCGGTAGCAGCTTTCTTGCTGCGGCTTCTTCTGGTCTTGCTGGCTTTCTTCTCGGTGTGTACGGTGTAGGTTTCGTTGTAGTCAACGAACTCGATCATACACATCTCAGCGTTGTCACCCTGACGGAAACCGGTCTTAAGGATACGGGTGTAACCACCGGGGCGGTCAGCGACTTTCTGAGCGATTTCGCGATAGAGTTCGGTCACCGCATACTTGTCGTGAAGGTATGAGAAGACGACACGGCGAGAGTGGGTGGTGTCGCTTTTGCACTTCGTGACGAGGGGTTCAACGAACTTGCGCAATTCCTTGGCCTTGGCGAGAGTGGTCTCGATACGTTTGTGCTTGATGAGCGAGCAGGCCATATTGGACAGCATAGCCTTTCTGTGGGCGGCTGTTCTTCCTAAATGATTTATGGATTTCTGGTGTCTCATAACGATTATTCCTTATCTAATTTATATTTCTGTAAATTCATGCCGAAATCGAGGCCTTTGCTCTTGACGAGGTCTTCGAGTTCTGACAAAGACTTTTTACCGAAGTTACGGAACTTCAGCAGGTCGTTCTTATGGATGGCCACGACATCGCCGAGGGTGTCAAGCTGGGCGGAGGAGAGGCAGTTGAGTGCGCGCACGGAGAGATCCATGTCGATGAGCTTAGTTTTAAGCAGCTGACGGATCTTCTGGGCTTCCTCATCGAGTTCTCCTTCCACACCGGGAGCGGTGGGAGTATCCACAAGGATCTTGTCGTCGGAGAAGAGCACGAAATGCTGGATGAGAAGCTTGGCGGCCTCTTTCAGAGCCTCTTTCGGGTGGATGGAGCCGTCGGTGTCAATCTTGATATTGAGCTTCTCATAGTCGGTCTTCTGTTCCACACGCCAGTTGTCCACCACATACTCCACTTTACGGATGGGGGTGTGGATGGAGTCGATGACGATGACGCCGATACCCTCATGGAGAGTCTTGTTCTCCTCTGCGGAGACATAGCCACGTCCTTTGTCGATCGTGATTTCCATAGCGATGCGGACGGAGGGGTCCATGGTGCAGATCACCTGGTCCTCGTTCAGCACTTGGAAAGCGTTGAGGAAGCGGTTCATGTCGCCGGCGACGAAGGTGGACTGTCCGGAGATGATGATGGTGGCCTTTTCGCTGGTCTTTTCAGCGATGCGGTTTTTGAGGCGCACCTTCTTGAGATTGAGGACGATGTCAGTAACATCTTCCATGACGCCGGGGATGGAGGAGAACTCCTGGGCGACGCCTTCAATCTTGATGGAGGTGATCGCGAAGCCTTCCAGTGAAGAGAGCAGGACTCGGCGGAGTGCGTTACCGACGGTCATGCCGTAGCCAGGCTGGAGGGGGCGGAACTCAAACTCACCATGGAAATCATCGGATTTCACCATGACGACTTTATCGGGTTTCTGAAAGGTTAATATTGCCATTTTTATGAATTTTATGTTTAACAAATAGGGTGAGAATCAGCCATTATTTGGAGTACAACTCGACGATGGCCTGTTCGTTGATGTTTTCAGGAACTTCTTCTCTTTCGGGATAATTCATAAATTTGCCTGACATCAGGTTGGCATCCCATTCCAACCACGGATAAGCGTTGGTACGTCCGGCGAGGGAGTTGGTGATCACCTCGAGGGCCTGGGAGCGTTCGCGAACGGCGACGATGTCACCGGGGACGAGCAGCAGGGAGGGGATGTTAGCGATCTTGCCGTTGACGAGGATGTGGCGGTGGCTGACCAGCTGGCGGGCGGCGGCGCGGGTGGGAGCGATACCCAAGCGGAACACCACGTTGTCGAGTCTTGACTCAATGAGTTTGATCAAGTTCTGACCGGTCATACCTTTACGGCTGGCTGCCTTGAGGAACAATTTCTTGAACTGACGCTCGAGGATACCGTAGGTGTATTTGGCCTTCTGCTTCTCCTGCAGCTGCATGCCATACTCCGACAGTTTGCCACGTCTCTTGTTCTGTCCGTGCTGTCCGGGAGGATAGTTCTTTCTTTCGAGATATTTGTCAGAGCCGAAGATGGGTTCTTTGAATTTTCTTGCAATTTTGGTACGAGGTCCAGTATATCTTGCCATAATCTAATATTTTTATATTCTAACAATAAAACAACAACTTAAACTCTTCTGCGTTTCGGGGGACGGCAGCCGTTGTGCGGCAGCGGAGTCACGTCGATAATCTCTTCAACGCTGATGCCGGAGGCGTGGATGGTACGGATAGCGGACTCGCGGCCACCGCCGGGACCTTTCACATACACCTTCACTCTGCGCATACCGAGGTCGTAAGCAACCTTGGCGCAGTCCTGAGCGGCCATCTGGGCGGCATAGGGGGTGTTCTTCTTGGAACCTCTGAAGCCCATCTTACCGGCGGATGACCAAGAGATCACCTGACCGTCGTTGTTGGTGAGGGACACGATAACATTATTAAAAGACGCATAGACAAAAGCCTTGCCGAGCGCATCAATTCTGACAACTTTTTTCTTGGTTGTTTTGGTATTCTTTGCCATATTCTTCTGAATTTCTGTGTTAATGTTCTGACCGTAACCTAAGCGGCTATGCGGCCGGCGTTAAAACTACTTGGTTGCTTTCTTCTTGTTGGCAACAGTTTTCTTACGACCTTTACGAGTACGGGCATTGTTCTTCGTGCTCTGGCCGCGGAGCGGCAAACCAATACGGTGGCGGATGCCTCTGTAGCAACCGATATCCATCAATCGCTTGATGTTCATGGTCACCTCGGAACGCAGCGCGCCTTCGACCTTCATCTCGCCGATGATGCCACGGAGGGCACCCAGCTCGTCGTCATTCCACTCACTCACTTTCTTGTCGTAGCTGATACCGGCCTGGTCCAGGATCTTCTGGGCGGTGCTTCTGCCGATACCGTAGATGTAGGTTAAACCTATCTCTCCTCTTTTGTTTTTAGGTAAATCTATACCCGCAATTCTTGCCATAATTTATCTTGTTTTTAATTTATTAAATATCAACCTTGACGCTGTTTGAACTTCGGATTTTTCTTGTTGATAACGTACACTACACCGTGTCTCTTGACAACGATGCACTCGTCACTTCTTTTCTTTACAGATGCTTTAACTTTCATTGTCTTACTTTTTATTGATTTTCTTTTTACTTATGTCTGAATGTGATACGTCCTTTGCTGAGGTCGTATGGCGACATCTCAATCTGCACCTTGTCGCCGGGAAGAATCTTGATATAGTGCATGCGCATCTTTCCGGAGATGTGGGCGGTGATGACGTGACCGTTCTCAAGCTGCACACGGAACATTGCGTTACCGAGGGACTCGATGACCACGCCGTCTTGTTCGATTGATGATTGTTTTGCCATATTGTCTTTTTCTATTTATTAATAATGCCTAATGCTTCTTCTATATATTGATAGGTAGATAGTATTTCTGTTTTGCCTTGGGAGTTGATTGCCACCTGGTGTTCGAAATGGGCTGCGGAACGGCGGTCGGCCATGACCACCGGCCAGTGTGCCTCATCGTCCAGCACCTCACCGGTTCCCATGCCGATCATAGGTTCGATGCAGAAGACCATGCCGGGACGGATGACCTCATCCTTGTACCACTTGCGTTCCTCTCTCGTGCGGGGCACGAAGTTGGGCACATCGGGTTTCTCGTGCATGCTGCGACCGATGCCGTGACCGCTGAGCACCTTCACCACGCCGTAGTGGAACGGCTTCACGTAGCTTTCCACCGCCTCACTGATGTCGAAGATGGTGTTGCCCACTTTGGCGAAGTCGAGGGCGTGATGCAGCGCCTCGTAGGTGCGGCGCACCAGCAGGTGCTTCTCCTCCGACACCTTGCCGATCTCGAAGGTGTAGGCGTAATCGCCGTGCCACCCGTTCAGACAGGCCACGCAGTCAGCGGTCACGATGTCGCCCTCCTGGAGGACATAGTCGTTCGGGATGCCGTGTACCACGGTGCTGTTGACCGAGAGGCAGAGGGTGGAGGGGAAGGGAGGCATTCCAGCGTAGGGGCGGTAACCCTTGCAGGAAGGGATGCCGCCGTTGGCGCGGATGTAATCCTCTGCGACCTGGTCGATGTAGAAGAGCGGGACGCCCGGCCGCATCAACTTGGCCACTTCACCCAAGGTTTTTCCAACAAGCAAAGAACTTTTCTTGATTGATTCGATGTCCGAATCGCTCTTGAGATGTATTCTGTTCAGGAGTCCCATTAGTAGGCGCCGCTGTTACGGCCTTTAATTCTTCCGTTCTTGGTGAATCCGTCATAGTGTCTCATCAGCAGGTGGGATTCGATCTGCTGGAGGGTATCCAACACGACGCCGACCATGATGAGGAGGGAGGTGCCGCCGAAGAACTGCGCGAACTGGTCGTTGACACCGAAGAGGGCGCGCACGATGGCGGGGAGCACTGCCACGAAAGCGAGGAAGATAGAACCCGGGAGGGTAATCTTCGACATGATGTCGTCGATGAACTGGGCGGTTTGTTTGCCAGGTTTCACACCCGGGATAAATCCGCCGTTCTTCTTGAGATCCTCAGCGATCTGTGACGGGTTGATGGTGATAGCAGTATAGAAATAGGTGAACAGGATAATCATGATGAAATAGACGATGTTGTATCCCCAGCCGTTCGGGTTGATGAAGCTGTACCAGAAGCCGCCTTCGCGGAACTCGGCCATGCTGATGAAGGTGATGGGGAGCATCATAAGAGCCTGTGCGAAGATGATGGGCATAACGCCAGCCGCATTGACCTTGAGGGGAAGGAAGTTGCGGGTGCCGCCATATTGTTTGTTGCCCACCATACGTTTGGCGTACTGGATCGGGATTCTGCGGGTGCCCTGCACGAGCATGATGCTGAACAGGATCACCAGGAGCATAACGAGAAGCTCGATGATGAACACGATGGGGCCGCCGCCGTTTTCCAAGATACGGGCTTCAGCTTCGAAACGAAGAGCTGAGGGGAAGCGGGCGATGATACCCACCATGATGATCATGGAGATACCGTTACCGATACCCTTGTCGGTGATTCTCTCGCCGAGCCACATCAGGAACAGGGTTGCGCAAATCAGGATGATGAAAGCGACTACCGCGAAAGCGGAGA
This sequence comes from Bacteroidales bacterium, assembly GCA_045130235.1. Classification (GTDB taxonomy): domain Bacteria; phylum Bacteroidota; class Bacteroidia; order Bacteroidales; family WCHB1-69; genus UBA1756. Next base: position 73,593 of record JBGUPJ010000027.1, read on the forward strand.
GGCCGAACAGCTTCGCATCCAGCATGGCGGGGTCGAGTGCCGCACTACCGTAACGGCCTGACAGGTTGCCAATGTAAGCGGGAGCTTGGATGGCGACCACGAGGATGGTGAGGTAGCGGGTAATCTTGTTGATCTGCTTACGTCCGCTCTCGCCTTCCTTCTGCAAACGCTGGAAGTAAGGCACCACCAGGGTAAGCAGCTGGATAACGATAGATGCGGAAATGTACGGCATGATACCCAAGGCGAAGATGGAAGCCTTGGAGAAGGCGCCGCCGGAGAAGAGGTCAAGCATACCCATCAGACCCTCACTCGAATTTTTGGTGAAGGATGACAACAGACCGGGGTTGACACCGGGGAGGACGATATGCGTGCCCAAACGATAAATCAAGAGGATGAGGAGCGTATAGAGGATTCTCTTGCGCAAGTCCTCAATCTTGAAGATGTTTTTTATGGTTTCAATGAATTTTTTCATAATGGCTGGTTAAAGGTTGGATTACTGTTGGTCAGCGGGGGCACCGATAATGTTGACGGAACCGCCGTTCTTTTCGATAGCCTCCTTGGCAGTTGCGGAGAAAGCGTGAGCCGTTACGTTCAGCTGGCAGCTAAGTTCTCCCTTACCCAAAATCTTAATCAAGTCTTTCTTTTTAGCCAAACCATTGGAAATCAAAACTTCAGGAGTGATTTCAGAAATGTTGGTCTTCTCGAAAATGTGCTGCAGCGTGCTGATGTTGATGGCGCTGTATTCCACACGGTTGATGTTCTTGAAGCCGCGCTTCGGCAGGATTCTGTAGATAGGCATCTGGCCGCCTTCGAAACCGATCTTGCGGCTGTAACCGGAACGCGACTGTGCGCCCTTGTGACCACGGGTGGAGGTGCCGCCCTTGCCGGAGCCTTGTCCACGTCCTACTCTTTTGCTACCTTTCGTTGAATTCTGTGCGGGGGTCAAAGTATGTAAATTCATATCTCTCTACTCTAAAAATTTTATAATCAATTAAATTTCTTCTACGGTAACCAAATGTTTTACCTTCTCTACAATACCGAGGATCTGCGGGGTGCCCTCGTGTTCAACGGTCTGATGCATTTTTTTCAAACCCAATGCCTCAAGAGATCTCTTCTGACGCTGTGAGCGGTCGATAGAGCTCTTAACTTGTGTGATTCTTAGCTTTTTCATCTAATTTTGGTATTTAAGTTATTACTAAATTTTCAAAATTCCAGCCATTTTCGGAGTTTTCAGCCTCTCTGTCCGCATTTTCCCTTCGCCCCATAGCAACCTTGCACAATTTGTAATAGATTATATATCAATCTATTACAACATCAAGAAAAGCTTAAAGACCTACGATGGCCTTGCATTTTTTAAGCCTGCAAATATACTATTTTTTTTGATTGGAGCAAACTTCTTCGATTTTTTTCAAAAAAAATCAATTTTTCACCCCTTTTTGACCAAAATCACCCTCTGAAACCATCCAATAGGGTGATTATATTTCCATTTTTCCGCATTAGCGCTTCGACCCCGAGAAGGTGGTATGCCCCACATACTCGCCTTCGCTGAGATAACGGATATCCAAGGTCATGGTAGCGGTATAAAAATGCCCCTCTACCTTCAGGGCATCGACGTTGGCGAGAAAATACCCTTCCTCTAAACCACAAAGATCCAACAATTGAGAGACCTGTGGTGCACTCACTTCACCCTCATAAAAGTAGCCCTCTTTGCTCCATTCAAGCTCCAAAAAGCCTTCCAACACAAGGTTTGCTGGCGTAGTGGCGCTCTGCATCACCTCAAAATCCACCAAAGTATCCAAAGCGACGTTCTCTTCGCTGCGTGTGGTGGAAAACAGCCCATGATACTGACCCGCATAGGCCTCCGCCTTTCTTTCCCACCGACTTTGTTTGCAGCCGCAGATCATCACGGCCGACAGAAACAGAAGAAGCATCAATTTCTTCATAATAAGGTTTTATTGGTTCTTTCAAGCTGCAAAAATACAACAATTTTGCCTTGTCACCAAATGCGCAAACAAAAAAAGGGAGGAACTCTACAAGTTCCTCCCTTATTTCAATAGAATTGGCGTATGCAATTACTCCTTGGTACCGTTGAATCTGGCAATCACCACATCGGTTTCGATACCGAGCACAGTGGCAGTATAATAGATCTTGGTTTCGACAGAACTGTCCGAAAATTCAGATCTCACACGAATCTTTTCAATGGTAGCATCAGTGTACTGGCTGATACCAATCAGATTGGTGGCTGCGGTCAGCATCTCAGTGGTATAGGTATCCTCAGCACTTTCATACACACCCGTCTTTTGACGCTGCAATTCCACCACATACTCCCACATCAGGTTGTCCATGTTGAGGGGATTCTGTTTGAAGTGAAGCTTACCTTCTTTGGTGGTTGTGGTGTTGTCGCTGGTTTTGAGGATGTTGAAAGTACCACTGTAGGTGCCTGCACAAGCGGCGGCCTCATCGGAATAGGGGGAATCCTTGCAGCCTGCCAATGCTACAGCTGCGATGCAAACCATAATGAAGAATAATTTTTTCATAGTCAAATGTTTTAAAGTTATACAATATAATATTTACAAATTCTAAAGAACGGAGTTGCAAAAATACAACTTAATTTGGAACATTGTAATACCCACGAAGAAAAAACTACTCGTTTTCATCAGGTTGCACATTTTCCTCAGTGGTGGGAGTTTCGTTTTCGATGTCAACGACAGTTTCGTCGGTCACCTCCTCCCCTGCTTCGGGCTCCTCTTCCTCACGCGGCACACGCGACACGGCGGCAATCATGTCCTTCTCGCCCAGGTTGATGAGTTTAACCCCCTGGGTGGCACGACCGAGCACGCGGAGCGTATCCACATGGAGACGTATGGCTATGCCGGAGCGGTTGATGATCATGAGGTCGTCGTCGTCGGTAACACGCTGGATGGCAATCAGTCCGCCCGTCTTCTCTGTGATGTTGAGGGTCTTGACACCCTTTCCACCACGGTTGGTGATACGGTAATCCTCCAGCAGCGAGCGTTTGCCGAAGCCTTTTTCCGACACCACGAGGATGTTGTCGTTGGGCGACTCCAGACACACCATGCCGATGACGTAATCGTTCTCATCGGCGAGGGTGATACCGCGCACACCCATCGAGTCGCGGCCCACTGCACGGACGGTGCTCTCGTGGAAGCGGACAGCCTTGCCGGAGTGACCTGCCAGCAGCAGTTCGTCGTCGCCGGCGGTGAGCTGGGCATTCACCAGATGGTCGTCTTCGCGAATGTTGATGGCGATGATACCCATGGCACGCGGACGGGAGTAGCTGGCCAACGAGGTCTTCTTCACGATACCCTTTTCGGTACACATAATAATATAGTGTGAAGCGCAGTACTCCTCATCCTTCAAATCCTTGACATTGATGATGGCCTTGATCTTATCGTCGGGATCGAGCTGCAGCAGGTTCTGCACGGCGCGGCCCTTGAAGGCCTTGGGGCCTTCCGGAATCTCGAACACACGCAGCCAGTAGCAACGACCCTTCTCGGTGAAGAAGAGCAGATAGTGGTGATTATTAGCGATATAGAGCTGCTCGGTGAAGTCAGCCTCGCGGCTACTGCTGCCCCGTGAGCCGCGACCGCCACGTGCCTGCGACTTGTACTCCGACAAAGAGGTACGCTTAATGTAGCCGAGGTGCGAAACCGTGATGGCCATGTCGGTATCGGCGTAGTTGTCCTCGATACGGAAGTCGGCGGTCTGGTAGTTGATATGCGAGCGGCGCTCGTCGCCGTACTTGGCTTTCAGCTCGGTAAGCTCGTCTTTGATGATCTGCATCTGGAGAGCGTATTCTGAAAGCACTCGACGCAAATATTCAATCTGTTTCTGAAGCTCGTCGAACTCGTTCTGGAGCTTTTCGCGTTCCAGTCCGGTGAGCTGACGGAGGCGCATCTCGACGATGGCGCGGGCCTGGACTTCGGTGAAATCCCAGCGTTCCATGAGGGTGGTGCGGGCATCGTCAACGCTTTGGGAGGCGCGGATGGCCGCGATGATCTCGTCGATGATGTCGAGGGCTTTGAGGAGGCCTTCGAGGATATGGGCGCGCTCCTCAGCCTTACGCAGTTCGAACTGGGCACGGCGGATGATGACCTCGTGACGATGTTTCACGTAGCATTCGATCAGCTGTTTGAGGTTCAGTGTCTCGGGACGGCCGTTCACCAATGCCACGTTGTTGATGCTGAAGGACGACTGCAGTGCGGTGAGCTGGTACAGTTTGTTGAGCACCACATTCGGGATGGCGTCGCGTTTCAGCTCATACACGATGCGGGTACCATTGCGCTTGTTGCTGAGGTTTTCGATATTGGCGATACCGTCGATTTTACCATCCTTAACCAGCTCTGCGGTGTGGCTGATAAGTTCGGAAGGACCGACGAGGTACGGCAGCGAGGTGACGATGATGCGGGGCTTGGTGCCCTCATCCTCGATGGTGGCGTCGCCGCGCATGATGACGCGACCGCGGCCGGTAGTGAACGCGCTGCGCACACCGTCGTAGCCGTAGATGGCGCAACCTGACGGGAAGTCAGGACCTTTGATGTAGTGCATCAGCTCCTCGATGGTGATGTCGTTGTTGTCGATGTAGGCGATGATGCCGTCGCACACCTCGCCGAGGTTGTGGGGCGCCATGTTGGTGGCCATACCGACGGCGATACCCGACGAGCCGTTGACCAGCAGCGCGGGGATCTTGGCGGGCAGCACCGTGGGTTCGTCGAACTCCTCGGAGAAGTTCTTCCGCATATCCACCGTATCTTTCTCGATGTCGTTGAGCAGTTCTTCAGCGCACTTGCGGAGGCGAGCCTCGGTGTAACGCATAGCAGCCGCACCGTCGCCGTCCACAGAGCCGAAGTTACCCTGGCCGTCCACGTATGGCAGGCGCATCGACCAGTCTTGAGCCATACGCACCATGGCATCATATACGGCCGTGTCGCCGTGCGGGTGGTACTTACCGAGCACCTCACCGACGATACGCGCCGACTTCTTGTGCGGGCGGCCGGCGAGAATTCCCTGATCCCACATGGCATATAAAATTCTTCTATGTACCGGTTTCATGCCGTCGCGGGCATCCGGCAAAGCACGGGCCACAATCACCGACATGGAGTAGTCGATGTAGGCCGTTTTCATCTGGTTTTCAATGTTAACCTGAATAATTCTTTCTCCGTCTGACATTTTTACCAAAATTTTTATTATAAGTTAATGATTATCAGTTATTTACTAAAATAATAATAGCTTGCAAAGATACAAAAAATTTCAATACAAGCCATTTATTTTTGATTTGATGGAGAAAAAATTTCTTTTCGATACCCCCTCGGCAATAATTGAAAAGGGCGGAAATCGAAAGATTTTGGGGGTAAAATCTACAAAGTGCGAAATGACGTGTATCTTCTACTCCCCTACTTGCCCTGATGATACAACTCTATGATACGCGATTTCTCTTTCTTCCCAACCTGTTTCAAATCGAGGGGTTCATCCATGCCTTTCTCAAAGGTATGCCGCGATATCACATCATCTTTCATCATCAAAACAGTGGTGGAATGGCCTTTCATTTCTTCTGCAATGATGAATAGTGACTCCTCACTCTCGATGGTCCATTTATCGAACATCAGCACAACATACTCACCTGAAAGTCCTTGGTAGGTGTCAGAATCGAAGGTGACCGTAAAGACATACTGACTCATGGAAGACGGCTTTTGAGCCAGCATCTTCTTTTGAAGCAATGCAATACGATTTTCTATTTCAATTGCCATTGGAAATGTCTCATCAAAAGCCGATTTTAGGATAACCAAAGCCTTTTGGTAATACTTCTTCGCCTGCGCACAGTCGCCTTGCGTATCATACAATTCACCCATATTATTATAAATCAGAGCTATATATGGATGGTCATTCCCATAAACTGAATGAAAGATTCCCAAGGCTTTTTGGTAATACTCCATGGCCAATCGGCTGTCTTTTTGACAAGAGTACACCTCGCCGACATTGACATAGTTGATGGCCACTTCAGGATGATTCTCCCCTAAAAACGATTTTTGGAGAGTCAATGCTTTTTGGTAATATTCCAATGCATGAGCATAATCCCCTTGTTCATAATATACCACGCCGATACTGCCATATATCTGTGCCACATTAGGATGCGACTCTCCGAAAAAGGCCTTCATGATATTCAATCCCTTCTGGGTGTACTCCAATGCCTGAGTGTATTCGCCCAAAGAGCAGCACACCAAGCCAAGGTTATTGTAGGTTTCCGCCACATCGGGGTGATTCTCGCCATAAATCGTTTTTTGTATGGCCAAGGCCTTTTGGAAGCAATCGTATGCAGGCTCAAACTCTTCTAAATTAGCATATACCGTTCCCATGTTGAGATAGCTGGTGGCCACGTCAAGATGGTTCTCACCCAAAATTGATTTTCTGATGGCCAAAGCCTTTTGATGACACTCCAGTGCCAGTGCGTAGTCGCCCAAATCCTCATACACAATACCCAAATCGCTATAATTCAATGCCACATCAGGATGACTCTCCCCATATACTGATTTCCGGATATCCATAGCCTTTTGGTAGTACTCCAATTCCTGGGCATAGTCGCCCAATTCGCCATAAATATTGCCGATATTGCCATAGCTGGTCGCCACATCAGGATGGTTTTCTCCATAAACCGATTTGCGAATGGTCAAAGACTTTTGGTGATATGCCAGTGCTTGTTCGTATTCACCTATGTTAGAACACACTATAGCCATATTGTTGTAGATCGTCATCACATAAGCGTGGGACTCTCCGCCCTGCGACAGGGCATGACGCAGTGCGCGCTGATAATAGAACATGGCCTTTTTATAGCCAGCCAAATAACTCAAAATGAACGAACCCGCATCCAGCTGCCACTCCACCTTCGTCGTGTCGAGGCTCGCCCGCAACTCCAAGTAGTAGGCGGCGGAGTCGTTTTCAAATTGCGAGGCGAATTTCTCGTAATAGCTGTAGCAGCGGCGACCCAGCTCGTCGATGTCGGCGGCCAATACTGCTTCGGCCTGTTGCAGTTGTTCTTTTTCTTCGTTGAGCGCCTGCGCTTTCTTTTGCGCATCCTTGATCTGCTGCGACACGTCGCCACGGGAGCGCAGCAGCGAGTCGGCTTTCACCAAGTCGCCGTTCTCAATACTGAACGACACCTGCCGGTAGAACTCGTCCAGCAGGTCGTAGTCGAGCTCCGCGTACCGTTTGGCCATGTCGGAGACGAGCTTTTCATTGCTCTCCTGATAGGCATAGAGTTGCTGCAACGCTTGGCGGTATTCCTCCTCGGTGATTTTGTTCTCCTCCTTGAGGGCATCGATCTCCTCTTCCTTCTGTTGCAGCTGCTTCTGAAGCTGGCGGCGCAGTTTCCGCTCGGCGGCCAACTGGTCGTCGGCGAGTTTCTCCTTAGTTTCCATCGAAATCACCAGCGGGTTGGAGGAGCATACATATTGCTTTTTCAGCATTTCGGGGTCGGTGAGCACATAGCCCTGCTTCTGCACATCGCTGAGGTAGAATTTCTTGTCGGGCGCCGTCAGGGTAAAGTCGCCGTTGGCATCGGCCACGGTAGAGTGGCCGCCTGTCAGTTGGATAGCGACATTGCCGATACGAGTGCCCGGAATCAGGTTGCCTTTGCTGTCCATACGGCCTTTGGTCTTCGCATAGCCCGTCTGGGTGGTCTGCGCAGGGGCAAGAAGGGTGCACAGCAAAAGGAAGTAGAGTAATCTCATACCCCTGCAATGATACAGCTTAACAAGAATATGTTTCATCATTTCTGCTTGATTAACTTTTTCACTTCATCAATTTTCTTAATGATCGCTTTGGCCTGCGAAGATTTCTTTCCATATTTGGCTTGTGTGATTTCCAAAACATTCAGATAATGCTCCAAGGCTGTGTTGTAATCTCCCAATTGAACCTGCAGGTCGGCAACTGCCTTCTCGTACATAGCAATCGCAGGATGGCTGGAACCCGCCAAAGCCACCATCATATTCATGGCATTCTGTAGGTATTGCAACGCCCCTTCCAAGTCGCCCTTCCCTGCCAGTGAAAATCCAATATTATAGTTGCACACTGCCACTTGCGGATGGTTTTCACCATAAACTTTTTTATTGATTTCCAACGCCTTCTGATAGCACACAACGGCAGAATCATACAATTTTTGTCGAAAATACAATACCCCAATATCATTATAATTAATGGCTGTAGCCACATGTTCCTCACCATCCACCTTCTTCTTGATTTCCAAGGATTTCATATAATATTCCATCGCCTGGGCGTAGTCGCCATGGTTGGATAAAAGCCGTCCCATATCGTTGTAGCAGGCAGCCAAGGTGGGATGTTCATTTCCATATACCTTCAACCGGATGTCGAGTGCAGCCTGATAATATTCCATCGCACCCTCAAAATCACCTTTACGCGCCAATACGCCCGCCAATTCATTACAACTCAACGCCACGTCAGGGTGATCATGTCCATAAATCTTATTTCTGATTTCCAATGCCTTAACATGAAACTCAAACCCACGGTCATTATCTCCTTTCATAAAATACAAACGGCCGATATTGTTATAAACATCCGCCACTTCGGGATGATTTTCGCCATAATATTGGATGGATATGTCTAAAGCCTTCTGATAATCAGCGAGGCCCTCATCGTAGTTTCCCACCCGGGTATGCACCAGCGCGACATTATTGTAACTGATAGCTGTGGTAGGATGGTTGTCGCCGAAAATCTGCTGCCGGAGTTCCATAGCCCTTTGGAAATTCTCCAACGATTTGGGGAAATTGGACATGCGGAAATATTCCCGTCCGATCTGGTCGTAGGTGGAGGCCACCATCGGATGCCGTAGGCCATACACCTCCGTCAGAATATGCAAAGCCTTCTGATGATATTCCAATGCTTGGGCATATTCGCCTTGGTCGGAACAGACGAATCCGATTTCACTATAGCAGTCGGCCACTTCGGGATGAGACGCTCCGTAGATTTTTGTGCGGATGTCAAGGGCTTTATTCATGTACTCCATCCCCTTTTCCTCATCTCTTTTATAATTGTAGTACAACATCCCCAACGCAAGGTAACTGTTGGAGAGGTCGGGATGCTCATCGCCAAACAGTGCCTTCCGGATGTCCAAGGCTTTCTCATAATCCTTCAATGCGCTCTCGTATTCCCCTTGTTGGGAATGCAAACTGCCGAGATTATGATACACATTGGCCACTTCAGCATGATTCTCGCCATAATTCGATTTCAGAATATCCAATGAATTTTGATAATACTCCTCAGCAGTGGTATAGGAGCCCAGCACCGAATTGACACTTCCTATATTATTATAGCACAAGGCGATTTCTGGGTGATGGTCGCCATAAACCGAAGCAGTAAGTGTCAAAGCATTTTGAAAATTCTGAAGGGCGGAACCATAATGTCCTTTATCGAAATCGAGTTGGCCGATGTGGTTATAGCAGTTGATTGCAAGCGACTTCTCCCCTACTTCGTCGGAGATGGCGAGGCGCATGGCCCGCTCGTAATAGGTCATGGCCTGATCCAATTGGGCCATATACCGGAACAGGTATTCGCCGGCATCCAGTTGCCACAGCACGTTGGAGCTGTCGAGGCGGGCGCGAATCTCAAGGTAGTGGGCGGCGGAGTCGCGCTGGTTCTGCAGCTGGAAAATTTCAGACTTGTGGTAGCAGTCGGCGGCCAGTTCGTCGCGGGTGATACGGGCAAGTGCCTCGCTCTTCTCTAATGCCTCACGCACCTGAGCGTTGGCGGCCAGCTGCTGGTCGAGCTGGTTCACCCTCGATTGTATGCTGCCTTTGGAAGCGATGAGCGAGTCGGCCTCCTGCAGCCGTCCGTTGAGGATGCAGTCGCTGATGCGGCGATTGAACTCATCCAAATTGTCAAAATCTATGCTCACATAACGCTCGGCCATTGCCTTGACAAGGCGGGAACTATGATCCTGTTCGTCGTAAATTTGCTGGAGGGCGGCGCGGTACTCCTCTTCGGTGATGCGGTTCAGCTCGCGCAGCGAGTCCATCTCCTGCTCGCGCTTTTGCAGCTGCTGTTGCAGTGTGCGCCGCAGTTTGCGCTCTGCCGCCAGCTTCTCGTCCTGTTGCTGCGAAGGCGTCTCCATCGAAATCACCAGCGGGTTGGAGGAGCAGGTGTACTGCTTTTTCAGCATGTCGGGGTCGGTGAGCACGTAGCCCTGCTTCTGCACGTCGCTGAGGTAGAACTTTTTGTCGGGGGCGTTGAGGGTGAAATTGCCGTTGGCGTCGGCTACGGTGGAGTGGCCGCCCGTCAGCTGGATGGAGACCCCTCCGATGCGAGTGCCTGGAATCAGATTGCCCTTGCTATCCATGCGTCCTTTGGTCTTCGCATAGCCAGTCTGCGTGGTCTGGCCGAACACAAAGGTGGCGGCGAGGAGGAACAAGATGGACAATATCAGACTTTTTCGCATATCGATATTTATTTATTCTGTTGATACAATCCCATGATACGAGTCTTCTCTTTCTTCCCAACCTTTTTCAAATCGATGGTCACATCCATACCTTTCTCAAAAGTATGCTTTGAAATCACATTGTCTTTCATCAGCAGAACCGTCGTAGGCTTTCCTTTCATCTCATTACGGACCTCATACAGCGATTTCGTGTCATCAATGGTCCAATTCTCAAACTTCACCACCACATATTCCCCTGAAAGTTCCTGATTTTCACTTGCTTCGAAAGTGACCGTATAAACATATTGCTTCATGGCGGCCGGATCCTGCGCCATCATTTCCTTTTTTAGCGACGCAATATTTTTCTCGATTCGTTTGGTTAATGGGATATCCTCCTTGTATATCGCTTTCAAGATATCCAAAGCCTTCTGATAATACTCCAATGCCGTGGCAGCGTCGCCTTGTTTATCATACACTCCAGCCAAATTGTTGTAACTGATTGCCACATACGGATGATTTTCTCCGAATAATGTTTGCCGAATTTCCAGGGCTTTCTGATTATACTCCAATGAATGGGCAAAGTCGCCGAGGTAAAAATACGAAATACCGACATTATTGTAACATATCGCCACGTATGGATGAAGATCTCCATAAACCAATCTCATGGCCTTCAAGGCTTTCTGGCGATACTCCAATGCCAAACTATCTTTGCCTTGACCATCATACACGGCCCCAATATTGTTGTAGCTTATGGCCACCTCTGGATGGTTTTCACCATAAAGATTCTTCTTGATATTCAATGATTTCTGCTGATACTCCATAGCGCGCGCATAGTCACCTAAATCATCATACACCGAACCGATATTACTGTATAAGGTCGCCACATCGGGATGTTCTTCCCCGCAAAGCACTAACATGATGGACAATGCCTTTTGGTAATTCTCCAGCGCAAGTTCGATTTGATTGATATCAGAATACACAGAACCCAGATTGTTGTATTTGCTTGCCACTTCTATAGAGTTTTCCCCATAAGCAGATAGGTTGATAGCCAAACTTTTTTGGAGGTACTCCAATGCTTGGGCATAGTCACCCATTCCCCAATATGTACCACCGATGTGGCCATAGCTCACAGCAATATCGGGGTGATTCTCTCCGAAAGCGGCCTGACGGACCGCAAGGGCCTGCTGCTGATATTTCAGCGCTTGTTCATACTCGCCTAAATGATAATGCACATTCCCGATATTGTCGTAGCAAGTTGCCACATCCGGATGATTCTCACCATAAAGTGTCTGTCGGATGGTTAAAGCCTTCTGGTGATACTCCATAGCTCGGTCGTATTCACTTAAGTGAGAGCATACTACGGCCAGCTCGTTGTAGCTTGTGGCCACATCGGGATGGTTCTCTCCCCTTTGAGATATAGCCTGACGCAGAGCGCGCTGGCAATATCCTACAGCTTTGTTGTAGTCTCCCAAGTATTCTCTGATGAACCTACCTGCCTCCCACTGCCACTCCAGATTGGTCGTATCCAGATTGGCCCGTAGTTCCAGATAATAGGCGGCGGAGTCGTTTTTGTATTGTGCAGCAAATTTTTCATAGAAACCATAGCAGCGGCGGCCCAACTCTTCGATGTCGGCGGCCAATACCGCTTCGGCCTGTTGCATCTTCTCCTTTTCTTCGTTGAGCGCTTGTGCTTTCTTTTGTGCATCCTTGATCTGTTGCGACACTTCACCGCGGGAGCGCAGCAGTGAGTCGGCTTTCACCAAGTCGCCGTTCTCGATAGAGAACGACACCTGCCGGTAGAACTCGTCCAGCAGGTCGTAATCAATTTCTGCATACCGCTTGGCCATTTCGGAGACGAGTTTCTCGTTGCTCTCCTGGTCGGCATAGAGCTTCTGCAACGCTTGGCGGTATTCCTCCTCGGTGATTTTGTTTTCCTCCTTGAGGGCGTCGATTTCCTCTTCCTTCTGCTGCAACTGTTTCTGAAGCTGGCGCCGCAGTTTCCGCTCGGCGGCCAACTGGTCGTCGGCGAGTTTCTCCTTGGTCTCCATCGAAATCACCAGCGGGTTGGAGGAGCAGGCATACTGCTTTTTCAGCATGTCGGGATCAGTAAGCACGTAGCCCTGCTTCTGCACATCGCTGAGGTAGAACTTCTTGTCGGGAGCGGTCAGGGTGAAGTTTCCGTTGCCGTCAGCCACGGTGGAGTGTCCGCCCGTGAGTTGGATGGCGACACCACCGATGCGGGTGCCGGGAATCAGGTTGCCTTTGCTGTCCATACGGCCCTTGGTCTTCACATAGCCAGTCTGGGTAGTCTGGGCGAAGGCGAAGGTGGCGGCGAGGAGGAGGAAAAGTAGGGTAAAGATTCTTTTCATTATCATGAATCTTCTAAATTGTATTTTGTTTCTCAATGCTTTTTCTTCATTAGTTTCTTAGTTATCCTAATTCTAGCTTTTAATAATTTAGTAAAAGGATGATTCTCTCCGCAAACCGATTTATAAATTCCATAACTCTTTTGGAAATACTCTAGTGCACGGGCATAGTCGTCCTGGGAATAGTAAACCCGACCGATGATATTATAACTATCAGCCACACAGCCATGATTCTCCCCTAAAACCGATTTCCAGATGGCCAAGGCCTTCTGGAAATACTCCATCGCTTGGTCATATTTGCCCTGGGAATAGTACACCAAACCGATGTTGTAGTAGCTTCGCGCCACATCGGGATGGTTCTCCCCCAAAACCGATTTCCAGATGGCCAAGGCCTTCTGGTGATACCCCATCGCACCGTACTTACCCTGTGACAGGTACACGTTCCCGATATTGTTGTAGCTTACCGCCACATCGGGATGGTTCTCCCCCAAAACCGATTTCCTGATGGCCAAGGCCTTCTGATGATACTCTAGCGCTTGGCCGTACTTGTCCTGGGAAAAGTGCACCAAACCGATATTGTTGTAGCTTACCGCCACACGAGGATGGTTCTCCCCATAAACCGATATCCGGATATACAGGGCCTTCTGGAGATACTCCAGCGCTTGGTCGTACTTGCCCTGAGCATCGTATACCATGCCGATGTTGTTGTAACAAAACGCCACATCGGGATGGTCTTCCACAAAAAACGACTTAACGATGGACAAGGCATTCCGGTAATACTTCAGCGCTTTGCCATACTTGCACTGGTGATAGTACATCAGACCAATCATGTTATAGTTTGTCGCCACATCAGTATGGATCTCTCCATAAACCGACTTCAAGATGGCTAATGCTTTCAAGTAATACTCCAGCGCTTGGTCGTATTCGCCATGGGCATAATACACTGTACCAATATTGAAGTAGCATATCGCCACATCGGAATTATTCTCCACCCCTTGAGATATAGCCTGCCTCAGAGCGCGTTGGAAATATGTCATTGCTTGATCGTAATCGGCCAAATATTCTAGAATATATCTGCCTGCCTCCACCTGCCACTCCACATTGGTTGTATCCAAGGCCGCCCTTGTTTCAATATAAAACCGAGCTTTCTCATTGTTGAATCGTGACAATTCTATGGTATATAATTGATACAAATACTCCGCATCCTTCTCCTGCTGTTTCAGCACAGCGGTCCAATCAGCGTTGGCCTGAGCAAGGATGTCTTGAGCCCGATTGCGTTCCTGATTAAGGCGCGAAAGGGCCTCCATGTTGCGTTGTAGCACGTCTATGGGGTCGAAGAGTAAGTGGATGAGGGAGTCGGCACGCTCAAGTTCTCCGTTCTCAATACATAGGTTGATCTCTCGGTCTTTCTCATCCATAAGATCGTAATCGGCATGGGCATAGTGTTCTGCGAGTCCGTCTATCAATGTTTGATATTTTTCAAACTTGTCCTGCAAGTCTTGTATCTCCGCACGGTATTGCTCGATGGAAATTTGCTTGTCACTCAACTGCTTTTCCAGCATTTTGACCTTGGTATCATAGTTCCGCTTTGCAGCATCATAAGCGTTGTTTACTATTCGCTGCTTGTCGGCCTGTAGTTGCTTTGTCGATACCATAACGATAGTGAGCGTGACTTTGTCTGAAAAGGCAAGTGGCTGTCCGAGGAGGTCCTGTTCGTTGAGTTCATAATCGTTTTTCTGCACTTGCTGTAGAATAAACGCATCCCCGTTTTTTTTGTCAGCCATCATCAAGTTAAACTTACCGTCTTCACCGCTTAACGTGGGGTTATGTTCTCCTCGCACCCGGATGGTCACCCCACTCAAGGGTTCACCAGCCTTATCAGAACGGCCCAGTGTTCTTACGTAGCCAGCCTGGATTTGAGCACAGATTGGCGAAATTGTTAGCATAAAAAACAAGAACAGAAGCAGAATTACTCTTTTCATGATTTGAGATTTTTGATTTTATTGTCCATGGCTTTAACCTCCTCACTCTCTGAACCATAAAGAATCGCCTTGATTTTCAATGATTTTTCTAAATTTTCTATCGCTTTGGACTTATCACCCTCCAACAGGTATGCATCCGCAAGGTTGTCGCACAATGCAGCTAATCTTTTGGCATATTCTAGATCACTTAATATGTATTCCTCTTCGGCATTGACCCTATCAATGATGCTTTGGGCCAATTTAATTCTCTCCATGATTTCATTCTTTGCCGCCTGATTACGTTCCAGTACTGTTTCGGGATCGAAGACTGTGTGTATAAGAGAATCTGCCTTATCAAATTCTCCATTTTCAATACAGAGGTTGATTTGGTAGTCGGTGGAATCAAGATCGTCATAATCGGTACGTGCATAACGCTCAGCCATCTCACCGATCAAGGAACAGTATTTTTCATATTTGTCTTGCAGCATAACAAGTTCTTGACTATATTGATCGACTGTAATCTCAGCATCCTTTTTTTTCTGCTCTAATTCCTTCAGCATTTTTTGATAATTCTCTTCAGCCACATGGTAAGCCTTATCCTCAATGCGCTTCTTGTCGGCTTCCAACTGTTTTTTGTCAACCATTTTGATGATGATGGGAACTTGAGGGGAGTAAACAAACTGACGACCAATAAACCCCTTATCTTTCAGTTCATAGTCATTTTTCTGTATTCGTAAAAAAACAATGGGATCCCCATCTTTTTTATCTGGAAAGGGAATCTCAAAATAGCCATTTGTGTCACTCACCACAGGATTGACCATGCCCTTAGCTTGGATGACGACATGGGACAATTTATCGCCGGGTTGACTAGGGCGACCAATGACTTTTACATAGCCGCTTTGTGTTTGAGCCAAACTCATCAGAGCGATAAATGAAAGCACAGATAATAAAACCAATCTTTTCACAGTAATCTTTCAGTAAAAAATGATGTATGCGCTTTGTCCGCAGGGCATAAAGAAAGTATCTTTCTCTATTTTGACAGGAGCAACTATAGAGTACCATTGGGATTGTTTCTCCAATGGAATAAATAATGATGCCCCACCTTGTTCATCGGTAGTAACCTCGTATCCACCAATGCAAAAGGTCGTGTTGGCCGCTACGGTTTCGGTATTGGGATTCCAAGTATGGAAATAGACATTGCCATATACGGCCGGATCGCGGGCGATGTTCAACGTCAGGTCTTTGGTCAGGGTGACGACGGTATCGGTTTTCAGAAAGTGCTCACAGGAGATGGTCACGTGCACGGGCTGGTTGAGGTACTTGTGCGGGATGTTGCGGAAAACCAACTTTCCATCGATGGTGCGGAGTGTGTCGGTCTCGGTCTTGTTGTCGAGCGTGAGGGTCACCACCGCATTCTTCATCGGCGGCAGGTTGTCGTTGTGTATCGAAATCTCTTTTACCTGCAAGGTCACATCCACGGGCTGACTGTTGTGCCACACACCCAGCAATGCCGCAAGCACGAGCAGGGCTCCCACCATCCATGCGACAGCTTTTATCCTGCGCTGGCGGCGGTGGCGCTTCCATATCGTATCAAATTCAACATTCAGCAGTTTGGAGATGAGTTGCACGTAGGCCCGCTCGCGGTTCAGCCACGGCAGGTGATGGATTTTCTCATGGATATTCGCCCCCAAAATCTCGGGCAACCCCAACTTTTCCACCACAGGGTTGAAGCACTCCGTATCGGGATTCCCGCTATGCGGTTCTCCATCCACTATAAAGAAGTGAATATCCGTTGTTCTTCCTAACTGATGGAAGAACTCAATCTCCTTTCCTACCCATTCTGACTTGGCTGAATGAGGGGAGCAGATTACGATGAGGTGGCGGGAAGCCGCCAGACGTTCCTGCAACTCTTGTGACAAACCGCCCGGCTGTATGTCGGTGGGAGCGAAAAACACAGGCTTGATGGGCGTGCGTTCCCACCCACGCTCACTGCACAGCGTGGCCGGCATCCGGTAGTGCTCCAGCTTTTTCTGCAACCGCTTTCCCCACTTGATATCGTGGGAGTTATAGCTAATAAAGGCAAAATATTTGTATTGTGGGGTCATAGGCAACTTGGGATTATTTGAATAAAGATGCATCCATTACGGCTGCAAAAATAATCAAATATCCAACAAGTTGTATCAAGTTGTGAAAAATACTACCGTTTCACTAACTTTAGTGTCCGTTTCACCACAACACCATCCGCCACCTTCAACAGATACATTCCATCAGCACAACCGCTCAAATCGAGTGTGGAGACACCATCTGTTATCTCTTTAACCATCACCATTTTACCATACACATCAAACACCATAACCTGTCCATGGGAGAGGTTGGTGCTGAGATGGAACACACCCTCGGAGGGGTTGGGCCATACGCGCACGAAGTTGGCAGCTGCGAAATCGCTAACAGCATCGGGCGTCAGCAGATGCATTGCCACCACGCTGTCGCAACCCTCCGCAGTGGTCAATGTCACCGTTTGCGAACCCGCTTCGGTAAAGACCACCCCGTTCCATTCGTAAGGCAACTCACTGACTGACAATTCCATCGTATCTTCTACGCTATACGACGGATTGACCGTCAGCACCATGGTGACCGTACTGTCGCAACCGCCAGGGATGGGGAAAGTGGCCACCTGCACACCGGCACCTTCAAACTCGACCCCGTTCCACCAGTAAGGCAGTTCAGCGGAACAGATGGTTCGTTCTTCCTGAACGTCAGCGGAATGCAGCACCACAAGTCGCATGGTCACCACGCTGTCGCAGCCATACGCCGAGGGAAGCGTTACCGTTTCAATGCCCGCAGACTGGAAGGTCACGCCATTCCAAGTATAGGGCAGTTCATTTTCACAAATTTCGGCATAATCGCCCAAATTATATCTTTGATGCACAGCGAGATGCAAAATAAACGTACTGTCACAACCATTCACAGTAGGGATAACCTGCTCAAAAGTGCCCGACTCATAATAGGTCTGGTTGTTCCACTGGTAGGGCATATCTTCGGTACATACATCCACAAACTCCTCTCGGTAGAGTCCCTGCTGCAGCTCCACGGTCAGCGGCACCCGCTCGGGGCTTTCGATGCCGCTCAGTGTATTGTAGGAGGCCACGTAGAAGGTGGTAGTAGAAGCAATGACGGGTGAAAATACCGTGTCGGTGGCGAGTACCACCGTGTCGGTAGTAGAGGCATACCAACGGCAAGTGTTGGCATTGAAGCCCGGGACTGCGGTAAGGATAATATTATCGCTGGGACAGAACTCCACATCATGGGTGATAGCACGCGATATATCACTGGCTATCAGGTCGGTACCCGTCACGAAGGCAATCTGCCGTGCTGCGCCGTCGGTGCCGGTCTGGCCTGTGCCGCCGTTGCCGCCACGACCGCCGCTGCCGCCCCGTGCGCCGGAGCCCGCAGAGCCCGTGCTGGAGCAGCCACCGCCGCTGCCACCGCTTCCGCCCACACCACCGGAGCCACCTGCGCCACCAGGTCCGCCGTGACCGGCAAGTCCTTGTGCGATCGTGCAGTTCAGCATAGCGGGGGTGGAAGATTCGTAGCAGTAGATACCGAAAGTGCCGCCGCCAGAAGTACCGCCGGTACCTCCTGCGCCGCCTTCACCGCCGGAGCCACCGCCGCCACCAGCACCGCCACAATACTGACCGGGGATGCCGATGATGTAGTTGGTGGCACCGCCGCCGCCACCGCCGCCGCCACCACCGCCACCGCCGGCTCCATCGGTGCCAGAGAGGCCTTGTGCTGCGGGAATGAAGTAATAGCCCCACGTATAAGTCACTGGGGTAGTGGGAGTAACGCCGTTGGCACCGTTGCTGCCTATGCCGCCCACCGAACCGGTATGGCCTGCCGAACCGCCCGAACCGCCATAGCCGCCCGTGCCGCCGGAACCATTACCGCCGGTAGTGCCCGTAACGCCTGAGTAGCCGCCCTGGCTGTGGGTAACGGAGCCTTCGCCGCCGTCGCCGCCACGTCCGCCAGTACGCACACCTGAGCCCACCGCCGAGCCGCCGATACCTTCATCGTCGCCGTCGTTGGTCCACTCAGAGAGGCCACCGTCGCCGCCGCTGGAGCCGTTGTTGCCAGAAGTCCCCGCAGCGCCCGTGGTGCCGGAGATACCATCGCCGCCATTACCACAAAGCAACTCACAATCAATCAGTTGATTACCATCAGCATCGCCGTTAATCAACAACACGTAGGTTGAGGCACCCTTGCCAGAATAGGCGCGGTCGGCGGCGGTGGCCGAAGCCACAGCCATCCGCAGCCGGATGAGCGTCCAGTGGTTGGCGCCCATCGAGCGGAAGGCGATCTTCTGGTTGTAGTCGAGCACCGACTGGAGGGCATCCACCGTGATGGTGGTGGCGAGGCCGTCGGGCTGCCACGTGGTGGCATCGAGGCCGCCCTCGATGGTGAGGTTGTTGCGCAGGTCGAGCGTCTGGCTTTCAGCATAGTTGCCGGAAGCGACACGGATGACGGTGCCGTTGTCGTCGGCGAGGGCCAGTGCGCGGGCGATGGTGCGGAGGGGCGCGGTGGCACTGCCATCGGCTGCATCATCGCCCTGCGGAGCAACATAGAGGATTTGTTGCGCAAAAGCAACGATACCCATCATCATCAAAAGTATTGATAAACTTACCTTTTTCATCATTTACAATATAATTAGAGTCGTCTCAAAAATGGAGCGGCAAAAGTACAACAAAAAAATCAATCCATACGATATTTTTTCAGAATTTACATTTATTATTCTAATTTTCAATAAAATAAATTTCTTAATAAAAGTTAACAAGAAATATTTTTGATAATCCATAAAAAAAATGTAACTTTGCCCACTTTTTAAAAGGTGAAATAGAATATTATAAATAATTAAAAATCAAAAAAATAATATGGAAAAACTGATTATCACAGCCGCTATTTGCGGAGCAGAAGTCACGAAAGAGCAGAACCCTGCTGTACCTTATACTGTAGAAGAGATCGTTCGCGAGGCCAAGTCGGCGGTGGATGCCGGTGCCGCGATTGTGCACTTGCATGTGCGTTTTGACGATGGCACGCCCACCCAGAGCCGCGAGCGTTTCCAGGAGTGCGAGGAGGCCATTTACAAGGTATGTCCCGATGTGATTCTGATTCCCTCCACTGGTGGGGCTGTGGGCATGACTCCCGACGAGCGTCTGCAATCGACCGACACCACTCCGATTCCGGAGATGGCCACTTTGGACTGTGGTACCTGCAACTTCGGCGATGAGATTTTCGACAACACGATGCCGACGATGCGTGCTTTTGGCAAGCGCATGATCGAGCGCGGCATCAAGCCCGAGTACGAGTGCTTTGAGATGGGACATTTGGACACCATTCTGACGATGGCCCGCAAAGGTCAGGTGCCCGGTGCGCCGATGCAGTTCAACTTCGTGTTAGGTGTTCCCGGCTGTACGCCGGCTACGGTAGCGAACCTTTGCTGGCTGGTGAATGCCATTCCGGCAGGCAGCACCTGGACGGTGACCGGCATTGGCCGTCACGCTTTCCCGATGGCTGCTGCGGCTATCGCCATGGGCGGCAATGTGCGCGTGGGCTTCGAGGACAACCTGAACCTGGCGAAGGGCGTTCCGGCCAAATCGAATGGTGAGCTGGTGGCGAAGGTAGTCCGTCTGGCCAAGGAGCTTGGCCGCGAGGTGGCCACCTCCGACGAGGCACGTGTCATTCTTGGACTTCCTGCCAGAAAAAAATAAACATATCGACCGTTCTGACAAAAGGGAAATAGTATGTCGAAAGTCGCAATCATCACCGGTGCCGATGGCGGCATGGGTCAGGAGCATGTGAAGGCGGTCAGCAAGGCCGGCTATGAGGTCGTGATGGCGTGTCGCAACCCGCAGAAGGCATGGCCCATCTGCAAGGAGCTCATCGCCAAGACGCATAACACGAACATCCGCGTCATGAAACTCGACCTTGCCTCGTTTGCCAGCATCTACGCTTTTGTGGAGGAGATCCGCCAGCAATATACGCATGTGGACCTTCTGCTCAACAATGCGGGCAGGCTATGCCACCAGCTGGAGGTGACCGCCGACGGTGTGGAGATGACCGTCGGGGTGAACTACCTCGGCCACTATCTGCTGACCCGTCTGCTGCTGCCGCTCATCCCCGATGGCAGCCGCATCGTGAACATGGTGTCACTCACCATCCGCTATGGCAAGGTCGATCACGACATCTTCACCCCAGTTCCACCAAAAAAATTCAACCGTTTCACCGCTTATTCCGACTCCAAGTTGGCGTTGCTGTATTTCACGCTGGACCTAGCCGAGGAGCTGAAAGACAAGAACATACTGGTGAACTGCGCCGACCCGGGTATCGTGAGCACCAACATCATCCGACAGGGCAACATTGTGGTGGACAAGCTGTGCGACTGGTTCTTCCGCCCCATCATCTACAAACCCGCAAAAGGTGCCAGCACCATGATCCATCTGGCCCTCTCTCCAGACATCACCTGCACGGGAAAATGTTTTGCCAGAAAAAAGCCTGTGCGACTTAAAAAGAAGATGATTGAGAATCCCTACCGCCAACAGCTGCACGACAGAACCGAAGAACTGATCAAACTGAAAAGTAAAGACACGGCATGCCGTGTCTCATAAAAAAAGTAAAGACGTGGTGTACCGCGTCTCAAAATCAATAAAAAACAACTACATGCTAAAAATAGAAAACCTACATGTATCCATCCATGGAAAAGAGATCCTGAAAGGAGTGAACCTTGAGATCAACAAAGGCGAAGTGCATGCCATCATGGGGCCGAACGGCACGGGCAAGAGCACCCTCGCGTCGGTGATTGCCGGCAAGGACATTTTCGAAGTCACCGAAGGCAGCATCACCTACGAGGGGAAGAACCTGATGGAGATGAGCATTGAGGAGCGCGCCCGTGAGGGCATCTTCATCGGTTTCCAGTATCCAGTAGAGATCCCTGGCGTGAGCATCGCCAACTTCATGCGCACCGCCATCGACGAGAAGCGCCGCTACCACGGACAGGAACCGCTCACCGAGCTGGAATTCCGCAAGATGATGAAAGAGAAAGCCAAGGTGGTGGAACTAACCGAGAAGCTGAGCACCCGCTCGGTGAACGAGGGATTCTCGGGCGGCGAGAAGAAGCGCAACGAGATTTTCCAGATGGCCATGCTGGAGCCGAAGCTCTCCATCCTCGATGAGACCGACTCCGGACTGGACATCGACGCCCTGCGCATCGTGGCCAACGGCGTCACCCAGCTCAAGTCACCTGAAAATTCCACCATCGTCATCACCCACTACCAGAGACTGCTCGACTACATCGTGCCCGACTTCGTGCATGTGCTTTTCGACGGAAAAATCGTGAAGAGCGGCAGCAAGGAGCTCGCCCTCGAACTGGAGCACCGCGGCTACGAATGGATCAAACAGGAATACGAATCGGCTAACAATCAATAAGATGACAAAAGAAGAAAAGCTTATCATCGACCAGTGTATGGCCGACCTCT
Organism: Bacteroidales bacterium; assembly: GCA_045130235.1. Taxonomy (GTDB): domain Bacteria; phylum Bacteroidota; class Bacteroidia; order Bacteroidales; family WCHB1-69; genus UBA1756. The sequence goes on from JBGUPJ010000027.1 coordinate 95,893, forward strand.
CCCAATGGAAAGTACAGGACCAGCCCGCCCCGTACCGCCCGGTGGAGGAGTATTTCCACTGCAAAGTCAAGGACATCGACACACAGATGTGCATCTTCCTGAATGGTTGGTATGTGCATGACAACATGCCTCTGACCATTTCACCGGAAGGGGTGATTGTAGGCTCAATGACGGAAGCGGCACAACGCTTTCCCGACAAAGTACTCCCCTACCTCAACCAAAAATCGCTTCCCAAAGAAGATGACCTCTCGGTGCTCAACCGTCAGCGTTACAACGATGGACTTTTTGTTTATGTTCCTGAAAATGTGACCGTTGAAAAGCCCATCCAGCTCATTTCACTCACCGACTCGCCCGACGAACTGATGATCAACAACCGCCATCTTATCGTTTTGGAGAAGAATGCGGAATTGTCGTTTGTGCAATGCGACGACTCCATCCAGTTCAAGAAGAGTTTCATCAACAATGTCACCCAGATTCATCTGGCGGAGGATGCTCGTCTTTCCTATTATAAAATGGAGAACAAGAATCCCGAGTCGATGCTGTTCAATGAGGTGGATGTGGAGCAGAAGGCGCATTCGCAGTTCTATTCCAACGCGATGACCTTCAACACGGGTTATTTGAGAAGCCGCATCAACGTGCTGCTCACCGAGCCGTTTGCCTCCGCCACGATGCACGGTCTGTATTTGGTGGACCGCCAGCAGCATGTTGACACACAGGTGTTTGTGGACCACCAGGTGCCCGACTGCGAGAGTCACCAGCTGTACAAGGGTATTGTGGATGACTCGGCGAAGGCCAATTTCTTGGGGCATGTGGTGGTACGTCCGGATGCGCAGCACACGCTGGCCGACCAGACCAACCGCAATATCACCCTCACCGATACGGCGCACGTCACCTCGCGGCCGTTCTTGGAAATCTACGCCGACGATGTAAAGTGCAACCACGGCACCACAGTGGGACAGCTGGACGACGACGCGATGTTCTACCTCCGCACCCGCGGTATCTGCGAGCGCAACGCCCGTATGCTGCTGATGTTCGCTTTCGCAAATGAGATTGCCAACAACATCAAGATCGACTCACTGCGCGACCGCTACTTGGTGATGATTCGCAAACGTCTCAATGGCGAGCTGACCATCTGCGACCAATGCGTACTGCACTGTCCGCATTTAGTGAACGGCTAATTGATTCTAACCCCGCCATGAAACACCGACTTCTCCCCTACCTTACGATGCTTTTCGGGTGGCTATTGCTGCCGGAAATGGTGGTAGCGCAGTCGGATGCGCCCTTGCGCGTGGAGTTTCCCGCCGCTAAAGACCAACACGACTACAACATGGCCGTTGCCGACACGATGGGGCTGTTCGTCTTCTACGATGCTGGCAGTATCAGTGCGGATAGCAACCGCTGGATTTTTCTCTATTACGATACTAACTTCGTAAAAATCAATACATCCAACATTTTCTTACCCCCACAAACCGACTACGTTTCCTCCAGTTTTTGCGATGGCACGCTTTATTTGCTCATGCAAAAAAGATTACCCAAGAAGAGCCCACCACGCACTTTTATCGTGGCCATCACACCCGAAAAACGAACTTTTGAAGTGTCGGAGATTGACGGGATACAGGCCAATGACCTGTCGGAGATTTATGCGGCGGAAGGGCAGTTTCTTCTGCTGGCCACAGGGACCAAATCCGACCTTGTCTATTTCTACCAGCCATCATTACACAAGCTGACAACACTCAGCGACATCTTCAGCTATACGGTGGAGTTTTGCACGGCAGACACGGCTGCCCGCCGGTGGCTTATCGGACTGCACCAGATCAGCAGCGTGCAGGATGACCTGTTTCTGTACGAATACAACTTTGGAGGCGGAAAAGGTAATCTCACCCACTTTCCGCAACAGCTGCCCAGCGGCACCAACGTGCTGTGTCAGACCGCACGCGCCTTCCCGCTCAACTCCGACACCACCCTGCTGCTCGGCACCTACAACAACATCTCCGACCGGCAGTCGGTCAACCTGCACTCGGGCGTTTACTCGGTGCTTTTCAGCCATCACCAGTTCGATACCCTTCAAACCTACAACTTCACCAGTCTCAAAAGCGGCAGCGCCGCCAACACACCCAACGCCAACCTCAACCTGCAACTCCAACTCGGTTCATCCACTTGTACGTCAGAGCAATACAGCATTATTTCGGAAGTCTATTATCCCGACTACAGTTACACTTACAACAATCATTACAACGACTATAACTACTACAGTTCGACACCTACCACGGTTTTCCTCGGCTACCAGTTTGTGAACGCCTACATCACTACTTTTGACCCATCGGGGCATTTGTTATGGGATCATTATTTCCCGCTCACCTCCATCAGCAACATGCAGCTCGGGCCTGTACTCCTCCTTTCGTATATTGGCGAGGACGCTCTGGTGTATTATATGCGTAACAACCGATTAACCAATACTTTAATCAACGGATACGAGACACTGGAGAAGCTCACCTCCATGAGCATCGAGACGTTGAATACCCGTGATGTGGTGGAATACAGCTACGGCATCCAGATCCAGCGGTGGTATGGCGACAATTTCATCGTGAGCGGCTACCACTACCTGCGAAACCGCGACAAAGCCGCCAAGGCAAAACGGTACGTGTTCTTTATCAACAAATTAGAATACCGATAAACCATGCGTCGAACTACTATCCTTCTGTCTTTTCTTCTTTTATTTTGGATGATGGATGGACAATGCCAGCTGCTGAGTGAGTCGGAGCTGAAAAAGAAGCCCGTGTTCACTTCAATAGAAGAGGCAGCAAAAGCACCTGAGGAAGTTTACAGGATGAAGCTGCGCATCAAGGCCGACTCGTTACCGGACGAGCTTTTCCAATTCACCAACTTGCAAGAATTGGTGGTGTCGCACTGCAAGTTGAGCGTACTCAACGCCCGCATCGGCGAGCTCACGCAATTGCAACGATTAGACGTGTCGGCGAACCACTTGGTGGTGCTGCCCGAAAGCATCTGTCAGCTGAAGAATCTCAAAGATTTGATTATCAATCGCAACATCATCGCCGCGCTGCCGCAAAACATCGGTAATATGGTGAGTTTGGAATACATTGATGCGTGGAACAATCCACTTTACGTGCTGCCCGAAAGTATAGCGGCTTTGCGAGAAGTGCTGAAAGAGATTGACATCCGGCAGGTGGAACTCTGGGATGAGGAGCTGGAGGCGATGGAAAAGCTGCTGCCGAACACCAAGATTCAGTACACCTCCACCTGTGACTGTCACGGCACGCGCGACAAGTAGTTAGGATTCTGGGAAGAAGGAATCCACGAACTCACGGCGGTTGAACACCTGTAGCTGATCGATTTTTTCGCCCACGCCGATATATTTAACAGGTATTTTGAACTGGTGGGAGATGCCGATGACCACACCTCCCTTGGCGGTTCCGTCGAGTTTGGTGATGGCGAGAGCGTTGACCTCGGTGGCGGCGGTGAACTGTTTGGCCTGTTCGATGGCGTTCTGACCCGTGGAGCCGTCGAGTACGAGCAACACCTCATCGGGGGTGTTGGGCAGAAGTTTGCCCGTAACATTCTTGATTTTAGAAAGTTCACGCATCAAGTTAGCCTTATTATGGAGTCGGCCAGCGGTGTCGATGATGACAACATCGCACTTTTTGGCGATGGCCGACTTGACGGTGTCGTAAGCGACGGCGGCAGGATCGGCGCCCATGGGCTGTACCACGATAGGCACGTCGGCGCGTTCGGCCCACACCTCGAGCTGGTCCACAGCAGCGGCACGGAAAGTGTCGGCAGCACCGAGCATGACCGAGTAGCCTTTCTTCTTGAACTGATAGGCCAACTTGCCGATAGTGGTGGTTTTACCGGCACCATTCACACCTACCACCATGATGACATAGGGCCGTCCCAGATCTGCAGGAATCGAGAAGTCGGTCTGATCTTCTTGGTTATTTTCCATCAGCAAACCCGCAATCTCCTCTCGGAGAATCATTTGCAATTGTCCCGTTCCCAAATATTTGTCTCGCGATACGCGTGCCTCAATGCGCTCAATGATGTTCAAGGTTGTTTCCACCCCCACATCCGAAGTCACCAGCACTTCCTCCAAGTTATCAAGCACCTCATCATCCACCTTTGACTTGCCAACGACTGTTTTGGCCAATTTGGCAAAAAAACTCTCTTTTGACTTCTCCAGTCCTTTATTCAGTTCTTCTTTCTTTTCTTTGGAAAAAAATGAGAAAAAGCCCATATCTACAATATTTTAAATTGGCTGCAAAGATACAAAAAACTATGCGCAAAACACACGGTAGATACAATAAATTTTAAATTGGGAAGAATGTGCGGAAATCCGAATATTTTTATTATTTTTGCACTTTCAAAGAAAAACAACTAATCCTATTCATTATGAAAAAATATTTCATCACCTTATTTGTAGGCATTCTGTTAGTTTTAGTTGCGGGATGCACGAAATTCGAGCCTGCCACCGTGGATGCTTCTGTCACCCCCATTGTCTATCCGGGCACTTGCATTATGGACTGCAAAGGCACCATCACCGCAAACGGCGGATGCAAATACTTTAATGAGGTGGGCTTTCTGTTCAGCCTCACCCCCGAACCCACCTACAAGGCTGAGGGTGTAACCACCATTGCTATGGAAGAGCATGATGGGAAAAGCACCACTTTCAACCTTACCTATAACGCTCCCGTACTTGACACTGTGTATTACGTGCGCGCATACGTGTGCACCAATGCCGGTACGGGCTACAGCGAAGCCAAAATCATCCCCACCTACACCGACAACGAATAAATTTTATCCATCATAAAACTGAACTTTATAATGAGAAACAAGATTCTTGCCATCAATCCAGGAGCCACCTCCACTAAAATTGCTGTTTTTGAAGGCGAAAAAAACATTTTCACCACCAATATCAAGCACTCCGTCGATGAGCTGTCGAAATTCGCAGTTCTTGCCGACCAATATGACTACCGCAAAAATTTCGTTCTGGAAGAGTTGAAAAATCAGAACATTAACTTGGACGAGATTGCCATCGTGATGGGTCGCGGCGGTCTCATCAAACCGCTCACTTCCGGTGTGTATCGCGTCAACGATTTGATGAAGAAGCATTTGCTGGAAGGCTACAACGGTGTTCACGCCTGCAACCTCGGCGGTCTGATTGCCGACAGTGTGGCCAAGATGATTGGGTTAAAAGAGGCTTACATCGCCGACCCCGTCATCGTGGATGAGATGGAGGATATCGCCCGCATATCGGGACACAAAGACTTTGAGCGCCTTTCCATCTTCCATGCATTGAACCAGAAGGCCATTGCCCGCACGTATGCCAAATCCATTGGCAAGAAATATGAAGAGCTGAACCTGATTGTGGCGCACATGGGCGGCGGCATCAGCGTAGGCGCGCACCGCAAGGGCCGCGTCATCGATGTGAACCAGGCACTTGAAGGCGAAGGACCATTCTCGCCAGAGCGTTCTGGAACCCTCCCGATGGACCAGATCATTAAGGCTTGCTACAGCGGCAAATACACCTACGAGGAGATGCGCAAGGTCATCGTGGGCAAAGGCGGTCTTGTATCCTACCTCGGCACCAACGACGCATACGAGGTGGAGAAACGCGCCCTTGCCGGCGACAAATACGCCGACCTTATCGAGCGTGCCATGGCCTACCAGATTGGCAAGCAGATTGCCGGCAATGCAGCCGTTCTTGAAGGCAAAGTCGATGCCATTCTGCTCACCGGCGGTATCGCTTACGGCAAACCCATCGTCGGCCACATCAAACGCCACGTTGAGTGGATCGCCCCCGTCGCCGTTTATCCTGGCGAGGACGAGATGGCTTCCATGGCCATGAACGCCCGTATGATCCTCGACGGCAGCGTGGAGGTGAAAGACTACGAATAGTCAAAGAAAAATATTTATAAAAATCCGTGAATGGGGGTGTTGCAACATCCCCATTCTTTTTTTGGGGGGAAAATCACAATTTATTGCCCGTCCCTTCAGCTCTCCTCTTTTCCTTTATCCTCCTCCAACTTCTCCTCCCAAAAATCCGCACCTTTAATATTCAAGCTCTTGGGGTCGAATACAGGCTCTTTGCCAGCCTTTTTCTGCCGCTCATAGTCGCGTAAGGATCGGATAGCCTTCGGAAACAGCAGCAGTATCGCAATAATGTTGATCCACGCCATGGTGCCCACACCTATATCGCCGAGATCCCACGCCGCCTTAGCAGCCTTCAGCGAGCCATAAAACACCGCCGCCACGATGACGAATCGAAGAATCCATACGGCGACATGCTCTTTTTTCCCTTTACCCAAAAGATATACGAGCCCTGTCTCCGCATAGTAATAATAAGCCATGATGGTGGTGAAGGCAAAGAAGGCCAACGCCACTGCGATCACGATATTGCCCACCGAACTGCCCAACAATGTACCGATAGCGGTGGCCGTATATGACACATCTGGCTCGCCCAACCCGTAGGGAGATTGGAACAGTACAGCACCCGTGGAGGCATCCACCACATTGTAGGTCTTGGTGGCCAGAATCATCACCGCGGTGGCCGTACACACCAGCAGCGTATCCACATACACCGAGAAGGCCTGTACCAGTCCCTGCTTCACAGGATGCGACACCTTGGCAGCGCCTGCCACGATAGGGCCAGTTCCCTGCCCCGCCTCGTTGGAGTAGATGCCACGCTTCACGCCCCATGCGATGGTAGCGCCGATGATGCCGCCAAAAATCTCATGCACGCCGAAAGCGCTACGGAACATATCGGAAAAGACCGCCGGCACCACTGAGGCATTACACACCAGAACCACGATGGCGAGGATGACATAAAATATCGCCATAAAGGGTGCCACCACCTCTGCCACAACGGCGATACGCTTCACACCACCGATAATCACAAGGCCAAGCACTATAGCCGTGACAAGCCCCACCACCCAAGGGCTCACATTGGGCAAAGCATTAGAGAAGGCAATGGCGATGCCGTTGCTCTGCACGGGCGGCATAAGAAGTCCGCATGCCACCACTGAGCACACCGCAAACGTGACGGCCAGCCAGCGCCAGCGCAAGCCCTTTTCAATGTAATAGGAAGGGCCGCCGCGGAACTGTCCGTTATGGTTTTCCTTGTAAATCTGCGCCAGTGTCGCCTCCACGAACGCAGAACCGGAACCGAGGAAGGCGATAATCCACATCCAGACGATAGCGCCCGGTCCGCCATAACCGATAGCGGTAGCCACACCCACAATGTTGCCCGTACCCACACGGCCCGACAGCGCCATGGCAAACGCCTGGAAGGAGGTGATGCCCGTTTTTTGTTTTTTGTCGGTGGAAAAGAGCAGCCGCACCATCTCACCGAAACGGCGCACCTGCACAAAACGGGTGAGAATGGAGAAAAAGAGACCTGCGCCGAGACAAAGGATAATCAGCGCCGGACTCCACACCCAGCTTGAGAGGGTGGCGATAGCATTCTCTACGTCAATACGAAGAATCGGCAACATGGGGAGATTTTTAGGCTGCAAATATACGACAAAATTTTCTCCCCACAAAATCGCCAGAGGCGAATTTAGCGACGACGGCTTTGGATATAGTCGTTCAGTTCCTCAATGGAATACGAGAACTCAAATACTTTGTTGAGTTTGTAATACTTGTTGGGGTCGAAACAGTAGTCGTAGGCGAATTTGAGATATTCGAGTTTGGTATTCTCGAAGTCGAACAACATGGCGATTTCGGCCAGTTGGTCCACAGTGAGCCATTCGGCTTGGGTGGCCTGCTTGGCGATGGTGAGTTTCTTGTCCTCGAAAGTCTCATTGGCCACCAACATCTTGATTTCACGGAAATCGTGGTCGTTGCAAGGCATCGGACCGGCGGGGACTGGCGGCGGGGGGGCCATGCCGGGAGCGGGTGCGGGAACGGGTGCCCCATGCGGGTGGTGAGGGTCTGGCTGTCCTACCGGACGGTTCACATCGGCCTCATACATCGCATTCATCTGGGCGGTCATCTGCATAAACGAACCCACCATTGAGTTGGCCATCTGCACATCCTGATCCACACAGCGCAAGGTAATGCGATTGTAGTAAGGGTCGAAACTTACTGAGTAGTAGTTCTTTCCCTCATGTGTCTGGATCTGGGTGGTCATCGAGGTCTGACTGGGGTTGTTCATCGTGACCGAAATACTGTAAACGCCCGTTGTGAGATTGTTGACAAATACCGCCTCTGACGGGTCGTTGTTCTGCAAGACATTATTGACAAAGATCCAGAACATCTCGTGTTGATCAGCCTGAATGACTAATGAGGCGGATTGGGGCTGCGCAAAGGCGAACAACGCACCGAAACACAGCATGATGGACGTGATAACTTTTTTCATTTTCAATAATAAGGACTTCTCAATTTACTTTTTGCGCCGTATTTCCGAACCTTGCGAAGTCCTTTGACAACATCCAGAAAAACGACGGTGCAAAGGTACAATATATTTTTAAATCTACCACCTCATCACTCTCACCTTTCTGCTCACGACTTCGCCTTTCAGATATACCCGCACGATATAGGTGCCGGTGGCCACATCCAATGACATCTGTAGCTGACTGTCCTGCTCCTCTCTCCGCTGCACACAACGGCCTTGCATGTCAAAGACCTCCACACACTGGATCTGTCCATGGCCTTCCGCATCCACATTCAGTTGGTTGCCCACTGTCCAAATGTCAACGGGGCGCCGCTCAACCTCGCCAATACCCACCGTCTCGAAATAGGCCACGATAGTGTGATGTTCATCTACAAAGCTGAAGGTGTAACTGTCGGCATTGCCCACATCTTCACCGTCCACCTCCACACGCAGAATCTGGTAGTTGGGGAACGGATGGATGAAATAGGTGACACTGTCGCCATAATTGTAGATGTGCGAACCATACGGCGTAATTTGTCCAGCATTGATAGGTTCCACTGAAGAGGTGATAATATACTGATTGACAGCGAATATCACTTCCACCTCATGGTTGGCAGTAACGGAAAGAAGGGTGTAGCTGTTGTTGGCAGGCGTACCCAAATCTTGTCCATCCACCATCAGGCTCTGTACATACCAACCCGTTGCGGGGGTGAAGGTCAGCGTAATATCCTCCTCACAGAAGGCCCAGATGGTATCGGACGGCAACACAGTGCCGTTGCCCTGCACCGAGGTGACCACATAGAACCGGTCGGCGCTCAAATAGGCCACGGCCGCATAATCCATATCCATGAAAGCAATGGTATATAATTCCACTGGCTCTATCCATTCGCCATTCACCATCATTGAATCAATGTGATAGCAGTCGAAAACAGGCACCTCAAACCATGTAGAATCCCCACAGTCCACAGCAATTTCATCCGTTAAAACTTCTTCTCCATTAAGATAAATGGTCAGCGATAAATCATACTCTATTTGACTGAAAGTCACATCAATACTATGATCGGCGGTGATGTCGCTGAAAGTGTATTCCGCCAGAGTGCCACTGTACACACCATCGATGAACACGGAATCAATCTGGTAACACTCA
>JBGUPJ010000028.1:0-9999 GCA_045130235.1 Bacteroidales bacterium
GACACTTCCGTTGCCGTCGAAAGAGATCTTGGCGGTGCTCGGCCGCGAGGTCGTATTTCTCTTGGGCAAGGAGTAGCTTGCTCCGAAAGTCTGCCCGTTGGACTCGGTGACCGATTCGGTGGAGTAGGCCAGCGTATCCACGTAGATGTGTGTCCCTATACCGCCCCATGGCATCGTATATTGGATGTTGCCGGCGGCGAGGAAGTCGGGATAGCCGTCCCCGTTCATGTCCATATAGTCAGAGATAATCCGGTTGCTGCCCTCTGATTCGGAAACTCCCATGCTTGCAATGTAGCCTACACCGTAGGAGCTGTTGCGGAGCTTCGATTTGTTCTGTTTGCGGATGGTGTTGACGGGGGCACCCGCTATGCTGTTCGGCACAGGATAGTCGTAGTCGTCGATGGCGGCGCTATTGGCCGTTTCGCCCATATCAACGGGTATGTAGCTGATACAGCGGGTATTGGCCATTATTTCCCTGTTCAAATAGGTGATATTCCCATATCCCAACCATGCCCCAAACTCTGTGTTTGCGGTCATCTCCACCCAGCTGGTGCTGTCGGAGAGGGGATTGTATATGCTTGAGAATGCCTCCGACATTCTCGCCTCATCCGACACATCGGCTTGCGGGATGTTGAGATAAACCTCTGATGTGTCGATTTGTGAGGCCGAGGTGGCCGTCAGCCAGCGGGGCAACAGCAGACGTTCTGTCATGATGATATGGCGGCTTGAGGTGTCGGGGTAGTTCATGTGGTAGGCGAAGTGTCCCCATCCCCTATAAAGCGGCCCGAAAGCCTTGTGGTAGAAAGTGTCGATCCGTGTGCCCGCATAGTTGTTGATGTGGTATTGGGGCGGGATGTGATAGACCAAGGTGTCTGTCACACCTGAGAATGTTCCCCTGAACCGGATTCTTGGGGCATAACGGATGTTTCCCCATGTCGTGTTACCGTTGGCGACATACACCTCGCAACGGATGATGTCACCATCATTGACGGTAAACGATGTGTCAATCTGTATGTTGCATGGAACCCCGGCACCCATCGTCCTGCTATGGATGACGGTGTTGTTCAGCCTGATGACGGCAGTGGCCGCATTGTTCAGCTGGCTGGCCTCCAATATCCCATCCACCCATACGGTGCCGCCGCCAGTGGCGCGGAAATAACTCTGTCCGCAGAGAACGAGGTCGCTGTCGCTCTGGTAGAGGCCTCTGTTCTGCCCGTAGTCGTCGGTGCCGCTCACATTGCGGTAAAGAATCTCCTGCCTCCATCTCACCTTGTCGAAGGAGTGGTTGTTGACAGATTTCAGCCGGAAGAAAAGGAGGTCGCCTTGGTTGACCTGAAGGTTTCTGATGGTGTCAAGGTGCTGCAAATAGTTATCAGGCGCAACAAACCCCTCCCATAAGATGGTATCGCGCTGAGAACGCAGCGTGTCAGCATCCAGCAGATTGCCAGAACTTAATTGAATGGAGTATATGATGCCGTCAACATAGTACGACTGGAGTCGGCTTTCTGAGCTGTCGCATAACAAAGCCAGCGCCGACCTTACATCGATATAGCCGTCTTCCTGTGCCACCCACACCCGTACCGCCTCCATATTAGGATCGGGCGATGAGGTGTCGCATACGCTTTCGCACCGGTAACCATACAATTTTTTCCCGTAGTTCGCCCAATGGCATTCGTAGCCTTGAGCCTGCCATGCCAGAAGACTGTCGTTAAGGTTTACCACCGTGCTTACTGTGTCGCATCGCATGGTGCATCCCAAATTGGGGTTTACCGCCCCGTCGAAGATGATGCCGCCGTCGCAGGGGCTGTTGGAGGTCACTACCAAAGTCTGTCCCAATGTGCCTCCGGGCGGGGTGGTGGCAATTTGGTTGAACGGGGTGAAAGTCGGATGCCCCTGTGCGTTCAATCGGTTGAAAAGCGCCCCCGACGGACTCACCAGATCCAACAGACCGTCATTGTTGATGTCGGAGAAATAGGTGGTAGTGGTTGAGGTGGTGGTGGGCCATCCGCCGCTGAGGGTGAGGCCCGCCGACAGCTGCAGACCCCAGTCGATGGTGCTGCTGCTCTCCTTCAGAAAATCGGAAACACCTTCCAGTAAGACGGGCGTGCCGTAATGGAACTGGTAGTCGTTGTCCCTGATCTGAGGGCGGTACCATACCCGCCCCGACTTTTTGAATACCTTGTCGGCCAGTCCGTCACCATTGAGGTCGGCCAGTGTGAGCTGCCCCTCGTTTTGTGAACGGCTGTAGTCGAAGTTTCCTCCCGCGCTGACAGTTGTCAATGCGACATTTGGACCCAGGCCGATGGATGCGCTTCCGCCGATGCTCCAGCTCTTGCCTTTTGTTGAGCCCAGTGCGGAGGAGGCAAACCCCGATGTGAGGAATGACGATGCGAGACCGTCAGTCTCAAGGTCTATGTTCACCGCATCACTGAACATGTTTGCTGGCTTCGGGTAGTCATAATATTCGAAATCGTAGCGGAGTGCGCCCAAATTGTTGACCATTGACGACAGTTGGGCAGAAGTGAGGTTGCAGTCTGCTTCAAGGGGTTCCTTGCCATCTAACCTAACCAAGTGCCGCAGCCGTGTCTTGTAGTTACTCTCCCGGCAGTTCTCCGTGACAAAATAGAAAGTCCTTACAAGTTCTTGGTTGAAAAGCACTTGAATGTTACAAAGAGTGGAGGCGGAGGTTTCCTTAAAACCATATCTGCAATTGGTTGACACATCGGTTCTTCCGAAGTCCTGCCGGTTGAAGCGAATATTGTATTTCCCATTTGCGCCATTGTGGCCCGTGTATCTGATTTCCTCCAGGTAGATTTCACTGCCGTCATTCCCCAGGTCAGTGCCCGTATGGGTGACAATGTCGTAGTAATAATGCACGCAGTTTCCGCTGGGGTCAACGCTTTCTGTCAAAGCCCAATAGGCGATATTTCCATCGGAGTCCTTCAGCACGGCGTTATAGTCCACATCGTCCACATCATGCCTTTTGCCGTAGTAATGGGTGGTGCCGTTCCTGTCGGTCACGCTCCACCAATACTCGTATGGTGCCACGCCGTGCCGCACAATACTGTCGAAAGCCACTTCTGCCCTCGGGTAAAAACGGGTGTCGGTGGAGGTTCTTAGCCTCCATTGATTCGTCCTGTGTGGCATGGGGAGATGGTTGCCCAAAACGTCCTTTTCCACCAGTTGTTCGCCGCCATAAAGATACACCTCACTTTCATAGTCATGGTCGTATCTTGGCACACCCCATCGGGTGTCCACGGTGATGGAGGGGACGGAGATGTCCCAACCCACACCGAGCCAGCCGTTGCCGCCGCTGCTGCTGTAGGTCAGGGCAAGGTTGGGCTGCATTCCCTGCCGCCCCGCCGGAATCTCCAACTGGTAGCTTAAGTTGGCGGTGCCGTTGTTGTTGGCAGTCGGCGCCTGTATCAGTTGCAACCCCTCCAGCGGATTGGCCGCCTCCAGCTCCTTGATGCTGGTCGGCGTGAAGGCCGAGGTCTCCGGCATCTCAGGGGTCTTGATGACCGCGTTGATGAAGTCGGTGAAGTGGTTCACCTTGGAATATACCAGCGCCTCCGCCGTGCTGACAGAATCGCGCCCGATGGCCGTCCAGCGCCCGCTGCGCACATCATAGTAGTAGGTCACGATGTCGTCAGGGGTGAATCCTGCGGGCAGCAGGGTGGAGTCGTAGGGCAGCACGATGGAGATGTCGCCGTTGAACACCATGCCGTCGGGCAGCATGCGGTAGCCCGCCGCGTAGTCGGTTACGTTCACCATGCCTTGGTCCAACGGGGGCAGAGTGGCCTCCGTCAGCTCGGTCACGGAAAGCTCCATGGGGAACGGACGGGTGCCCTCATCACCTATAAGCCTCACTTTGCCTATGGTGTAGCTAAAGGCGGGCGTGAGACTGACCGGCAGTGAGGTGTCCCCCACAGCCTTCGTCGTTGGTTGGGATATGTCAGGATACAAGTTTCCGTTTACAGGAGCGACGCTGTAGCTGTTTGTATATGAGTATGAACCATCTGAAGTGTGGGTCGCGGGCTGGTAGGTGGCAATGGCGGCCGTCAAGAAAACGCCGATTGCAAGGCATGTGAAAATATGAAAATTTTTCATGGCGTTGGTGGTTGGTTATAAATAGGTTATCTTACATAGATAGCATTTACGCGGGCAGGGTTATTTCCGCTGCCGAGGGTTTGGGCCACATTGTTCTTGAGCAGCACCGGCAGGTCGTCGCCAACCCATTGCTCCTTGATGCCGCCCACATAGAGGTCGCCATCCTTCTTAAAAACGGCATAGGCCTGCTTGCAAGCCACCTCCTGTATCGAGCCGTTCTGATACACGTATCCCTGCATGATAGGATCCCAAGTGGCACCCTTGCGTCTGTAGAAGGACACATACGGAATGTGGTTGTCCACACAGATGCAGGTCGCGCGGCCGGGTGTGGGAGTCTCGTTGGCTGGGGTCAGGTCTTGGAAAACACCGTTGGTCCACAGAGCCGGAACGGTGAGGTCGGCATAGACCTCACTCTCCTGCGGACCCTCTCCCACTACATATACGGTCGTACCATCCACAAACACATCGTAGGCCGAACCACCTCCGTCCGATAGCATCTGGCACACGCCGTCCACCCACAGATAAGCGGCTTTCGGAGTTCCTGAAGTTTTAGCATACCCCACCACATACACTTTCCCATTGGCCACCGTTACAGCGGTCACCACCGTGCTCGGACTGGTCCATGGGTAAAGGGTCTGATAATCGCTTTCCATGGTTTCGGCAACACCATCCACCCATAATGTGGCTGCGCCGCCCATGCTTCCAACGGCATACACCTTCCCGTTACTGACGCAGATGTCGCTAACACTACCACTTGATTGTGAGAGTGCTTGTGGCACACCATTTTTCCAGATGGTGGGTTTTCCGTCCATTCTGCCGCCATAATAGGTATCGTTACCGTCAGCGAAAACGCAGGTGGCCGTATTTCCATTGCCTTCAGCCAATGTGGTCTTTACTCCGTCTTCCCAGCAGATAGCGCCATTCGCGTCGGTGCTAACCAGGTTGCAGCCAGCTACCAGCACTTTCGGCAAGGTTGGGTCAACGTCTGGGTCAGGTTCGATGGGATCCTTCTCACATCCCATCATCACAGCCATTGCTAAAGCTGCGAACAATAACATTAAAAATGGATTCTTTTTCATCATGTAATTATTTTAGTGAATAATTTTCAATTCTCAGTTTTCAATTCTCAACTTTTAACTCTCAACTTCTATTGTACCAGCATCTTGATTAGGTTGCGTTCCGCGTTGCTGACAATCTCAATGAGGTACTGCCCCTTGGCGGAGAGGTTCCCCTCTATGCGGTGCATAGTGTCGCCGCCCCGCTGGTAGGTGCGCACCGTCTTGCCGTCGGCGGTATAGACGTGTACGGTGAGCGGTGTGGCTTCGGGGTAATGCGCCTCCAGCACGAAATGGCCGCCATTGGGATTCGGGTAAAGGGTGTATTGCCCGCCGGAACTGCTGCTTGTCGCGCCATTGCTCTCGCCGATTTCCGACACTGCGCCACGCTCCCCGATCTGCGAGAAGTCATGGATGTCCAATGCGGCAAAGCAGAAACGGTCGCAGCCGCTGCCGTCCGTGTCCCAGTGGATGTCGCTGAAGGTGAGTGTTTTGCTGGCGGTGTCAATCCCCGCCGGAGTGAAAATCTCCAAGTCAGAGTATCGGTACTCGCCCGAGCCGCTGCGGTCAACCAGCAGGGCGTAGTGGTGCAGGCTATCGGCCCAACGCGAGGCGTCAACCCTCATAGTGAAAGGCTTTTGTGGAATGCCCGTCCCCGTCACCTTGGCGACACCATCACCATAGCGGTTCAGGGTCTGGTCATCCTCCAAATAGAGTTCCGATGCGGTATTGAAGGCGGCTTCTGCGCTGCCCACCATCAGAAACTCCCTGTCGGCGAGGGTGTTGCCGTGCATGATATTGTCTGCCGCGATGCTGTCAAGACCGATGGTCAGCAGCCCGTCGGCGGTGCGGCTCTGCCGCTGGTAGAGCCCGAAGCGGTCGTCGCGCCCGATGCCGATGACGCTTCCCGAGAACTGTCCTAAAGAGTCGAGCGGCCACGTCACCGTGCCGTCCGATGAAAGGTAGGATGTCTCATGCAGCGTTACCCCGTACTTCACGGCCAGATAGCTGCACCACTGATAAAGAGCGGTGTCGGAGAACTCCTCACCGCAGGGAAGCACGACCAGCTCCGCCACCATCCCAGTGAATGCGGAGGAGTCGGTGGTTCCAACGACACCACTGCAATGAAGCGTGTCGGCCATCCTGCGCCTGCGCCACAGTTGCGTGAGGCTGTTGACGACGGTGCAGCGGCTATTCTCATCACCATACAATATTGTGCTGTTGCTGTTTACAATCCGTCGCGTGGTCAGGGCGAGGGTGTGGGCGCTGTCGGCTTGGAACGACCACAGGGGAAGCTCCTCACTGGCCGCCGTGTCGGCCTGATAGACGATGATGACGCTGTTCGCCTCCTCCGTCACCTCAAGTGGAGGGACGGAGAGCTCGGTGCCGTCGAAGCGGAAGGCTGGGTTGAAGTTCAGCAGCGTGTCGGCATTTTTGACCGAATCTGTGGTGAAGGCGGCGTCATAGCCGTTGCCGGAGATGTCGCGCCACATGGGCGTGTCGGTTCCTGCGCTGTCGGCACGGAGCCAGAGGATGGGGTCGGAAACTTGCGCCGTAGCGACAATGCAAAACAAGGGCGCAAAAGCAAGAAAAATCATGATTCTTAGTTTCATAGCGTTTGGTTTATGGATTGTCGTACTTATTTTGAAATTTACAAACAGATTTTAACTCAACTGGCTATATTGTCATTAAAAACTACTGGTTTGAGTATGCCGGCTTGCTGCTGAAAAACAGTCCTGTAAAAGTGAACTGCAGGGTGGTGGTATCACGATAAACCAATTGAGTGGGAATGTTCAGATAGGTGTGTAAGCCCGATTGGTCCATATAGTCCAACGACCGGTTCGGCATAAGGAAAAAGTTCCCCGAGGTTAGATTGAACGTGTCCGTTGTGGTGATGGAGATGGCAGATCCGACCTGCTGAAGGTTGACGTTTGCTGCTACCTCACATAAGTTTCCTTGTCCCATACAATCAACGTGTCCTGTTTGGCCATTGTAGGTTACACAACTTCCACTGCAATCACTGCTGTTGTGTCCAACTCTCGTAGTCAATAGGAATATTGAACGATCTTTCTTGTCTCCATCAGATAGTTCAACAATGCTGTTGGTTGACGGTTTGGATTCCACATTCTTGTGGGTCTCTTTCACACATGCTGCAAGCAATATGGCCACGAGCAATGTCAATGTTAATGCTTTTTTCATAGTTTTTAGATTATTAGCGGTTAAATGTTGGTTTTGCGACTGCAAAATTACAACCAGTTTGGGTGATTTTTATTCCCTCTCACCACGAATGTGCCCACTCTCTATAAAAATGTGACGTGGGTTTGTTTTTGTTGGGTTTTATAGGGTGTGTATTATATTGATAATCAGTATATTATAAATTATCTCGCTTTATTGCGGTTTATTCCGTCGGAGTGGGTCTTTGTGAGACGGAAAAGACAATTTTGATAGATGGGTATCGAAGAATTGACTATTTTTGCAAATCTATTTAAATTTTACCACTATGAAACACCTGAAAACAATCGTCATTATTCTGCTGAATGTCCTGTTCTGCGCTATTACGATTTGGCTTTTTGTTCGCAATTCCATCCTGCGCCCATTTACAGGAAGTTTGTTCAAGGAATCTCTCTCTGCGGTTCTTCTGTTAGGGTCATTGTATGCCAATTATTACCTGCTTTATCCGATAATTTACAAAAAGTATTCGTACGTTATTTACTGTTTGGCAGTGGTTTTCATCGCTTTAGCGGTTGCTGTCATTGACCTTGCCATCGCTTACCCCAATATCATGTCATGCAATGCTCAGCTCATCCAATATGTCGGTTTCTATAATTTCTTTTCAACAACTCTGCTTTTTACTATCGGGCGCAATCTCGCCCTGAATTTTTTCCCTTATCTGTTTAGGGAGAGGCAGCAGTTGCGCCATTTGTTGGAAAAGGAGGTGCAGGTTGTTTATCGGGAGTTTCGCAAACTGGATGTCACCGACAAGGACAGCAATGTTCAACTGGTCCCCGTTGACGACATCTTCTATTGTCTCCAACAACATAATTTCACCATAGTCTATACGGCGCAGAACAAACACTACACGCGGCTCGGCTCCATGAAGCATCTTGATCAGTTGTTGGGAGAGGAGGAGTTCGTCCGTCTGACCAAAAATCTACTGGTGCCTTTCCGCTACATCGAGTCATGCCAAGACGACAAAGTAACGATGAAACAGATGTCGTGGGAAAATTTCCCCACCAAATTCACACTGGACCCCAGGACCAGTAAAGAGGTCGCTAAGAGGGTAAGGGAGGGTATTCAAACCTTTTCGGCCGTGGAGGAAAAGGAGGGTCAAAATGACAAAGACATTCAAAATTCTCCGACGGAGACAGACGATAAGGCCGTCAAGGAGAAAACGGTCCACCGGACAGGCAAACGGAAGCCGATAACCCCACCGGATGATAAAATTTTGGAGGTGCTTGCCTTCATAGGAAGCCACCCGAACTGCCATTCGGCGGACATCACCGCCGAGACGCATTATTCACAGAGTACCGTTGAGCGCTGCCTCATTGAACTCAGGAAACAAGGGATGATTGAGCGCGTTGGTGGCAGAAAATATGGTGGCTATTGCGTGCCTAACGGTCCGCTGGAAAAAGCGAACACAGAAGCTGTCCAATAGTTTTATATGCTTGTGCAGAACTGCAATGTGTTGTGTTTCAATATGATCTTAGCTTCCGTCTTATGCATGTACCGCTCCGTCACCTCCAGAGAGCTGTGGTCGGCCAAATCTTTCACATATTTAGCTGGGACACCCCTCTCTAAAAGTTCTGTGATACCCGTGTCCTTCAACGAATAGAACTGGTATTTCATCGGCAAATTAAGCTGAGTGCGCATCTGTTTTCAACAAAATCTATATCCTTGATTTTCAGCATCAGAATCTCCTTGGGGCCGATGTCGGTGCGGGTGCCCAGCTCCTTCATGGCCTTTTCGGCATCGCGGTCGGTGAAGGTCTTGACAGGCATCTGCATCTTCCCGCTTCTGTGCAGGAAGCCGTTGAACCACTTGAGATAGGAGTGATAGCTTCTGAACGTGTCGGGACGGACATTTTTGCCTTTGGTTTCCAGAAATTCCTTGATGCCCTTCTGCATCGAGGTGCCGCTGAAGTAAGCGTCATTTTCCAGAAACGGGTTCCATCCCTCATACAGTTTCCGGTTGATTTCGCAGCAAAGCGTGCGTGCATACCTGTCCCGGTTCTGTCCCCTGCCGACCCTGTTCACCTTGATACGTTTACGCACGAGGGTACCCGTCTCTGGATTGATGACATAAAACGCTACATACGAGGATTTTCCGGCATGGTATTCCGCCGGCCGGAAGTCTGAAAAAATCATTGCCATAAATGCTCCTTTTTTATAAAAATGAAAATTTGTTGTCCCGTTTTTGTCCCGATTCTGTCCCGTTTTTCTTTTGTAAAGTCAATATAAACCATTGTAGATGGCATACTTATCAATGATTTAGTTAGATGGAAGAAAAATTAAAGCTAGGTGCAAACATAACCAAAAGTTTTGTAACTTTGGCGGCTCAAATTTGATTTATGAACAATTGTTGGAATCCATTGTCCATGTCGGTCGCAACTGGTCCGTGTGCGCGGCACTACCACCCCACGCTCTCCATCTGGCTGAGCGTGGACCCGCTGGCGGACAAGTACCCGTCATTGTCCCCATACACGTATTGTGGGAACAATCCGGTGAAGCTGGTGGACCCAGATGGGAGGACTGTTGAAATCCCGGATGAAAGGGACAAAAGTTTTATAAACCAATTAATTGATCCGAAAAGTGATAATTATTCGAAAAGTTTTCAT